>NZ_AP031498.1:4377444-5624926 GCF_042854845.1 Maricurvus nonylphenolicus | reverse complement strand
ACTGAAGATTGCTTAAATAACAAACTAAAAAACAGATTTATCCTTTAATTTCAACACCTTAGGATACAATTATTTTTTTCACATACACACAAAAAAAATCCAACTAACGGGTAAAGATTAACCACACCTGTGGATAACCCTGTGCAAAAACAGGGGTTAAACTGGGTGCAACTTAAGTAACTAAAGAAAGAAAAACTTTTGCGCAAAAATTAGCCTTATTTTCCAATTTACCATTGCTTTTACAGGGGTGATTCTTTAAAATCCCGCCTCTTTTCACGGCCAGACGATAGTTCAGGTCCATGTGAATAACAGAATCCAAGCATTCAACAGGTGTTTCTCAAATGAAAAGAACATTTCAGCCTAGCGTACTGAAGCGCAAGCGCACCCACGGTTTCCGTTCACGTATGGCAACCAAAGGTGGTCAAAAAGTTTTGGCCCGTCGTCGTGCCAAGGGTCGTAAGCAGCTGGCTGCTTAATTCCCTGTTTGATAAAGGTCGCTGGCGTGCCGAGCCGGGCATTTACATTTAGTAAAACTCTTCGCCTACTCAACGCCAGCGATTATCAAAGCGTCTTTGATGACGCTCCTTTTCGCGCATCCCATAAAAATATCCTGATTCTTGCCCGACCCGGTAAAAGCCCTGGACCTAACAACAGTCCACGCTTAGGTCTTGTTATTGCCAAGAAGAACATACGCCTTGCTGTTCAACGCAATCGCATTAAACGTATTGCCCGCGAAACTTTTCGCCTGCAACAGGATAAATTAGCGGGAATCGATGCTATTGTACTGGCTCGGCGCGAGCTGGATCAGTTGGACAATGCCGCCCTGCACAAACTGTTTAACCAGCAGTGGCAGCGCATCATCAAAAAAGCCAACAAACACCAGCACGAGAAAGATACCTATATAAAGAAGGAAGAGTCACGGTGAAACAGATAGCGATCAAGCTTATCCATATTTACCGTTACCTTCTCAGCCCCTGGATCGGCAATCAATGCCGCTTTTATCCCACCTGCTCTCACTACTCTGAAGAAGCCTTTGAGAAACACGGTTTTGTAAAAGGGGTTTATCTCACCCTGCGGCGGCTTATAAAATGCCACCCTTGGCATCCGGGGGGCATTGATTTAGTCCCCCCGGCCGACCACAACCACAACAATTCTTACCAAAACGGCAGTAATCACTGATGGACTGGCAACGTACAGCTTTATTGGGGGCCATAGCGGCCGTCACCATTTTATTATTTGGGGAGTGGAGCGATTTCCAAGAACGCAATCGCCCACAGGTGGATACCAGTACTACCCTGGCCACCACAACGACACCTGCCGTGCCGGCAGAATCAACTGCAACAGCCTCAGGCAATGATTTGCCCAGCGCACCGGAAGAAGATAACGAACCTCAGGAAGCTGAAGTTAGCGCCAGCGCTCAACTGATTGCCGTTAAAACCGACACCCTGGATGTGCTGATTAATACCGAGGGTGGTGACATTGTTAAAGTTGCCCTGCCTCAACACCTGGCTGAACTCGGTAACCCAGAGCCATTTATTCTGTTGAATCAGAACAGCGCCCAAACCTATGTTGCCCGCAGCGGCTTAATTGGCCCTAACGGTACTGATACCAGTGCTGGTCGCCCGGTATTTAGCAGCAGCGAAACCAGCTACCAACTGGCAGACAGTGAAGACAAGCTGGTGGTCGAACTCAACCTCGATCAGGGTGATGTAAAAATCACCAAACGCTTTACCTTTACTCGCGGTGACAACCTGATCAACGTGGATTACCTGATCGATAACCAGAGTAGCGAAAGCTGGAAAGGCAACCTGTTTGCCCAGATCAAACGCGATGCTCACCAACCTATCGTCAAAGGTGGTGCTGTAGGTGTGAATCCATTCCTGGGCGCAGCATTGACCACCACCGAAGAGAAGTACAAAAAACTCGACTTCGAAGATATGGATGAAGGCAGCTTCAAAACCAGTATCCAAGGTGGCTGGGTTGCCATGGTTCAGCACTACTTCCTCAGTGCCTGGGTGCCCGAGCAATCCCAAAACAACACCTTCAATATTTACAAGAATTCTCAGGGCTTATACCTGATGGGTTTCACTGGTCCGCGTGTTGAAGTCGCCTCAGGCCAACAAGGTGAACTGAAATCTGCCTTCTATGCCGGACCTAAAGATGTCTATCGACTGGAAGAGATTGCCCCCTACCTGGATCTGACCGTTGATTACGGTTGGTTGTGGTGGATCGCCAAACCTCTGTTCTATGTCTTGCACTGGATTCACGGTTTTCTGGGTAGCTGGGGCTGGTCAATTATTGCCCTGACAATAATTATCAAGGCAGCATTCTTCCAGCTATCCGCCACCAGTTACCGTTCCATGGCAAATATGCGTCGCGTCCAGCCGCAGATGCAAAGCCTGAAAGAGCGTTATGGTGACGACCGCCAGAAGATGTCCCAGGAGCTGATGAAGCTCTATAAAACCGAAAAAATTAACCCGCTCGGCGGCTGTTTGCCGATCCTGGTACAGATGCCAGTGTTTATTGCCCTGTACTGGGTACTGCTTGAGAGTGTCGAGCTGCGCCATACTCCGTTCCTCGGTTGGATTGAAGATCTGTCGATTAAAGATCCATTCTTTATTCTGCCGATCATCATGGGCGCAACTATGTGGATTCAGCAGAAACTGAACCCAACGCCTCCGGACCCAACCCAGGCGCGTATTATGCAAATGATGCCGTTTGTATTTACCTTTATGTTTATGTGGTTCCCAGCTGGCCTGGTACTGTATTGGGTAGTGAACAACACCCTGTCGATTGCCCAGCAGTATGTGATTACCAAGCAGATTGAATCTGGTGCTAAATAACAGAAAGCTGAAGGTTTGAATAAGGGGAGCATTAGCTCCCCTTTTTTATTTCTTTATAATGCCAGCATCCACTTAGACAGAGATATTCATGTCCGCTAGCAACCCTACATCTAACACTGAAACCATCGCCGCTATCGCCACAGCCCCAGGCAAAGGTGGCGTCGGTATTGTTCGCGTCTCCGGTCCCAAGGTTAATAAGATCGCCGAAGCCATTTCCACCCAACCGCTCACACCGCGAATGGCCCATTACGGCGGGTTTATTGATGAAGGTGGTGACGCTATTGATGAAGGCATTGCCCTACTATTCCCAAGCCCCAATTCGTTTACCGGTGAAGATGTACTGGAGCTTCAAGGCCACGGCGGACCAGTCATTATGGATCTTCTGTTACGAAGGGTCATGCAACTGGGAGCCCGCTTGGCACGCCCAGGAGAGTTCTCCGAGCGCGCCTTTCTGAATGACAAGATGGATCTGGCCCAGGCTGAAGCCATTGCCGATCTGATCGAAGCCTCCAGCGAGCAAGCTGCGCGCAACGCGGTGCATTCTCTACAAGGTAATTTCTCCAACAAGATTAACGACCTGGTTGAAGCACTGATTCAATTGCGTATCTATGTAGAAGCCGCTATCGATTTCCCTGAAGAGGAGATCGATTTTCTTGATGACGGCCGTGTGGCAGGTGATCTCTCAACCATTATCAACAAGCTCGAAGCCGTACAACAGCAAGCCCAACAGGGCGCTATTATGCGCGAGGGTATGCAGGTGGTAATTGCCGGTCGCCCCAATGCCGGTAAATCCAGCCTGCTCAATGCGTTGGCCGGACGCGAAACGGCCATTGTTACCGATATTGAAGGCACGACACGTGATGTTCTTAGAGAGCATATCCATATCGACGGTATGCCACTGCATATTATTGATACCGCCGGATTACGTGAGAGTCCGGATGAAGTCGAACGTATAGGTATTGAGCGCGCCTGGGTCGAAATAGAAAAAGCCGACCGCATTTTGCTGATGGTCGACAGCAGCACCAACGACAGCCACGATCCGCACGAGATCTGGCCAGACTTTATCGATCGCCTGCCAGACCCCAGCCGTGTCACCCTGGTTTGCAACAAAATCGATCTGTCAGGTAAAAAGCAAGGTCTGCTGCAGCAAGACGGCCAAACGGTTATTGGCCTGTCAGCGAAAGCTGATATCGGTATCGATGCCCTAAAAAGCCACCTCAAGCACTGTATGGGCTTTACCGGCAGCACAGAAGGTGGCTTTACCGCCCGTCGTCGTCACCTGGATGCCCTCGAGCGCGCCCATGCATTGTTACTCACCGGGCAGGAGCAACTTCAAGGCATGGGCGCGGGCGAATTACTCGCCGAAGATCTGCGCCAGGCACAAAATGCTCTGGGAGAGATTACCGGTGACTTTACCCCCGATGAGCTACTGGGGCGTATATTTTCAAGTTTCTGTATTGGCAAATAACCCGAAAGCACCAAAATTTACATCAAAAACAGGCCTGCACGAGTAGGCCTTTTTTATACCCTCATCCCCTTCTTTTATGTCCCAGTAATAAGAAAACTGACTTAAAACACATCAGTTGCAGAGCTTATCCACAATTGTTCACAGGTTTATCCCCTAATTTATTGAATTAAAGGGATTTTTTACCTCATTAAAGCCTCTTTTACACAGAGTCTGTGGATAAAGTGTCGGGATTACCGTGAATTTGCTCCGCATGAAAATGGGGATAACCAAGCGTCTCCCCCTTGTGTGGAAAACTCACACTTTCATCCTCAAGGTTTGCAGGGTTTACACGCAGCAAATACCGTTTCTATACAGCACTTATCATTGGCTTAACTATTTGTTTTATAAAATAAAAAAGTGGTTACACACAGAAAAACTGTTCACTTATATATATAACATCATTAGAAAACACCTATATATACATATATCTCTATATAAATAATTCTTTATTAACAAATAGAGGGATAAAATAAGAAAGATTAATTTTTGACCAAGTTTTTGTATAACGCCTCAGACCACCCTATAATGTGCGCCCTTTTCGTAACGGCAACTGACATTAAGCCGTTACATGACCAAGATTTCTCGGGATACAACAACCATGGATTACCCAAAACGCTATGACGTCATTGTGATTGGCGGCGGTCACGCAGGTACCGAAGCCTGCTTAGCTGCTGCACGTATGGGCTGTCAGACCCTGTTGTTGACCCACAATATTGAGACCTTGGGCCAGATGTCTTGTAACCCGGCGATTGGTGGGATTGGCAAGAGTCATCTGGTTAAAGAAATCGATGCCTTGGGTGGCGCTATGGCTCTGGCTACCGATAAGGGCGGTATCCAATTCCGTGTATTGAATAGCCGTAAAGGCCCTGCTGTGCGTGCAACCCGTGCTCAGGCCGACCGTGTGCGCTATAAGGCCGCTGTCCGCGATATCCTGGAAAACCAGCCTAATCTGGATATCTTCCAGCAGGCAGCTGATGACGTGATTGTTGAGGGCGATACCATTCGCGGTGTTGTCACTCAGATGGGCATACGTTTTTACGCCCCTTCAGTGGTATTAACCGCCGGTACTTTCCTCGGTGGTCTGATCCATATTGGCCTGGAAAATCACAGTGGTGGTCGTGCAGGTGATCCTCCATCGATTGCCCTGGCCCACCGCTTACGTGAACTGCCTTTACGTGTGGACCGTTTAAAGACGGGTACACCTCCGCGTATTGATGCCCGCAGTGTTGATTTCTCCGAATTGGAAAAACAGTGGGGTGATACGCCAACACCGGTGATGTCCTATATGGGCAAGGTCGAGGATCATCCCGAGCAAGTGTGCTGCTGGATTACCCACACCAACGAGCGCACCCACGAGATTATTCGCAGTGGCTTTGATCGCTCGCCGATGTTTACCGGCGTGATTGATGGTGTGGGGCCACGCTACTGCCCTTCCGTTGAAGACAAGGTAAATCGCTTTGCCGACAAAGATTCCCACCAGGTATTTATTGAACCGGAAGGCCTGGATACCCATGAGCTTTACCCTAACGGTATTTCTACCAGTTTGCCGTTTGATGTGCAGCTGGAATTAGTGCGTTCGATTAAAGGTTTTGAAAACGCTCATATCACGCGTCCCGGTTATGCCATCGAATACGATTTCTTTAACCCGCAGGATTTAAAATACAGCCTGGAAACCAAGGTGATTAACGGCCTGTTTTTCGCGGGTCAAATTAACGGTACCACCGGTTACGAAGAAGCCGGTGCGCAAGGTTTGTTAGCGGGCATGAACGCGGCACGCAGAGCCCAGGAAAAAGATGCCTGGTGTCCACGCCGCGACGAAGCCTATATCGGTGTATTGGTCGACGATTTGATTTCTCTCGGTACCAGCGAACCTTACCGCATGTTTACCAGCCGCGCGGAATACCGTTTGTTATTGCGTGAAGATAATGCAGATTTACGCTTAACAGAAAAAGGTCGCGAGCTTGGTTTGGTCGATGATGAACGTTGGGCTGCGTTTAGTGAAAAACGCGAAAGCATTGCACGCGAACAGGAGCGCTTGAAAGAAACCTGGATTCAAGCGGGCAGTGATGAAGCTAAACAACTGGAGCAAAAACTGCCTTCGGCGTTAAGCCGTGAATACAATCTTTACGATTTATTAAAACGTCCCGAGTTGGAATACAACGATATTGGCCATTTCAAAGGCGAGGCGTTAGCGGACGAGCGTGCAGCAGAGCAGGTACAAATTGCGGCTAAATATGCCGGTTATATTGATCGTCAGCAGGACGATATTAATCGTCTGCGCCAGCATGAAAATACCGCGATACCGCTGGAGTTTGATTACAGTATTGTCGAAGGCCTCTCGAACGAGATAAAACAAAAACTGAGTGAGGCGCGTCCGGAAACATTAGCGCGTGCGTCACGTATTCCTGGCGTTACGCCGGCAGCGGTTTCTCTGTTGCTGATCTATTTGAAAAAACACGGACTTCTGAAAAAGCAGGCGGCCAATTAATGTCAGAAATCGGTGCAGAACACAAAAAACGTTTATTGGCCGGCGCAAAAAAAATTGATGTCGAGCTGAGCGATCAGCAAATTGATTTGTTGCTGGCTTACCTGGCTTTGTTTGCCAAGTGGAATAAAACCTACAACTTATCCGCCGTGCGCGATTCGTTGCAAATGGTTACCCGTCATTTGGTAGACAGTTTAACGGTGGTGCCGTTTGTCGAAACTTACGCTGGCGACAGCGTAATTGATGTGGGCACCGGTGGTGGTTTACCCGGTGTTGTGCTGGCCATTATGTTTCCAGAAAAACGCTTCACCTTGCTCGACAGTAACGGCAAGAAAACCCGTTTTTTATTTCAGGTAAAAACCCAGCTTAAGCTCGATAATGTGCAGGTTGAAAACTGCCGGGTTGAGGCTCATCAACCTGAAGCACCCTACTCCGCCATCATCAGTCGCGCGTTTGCCAGTCTTAAGGATATGACCGATGGTTGTCATCATCTGCTGGCCGCTGATGGCTGTTTTTTGGCGATGAAAGGCATCTACCCCACAGATGAGTTGAGCGATCTGGAAAAACGCTATATTGTTTCGGATTCCCACGCATTATCTGTTCCTGGCGATGAGGGTGAGCGCCATCTGTTGGTTTTAACAGACAAGCTGACTGGCGACCGGGCTGCGTCCTAGACGCAATAACATCACTATAAGGCCTATACGGCTAAAATAACGAATTTACGGGGTGCTAACGTTGAATAAGGTCTATGCCATTGCCAACCAGAAAGGTGGTGTGGGTAAAACCACTACCTGTGTCAATCTGGCCGCATCCCTCGTGGCGACCAAAAAGCGTGTCTTGCTGATCGATCTCGATCCTCAGGGGAATGCCACCATGGGTAGTGGCATCGATAAAGCCGAGTTGGAGTTATCCATCTACGATGTGCTGGTGGGAAATTGCACCTCGCAGGAAGCTATTACGGCTTCACCGTCCGGTAAATATGATGTGCTGCCAGCCAATGGTGACCTGACCGCCGCCGAGGTGGAAATGCTGTCGCTCGATCACAAGGAGCGCCGTCTGCACGATGCTATCGAGTCGGTGCGAGGCAGTTACGATTATGTGGTGATCGACTGTCCACCATCGCTAAATATGCTGACCCTGAATGCCCTGGCGACCTGTGATGGGGTCATTATTCCCATGCAGTGTGAGTACTACGCCCTGGAAGGTCTGTCGGCACTGATTAATACCATTAACCAGATTCAGCAAGTGCTTAACCCGCGACTGAAAATCGAGGGTATTTTACGCACCATGTACGATCCACGTAGCAGTTTGACCGTAGATGTATCCAACCAGTTATCCGATTATTTTGGTGACAAACTGTATCGCACTTGTGTGCCTCGCAATGTGCGTTTGGCTGAGGCACCAAGTTTTGGTCAGCCTGCATTGGTCTACGACCGTCAGTCCAAGGGCGCTATTGCCTATCTGGCCTTGGCCGGTGAGCTGATTCGCCGTAACGAAGCAGAAGCCAAACAGGCTGCTGAAGCCTGATTCAGGCACATAAATTTCAAGAGTTTTTAGGGGAGTAAGGGCCGATGGCCGCTAAGCGTAAAGGTTTGGGAAAAGGATTGGATGCACTGCTGGGAGGCGCTGGTGGTGCAGCTGGTAGTAAGGATGCTCAGGACGCGATTGCGGCAGTTACTTCTCCCGAGCCTGGCATCGACGGCAAGTTAACCCAGCTGCCGGTTGAGTTTGTTCAGCGAGGCAAGTACCAGCCGCGCCGCGATATGCACCCGGAAGCCCTGGAAGAGCTGGCAGAGTCGATCAAGGCGCAGGGCGTTATGCAGCCGATTGTTGTTCGCCCTATCAGCGACAGCAAATACGAAATTATTGCCGGTGAGCGCCGTTGGCGCGCTACCCAGTTGGCTGGTCTCGACAAGATCCCTGCGGTAATCCGTGAAGTCCCAGATGAAGCCGCCATCGCCATGGCGCTGATTGAGAATATTCAGCGTGAAGACCTCAATCCGATGGAAGAAGCTGTAGCCCTGAAACGCTTGCAGGATGAGTTTGAACTGACTCACCAGGAAGTGGCTGCTGCCGTCGGTAAATCCCGAACCACAGTCACCAACTTGTTGCGCCTGATAGCCTTGACCGACGAGGTGAAAAAATTACTCGAGCACGGTGATCTGGAAATGGGCCATGCTCGCTCTATGTTGACCCTGTCTGCCGATGATCAGCGTCAGATTGCCCGTCAGGTCGTCGCTAAAGGCTTGTCTGTGCGTCAGACCGAAGCCTTGGTGCGCCGCTTGCAGCAACAGCAGACCAAAGCGGTGCCGGCGGCTAAAATTGATCCTGACCTGAAGAAGCTTCAGGATGGCCTGGCCGATAAAATCGGCGTCCCCGTCAATATTCAACACAGCGCCAAAGGTAAGGGTAAGCTGGTGTTGAACTACAACAATCTTGATGAACTGGATGGCATTCTAGCCCATCTGGGGTATGAAGCCTGATATATAGTGTCCCTCTCCTGAATTTCCACTAAATATGGGATTCGGGTGTAAAGTCCCTACTTACACCCGAAGCCAGAAAAACTCTGGCCTTCGCGCGGGTTTTGGTTGAATTTCGGTTGAATAGACAGGGTATAGCCCCTATAATTCGCGTCGCCCAATTGTCGGTCGATTTTGTGGTCAAAACTGCCACAAAAAATCCTCGCAAAACGGGCGTATCGGTGCAGAGATTCAAACAGAGATTTAGTGACAGCCTGTAAGAGCTGTCGAAGGCAGAGTAAACGGCGGGATCGGTTAGTCGAGGAAGGCTGCAGAGGTATTGCTGGTTGTTTTTTCAGCCAGGCAAAGAAAGATGTCTCAGCTCCTAGATTAGCGTTAAAGGTTACCGGTGAAGTGACCATGACGAGTATCCCCAAACCTCCTGTCCATCGTATTCCCGTGGTACAACTGGGAGTGCTGCTACCTTTGGTAGTCGGCTTATGGTGGCTTGACCCTGTCCTGGCGAAGTCGACCCTCGCGGGAGGCTTGCTGTCTGTGATTCCGAACCTCTACTTTTCCGCTTACGCATTCCGTTATCGAGGCGCCCGCGCAGCCCGGTTGATTACCCATGCTTTCAAAATGGGAGAAACCGGCAAGTTTATGCTGACGCTGGTGGGCTTTGCAGGTGTGTTTGTCCTGCTCAAACCGATCAATGTGGCCGCTGTGTTTATCACCTATATCGCCTTAACCGTGATTCAGGTGGTGGTAGCAGCCAGGGTGATTGGCCGCTAGGGCAGAATGAACAGAGAATTGAAGTGTTCTATAAGCGCTTTGCAGATTTGAGAAATCTTCAGAGTTTTTATACGACTTTTTAATTTTTAACTTTAAACGTAAGGGTACTTGAAGAGACTATGGCAAGCGAAGGTCAGACCTCGACTCAATATATCCAACACCACCTTCAGAACCTGACCTATGGCAAGCTGCCAGAGGGCTACGTTCGTTACGACGGCAGTGTTGTGCAACAAGAAACCTGGACCTTGGCGCATTCCTCGCAAGAGGCTGCGGATATGGGTTTTATGGCTCTCCACCTGGATACTCTGGGTTGGTCTCTGGGCCTGGGTATTCTTTTCTCATTCCTGTTCGCCCGTGTTGCTGCTAAGGCAACCTCTGGCGTACCTAGCGGTTTCCAAAGCTTTGTTGAGCTGCTGGTCGACTTCGTTAACAACACCGTTAACGATATCTTCCACCATAAAAACAAGCTGATCGCCCCGATGGCGCTGACCATCTTCACCTGGGTGTTCCTGATGAACCTGATGGATCTGGTCCCTGTAGACTGGCTTCCGTGGGCGGCGACCAAGGTGACTGGCGACCCGCACTTCTTCTTTAAAGTGGTACCAACCACTGATCCTAATGCGACCCTGGGCATGGCCTTCACGGTATTCGCATTAATGATCATCTTCAGTATCAAGCAAAAAGGTCTGATCGGCTTCTTAAAAGAGCTGACCATGCACCCTTTCCACAGTGGCAAGTGGTACATCGACTTCCCACTGTTGGTGCCTGTAAACCTGGTTCTGGAAACCGTATCTCTGATCGCTAAGCCTATCTCTCTGGGTCTGCGTTTGTTCGGTAACCTGTATGCCGGTGAAATGATCTTTATCCTGATCGCCCTGATGTTCAGTGCTGGTCTGGTAATGGGCTTGTTTGGTGGTGTTCTGCAATGGGCCTGGGCTGTGTTCCACATCCTGGTAATTACCCTGCAGGCGTTCGTCTTCATGGTACTGACCACGGTTTATATGGCCATGGCGCACGACGTTGAAGAAGATCACTGATCACCTTATACGACAAGATTTTTAGATTTACCTTTTTAACTTTAACTTAACTTTAACTTCTTAATTTTTATCTAGGAGAAAACAATGGAAGCACTTGGTTTGGTATACGTTGCGGCTGCTCTGCTGATCGGTTTGGGCGCTCTGGGTACTGCGATCGGTTTTGGTACTCTGGGTGGCAAGCTGCTGGAAGGTTCTGCTCGTCAGCCTGAGCAAGGTCCTGCCCTGCAAGGTAAAATGTTCCTGATGGCTGGTCTGTTGGATGCGGTTCCAATGATCGGTGTTGGTATCGGCATGTACCTGATCTTCGTTGTTGCACCAGGTCTGGCTGGTTAATCACGACCCCTTTGCTTTGACTTTCAAATTAACTAAGCAAGAGGTGTTGGTGTGAATATCAACCTGACTCTAATCGGTCAATCACTTACCTTCATTGTGTTCATTTTGTTCTGCATGAAGTTTGTGTGGCCGGCGCTGATTTCCATTATGGAAGAGCGTGAAAAGAAAATTGCTGATGGCTTAGAAGCCGCTGATCGTGCAGATAAAGACCTTGAGCTGGCTCAGAAAAAAGCCACTCAACAACTTCGCGAAGCGAAGGAAGAGGCTGCCACTATCATCGACGCTGCCAATAAGCGCGCCAATCAAATCGTTGAAGAAGCCAAAGATCAGGCTCGTGCTGAAGGTGATCGTCTGCTCGCCAAAGCGCAGTCCGACATTGAGCAGGAAGCCAACCGCGCGAAAGAAGAATTGCGTGGCAAGGTTGCCGCTCTGGCCCTGGCTGGTGCCCAGCAAGTACTGGAAGCTGAGATCAATCAGCAAGCACACGACGAGTTGGTTAATAAATTAGCTACTCAGCTTTAAGCGAGGTGAATCATGGCAGAACTTGCAACGTTGGCACGGCCTTACGCCAAAGCCGCGTTTGAGTACGCACTCGCTGCTGACTCTCTGGCCAAATGGTCAGAGATGTTGGCTTTGGCTGCCCAAGTGGCACAGCAGGACGCAGTAAAACAATTGTTGGCAGCGCCCAACCTGACCACCGATGCAAAAGGTCAATCTTTTGCTGATGTGTGTGGTGATGAGTTGGATGCTGGTGGTCAGAACTTCGTTAAGAATCTGGCTAATAACAACCGTTTGGTTCTGCTGCCGCACGTACAACAGTTATTCGAAGGCTTTAAAGCTCAGCAGGAAAAATCTGTTGATGTGGAAATTACTTCCGCCTTTGAGTTGTCCGGCGACCTGCAAGACAAAGTGGCGAAGGCACTCAGCGCCAAATTGGATCGCAATGTAAATGTGTCCAGCTCTGTAGATCAGAGCCTGTTAGGCGGCGTTTTAGTACGCGCTGGCGACACAGTAATTGACGGTTCGGTACGAGGCCGCCTGGCTAAACTCGCCGAAGCAATGAACTCCTAATCTGGCGCTGCCAGAGAGGAATTGAGGAACAGAGCATGCAGCAACTGAATCCTTCTGAAATCAGTGAAATTATCAAGTCTCGCATCGACAGCCTCGAAGTGAAGACTGAAGCCCAAAACGAGGGCACCGTCGTTTCTGTAACTGACGGTATTATTCGTATCCACGGTCTGGCCGACGTTATGTACGGTGAGATGATCGAGTTTGAAGGTGGTGTCTATGGTATGGCACTTAACCTGGAACAAGATTCCGTAGGTGCGGTTGTTCTCGGCGAATACGAAAGTGTTGCCGAAGGTCAAACCTGTAAGTGTACTGGCCGTATTCTGGAAGTACCTGTTGGTGAGGAACTGCTGGGTCGCGTTGTAGACGCACTGGGTAATCCAATCGACGGTAAAGGTCCAATCGGCACCAAACAAACTGACGCGGTAGAAAAAATCGCCCCAGGCGTAATTGCCCGTCAAGGTGTTGACCAGCCAGTACAATTCGGTCTGAAAGCCGTTGACTCCATGGTACCTGTGGGTCGTGGTCAGCGTGAGCTGATCATTGGTGACCGTCAGACCGGTAAAACCGCTATTGCCGTTGATGCCATCATCAACCAGAAAGGCACTGGCATTAAATGTGTCTACGTTGCTGTAGGCCAGAAAGCATCTTCTATTGCTGCTGTTGTGCGCAAACTGGAAGAGCACGGCGCAATGGATCACACCATTATTGTTGCCGCTACTGCTTCTGACCCAGCTGCGATGCAGTTCCTGGCTCCGTTCGCCGGTACCACCATGGGTGAGTACTTCCGTGACCGCGGTCAAGATGCCCTGATCGTACAAGACGACCTGACCAAGCAAGCTTGGGCTTACCGTCAGATCTCCCTGCTGCTGCGTCGTCCACCAGGCCGTGAAGCTTACCCAGGTGATGTTTTCTACCTGCACTCACGTCTGCTGGAGCGTGCTTCTCGCGTTAACGCTGAGTACGTTGAGAAGTTCACCAACGGTGAAGTGAAAGGCAAAACCGGTTCTTTGACCGCCCTGCCTATCATTGAAACCCAGGCTGGTGACGTATCTGCATTCGTACCAACCAACGTGATCTCCATTACCGATGGTCAGATCTTCCTGGAAACTGACCTGTTCAACGCCGGCATCCGTCCTGCAATGAACGCCGGTATTTCGGTTTCTCGTGTTGGTGGTTCTGCACAGACCAAGATTATTAAGAAACTGTCCGGTGGTATTCGTACCGCTCTGGCACAGTACCGCGAGCTGGCGGCTTTCTCTCAGTTTGCTTCCGACCTGGATGAGGCTACCAAAGCCCAGCTGGATCACGGTGAGCGCGTAACTGAGCTGATGAAGCAGAAGCAATACGCTCCTCTGTCTACTGCAGAGATGGGTGTTGTTCTGTACGCAGCGAACGAAGGCTACTTGAAAGACGTTGCGGTTGCCAAACTCGGTGACTTCGAAGCTTCCCTGCTTTCTTTCATGAACAGCGAAAACGCTGATCTGATGAAGAAAATCAATGAAACCGGTGATTACAACGGTGAAATTGAGGCCGGCTTCAAAGCTGCTCTGGACAAGTTCAAATCCACTCAGACTTTTTAATAAGCTGAAGGTAAATGTTGAATCGAGGTTTGGTTAGCCAAACCTCGTAAATGAAACAGAATTTGTTCGGGGGCCGGTATGGCAGGCGGAAAAGAAATTCGTACTCAGATATCGAGTATTAAATCTACGCAGAAAATCACCAGCGCCATGGAAATGGTGGCGGCGAGTAAAATGCGTAAAGCACAAGACCGCATGCAGCTTGGTAAGCCCTACGCCCAACGTATTCGTTCGGTTGTAGGTCATCTTGCCAGTGCCAACCCAGAATATAAGCACCTGTACTTGCAAGAGCGCGAGGTGAAGCGTGTAGGCTTTGTCCTGGTATCCACAGACCGTGGTTTGTGTGGTGGTTTGAACGTCAACATGTTCAAGGCCGCTATCAAATCCATGCAGGCGTGGAGTGATCAGGGCGTTGAAATCGATCTGTGTTTGATCGGTGCCAAAGCCGCAGCCTTCTTTAACAGTTACGGTGGCAATGTAGTAGCTGCAGTGCGTGACTTGGGTGAAGAACCCAGCGTTGCTGATTTGATCGGCAGTGTAAAAATTATGTTGGACGCTTACGCGGAAGGCAAAATCGACAAGCTGTACCTGACGGGTAATGAGTTCGTGAATACCATGACTCAAGCACCGTTCGTAAATCAGCTGTTGCCTCTGCAAGCGGACGAAGACGAAAAACTGAAACACACGTGGGATTACCTGTACGAGCCAGACGCTGAAACTCTGCTCGAAGGTCTTTTGACTCGTTATATTGAGTCTCAGGTATACCAGGCTGTTGTTGAAAACGGTGCATGTGAGCAGGCCGCGCGGATGATTGCGATGAAGAACGCAACCGATAACGCGGGTGACCTGATCGACGATCTGGAGCTTGTGTACAACAAGGCTCGTCAGGCGGCTATTACACAAGAGCTGTCCGAGATCGTAAGTGGCGCCGCAGCGGTTTAACGTTTTTTGAATTTATAACTTTGTAATTGAGGATCCGGAAATGAGTAGCGGACGTATCGTACAAATTATTGGTGCCGTTATCGACGTGGAATTCCCTCGTGACTCTGTACCTAAGGTTTACGACGCACTGACCGTCGCTGACAAGGGCCTGACCCTGGAAGTTCAGCAGCAGTTGGGTGACGGCGTGGTACGCGCAATTGCGATGGGTTCTTCGGAAGGTATAAGCCGTGGCTTAACCGTCGAGAACACCAATGCCCCAGTTTCTGTACCTGTTGGTACTGAGACTTTGGGCCGTATTATGGATGTATTGGGTAACCCTATTGATGAGTGTGGTGATATTGGTGAGCAAGAGCGCATGCCAATTCACCGTAAAGCACCTGCTTATGACGAGCTGGCAGCTTCTGCTGACCTGCTGGAAACAGGCATTAAAGTTATTGACCTGGTTTGCCCATTCGCCAAGGGTGGTAAAGTTGGTCTGTTCGGTGGTGCCGGTGTAGGTAAAACCGTAAACATGATGGAGCTGATCAACAACATCGCACTGAAACACTCTGGTCTTTCAGTATTTGCCGGTGTTGGTGAGCGTACTCGTGAAGGTAACGACTTCTACCACGAGATGCAGGAAGCTGGCGTTGTAAACGTTGAGAATCCAGCAGAGTCCAAGGTTGCCATGGTTTACGGCCAGATGAATGAGCCCCCCGGTAACCGTCTGCGTGTTGCACTGACCGGCCTGACTATGGCTGAGAAGTTCCGTGACGAAGGTAAAGACGTACTGCTGTTCGTTGACAACATTTACCGTTACACCCTGGCGGGTACCGAGGTATCTGCACTGCTGGGTCGTATGCCTTCTGCGGTAGGTTATCAGCCAACTCTGGCTGAAGAAATGGGTGCTCTGCAAGAGCGTATTACCTCCACCAAAACCGGTTCTATTACCTCGGTTCAGGCGGTATACGTACCTGCGGATGACTTGACTGACCCATCTCCAGCAACCACCTTTGCTCACTTGGACTCCACTGTTGTACTGAGCCGTGACATTGCTTCTAAGGGTATTTACCCAGCAATTGATCCTCTGGACTCTACTTCACGTCAGCTGGATCCTCTGATCATCGGTCAAGAGCATTACGACATTGCCCGTGGTGTACAGACTGTACTGCAGCGCTACAAAGAGCTGAAAGACATCATCGCGATTCTGGGTATGGACGAACTGTCTGAAGAAGATAAGCAGACTGTTAACCGTGCTCGTAAGATTGAGCGTTTCCTGTCTCAGCCTTTCCACGTTGCTGAAGTATTCACCGGTTCTCCAGGTAAGTACGTATCACTGAAAGACACGTTGGCTGGCTTTAAAGGCCTGCTGACTGGTGACTACGACGATCTGCCAGAGCAGGCGTTCTACATGGTTGGTTCCATCGACGAAGCTGTCGAGAAAGCCAAGAACATGTAAGTGTCTTAGGGTTGGGTGATTCACTCAGCCCTATGATGAATACAGCCGTCGATTAGCGACTTGACTCTTTAACGAGAAAAGCCGTTAATCGATCCTCCGAGAGGCAAAAGCAAATGGCTATGACTGTTCACTGTGACATCGTCAGCGCAGAAGAAGAAATCTTTTCCGGCCTGGTCGAAATGGTGATTGCCGCAGGTTCCGAAGGTGATGTAGGTATTGGCTACGGCCACGCCCCATTACTGACTGGTCTGCAGCCTGGCCCAATTCGCGTTATCAAGCAAGATGGCGAGGAAGAGGTTTACTATATTTCCGGCGGTTACCTGGAGGTTCAGCCCTACCATGTAAGCGTTCTGGCAGATACTGCCCTGCGTGCCGATGATATGGATGAGGCGGCAGCCCTCGAGGCCAAGAAAGAAGCTGAACAAGCATTGCACAACCAGAGTGGCGAAATTGACTACTCTCGTGCAGCGGCTCAGTTGGCTGAAGCTGCAGCTCAATTGCGCACCATTCAGGCTATGCGCAACATGAGAAAATAAGTTTGAGTGAATACTAACTTCTGAAAATGTTCAGGAATTAGCAGCATCTCAACCTAAAAAAGGGTAGCATTAGCTGCCCTTTTTTTATTTGCAGACTTACAAGGATCAGGTCACTTCTATGCTTGATATCGTGGTGCTGGCAGCGGGTAA
The DNA here is from genome assembly GCF_042854845.1 of Maricurvus nonylphenolicus. Classification (GTDB taxonomy): domain Bacteria; phylum Pseudomonadota; class Gammaproteobacteria; order Pseudomonadales; family Cellvibrionaceae; genus Maricurvus; species Maricurvus nonylphenolicus. The sequence goes on along the minus strand of NZ_AP031498.1, from coordinate 5,607,756 downwards.
AGGCACCCGCATGAAGTCCAATTTACCCAAAGTCCTTCACCCTGTCGCAGGCCGCCCTCTTCTTGGCCATGTACTCGATACCGCTCGCTCATTTGATGATGCTCAATTGCATGTGGTAATTGGTCATGGCGCAGAATTGGTTGAGCAGCGTTTAGCCGGTGATGATGTACAGTTTGTGATGCAAACTGAACAATTGGGTACTGGCCATGCTGTTCAGCAGGCCGCCCCTTCCCTACGCGATGATGCTACTGTCTTGATCCTCTATGGCGATGTGCCATTGATTAAATCCAGCACTCTGGAACAGCTAGTTGATACTGTGGCCGAAGGTGCTATGGGCTTATTAACGGTTAAGCTGGAAGACCCTACTGGTTACGGACGTATTGTTCGCAATCCCGATGGTTTGGTAACCGCCATTGTTGAGCAGAAAGATGCCAATCCAGAGCAGTTAACCATCAATGAGGTTAACACCGGAGTGATGGCCATGCGTAATGCTGATCTTCAGCGTTGGTTGCCACAGCTCTCCAGCGATAATGCCCAGCAAGAATACTATCTCACTGATGTCATCGCCCTGGCACAGAGTGAAGGCATCGTGATTAATACCGTTAACCCGGATTCCGAGATGGAAGTTCTGGGTGTTAACAACCGTCAACAACAGGCAGAGTTGGAGCGTTACTATCAACAGCACTTGGCCGAACAGTTAATGGTTGAAGGGGTGACTCTGATTGACCCGAGTCGCTTCGACTGCCGCGGCAGTTTGAGTGCTGGCAGTGATGTCGAGATTGATATCAACTGTGTGTTTGAAGGCGATGTTAAACTGGGCGATAACGTCAAAATTGGCCCCAACTGTGTGATTACCAACAGCCGTATTGGCGATAATACCGTTATCAAAGCCAACAGTGTGCTGGAAGATGCCGTTGTTGCCGACCAATGTGATATTGGTCCTTTTGCCCGCTTGCGCCCGGGAACCAATCTTTCGAGCAAAGCAAAAATTGGTAACTTTGTTGAAACCAAGAAAGCCAATATTGGTGTGGGCAGTAAAGTTAATCATCTGACCTATATCGGTGATGCCGAAATAGGTGAAGGCGCTAATATTGGTGCCGGTACCATTACTTGTAATTACGATGGCGTTAACAAGTCGAAAACCGAAATTGGTGATGGTGCCTTTATTGGTTCGAATAGCTCTTTGGTTGCACCGGTTAAAATTGGTGCCGGTGCTACCGTTGGCGCCGGTTCAACCGTGGCCAAAGACGTTGAGGCTAACCAACTGGCGGTGGCGCGAGGTAAACAGCGCAATATTGATAACTGGCCCAAGCCAGAAAAGAAGTAAAACCAGAATAATTAAAAACTACAGAATTTAGTTAACGGAAAGTCTATGTGTGGAATTGTGGGCGCGGTAGCCCAGCGTAATGTACTTGGTATTCTGATCGAGGGCCTAAAGCGCCTAGAGTATCGTGGCTATGATTCAGCCGGTGTTGCACTGATTGATGATGACCTGCAATTACAGGTTCGCAAGGAGATGGGCAAGGTTGCCAGCCTGGAAGCCTTGCTGGAACAAAGCCCTACCAAAGGTACTATCGGTATTGCCCATACTCGTTGGGCGACCCACGGTAAACCCAGCCAAAAAAATGCTCATCCACACGCTTCCGATAATATCGCTGTAGTACATAACGGCATTATTGAAAATCATGATGAACTGCGTGAAGAATTAACAGGTAAAGGCTATAGCTTTGCCTCAGAAACTGATACCGAAGTGATTGTTCACCAGGTGAATGATCTGGTGAAGCAGGGCAAAGACCTGTTCTCCGCCGTAAAAGCAGCAGTGGAAACATTTGAAGGCGCATACGCCCTGGGCGTTATTAATACTCAGGAACCAGATCGCCTGGTTGCTGCCCGCAGTGGTAGCCCATTGGTGATTGGGGTGGGTATTGAAGAATACTTTATCGCCTCCGACCAACTGGCACTTCGCCAGGTAACCGATCGCTTTATCTTCCTGGAAGAAGGTGATCTGGTCGATATTCGCAATGATCAACTACGTATTTTTGATGCCAATGGTGAACAGGTTGAGCGAAAGATTGTCACCCTGACTGAAGCCGAAGAGTCGGCGGATAAAGGTGAATACCGCCACTATATGCTCAAGGAAATTTACGAGCAGCCAAAAGTCTTGCGCAATACCTTACAGGGTCGCATCAGTAAAACTCAGGTTTTGGAAGAAGCCTTTGGCGCAGAAGCCAAAGCGATTTTTGACCAGGTTGAATCGGTACAGATTGTCGCTTGTGGTACCAGCTACCACTCGGGTTTAGTGGCGAAATACTGGATGGAAGACTGGGCAGGTATCCCCTGTTATGTCGAAGTAGCCAGCGAATTCCGTTACCGCAAAGTGGTTGTGCCGAAAAACTCACTGTTTGTCACCATCTCACAATCCGGTGAAACCGCGGATACCTTAGCGGCATTACGTTCTGCCAAAGAAGCCGGTTATCTTGCCAGTTTGACGATTTGTAACGTTGCTAACAGCTCCCTGGCCCGAGAATCGGACTTAAGCTTTATGACCCTGGCTGGGCCTGAAATCGGTGTGGCATCTACCAAAGCCTTTACCACCCAGTTGGTGGCACTGCAGTTGTTGAGTATTGCTTTGGGTCGTCGTCACAACCTGTCTTCAGACAAAGAGCAGGCTTTGGTAAGCGCTCTGCATCAGTTACCACAACTGTGTGAAGATGTGCTGGCACTGGATGACACTATTTTGCATACCAGTGAAGCTTTCTCTGAAAAACATCATTCACTGTTTCTCGGTCGTGGTGTGCAGTACCCGGTGGCAATGGAGGGGGCTCTAAAGCTTAAAGAGATTTCCTATATCCACGCCGAAGCCTACCCCGCCGGTGAGTTAAAGCATGGTCCGCTGGCGTTGGTAGACAGTGACATGCCTATTGTTGCTGTTGCACCAAACGATGACTTGTTGGAAAAGCTGAAATCCAACCTACAGGAAGTTCAGGCCCGCGGCGGTAAATTGTTTGTCTTCGCCGATAAAAACTCCGGCTTTGTGAATGACGAAAGTACGGTGGTGATAAACCTGCCGCATGTTGATGATTCAATCGCACCACTGGTTTACACCCTGCCACTGCAGTTACTGTCTTATCATGTCGCCGTTCTTAAAGGCACCGATGTGGATCAGCCGCGTAACCTGGCCAAGTCGGTTACCGTAGAGTAAACAACGCTTATGGTGCGTGCAGACCTGTTATTGGTGGAAAAAGGCCTGAGCAAATCGCGCACCCATGCTCAAAAAGCCATCGCTGCCGGTCGTGTTGAATATAAGCTGGCTGGGCAGTGGCAATCCCTATCTAAACCCAGTGTGAAACTCGAAGAAGCTACGGAGCTTCGCATTGCCGGTGATGATTCTGATCGTTATGTCTCCCGAGGTGGTTTAAAACTCGAAGCCGCGATAAACCAGTTTGCTATTCCTATAGAAGACAAGCTGTGCCTTGATGTTGGCCAGTCCACCGGTGGATTTACCGACTGCCTATTACAGGCAAACGCCAAACTCGTTGTAGGTGTCGATGTTGGTAGGGATCAATTGGATCAAACTCTACGATCAAACAGCCGTGTTGTCTGTTACGAAGGTATCAATGCTAGAGACCTTCCCGCAGAAAAACTGCTATCGCACACAGAAGAGCAAGGTTTTGATGTGGCGGTAATGGATGTTTCCTTTATCTCACAATCCAAAATATTGCCGTCTCTTACACCATTGATTAAACAAAATGGTTATCTAATCAGTTTGGTTAAACCACAGTTTGAAGTGGGCAAAGAGGGGATTGGTAAAGGTGGCATAGTGAAGGATGCCGCGCTTTATCATCAGGTTGAGCACAGGATAAAACAGCAGGTGGAATCACTGGGGTTAACAACCCAAGCCTATATCGACAGCCCAATTAAGGGTGGTGATGGAAACCGTGAGTTTCTCTTAATAGCAAAAAATAGTCGTTAAGAAAAAATAGTAGAAAGCTAAGTAGGGAAAAGCGAGTGGGCTGCAGCCCACTCCCCAGAACCCTAAAAGTTGAGTACCCCTGACTGGCACCCAGGCAAAGCGACAATTATCGATCGATCACGAGTTTCCATTGTCCTTGATCTGTGGGCTATCCTGCCACATCGATAAAAGCGCGTCCCTTGACCTTACTTGGCCTTGTGAACATCCATGTCTACGTCCTTGTTGATGCTTATTATTCATAAACATCAAAACATAAAATAGTCGCAACAAGCGGAAACTTGTGTAGGACATGTCCTACAGGGCCGCTATAAACACGACATCAAACAAAGCACTTATGGAAGCTCTATCCCTAGACCCTATTAGCCTCAACGGCTACAGCGAATACGGTGCATATCTGGCGTTATTTATTGTTAGTTTTGTTGCCGCCACCCTGATTCCCTTGGGCTCAGAAATTGTGCTCTTGGGATTGGTGGAGTCCGGCTTGTCGCCAGTGCTATGTCTGTTAGTCGCCAGTGTAGGCAATATATGTGGCAGTTTAATGAACTATGGTTTGGGGATTTGGTTAGGACATAAGTTATTACAGCCCAACCGCTGGGTTGAACCACACAAGCTACAGCGGGCGATTAATCACTATCAACGTTGGGGATTACCCAGCCAGTTGCTGGCCTGGGTGCCGATTATTGGTGATCCGCTTACCTTTGCCGCCGGTGTATTGCGCGTCAATATCTGGGGCTTTTTACTGCTGGTGACTGTTGGCAAAGTCGGTCGCTACCTTGCCATTATCTGGCCTGCTCTTTAAACACAAAGAGAGGGTAGTTTTTATCGATCTTCCGGCTGGATACGCAGCTTGCGCAGACCCTGCTTTAAACGGAATAGATGATCGTGCAATTCAGGGCCTTTGCGTTGCGCTACACCAATGGCCAGCACATCAATCACAACCAGGTGAGCAATTCGGGAAGACAATGGGGTATAAATCTCAATATCCTCTTCCACATCCACTTCAATGGGAATCGTAGCCTGCTGAATGACCGGGGTTCCACTGGGTGCTATGGCAATCACAATGCCACCCATCTGCTGCACCATTTCCATGGAATGCAACAGTGCGCGGGTACGGCCACTTTGTGAAATGGCAACTACCACATCGCCGGGTTCCATCGACATGGCGGACATATTCTGGATATGGTGATCCGAATGAGCTGCGGTGGCCAATTGTAGGCGGAAGAATTTATGTTGGGCATCAGCGGCAACTGCACCGGAGGCTCCAAAACCAAAGAATTCTACCCGCTTGGCATTACACAACGCACTAACGGCCTGGTCTAGAATTTCAGGGTCCAACGAATCGCGGGTCTTAAGCAGGGTATCAATAGTGGAATCAAATACCTTGTGGCTGAAGTCTGCCACAGAGTCATGATCCGTTACCGCAATTTGACCAAAGCTTGGGCTGGAAGCCAGTTGTTGAGCCAGATTGAGTTTAAAGTCCTGAAAGCCATCGCAACCAATAGCACGGCAGAAACGCACCACCGTTGGTTCACTCACTTCAGCCTGGGAAGCCAAATCGACAATCCGCATATGGATAATGTCGTTGGGATTGTTAAGTACATACTCGGCAACCTTGCGCTCAGATTTGCGCATTTCACCAATGGCATCACCGATTTGTTGGGTAAGGGTTGCGGGTTTCACTGTGGCTGGCTTCCTTGGACAGAGTGTTTAACATGCCTGGAGGGCGTAAAAACGCGATATTATAAAAAATGTAGTAAATTCCCAAGCATTTTGTAGTTTTGCTACAGATTTTTAATATCTGGCCCTATTTCTCCGCATTTTACTGGCTATATTTACAGTCATTCTCTGATAGAATGTCAGCCATGGACGTTTCCCCTATTCTCGATTCTTTAAATGATGCCCAGCGCCAAGCGGTGTCGGCTCCTCCTGTTAACCAATTGGTATTAGCGGGGGCAGGTAGTGGCAAAACCCGTGTACTGGTGCACCGTATAGCCTGGCTGGTTCAGGTGGAACAGGTTTCCCCTTACGGCATTTTAGCGGTGACCTTTACCAACAAAGCGGCCCGTGAAATGCGTGGCCGAATTGAAGAGCTGTTGGGTATTGGCACCCGCGGCATGTGGGTGGGTACCTTCCACGGCATTGCCCACCGCTTATTAAAGGCCCATTGGCAAGATGCCAAGCTGCCACAGAACTTCCAGATTTTGGATAGTGATGATCAGCTACGGTTGATCAAGCGAGTTTGCCAGGGATTGAACCTGGATGATAAACGTTGGCCACCGCGTCAGTTCCAGTGGTATATCAATGCCCAGAAAGATGAAGGTTTGCGTCCGGACTATATTCAGCCCAGTGGTGATCCTTACCAAAACACCATGCTGCAGGTTTACCGTGCTTACGAAGAGGCCTGTCAGCTCGGCGGCATGGTCGACTTTGGCGAGTTACTGTTGCGTGCTCATGAGCTCTGGCTCAATAACCCGAGCATCTTAAAACACTATCAGGAGCGCTTCCCGTTTATTCTGGTGGACGAGTTTCAGGATACCAACACTATTCAGTATGCCTGGTTGCGGGTTCTGGCCGGTGATCAATGTCGGGTCACAGCCGTAGGTGATGATGACCAATCCATTTACGGTTGGCGTGGTGCCAAGATTGAAAATATCCGTAAGTTTGAGTCGGATTTCCTCGGTACTGAAACGGTTAAGCTCGAGCAGAATTATCGGTCTACGGCCAATATTCTCAATGCCGCCAATGCGGTGATTGAAAATAATCAGGGCCGTCTGGGCAAAGAGTTACGCACCGATGGCGAAGAAGGCGATAAGTTATCGCTTTATGCCGCCTTTAATGAGCACGATGAAGCCCGCTTTATCGTTGAGCGAATTCAGGATTGGGAAAAACAGGGCAAACGCCGCGACAGTATTGCTATTCTTTACCGCTCTAATGCCCAATCCCGTGTACTTGAAGAAGCCTTATTGCGGGAAGCTGTGCCTTACCGTATCTACGGTGGCCAGCGCTTCTATGAGCGCCTTGAGATTAAAAATGCGCTGTCCTATCTACGTTTGATCGTTAATCGCGACGATGACACCGCGTTCGAACGGGTTATCAATACACCGACTCGCGGCATTGGTGGCAAGACTGTCGACAATATTCGTCTCTATGCCCGTGAACACGGCAGCTCCCTCTGGCGTGCAGCCTTGGGCATGATCGACAATAAAACCCTGACTGCCCGTGCTGCTAATGCGGTAGCAGGTTTTATTAAACTGATTGAATCACTGCAGGACAATGTGGCGGATCTGTCGCTGGAGCAACAAGTCGAATTAGTGGTTAAAGACTCCGGGCTTTACGATTTCCACCAGGCGGAAAAGGGTGAAAAAGGTCAGGCCCGTATTGAAAACTTGCAGGAACTGGTTAACGCCTGTCGTGCCTTTGAGCCGGATGCCGAAGAGGATGTTACACCGCTGGTGGCTTTCCTGGATACCGCCGCACTGGATGCCGGTGAAGCGCAGGCTGATGAGTTTGAAGATGCGGTACAGTTAATGACACTGCACTCCGCCAAAGGCCTGGAGTTCCCGCTGGTATTTCTGGCGGGTATGGAAGAGAACCTCTTCCCCCATAAAATGTCACTGGAAGAAGCCGGGCGTCTCGAGGAAGAACGACGTCTGTGTTATGTGGGCATTACTCGGGCGATGGAAAAGCTCTACTTAACTTACGCCGAGAACCGTCGTCTGCACGGCAATGAAACCTATAATAGCGTGTCGCGCTTCGTTAAAGAGATTCCCGACGACATGCTGGAAGAAGTACGGGTTAAAAGCACCATAAGCCGTCCTGTCAGTTTTGGTGGGTCATATAGCGGTGGCTACCAAGGTGGTAGGAAGCAATATGATGAGCCTACGCGTCTAAGTGATGACGGCGAAGACACCGGTTTTTACCTCGGTCAACGGGTTAACCACCCGGTCTTTGGTAAAGGCAAGATTAAACACTTTGAAGGCGATGGCCCAAGCGCTAAAGTACAGGTTAACTTTGAGGCGGAAGGCGATAAGTGGCTGGTATTAAAATTCGCTAAACTGGAAGCCTTAAGCTAACGCTTCACCCGATCTAACAATAAATAAAAAGAAAAGTCTGATGGATAAGCAAACAACCAACTGGTACCCCGCCATAATCTTTGGCTTGGTCGCCGCCCTGGTCAGTGTTTTCGCACTGCTGGTGGTAGAAAAATCTGCCGACCATAGCAATGGTTCTGTTGCTACACAGCAACAGAACGGTGATCAGAAAACGTATGAATGGAAACTGGTTACCACCTGGCCCAAGAACTTCCCCGGTCTTGGTACCGCGCCTGAGAATTTTGCCCGCATTATTGAAGACGTCAGTGATGGTCGTATTAAAGTAAAGGTTTACGGTGCCGGTGAACTGGTACCTGCACTAGCAGTATTTGGTGCTGTATCCAGCGGCAGTGTCGAGATGGGTCACGGTGCGGCCTACTACTGGAAGGGCAAGGTACCTGCGGCTCAGTTTTTCACCGCGATTCCTTTTGGCATGAACGCCCAGGAAATGAACGGCTGGTTCCACTACGGTGGCGGTCTGGAGTTGTGGCGTGAAGTCTACGAACCATTTAACCTGGTGCCCTTTTCCGGTGGCAGTACCGGTGTGCAAATGGCAGGTTGGTTTAACAAAGAGATTAATGCCGTTGACGATCTAAAAGGCTTGAAGATGCGTATCCCGGGCCTGGGCGGCGAAGTCTTAAATCGTGCCGGTGGGTCCTCTATCAATATTCCTGGTGGTGAGCTGTATACCGCCCTGCAAACCGGCGTGATCGATGCCACCGAATGGGTTGGCCCCTACAATGACCTGGCTTTCGGTTTCCACCAGGTTGCTGAATATTACTACTACCCTGGCTGGCATGAGCCAGGCGCCATGCTCGAATTTATTATCAATAAAGACGTATATGAAAGCCTACCTGCAGACCTGCAAGCCATGGTGGAATCCGTTACCCGCCAGGTAAATCAGGATATGCTGGATGAATACACCGCGCGCAATAATGCGGCTTTGATCGAACTAAAAAACCAGCATGGCGTTAAAGTAAAACGTCTGCCTCAAGAGGTTCTGGATCACTTGCAGGCGATTGCCAAAGATATCTATGCAGAAACTTCCGCTACAGACCCGCTGTTCGGCAAGGTCTACAAAGCCTACAGTACCTTTGCTGAGCAGGCGGCAGACTATCATTTGATCTCTGAAGAGGCTTATTACGAGTCTCGATAATTGTGTTAGTAATAATAGGGATGTTATGAAATATATCGCGTCAATATTGCTGCTGGTGTGCGCCACAGCAACTGCAGAAATCTATAAGTGGGTCGATAAAAACGGTAAGACCCACTTCAGTGATAAAAAACCTGCACACCTTGAGGCAGAAGAGGTCAAGCTTAGGGTTAATTCCTTTAAACACGTCAGCTATGAAGTCTTAGGTCCTGAAGAAGAAAAACCGGCGAAAACCCGAGATGAGGTTGTGATGTATTCCACTGAGTGGTGTGGATACTGTAAAAAAGCGCGCAACTATTTCCAGAAAAATAATATACCATTTAAAGAATACGATATTGAAAAAAGCTCCAAGGCAAAAAAAGAGTATGACTCACTGGGGGGGCGTGGTGTGCCATTAATCAAGTATGGCAAGAAGCTGATGAATGGCTTTTCTATTGAGGGCTTCGAGAAGTTTTATAACAATGAGGCTAAGAAAAATAGCCGCATCATTAGGTAGAAAAACTCGGCTCAGGTGAACATTCTGACGTGAGATTATCCGAAAGGATAGATAGCTTGGGGAAGCATATGCCAAAATGTTCACTTGAACCGAGCTTCTAATAAGGTTTGTCCGGTTTATTATTGCAACCGGACAAATTGAACTGGCTTCAGAGGTTGCCTTTAAAAACTGTAGGTTGCCGACAAACGAACATCACGACCAGGTTCGTTATACCCTTTCACATTCGGATAGATTGCGGTGTAATCACCGACACTAGAGTGATCCAGGTAATTCTTGTCAAAGACATTAGTAACCGCGAGATTGAGTTTCAGTTGTTCCATAGGGCTCCATTCAGCATACAGGTCGTGAACGGTATAACCGTCCTTATCGATTTCTTGAATGCCTGGGCCCCAACTAAATTCTTCATCCCGGTACATCACTTCCAGATTATTTAAATCTTCCACGTAGGTGATATTCCAACCGAAGGTCAGGTTGGGTTGTGGGAAGTAATTGATGCCTAAGTTCCAGGTATCACCACGGGAGTTACCTAAGCCTCGGTGTTCATAGCCGGCCAGATCAACTTTGCCGTAGTCGACGGAATAAACGCCATCGGCCGGGTCAAGTTGAGCATCGGAGGTGGCGAAACCAAACTGAATCTCAACGTCATTCCAACGGTAGGTGACGTCCAGTTCGATCCCATCAGTTTCAACGGTACCTACGTTTTCATAGAAAACGCCACCGTAGTTCTGATCAAAGATAACGTCGTCAATCTCAGACTGATAAGCCGCCAGTTTAATATCTAGATCGGCTACGCTGTATTCCAGAGAGGCTTCTATATTGGTAACAGTTTCCGCATCCAGCTGAGGATCTGTTGTCGAGCCATCAATCGTGAAACCATCACCAACTTCCTTGCCCCGTGCAGCTTCAGCGTAACCTAAGCTAAATTTCCAGGCATCGGTAATATCGTAGGCGAAACCGGCATTAAAACTAAGATCGTCGCTATCAATGGACACACCAGGATTAACAAGGCGCTTATCAAACTCATAATCATCGTAGCGCACACCATAGCTGAGTAATAACTTATCGGTTATCTGCGAATGGGCCTGAGCGTATGCGCCCCAAACGGTACCCTCTTCACGAGCTTCTGTTGTGCCACCAATAGGGCCGCTTTCAACCTCATCTTCACGAAAATCAACACCATAGGTGAATCGGTGAATACCTATCTCACTGATATTACGTATATCGAAACCGTAGCTACTGATATCGGTATTCCAGGTGAAAAGCTCACGTTGGAAGCTGGATTCGGTGTGGTATGCAGAAAGCTCGAGATTAATAAGATCGCTGTGAGTTAGTTGGTAATTGGCGACATAGGTTTCACGCTCCCCTTCTGACTTGTAGAGGGGGACCCCTTCCAGTGGCGACCAGTTAGGCTGTCTGCTAAAAGAGCCTTTTTCCTTACGGGTTTCATAGCTGAGTGATAAGTGTTGGTTATCGGCAATATCACCACTGATTTTGAAAAAGCCCAGGGTTTGATCGGCTGCTGTTGCTGGCAATTCGTTGCCATCCCCGTCTTCGGCATTATTACGATCAATATCGTTGTAATAGGCCAGTACACCCCAGTTATCATTCAGGCGTCCAAACAGTGTAAGGCTGTGTTGCTCACCGTCGTTACTAAAATTACTCACTTTCACACGACCGCCGAAATCTTCTCCAGCAGGCAACAGATCATCAACATCCTTAGTGCGAAAACGAATCGAACCGCCTATAGCACCAGCGCCGCTGGTTGCCTCACCGGCACCAGCTTGCACTTCGACCTGTTTGAGTAAATCAGGATCGATAGTGACACGGCCAATATGGTGGAACAACGTAGATGTCTGCGGTGCGCCATCGACGGTGACGTTGACCATGGAGTCTTCCAGACCACGAACATAGATCTTCTGGGCTATACCGCTGGCGCCACCACCTACAGAAATGGAAGGAGTTGTACGGAAGACATCGGCCAGGTCGTTGGCCTGGAAAGCCTCCAGGTCCTTGTAGTCAATCTGGGCGTTTGTGGCTTCACCTACCACCACCATGGTTTCAATCCTGTCGTTTGTGGATTTATCGGCATCCTCAGCCTGGGCCAAGGATGAAGCTGCAATACCGATGGCAACCGTCAGTGGTGAAAGGGCAAATGAACGTAAACGCACGGGCTGTCTCCTCTAATAAAATGCTTTATATTGATAATTATTCTCATTTACAATAATAAAGACAGCGTTTTTACAATTGTTACATTTACATGCTCATAGCCAGTCGGCCCGTGAGGAGATGAAGGTTGATATGCAAGCTAACAAGATACTTGTGGTTGAAGATGATCAGACTGTAAATGGTCTGATCTGTCAGAACTTGGAAACTGAAGGTTACACCGTGACCTGCGTCTTTGATGGCGAGAATGGCGTAAGCCAAGCAGTAAAGGAAAATTATGATCTGATTCTGCTGGATGTCATGATGCCTAAACTCGATGGTTTTGAAGTATTAAGCCGTCTGCGTGAGAAAAAACAGACACCGGTATTGATGCTTACGGCTAAAGGTGGGGAACAGGATCGTATCTGCGGGTTTCAATCTGGCGCCGACGACTACTTAATTAAACCGTTTAATATGGCCGAGCTGACATTGCGGATTGAAGCGATATTGCGACGCACACAAACTGTTTCTCAACCTTCGGTAAACGTTGTTCGCGGTGCCGTGGTATTGGATCCCCTTTCTGGTGAAGTGCTTATACACTCCAAACCCATCGCCTTTACCCCGCTGGAGTTTGATTTGCTGCGCAGCCTGATGGAACAGGCTGGCAAGGTGGTGAGTAAAGCCGAGTTGTATCAGTCGGTATTGTGCCGCGAGTACAGTCGTTACGACCGCACACTCGATATGCATATCAGTAAAATTCGTAAAAAAATGTCCAGTGCGGGTCTGCCCATCAATACCATACGTACCGTACGTGGTCAGGGGTACAGTTTTGAAGGTTAGTAATTTCCCATTTAAAGGCATACCTCTAGGGCTGTTTGGCAAGCTGTATATCATTATTGCTGTATCCAGTATTGCGTTGATTTGGTTAGTGATGGTGCTGAGTGAGTTTATGGAAAAAAAGTTCAGTACCATCACTCAGGAGCATCAGCAAGAATTAATGCTCTATGCGCAGCAAGCCGAGAAGTTGGTTCAGGCTGGTGATGTCGATGCTTTAACCTTGTGGGCAGATAACATTACTCAGTTGGAGGATACCTGGCTAGGTGTAATCAAACCGAACCCTGATTGGATGGTGGGCGAACCGGATTACGAGTTTATCGGTGGTGAGGAAAACCTCATTATTGGTCGTAACATCGAATGGCCAATCCACCTCTATCATAACTATAACCCCATCATGAAAATGACACTGGGCGATACAGGATACAACCTGATGATCCAGTTGCCTCAGCGTATGCGCCCTGGTGCTTATTGGGGAGTACTCAGTAAATTAATCACTATGGGGTTACCCATATTGTTGGTGGCAGCACTGAGTTATATTATTTTTCGTCATATTATTTCTCCCCTAAAGCAGCTACAGCAAGCGACTCAGCGGTTCAGCAACGGTGACTATCAAGTTCGAACGGCAGAGACGCTCAGTAAACGTAAAGATGAGCTGTCAGAGTTGGCGATGAGTTTCGACCAAATGGCCGATCGTATTGGAAACTTATTGACTACCCAGCGCCAACTGATTCAAGACATTTCACACGAGCTAAGAACACCGATCACCCGTATAAAACTGGTGTTAAGCAAACCCAATGCGGCGGAAGTTATCAGCCGGGTGGAGCAAGAGGTCAATGCCATGCAATCCCTGATGGAAGATACCTTGACCCTTTCCTGGCTGGATACCGAAAGGCCAACACTGAATCAGGAGCAGGTCGATGTCAGTCTGTTGCTGGAGACGATTGTTGAGGATGCGCGGTTTGAATTTCCTGAGCATCAGTTAGCCCTTTCAACGCCGGAAACCTGCGTAGTCAATAACTCCAGTCACCGTGCACTTGGTCAAGCACTGGAAAATATGATTCGCAATGCCCTTAAATACAGCCCCAAAGGCTCTCAGGTAGAGGTGGCGGTTAAAACTGAGCAGACCGAACGACTCTGTATCACCATTAAGGATGAAGGCCCAGGTGTACCAGAACAGGATATAGATAATATCTTTAAACCCTTTTATCGCGGCGATAAATCCCGTCAGAAAGGTTCCGGCAAAGACCCTGGTGGTTATGGTTTGGGCCTAGCGCTTAGCAAGCGACAGATTACCGCTGTAGGTGGTGAGGTTTCGGCCGCAAACCTCAAACCAAATGGTCTGTGTATGACTACCTGTTTACCAATGCAGGCAATGGTAGAGGACGCATAAATAGTTTTAAAAGCTCTACGAAGTGTAACAATTGTAAAACTGCTGTCGGCCCAACGTTAAAGCCATAATAATCGCCAGCCTACCGTCGATTACTCCTTTTACGTTGTGCTCTCCATGTTGTTGAAATTTAAACCCAGGGCGTTGTTGGTATTTTGGCACCGCTGGTTTGGTTTGCTGGCGGGCATATGGTTACTGCTTATGGCGGTGACGGGTTCGATACTGGTGTTTTACAGTGAGCTGGATCGTGTATTAAACCCTGACTTGTATGCCGTTGAGCAGCAGCAAGAATCCCTGCCCAGTAAAGCGTGGATTAACACCGTTGAATCCACCTATCCGGATATGTTTATCAGTTTTTTGGATCTTCCCAAGACCAGCGAAGATCCTGTAAGGCTGATTTTAAATCCGCGTCCAGGTGAATCTGTAGATTGTGCCTTAAGCTTGTATATCGATCCTTATACAGCAAAGATTTTGGGTCAGCGCTGCTTGGGCAAGCTGCAGTTTGATCGTCGCTACCTTATGATCATTATCTACGAGCTGCATATAGACCTTTTGCTCGGCAAACCCATGCTGATTTTTCTTGGCTTGATCTCGTTGTTATGGGTTATTGACCACTTTGTCAGTTTGTTTATATCGTTTAATCGATTATCAAAATGGGCCCAAAGCTTCCGAATTCGCTTCAGCGCAACAGGCCATAAGCGGACTTTCGATTTACATCGTGCTGGCGGTTTATGGTTTTTTCCTGTAACGCTGATGTTGGCGCTCAGCGGTGTGTATTTTAATTGGTATGAGCCTGCAAACCGCTTTATCAACTTCTTTTCGCCTATGACTCCGCGATATATTTTTACTTTACCAAAGCTCCAGCAGCCCACTGTGGATACTCCAGTAACCATGGCTGAAGCCCTGAGTTATGCCAGTGAAACGACAGGAGTTGAAGTGGATATGGTGAAATTTATTCCCCACAAGGGCGTCTACGAAATGCGCGCTTACGATGTGCGGGATATCGATCCCTATGGCCGACGTATGCTGGTGCTAGATGCTTCCACCTCAGAGATGTTAAGCGACCGTCATATAACCGAAGGCGGTGCCGGTAATCAGGTGGCCGCCTGGCAATACCCGTTACATTCCGGCAAGGCCTTTGGCTGGCCGGGTCGAATAATTATCTTTTTGTCTGGTTTACTTGTGTCATTGTTGGTGGTGACAGGGGTAAAAATCTGGTGGCGAAAAGCGCAAGCGCAAAAGACAAAGAAAAAGGAGGCGTTGGATAGCTCGTCTACCGATCTATCCCAGGCCTCCTTTGATAACGCTGGTAGCTAATTAGCTAATGCGACGGGTGCGACCCTTATCGTCGATGGCAACATAGATAAAGGTGCCTTCAGTCACCTTGTAGCGCTCACCGGTTTCGTAAATACGTAGCCAGACATCAACCATTACCTTCACTGAAGAGCGCCCAATTTCCTGCACTTCACAGTAACAGCTGATGGTGGCGCCAACCGGTACCGGGCGTAGAAACGCCATGGAGCCTGTGGCAACGGTGGTAACTCGGCCCTGAGCTATCTCGGCGGCAATAATAGAGCCTGCCAGATCCATCTGCGACATTAGCCAGCCTCCAAAGATATCACCGTTGGGATTAGTGTCTGCGGGCATGGCCAGGGTTTGTAGGGCTAGCTTACCCTCTGGGGTTGGCTCGTCGTCGTCGCCATCGAAAAATTCGTCGCTCATGGTACTTCCTTACACTCTTAAATAATTAAACTGTTGCACGCTTTGCTGGTGTATAAAGTTGGTTATCCCTGTAATTGGGCGGGAAGCCAGGTTACCAGTGAAGGCCAAAGGGCCAGTGCGGCTAATAGAAGCAATTGGATCACAATAAACGGGGCAACGCCACGATAAATCGCCGTAGTTGCGACCTCGGCCGGGGCTACACCGCGTAAATAAAACAGGGCAAAACCAAACGGTGGTGTCAGGAATGAGGTCTGCAGGTTGATGGCAATCATAATGCCCAACCATACGGGATCCAGCCCCATCGCCAGTAGTACTGGGCCAACGATGGGCACTACCACAAAGGTGATTTCGATAAAGTCGAGAATAAAGCCGAGCAGGAAGATCACCAGCATCACAATAAGCGTGGCTGACACTACACCACCGGGAAGTCCGTGGAAGAATTCGGTGATCAGCTCTTCACCGCCAAAACCGCGGAATACCAGGGAGAACAGCGAGGCACCAATCAGAATCGCAAACACCATGGCCGTGACTTCAGTGGTCGACTGCCCTACTTCTGCCAAGCGGCTACGGGTAAGTTGACGCTTGCTCAAGGCCAGTAATGTCGCGCCCAAGGCGCCGACCCCAGCAGCTTCTGTAGGTGTTGCAGCACCACTGACGATAGAGCCCAATACCAGCACAATTAATAGGATCGGTGGTAGTAGGCTGAAAAGAATTGGAGCAATGGAGACATCTTTATCTCTTGGAACGGCGGGTGCCTGTTCGGGGCGCCATTTGGCAACAAACAGGACATAGACGATATACAGGCCAACCAGCAATAAACCTGGCACTATGGCGCCGACAAACAGGTCGCCCACCGAAACGGGTTTGGGATTAAAGATGCCCATACTCAACTGTGCCTGCTGGTAGGCGCTGGAGAGAATGTCACCCAGCAGAACCAGGGCAATCGAAGGTGGAATAATCTGCCCTAGGGTGCCGGTCGCACAAATGGTGCCGGTGGCCAGTGAGGGTGAATAGCCGCGCTTGAGCATGGTGGGTAGCGACATTAGCCCCATGGTTACCACGGTGGCACCAACAATGCCGGTACTGGCAGCCAGTAACATGCCAACCAAAACCACGGAAATACCCAGCCCGCCGGGAAGTCGGCCCATCAGTTGGGCCATATTTTCCAACAGCTCTTCGGCCAGACGGGATTTCTCCAGCATAACCCCCATCAATACAAACAGTGGCACGGCAATCAGGGTGGTATTGGTCATGGTACCAAACACCCGGTCGGGGAAGGCCTTGAGCAGGTTGGGGTCAAAGTGGCCGGTGACAATCCCGACACAGCCAAATAGCAAACCGGTACCAGCGAGGGTATAGGCCACCGGGTAGCCAATCATTAAAAACAGGCAGACGACCAAAAACATAAACAGGGGAATTAATTCGACCATGATCAGCCCTCCTCCCCTTCTGTTTCTGGTTTGATCAGGGTGGCGGTGGCCTTGGCGATATCCGACAGGCCCTGTAGCCCCAGGGTGATCGCCATTAACGGAATCAGGGACTTGAGCAGGTAAATCCCGGGCAGCCCCCCCGCTTGTGGTGATTCTTCCCGAATTTCCCAGGCGTTCGCTACAAAATCCCAGCTAATTCCCAGCAGAAATCCGCTAATGGGTAATAAAAAGATCAGGCTGCCAAGGCCATTAACCCAGGCTTTGCGGCGCTCAGAGAAGTTGCGGTAGAAGATATCTACCCGCACATGGCCCTGGCGTTGGAGGGTAAAAGCCGCGCCCAACATAAACACCGCCGCATGCATATAGCCGACAGACTCCTGCAGGGCGATAGAACCAATACCAAAACCGTAACGAAGGACGACGACAATGCAGGTAATCAGCATCATCACCAGAACTAACCAGGCCACAGCACGGCCGGTCAGGAGAGAAAAAGCGTCAATATAGGCGGCAAACGAGGCCAGACGCGGCGTTTGACCTGCCGGCATCCCCAATTTCCTTGTATTTATTGTGATTATGTAACGTATATCCAGCGATGGATTATACATAAGCCCCCATGAGTTGGGGTTAAGGGGCAAGGAAAATGGACAATTTAAGACACAGGAAGGGATTTATGAAAGAAATATGACGGAATATTTCAATTTGTAACAAAGTTGTCATATACGTTTCATAGAATTGTCACCAATGAATTTTAGGATTTCGCACGGTTAGACACATACATCAACACAGATTACTTCCATAGAGAGTTCTGTGAAATTGAGCGACATCCCTTAGGAGATATCATGAAAAAGACTCTGTTAATCGCAACCGTAGCTGCTACCACAGCTATGACTGCACAATTTGCGAGCGCCGCTCGTGACTACATCAGCATCGTTGGTTCTTCCACTGTATACCCTTTCGCTACTGTTGTTGCTGAGCGTTTCGGTAAGTCTACCAACTACAAGACGCCTAAAGTTGAGTCTACCGGTTCTGGCGGTGGTCTGAAGCTGTTCTGTCAAGGTGTTGGTGTTCAGCACCCAGACATCACTAACGCTTCTCGTCGCATCAAGTCTTCTGAAGTTAAGCTGTGTGAAAGCAATGGTGTTAACGACATCGTTGAAGTTCTGATCGGTTACGACGGTATCGTTATCGGTAACGCCAAGAAAGCTGAAATTATGCAGCTGACCCGTAAGGACATCTTCCTGGCTCTGGCCAAGCAAGTTCCAGCTAAAGACGGTTCTGAGAAGCTGATCGATAACCCATACAAGACCTGGAAAGATGTAAACCCAGCTCTGCCTAACAAGAAAATCGAAGTTCTGGGCCCTCCTCCTACTTCCGGTACCCGTGACGCTTTCGCTGAGCTGGCAATGGAAGGTGGTTGTAAGAAGTTTGACTGGATCAAGCAGATCAAGAAAGACTCCAAAGCTGCCAAGAAAGCTGGTGACAAGAAGTTGGCCAAGAGCCTGAAGAAAAAGTACAAGTCTATCTGTCACACTGTTCGTGAAGATGGTCCTTACATCGAAGCTGGTGAGAACGATAACCTGATCGTTCAGAAGCTGAACGCTAACCCTAACGCTCTGGGCGTATTCGGTTTCAGCTTCCTGGATCAGAACGCTGACCAGATCCAAGGTTCTATCGTAGACGGCAAAGAGCCTACTTTCGAATCTATCGCTGACGGTTCTTACCCTGTATCTCGTCCGCTGTACTTCTACGTGAAGAAAGCTCACGTTGGTGTTATCCCAGGCATGAAAGAGTACCTGACCGAGTTCACCAGCAACAAAGCTTTCGGTGAAGAAGGTTACCTGACCGAGAAAGGCATGATCCCTCTGGGTGAAGGCGAGCGTGCTCGTGTAGCCGGTGATGTAAAAACTATGAAAAACTTGCAGCTGTAAGGGTACAATACCCGCCCAGATGCAAACGCAGTACCCATGATTTAATCATGGGTATTCAAATAGCCCGACAGGAAACTGCCGGGCTATTTTTACGAAAGGCCCTTTTTTAAAAAAAGAAACTTGGGATCGTCATATATCTGAAGTGTTGTTCTGCTAATTCATTGCACTTTGTTGGTGCAGCCTAAGTGCCCAGTGAATTACCAGAACCACAGTTTTTGATTTAACCCGTAAGTATTTCAGGAAGGCATTCTTTTATGGATACATCAACGCTCTTGGCGGTTACAGCGCTGTTGATTGTCGTGGCCTATGTATTTGGCCGTGGCCGATCTATCGGCTTGGCTGGCGGCCCCAGCGGTGTGCGCAATTTAAATTCGCTGCCGTTTTACTATGGCACTCTGACAGCCCTATGGTGTGGTATCCCCAGCCTGGTGCTGCTGGCCGGTTGGCTGGTGTTTGATGATGTCATTATCAGCCAATTGGTTATTCAGGAAATGCCTGAAGCCGTACGCGATATGCCATCTGCTGAGTTAGGCCTGGTGATCAATATTGTTAGCAACCTGGCGGCTGGAAATACTGTCGGTGAGGTTGAGCCTTATATGACGCAAGCAGCAGAGCGCTTGATCAGCCTGCAACAAGGCAGTCGTATGGCCATGACCGTTGCCGTTATCAGTGTCGGCATGATTGCCGCCCTGGCTGCCTGGATTCGCATCAAACCAGAACAGCGTGCACGTACGAAAGTTGAAGCCTCCTTTAAGGTCATTCTGCTGGCCTGTTCCTGTATCGCCATCTTTACCACGGTGGGTATTGTTTTATCGGTACTGTTCGAATCTATCCGCTTCTTCCAGAGTGTGCCTATTACTGACTTCCTGTTTGGCCTTGAGTGGAGCCCGCAAATGGCTATCCGCGCTGACCAGGTGGGTGGTTCCGGTGCTTTTGGTGCTGTGCCGTTGTTTGTCGGTACCATCCTGATCTCCCTGATTGCTATGACGGTTGCCGTACCTGCTGGTCTGATGGCAGCGATCTACCTGTCTGAGTATGCCAATACTAAAGTACGCAGCGCAGTTAAGCCGATGCTGGAAGTTCTCGCCGGTATCCCAACTGTTGTGTACGGTTTCTTCGCAGCTCTGACGGTTGCCCCGTTTATTCGCGACAGTGGCGGCCTGGTTGGTTTGGATATCTCCTCCGAGAGTGCTCTGGCAGCTGGTCTGGTGATGGGGATTATGATTATCCCGTTCGTATCTTCTCTGTCCGATGATGTTATCAACGCTGTGCCTCAGTCCTTGCGAGATGGTTCTTTTGGTTTAGGTGCAACCCAATCTGAAACCATTAAACAAGTGGTTATCCCTGCAGCCCTGCCCGGTATTGTCGGTGGTGTGTTACTGGCGGTGTCACGTGCAATTGGTGAAACCATGATTGTGGTTATGGCAGCGGGTCTTGCAGCTCACCTGACCTTCAACCCCATGGAATCGGTGACCACGGTTACCGTACAGATCGTAACCCTGTTGGTAGGTGACCAGGAGTTCAACAGTCCGAAAACCCTGTCGGCCTTTGCTCTGGGCTTGATGCTGTTCGTCGTTACCCTGGCGTTGAACTACGTGGCTCTGCATGTAGTGAGAAAATACCGTGAGCAGTACGAATAAGTTGAGATGAGTGATAAGTCCATGCAAAACGAAGTGAAACACGAAAACGGCTCATCGAAACCTTCAACGATCGAGCTGGTTAACAAGAACCTGGCCAAGCGCTACCGTGCCGAGAAGCGCTTCCGCGCCTATGGTATCGCCTCCATCCTGTTTGGTTTGGCCTGCTTGGTGGTGTTGTTTACCGATATTATTGGCAAGGGTCACACCGCTTTTATGCAAACCGAGGTGTACCTGGATATTGATCTGTCCGCAGAACAGCTGGACATCAGTGATATCAATGATGCCAATCAGGTAGCGGCAGCCGATTATCAAGGGGTGATTAAAAAAGCCCTGCGTGAGCGTTTCCCTGAGGTTAAGGGGCGCCGCGATAAGCGCAAGCTCTATTCTGTCGTCAGTAATGGTGCCGGTTTTACCCTGCGCGGTATGCTGGAATCAGATCCTTCCCTGCTGAACCAGAAGATGGGTGTTTGGTTGTTGGCCGATGACGATATCGACACCTATTACAAAACCCTGGGTGATGGCGATGCGTTTACCGGTCGTATGAGCGAGAAGCAGCAATCTTGGATTGCAAGCTTGATCGAAGAAGATCAAATTAAGAAGAGCTTCAACACCACCTTCTTTACCGCTGGTGATTCCCGTGAGCCAGAACAGGCGGGTATTCACGGCGCCATTATGGGCTCACTGTTTACCCTGTTGGTGACCATTGTGCTGTCTTTCCCGATTGGTGTCGCTGCAGCGATTTACCTGGAAGAATACGCACCGAAAAACAAGTTCACCGATTTTATTGAAGTGAACATCAACAACCTGGCTGCGGTACCGTCAATTATTTTCGGTCTGCTGGGTTTGGCGATCTTTATTGGCTTCTTCGAGATGCACCGCTCGATTCCGCTGGTGGGTGGTTTTGTATTAACCCTGATGACCCTGCCGACCATCATTATTTCCAGTCGTGCAGCGATTAAGGCCGTACCACCTTCGATCCGCGAAGCGGCAATGGGTATTGGTGCGTCTAAGATGCAGGTGGTACTGCACCATGTATTACCACTAGCCATGCCGGGTATGCTGACTGGCGCTATTATTGGTTTCGCCCAGGCGTTGGGTGAAACCGCGCCGCTGCTGATGATTGGTATGGTGGCCTTTATTGTAGATATTCCCGGTGGCGTTACCGACCCGGCCACTGCCCTGCCGGTACAAATTTTCCTTTGGTCTGACAGCCCCGAACGCGCCTTTGTTGAGCGGACTTCCGCAGCGATTATGGTGTTGTTGGCCTTCCTGATAGCCATGAATACTCTGGCGGTTTGGCTGCGTAAGCGCCTTGAGCGCCGCTGGTAGAAAGTAGAAAGAGGTTTTTATGATGGAAGCGATAGCTGAAAAACAGACTACAGTAGATAGCAAATCAAACGTACGAGATGAGCCTGTGATTGATCAAGATATGACTGGTGCCCAAACCGTTGGTGTACCTTTTGCGGACAACCCCAAAATGTCCATGCGTAATGTCAACGTACATTACGCTGACAAGCAGGCTATCTTTGATGTCAGCCTGGATATCGGCAAAAACGAAGTCGTTGCCATGATTGGTCCATCCGGTTGTGGTAAGTCGACTTTCCTGCGCTGCTTAAACCGCATGAACGACACCATTGATATCTGTCGTATTGACGGTTCATTGCAGCTGGAAGGTCAGGATATCTACGATCCAAAACTGGATGTTGTGCCTCTGCGTGCCCGCGTCGGTATGGTATTCCAGAAGCCAAACCCCTTCCCGAAATCCATTTACGATAACGTTGCCTACGGCCCGCGTATCCATGGCCTGGCCATGCGTCGTACCGAGCTGGATGAAATCGTTGAAACCAGCCTGCAAAAAGCCGGTTTGTGGAATGAAGTAAAAGATCGTTTGCACGCACCGGGCACTGGTTTGTCCGGTGGTCAGCAGCAGCGCCTCTGTATTGCCCGTACCATTGCCGTAAGCCCAGAAGTAATCCTGATGGATGAACCCTGCTCTGCATTGGACCCCATTGCGACAGCCAAAATTGAAGAGCTGATCGCTGAGTTGAGCGAAAACTACACCATCGCCATTGTTACTCACTCCATGCAGCAGGCGGCACGTGTTTCTAACCGCACAGCCTATTTCCATATGGGCAAACTGATCGAAGTGAACGATACTGAGAAGGTATTTACCAATCCAGATCACGAGCTTACCGAAGCTTACATCACCGGTCGTTTTGGTTAATTGAGGAGAAAGGAGAGAACAAATGGATAATTTACATTTAGATCAGCATATCTCCCAGCAGTTTAATGCCGACCTGGAAGACTTAAAAACCCAACTGCTGGAAATGGGCGGTGTGGTTGAGCAGCAGATTGTTGATGCGGTTAAAGCTATTGAAAACGCCGACGGCGATCTGGCTGAGCGTGTTATCGTTGTTGAAGACGACGTTGATGAGCGTGAAGTCAACCTGGATGAGAACTGCACCATGGTACTGGCCCGTCGCCAGCCAGCAGCCTCAGACCTGCGTATGGTTCTCGCGGTAGCCAAGATCACCCGCGACCTGGAGCGTATGGGTGATGAGGCACAGAAGATTGCCAAGATGGCTATCTCTTTGAACGAAGACGGTGGCGCTCCACGCGGTTATGTCGAGCTGCGCCATATCGGTTCCATCGTTCAGAAGATGGTTAACTCTACCCTGGACGCCTTTGCCCGTTTTGACGTGGAAACCGCACTGGAAGTGGCTAAGGAAGACAACAAGGTTGACCAGGAATACAAGAGTGCCATGCGTGAAATGGCCACCTATATGATGGAAGATCCGCGCTCAATCAGCCGCGTGATGAACATTATGTGGGCCCTGCGTGCCCTGGAGCGTATTGGTGATCACGCCCGCAATATCGCCGAGCACACTATTTACCTGGTGCGTGGCCTGGATGTTCGCCACACCAGCGTCAAGGAAATCGAGCGCCAGTTACACGAATCCTGATCGTTGCCTTTTCTTGTTCCTGCCCCATAAAGGGGCAGGAACAAGCGCCTCACAAACAGCCTTAACACATCACTTCAATCACCTGACAATCTCGCGTATGCTTGCCCAGCGCAGATTCGACGTAACTGCCTTCCGTATTAAAGAATAAAAGAGCGTTTAAAAGCCGTATGTTAAAACCCTGGGGTGTAATGTGTCTGTCGTTGGTAATGGCCTTGTTATTAGTGGCCTGTGATGGACGTGGTTCGAAAATTCGTCAGCTAAGTGATCATGAATTGGCTGAGCGCTACGGCTATTGCCTGGATCGTAAACCCACTGCCCCCGGAAAGGCGCAAGCCTGTGAAAACCTACGCCGTGAGTGTGAACGTCGTAAGGAAGAGATAGGCAGCTATATCTGCCGTCACCGCTAGCGGCTGTATCTTCCCTTATCGATTCTGCTGCTTATTTTGCTGGGGCTGCATAATATCTTGTATCCGCTTGGCCGCCTTCTGGCCTAGCTCGCCACCACCCTGCGTGGCCTTGTTGTAGTATTCCACCGCACTGCGGTAGTCACCCTGCCCTTCCATCAATTCACCCAGATGAAAGCTAGCCATTTGCGTTGGCAGTAGCGTCAGACTCTGTTGTAGATCCTGTGTGGCGGTTTCCGTGCGGCCCAGTTCCTTGGCACTTAACCCCCGCCCCAGATATGACATAAAGTACTCCGGATCAAGGCTGATCGCTTTACTAAAGGCGGTACTGGCGGATTTAAAGTGATTCTTGTTCATATGCAGCTGGCCTTTGGTCACCCAGAATAAATGTTCTTTGGGTTGCTTGTTTATAGCCTGCTGTACCAGTGACAGGGCGCGGTCGACATCTTTGTCGTTGGCGGCCTTGATGGCTTCTTGATGGGTTTTATAGGCGCCGGCATCGCGTTTTATCTGGGCAATAGCACGCTGGTAAGTGGCGCGATTGCGCTTACCTGAGGGTAACTGCTCGGCTTTACGCTGATTGGCGACAACCCGGGTTTGTGACGGTGGATGACTGGCAAACAGACCGGATAACCAATCGCTTTGTCGCCCTTCGGATAAGCGCACAAAGGTCTGCTGTAATTCCACGGCGGCTTGTGGTTCATAGCCTGCCAAGGCCATATATTCCATACCGTAGTAGTCTGATTCCAGTTCATGGTCTTGACCATACTGGGCCAAGACAAGGGCTGAGCCCATCTGCGCACCGGTATTGATCAGATCCCCGTAGCCAGTATTTTTCCCGGCAATAGTGAGGAACTGGGAGCCAAGCCCAAGTAACATCTGCTGGGTCATTTGTGAGGCGCTGTGGCGTGCAGCGGCGTGGACGATTTCATGGGCGAGAACAGAGGCCAGCTGAGCCTCATCTTCCATTTCCATTAACAGGCCGCGGTTGATGGCAATCTTGCCCCCAGGCAGCGCCCAGGCGTTGGGTACATCGTTATTGAGTACCACAAACTCGTAGGGCAAATTCGGGCGTTGGCTCACAGCTGCCAGCTTGTGCCCGACTTGCGAAACATACAAATTAAGGTCGGGATCGACGCTGTAGCGTCCTCCCTGAGATTGCTGTGATGGCGCATATTGGCGCGTGCCTATGGCTACTTCCTGACTGGCAGACATCAAGGTAAATTGCTGCTCGCCGGTGACCGGATTGACTGAACAACCACCCATCAGCCCGGCAAAACCAATTGCCGCTATAAAACCTAACAATCTCACCTGATCTATCTCCTATGCAAGCTGTTCCGTATAATCGCCCTTGGCCTGTTAACACAATATGAATGGCCCAAGGATTAAAGAGAATTTTAACAGTATGAGTAGTGCATTACAGGTTATTGAATTGTTTGCTGGTACCGGACCCGACGGCAAGCCGGTTGTTGAGCGACTGCAGGTCAAGGTAAATGAGGATGACAGTTGTCAGCTAGTGCGTTCGCCAGCCTTTATTAAGGGTATTGCCAGCGGCGATACCATTAAGCTGGAACAGGGAACGCAGAATTTTAGCCTGATAAAACGTGCGGGTAATCTGTGTATCCGTGTCTTTAGCCGGGGCGATACTGAAGCTCTGAGTGAGCGATTGACACCACACCTGGAAAAGCTTGGCGGCGAGCTGGACACAGAAACACCACGGTTACTGGTTTACAGTATCCATGTCAGTTGTGGTTTTACCGCCATTGAAAAGATCCTTAACGATCATATGGATGCCGAGAGCATGTGGATGTACGGCAATGTCTATGATCCACAGGATGGCCAGACCCCGTTGAACTGGTGGCAAGACATTTTAAAACCCGAATAACACCTGGATTCTCGCTGTAAAGATCCATCGAACTACTGAAGAAATGAGATAGCACATGTTACTGGTTATATCCCCTGCAAAGAATTTGGATTATGAAACGCCGGCCAAAACCAAACAAAAGAGTGAGCCGGACTTCTTGGATGACGCTCAGGAGTTGATTGACGAGTTGCGTGAACTGGCGCCGCAGGATATCTCCACCCTAATGGGCATCAGCGATAAGTTGGGTGTGTTGAACTACGATCGTTATCAACAGTGGTCTACACCTTTCACCGAAGATAATGCCAAGCAAGCAGTATTGGCTTTTAACGGTGATGTGTATACCGGCCTTGATGCCAACAACTTCAAAGCCGATGAGTTTAAGTTTGCGCAAAAACATTTACGTATTTTGTCTGGTTTATACGGTTTACTAAAACCACTGGATTTAATGCAGCCTTACCGCCTGGAAATGGGCACCAAGTTTACCAACCAGCGTGGCAAGGACTTGTATCAGTTCTGGGGCGAGGCGATTACCGATGCACTGAACAAACAGTTAAAGTCAGTGAAGTCTGATGTGCTGGTTAACCTGGCATCCAATGAGTACTTTAAATCCGTCAAACCCAAGTTGCTTAATGCTGAAGTGGTAACGCCGGTGTTTAAGGACTGGAAAGGTGATAAATACAAAATCATTAGCTTCTACGCCAAGAAAGCTCGAGGTTTGATGGCGGCTTATATCATCAAGAACAAACTTACAGATGTAGAGGATATAAAGGGTTTTGATTACGAAGGTTATCGTTTTAATGAAGGTATGAGTTCCGCCAAGGAATGGGTATTTACCCGCCAATTAGAACAATAACTGCGAGCCGTTTTGCAAATTAAGGCAGTGGCGTGTATTGCCACTTGCCTTCTCGATAAAGTGTATGTAGCTTTAGGTGCCATATATTC
The DNA here is from genome assembly GCF_042854845.1 of Maricurvus nonylphenolicus. Taxonomy (GTDB): domain Bacteria; phylum Pseudomonadota; class Gammaproteobacteria; order Pseudomonadales; family Cellvibrionaceae; genus Maricurvus; species Maricurvus nonylphenolicus. Next base: position 5,580,784 of record NZ_AP031498.1, on the reverse strand, counting down.
ATCCCGACGTTGTTATTAAAAACAGTTAATAACAACATAGATAATAAAAACGGGGGTAAGTGATGGCTGTATCAGAGCATTTTATAAATCGCGTGGTAGGCACCCTGTCTCACGAAAGCCCTATTCGGGTTCAGCGTCTGTTTGATGGTGCCGGCCTTTATATCGAAGATCAGTTCTTTGGTCTGGTTGTCGATGACCAGCTTTATTTTCACACGACCCCCGCAACCCGCGACCGCTATCTAAAAGCGGGCATGGAACCCTTTCGCCCTTACGGTGATGATGGCAAGTGTTTGCAGTTTTACCGTGTGCCTGATCAGATCGTCAGTTGTCAGCAGGATTTATGCGATTGGATGAATTACGCTTGTGACCGAGTAGTCGAGCCGGCATAGATATTTGCCTTTTGGCAGTTGCTTCTTCGCTTAAATTTCTGTGGATAATAAGTCACGCGACAAATTGCCGTTTCTGTAATAAGAATAGAAAAACCTCAGAGAATTTATTCTAGAAAATCGTCCCCAAGCAAACACGCGTTTGCCGTCTATTGTCTATGCTTTTTGAGTGTTTGCGTGGCAAATAACTAAGAGAAGGCGGACATGACGTTACTTTCCCCAGCGGTCTCTATGATGGGACAGCTCAAATATCCCTACAAATTTACGATCATTTCACTGATCTTTCTGATTCCCCTATTGGTGTTTTTCTATGCGGCAGTCAGTGCGGTGAACCAGCAGTTAAGTCTGGCAAAGAAGGAATTACAGGGCGTAACACTGTTAACGCAAATCCGACCCCTAATCGAGGATGTTGCAAAACATCGGGGTATGACTCACGCCCTGTTAAGTGGCGATAGCAGCTTTGCGCTGCGGGTGGAAAAGCAGAAAAAACTTATCAATGACCACTTTGATCAACTGTTCCAACATAACGAATTAATTGGGGAGTTGAATCTGTCCAATGAAATTCAAGAGATAAGAAAACTGTGGACAGACATTAAAAGTGAAAAAATGCAATTGCAGCTTAGTTTTCAGCGTCATACCGAGCTGATCGACAAGGTGTTGGGCATCAATGTGCTGGTGGCGGACAACTCACGTTTAACCCTAGATCCGGAAATAGAAACCTATTATCTGATGGATGCGGTGGTTAACCGTTTACCGTTGTTGGTTGAAAACCTCGGGCAGGTGCGTGGTAAAGCTACGGGGGTGGCAGCTAATGGCGAAGCATCGACTGAAGAGGCTTTCGCTATCTCCAGTAGTCTGCAAAAAGTAAAAGCTGCCCAAAAAGGATTTTTGCACGGGCTGGGTCAAATAAGATCGGCCAATCACCCAAGTGTCGACCAATTGATTTATAAAGCTGACCGTCTAATGCCGGAGCTCAATGAGTATCTGGCGTATGTTAATAAGGAGATTCTGGTGGCCGCTGCTGTTGGCTGGATTGAAGCACATCCGGCAACCATTTTTGACAGTGGCACCAAAATTATTACCGAGAGCTTTGAAATTTATGATGGCTCTCTGGGCACCTTGAATGAACTTCTGCAGCAACGTATTGAGGATAGCCAATATAAGTTAATTGCAGCCTTTTGTTCTATCGTCTTGTCACTGGCGGTCATCGCCTATCTTTACCTGGCGTTTTATGTCTCTGTTAAACGGGCCATTGAAGCCATTGTTGAGACTTCCAGGGAGCTGATGAAAGGCAATCTCAGTAGTCGTGTGGTTTTGGATACCCACGATGAGACTGAAGAGATTTCCAAATCCTTTAACCAGATGGCACAGAACTTTAACAATGTGGTTAAAGACGTGAGTAAAGCCACGGATGTGCTTAATCACAGCGTCGAGAACGTTGCGGTGGTATCAGAGCAAACCAGTAAAAATGTTCGCTCGCAACACGATCAAACCCAGCAGGTGGTATCCGCTATCACCGAAATGAATGCATCATCACAGGAGATTGCTCGCAATACCAGCGCAGCATCGGCGGCAGCCGAGGACGCACATCTGCAAATCAACAACAGTGGTGAAATGATTCACGCGACGCAAAACTCCATAAATTCGTTGGCTGAGGACATTCAGCAGGCGGTTGATGTGATGGATGGCATGGCCAAGGAAAGTGAAAACATTGGCAAGGTGTTGGATGTTATTAAAGGTATTGCCGAGCAAACCAATTTACTGGCGTTAAATGCCGCGATTGAGGCCGCTCGTGCCGGTGAGCAGGGGCGCGGCTTTGCCGTGGTGGCCGACGAGGTGCGCAGTCTGGCGAAAAAAACCCACGAAAGTACCTCTGAGATCCAAAATATGATCGAAAGGCTGCAATCCCGCTCCGGTGAAGCGGTAACAGTCATTCAAAAGGGGCGGGAAAGAGCCCATGAAACCGAACAGCAATCCGAGCAAACCGTGGGTAGTCTGGGAGAGGTACAGCAGGCCATTAACCGCCTCCACGATATGATAACCAGTATTGCCAGTGCGGCCGAGGAGCAGACGCTGGTTTGCGATGAGATTAACCGCAATATTATCAATATTGAAGATGCCACTCGAGACACCTCCCAAGGCGCAGATCAAACAGCCTCGGCCGGTTGTGAAATGGCTCAACAGGCGGAAAAACTGCGCGGTATGGTTGATAATTTCAAGCTTTCCTAGGGTTTATGTCTTCTCCACTCGTTTTGGGCCGTTTATCGGCCCTTTTCTTTGCAAATCAATAAGTTAATAATGATCAACCGGTCAGGAGCGGCTTATAACGGTCCTGTGTATATGAGCGTTTAATGGCCGAGTCTACTACCCTATAACAGTAGGGTTAATGTTTTACCCTGCCTGCCGATGAGGCTATGGGTGATGTAACCAGAGAGTAAACTATGGCAGTAAGAATACTTGTCGTTGATGATGCCAGCTTTATCCGCGATATGGTCAAACGCCAACTGCGTGAAAAGATACCGGGCGTGGAAATATACGACGCAACCGATGGCCATCGCGCAGTCGCTTCCCTGAAAAAGCAACGCGTGGACCTGGTGCTCAGCGACTGGGAAATGCCTGGCATGAGTGGAGAAGAGCTGCTGCAGTGGATTCGCGGTAATGAAACCTTTGCCAACCTGCCATTTATTATGGTGACCAGCCGCGGCGACAGGGATCATGTGATTAAAGCCGTTGAAGCCGGTGTCTCGGATTATCTCACCAAACCCTTTACCCCTGAGGAGCTGCTGACCAAAACCATAAAGCAGCTGCGCAAGGCCGGTGTTGAACTCAATGCACCGCAAAAGTCTGTGGGATCAACCCAGGGGGTGGCTTTTTCATCGGTGGATGTCTTGACCGGTGGCGCCAAACAACCCGAGAAGCCAAAGCAGCCTGCAGTGCAGGAGGCTGGTGGTGCTTTTGCCAAACCCGCTGCAGCCAAGCCGAAAGCCAAGCCCAAGGCGGCAGCGAAACCACGTACCAAAGGCCGCGCCCAGCTGCGGTTCCCTAACACTATTTGCGCATGTGTGGTTAAGGATATTTCCCTGCAGGCCATGAATGGGTTGATTCAGCGCGCTGAGAATCTGCCGACAGTGTTTGATCAAGCCGTTGTTGATATCGAAACCGATGACGGTGAGAGCGTGGCTCGCGTCAATGGCTATGTACACAGTATCCAGGCCGCAGAAAGCCGGGTCGATACCAATGTGATTAAAATTATTATCCGCTTTGTGGATAATGATCCGGAAAAATTCGAAGTCCTGTCGAAATATATCGCCAACAGTTAATCCTAGATTCTTATGCAAAAACCATTTTCCCAAGCCTGCGAGAATAATCGCGGGCCTATCTTCTCTGTGTTGGAAACCTGCTTTGCCGATTGTAATCGTGTCCTGGAAATAGGCAGTGGTACCGGCCAACACGCGGTGTACTTTGCCGAGCGCTTACCGCATGTGTATTGGCAAACCAGTGACCTCGCCATCAATCACCCGGGTATTAATGCCTGGGTGGCAGACTATGCGGGCGGTAATTTACATGCGCCTATTGAGTTGGATGTTTCTGTATCCAATTGGGGGATAGAAGCTGATGCTGTATTTTCCGCTAACACGGCCCACATTATGAGTTGGCCTGTGGCACAACAGATGATAGCCGGTGTCGGCGCCCTGCTCCCCGCCGATGGCATATTTGCGCTCTATGGTCCTTTTAATTACAACGGCCAGTTTACCAGTGCCAGTAATGCGCAGTTTGATCTGTGGTTAAAACAGCAACAACCGCATCAGGGCATTCGTCATTTTGAAGAGGTGGTTGCTTGTGCTGAAGCCGCGGGTATGGCCTTACAGCAAGATAACGAAATGCCAGCCAACAACCGCCTATTGGTATTCAAGAAAAGCTAGGGGTCCGACCCTGCGGGTCGTACCCCGGATGAGTAGCACCCAAACGAAGTTAAAAACACGGGGTCTGACCCGCAGGGTCAGACCCCTCCCTTGGATTAGACCCTTCCTAGGATTTAAAAGGTAGATAGTTACAGCAATCTGCCTGGTAGTGTTTTATCCCCGCCGCTTCCCGCTGCAAAAAATCCTCAACCGCCGCCTGCAGTCGCGTATCGGCAAGCCAGTGATAGGAATGGGTAAACACCGGTGTAAATCCGCGCTGAATTTTATGTTCACCCTGGGCGCCGGGATCAAAGCGTTTTAGTTTTTTCTCAATCGCAAACTCAATACCCTGATAATAACAGGCTTCAAAGTGCAAGCCGGGAATGTCATCCAGCGTGCCCCAGTAGCGTCCATACAGGGTGTGATGATCAAAAAAATACAGGGCAGCGGCTACAATATTCCCTGCCTGTGTGGCCACAACCATCATGATTTGATCCGGTTGCTGGGCAAGTTGTTTAAAAAAGCTCGCATTCAAATAACCACTGCCGCCGCTGCGTTTTAAATAAGTTGCATGATAAAAGGTGTAAAACTGGCGCCAGTGCTCGGGGGTTATCTCATGACCACAGAGGCGTTCAAGTGTCACTTCCTGCTCGATCACCTGACGCCTTTCACGTTTAACACTTTTGCGTTTGCGGGAGTTAAAGCGGGACAGAAAATCATCAAAGCTGTCGTAGTCCTGGTTAAACCAGTGAAACTGGCAGCCCAGGCGCGGCATCATGTGGTTAGTGGGTAAATGATGGCCTTCTTCGGGAAACAGATAATGCCAGGAGCTTGCCCCCAGGCGTTGAGCTTCCTGCTGCACACTATCAATAATAAAATTTATTAGCGCTTGTCGATCTTGATTGGGTGCAATAGCAATCCGCGGCCCAGTGGCCGGCGTAAAGGGGATAGCCGTGAGCAGCTTGGGGTAATAGGTTAAACCACAGCGGTGGTAAGCATCGGCCCAGGCCCAATCAAATACATATTCACCGTAGGAGTGGGTTTTTAGATAAAGCGGCAGTGCCGCGATTGGGCAATCATTATCAAAGACAATCAGGTGGTAGGGTTGCCAGCCGCTGTCTTCGGTTGTGCACTTGCCCAGCTCCAGGGCCAGGAGAAAATGATGTTTTACAAATGGGTAATCAGAGGCCCAAAGACTGTCCCATTGCTCGGCGGACAGTTGGTTGATGGAATCAATAAATCGGGCCTTCATGGTGATGCTTTTTCCCTGGTACAGGTATCACCCAGGATGGATGAACAGACGCTCTAAGTGTACTGCGTTTAAACGCTACGCGACTACAGCGAAAGTGGTTTACGCTTTACGGGAAACAGGGAAGACACAAGTAAACTGGCTGCCCTTGCCCAGCTTGCTTTCAATTTCGAGTTGGCCTTTGTGGCGCAACAGCACGTGTTTAACGATGGCCAGTCCCAGCCCGGTACCGCCGGTAGCGCTGGTGCGGCTGCTGTCGACGCGGTAAAAGCGCTCGGTAAGGCGAGGTAAATGAATTGGATCTATACCATTGCCGTTATCGATAACGGCAATGCGAATATGCTGATTATCTTCCGATACCTGAATATCGACATTGGCGCCTTCAGGGGAATATTTCACCGCATTAAATACCAGGTTGGAAATGGCGCTGTGCAGTTCTTTTTCGTTGCCCAACAGGGCCAGTTGGTTGTCGCAATTGAGTGTAATCTGATGGCTCTTGTCGCCGGACAGGGCCTCGGCATCGCTTTTGATGGTGGACAATAGCGGTTGTAGTTTTACCGGCAGCTGGTCGTGATCGCTGCTGTCGGTTTCCAGTTTAGACAGGGCGATTAAATCATTAATCAGCGCGGTCATACGCTGCCCCTGTTGCTCCATCTGGCCCAACGCCTTTTCCCATACTGGGGGCATTTCCGGGGTCATGGACAGGGTTTCTACATATCCACGGATAACGGTTAACGGTGTGCGCAGCTCGTGGGAGACATTGGCGACAAAGTCCTTACGCATCTGTTCGAGCTTATAAATGCGGGTGATGTCGCGAACGATCATCAGATGTTCACCCTGACCGAATCGGGTGATTTGAAACAGTAGTCGCTTGTCACCATCCGGCGATGGCAGGTCCAACGGCTCACTGAAGTCGCCTTCTTCAAAATAGTGAACAAACTGCGGGTGGCGAATATAGTTGACCAGAGGATGACCCTGATCCTGAGAGACAAAGCCGAGCATGTCCTGGGCGGAACGGTTAAACCAGTCCAGATTGCCGCGGTTATCCAGCAGTACGGCGCCGTCACGCAGTGCCGCGGTGGTTTCGCGGCCGCGCTTGATCATGCCCTGCAGGCGACCTTTTTCCCGCTGCTGACGTTTTTGCAGGCGGATAATGCTGTCGAAAATATCGCCCCAAATACCACTGGCTTCGGGGGGATCTTTGCGGCGGGAAGATTTAAGCCAGACGTCGAGGCGGTGAATTTGCCACAACATCCAGCCCATATAGACGGAACCGCCGAGAATCAGCGTCCATTCCAGATAACCATTAAGCAGACCGAAGCCGATGCAGAGAATGGTAAAAAATATCACGCGCCGAATTTCGGCAGTAAATCCTCTGTACAAGGTCAGGCGGTCCTTACTTGATGAATCGTTTGTAAAACCTGCGCAGGTAAGCGGTTAAATTTTCGCCGTTACCTTGGTAGAAAAGCGGTATCCCGCGCCGCGCACAGTTTGAACAAAACGGTCGTGATCATCAAGCTGTAATGCCTTGCGAAGACGACGAATATGCACATCCACCGTACGCTCTTCCACATACACATTGCCACCCCAGACATGGTCCAGCAATTGGCTGCGGCTGTAGACGCGCTCCTGGTGGGTCAGGAAGAATTCCAGCAGGCGGTACTCGGTCGGGCCCATCTGTACCGGCTCATCGTTGATGGTGACACGGTGGCTGATAGGATCGAGAATCAAGCCTTCGACGGCGATGGGGCCACTGTCGGTCAGGGTGTCGGTACGACGTAAAACAGCCTTCAGGCGTGCTACCAGCTCACGGGGTGAGAAGGGTTTGGTGATATAGTCATCGGCACCGACTTCCAGGCCCTGGATTTTATTATCTTCCTCGCCCTTGGCGGTCAGCATAATAATGGGCACCTGGGCGGTCACTTCGTCGCGCTTCAGGCGGCGGGCCAGCTCTACACCACTGGTGCCGGGCAGCATCCAGTCGAGCAGGATGAGGTCGGGTTTTTGATCGACGATTAAACTGTGTGCTTGTTGGGCGTCCTCTGCTTCCAAGCAACGGTAATCGGCCATTTCCAGGGCGATACGAAGCATATCACGGATTGCTGGCTCGTCGTCGACAATAAGAATCGTTTTATCGGGCATGGTCACTTGCCTGTGCTACAAATGGGTTATTCGGAAAGGCCGATCTAAAGGTGCTGAAGGCCTTTCAGGATAGATCCCTATTAAATAAAGGTTTTGTGACAGCTATATGACAGATTAGCGGATTAATGCATCCAGGGCTATTCCCATAAACACAATTGCCCCAACCCAATTGTTATTCAAAAAGGCGCTAAAGCAGGCCTGGCGCTGGCGATAGCGGATCAGGTACTGCTGATAGACAAACAGGCTGGCCGCCAAAATCAGGCTGGCATAATAGCCCTGGCCCAGCTCAAAACGCTGGCCGACCATCAACATGGCGACAATTACCATGCCCTGTAACACCCCGGTAATCAGCCGATCCTGCTCGCCAAACAATATTGCGGTGGATTTGACGCCAATTTTCAGGTCATCGTTGCGATCGACCATGGCATAAAAAGTGTCATAGGCCACGGTCCACAGAACCACGGCAACATAAACTAGCCAGATATGCGGGCTCAGCTCATTGGTCTGGGCGGCAAAAGCCATAGGGATGCTCCAGGCAAAGGCTGCCCCCAGCACCACCTGTGGCAAGTGGGTATAGCGCTTCATAAATGGGTAACAGAAGGCCAGTGCAACACCGCCAAAGGCCAGTTGTACCGTCAGGGTGTTGGTCATTAGTACCAGTACAAAGGCTACCAGGCACAGCCCCATAAATAGCGCCACTGCTTCCTTACTCGTTACCGTGCCCTGAACTAATGGTCGTCCTTGGGTACGTTCCACATGGCCGTCGACCTTGCGGTCGGCAAAATCATTAATCACACAGCCTGCAGCCCGCATCAAAATTACACCCAGAGTGAATATCACCAGCACGTCCCAATCGGGCATGACTTTGCCTTGACTACCAGCGGCCAGCCACAGGGCCCACAGGGTTGGCCACAACAACAATAAGGTGCCAATAGGGCGATCAAAGCGCATTAATTGCCAAAAGGCTGGCAGGCGTTGGCGAATGTTATCGATGGTGGTGGCAGACATAGGGTTACGGTCGATTATTGGGCCGAAAGGGTTTGGTTAAAGGCATCTAGAAAGATCTCGCACACCAGCAGGGGTTTATTGTCCAGGTAAAAGCGAGAGCGTCGCCCCCACAGTGGTGTGGTGCTGCGTACCTTTTGCGGTATCAGGGGATTGTCGGCCTTGAAGCAGGCGATTTCAATAGGGCTGCGATACATCGCCGGATCATTAAACAGCATGGCGCCCAAGGGACGGTTGTCCAGCTTGCGCAAACTGCGCAGGCGTCCGGTCAGAGTGCATTGCGGCAAAATACTGCGGGCATAGACCCAGGGCTGATCCTGGCCATATAAGATAACTTCGCGCACCAGCGCATAGCGCCTGGGTGATATGCCCAGGCTGCGTGCTTCTGACAAGCGGGGTTTGCCCCACCCCTGAGACAGCACCTCTACCCTGAACTGACCATGGCTTAAGTGTTGCAGGCGTGACGTTAGCGAGCCGCGATCAAAAAGCCATTGGCTGAGTGGTGTCGAGGGTTTGCTGTGTCCTGTAGGGCGGTTATGCCAAGAAGGTTCTTTACAACCCATATCCGCTTAGTCTGTTATCCGAAAAAGTACCTAAAGTCCCCTGCAATGGGGCTTGGCGGCTTAAAAAGCTTTACCCAAACGGTCTAGCTTGGTTTAATGCGGGGATAATAACAAAATTGAGCGGGACCGGAGAGAAAAGTTATCGTCTACGACGAAGCTATGCCTGACTCAACGCCATGGATATGGTCTATAAACCAGCTTATCGTTAAAGCACACACATTAAGCAATATATAAAACAATAATAGAAATACGAAGGAAATACCTATGCATAAGAGCGATTTGGTAGCTGCTGTTGCCGACTTAGCTGATTTACCGAAAGAAAAAACCAACGATGTGGTATCGGCCATTTTTGATGAAATCACCAATGCATTAAGCCGTGACGAAACCGTTAACCTGATTGGTTTTGGTTCTTTCTCTCAGCGTCACCGCGCAGCCCGTACCGGCCGCAGCCCCAAGACCGGTGAAACCATTCAAATTCCCGCTAGTACTTCAGTAGGGTTTAAGCCTGGTAAAGCACTGAAAGATTCGGTTAATGGCTGAGTAAAAAACAGCCTTTAACCCCAAAAAACGAAAGCCTGGCTTTCGTTTTTTTATGCCCTACGAAATAGCTCAATATATGGAAAGCGCATTGCGCATTAAGGAATCCTGTTATGCCTCTTAGAGATTTACAGCTGCACTGGCAAATTATGATCGCCATTATTGGTGCCATTTTGGTAGGGCTTGCCATTGATGAATCCACTACCCTGATAGGGGTAAGACTGCTGGATGTCTTTAGCTTTATCGGCACCCTGTTCTTAAATGGTTTAAAAATGATCATCGTGCCGTTGGTGTTGTCTTCCATTATTTGTGGGGTGGCAAGCATTGGTGGCAGTAAAGACCTGGGACGCTTGGGCGGTAAAACCCTGGGTTTCTATATGTTGTCCAGCTTTCTCGCCATCATGATTGGGCTGTTGTTTGTGAATGCCTTTGCTCCCGGTGTGATTGATGGACAGCCCGCTGGTGATCGTTTGAATTTAAGCAGTGATTCCGCTGTAACTGCTCAGCTTGAACGTGTTGAAGGTCGCGGAGTCAGTGATATTACCGCGGTATTTTTGCGCATGGTGCCAGCCAACATTGTGCAGGCAGCAGCAGATGGACAAATGCTGGGGTTGATCTGTTTTGGATTGCTGTTTGGTTTCTTTATGACCCGTATCAGCAAAGGACCCAGCAAAACCCTGATGGATTTCTGGCAGGGTGTGTTTGAAACCATGATGGAAATCACCCTGTTTATTATGAAGTTCGCCCCAATCGGTGTGTTCGGTCTGGTGGCAAAAACAGTGACAGTAACCGGCTTCGATGCCTTTAAACCGCTGTTGATATTCTTCTTTACTGTTTTCCTGGCGCTACTTACCCACGCGGTAATTACCATGGCGATTTTATTAAAAACCATGGGTGGTATTAATCCGTTACGCCATTATCGCGCCATGGCCCCTGCCCTACTCACCGCATTTTCAACCGCCTCTTCTTCGGGCACCCTGCCGGTGACCATGGAGTGTGTGGAAAAGAACGCGAAGGTTTCCAACAAAACCAGTTCGTTTGTTTTGCCGTTGGGGGCAACGATCAATATGGATGGCACCGCGCTGTATGAATGTGTCGCCGCCATGTTTATCGCCCAGGCCTACGGTTTGGATTTAACCCTCACCACCCAGTTCACCATCGTATTGGTTGCCTTACTGACATCCGTTGGTGTTGCCGGTATTCCAGCGGCGAGCCTGGTGGCAATTACGGTAATTCTTGGCGTGATTGGTTTGCCGCTTGAAGGTATAGGCATGTTGCTGGTCACCGATCGCATTCTCGATATGATGCGTACCGCGGTTAACGTGTTTAGTGATAGCTGTTGTGCGGTGATTATTGCCCGTAATGAGGGTGAGGATCAGGTGTTGGCATAAGAAAAGTAAGATTTTTCCTAACTTTTACATGACTTTGCAGTCGGAAGTATGACAAAATGCGCGCCAAGGAATGGCGCGTATGGCTTAACAGTCAAAAGATAGTCGCTACATTCTCATTTTGGAGCAATTGAATAGGGATTATGACCATGTCCAAGGGTAAGGTTTACCTTGGTATATGCATCGCATTACTTTCAGGGATGACATCTACAGCGTTGGTTCAGGCGCAGGCTACTCAGCCCCCCTCTGACCGCATTATTCAACTCGAACAACAGCGGCAAGCTGAAGAGCGGCGACGAATAGAAGCTGAACAACGCAACCGTTCAGAATACCCCGTACCTTTTGAAGAAAGGCAGTCAGCAGAGTCTTTAGATGGCCCCTGTTTTACTATCCAGCAAATCGAGCTGCAGGGTGTAAATCAGCTGCCTTTATCTGAGTTTGATGAGACGCTGACATCATTTGTAGGTCAGTGTCTTGGTGTTGGTCAGCTCAATGAGGTCCTTACCGCGGTGACCCGACGTTATTTTGAGTTGGGGTATATCACCACGCGAGCCTATTTGCCACAGCAAAACCTGCAACAAGGAACCTTAATCATTCAGGTCATTGAAGGCCTTGTAGAAGCTATTGAATCAGCGGCCAATCGACAGGCAAGTGAAAATCTGGCGATTATATTCCCGGGCCTAGAGCAACAGATTTTAAACTTACGTGATCTTGAGCAGGGTTTGGAGCAAATTAATCGACTGCGATCGCGTAGAGCAACAATGCAATTGATTCCTGGCTCTGCTATGGGGCAGAGTTTGGTAGAGATACAAGAGCAAACAGCTCAACCGTGGCAAATTACAAGCCGCTTTTCCAATTCTGGACAGGACAATACCGGTGAAAGCCAAGCCCAATTAATGGCAAGTTGGGATAGCCCATTAGGTCTTTACGATTACACCTACCTCTCTCTTCAAACAGATACAAAGGATGATAGCGATGGCAAGAAAAGCCAAAGTGTTTCCTGGCATTGGGACATACCGTTGGGTTATTGGAATCTAAGCCTTGATACCACCTATTTTGAATATCTTTCTCGTGTACAGGGTACTAACCAAACGTTTGAAACAAGTGGTAAAAGCCAAACGCAACGACTTTCCATTGGGCGAGTTTTATCTAGGGATGCTGACAGCAAGACCAGATTGAACCTGGGGTTAACCCGAAAAGAGAATGAAAACTTCATTGAAGATGTTTTAATTGAGACCAGTAGCCGCACGCTGGGGATTGCTACTTTAGCCTTAAAACATGAGCAGTATTTTCAGCGAGGCGGATTACTATTGGGTGAATTAACCTATCATCGGGGGTTAGATGCTTTCAGCAGTCCTGATGATGATGAAATCAATAGTCAGTTACGCCATCTAGCTCCCAAGGCTCAGTTCGATAAGTACACAATTGATATCGATTTTAATCAGCCTTTTTCTCTCGCCGCCTTCAGCAACAAACTCCAGTACAAAACTCGCTTGCACGCCCAATACAGCCCCGATGTGTTATTTGGCAGTGAAGAAATCAGCATAGGTAGCGCCTATACCGTGAGGGGATACAAAGAGAGCAGCTTGTCCAGCAATACCGGCGCCTATTGGCGCAATGATTTGCTGGCAAGCTTTTACCCGGCATGGGGTAAGGATTGGTTACAACGAGTTACACCCTTTATCGGGTTGGATGCGGGTCTGGTGCGCGATTACAGCACGGACACCGATAAATACGAAACGCTGAAAGGTTGGGCTGTGGGCTTAATGGCCACGGGGAAGTACTGGTCGATTGAAATGACCTATGCCCAGCCAATAGATGAGCCGGATTATCTACGCAATACCGGCGAAGAGTTTGCATTCAGTATCAGTTTTACGCTGTAGTACAGTTTAGGGAAGCTTCACGATGTCTTATATAAAACGGACTTTTTCTTATACCTTGGTTGGCTTGTTAACCTTTCAGCCTGCAATAGTTTCTGCGGGTGTGGTGGTTGATAAGAATGCTGCGAAGGCAAACCAAGCCATATTGGATAAGGCGGGCAATGGCATAGATATTGTTAATATTACCAAGCCCAGTGCTAAAGGCGTCTCACATAACAAATTCTCTGAACTGGATATTGGTTCCCAGGGCCTGATTTTTAACAACGCCAATGTCATTACGGCAACCGATCTGGCCGGGTACATAGAAGGCAATCCGCAACTGACAGCCGGTAGTGCTAGCATCATTTTAAATGAAGTAACTAGCGCTAATCGATCATTGCTCGAAGGTTATGCAGAAATTGCAGGGCAATCGGCTGATTTCATCTTGGCTAACCCTAATGGCATTACCTGTAACGGTTGTGGGTTTATCAATACCCCTCGGGCTACATTAACGACAGGTACGCCCAATTTCCTCAATGGTGGCTTAGATGGATTTTCCATTAGCGGAGGTGATGTTGAGCTTGGTGGCTTAAATAGCAGTAATATAGATAGGCTGGATATTCTGACCCGTGCACTTGTTCTTAATGACGAGTTACATGCTAAAGAATTGAACATCATCACAGGTCGGAATGATGTAGATTACGACTCGCTAAGGGTTACAGAATTAGCTGATGATGGCTCGACTAAGCCCGCCTTTTCGCTGGATACCGCCGCACTTGGTGGTATGTATGCCAACAGTATTACGTTAATCGGCACGGAAGAAGGTGTTGGCGTTAATGTCGCAGGTGAACTTAGTGCCAGTGCAGGTAATATTGAGTTAACTGTTAATGGCGATATTGTTTTTGCCAATAAGGTTCAGGCAGCTGAGTCAATCGCACTGAACACAACGAAAGACATAACGGTGGGCGATAATCTTCTCTCAGAAGATGGCAGTATCCTTATCGTTGCAGATCATCTTGAAAATAACGCTGCCATTAATGCTGAAGCAGGTTTAGATGTTAATGCAGATACGGTAATTAATAACCAATCTATATCGGCGAGTACGATTACGCTTAATCTCAACGAGCGTTTTGAAAATAATGGCTCTGTAATTGCCAGTGATTCTGCGATTGTAGCTGCAAATTCTGCACGTATTGAAAATAATCGAGATTCTCAATTGGCTGCAAGTGAATTAACAATCACGGGCAATGAACTTATTAACAGGGGAAATATTCAGGGAAGCTCACGCCTAGAGGTTTCCGTAACCAACAATATTACCAACCAAGCAATAATTCAAACCGATGCAGAAGATGCATTCATTAGTGCAGGCGGAGTGATAGATAACAGTTGTGATGACACTGATACGTACTGCGGAAATATAGCGCACGCTGGTCAAGGACAATTGACGATATCGGCACAGGGTGTCAATAATGAGAGAGCAACAATTGCATCTAATGGAAAGCTGTCAATTGTTGCTGATCAACTCAGCAATCAACAAGGTAATATAAACGCTGAGGAGATAGATGGAACACTTCTCGATGTGAACAATAATAGCGGGACGCTAACAGCCGATACCCTGTCATTAAATACTCAAACCCTTAGCAATAATTATAATGGCACCATAACCGGTAATAATCAGCTAAACCTCAGGGCTTCTGTAGAACTGCAAAATAACGATGGCGGTCGCATTCAAACCAATGCTAACAATGCATCTATTTACAGCGGTGGCCAGTTAACGAATAGAAAGGGTTCTATTATTCATTCGGGAACGGGTGAATTACAGTTGACGGCAAATACTCTCGATGGGACTGAAGGAGCAATAGCATCTAATGGTGTAGCACGTATTGCTGTATCAAATTTAGATAATACTGACGGTAACCTTCAAGCTGAATCCATTTCTATTACAAGCGCTAATGTGATTAATGATGGCGGTAGTTTTATTGCCGATATCGTTTCCATAGCGGCCGATTGGATATCTAATGTTGACGGCCTACTCAGAGGTGTTGATGAGTTAGATATAACCGTTACACAAAACCTGGATAACACTCAAGGCATTATTCAAACCAATCAAGAAAATGTTGCAATCTCTGTAAGCAATATTTTGACAAATACACAAGGTCAGATTACACACGCAGGAAATGGCACATTATCTTTACAGTCTGCTCAGTTGGATAACCAGCAAGGCACAATTGCGTCAAATGGAACAATAGCTGTTACGACAACAGACCTGGATAACAGCTCCGGCACTATCAATGCCGTTACAATAACGGCTAACAATCTATCGATTAATAACGATAACGGCGTAATCAGCGCTGATAATTTGTCGTTAAGTACAACAGATTTCAGCAATGTAAGTGGTGAATTGACGGGTGTAAATGCGCTTACTATAAGTTCTACAAGCGGCTTGGATAATACTGATGGTGATATTCGCACCAATGCAGCACATGCAGCTATTTCTTCCGGAGGAGAGTTAAACAATACCCGTGGTGAGATAGTGCACGCGGGCTCAGGCAAGCTGGATCTCGATGTAACAACATTCACAAATATTCAAGGTTCCGTGGTTTCAAATGGCGAGGTCGAAATCACGGCTTCACGTTTGGATAACAGTGAAGGTGTATTAAATGCAACTGATGTAACTGTTATAGCAACTGATGTGATTAATCACGATGGCGATATGGTCGCGGATAATTTAGCGATACAAGCAACAACACTCAGCAATAGTAAAGGTGAAATTACAGGTGTTGAAGCTTTAAGCCTGACGGTTAGTGATAGCCTTGATAATACCAATGGACTTATTCAGACCAACGCCGATGATGTCGTTATTACTGCAGGTAATAGTCTTACCAATACGGATGGCACAATCACCCATGCAGGAACAGGAACATTATCTGTTACGGCGAGTGCCGTAACTAACAGCGGTACCATTGCATCGAATGGTTCAATTGACGTTAATACAACATCATTGAATAACACCAACGGCAAACTGGATGCATCACAGCGTATTAATGTGGCTAATGGTTCTGATACGGCATCACTAGTTAGTGATGGCGGTTCCATTATTGGCGATATGGTGACATTAGCCACACAGTGGTTATCGAATATTGGCGGTACTATTGCTGGTATTACAGGGCTGAGTATTTCTACTGAGTCTGATCTCATTAACGACAACGGCGTTATTCAAACCGCTCAGGCTAACTTCTCTCTCACCACCCCCGGTGATTTTAGCAACCAGAATGGTCAGGTATTGCATCTTGGCAGTGGTGAATTGGCGTTTGATGTAACAGGCACACTTAATAACACTACGGGTTTATTGCAATCAAAAGGCGACCTTGTATTGAGCGCCTCTAATGCTGTTAATGATAATGGGTTGTGGGTTGCTACAGGGAACATTGCGCTTACATCAGCAGGGCTAAGTAATGTCGGCGGTGGTATCTACGGAGTTGGTGATTTTTCCAATGTTACGATTAATATCGGTAATAATATTATAAACAATAGCAATGGCGTTATTACCGGATCAGATCAAGTTTCCGTGATAGCCAACACGATAACCAATAACGGCGGAACCATCTGGTCTGATAACGCGTTAACGCTGGATCTCTACAGTGCGGCATCCGGTGGTGTTATAGGTGGTTACAATCAGCTTAATCTAATCACCGATATAGATTACCAGAATGCAGCGGGTACAAAGCTGTTAACCACCGGTGGTTTAAACATCACCACGCTTGGAGCCTTCATTAATGAAGGTGAAATATCCGTTCAGGATAACTTCTATCTTTCGGCAACGGGACTAACGAATACCAGCGGAGGTATTATTGCTTCAGCCAAGGATATATCTCTGAATATTACCGGCAATGTGAATAACCAAGGCCGTTTAAGTGCAGCACGTAATCTGACAATTAATGCTGTTGATATTACCAATACCGGGACCTTGGGGGCGGGCTCTGATTTGGGTATTACAGCCAATAGCATCAGTAATGGTAATAATAGTCTGCTGTTCTCTGGCAATAATATGTCGTTAGCGTTGGTTCAAAACCTGACTAACAATTACGGAACGCTCTTTGCAAATAACAACATAGATATAACCTCAAGCACCGGTCAGGTTGAGAATATCTCAGGCACGATTAATGCCTATAATGGCAATTTGTCCATCGCGGCAAATGCCATCATAAATCGAAAATCACAGTTCTCTGTATCTTCATCCTTAACGTCTAATTCTGGTGTGAATTACTGGTGTACCGACTGTAGCGGCGATAACTACACCTGGTACTGGGAAGCCTACAGTTATTACACCGATGTCATTAGCCAGGATTCACCGACAGCCTATTTACTGTCTGGTGCCGATATGACATTGGTTGGCGGTAGTATTACCAATGAATACAGCGCTATTACTGCTGTTGGTGATTTGACTATGACCGGCGATAGCTTGACCAATGTTGGTTACGCTGGTGGTGAAAAAACCGTTTATGAACGATGGAAGGCTAGAACAACTGATGGTACTTACCGACGCATGCAAAGCGATCACTTATATCCGGCAGGATTGAGTGAGCAATATGAGGCCCGAATCAGTAAATTTACTGTTACTAGATATCGACCACTTGATAACTGGAATCAACTTCGGTTAACGAGTAAGCCTATTCCAAGCTGGATGCGTCAATTTAATCGCACCCATTACACCGAAACCTATACCGCAGGCTCACAAGCCACAGGGACCATTCAGGCAGGTGGCAGCATTACCGGCAGCTTTACCGGCCAGATTGATAACGTCAACATCGCTGAATACACCACGACACCGAGTAATATCGGTGTGGAAACCCTGGATAGTTCAACGACACAAGGCCAGCGAGCTAGCATTAATCCAATTAACTTCCAGGATAGTGATGCACAGCTATCCAGTGTAGGTGATGTAAGTAACAATAATTCTGTTCAAAGCGTAGCCGACGGACAGTCAACGATTACAGCGGTAGTTGATAATGATGACGTCGATAGAGTTAATGCCAACACGGCTATCGCCATCACAGATCTCTTACCACAACGTGGAACAGGCGTATTCACCATAACCCCTGAGGCTAATCACCCCTATCTGGTAGAAAGTGATCCCCTGTTTGCGGACTATGGCAACTTCATCAGCTCAGATTACCTGCTGGGACGTTTAGGTATTGATACCGACGGTATCACCAAACGCCTGGGGGATGGTTATTATGAAACCCAGTTAGTGAGGCAAGCCGCCTATAACGCGACCGGACAAGTGGCCCATATCGGTTTTGGCTCTGAGCTGAACTGGATGCAATCACTGATGGACAATGCCGTGGCGCAATCGGAGCTTCTGGATTTCAGTTTCGGTATTAGCCTGACAGATGAACAAGTCTCCGCGTTAACCCAAGATATGATCTGGATGGTAGAGCGTGAAGTTGAAGGGCAGCTCGTGCTGGTTCCAGAACTCTACCTGGCCAGTGTCAATGAGAATTCCATCGCCCGAGGCGGTGCAGTCATTACCGGTGACAGTGTACAGCTAATGACCGCAGCTGGTGACATCAATAACAGCGGTGCCCTATCGTCTCAGGATCTATTCCTTCAGTCGGACAAGGGGATCAACAACCGTGGAGCCTTAATTGCCAACAACGCGCTAGAAGTTGAATCCCGCACTGATATTGCCAATATAGGCGGCAGTATGCGCGGTGAAAATGTCAGCCTGGTGAGTCGCGAAGGCTCCATTCAAAATAAAACCGAAGTCACCCAAACCGAGTGGGGTAAAACCTGGCGTGGTGAGGCCGGGCATATCACAACCCAAGTGGGACACCGGGCAAGCATCACGGCAGATAACAACTTATCACTGGGTGCCAACAAGTCTATCGATATTGCTGCCTCCGACGTTACCAGCGGCGGCAATGCTGAACTCAACGCAGGCGAAGGTATTACCATAACGGCAGTACAAACCCGGGATCGCCACGCCTATAGTTGGCGCAATGGCCACATGATGGAAGATACCATCAGCCATGAAACCTCCGAGTTAACTGTTGCGAACAATCTCACATTAAATGCCGGCAAAGACATTGAAATTTCAGGCTCGCAAGTAACGGCGGGTAATGATGTCAGTATTCGTACCCAGCGTGACCTGACTGTATCTTCGGTACAGGATGAGCATCACTATGAATTTTATGAAAAGGATGAAGGCAGTTTTGGTCGATCCAGTGAAGTCCTGATAAGAAAAGATTCCATCACCCAGCAGGGTAGCCTGATTAAGGCGGGCGGTGATCTGATGATCAATACCGCTAAAACCGAGGCGGGCATTGCTGCCAATGACAGCCGTGATGTCACTATAACCGCCAGTAAGGCCGAAGCCGGCCAGGATCTTATCGCCCATGCCGGGCGCAACCTGACGGTGGATGCAGCCGAAAATATGACATCCAGTTATGTCTACAAACAAAAAAGCTCCGGCGGCCTGAGCGGTAAATCAAAAACCACGATTAACAGTAATGCCCAAACAACCTCTGTTGTTTCGGTCCTTTCTGCCGGAGGGGAAACCCAACTGATTGCCGGTGAAGATCAATCCCTGCAAGGTGCTCAGGTGGTTTCTGAAGGTGATCTATCCTTGGCGGCGGGTGGTGATATCACACTCAGCAGCGCTCAGGATACGGCATCCAGTTACCACTATGAGAAGAAAACCAAATCCGGCATCTTCGCCAGTGGTGGCAGCATTACCGTCGGTTCGCAAAAACAGTCCCAGTCAACCGACACGCAGGAAGTTATTCAGCGTGGCACGCTGATTGGCAGCTTGCAGGGTGATGTTTCCATTGCGGCCAATGATGATGTGACGGTCACTGCTTCAGAAGCCTTTGCTGATGGTGATGTACATATCGAGGGTAAGAACGTCACTTTGAATCATGCTTATAACACCTACACCCAGGAGCAAAAGCAGGAATTTAAACAGAGTGGAGTTTCACTGTCGGTTAGTGCCAAAGGAGTCGAAACCGCCAAGGAATTTTCCCATAGTATAGAGCGCGGAGGTGAGGTTGAAGACGAGCGTTTGCAGGCCTTGTATGCGCTAAGAGCAGCTCGTCTGGCGGAGGATTTACATGAGCTAAAAGACACCGCTGAGGCCATAGCCAACGGTGACTTCACCAAAGCGGGTGTGGAAGTCAGTATCAGTGTTGGCAGCAGCAAAAGCGAAAGTCACAGCATAAATGAAGTCCATAATGCTGTGGGTAGCCGTGTGAATGCTGGTGGGACTGCGGAAGTTATTGCACGCGGTGAAGCAGCTAATGATGTAGCAGGTAATATCACAGCAATAGGCAGTGAAATAAACGGCGACACAGTATCCCTTCAAGCGGCTAATGATATAACCCTGGCAGCAGCGAAAAACCAGAACGATTACAACAGTGAAAACAGCAGTAGTGGTTGGGCTGTCGGCTTAAAAGTAGCTGTTGGCCAAGGTGAAGGCGGTAAAAACGGCTTAAGTATATTTGCCAATGGCAATAAAGGCGAAGGCTATACACACTCTTCAAATGATCAGTATCTGGAAACAGACATTAATGGCCGTGATGTTACGATCGTGGCTGATAACGATACTCTGTTGGAAGGGGCTCGAATTAAAGGTGACAAAGTTTCGCTGCAGACTGGTGGTGATCTTACCATTCGTAGCCAACAGGATGAATCTACCTATGAATCCGAGCAGAAGCATGCCAGTGCGGGTGTGTCGGTGGGTATTGGGTCTCAGGCGCCAGTAAGTGTAAATCTGGCCTATAGCCAAACAGAAATTGAAGCCGAGCACCGCAGTGTGCAGGAGCAGAGTGGTATTTTTGCCGGTGAAGATGGCTTTGATGTTCAGGTGGGCGGCAACACAGAACTAAAAGGCGCTGTGATTGTTGCCGAAGGTGAGAGCGCTAATAACCGTCTGGAAACAGCCAGCCTATCTTATGATGAGCTGGAAAATGTCTCTCGTTACGATGCTAAAAGTGTCAGCATTAGTGTTAGCACAAGCTTCAATCAGTCTGAAGGCGATGGTAATAGCCCCATGGGTATTGGCGGAGGTGCTGCCAGTGACTCTGATGAGGCTTCCAGTACTACTCGTTCGGCTATTAGCCAAGCGACGATAACCGTTGCAGGCAAAGAGATTGATCAGAATAGCCTTGATGGTTTAGCGGACAACGCTGATGACGCTCATACTCCGCTGGAGAATGTTTTTGATGCCGAAGAGGTACAGCGTGATCTTGAAGAGACCCGTGAGTTGGTTGAGGTCTTTTCGGAGGAAGCTTATCGCAGGGTGGGTGATTATTATCAAGAACACGAGAATGCTAAAGATGAGTTAAAGGCTGCAAGAAAAGCCGAGAAAGAAGGTAAGCCTTATCCGGTAGATATAGAAGAGCTTGAGGCTAGAGTAGAAGAAACCAAGCCAGCTATTTCAAAAGAGCTGGCTCATGCCATTGTTGGTGGTATAGCAACCTCTCTGGGTGGAGGTGATTTTGCCAGTGGTGCAGCGGCAGCCGGTGTTAATGAGCTGGTAAACCAGAAGCTTGGAGATGCTCTTCCTGATGATGCTGAAACGCGTAACGCGTTGGCGGTGATTTTGGGTGCTGCGGCTAGTTCGGCTGTTGGTGGTAGTTCAGTCGATGGTGGGTTGATTGCGGGGAATGCGGATAAGTTTAATCGGCAGTTGCATAAGACTGAAGTTGAGTGGTTAAAAGATAACATTCAAGGTTATGCTGACGAACGCGGCATTACAGCTCAAGACGCAGAGGCAGAGCTCATGGCCACAGCTCAAGCCATGAACGATGAGGAGTGGGCAAAGCAGTTAGCTAATGACCCAAATGTTACTGAGTCGGCTAAACAGTACATAAGTAAAAATGCACAAACAATAACCTTCATAGATGATCAAGGTAATAAACGCTTCATGCTCACCTCAACGGAGGATGAGTATAAGAATGGAGATATGTACCTGTATCAGTACGGTGACATAAAAGATGACCTATATAAACCTAAGGAAACAATAGGAGATATAGTTGAGAAAAACTGGGACTTGGTGACTGCCGCAGCCACAGTTCACGGTACAGCTAAAGAAATCTATGAGTCTGGAGATGACCTCTACCAGACCTCTAAAGCATTGTTGGATGCTGAAAATTACGAAAAAGCTATCGCGTTTTACGATTGGGCTAAAGAGCACCCGCAAGAAGCTGAGCAGGCTTTGATAGAAGCACTTCCTGAATTAGCAGAAGATTTTAAACGGGATCTATTAACAGAGATATACCGGCATGATCTTTACGAAGATCAAAACCGTTACTATGATAAGCAGGTTGAAGAAGTTCAGGACGGTTTGAGTGTTGTTAATCCGTTCAAGAAGCTTGCGGCTATAGGTGCTTTGCCTGCGGTAGTTAATAAACTGCCAGACATGCGTGGTGATGCGGCTACGGATTTGGCTGATGGTGGGGTTGGGAATCGGGGACCGGATGGTCCAGATAGTGGACATGCAAATGCTAAACCTGATGATCGCGTAGGCGATACCGGTCCATACGATCCAAATAAAAAACGTGAAGATCTAGAGCATGTTTTTGGTGAGGAAAACGTAACTTCTACAACTAATCCTAAAGATCCGTTGCAAAGGGTAAATTCTAACCCAGAAAAAGGCGTTGAGGTCATTACTGATTCTTATGGTAACAAGGCTGTCCGTGTAAAATACGAAGACCCTGTTACAGGGGAATCTACGACTGCAAATATTCCATACGATAGTCGCGGACTTGTTGTCTTTGATGACCACACAAAATTCACTACACGTATTGATAAGAGCGTAGACTATGATTCTCAGTTTCCTCAGGCAACAAGAGACCTGAAGAGTGCTATTGCGCGCGGAGACGTTAGTACTGATGATTTTACTCCGCTTCAGTTAAAGCAAATCAATGCAGAGAAGCCAAAAATTCAAGGATTCACATGGCATCATGATGCAAGTGGTAAGATGCAGTTGGTCCCAACCGATGTGCATAAAGCTGTTTCTCATATAGGTGATGCTTTGGATAAGGGGAAATAATGAAAAAATTGGAAGTGTTTCATGATAGTGGCGAGATCGATCCCTTGTTTATAGATGAGTTCGAAAGGGATTTTGAAATAAAGTTTCCCTCGACATATAGAGATTTAATTGCGAGGCATAATGAGTTAATCCCAGAGTTTTCATTCTTTGATTTTATGAGCCTTACTGATAACTCAGTTTCTTCTCGGGATATTACCTTTTTTGGTTTTGGGGAACTTTCTTCGGAATCTGGAAAGATAGAAAATAATCAAGATCACGATGTGTATGGCCATAAAGAGGTTGTTTGCTTTGGCTGCTCAGCTAACGGCGATTATATCTGTTTTGACTATCGATCCTGCCCAGAAAGTGATAATCCTCCTGTGGTATTAATGTTTCACGATTATCAGGGTGAGGATGGAAAGTTACTGGTTTGCCCAGTGGCTGATGATTTTGAATCTTTTTTAAATCTATTACGACCTTCAACTGATTAGAGGTTAGATTAAAGGGGTCATCCACAATTCAAGGGGGCAGAGTGAACCTCCCCCAGTTTAACGGACACTTTTAATTGTTACCTCTTTAATTAGACTATAAAATAGTCAACCTATGCGCGCCCTACCCTCCTCACTAAACACACTAAGAACCTTCGAGGTTGCCGCTCGCAGGTTAAGTTTTAAAGACGCTGCCGATGAACTGTGTCTGTCTGCATCGGCCGTTAGCCGCCAAATCAGTGGGTTGGAAGAGGATATAGGCGTTGCTTTGTTTGAGCGGGGCAACCGGTCTTTGCAATTAACAGCAGAAGGGCAGGAATTATTTGAGGCGGCTAGTCAGGCATTGGGTTTGCTATCTTCAGCCGTGTCCTCAATATCCCCTCAAGGGCAGTTACAGTTACGATTAAGCGCACAACCCTATTTTGCCAATAATTGGCTGTTGCCACGTTTACACGCCTTCACCAAACAACACCAAAATATTCGCCTTACCTTTGAGTCTGCCCTGACGTACAAAACCTTTGATAGCACAAAAATTGATGGATGCTTTCGCTTCGATGCAAAGGCAGATGCCCATACTGAGGTAATGAAGCTACACCGCCAGTATATGATCCCGCTCGCCAGTCCTGGCTTGCTTCAGCGCCACGGCTGGAATGGCGATTTGAGTGTGCTTAATAAGTTGAGCTGGTTTCATTCTACCCATCAGACTGACTTGTGGGAGCGCTGGCAACATCATTTTGACTTGGCATCTTTGAGCCCTGCTGAATCTTTATATTTTGATGATGCAGAAACTGCCTTGCAGGCCGCACGAGAAGGTTTGGGTGTGGTAATGGGGGCAATTCCCATGGTTCAGCGTGACTTGGATGAGGGGAAGTTAATCCCTCTTACTGAACCTCAACAAGCGCTCTCCGCCGATTATTATTTTGTCTATCCCAAAACCCATAACAATCCAGCCATTACCGCCATGGTGCAATGGCTGGCTGAGCATCAATTGGATGCGTAGATCAGCTTGTCCAGATAGTTTTTAAACAGCTGTGGTGTTTCCAGTTCAGGGAAGTGTCCCGCCTTATCAATGGCACAGGTTTCTATGCTGGGGTTGTAGTCGCGAATGGTTTCAAAATCCGTTTTTTTGTGGGATGAATCTTGTTGGCCATACACCATGATGGCCGGCTGTGTGAATCCACTCAGCGCAGGACTTTCAGGCGTTAAGCTCTTTTGCATCGCTGAGGCCAAACAGTAACAACCGCCATGGTGCAGTTGTTTATCAATTAACGCTTGTGAGTGCTGGGTAAAGGGTGGCGTATTAGACGCATACTCTACCCACTGGCGAGCAACTTTACGTTTGCCGAGCTTAAGGAAGACTTGCCCCATGATTGGTGTGTTGAGTATGGATTTGGGATCCAGACGGTGTTTCCAGAGTTGCTCCTGTTGCCAGTTAGGTGCCTGTATCAATGCCAGATGGGAAACCCACTGGGGGAATCGCTCGGCCAGGGCAATGGAAAAATATGCCGCTGCGCAGGGAAACGACAGCACGTAAGGGCCACAGTTCCAGTGTTTGAGTAATTGGATAAGTATTTCGATAGTGTTATCGAAACGAAAATCAAATCCGATTTTAGGTAGCGAATAACCAAAGCCGGGTAACTCAAATACGATCACCCGATAATCTTTGGCCAGGATGCCAATCAGTTCGTCATAACATTCGAGGCTGATCGGCGGGTCGGTTGCCAATACGAGAGTATGCTTGCCGGAACCGGCCATTCTGTAGCGTATATAGCAGGTATCCAGTTCAACGGTGTGATAATCGCCGGGAAGTCGCTGTTGGAGTGCTTTGATTTTACGTTTGGCGTTTAATCCAGATGGGAAAGTGTCAATAAGTGTCGCAAGCATGGTGATTGATTACCTTGGATATATATGGCGTATATCCTGATTGTGTCGCTCTTGCGAAGGTGCTGACAAACGACCAATTTGCATGCTCGGATGCACTGAGTGCATGTGGTTAACGTTGAATAGGGACCAAACTGTCTCCGATGTTAATGTCACCTGATTGAATAATCTTGGCACACAACCCCCCGTGCCCATACATCATCGCTGCACCCTGTGGCCCCAGCACTTCATTCATCCTTGAGCAGGGATGGCATGGTGCTGTGCCGAGAAAGATCGCGTTACCGATTTGAAAATGCTGATGGCGAAGAATATTCAGGTTGATTCCCGAGATTACAAGATTACGACGCAGTAATGCCGGCTGCAGTGATTTACGCCCTAACAAACTTGCAATAACGTCAATATGTTCCTGGCTGATGAAAGTAACCTGGCGACCAGAGCCGGGTGTTGCCTCGCAGCGGCGATCACCTTCCAGACCATATTCGGCAATGGCCTGCACACTGTTTACTGTTTGCATTGCTTCACGTCTGGCGGGGCGTAAACCAATCCATTCCAACCGACCCGGTTGGATATTCTCCAGGTAGCGTGCGAGCAGTTTCTGTTGGCTGCGCATGATGATTTTCTCATTGGCTATTGTCTGTATTCAGCCAACCACCCGTTGCCTGAATGATGTGCCCTTGCTGATTACTGATCCAGCCTGCCAGCCCCAGTTGGCTGTTGGCGGGTAGTTGTTGGGGCAGTTGCAATGTTGCATTAGCGTGCAATGTCTGTAGGCGTTTGGTCAACGGATATTGCAGGTGTTGCAATACCACAAAGTGGTGCTGAAGTGTGCGACCGGCATTTTCTCCACGCTTAACGGGGTTGTTTATATCGGCACCGAGTAATGCTACGTGCAGCCTCAGTGGAGTTTTATATTGAGATTGGGGATCAAACTGTGTCTCAATGTTAAACATATCGCCGATGCGTTGCGTGTTGAGCAGTAAACGTCCGGTGTTTACCCCAGCTTCACTCGGGAGCTTGTGTTTGGGGCGGGAAAAGTAGCCGCGCCATTCATTGCCGTTAAGTATAAATTGCGGTGTGTAAACCGAACTGCTGTTGCCTCTGTGGCGGTAGTTTCGCTGGCGCTGGGAGTAATGTGAGCTGGCAAAAGGGTCTTTCCAGCCGAGGTAGTCCCAATAATCGACATGGAAGGCAACCGGCACATAGCGTTGCCACAGATCAGGGTGGTGCCTGAATTGGCTCAACCAGCGTTCAGCGGGTGGGCAACTGCTACAGCCTTCCGATGTGTATAGCTCAATAAGTTGTGTTTGTTGTGGGCCGCTACTGAATGTCCAATACTGTTCTGGCTCACTGGCGTGTAGTAAAGGGCTGTTGACACCCAATAACAGTATGAAAAGGGTGAGCTTTATTCTGAAGAAACCCATAAATGCGTCATAATGTATTGCCAATAACAGCCTCTTGGACGTATTGCTTTGTGGTTGGTTCCACTGGCAGAACCGATTAAGGTGCTATCTATTGTTTAGCGATTGTCTTTTAGATGCGAATCCTCAGCGAATCTTTTATTGTCTTTAATTTGTTGCCCTTAATAGCCATAGTGCCGATATTGATTTGGGCAGCTATCAAAGCGCCTTGGCACGCCCTTACTGCACGCCAGGAGCGCCAGCACTTATTGTTTTTCTCCCTGTTGTTTTACAGTTTCTTCTGGAGTATGGATATTCACGCCGGGGAACAATTGCGTTTCCATCTACTTGGAGTGACCACCGCTGTGTTGGTGTTCGGTTGGCATCTGGCGGTGGTGATTGGTTGTGCTGCTATTGCATTGTCGGGAGTGTGGTTAGGTGTTGAGTTACAAACCCTGGGTACCGAAGCCCTGTTTACGGTTATCATCCCGGTGACCTTGGTGCAGGGGATATTTCATCTGGTCAGTGCTATCCCTAATATTAATTTGTTTGCTTACACCATTGGCGTGGGTTTTTTGGGTTCTGTGCTGAGTGTGTTGCTGCTCAGTGGTTTGGCCTGGATGTATATAAACCTGTTTGGCAGTGACGGTTTAGCAACGACGTTTAATGAGTACGGTTATATCTTGTTGTTGATGGCGTTTCCGGAAGGTTTTATCAATGGCGCCATGGTGTCTATGTTGGCGGTATTTCGGCCGGATTTACTGCGTACATTGGATGAGAAGCGCTTGATAGACGACCAATAAAAAAGCCAGGTCACTTAACCTGGCTTTTTTATTGGGTGGCATTCGCCGCTAGAGAATCAGGCGTCCAGCTGACCGGCAATATTATTCAGCTCATCGGCCGAGGCAATAATATTGTCGATTGTGGTATTGGCTTTTTCCGGGTCGAGGTGCAGCTGGCGATAGACGCTTTCAGGCACTTCCAGTTTTGGCCCCTGGCAGATACCGCGTTGTTGCAGCAATCGCTGTGCGACAAATAACAGTTTGCCGTATTCGTTATGCTCACCCTCAAAGTCCGGCTCGTTTTGGTTACGCAGTGCAACCACAACTTCTTCCGGCATATTCCACAGCTGCATTAACCAGCTGGCCAGTTGGTCACGATTAACGCCGAGAACATGTTTTTCAACCAATTGGCTGGGCACATGGGTGTTGGCTTCTATATGTCGGCAAATGCTGCTGAAATGTGGCGGGAAAATTTCCGCCAAAATCAGGTAGCCAAAGTTATGCAGCAGGCCTGACAGGTAGGCCATACCAAAGCCTGGGCGGTGTTCGCGCGGGATGGCCGTTACCAACCCTTCAACGGCAGCAGCGGTATAGACCGCCTGCATCCAATAGGGGCTAACTCCCTGTGGGCCGTCTTTGGGCATGGACAAGGTTTTACCCAGCGCCAAGCCCAGTGCCAGGTTCAGCACCATATCAAAACCCAGTACGCGGACAATGGCATCGTGGATGGATTTAATTTTGCCGGGGGCAGAGTAATAGGGTGATGAGGCCCAGCTGACAACTTGTGCGGCCAGGCTGGGGTCGGTTTCAACGATATTGGCCAGATCACTGATATCGGCGTTGGGATCAACCCGCAGTTTGATAATGCGCTGCGCAGTTTGTGGCAGCGGCGGTAATTCCAGGGTTTCTTCCAGGCGCTGTTTAATGCGCAGACCGGTAAAGGTTTTTACGGCAGCAAAAATATCGTCTTCGTCGCTATTGGTGCTGGGCTGTTCCAGGTCTATCAGGGGAATGGCGATATCACACACGGTGGCGTCAGCAACCATGTTGGCAAAATCGGCTTGTTTAACTTCTAACAGCTCGTCATTGGTGCCGGCATCCAGATACAGGGTTTCGACATCCAGCAGGCGTTTGTCCACCAAGGTAGGCATGCCAGCAAGCTTGGGCAGTGCCGGGATGGAGTCCAGCTGGTGCTTATCGAAGAAAGGCTGCAGTTCGCCATTGGTGGCAGGACGCATGTCGCGACCAATCTGCTGGTTGGCCGCATTGATGTCCAACAGGCAGTTGGCGGCTATGACAACCTGAACCCGGCCTTGTGCGTCTTGCAGTATTAAGGATTTGGCTGCTCCCATTTGGCGTAACTTCTGGTCACGCAGGGCGCCATCCTGGCTGGTATCGGCGATGTGGTAATCGACCTTTTGATTTTCCAGCAACTGCTTAACACTGGCGGGAACCGGCAAACTCATATCCTCCAGAGGCAAGGCCTCATTAAACTTTTGTTACAACTTGTTAAGCCTACTTCTAATGGTGGCTTGGGTAAATATCTCTATTGTAGTTGATTGATAGGTCGGCTTTGGAGGTTTTTTACAAAAATTGGCACAAGCAGGCACCGATTGGCGGCTCAAGCCCGATCTCCGGCTTTATGACTAGACGTTTGCGTAGTCAGGACTGTTGCCTAACCAGCGGTCCACCAGCAGTTGGGCCTGTTGTGGATGTTGGGCAAGTAAATTGGGGGCAATTTGCTTGATGGTGGGAAGTAAGTGGCCGTCGCGCTGCAGATCGGCCAGTTTGAAATGCACATCGCCGGTTTGGCGAGTGCCCAGCACTTCTCCGGGGCCTCGCAGTTGCAGGTCTTTTTCGGCAATGGCAAAACCGTCGGTGGTAGAGCGCATGGCATTGAGTCTTTCACGACCTATCTGCGACAGAGGGGCGCCATACAACAGTACACAGTGGCTCTCTTTGCTGCCCCGCCCTACCCGGCCGCGCAGCTGGTGCAGCTGGGCCAGCCCCAGACGTTCGGGGTTTTCAATAATCATCAGGCTGGCATTGGGTACGTCCACGCCGACTTCAATGACGGTGGTAGCTACCAGCAACTGGGTTTCACCAGCCTTAAAGGCCTGCATTTGGGCGTCCTTATCTGCCGCTTTCAGGCGTCCGTGAATAAGGCCGATATTAAGCTGCGGCAAGGCCTGACGCAGGGCTTGCCAGGTCGCCTCGGCCGCTTGGGCTTCCAGGGCTTCGGATTCTTCTATCAGCGTGCAGACCCAATAGGCCTGGCGGCCTTCCAGACAGGCCTGTTGTACCCGCTCAATCACCTGCTGGCGGCGTTCGTTACTGATTACAACCGTCGATACCGGTGTGCGGCCCGGTGGCAGCTCATCGATGACGGAATTATCCAGGTCGGCGTACACACTCATGGCCAGAGTGCGGGGAATGGGGGTGGCGGTCATAATCAGTTGGTGCGGCTGGCGCCCTTCCCGGCCTTTCTCGCGCAATGCCAGGCGCTGATGGACACCAAAGCGGTGCTGCTCATCAATCACGGTTAGGCCCAGATCGGCAAATACCACTTCATCCTGAAACAGCGCGTGAGTGCCCACAATCACCTGGGCGCTGCCATCGGCGATGGCGGCCAGCTGTTCACGGCGCTCGGCGGCTTTCATCTTGCCTGAGAGCCAGGCGACCTTGATATCCAGCGGTTCCATCCAATTGCTGAAATTGATGCGGTGCTGTTCAGCGAGGATTTCGGTGGGGGCCATTATCGCCACCTGATAACCGTTACCTACCGCCTGCAATGCGGCAAAAGCGGCGACAAGGGTTTTGCCGGATCCCACATCACCTTGAACCAGGCGCAACATGGGTACTGCTTGCTGCAAGTCGTAGGCGATTTCGGCGGCTACTCGGGTCTGTGCCCCCGTTGGGGTAAAGCCCAGCTGTGCTACCAGTCGGTCTTGCAAATGTGGTTGCGGTGCCATGGCCGGGGCACCGGTTTCCTGAACCCGCTGGCGCAACAGCAGCATGCTGATGTGATGGGCCAGCAATTCTTCAAATGCCAGGCGCTGCTGATAGGGGTGCTCCCCGGTTAGCAGCTTGTCGATCGGTGCTTCCTTAGGGGGGTGGTGCAGATACTTGACGGCATCGGCCAGTGACACCTGATGTAATTGCTGGCGCAGGTGATCGGGCAGGAGTTCGGTCAAACTGTGCTGGCTTAACAGCTCCAGGGCTTGCTCGGTCAGGCTGCGCAGGCGCTGTTGCGTTAGCCCCTCGGTGGTTGGATAGACCGGGGTCAGGGTTTGCTGCAGCGGTTTCGCGCTCTTGTTGCTGTTCTGGTCAATCACCTCATACTCCGGGTGATAGAGCTCCAGCCCCGAGGCGCCACGGCGGGTTTCGCCATAACAGCGCAGACGTGTACCTGGGGTCAGCTTCTGTTTTTGAGCATTCGAGAAGTGGAAAAAGCGCAGGGAAACGGTACCGGTACCATCTTGTAGGCGGCATAGCAGGCTGCGACGACGGCCAAAAACCACATCACTGGCACGTACCTCCCCTTCTATCACCACATTGGCCAGAGGCTGCAGGGCAGCTATGGGGGTTACCCTGGTACGGTCCATATAACGCAAGGGTAAATGGAACAGCAGATCCTGCAGGTTAGTGATACCCAATTTCTCCAGCTTCAGCGCCAGCTGAGAACCGACGCCTTTAAGGGCGGTAACGGCTACCTGATCGAGTCCGGGCGCTTGTGTCTTGTTGGAGGAGGGTTTTCTTACCGGCGTGTCGGTTGCTGTCATGTACGCTGTTGTCGGGTTGCTATTTGGGTTAGGCCTCTGACCCAGTATGGGGACTGCCCAGGCGGCACTGGTTGATGGCTAAGCGTAACACGTCGATAGCTTTATGGCGCGGGAAGCTGGCACGCCAGGCTAGAGCGACGGTGCGAGATGGCGCAGGATCGGCAAATGGCCGAGTGACCATCATGGTTGTACTGTATTGCGGAGCTACCGCAGCTGACATGGGCAGAATAGTGATACCCAGGCCGGATGCGACCATATGGCGCAGGGTGTCCAGCGAACTGCCCTCGGCGGCAGTACGGGTATGGCTGCGGTTTTCCAGGCTGGGCTGTAGATTAGGGCAGGCTTCCAGAACCTGGTCGCGGAAACAATGGCCCTCGCCCAGTAACAGTACATCGTGGCCATCCAAGTCGTTGGGGCTGATGGCATCGAGCTTGCTCAGTGGGTGATCGGCGGTCATCAGCACCACGAAGGGTTCGTCGTAAAGAGGCTGGGTGACGACATCGGGCTCGGTAAAGGGTAGCGCAACAATAATGGCATCCAGCTCGCCCTTGCGCAGGCGTTGGCGCAGGGTGGCTGTGTAGCCCTCTTCCACATACAGAGGCATTTCTGAGGCAATGCTCTGCAGCTCCGGAATAAAGTGTGGAAACAGGAAAGGCCCGATGGTGAAAATGGCCCCAACATGCAGTGGGCTGGATAGCTGATCCTTACCGGCACTGGCAATGTCTTTGATCGCTGCGGTTTGTTCCAATACCAATTGTGCCTGGGTGACAATCTGGTCGCCCAGCGGAGTGGTTTGCACCCGGCTTTTCGAGCGTTCAAACAGGGCAACACCCAGTTCTTCTTCCAGCTTTTTAACGGCGATACTCAGGGTCGGTTGGGACACAAAACAGCGCTCGGCGGCACGGCCGAAATGCTGTTCCTGAGCGAGGGTCACGATATAGCGTAATTCCGTTAGCGTCATAAAAAATCTACTGAGCGGCTGGGGTTGATTGTTTTGATTGCATTAAGTGTGGCACAAGTTAGTTAAACTATAAGCTTTCTTTTGCAGTTTAACTATGCCTATTAGCTTTTAACTATGATACTGCAAATTACTAAATGCGCAGACGAACTTAAAATCAGCCTATTTATGGGGAATTAGATTGTTGGAAAAGGTGTTGTTGGTTGGTTATGGCGATATTGCCCGCCGGTTACAGGATCAGTTGGGTGATGGTTATGGGTGTGTCGGATTGCGCCGCCTCTCTGTGGCAGACGCTGTTATCGATATGCGTGCAGGTGATATTGGTGAGCCAGAAACCGCATCGCGTTTACTGGCTGAAGGTTTTGATGTGGTAGTGGTTACCTTAACGCCCGATGAGATCAGCCAGGAGGGTTACGAGAAAGCTTACGTTCGCACAGCGAGCAGCTTATCTAGGGCTCTTACCGAGACAGAACATCGGCCTAGGCTGGTGCTATGGATCTCCAGTACCAGCGTCTATAACCAGCAAGATGCCGAGTGGGTGGATGAAACGTCATCGACTAACCCCAGTGGTTTTGCCGGCAAGGCACTCCTGCAGGCGGAGCAACTGTTGGCTGCTACGGAGGTGGATACGGTAGTGGTGCGCTGTTCCGGTATTTATGGCCCCGGTCGTCAGCGTTTAATCCAGCAAGTGCGTGACGGTAAAGGTTGCGCAAAGCAGCCGGTATTATTTACCAACCGGATTCATGCTGATGATGTTGCCGGAGTGCTTGTACATTTGGTGGAGCGGCATAAGCAGGGTGAAACATTACAGGATTGTTATCTGGCCAGTGACTGTGAGCCTGTGCCTTTGTGGGATGTTAAGCAGTGGTTGGCGCAGCAGATGGGTTTACCTGAAGATCATTTGGCAGGTGATTATCCTGCGGGCCGACGAGGCAGTAAGCGTTGCAGTAATAAGCGTCTGCTCGATAGTGGTTACCAGTTTAAATATCCAACCTTTCGCGAAGGTTATGTTGATGTGTTATCTAGATGCGATAACAAGAAATAGGTGACGTTACTACAAGAGGTAGGAGGCGGTCGGTACAGCTGCTCGTAGCAATCAGCCCATGCTTAAGCGGCAGGAAAAAGTCAGGGTAGTCGCGGAGGTTGTCTGAGCGTTTTTTGCGAGTTTACGTAGCGCTGACTTTTTCCTGCCGCTTATGGGCGCGAAGAGCAGCTGTACCGACCGCCTCCGGGTTTATACCTGCTGAATTCGAAAACAATAAAAACGGGGCTATTAGCCCCGTTTTTTATTCGAGCTTTAAAGTGTCAGGGTTAGATAACCATTACACCATCAGCTTCAACTATCGCACCCTTAGGCAACTCTTTTACACCTACCGCTGCACGAGCAGGATAAGGCTCGGCAAAGTACTGAGACATAATTTCGTTAACAATAGGGAAGTTGCTCAGGTCGGTTAAAAACAGATTCAGCTTAACGATATCGTTCAGACTGCCACCGGAGGCTTCGCAAACCGCAGACAGGTTTTTAAACACCTGGTGAGCCTGCTCGGCAAAGTCTTCGCTAACCAGTTCCATCTTTTGTGGGTCCAGTGCAATTTGGCCAGACAGGTAAACGGTGTTGCCGGTTTTTACCGCCTGGGAGTAAGTGCCGATGGCTTCTGGGGCGTTGTCGGTGTGGATAATGGCTTTGTTAGTCATATTCATCGTCTCTAGTTTCTTGTCACCAGTCTGTAATAAAGAGCGACCAGTGACAGATTTTAATTTTTACTGCGGGTGATTCTGATTACCGCATGAATGGTTTTCAAGCGGCGAATAATGTTGGCCAGGTGGATACGGTTGTGCACACCAATGGAGAGGTTGATAACACTGTTGTGGGCATCGCGTTCATCGACATGGATTTGCTCAATATTGGCTCCCATCTCGCTGATACGGGTGGCCAGGGTAGCAATAATGCCGCGCTCGGATTCCACTTCAACACGAATATCGACAGGGAATTCACCGGTTACAGTAGGCGCCCAGTTAACCTGACTGATTTTTTCTGGCTGATCGCTAAGGTCGGCCAGGTTGCGACAGGTTTCTTGGTGAATCACCAGGCCCTTACCGGCACTGATATGGCCGACAATGGGGTCGCCGGGAATCGGGCGGCAGCAGCGGGCAAAACTGATCATCAAGCCATCGGTGGAATCGATCATCAGCGGTGAATAGATATTGGTAGTGCCACCTTCTTCGGTACTTTCCGGGGCCAGAATTTTCGCTACGGCAACGGCGATGCGGTTACCCAGGCCAATATCTTCCAGCAGCGCATCCATACTTGGCGTGTTGGTACCGGTGGTCAGTTTATCCAGTTGTTCTTCGGTGAGCTTGTCGATATCCAGCTGGTAGTTTTGCAGCGCACGGCCCAGCATGCGTTTACCCAGCTCGATGGACTGGTGATGACGCTGGCTTTTCAGGAAGTGGCGAATACTGGAGCGCGCCTTACCGGAGGTGACAAAGTTCAACCAGTTGGGGTTGGGCTGCGCACCGGGTGAGGTGATAATTTTTACCTTTTGACCGCTTTGCAGTGGCTGCGACAGTGGCGCCAGACGATCATTAATACGACAGGCTACACAGCGATGACCAACATCGGTGTGTACGTTGTAAGCGAAGTCGACGGCGGTAGCGCCGGCGGGCAGTTCGACAATCTTGCCTTTCGGGGTAAACACGTAAACCTCGTCCGGGAACAGATCGATTTTTACGTTTTCAATAAACTCCAGCGAGCTACCCGCGTTTTGCTGCATTTCCAGCAGGCCCTGAACCCATTGGCGGGCGCGGGCGTGGGAGCCGGTGGGGGCATCGTCGCTATCGGACTTGTAAAGCCAGTGGGCGGCAATACCGCTGTTGGCCATTTCATCCATCTCTTTGGTGCGGATTTGCACTTCAATGGGTACGCCGTGCATACCTACCAGTACGGTATGCAGAGACTGGTAACCATTGGCTTTGGGGATGGCGATATAGTCTTTAAACTCGGTGATCACTGGCTTGTAGAGATTGTGCACGGCGCCGAGCACCCGGTAACAGGTATCGACATCTTCCACGATAATGCGGAAGGCGTAGACGTCCATAATCTCTTTAAAGGATTTCTTCTTCTGGCGCATCTTCTGGTAGATGCTGAACAGGTGTTTTTCCCGTCCGATCACCAGGGCGTGAATATTCTCGCGCTCCAGGCGCGATTCAATGGCGCTCTGAATATTTTCCACCAGCTCGGTGCGGTTGCCGCGGGCGACCTTGAGGGCGGCACGCAGGCGGCTGGAGCGGAACGGGTACATGGCGGCAAAGCCGCGGTCTTCCAGTTCCAGACGAATATTGTTCATGCCCAGACGCTGGGCAATGGGGGCGTAAATCTCCAGGGTTTCCTTGGCAATACGGCGTTTCTTTTCCGGCTTGAGGGCACCGAGGGTGCGCATATTGTGGAGCCGGTCGGCTAGCTTCACCAGAATCACGCGGATGTCTTTGGCCATCGCCATGGCCATTTTCTGGAAGTTTTCTGCCTGCTTTTGGGCTTGGGATTCGAACTCGAACTGGGTCAGTTTACTGACCCCGTCCACCAACTCAGCCACGGTTTCGCCAAACTGCTCCGATAGGGCTTCTTTGGGAATACCGGTATCTTCAATCACGTCGTGCAGCATCGCGGCCATCAGACTTTGATGGTCCATATGCATGCCGGCGAGAATATTGGCTACAGCTAAGGGGTGGGTAATATAGGCTTCGCCACTGCGGCGCATCTGGCCTTCGTGGGCTTGTTCCGCGTAGAAGTAAGCGCGCTTTACGCGGTGGATTTGCTGAGGTTCGAGGTAGGAGGAAAGTCTGTGACCGAGTGAATCCAGTGTGTGCAAGACTTCCCTCCCTTGGGGTATGCGCTAGCTATACAGTTCGATATTGTTTGTTTATAGCTCGATGTTTTGCTCAACGTTTGCCCCGGTAACCACTTCTTCTTCGAAGTCGTCTTCTTCGGTCTGATCCAGAATGCTGGCGTTTACCAGGCCTTCTTCGATTTCACGCAGGGCGATTACGGTAGGCTTGTCGTTTTCTTCTGGCACCATAGGGTCTTTACCACCTACAGCGATTTGGCGCGCGCGCTTGGAGCTCACCATCACCAGCTCAAAACGGTTATCTACGTAATCCAGACAATCTTCAACGGTAATTCGTGCCATAAGTCTCTAAAACCTATTGTGTGTGCTCTGTAAGCGGTTCAATTGGAACCCATGATGTGAGCATTATGGGCCAGTTTCAAAAAGTCGGCCAGTGTACGCAAAACAACCAGCCAAAACAACTGCTGAAGCCCGATAAATGGGGCTTCAGGGCAGAATTAAGACAGCAGGTCA
Source organism: Maricurvus nonylphenolicus (assembly GCF_042854845.1). Taxonomy (GTDB): domain Bacteria; phylum Pseudomonadota; class Gammaproteobacteria; order Pseudomonadales; family Cellvibrionaceae; genus Maricurvus; species Maricurvus nonylphenolicus. Next base: position 5,544,074 of record NZ_AP031498.1, on the reverse strand, counting down.
GCCAATAATTGCTCGTGGCGGCGTTGCTGATTGTCCAGGGTCAGGCGTTGGGCCAGGATAATGCCACGAAAATCAGCCAGGGCCTGGTCAAAATCATCGTTGATGACTACGTACTGGGCTTCCACGTAATGGGTCATTTCGCTGATGGCTTCTTGCATGCGAGCATCGATGACGGAGTCATCGTCCTGGCCACGGCCGGTCAGGCGCTTGTGCAGCTCCTCGCGTGAGGGAGGCAAAATAAAGATACCCACAGTATCCGGCAGCAGGCGGCGTACCTGCTGGGCGCCCTGCCAGTCAATTTCCAGGATCACATCCTGGCCGCTATTGAGGGTGTCTTCTACCCACTGCTGGGAGGTGCCGTAGAAATTGCCAAATACTTCGGCAGACTCCAGAAATGCTCCTTGGGTCATCATTTGGGTGAACGTATCTTTGTCGGTGAAGTGATAGTTAACGCCGTCGGTCTCACCGGGACGAATAGTCCGGGTGGTGTGGGAGACGGATACACAGATAGCCTCTGTGGACTCAATCAGTGCCTTCACCAGGCTGGTTTTTCCCGCGCCGGAGGGGGCGGAAACGGTATAAAGGGTACCGCGTGTGCTCATAAGCTTCTCTTGCCTTGCTGTATGTACTTATTACTAGGCTATCGGGTGCTGAAGCGCTCAGCAGATTATTCGATATTCTGGACTTGTTCGCGCATCTGCTCAATCAGAACTTTTAACTCCACCGCTGCCTGGGTGGTATCACTGACGATCGACTTGGACGACAGGGTGTTGGCTTCGCGGTTAAGTTCCTGCATCAGGAAGTCGAGACGGCGGCCAATACTGCCTTTTTGCTTGAGGGTGCGCTCAACTTCGGCGACATGAGTATCGAGGCGGTCGAGCTCTTCATCGACATCGGCCTTCTGGGCCAGGATTACCATTTCCTGTTCCAGGCGGTCCTGATCCAGCTCGGCTTTAATGCTTTCCAGTTTTTCCTGCAGCTTTTCCCGTTGGGCCTGAAGAATACCGGGCAATTTGGCGCGTACCTGGGTGACTTGCTCGTTAATGCCTTGCAGGCGCTGCTCAATGAGGTTTTTCAGTTCTTCGCCTTCGCGCTGGCGGTGCTCGATCAGGCCTTTTAGTGCCTCACTAAACAGAGACAGGGCTTCGCTCAGTAGTGCGTCTTTATCCAGCTGGCGCTCGCTGATCACACCGGGCCAGCCCAGAATATCGAGTGCACTGACGGCCGAGGAGTTGGCCATTTGCAGCTCAACGGTTTCAATCGCCTGGGTCAGTTGCTGCACCAGCGGCATATTGATTTCCAGACCTGAGGATTCTTCATCGACGGTGTTCAGCTGCAGATGAAAGCTGGCTTCGATCTTGCCGCGGTGCAATTGCTTGCGCAGGCTGTCGCGAAGTTTCGGTTCCAGCTCACGCAGGCTGTCGGGGATGCGGAAGTGGGGTTCCAGGTAGCGGTGATTGACGCTGCGTACTTCCCACACCAGAGTGCCCCAAGGGCATTGGCGTTCCTGGCGGGCAAATCCCGTCATGCTGCAAGGCATAGGCAAAATTCCATTCGATAAAACAAGCTGCTGGGATGGTATCACAATCCTGTGGCAGCTCTGAATAATGTCAGGCGACTAGTGACTGGCCAGCCGCTATAATGGCCGATTAAATCCTCTTCAATACGATTCAAGGTATCACCATGCAAAGACCTTCCGGCCGCCAGCCTGACCAAATGCGCGATGTGCGCATCACCCGCAATTACACTAAACACGCTGAAGGTTCGGTGCTGGTTGAATTCGGCGATACCAAAGTGATCTGTAACGCTTCCGCCGAAGACGGTGTGCCGCGTTTTATGCGCGGTGAAGGTCGCGGTTGGATCACGGCGGAATACGGTATGCTGCCCCGCTCTACCGGTACCCGTATGGGCCGTGAAGCCGCGCGCGGCAAACAGGGCGGTCGCACCGTGGAAATTCAGCGCCTGATTGGCCGTTCACTGCGTGCAGCGGTGGACCTGGAAGCTCTGGGTGAAGTCACTATTACCATCGATTGCGATGTAATTCAGGCCGATGGTGGTACCCGTACTGCATCGATTACTGGTGCCTGTGTCGCCCTGGCTGATGCTATCAACAGTTTGAAGGCGGCTGGCAAGGTAAAAGGTGAGCCCCTGGCACGTATGATCGCTTCTATCTCTGTCGGTATTTATGAAGGTGAAGCAGTACTGGATCTGGATTACCCGGAAGACTCCAATGCCGAAACCGATATGAATATTGTGATGGGCAATGATGGCGGCATGATCGAGATTCAGGGCACAGCCGAAGGCGAGCCGTTTACCGAGGAGGAGTTTGGCAAGATGCTGGTGTTGGCCAAGAAAGGAATTGCCGAGTTAAACGAGTTGCAGTTGGCGGCGTTGGCTGAATAGCCTGGGTTGCTTCACAAAAAATAAAAAAGGGATGCAGAGCATCCCTTTTTTTGTTGTGCTGAAAAAGCGTTACAGCTTACTCACACGGCGTTGCAAAATTTCATCGGCATCCAGACTCAGAGAGATATCTGAATTGGTGCGGAATACTGCAGCATCAATATTCAGGGTAATGGTTTTGATATTAAAAAAGCCCACATTGAATTTTGGCGAGCCGTCGACACGGATTTCATAGGCGTATTTGCTGCCTGGCTCCAGCTGTTGTTTTTGCGGCGTGACTGCAATCACGTCGTATTCGTTACCACGGTTATCACTGACGGTTAGGCCTCTAAAATCATTGATGTCAGCCGTGATAGGTGTGTCACTGTAACTTGAGATATCCACATTGAGGGAGAAAATGGTATTGGAGCGGATGCGGGTATTTTTCGACCCAGGAACCTTGGATTTGGCGAACTCGGTGATCACTTGAGAGAGATTGATATCCAGGCTTTCTTCACGGAACTGCTGCTCGGTTTTTACCGGTGCGTTACCAATAAACTCCCATTGGCCGTCGTCTTTTAAGCGTACACGGGTACCGTCTTCAGAGGTGGCGTAGCGGTCGGTGTTGGCATATTCCCAGCTACCGTCCTGTTTAAGAATAATCTTGCGGCCATCGTCACCGGTGGCATTGCGATCAGCAAGAGCGGAAACGGATAATAGGGAAGACAGAGCGACTATGGTGATGTGACGAAATAACATAAGAGTCCTATTCTACAAAATGTCTACATGTGATCTGAGCAGCGAGCATGATCACGTATTCGTTACAAATCGTCAAACATGCTCAAAATATTGTCGAGGGTTTCCTCGCCGCGGGATTGATTTAAATCCGGACAGTGATCGCCAAAACCTTCCCGCTCCAGATCTTCTTCGGGGAGTTCATCGATAAAACGGCTGGGGGTGGTTTCCATAATTTCGCCGTACATTTTGCGCTTGCCAGCCAGGGTCATGGTCAGCGTGCGTTTTGCGCGGGTTATGCCCACATAGGCCAGGCGTCGTTCTTCCTCGACATTATCTTCTTCAATACTGGTTCTGTGCGGCAGCAGGTCTTCTTCCATGCCCACCAAAAACACATGGGGGTATTCCAGGCCTTTGGATGCGTGCAGGGTTAGCATTTGGACCTGATCCATTTCCTCTTCTTCTTCCTGGCGTTCGAGCATATCGCGTAACAACAGCTTGGCGACTGCAGCTTCGAGGCTGGCTTCTTCGCCGTCTTCTTCAAAGCGTTCGATAATCCATTTAATCGAATCGACCAGGAACCAGACGTTGCCCATACGCCCTTCGGCCACTTTGGGGCTACTGGCGTTTTGGTGCAGCCAGCCTTCGTAATCGATATCTTCGATCATCTCCCGCACTGCGCCTATGGGGTCGTTTTCACCGTTGTCGCGCACCTGGCCAATCCAGTGGGCAAAACGCTGAATACGTTCCAGGTTCTTTTTCGGGATATGGCTTTGAATCCCCATTTCCTGGGTGGCATCGAACAGACTGACTTCCCGTTCTGTAGCGTAGCGGCTTAAGGATTCCAATGTACCTGTGCCGATTTGGCGCCGGGGTGTATTGATCACCCGCAAGAAGGCATTGTCATCGTCGGTATTCATAATCAGGCGCAGGTACGCCATGATGTCTTTAATCTCTGTGCGGCCAAAAAATGACTGACCGCCACTGAGCTTGTAGGGGATCTGGTGTTGCTGCAGTTTCATTTCCAGCAACCGCGCCTGGTGGTTACCGCGATAGAGAATGGCAAAGTCGCTGAACTTAATCTGGCGGCGCTGGCGCTGTAAAAAAATCTCGGTAGCAACTCGCTCGGCTTCGGCTTCTTCATTGGCACAGCGGATCAGGCGCAGGGGCTCGCCCATACCCATTTCACTCCACAGCGCTTTATCGAACTCGTGGGGGTTGTGAGCAATCAGGTGGTTGGCGGTTTTCAGGATGCGACTAGTAGAACGGTAATTTTGTTCCAACTTGATCAGGTTGAGGCTGGGATAATCCTTTTTCAACAGCGACATATTTTCCGGGCGTGCGCCACGCCAGGCATAGATCGACTGGTCGTCATCCCCTACCACTGTCAGGCCGCCGCGGCCACCGACAAGTTGTTTAACCAACAGGTACTGGCTGGAGTTGGTATCCTGATATTCATCTACCAGCAGGTAGCGGATTTTTTTCTGCCAGCGTTCCAGCACATCCGGGTGATCGATAAACAGCTGTACCGGGGCCAGAATCAGGTCATCAAAGTCGACCGCATTATAGGCCTTCAGTGCCTGGTTGTAGCGTTTGTAGACCAGTGCCATCATCTCTTCACCGCTACTGTTGGCTTTGCTGATGGCGGCATCCGGTGTGGTGAGGTCGTTCTTCCAGTTGGATATTTGATTCTGCACCATATCCAGGTGGTCGGTATTAAAGTCACCCTCCTTCATCATCAGCTCTTTTAGCAGCGCACGTGCGTCTTCAGCGTCGAATATAGAAAAGTTGGACTTGTAACCCAGGGTTTTATGCTCACGGCGAATGATATTGAGCCCCAGATTATGAAAGGTGGATACCGTCAGTCCCTTACTGGCTGGTCCTTTAACCAGGGAGGTTACCCGCTCTTTCATTTCCCGGGCAGCCTTGTTGGTAAAGGTCACGGCGGCAATATGCCGTGCAGCCATGCCACATTCTTCAATCAGGTAGGCAATCTTGCGGGTAATCACACTGGTTTTGCCGCTGCCAGCACCCGCCAGTACCAGACAGGGGCCATCAATATAGTGCACGGCTTCGCGTTGGCGGGGGTTGAGTTGTGCCACAGAATACGACCTGTAGTGGAGATTGATAGTGGAATGAGAGAAAGCCGCACATTGTACCAACTTCCTATATCAATAACCGCAGGCAATATTCAGGAGGCTGGATATATAGCAGAAAGAAGCTAAATTAATAGGGAAGTAATTACTTTGTCATATAAGATAGGCCCAGGTTTATTCATGGCTGACCCTGGTGTAGGGTTTAGTCATAGGGAAAATTAATAACTGCGCGCGACAGGCGCAAAAAGTCAGATTTAAAAATAATAAACATAGGGACATGAACCCTCGCAGAAGGGCAAGCTCATGGATACCATCATAAAGATACTACTGATAGATAAAGAGCATGCCGAATATCTCCTGGTAGGCCATCTGCTGACCCAGGTTCACCATACCGATTACCAACTCACCTGGATTGATAGTCTCGAGGATGCTCTCGATCAGATTCTGTCCGATACCTATGATGTAATTCTGCTGGATTACCATTGGGGTGAAAAAAACTGCCTGGATCTGTTAAATGGCGCCCGGTCGCAAGGCTGCAAGGTGCCCATCATTGTGATGACCAATGAGATGGAGGTGGAGGTTGACCGCGAAGCCATCCGCCGCGGCGCGTCCGACTACCTCATTAAGGGCCATATCGATTACCAGTTGCTTGAACGTACGATTCGCTACGCCATAGAGCGTAAGGCGGCCGAATATAAGTTGGCAAAACTGGCCCATTATGATCATTTAACCAATGTGCCCAACCGTATTTTATTTCGCGACCGTTTGGATCACGCCATCCAGCTTGCGGCTAGGGACTCATTAAGTTTTACCCTGATGTACCTGGACCTGGATGGTTTTAAACAGGTCAATGACAGCTTTGGTCATGATGCCGGGGACGAATTGATTCGTGCCTGTGCCGAGCGACTGCGCGCCTGTATGCGCAAGAGTGATTCAGTGGCGCGCATTGGTGGTGACGAGTTCACCATATTATTGGAGCACACCGAGTCTACCGCCGATATTGCCCATATTGCCGAGAAGGTGATGGAGGTTATCTCCCGTCCCTACCAAATTGGTAGTCACCAGGTGGTGGTTGGCTGCAGCATCGGTATTGCGGTCTACCCCGAGGCGGGCATGGATATCGATACTCTGCAAAAAAATGCCGATATGGCCATGTACAAGGCCAAGCTGGTTGAAGGCAGTGCCTACCGCTTCTTTACCGATTCGATGAATATCGAGGCCCGCCGACAGTTGCTGCTGGAGTCAGAGCTGCGCCGCGCTCTGCGGCGTGATGAGTTTTGCCTTTATTACCAGCCGCGGGTAGATATTGAAACCGGTGAAATTCTGGGGGTGGAAGCACTGCTGCGCTGGAGCCATCCGGAACGAGGACTGGTATGTCCCAGTGAATTTATGGACGTGGCGGAAGATACCGGGTTGATTGTGCCTTTAGGTTATTGGGCTATCCACCGTGCCTGCCAGGATCTAAAGCGCATGCAGCTGGCCGGATTGCCTCCGGTAGTCATGGCCATTAATTTATCGCTGCGGCAGTTTAACGATGAGAAACTGGTGGAGCGAATCGCAACAATCTCCCAGGAAACCGATATAAACCCGCGCCTGCTGGAGTTTGAAATTACAGAAACGGCAGTGATGGAAAATATGGATCTGGTGGCGCTGTGTATGCGCGCCCTGGCGCAGCTGGGCTGCCGTTTTGCACTGGATGATTTTGGTACCGGTTATTCTTCCTTCCTGCACTTGCAGCGCTTGCCTATCTCTACCATCAAGGTAGACAAGGGGTTTGTGCGTGATATCACCCGCAAATCCGAAGATGCCAGTTTGGTAAAAGCCATGATTACCCTGGCCCACAGTCTGGGTAAAGAGGTGATTGCCGAGGGGGTGGAAAGCAGTGAGCAGCTGGCGTTATTGCGTGAGTTCCACTGTGATCAAACCCAGGGTTTCTATTTCTGCAAGCCGCTGAATTTTGACAGTGTTTCCAAGCGTCTTGAAGGTGAACCCCTGCTGGCCCATTAGGCGCAGGCAGGGGTCGCTTGGCGTTCGAAGGTTCGGTAGCCAAGGGCTTCCATCAAATGTTTATCCTCAATATCTTCACAGACTTCCATATCGGCCAGGGTTCTCGCCACCTTGATAATGCGGTGACTGCTTCGCGCAGAAAGCCCCAGGCGCTCTACGGCCTGCTGTAACAGGTGTTGTTGCTTTGGCTGTAGCCGACAGTACTGATCCAGCTCGCGACTGACTAAATCCGCATTCGATTTTTGTTGCCGCTCCAGCTGTCGCTGGCGGCAGGCCGTCACCCGCGTTTGCACGGTTTTACTGTTATCGCCGCTGGCTTCCCCGTAGAGCTCGCCTGATTTTAGCGCCTGTACAGCCACCTGTAAGTCGATGCGATCGAGCAGCGGCCCGGAAATCTTGCTGCGGTAGCGCAGTACTTGATCCGGTGTGCAGCGGCACAGGTGTTTGCCGTCGCTGTTATTGGCGTAACCACAGGGGCAGGGATTCATCGCGGCGATCAACTGGAAGTTGGCTGGGTAGCGTACCTGTGCTGCGGCTCGGGATATTTGCACTTCACCGCTTTCCAAAGGTTGGCGCATAACTTCCAGTACTTGGCGGCTGTATTCCGGTAATTCATCAAGAAACAATACGCCGCGATGCGACAGGGATATCTCCCCGGGCTTGGGCTGGCTGCCGCCGCCAACCAAGGCTACAGCCGAAGCCGTATGGTGAGGTGCTCGAAAAGGTCTTGAGGGATATTGGGTAAGCGTGTGACGGCCACTGACCGATTGTACAGCAGCGACTTCCAGTGCCTCTGTTTCTGTCAGCGGGGGGAGTATATCTGTCAGGCGTGAGGCTAGCATGGTTTTGCCTGTGCCCGGAGGTCCATACAGCAACAGGTGGTGACCGCCGCTGGCGGCTATCTCCAATGCCCTTTTTGCGTGCGCCTGGCCTTTTATGTCGCGAAGATCATTTTCTGAGCGTTGTTGTGTGTTCCCCAAGTGTGCATGAGGTGTTACGGGTAACAGTTCTCGTTGCTGCAAATGGGCGCACACCGTTAACAAAGTCCGCGCTTCCAGTATCTCTGCGCCCTTACACAGTGCAGCTTCCAGTGCATTATCACGGGGCAATATCAGCTTGCGTTCGGCATGGCTGCTGGCAATGGCCGCAGGCAGGCAGCCGTTAACCGGGCGTAGCTCACCGGACAGGGCCAGCTCGCCCAGCACTTCGTAATCTTCCAGTTGCTGCGTGGGAATTTGATCGGAGGCCGCCAAAATACCCAACGCTATGGCCAGGTCAAAACGTCCACCTTCTTTGGGTAAATCGGCGGGGGCCAGGTTGACGGTAATGCGTCGAGCGGGAAATTCAAACTGGCTGTTGAGGATGGCGCTGCGCACGCGATCCTTACTTTCCTTAACGGCAGTTTCAGGCAGGCCAACGATAGAAAGTGAGGGTAGGCCGTTGGAAAGGTGAACTTCGACGGTAACCAGAGGGGCTTCAATGCCCAGTTTGGCGCGGGTATGAACCACGGCGAGAGACATACGCAATCCTTGCTGTCTTTAGGGTGGAGTTACTCTACTCCGTCATCACTGAAGGGTCCAGGTCTCAGCTGGCGTTTTTGTCTTGCGCCAGGCTTTCCTGCAGTTGCGCCAATTCCTGTTCCAATGCTTCCAGCTTGCTGCGGGTGCGTTGCAATACGGCCTGTTGGGCGTCGAACTCATCACGCGATACCAGATTCATCTTACGTAACAGGCTTTCTAGTAGCGCGCGAAACTCCTGTTCCGGTAGGTCGGATACGCTGCTGGGTACGGCTTGGCGCAGCTCGTTAAACAGGGTTTGAGATAGTTGGGAAAACAGCATGGCTTATGCCTATAGATAGCAGTCTTGATGGTGAGGTTATTGTAACTAACTGGCACTTAAAAAGCCTCAGAACTTGTGGTGCACCATTTTTGTGCTAAAAGTTGAAGTGTCTGTGATTGGTGTCCGTTTTTGGGGCGTTGGCTGCAGGCACACCGTGAGGGCAACGCTCATATTTGGGGCGTTATTTTGTATCTTATTGATTTTTAAGGTTTTTTAATAGTTGGCCCACTATGTGCAATCACATGAGCCAACCGTTAGAGCTTGCAATAAGAAGATCGCTCTTAATTAAGCATCCAAATTAACAACCAGGCTTCACGGTTTTAAACAACGATTAAGGAGAAAGCACAAAATGAAAAAAATGACTCAACTTGCTGCCGCTATCGCATTGGCTTCTGGGGCTCTGGTAGCGACTCCAGCTATGGCTGAAGACAAGCTGGCTGTTTCTGCAAATGCCGGTTTTGTTACTGAGTACTACTACCGTGGTCAAGAGCTGGGTGATGCCGGCGCTTACGGCGGTGTTGATGCCGAGTTCGGTGGTTTCTACGCCGGTATGTGGGCAATTGACGACGGTAACGATACTGATGATGGCGGTCTGGAAGTAGACTTCTACGCCGGTTACGGTTTTGAGTTTGAAAATGGCCTGTCTTTAGGTCTGGGTTATACCCGCTACGAGTATACCTACTCCAGCGTGTATGAGGATGAGTGGGTGTTGTCTGCTGGCTTTAAAGGCTTTGCTGTGGAATATGCTAACGGTGAAGACAACAACGATGACAAAGATGATGACCTGTATAACACCGTCGATGAAGAATACGACTACGACTTCTGGGCAGTAAGCTACAGCGGTGACATCTTTGGTATCAAGTACGGTAGCTACGAAGCTGACCTGGATACTGTTAATGCGAAAAATGAGTACGACTACATTGAAATCTCTGCTTCTGGTGAAGTAGTTGGTCTGGATGTATCTGCGACTCTGGGTAAGAAGCGTAATGTCAAAGTAAACGATGGAACCTTGTTGCAAGATGAGGAAGGTTCCGGCGACGGCTACTTCGTAATCGACGTAAGCAAGTCTTTCGACCTGATGTAAGAAATACCTTTCCCTGCCCGCGCTTGTCGCGGGCATTTTTAGCCCTTAGGAGAACAACATGAAACTGGTAACGGCAATTATTAAGCCCTTTATGCTGGATGCTGTTCGCGAAAGCCTGTCTGAGATCGGTGTACAAGGTATCACCGTTACAGAAGTAAAAGGTTTTGGTCGTCAGAAAGGCCACACCGAACTCTACCGTGGTGCAGAGTACGTTGTAGACTTTTTGCCAAAAACCAAACTGGAAGTGGCTGTAAGCGATGGACAAGTAGACACGGTTGTTGAAGCAGTGAGCAAAGCAGCTCATAGCGGCAAAATCGGTGACGGTAAGATTTTTGTATCGTCTCTGGATCAGGTTATTCGTATTCGTACCGGTGAAACCGGCGAAGACGCCCTGTAATCCGCACTCTATTCATACTTTAAAAACGTTTGTTGAAAAATTCCTCGGAGAACAGCAATGGAAAATAACATTTTCGAATTGCAGTACGCCTTAGACACCTTTTATTTCCTGGTGTGTGGCGCACTTGTAATGTGGATGGCAGCGGGTTTTGCCATGCTGGAAGCGGGCCTGGTTCGCTCCAAGAACACAACTGAAATTCTGACCAAAAACGTGGCCCTGTTTGCCATTTCTTGCACCATGTACCTGGTGTGTGGTTACTCCATCATGTACGGCGGCGGTGAGTTTACTGCCTTCCTGGACGGTATCACTGCTGACGGTGTAGCCGGTGCTGAAGAGCCTGCGACCTACGCGCCTTCTGCCGACTTCTTCTTCCAGGTTGTATTCGTAGCAACTGCTATGTCTATCGTATCTGGTGCCGTTGCTGAGCGTATGAAGCTGTGGGCTTTCCTGGCTTTCGCTGTAGTTATGACCGGTGTTATCTACCCAATGGAAGGTGCCTGGACTTGGGGCGGTGCTTCTGTATTCGGTATGTACACTCTGGGCGACCTGGGCTTCTCTGACTTTGCCGGTTCCGGTATTGTTCACATGGCTGGTGCCGCTGCTGCTCTGGCCGGTGTACTGGTACTGGGCGCTCGTAAGGGCAAATACGGCCCTAACGGCGAAGTAAAAGCGATTCCTGGTGCTAACCTGCCTCTGGCTACCCTGGGTATGTTCATCCTGTGGATGGGTTGGTTCGGTTTCAACGGTGGTTCCGTTCTGGCTACCGCTTCTGTTGAATCTGCTAACTCCGTTGCTGTTGTATTCATGAACACCAACGCTGCTGCCGCTGGTGGTCTGATTGCGGCGCTGATCGTTGCTCGCATCCTGTTCGGCAAGGCCGACCTGACCATGTCTATCAACGGCGCTTTGGCCGGTCTGGTAGCCATTACTGCTGAGCCTTCTACCCCAACTGCACTGCAAGCGACTCTGTTCGGTGCTATGGGTGGTGTTCTGGTTGTATTCAGCATCCTGACTCTGGACAAGCTGAAAATCGACGACCCTGTTGGTGCTATCTCCGTGCACGGTGTTGTAGGTCTGCTGGGTCTGATCCTGGTACCTTTCACCAACGACGGTTCTTCTCTGTCCGGTCAGTTGATTGGTGCTGCCACTATCTTTGTATGGGTATTCGGTACCAGCCTGGTAGTGTGGATGATTCTGAAAGCTGTCATGGGTATCCGTGTTAGCGAAGAAGAAGAATACGAAGGTGTTGATCTGGCTGAGTGTGGTATGGAAGCTTACCCAGAGTTCACCAACAAGTAAGATACAAAGTAAGGCATATTTTCCCCCTGCTGCGAGCCTCGCTTGCAGCAGCTATGTCGAAAAGCCAGCTCTCGAGCTGGCTTTTTTATTGTCTAAAGCATTTATCTATCGATGATTAGATCAGGGACTATTTGATTAAGGACAAGGCCTGCGGGTGCTGTTATTGCTACTGTTGCCGCAACGGAGTAAGCTATGCTCCATCCTGGTGCTGACCAGATCGAGCTTATAAGAACAAGCTAGCAGACGAGCTAGCAAGACCACGAAGGAATAGCGTTATGAAATTGATCACAGCAGTCATTAAGCCATTTAAATTGGACGATGTTCGCGCCTCTTTGTCTGAAATCGGCGTACAGGGTATGACCGTGACAGAAGTGAAGGGCTTTGGTCGTCAGAAGGGTCATACCGAACTGTATCGTGGCGCTGAATATGTTGTTGATTTCTTGCCCAAAGTAAAACTGGAATTGGCCGTTGATGATTCTGTGGTTGAGCAAACCGTAGAAGCCATCACCAAGGCTGCCCAAACCGGTAAGATTGGTGACGGTAAAATCTTTATCACCACCCTGGAAGAGATTATCCGTATCCGTACCGGTGAGACAGGTTCTGAGGCTGTATAATTTTTATACTTGTCTCAGTTGTCTGCAAAAGCCCCTGACGGGGCTTTTTTTATGCCTGTTGGTTTTGCATCGGTGTAAGCATCTAACGCGGGTAAATTAATAACTTTCTGTTAAGCCTGTAATGCAAAATTAGAGCAAAAAAAACTAAAAAAAGTTATTTTGAAGGTGGTTGCCTGCAAAGATTCTGAGCTATAAATAATGGCGTTTGATGTTTACCCACAAGCATTAACGTCAAAGAATCAGGTGGCACAATGAGTCAGAATGACACTCAGGATAACAAAACCTCAGAACTCGATAGCGTAGAGCTCAAAGACGGTCGCGACGCCGATTTGTCCATTTCATCCCGCGACAAGGTCCGCAAACAGTTAGAGGATGAAGTTGAGGCCTTTTTGGCCAAAGGCGGCCAGATCGATCAGGTCGCTCCTAATGTGACAGCAGATCCCCCACAAAAACCACAGAACAACTATTGTAGTCGACCTATTTAGACTGGTTTAGTTGGTCGATGATGGCGGGTATATCGCTGAGGCATTGGGCTTCGGCATCTGCCCTGGCTAAGTCTTCGGGCCAGCTCTTACCCCGGTTGTTAAACCAAATGGTGGCCATACCGGTTGCCTGGGCGCCGGCAATGTCTTCCTTGGGGTGATCACCGATGTGCAGTATTTGCTCTGCTCTGACACCTGAGTGCTCTATTGCAGCATGAAAAATCTTTGGATCGGGCTTGCTGGCATTGAGTTGCTCGGCACTGAAATGAAACTGAAAGAAATCATTCAGGCCCAGACGCGATAAATCCGCATTGCCGTTACTTAATGCCCCCAGGGTGTAGCGTTTTGATAACTGCGTTAACAGTGGCAGGGCATGATCATAGAGTGTGATCTGGTGGCGCAGGGTTAAAAACAACTCGAAGGCTTCTGCGCTTATGTTGGCGGCTTGCTCTGCAGAATAACCACAACCTTCAATCACGTGAGCCAGAGATCTCTGGCGCATCAAACTTATCTGGTGCTTCAATTCGGCATTTGCTTGCCAGAACTTTATTCGCTCATTGCGCAGAGATGTGCTATCGAAACGTTGGGTGACCTCGGGACAGCGTTGCTGTAGAAGCTCATAGATAGTGTCTTCCGCTTGCCATAGAATCGGATCGAGATCCCACAGGGTATTGTCGAGGTCCAGGGTAATAACATGAAATCGAGACATAAGTGTTAGCTGACCTCGGCTATTCTGAATCTACATCTTTACCTTGCGCACGGGGGTGAGCCTGGTCATAAACCTTGGCAAGGTGTTGAAAGTCCAGATGGGTATAGACTTGGGTGGTGGATAAATTGGCGTGGCCAAGAAGTTCCTGCACCGCGCGCAGGTCGCCACTGGATTCCAGCATATGGCTGGCGAAAGAATGGCGTAGCATATGCGGATTAACCGGCTGCCCCATGCCCTGCTTAACTGTCAGTTGGTTAAAGCGTTGTTGAATCGCGCGGGTGGTTAGGCCCTGGCCTTTTTTGCTGATAAATACTGCACTGCATGTGTCAATGCTGTGTTGCTGTCTAATTGTGTACCACTGCTCAAGTGCTGCAAGGGCTTGACGACCTACGGGCAGTTCACGGGTTTTATTGCCTTTACCGGTAACGCGCAGTTGGCCAGCGTTGATATCGATATCCTGCAGCTGCAAACTGACCGCTTCACTGACACGCAGCCCGGAGGAATAGATTAACTCCAGCATGGCGCGATCGCGCAGGGCCATAAAATCTGTGCCCTGTACTTCGACAAACTCTCCGGCCATATCGGCGTCCAGGGTTTTGGGCAACGGGTTATTGGCTTTTGGGGCCTGAATGCCGGTGGTGGGATCAACCTCCAGCCACTGGTTTCGCTGACAAAAACGAAAAAACGTCCGCAATGTGGATAACCAGCGTTGCAAACTGCGCGCGCTTAATCCCTGCCTGTGAAGTTGGCCCAGGCACTGGCGCACATGAAAATTCTGTATGTCATTAACGCCAATAACGCCCTGTAGTTCGCAATAGGCTGACAGCTTGTTGAGGTCGCGGCGGTAGTTATCGAGGGTGTGGTGTGAGCAGTGCTTTTCCGATTGTAAATAACGCTCGAAAGCCGTGCGGGCTTGGTCGAGCGCTATCGTCTTGTTTGTCATAACAACTTAGGCAGTGGCCACTTAACGGGGAAGGTGGCGAGGCAGGCTGCGGTTAAGCACTTCGGCAATATAGCTAAGGAATAAAGTGCCCATACTGGAGCGATAGTATTGTGGGTCGCGGTTGCCGATCGCCAATAAGCCAAAGCTGTTACCGTGAATTAACGGCACCAGTGCAACCGAGCCGATCTCTTTTGCGTTCTCACCAAACAGGTAGGTGGTTTCTTCTTCGCTAAAGGTGCCGCACATGGCGCGATTGGCTTTTAACAGATTGCCGATAAAAGGCCGGGCTTCGGCGAGGGTTACAACACGGGCACGGTCTGCTTTAAGGGTGTCTTTATCACCGTAAATCAGCAGTGTTGTGTAGTGAATTTGGAAGTCGTTATCAAAGCTGTAGAACAAAGAGTTAATGGTCGTGGCGAGGTCTTGACCTTCAAGCAGTGCCAATACCAAGCGTTTGGTTTTATCAAACAGCTTGTCGTTGTCACGTGCATTGTCGAGCAGTTTACTTAAGCGGTGGCGCATATCCATATTGCGTTCACGCAATACGGATACCTGGCGCTCAATCAGTGAGACTGCTTCCCCACTTTCATGGGGCAGGCGAAGGTCGGCCAGTAGTCCAGGTTGTTTAACAAAGAAGTCCGGATGTTTGCGCAGGTAGTCAGCAACCTGGGCTTCAGTTACCGGTGTTTGGCTGTCGACAAGCGTTTGATCACTCATAATCTTTATTATATTTCCCTTAAGCGAGGGCTGCTTTTAACCTTGAAATTACAACCTGGAACTTACACTTTCACTTGGCCGTGGAAGACATTGGCCGCAGGGCCAGTCATGATCACCGAGTGATCAGTGTCTTCCGCACTGCCTTCCCAACGGATAGTGAGTGTGCCGCCGGGTAGGTGAACACGTACTTCCGAGTCTAACAGGTTGCGCAGGCGTCCGGCTACTACGGCCGCACAGGCACCGGTGCCGCAGGCCAGGGTCTCACCGGCGCCGCGTTCATACACGCGCAGTTTCACTTCGCTGCGGGAAATGACCTGCATAAAGCCTGCATTAACTCGCTGTGGAAACTGTTGATGGGATTCAACTTGTGGGCCCCAGTTTTCCACCGGTGCCTGGTCGATATCGTCGACCAGGGTCACAGCGTGTGGGTTACCCATGGATACAGCGCTGACTTCCAGGCTGGTATCCGTCAGTGGCAGTGGGTAGGTCACCGCTTGCTCGGCTGCGATAAATGGCAGGTCCGCTGGCTGGATACGAGGCGCCCCCATATCCACAGATACCTCACCGTTATCCTGTACATTCAGCACCATAATACCGTTGGCGGTTTCCACGGTAATACTGGATTTGCCGGTCAGCTTGCGGTCGGTCACAAATTTGGCAAAACAGCGGGCACCGTTGCCGCAGTTCTCCACTTCGGAACCATCGGCATTAAAAATGCGGTAGCGAAAGTCGACGTCCGGGTTTTGCGGCACTTCAACAATCAATACCTGATCACAACCCACACCAAAGCGGCGGTCGGCCAGACGGCGGACCTTATCGGCATTGAGTTTAATGCGTTGGCTGATTGCATCGATAACCACAAAGTCGTTACCCAGGCCGTGCATTTTGGTAAAGCGTACTCTCACCTTATTTAACCCTTGTTTAACTTCTGTTGCCGTTTAGCTGTTGGGTAAAAGCTGTTCGCCGCGAATCAGATCCTCAACGGACTCTCGTTCACGAATAACATAAGCCTGATCGCCATCGACCATAATTTCGGCGGCACGACCACGGCTGTTGTAGTTGGAGCTCATGGTAAAGCCGTAGGCGCCACTGCTCATAACTGCGAGAAAATCACCGGCTTCAAGGTTTAGCTCACGGTCCTTACCAAGGAAGTCACCGGTTTCGCACACAGGACCCACCAGGTCCCAGATTTTGGTATCGTCACTAGAGCCGCCGTCACGTGGTGTTAGCGCACGGATATCCTGCCAGGCTTGGTACAGGGATGGACGAATATTGTCGTTCATCGCTGCATCGATAATGGCGAAGTTCTTATGCTCAGTGGGCTTCAGGTATTCCACCTGGGTTAGCAGTACACCGGCATTGGCGGCAATTGAGCGGCCGGGTTCAAATACCAGGCCCAGCTGGCGGTTACCCAGGCGCGCTTTAATGGCGGCCATATATTCGCTGACTGGCGGTGGGGTTTCATCTTTATAGGTCACGCCCAAGCCGCCACCCAGATCCAGGTGTTCGATCTGGATGCCCTGCTCAGCTAATTCATCCACCAGTGTCAGCACGCGATCCAAGGCATCAACAAAGGGATCCAACTCTGTTAGTTGCGAGCCAATATGGCAGTCGATACCGATAACATTCAGGCTGTCTAGCTCGGCGGCACGTTGGTAAACGCGTTGGGCTTCTTTAATATCGATGCCGAACTTGTTCTCTTTTAAACCGGTGGAAATATACGGGTGGGTATTGGCATCTACATCCGGATTAACACGCAGTGATACCGGCGCGACTTTACCTTCTGCTGCGGCTACCTGGGCCAGCACTTCCAGCTCGGCTTCGGATTCGACGTTAAAGCAGTGCACACCCACGTCCAAAGCACGGCGCATCTCCGCGGGTGTTTTACCAACACCGGAGAAGACGATGCGATTGGGGTCACCACCAGCGCGTAATACGCGCTCCAGTTCGCCGACAGAAACAATATCAAAACCGGCGCCCAGCTGGGCTAACAGACCCAGTACACCAATATTGGAGTTGGCTTTAACGGCGTAACAGATCATGCCCGGGTGATCGCCTAGAGCATCGGCGTAATCCTGGTAGTGGCGACTAAAAGCCGCGCGGCTGTAGACATAGGTTGGCGTGCCGTGTTGACGGGCCAAATCGGTCAGGGAAACCTGCTCGGCAAACAGTTGGCCGTCGCGGTAATTAAAATCTTGCATAGTGGTGTTCTTACACTGGGTGGGTACATCTGGGTCGACAGGGAGTTTAAAACAAAGCCTTGCCGACCATTTAACTGCGCGTTATGCGCCTAGCCTTCGCTGGACTGCTGTTTTTGAGCGTCCGCCGGAGCTGACTCAGGCAGGTACAAAGGCCCCTTCTGACCACAGGCAGTAAGACCCATCAACAGGACAAGGGTGGTAATCAGCAGGGCAAAGTGACGCATTGTGGCTTCCATTTTGGTTATATAGCAGTTAAATGATGACGATTGGTTTAAATAGGCAGCAAGTATACCGGTTGCGGGCATAGGGCCACAATCACTGATATCAGGGGCTAGGCCCTGATTCGCCGATGCCTAAACGTCGTTTTTTTGGGCGACGGTGGTATACTGCGCGCAATTTCCATCCGGGCCCTGAAAGGCCCTCCACAGCAGGTTCCCCATGAGCGATATCAGCTTTGAACAGCAGGTTGAAGAAACCCTCACGGCCATCGAAGAGGCTCTAGACACAGCTATCGATGAGAGCAGTGCAAATCTCGATTATGAGAATGCCAGTGGTGTTTTGACGGTAACCTGTGAAGATACCGATAGCCAGGTGATTGTCTCGCGCCAGGTCGCCAAGAGTGAAATCTGGGTGGCGGCCCGCTCTGGTGGTTTTCATTGCCAGAATAAAGACGGCAATTGGGTCTGCTCAACCACGGGTGAGACCCTGCAACAGTTGCTTAGCCGTACCTGCTCTGAACAATCCGATGATGATGTAACCCTGGATTGGACTATTTGATGACTGATAACCAGCAGCCGGGCGAGTTTGAAATCAAGCCCGAGTACAAGAAGAAATCTATCCGCTCCTATGTTGTGCGCGGTGGCCGCATGACCGAAAGCCAGGAAAAGGCCTTTAATCGCTGGTGGCCACAGTTTGGCCTGAGCCTATTCGACGGTGCGGTGGAGCCTGCCCAGTTGTTTGGTCGCCAAGCGCCACTGGTGCTGGAGATCGGCTTTGGTATGGGTGATTCACTCATTTATATGGCTGAGCATGAGCCTGAAAAGAACTTTGTCGGTATCGAGGTGCACCCTCCCGGCGTGGGCCGGCTGATAAACAATGCCGGTAAGTCCGAGCTCGATAATATCAAAGTCTATATGGCCGATGCGGTGGATGTGCTGGAAGATTGCATTCCCGATGCCAGCATTGATCGCTTCCAGCTCTACTTCCCCGATCCCTGGCACAAGAAAAAGCACAACAAGCGCCGCATCGTACAGCCGGAGTTTGTGCAGAAGCTGCGCCCCAAATTAAAGGTCGGTGGTGTGATGCATTTTGCCACCGACTGGGAACCCTATGCCGAGCATATGATGGAAGTCATGAGTGAGGCTGAGGGTTTTGAGAACTGCTGTGGCGAATATCAATTCGCTCCACGCCCGGATTACCGACCCATTACCAAGTTTGAAAAGCGCGGTGAACGTTTGGGTCATGGTGTTTGGGATGTATTGTTTGAGCGCAAGGCTTAACGCATAGAAAACGTTACCGCTGTTAAGCTGGTTCAGTTACCGTTAAGCTGGCCAGCATATGCTTGCGGGCCTCTGTGACGGGGCCTACCGAAAGATTCAACCAACAGATAGGATGTGAAGATGAAGTCTTGGCGTATTGTTGCTGTTACCCTGTTATCCCTGTGCCTGATAGCCTGTGAAAGCGCCTATTATGGCGCCTGGGAAAAAGTTGGCGTGCATAAGCGCGATATTCTGGTAGACCGCATTGAAGATGTGCAGGATGCCCAGACGGACGCCAAGGAACAGTTTGTTTCAGCGCTGGAGCGTTTTAAGCAGGAAATCGACTTCGATGGTGGAGAGCTGGAAAAAAGTTACAACGCCCTCAATGACGAGTTTGAAGAAAGCCGGGATAATGCCCAGGCTTTAAGTGATCGCATTGATGCGGTTGAAAGCGTCGCCGATGCCCTGTTCGACGAGTGGAGCGATGAGCTGGAAAAATACTCCAACCAGCGTCTGCGTCGCCAAAGTGAAGCCCAGTACCGTTCAACCCAAAGCCACTACAAGAAAATGCTGCGCGCCATGCGTCAGTCCGAAGCCAAGATGGAGCCGGTATTGGCAACCCTGCAGGATCAGGTATTATTCCTCAAACACAACCTCAATGCCCGGGCTATTGCCTCGCTGGAATCGGAATTCAATGGGCTCAAGCGCGATATCAGCGTGCTGATTAAAGACATGGAAAGTTCCATTCAAGAAGCCAATCAGTTTATAGCGACCTTAAAGCAATAGCGTGAACGCCTGTACGTTTTTGTTAAATAGCTGTAATAATAGATTCACAACAAAAGTTTGATCCTAATAAAGGACCTAAGGAGAAGGACCATGAAATTGACCGCCAAGACGCTCGGCGTGCTGGGCCTGGCAGCCCTGCTGAGTGCCCCTACCCTGGCAGATGATCACAAGTATGAAATCAGCGGCGCAATGGGCCGTTACTTTATCGATAGTGATCGTGACCTCGAAGATGATGATGTACCGGCTCTGGGCCTCGGTTATGTGATTAACCCACAGTGGACCGTTGAAGCCTGGTGGCTGGATATTGATACTGATGACGATCGCACCGGCGAAGATGTCGATGGTACTCAGTACCGCATTGATGGTTTGTACCACTTCAACGAAGCCAATGGCTGGCGTCCATTCCTGGCCTTCGGCCTGGGTGAAATGGATTTCGATTACGACAATAGTAACGATAGCGAGGAAACCCAGCTTAACTTCGGTGTCGGCCTAAAGCGTGAAATTCACCCTAACTGGAGTGTGCGTGCCGACCTGCGTGCTTTCCACAGCCTGGATGAAGAAGACACCGATTACGCTGCTATGCTGGGTATGACTTTCCAGTTTGGTGGTTCTCCGGCCGCTCCGGCTGGCCCGCTGGATAGCGATGGTGACGGTGTGACTGACGATATGGACGCCTGCCCTAACACTCCCGCTGGTGTTACCGTTGATGCCAAAGGTTGCCCGCTGGATAGCGATGGCGACGGTGTTTACGACTACATGGACAAGTGCCCGGATACGGCGCCAAACCTGAAAGTGGATGCCGATGGCTGCCCCATCAAACTGGAAAAAGCCGTTAGCATTGAGTTGAAAGTCAACTTCGATAACAACAGTGATGTGGTTAAACCTGAGTACTTCGATGAGATCAAGCGTGTTGCTGATTTCGCCAACCAGTACAAAGACACTGTGGTCGAGGTTCAGGGTCACACTGACAGCCGTGGTTCTGCCGCTTACAACAAGAACCTGTCTGACCGTCGTGCCAAAGCGGTAGCGAAAGTGCTGGTTGAGACTTACGGTATGGGTGCCGATCGTGTAACTGCAAAAGGTTACGGCGAAGAGCAACCTACTGCGACAAACGATACTGCTGAAGGTCGTGCGGCCAACCGTCGTGTTGTTGCGGAAATCAGTGCTGTTGAGACCACTATGCAAACCAAATAAGTTTGCTGGGTTTTAGTAGAACCGAAAAGGGCAGCCAATTGGCTGCTCTTTTTTGTTTTGCTCGTTGTAAAAAAACGGTGCAAGAGAAATGGGGTACGACCCGCAGGGTCGGACCCCAAGTCCGGTGTAATTTCTAAGTGGGGCCCGACCCTGTGGGTCGTAGCCCTTTCAGCGCGCCTTAACTTACGGCCAAAATATCAATCGCCAATTCATCCAACAGCTTTTCGGCGGTATTACCGACAATCGCCGCACTCAACCCCTTGCGCGCGACTGTACCAATCACCAGCACATCGGCATTAATATCAGCTGCCGTATCGGCGATTACCTTGCGGGCACTGCCGTTTTCGATAATCACGCGATCGGGATTGACGCCAAAGCGCTGAGCCACCAGTTCCGCTTCAGTTTCATCATCCTTTTCTTCTTCCAGCAGATTAAAGATAGCACTGAAGTCTGCGTTACCTTCCATCGCTGCGACTAAAAACAGATCAAACCCCGTGGCCTTGGCCAGTTTTTGCGCTTCAGTGACAACGACATTGTTGAGCAAGTCGTGTTCGGCATCATTGGAATCAATATCGACGGCTGCGAGGATACGGCGATTCTGCCATGGGCTGCCGCTGCGGGTTAACAGCACGGGGCAGGAGGCATTGCGCAACAGGGAGAAGTCAGAGGTTTTGGTCAGCTGGCGGGCAATATTACTATGCGGTGATGCGGTTTTGATCACCATATTGGCACCGCTGCGGCCGCAGGCGTGTATCACAGACTCCTGCCAGTCTTCATTCCAGTAGGCTTCAATAGAGACGTTGATTTTTTCTGCCTTAAGGGGCGCGGTAAGCTTGTACAGACGTTCTTTGGTTTCAATTAACGTTTGGTGCTTGGCATCCTTGCGGGAAGAGAAATGAGCCATATCTTCCACGTAAGTACAGCAAAACGCGTGGATTTGCGCGCCGGTATCGACGGCTAACTGCTCGGCACGCTTGAGTGCGGCTTGATCATCAGTTGTTGGATCAATCACGGTAAGTAATGTGGACTGCTGCATAACTGGCTTCCTGTCAGGGTTTAAAGGGTATGACATATTAGTCAGGCACCCTACAATACACATATTCTAAGCTTATATGATTTACTGGAAAAAGGGTTGTGTTATGTCAAAACGAGTTGCGGTTGTCCTGGCGGGTTGTGGAGTTTATGACGGATCGGAGATTTACGAGTCTGTGATTACCCTGTTGCGTCTCGATCAGCAGGATGCTCAGGTTCAGTGCTTTGCACCCAATATCGATCAGATGCATGTGATCAACCACGCTACGGGTGAAGAAACCGGTGAGACCCGCAATGTGCTGCAGGAAGCGGCTCGTTTGGCGCGTGGTGAGATTAAGGATCTGGCCGAAGCCAACGCCAATGACTTTGATGCGTTGATTGTACCGGGCGGTTTTGGTGCGGCGAAGAATCTGTCCGACTTTGCCGTAAAAGGTGCAGAGCTAACCGTCAATGAACAGTTTGTCGCCTTTGCCCAGGCATTTAAAGCTGCCGGTAAGCCTGTCGGCCTGGTGTGCATTGCACCGGTTATGTCGGCGGCGATTTTTGGTGAAGGAGTGAAATGCACCATCGGCCAGGATGCTGAAACTGCTGCCGCGGTAAATGCCACCGGTGCCCAGCATCAGGACTGTGTGGTTGAAGATATTGTTATCGATGAGGCCAACAAGCTGGTGACTACGCCGGCTTATATGCTGGCTAGCCGTATCAGTGAAACGGCTGCTGGTATCAACAAGCTGGTCGATCAGGTGTTGGCCTTCGCATAAACAATCGTCTTAAGGCTTTTGTGTTGTTCCTGCTCACATTGTGTGATGCAGGAACAACGAACCTCTTAAAGTCTGACCTGCCTATTCCTGAGCTCTCTATTTCTGGCCCCTCTATTCCTGGCTTAAGGCTTCGTACTCTTCACTGAGTGTTAGCCACTCTTCCTCGATTTCCTCAAGCTGCTGTCGCAAATCCCCCTGCTCTTTTAACAGCTGTTGTAAATCATCCTTGCGCTTGGCGTCGGTATAAAGGCTTTCATCGGCCAGCTCGGTTTCCACCTTTTCCAGCTTCGCTTGCAGTTTTTCCATTTGTTTTTCAGCGTGCTGTACTTTTTTGCGCAGAGGCTGTAACTGCTGACGTTTCGCTGCTGCGGCCTGGCGCTGCGATTTACGATCCTGTTTCGGCTCTTCTGTAGCTTCCTGCTGGCTGTAGTTGTCTTCGTGTTGATGGCGCTGATCGAGCCAGCGATGGTAATCATCCAGGTCACCGTCGAAGACATCCACTTTGCCATCAATGACCACGACAAAGTCATCCACGGTATTGCGCAACAGGTGACGATCGTGGGAAATCACCACCACCGCACCGGCAAATTCCTGCAGCGCCAGTGTCAGGGCTTCGCGCATTTCCAGGTCCAGGTGGTTGGTCGGCTCATCGAGCAATAACAGGTTGGGTTTTTGCCAGGCAATTAACGCCAGCGCCAAGCGGGCTTTTTCACCGCCTGAGAAATGCTGAATAACTTCATCGACACGGTCGCCCTGAAAACCAAAACCACCAAGGAAGTTGCGCATATCCTGTTCGCGGGCCTGTGGGCTTAAACGTTGCACATGCAGTAGTGGTGAAGCGGCCATATCCAGTGCTTCGAGAGTATGCTGAGCAAAGTAACCAATGGCCAGGTGTTCACCGCAGGTGCGTTCACCATTGAGCAATGCCAAGTCGCCCATCAGACTTTTCATCAGGGTCGATTTACCGGCGCCATTGGGGCCCAATAATCCCAGGCGGGTATGGGGTGCAATGCTCAATTGCACCTGATCTAAAATCGGTGTGTCAGCATAACCCAGACGCGCGTGGCTCAAATTGAGCAGTGGGCTGGAAACTTTCTCTGCACAGGGTAAGCGAAACGAAAACGGCGAGTCGACGTGCGCCGGAGCAATCATCTCCAAACGCTCAAGGGCTTTTAAACGGCTTTGCGCCTGACGGGCTTTGGTGGCCTTGGCGCGAAAGCGAGCAACAAAGGCTTCGATGGAGGCCACCTGCTGTTGTTGCTTGGCGAACAGAGCTTGTTGCTGTGCCAGTTGTTCGGCCCGCTGGCGTTCAAACGCTGAGTAGTTACCGCGGTACAGGGTTAACTGTTGGTTATGCAAATGCACCGTGTGATCGACGACGTTATCGAGAAAGTCCCTGTCGTGGGAAATAATCACCAGGGTACCTTCAAATTGTTGTAGCCGTTGTTCAAGCCACCAGGTGGTATCCAGATCCAAGTGGTTAGTTGGCTCATCCAGCAATAGCAAATCGGCGGGGCACATCAGCGCCTGGGCCAGGTTGAGGCGAATGCGCCAACCACCGGAAAATGCGCTAACCGGTTTATCGCTATCCTCAGGTTGAAAGCCCAAGCCATGCAACAGGGTTTGAGCGCGGGCATTAGCCGTGTAACCGTCGATGGCTTCCAGTTGGCTGTAGAGTTGGCCCAGCTTATCGCCCTGATCGGCATCCGTATCGCTGATGGCTTTTTCAATGCGCCGCAATTCACTGTCACCATCGAGAACGTAGTCAATCGCACTGCGATCACTGTGGCCGACTTCCTGGGCCATATGGGCAATGCGCCACTGACCGGGAACCTGGCAATCGCCAGCGTCAACGGCAAGATTGCCACACAGCAGTTGCAACAGGGTGGATTTGCCGGAACCATTAGCACCAATTAAACCGAGTTTATGGCCGGGATTAATACGCAGCGAGGCGCCTTGCAGTAATTGCTTGGCGCCTCGCTGGACACTGACATCTATTAAGTTAATCATGGCCGGCATTCTACCAGCCTGTTACACCACAGCGAATGGCAAAGCACATGTTTACCTCATCTTTTGATCACCCGTTTGGCGATTATGCCTTGGCGCTTTATAGCCGCAGCGAAGTTGCCCAGTGTTGCCTGCAATGGCAGGACGAATTGGGTGTGGATGTAAATCTGTTGTTATGGGCCAGTTGGTTGGATAGCCAGGGGATAGTTTTTCAGGAATCTGTCTGGCTTGCGGGCTGCGCACGAGTAAAGCGGCTACGTGAGTGGGGTATAAAACCTTTGCGGTCGATTCGGCGTGCGGTAAAACCCTACGATAAATTGTATGGGCTGATGAAGCGCATTGAGTTATGGGCAGAGTCCATCGCGATGAGGCGCTTATATCGATTGGCACAAAGCAATAGTCTCACTGTATTGCAGCAAGGTGATCAGCTTGATACTGGCTATTGTGTTTATTACCTGGAATCACTAAATGCAGGTGATCGGCTGAGTGTTTGGAAACAATGGGTTGAGCTAAAAGGAAGGATGAGATAAGTGGCGCTGGCCATTGCAATACGGAAGATTGCAATGGCCTTCTGGTTACCGCGAAGCGATAGCTAGAACTTAAGCGTCAGCCTTGTCGAACAGGCTTGGGGTAGCAGGAGCGGCTGGTGCTACAGCTGGCTTGGCTGCTGCAGGAGCAGCAGGGGCTGGAGCAGGCTTGGCTTCTACTTTAGGTGCTTCAGCTTTTTTTGGGGCTGGAGCAGGTGCTGGCTTGGCGGCAGCTTTAGGTGCAGCGGCTTTTTTAGCTGGAGCAGCTTTCTTGGCTGCAGGCTTCTTAGCTACGGCTTTTTTAGCAGCAGGCTTGGTAGCGGCTTTTTTGGCTGGGGCAGCTTTCTTAGCGGCTGGCTTCTTAGCAGCGGCTTTTTTGGCTGGAGCAGCTTTCTTGGCAGCTGGCTTTTTAGCGGCGGCTTTTTTAGCTGGAGCAGCTTTTTTGGCGGTTGGCTTCTTAGCTACGGCTTTTTTAGCAGCTGGTTTCTTGGCAGCTTTGGCTTTAGCGGCAGCTTTCTTTTCAGCAGCTTTGGCTTTAGCAGCGGCTTTCTTCTCAGCGGCTTTGGCTTTAGCGGCAGCTTTCTTCTCGGCAGCTTTGGCTTTAGCAGCAGCTTTCTTCTCAGCGGCTTTGGCTTTAGCGGCAGCTTTCTTCTCAGCAGCTTTAGCTTTGGCAGCGGCTTTCTTATCAGCAGCAGCTTGCTTCTTGGCTTCGGCTTTAGCTTTTACAGCAGCAGCTTTGAGGATTTCTTTTTCAGCTTTAGCGCTGGCTTTAGCAACTGCAGCAGTAACAGCAGCGGCTTCTTTCAGGACTTTCAGCTCTGCTTTAGCAGCAGAGGCTTCAGTCTTGGTAGTAGCAGCAACGGCTTTCTGAGCAGCAACAGCGTCTTTAGCTTTGGCAGCCTTGGCTTTAGCAGCGGCAGTCTTTTTGGCTTTGGCGGCAGCAGCTTGCTTGTTACGCAGAGTGGCCAGTTTCTTGGCAGCAGCGTCAGCGGCCTTACCAGTTTTTGCTACAGCTTTTTCGGCGTCAGCCAATTTTTTAGCGCGAGCTTTGTCCAGTTGAGCAGACAGTTTCGCGATTTGTGATTCCAGATCTTTAATCGGATCAACAACTTTTTTACGGGCAGCCATGGTATGCAATCCTCGGAAAATTATAGGTGAGAGAAATCGCCGAGGATGATACCTTTGTTTGCATAAAATTTGTATGACTTGCACAAAAAATTAGCTCATTTTTTTGCAAAAAATCAAAGGAAATAATCAACAATGAAGTTATTTATCAAATTTTTGCTCTTGATCCTGGTTTTGGGCATGGCGGGACCGTTTTTCTTGAAGCGTCCAGACGGAAGTCCCTGGATGGAACCCAGTGATGTAATGCCGAAAATATCGCAGTGGCAAAATGAAGCCAGGCGTTTTTGGCGTGATACTAAAAACTGGTTTTCGAGGCTGGCCGATGGTGATGTATTGTCCAAGATAGAAAGTGGTGATCATCCGGCTGGTCAAACTAAAGTCTATCGCTGGCGCGATGCCAACGGTACCTGGCAGCTGTCTGATCAGCCGCCAGCCACTGGCCAGGCGGATGTCATCATGGTTGATCCGGATACCAACCTGATTCAGGGCCTGCCCGAGGAACCTGACGAGCCTGAAAATGTCGAACAGGCACCTGCGCAAAGTCCTTCAGTTGGGTTACCATTGCCTATGACTGTGCCATTGGATCAGGTCTCCAAGCTTCAGGAAGACGCGCTCAAGGTGCAAGAACAACTGAATCGGCGTAACGAAGCGCTGGAAGAGGCCCTTAATGGGGCAGACAAATAATCATAGGATAATGTTATGAAACGCAATATGTTGGCGAGCCTGATGGCCGCTGCTGCTTTAACCTTGGGCTGCAGTGACAGTGGGCCGCTGTCTGTAAACAGTGCCGAGGCTTCCGAGCTGAAAACCGTTGATCAGCGCATCAGTTATATCTTTGGCCTGAGCGTGGCAGACCAATTTAAGCGTGGCGAGATAGAGTTGGATATTGATGCTCTGGCGTTAGCGCTGAAAGATGCCAAAGAAGGTAAAGAGCCGCGTTTGAGTCAGGAAGAGATTCAAATGGCAATGCGTGCCTTCCAGGATCGCCAGATGGCCAAGCAGCAGGAAAGTGTTCGTGTCGTAGCTGAAGCAAACCAGAAAGAAGGTCAGGAATTCCTGGCGGCCAACAAAGCTAAAGACGGTGTTGTCGAAACTGCCAGTGGTTTGCAGTACAAGGTGATTCAGGCGGGTTCCGGCAAGCAACCGACTGCTCAGGATACTGTTACCGTTCACTACCGCGGTACTTTAATAGATGGTACTGAGTTTGATAGCTCCTACAAGCGCAATGAGCCAGTGAGCTTCCCGCTGAACGGTGTCATCAAAGGCTGGACTGAAGGTCTGCAGTTGATGAAGGAAGGTGCCAAGTATGAGCTGTATATTCCTTCCAACCTGGCTTATGGCCCAGGTGGTTCCGGTGGTGCTATTGGTCCTAACGCGACTCTGATCTTTGAAGTTGAGTTGATCAAGGTTGGCAGTTAAGGCTAAAGACTGATGGATAGAAAACGGGGCTTTTTAAGCCCCGTTTTTTTTGGCTGTTTGATGGAGTGGAGGATTTAAACCCGGAGGCAGTCGGTAAAGCTGCCTCCTCCCTACGTGCCAATTATTTCTTTAGCGCTTAAGCACATGCAACATACCGTTGGATGCGGCGGCATGATATTTGGTGTTGCTCTGATCGAAGCTGACACTGATAACGGCTGAGCTGGTAGGCTTCCAGGCATCGCGTTTTGGCAGGGTCCAACTGTCCATGAGTTTGATCGTGCGGGTATCCCACAGTTGTACAATCTGATCCGGCCGGCCGGTTAATAGCTGCCCGCCGTCCTGACTAAATTTGGCGGCGGTAAAACGCATACCGCGGTGCAGGTTTTCTTTGCCTAAAGGAATCTCGCCAACAAGTGAGCCACTTTGGGTATCCCACAGTACGGCCTTATCGTATTTGGCGGCTGACATGGCCAGCCTGCCATCGGGGCTGATGGCAACCATTTGCACATCGTCTTCATGCTGTATTTTGTGCAGCATTTTGCCACTGGCGACATCCCAGAGTGCGGCGGTGTAATCCTCTGAACCGGTAACGGCCAGGCGACCATCATCGCTCATGGCGACACTGCGTACCCGGTTACCATGACTAAAGGTACGTTTGACGCCACCGCGAATAACATCAAACAGCACGGCGCTGTGATCACTTAATCCCAATAGTGCGAAGTTGCCATCATTGCTCAGTGCGATCGAAAGCACTTCACCGGGCGCCGTCCAGTAGCGTACCGCTTTGCCTTCTTTCATATCCCACAAAACCAGTGCGTGGGGACCGGCGGTCATGGCCCAGTTATTATCAGGGGAAAAGTCGGCGGTGAAGATGGTGGTGAGTTCACCTTCGCGATGGTTCCAATTGTAAAGACGTTCGCCATCGCGGGTGCGCCACAGGCTGCCGCCGTGATGGATGGAACCGACCGCTGCGAATTGACCGTCGTCGCTTAACGCTGCTGAATGCAAACCCTTAACGGCAACCTCGAGGGATGATTGAGGTGCTTTACCGGGTGTGCAAGCGGCAAGAAGGAGGCTGAGGGCGGTTAGGCTAAACCAACGGCGATGGGCGCGCATAGAGATCAACTTCAACAATAGGTAATTTATAAAGGCAGTATAAACAATATAGAAACTATCGGCGCAAGCGGACGAAAGCTTAGCTGGGATGGTAGAGCATAGTGTCAGCCTCCGGCGCTATCGAGGAGTTTGGCGACGGAGGCTGGCAACATGAAAGGGGTGTTAGGCCACCATATCCTTGTGGGCAACGTGCAAGACAGAGATCATTTTGTCTTCAGCCGCGAAACGTGATTCCATGACTTCGCCAATGCGGGACAGGTCGGTAGACAGATCGGTAAGGTCATCGGTCTCCAGATACTTGTCGTTAAAATCCAGAGCGACTTCAGTGGTGGCATCGATATGCTTAAACAGTTCGCTGGCCTGCTTTAGGGCATCGGCGTCGTTAAATTCCTGACCTTCTTTAATAAGCTGGTCGTAAACTTCAAAATGACCAGCAGATACATAGTCCACCAGGATCTGACAGAAGGACTGCAAGTGCGGAGCCGCAATGGCAGGGTCTTTATCGGTGGAGAGTTCACAGTATTGAACCAGTAGATCCTGGCGTTCCTGTAGCCAGCGATCGATGATGTCACTTACTCCGCCCCAACGCTCTTTAGCATTTTTGCAGTTTTCTAACATGGCGCTACATCCTTAATTCTTATAATAGGTTCCACGGTGTGCGTCCCTGATTGCCCTGATCGAATTGCACAGAAGAGCATGGTCTTAAAATAGCGGGTGACACCGTTGTTGTACTATTTCAGTTATAAGTCAGTTCTAAGTTGCTGCCGTGATTTGGTGTGTAGTGGTTCACAAAAGCAGCGGCGTAATTGCCAAGATAGGTGATCTGGATAGGGACGGCAAGATAAAAACGACCTCGCCAAAGCGAAAAAGGTGAAATATTTAGCTTGACACAAATGCAGGCAAAAAAAGCCTTGTCAGGGGCAAAAAGTCGTTTTAGGATTGATTGAATTTGCAGGCCATGGCGCCTGTTTTCCCTTTCTGAAAACACCTTTTTGCATTCGTATAAACAGGCTCAATTTCCCCCCTCTTTACAGCCAACCGGCTGAACGCAATGCTGTGACGATGTAGGGCAGTGTGAGAGCCGTAAAGGCACCGGTAAGCCCCATAGCCAAACTGGCAAAAGCGCCGGTACTGGCATTGATTTCAAAACCGCGGGCAGTACCGACACCGTGAGCATTAATACCCAGCACAATACCCTGCTGGCGTGGATCGCGCAGCTGCAGCAGATAAAAAACCGCGGGGCTCAGCAGAGTGCCTATCACACCGGTAAATACCACCACACCGGTCGTTAAGCCCGGCAGACCGCCGATACTTTCCGATACCCCCAGGGCGATGGGAGTGGTTACAGATTTAGGGGCCAGGGATAGTAAGGTGGTTTCTGAACCGCCGAGCCAATAGCCGATAGCCACCGCACTGATGGAGGCAAAGGTTGCCCCTACCACCACCGTTACCAGAATTGGAAGCGCCAGGCGGCGAATATGGTGGAACTCCTGGTACAGCGGAACCGCCAGTGCCACGGTAGCGGGTCCCAGCAGGAAGTACAGCAACTGGTTGGCTTGCAGATATTCCTTATAGGAAATATTGAGCAGGTTCAGCAGCAGCGCAATGGCAATGGAGGCGGTAACCACGGGGTGGAGGATGACATTGCGGCCAAATCGCTGGTAGATGATCAGCCCTGCCTGATAGCAGAGTAGGCTGAGCAATAAACCAAAGAGTGGTAGTTGGCTCAGATGATCCCAGAGTGATTGCAGCTGTAGCCAAAGAGAATCAAACAGTGCTTGCATCAGCCTTCTCCCCGAGCCAGTTTTTTGACCAGCCAACCGCTAAACAGCAGAGATACCAGGGTGCCTATCACCATGGCGCCAGCAATGGCAGGCCAGTGCTGTTGGATATGGGCAGGCAAAAAGAACAGCCCCACGCCTGCAGGCAGAAACAGTAAGCTCAGGTGCTGGATAAATTGGTGACTGGTTTGACTCAAACCGTTCGAGGGTCCGCGCTTGATATGCAATCCCAACCATAACAGCAACATGCCAATCACCGGCCCAGGTATAGGGCTGTGGGTCAGGGTGACAATCGCCTCCCCCAAGAGCTGAAACAACAGCAGGACAATAAACCCTTGTAACACGGGTGAGCTCCTTGGCAGCGTTTGCGGATTAACGTTGATGAATACACTGCCACTGCTTGCGTGGCTGCGTATAATCGCCGCCCGAGCGGGCATCTTACTGGTGACGTGCGGTCAAGATTAGACGGATGCAGCCGAGAAAGATAAACACGGTGGCTTATAAAATTGAGGCTACCCTAGGTGAAAATGCGAGCTAACTCAAGCAAAGTGTTAAGCTATGCTCTTGGTAGTGGGTAGATTGATGGTTAGCCATCGTGCAAGTGTTATAAGTAGGGAGTTGAAGGTGGATAGCGGTAAGGTGAAAAACAGCTGGATAGTCTTGGGGGCATTGTGGCTACTGCTAAGCGCTAGCCTGAGCTGGGCTCAGGATGAAGAAAGCGAAGGCGCTGAAAGTGGCGAGGCGGCAGTGCTTAAGCGGGCTATCTATATTCCCATCAAGCCGCCGTTTGTGGTCAATTACGGTGGCAAGGGGCGCTTGCGTTATATGAAAGCTTCTGTCTCCTTGCGAGTTAGCGATACGGCGGGCGCCAACTCTGTACGTCATCATATGCCCTATATTCGCAACAACCTGATCCTGTTGTTCAGTTCACAAACCGAAGATCGCCTGGATAATCAGGAAGGCAAGGAACTGTTACGACAGGAGGCGTTAGCCGAGATTGCGGCTATCCTGGAGCAGGAAGATGGTGAAAACAAGGTAGAGGATTTGTACTTTAACCAGCTGGTTATCCAGAAGTAAGATTCCCATTAACGAAAAAACCGCATCAAGGATGGCCTGGATGCGGTTTTTTTGTGCCTGGATAAAGACGAATGCTCTTTACCTTCTATTCGTCTTCGATGGCCTTCAGGTAGCCGTCGGAATCCAGTGCATTGTCCAGCTCAGTCAGATCGCTTGGCTTCACTTTGAAGAACCAGCCGTCATCGTAAGGGGATTCGTTAACGGTTTCTGGCGCATCTTCCAGGGCTTCGTTTACGGCAATCACTTCACCGGAAACCGGGGAGTAGATATCAGAAGCGGCTTTTACTGACTCAACCACACCGGCTTCTTCGCCAGCGTTCACGGTCGCGCCTACTTCGGGGTTTTCTACGTATACCACATCACCCAGGCTGTCCTGGGCGTGGTCGGTAATGCCGATGGTCACGGTGCCGTCTTCTTCAACACGGGCCCACTCGTGGCTGGACAGGTATTTCAGTTCGCTGCGCAGTTCGCTCATGGTGTTTCCTCAGAAATATAATCTAAAAAATAATTTTAATTAAAGGACGCTTTTGCCGTTGCGTACAAAACAGGGTTTAACCACGTTGACGGGTACCTGCTTGTTACGCATTTCAACCAGACAAGTCTCGCCAATTTCCACAGGTACTCGCGCCAGGGCAATGGAGTAACCCAGAGTTGGCGAAAAAGTACCGCTGGTGATTTCACCGGTCTTGTCAGTATTTTCTACAATCACTTTTTGATGGCCGCGCAGTACACCGCGGCTTTCCATTACCAGGCCGACCAGTTTGTATTCTGGCCCCTTGGCACGCTCTGCTTCGAGCACGGTACGGCCGATAAAGTCACGCTCTGCAGGCTCCCAGGCAATGGTCCAGCCCATATTGGCGGCCAGTGGTGATACGGTGTCATCCATATCGTTACCGTACAGGTTCATACCGGCTTCCAGGCGCAGTGTGTCGCGTGCGCCCAGACCGCAGGGTTTTACACCGGCATCGGCCAGGGCCTGCCAAAAAGCGACGACCTCGGCTTCGGGCACCATAATCTCCAGGCCATCTTCACCGGTGTAACCGGTGCGGGCAATAAACCACTCACCTGCTGCCGCGCCCTGGAATACACTCAGGCCATCAACGACGGCGGCTTGCTCGGCGGCCAATACGGCTTTGGCTTTGGCAATCGCCTCTGGGCCCTGTACCGCCACCATCGCCAGTTGCGGTTGCTCGGTAATGGTGACATTAAATTTTTCTGCCTGCTGGTTCATCCAGGCCAGATCTTTCTCGCGAGTGCCGCAGTTAACCACGGTGCGGAACCAGCCTTCCATATTGTAGACAATCAGATCGTCGATCACGCCGCCCTGCTCGTTGAGCATACCGCTATACAACGCCTTGCCCGGCGTGGCGGTAATCTTGGCGACATCATTGGCCAGCAGGTACTGCAGGTAGGCTTGGGCATCATCGCCGGTGACATCGACGATGGTCATATGAGAGACATCAAACATCCCGGCAGATTGACGCACCTGGTGGTGCTCCTCGATCTGCGAGCCGTAGTTAAGTGGCATGTCCCAGCCACCAAAGTCGACCAGCTTGCCGCCCATTTCCTGATGTGTGGCGTAAAGAGGCGTTTTGTGTCCCATATCCCGACAGTTCCCGGCAAAGTATTAGTAAAGGGCGCGTATTCTAGCGGCTTTTAGCGGCTGGTTACAGCTAATGGTTGCGACTGCGGCGAATCAAGACAATCACCGGCGGAATACTGATAAGTACCAGAGTGAGTGCAGGCAGCGCGGCACGCTCCCACTCACCTTCCGAGGTCATTTCATAGATTCGCACCGCCAGCGTATCCCAGCCAAAGGGCCGCAGCAGCAGGGTGGCGGGCATCTCTTTCATGGTATCCACCAGCACCAGCAGCAGCGCGGTCAGCAAGCCCGGTGTTAGCAGCGGTAGATAAATGCGTTTAAGCACTTGCCATTGATTGGCGCCAAGTGTGTGCGCCGCTTCCTGAAAACTCGGACGAATGCGCTCCAGACTGGATTGCACTGGGCCAAAGCCGACGGAGAAAAAGCGAATCATATAGGCCAGTACCAGCGCCGCAAGGCTGCCGACCAGTACCTGGCGTGGCTCCAGGCCAAGCAGTTCACGCAGGGGGTTAATCAACTGCTGATCAAAGAAGGCAAAGGCCAGCATAATGCCGACGGCCAATACCGAACCGGGCAAGGCATAGCCGAGGCTGGCGATACGCGCTGAGCCACTGAGCTGATGCTTACCGCGCAGACGCAAGCTGTAAGCCACTAACAGCGCCAGCAGGGTAGTGGCTGCAGCGGCCATACCGGCCAGGCTAAAGGTGTGGCCAATCAACTGCCAGTAGCGCTGATTCATATCGCTGGCGCCGGTTTCTATTACCCAGAGCAGCAGTTGGCCGACGGGAATCACAAACGCTACAACCACTACCAGCAGACAATACCCACTGGCGAGCCAGGCTTTAGCGCCAGAGAGTTGGTAGGCCTCACGGTTGCGCTGTGGCTGTTGGTGAAAACGACTGTTACCGCGTGCACGTTGTTCGGCGTAGAGCGCCAAACCTACAAATAGCAGTAGCAAGGACGCCAGCTGGGCGGCGGCGGGCAAATTAAAGAAACCAAACCAGGATTTGTAAATGGCGGTGGTGAAGGTGTCGTAGTTAAACACAGACACGGCGCCAAAGTCGGCCAGGGTTTCCATCAGCGCTAGTGCGGTACCGGCAGCAATCGCCGGGCGTGCCATGGGCAGGGCTACGCGCCAGAAACTTTTCCAGGGCGAATGGCCCAGCAGGCGTGAGGCATCCATCAGGCCGCGGCCCTGGGCCAGAAAGGCGCTGCGGGCCAGCATATACACATAGGGATAAAGCACGGTGACCATGACAAACACCACACCGGCTGGACTGCGCACATCCGGGAACCAGGCATCGTTGCCCAGCCACTGACGCCAGAGGGTTTGCACGGGGCCGCTGTAATCCATCAGGCCGAGTACTACAAAAGCCACCACATAGGTGGGAATGGCCAGGGGGAGCATCAAGGCCCAATCAAGCCAACGGCGCCCGGGGAACTCGCAGGTTGCAACCAGCCAGGCCAGGCTGACACCCAAAGCAACAACCCAGAGCCCCACACCTACGACCAGAATCAGGGTATTTTTTAGCAGGGTGCCCAATTGGGTTTCGATCAGGTGTTGCCAGATTTCGGTTTGGTCGCTGCCCCAGCTAAGGACGATGACGCTGATGGGGAGCAGTACCAGGCCGGCCATGATCCAGGCGGGCAGTCGCCACAGGCGTTGAATCCAGCGTTGATAGTTCGCGGCTTGAACAGCACGCGCTTCGCTTTCGGTGGGCAACGGCTGGGTCGTGGAATGCGGCAAGAGGGGTGCTCGTTGAAAAAGGGGGCTTAAAAAGCGGCCACCTTAGCAGGGGGCTGGCAGGCCGTCCAGCACCAGAAGGTGCTGGACGGGGGACTCACTGCGGGCTTAGTTGTAAGCCGCGCGATCCATCAGTTTTACCGCTTCGGCTTGCAGGCTGCCGGCGGCTTCAACGTTGACTGCATCGGCTTTGAACTCGCCCCAGGATGCGACTTCCGCTGAAGGTTTGATCATGGGGTTAGCCGGGTATTCCTGATTCAGCTCAGCCAGTTGGCTTTGGGCCGCATCGCTGGAGAGGAATTCCAGCAGCGCTTTGGCCTGCTCAGGTTGCTTGGCGTGTTTGGTAATGCCGGCGCCGGAAATATTGATGTGCACACCGCGGTCTGCCTGGTTAGGCCAGAACAGCGCCAGCTGCGCATCCGGGTTGGCTTTCTTCAAGCGGCCAAAATAGTAAGTATTCACAATCGCCACATCACATTGACCAGCCAATACCGCTTCCATGGTTTTGGTGTCGTTGGAGTAAGGTGCAGTGGCCAGGTTGGCGACCCAACCTTTCACCACTTCTTCTGTGGCTTCGGTACCCTGGGTTTGAATCATGGTGGCAACCAGCGACTGGTTGTAAACCTTCTTCGAGGTGCGCAGACACAGACGGCCTTTCCATTTTTCGTCAGCCAGGTCTTCGTAGGTGGTCAGCTCGTCGGCTTGAACGCGATCAGTAGCATAGACAATGGTACGCGCGCGCACGGACAGGCCAAACCATTCGCCATTGTCATCACGCAGATGCTCGGGCACATTTTTGTTCAGGGTGACTGATTCGGTGCCTTGTAGCAGGCCCATCTTGCTGGCTTGCCACAGGTTGCCAGCGTCGACGGTAATCAGCATATCGGCCGGCGTGGTTTCGCCTTCGGCCTGAATGCGGGCCATCAAAGGACCGGCCTTGTCGGTAATATAACGTACTTCTGTGCCGGTCTGCTCAGTGAACTTATCGAACAATGGCTTGACCAAGTGCTCTTTACGGGACGAATACACAGTCACTACAGCCGGTTTCGCCGCTTGTGTTTCTGCCTTGGTAGTATCTGTGGATTGGGTGGAATCTTGTCCACAACCCACCAGGCCAAGAGCCGCAGTGGTTGCGAGAGCGCCGAGGGCGCGACGGGAAAGAGAACGCATCATCCTGACCTTTTGTATGTGCTACACGAGAGAAAAATAAAACAATTGCGCGGATGATAACTATTCTTATTTGTCTCGACAATATTTTTTCTGTGACAGTTTCGTCGCAGCTGATGTAAATCAATGGCAGGCTTTTGCGGCGATAGCCCTGCCGTTACACTGTCCAGCAATTATTAAAGGTCGCAATACAAGAGAACGCAAAACAGCAAGGGAGAGTCTGCATGTCGCGTCTTATTAAAGCCTTGGCCATCACAGTGGGTACGCTGGTTGTTTTGGTGGTACTGGCCGTAGTGTTTATCACTCAATGGGTGGATCCCAACGATCACAAGCCGGAGCTACAGCGCTTGGCGGCCGCCCAAGGTATTGATTTACAAATTGACGGTGAGTTGGGCTGGCAGTTTTTCCCAACGTTGGGGGTGACATTAAGCGATACACGTATTGCCTCGCTACAGTTTCCCAACAAGCCGGTGGCGATCCTTGCGCATGTGTCGGTGGCGGTTGAGGTAATGCCGCTGCTGCAGCGGCAGCTAAAAGTGGCGGCTGTGGATATCGATGGTGCGGTTATCGATTTACAGACGGATTTACAGGCACGCAATAACTGGGATATTGCGTCTCCGGCAGCCGATTCTTCAAAAACTACGCCTACACCGTCAACATCGGCATCTTCCGTGCCTGCGGGAGATGACAGTGCCTCATCTGCTTTGGACCTGGCCGTGGAAAAGATCGCGCTGCGCAATGTCAGCTTGAACTACCAGAATTTCCGCAGTGGCGATAAAGCAGCGTTAAAAGATCTGGCGCTAGAGCTGCAGGGAGTCAACCTACAGGGACAGCTTTTCCCTTTGACGCTATCGACTCAGCTACATCAGGTTAAAGATGTGCCGCCCGTAACGATACAGCTGAGCGGCTCCCTGGGCTTTGACCGTCAGCGGTTGGACTTGCAGCCCCTGTGGGTCAACATTGCTGCGTTAGAACAAGCTGAGTTGGACCCTCTGGCTTTGACGTTTGAGGGAAATATCAATCTGGCAGATGAAACGCCTGCGGTTGATCTCCAGTTAGCCCTGCAATCGTTTAATGCCCGCGAGTGGCTGGCATTGCTTAAGCAGCTGCCAGAAACAACGGATGCCAAAGCCTTGACCAAGGTGGCTGCGACCACCCGCATTCAGGGGCAAGGCGAGTCGATATTACTCTCCCCGCTGGCGGTTACCCTGGATGACTCTGCTGTGACCGGCAAGCTGTCTCTCAACCAGGAGCAACAACTGCCACTGGTTGTAGAGTTGGCGGTTGATCAGCTCAATGTTGACCGCTATTTGCCTCCCCCCCAGGAGCCTGCCGCCCAGAAAGCCGGCGCCACAGACGCAAAACCCAAAGCCGCAGCGCGCTATTCGGCTAAACCCCAAGAGCAGAAATTACCCCTGGATCAACTGCGGCAAGCCAAGCTCAAGTTTTCTCTGGCGGCGGGTAAATTGCAGGTGGCTAACGCCAAGCTGCAAAACCTGAAGCTACAGGTGCGCAGCAATCTGGGAGTAGCCTATTTGGATGAACTGGTGTTCGACAGCTACGATGGCCGCGTTGAAGCCAACGGCCATTTGGATGGTCGCCGCAGTGAAGCGCGTATGGAATTGGTGGGCAGTGCCAAAGGCGTAGAGCTATTGGGGTTGTTGACCGACACCCTGCAAGAGCAACGTTTACAGGGGGCGGTGTCCACCACACTGAAGGCGACCAGTCGCGGTTCTACCGTTGAGCAATTGCAGCGTCAGTTATCAGCGGATATTAATTTGCAGGCCCAGGCGTTGCAGGTTAATGAGCTGGATATTGAGCAGGACCTGTGCAATCTGGCCGCGAGCCTGGGTGGTAGCTCTGTGCAGGGACAAGTCTGGAAGGGTTATACCCACTTGCAGGATGTGCAGGGCCAGTTTGCTTTACGTGACGAACAATTAAATATCAGCCAGCTGACGGCTGGAGTGGAAGAGCTGTCGGTTACAGCTCGTGGCGGTGTGTCGCTGCAGGATCTGAGTTTTGATATTCCCCTCGATGTACAGGTAACCGGTCAGCGCGATGAAAACCTCGCCTGCCAGATTCGTGATCGCTGGCGCAATCAGGATTTACCCTTGCGTTGCCGTGGCAGCTTGGACACCATAGGTGCCCGAACTTGCCTGCCGGACAAAGAGCGTCTGGGTGATCTGCTGGAAGATGAAGCCAAGCAGGAATTACAGGACAAACTGAATAAAAAACTGCGCGAAAAGCTGGGTGACCAGGGCGGTGAAGCCGTCGAAGGATTGTTGCGCGGTATTTTTGGCCGTTAACGTATTACCAAAGTTAAGACCTAAGAGTTAACCGTTAGTGAGTAAGAAAACATTTAGCCAGCAGGTGCTGCAGTGGTTCGACCAGCATGGTCGCAAGCACCTGCCCTGGCAGCAGGGGATTAACGCCTATCGGGTGTGGGTATCGGAGATCATGCTGCAACAGACCCAGGTGGCGACCGTGATCCCCTACTTCGAGCGCTTTATGGAGCGCTTCCCCTGTGTTGAAGATTTAGCGGCCGCCGATATCGATGAGGTGCTGCACCTGTGGACCGGGCTGGGTTATTACGCCCGCGCCCGCAATCTGCACAAGTGCGCGCAAACGGTCGTCAATGAGTATGACGGTGAGTTCCCCTACAGTGTTGAAGCGCTGAGTAGCCTGTCGGGCATTGGGCGCTCAACTGCAGGTGCCATTGCCAGCATCGCCTATGGGGCCGAGGCGGCCATTCTCGACGGCAATGTCAAACGTGTGCTGGCCCGCTACCACGCGGTGGACGGTTGGCCGGGACAAACTCAGGTACTGAACCAGCTGTGGGAGATCGCCGAAGGTTATACCCCCGCAAGCCGCAATGCCCATTACACTCAGGCGATGATGGATTTGGGGGCGACCCTCTGCACCCGCAGTCGTCCCGCCTGTGGTGAATGCCCACTGCGTGATGGCTGCCTGGCTTATGCACAGGGTGAGCAAACTCGCTACCCCGGTAAAAAACCGAAGAAAACCCTGCCGGAAAAAACCGTGCAGTTGTTGATGCTGCGCAATCCGCACGGTGAGTTGTTATTGCAAAAGCGTCCGGCCCAGGGAATTTGGGGCGGGCTGTGGAGTTTTCCCGAGCTGGCCAGTGATGCTGATGCCGAGGTGCACTGTGAGGATCAGTACGCACCACCCATGGCCACAGAAACCTGGGACAGCTACCGTCACACCTTCAGTCACTACCACTTGGATATTACCCCGGTGTTGCTAGACCTTGCGCGCGAGCCTCGCCAGTTGCAGGAACCAGAGGGGTGGCGGTGGTTCAATTTGCACAACCCGGACAGCGTGGGTTTGGCGGCACCGGTGAAAAAATTGCTCGATAAGTTGCGCGAGCTTAGCCCGGTTGCATAGCATCCCTAGGGAATTGGCGCCTAAAGGCTGCTAGAATCACCACAATAGACGTTTTAAAGAGAGCTACGAGAGATATATGTCACGCACTGTTTTTTGCCGCAAATACCAACAGGACTTAGAAGGCCTGGATACACCACCTTACCCGGGCCCCAAGGGGCAGGATATTTTTGACAATGTCTCCAAAAAGGCCTGGCAAGAGTGGATGTCCCATCAAACCATGCTGATCAACGAAAAACGTTTAAACATGATGGACATGACTGCGCGTACCTACCTTTCCGAACAGATGGAAAAATTCTTGTCCGGCGAAGAATATGACGCGGCTGAAGGTTATGTGCCGCCCAGCGAGTAATCGCCATAACCGCTGGCGCTTGAAGCTGTCAGCGGTTCTCCTCAGCTTGAGTGGACTGTATTCGTTCGCCTATGCCGGCAGCTCGGCAGCTGCCAGCGCTGATAAGCCCCTGCAATTCGTCGCGCCCGCCGTCGAGCGCAAACGCCAAGCGCATTTCGAACACAAGTATCGCACCTTCCACAACGCCATTATGGCGCAGGCGGGACTCACCAGTGAGCTGCGTTTCCTGCCTATATTTGAAACCCAGGCGCAACTGGTGCGGCGAGAGGTCGATGGCCAGGTTGGTGGCATCTGTGGCGTCAAACGCAGCTCGCCCACCATTGATACCCTGCCCTACGTCAGCCTTGCTCGCCATCTGATCACCGCAGGTGATAATCCGATTCTTTCTGATTTGGAAGACTTGCGCGGCAAAAGCCTGGCTTTAATTGAGCGTTATCACTATCAACTGCCCGCTGATGAAGCGCTGGAGCAAATGGGGATTCGCGTGCACCGGGTCGATGCCCAGGTTAATAATGTCGCCATGTTAGTTTCTGGCCGTGTCGATGCCCTGCTGGCGCCGCCACCGATGGTGGAAAGCATTGCCAGCCATATCAGCCCCGAGGCGCGCTTTAACTATGCCGAAGCCCCCTTTTCCGTCCAGACCCTGTGCTACGTCCTACCGAAGACCGAGAGTGGTAAACAGCTGGCCCAGCGCATCAACCAGGCCATCATCGAGCTGTATCAAGCGAATCACTTACAGCATTTTGTGATGCAGCCCTTCCAGCCCCCCAGCTGGGAAGCACTGGGCTTGGCCAAACCCGACTAAGTCCTTAATTTCGCTTAAGTTCTCTTGCATTTATCCAAGCACAAATTTGTCATATTGGGGGTTGACTCCCCCGCAGTGAAAAGGTTTAATACGCGCCTCTCGCGCATCGCCGAGAATTGTGCCCGGATAGCTCAGTCGGTAGAGCAGGGGATTGAAAATCCCCGTGTCGGCAGTTCGATTCTGTCTCCGGGCACCACTATTTTAAAAACCCGCAACTGGAAACAGCTGCGGGTTTTTTATTGTCTGTACTAACGTCTTCTTTCGTGGGTAAAATCTCGCGATGGCGTGCCTTTATAACACCGCGGTATCACCGGCCAAGCCTCCGTTAAAAAGTACGCGTAGGTCCCTTCAGGAAACTCCGGGGTTTTGGTAACTCGGCCATTGCACTCGTCCAGTGATCCCTGCCCTTCCACATATTCATAATCGGCGATAAAGGTACCGTCATAGTGGCCGCCGGGGTTATTGCCGGCTGAGGGGCGCTTGCCGGTTTTTAATCGATAGCTGCTGGTTTGTTGGCCTATGCCGGAATTTGTGTCACTGCCATCGCTATAGCCGTAGAGAGCATAGATGGGAAAGCCATCAGCGGCCCAGCCGATCAGGGCTGAATGTTGAGCAGGAGTGACATTGAGTTTGTCCATCAGACCGGTGGGCAAGCCGTGATAGTGGTAAGCGCCGTTGGGTTGTACATGGGCATGGTTGTTGTCGATACCCAAAGGCACTGCGCCTGACAGGGCTTCGTATTGCCACTGTCCGCGTTGGCCGCGATACCACTCGGCGGCGCCGGGATCAAACGGTACGCCGTTAACGGCTAAACCAAAACTGTGGCCTCGAAGCGTGGTTGTTTGCGCGCTTTGTTTGGGCTGCAAAGGCACACGATACTGGTATTGCTGTTTACGAATGGCGTTGGGATTACCGCGGTTGGGGAAGCGGCCGGTGTTGTGTTCGGCAATACCGTTGGAGGTCAGTACACGCCAGGGCTCTTGTTCGACGATGTCGACTTGGCTGTCAGTGATGGGGGCTTGTCTGGCTGCCTGCAAATCGGGATTGCCGTCGGATTGTATGGTGGTGTGATTGCGAGTGTGCCCACCGGGGCCTCGACTTGATGAGCTTTCTCTCTCCGAACCTCGAGCCTGTCCCGGACGGTGACCGTCGGGAACACAGACCAGTTGAGATTCGTGTGGCGGTTGTCGGCATTGCCCTTCTAATCGGCCATGCGGTGTAGATACTGTGCAACTGCTGCCACTGTCGTGATTACGGCAGGCATCAAAGGCTTCCTGTGGTGGTCTGGCTTCAAGCAGGCTGACGGGCAGGCAGCTCATTAGGATGGATGTTAGAGCCAGTTGCCGAGAGGTCACCTTCATCGTGATTTCCTTGTGTGGTTATTTTTTATTTAAACGTTTAGGTGGGTACAAGGTTGACCTGTATGGATATTAAGTCGGAGGCAGTCGGTGATACTGCTCTTCGCACCCATAAGCGGCCGGAGAAAGCCAGCGCTACGTAAACTCGCTCGCGCTCAAACAACCTCGCGACTACCCTGACTTTCTCCGGCCGCTTAAACATGGGCTGATTGCTACGAGCAGTATCACCGACTGCCTCCTCGCTCTGTGCCAAGCTAGTTACTTTCTCTTTGTCCAGGGGATCAACATGGGCACACGTTTTTGATAATCGCGATACTTTTCTCCCAGGCTTGCGGCCAAGTCTTTTTCTTCAAATTGAAGGCCAATCAAAATATACACCGTCATTGTTAAGGCCAGCGAGAAGTGAGTCATCGACATATGCGGGGTAAACCAGATTCCCATGAGTACACCCAATTGCAGCGGATGGCGCACCATGCGGTAGAACCAACGCTCGGTAAAATGGGCTTCGGGTTTGGGGAGTTGTTTTACATGCAGGTACACCTGCTGCAGGCCCATCAGTTCAAAATGGTTTATCAGGAAGGTGGCGATCATGGCAAAGGCCCAGCCAAACAGATAACCGAAAACCAATAAGGAGTGCCCTAAGCCCTGATCGACATGCCAGAGGCTGCCAGCGATGGGTTGCCAGTAGTAGCACATAATGAGTAGGACAACACCGGACAGCAATACATAGGTGCTGCGTTCAGCCGCAGCAGGAATCAGGCGGGTTAACCATTGCTTAAAGGCC
Source organism: Maricurvus nonylphenolicus (assembly GCF_042854845.1). GTDB lineage: Bacteria > Pseudomonadota > Gammaproteobacteria > Pseudomonadales > Cellvibrionaceae > Maricurvus > Maricurvus nonylphenolicus. The sequence continues at coordinate 5,501,054 of NZ_AP031498.1, read as the reverse complement.
GGACGAGCCATTACCGAGTGTTGCAGGGCAAACAGTACCATTAGGGCAATGTTTACCAGCCAGGCCTGTAGATTATCGGTGGGAACTTTGGAGTGAATATGCAGTGGCAAAAAATCCCAGCCGCCAAGAAACAAAATAAAATAGGTGAGCCCGAACAGGCCCACCAGATACGCGAAAATACCGTAGAGTAAAATAATCATTACCCAGCCCTCTTGTTATTAAGATGATGGGCGGGATAGCGTTACAAAATATCTAGCTCATCCCAGATAGCATCAACTTTATCTTTCACTGCCTGATCCATTTCGATGGGTTCACCCCATTCGCGATCAGTTTCACCGGGCCATTTATTGGTGGCGTCCATCCCCATTTTAGACCCCAGGCCGGAAATGGGTGAGGCAAAGTCGAGATAATCGATGGGGGTGTTTTCCACCAGGGTGGTATCGCGAGCCGGGTCCATACGAGTGGTGATGGCCCAGATAACATCGTTCCAGTCGCGGGCGTTAACGTCATCATCGGTGACGATGACAAACTTGGTGTACATAAATTGGCGCAGGAACGACCAGACCCCCATCATCACTCGCTTGGCATGACCAGGGTATTGTTTCTTCATGGTCACCACCGCCATGCGGTAGGAACAACCTTCCGGAGGTAGGTAGAAATCGACAATTTCGGGAAACTGTTTTTGTAAAATAGGCACAAACACTTCGTTCAGCGCTACGCCCAAAACAGCAGGCTCATCCGGTGGACGGCCGGTGTAGGTACTGTGATAAATCGGGTCTTTGCGGTGGGTGATTTTTTCCACCGTAAACACCGGGAAGCTATCGACTTCGTTGTAGTAGCCGGTGTGGTCACCAAACGGCCCTTCATCGGCCATTTCATCGGGGTAGATAAAACCTTCCAGCACATATTCGGCTGAGGCAGGTACTTGTAAATCGTTGGACTTACTTTTCACCACTTCAGTTTTATCACCGCGAAGCAAACCGGCAAAGGCGTATTCGCTCAGGGTGTCCGGGACCGGGGTGACGGCACCTAAAATGGTTGCGGGATCGGCGCCGAGGGCAACCGATACCGGGAAGGGTTCACCGGGATGTTGTTGTTGCCACTCGCGGAAATCCAGTGCACCGCCGCGATGGGATAACCAGCGCATAATCAGCTTGTTTTTACCGATCAGCTGCATGCGATAAATGCCGAGGTTCTGGCGTTCTTTATTGGGGCCGCGGGTAACCACCAAAGGCCAGGTGACCAGTGGCGCTGCATCACCGGGCCAGCAGGTTTGAATGGGGATGGTGGTGAGATCGACATCGTCTTTGTCGATAACAACTTGTTGGCAAGCCGCTTTGCTGACTTCCTTTGGCCCCATATTAAGCACCTGCTTAAATACCGGCATTTTCTGCCAGGCATCGCGCAGGCCTTTGGGTGGCTCAGGTTCTTTCAAAAACGCTAACAGCTTGCCGACTTCCCGCAGGGCTTCGACGGATTCCTCGCCCATGCCCAGAGCGACACGCTCCGGGGTGCCAAACAGGTTGGCCAGTACTGGGGTGTCAAAACCCACGGGGTTTTCGAACAGCAGCGCAGGGCCGCCGGCGCGCAGGGTGCGGTCGCAGATTTCGGTCATTTCAAGCTTGGGGTCTATCGGCTGGCTGATACGCTTGAGTTGGCCGCGCTTTTCCAGCAGCTTGATAAAATCGCGTAAGTCCTTGTATTTCATGGGGTTATAGATTTGACCAAAGGAGAGCTTATTGTACCTGTGGTATTTGGGCCTTGAAAGTAATGACTACCGCCGTCAATCATGGCAATTAGACAAAAATGTCTAATTTTCAATATCGGTCTTGAGCCTAGGATATACTGACTAGCAACAACACTATCGAGAACCTAGAGGCAGGTGAACCGCAGATGCCAGACGTCAGCCCCAATTCCAATTCCGGCCCCAGCTCTGAGGAAGCAAAACCCGATGTAACGCTTTCTGATCGTTCCGATGGCCGTGCCAGTCAGCAGGCTATTCTGCAGGCGACCCTGGATGTGGTGCTGCGCGATGGTGTTGGAGGCGTAAAATATAAAACGGTTGCTGACAGGTCTGGCGTAAGTCATAGCGCAATAGCTTACTACTTCAAGGATATCCCGAGTCTGATTAACAAGGCATTTACCTACTATTTAGATAGTTATGCCGAGACAATGAAGTTTCGTCGCAATATGGGCAAAAGGATCCTCAAGAAATTCAAAGGCCAGGACGTCATGAGTCCGCTTATTCGGCAAAAAATTGTTGAGGTATATGTCGAAGAGGCTCTGGATATCGTCGCCTCTCCGTCTGATAAAGGCCAGGCATTCATGAAACTGGATCAACTGTTTCGCAACGAAACAGAGCGTCATGGCTATTTTAAAGAGGAGTTATCTCGACAAGACAAGATGGATATGGAAGCCATCGAGTGGTTTTTTGGCAAACTCCAAACACCCAATCCAGAATTGGATGCCTTTCAAATGATGTCGGTGCTGTGGTTGTGCAGCGTTTCAATGATTAATAACGCCCATGATGATGCAAGCCGTCTATATATGAAGCAGCGTATTGCTTATACCCTGTCATCGATTATGGGACTCTCTGATATTTCTGCGGAGGATAAAAATGCCGCAGCCAGTTAACTAAATTCCACTCTGGTTCAGAAATTTTTTAGCAGCGATATTTCGCTGTGACGGGTTTTTGCGTGCTGAAAAAAATGAATAACGCTTAAGTTAAACAACGCAGGAGGATTCATTTGATAAAAGAGTTTACACATTAGGAAGTAACATCGGCACTGCTATGCAGTGATATATAAATTTGTGGAGAGAATAAACATGAGTAAGAGAGTAAGTTTACAAACGCTAGTGCTGACCCTTGCAAGTGCATTAGCAAGCTTTAGTGCCTACTCGATGGATACTTCAGAGATGGTGTCCGTGCCGGGTGGTTATTTTCATATGGGTTGTAATAAATCGGTAGACCCGGACTGTTTTGAGAGTGAAATGCCGTTGCGACGTGTGTGGATTAAAGGTTTTAAAATAGATAAGTACGAAGTGACCTTTGGGCGCTATCAAAAATGTATTGATGATGGTTATTGTGAAGATTTGGGCATAGGTGGAAGTTGTAATTACTTCTGGCCGGGTGTGGAAAATAAACCGGTTAACTGTGTGACTTGGTACAAAGCCAAAAATTTCTGTGAATATGAAGGTAAGCGTTTACCGACAGAAGCTGAATGGGAAAAAGCAGCGCGTGCAAATACTGTGAGTCTTTATCCGTGGGGTAATAAGAAGCCCAGTTGTGATTTAGCCGCGATGGATGGCCCTAATGGCGGTAATTTGGCGTGTGGTGAAGGCACCGCACCAGAAGTGGGTTCCAAGCCCAACGGCGCTTCGCCTTATGGGGCGATGGATATGGCCGGTAGCATGTGGGAATGGGTTAGTGATTGGTATGGCCATTATTACTATTACAGTGCGTCTAACAATAACCCCAAAGGGCCACGACAGGGAGCTTATAAAGTAGCTCGCGGCGGAGATATTTATGCGCGTAAGCCTGAAGAATTACGTACGGTAACACGTTTCTTTTATGCCCCCGAGAATTTCAGTCCAGCGGTAGGATTTCGGTGTGCACAGTAAAACTGCATAACGAAAAATACAGTTGAGTAGAGAAAGGAAAAAAACATGAAAAATGTAACCAAAATGTTTCTGCCGATATTGGCATTAATAAGTAGTTCAACAGTACTTGCCCAATCATTTGATGATCAATCGATGATCGATATTCCTGCAGGCAGTTTTGAGATGGGCTGTAATCACGCTCGCGCTGATGAATTATGTCAAGAAAATAGCAAACCTGCTCACCAGGTAAAGCTGAATGCATTTAGGATTGATAAATATGAAGTGACATTTCGACGCTATAAAAACTGTGTCGATGCGGGTGAATGTACCGAACCATTCATAGGTGGCGCTTGTAACTGGGAGTTTCCTAATTGGAATAGTGATCATCCGGTAAACTGTGTTGATTACGCTCAGGCCCAGAATCTGTGTAAGTTCGAAGGTCGACGTTTACCGACGGAGGCAGAATGGGAGTATGCTGCCCGTGGTAATATGGATAAACGAATCTTCCCCTGGGGTGATGAACCTGCGACCTGTGAGCATGCCTCTATGGATGAGAATGGAGCAGAGTTACCTATGCCAGGTTGTGGTTTAGGCACGACGACACCGGTTTATCAAGGTGAGGGTAAAGGTGATTCGCCGTTTGGTGTCGTGGGCATGTCCGGTAATTTGTGGGAATGGACCTCAGACTGGTACAGCGATAATTACTACGCCAGCAGCCCAGAAGATAACCCGCAAGGGCCTACCGCCAATACTGGATTTAAAACGGTCCGTGGGGGTGCCTGGACGATGCGTCTTGATGGAGGTTTAACCAGTACCTTAAGGTTTGGTTACTCGCCTCAGGGTCAGGGTTATGTGATCGGCTTTAGATGTGCTGCTGATAATTAATCGATGTATCAACAGGTCTGCGCAGTTTGTATGGCGCGGACCTGCTGTATTAACAAAAATTCATTTTTTGAAAACCAGGCGTTTATTAAGTTCAGGTTATGCTGTGATTACACCGTAATAGCGAGGTAATCCGCTGATGAAAAAGTGTTTTAATGTGGCAATAAATCTGCTGTTGACCCTGTGGATGCTTTTGGTTGGGCTATTGATGGTACCGTTTGTATTCCTGGCGGCTTGCTGGATGCAGTTTCGGTTACGCCATTTGATAAAGGGAGGTGCTTTGCAGGATGAAGATGAGTATGATTCTGCTCCCGTGATCATCGAAGCTGAAAAAGGTAGAGATTATCGCCCGGGTTAGACCGCCAGATTAAAATGCCCTTGGTTAAAACGTAATTTCGACTTTCAGCCCCGGTTGGTTATCAGCCAGGTCAATCTGGCCGTGATGCAGTTTTACGATTGCCTGTACTATCGCCAGCCCTAAACCAAACCCTTTACTGTGCCGACTGGCGTCCAGACGTGTCAGGCGCTGAAAGACTTGCTCATGGTGTTCTGCAGGAATACCGGGGCCGTTGTCGCTGACAATGATGCTGTTGCCGGTGAGTTGCAAGGTTACCTTGCCGCCAGCGGGCGTATAACGCACGGCATTATCGAGCAGGTTGTATACCGCCCTGAATAACAGGTGTGGTGATCCCATCACTGTCTTTACGGCATGATTGCCGTTCTCAGGGGCGAGGTAGTGCAACTGCAATTTATCTTCGGCAATCGGTTCCATCAGTTCGATGGCATCGCGACAGATCTTGTCGAGATCACAGGGCTGGCGCTGATCATCCAGGCTGCCTTTCTCCAGGCGAGCCAGCTCCAGCATTGCATCGAAAGTGGCGATAATATGGTCAATCTCTTCCAGTAGTGGTAACAGCCAGGATTCTTCGTCAGTCTGTTGCTGTAGCTGCGATTCAATACTGATACGCATCCGTGACAATGGGGTGCGCAAATCGTGGGCAATATTGTCGGTGACGCCGCGAATGGACTCGACCAGACCATCGATTTCGTCCAGCATCTGATTGATATGCTCAGAGAGCAAATCGAATTCATCCTCATGGGGGGTAAGCGCTAAGCGTTGCTTGAGTTCACCGGACTGGATGTTTTGCAGTTGTTGGGTCATGGCTGTGACGCGGGCCAGGACGCGACGGTTATAGATAAAACCGGCGACCAGGCTGATCAATACCGTGGCGATCAATACCAATGCACTGGCGCGAAAGTAGCGCTGCTCCAGCTGTGCCTGTTTACCTTCATAAAAACCGACAATCAGCGGGCCGAAAGGTGTATCCACCTGCGAGCCAACCACCACCTCGGATCGGCGTTTGCCCCGTGAGCTGATATGTTCGACCGTGACATAGTTACTGCGTGGAAACGTGGCAAAGCTGGCGGGGAAGTGGCGGATCTTGCCGGTAACCCCACCGGCATGACCCAACACTAAAAACAATGTACGGTCATCTTCCAGGCGCTCTTCGATGGCATTGAGCAGGTCTTCTGCTGTAATCGATTCCGCCTTGGTTAGATCGACAAAGCCCTGGCTGGCCAAGTGCACCCGTTGGTGTAATTCACGGCGTTGCTCACCAATGGTGAGATGGTAAACCAGGCTAAGGGTGGCGCTGCAGACAATTAACACCACGCCGGTGAACATAAGCGTGAAGCGCCAGATCGATGTTTGGGTAAATTGTTTAACCCGCGTTAACCACACAGCGATACTCTCTACAGTCTCAATAAGGCGTTAGTTTTAACAAGGCCTAGGCCTCTGGCGTGCGCAGGATATAGCCGGCACCGCGAACCGTATGGATAAGCTGGCTGGCTCCACCAGCTTCGAGTTTTTTGCGCAGTTTGGCGATATGCACATCAATCACATTGGTTTTAGGGTCGAAGTGATAATCCCAAACCGCTTCAAATAACTTGGTACGGGAGACGACCTGGTTTTGGTGTTCCAGCAGATAGCGAAGAAGCTGGAACTCTTTGGGCTGCAGTTTGATTTCCTGTTGCTTGCGCGTCACTTTATGGGCCAGCAAGTCCATACACAGATCGTCGAGCTGCAGTTGTGAGCTGTCCTGCTGTACAGGTTGATGGCGCCGAATCAGTAAATCGGCGCGGATCAGCAGTTCCTGAATAGAAAAAGGTTTGGTGAGGTAGTCATCGCCACCGGCCTGCAAACCCTTGATGCGTTCATCAACATGGGACAGCGCACTCAGGAAGATAACCGGTGTGGCATTGCCGGTAGCGCGCAGGGCAGAAAGCAAGGTAACACCGTCCATCTGCGGTAGCATGCGGTCGAGGATAATAATATCGTAGTCACTGCTGGTTGCCAGATACAGGCCGTCGGTACCGCTGCTGGCGGTATCGACGTTAAAGCCCTGTTCCTTAAAGCCCTTCTCAATGTAGTCCAGGGTGGTTTGGTCGTCCTCGACCACAAGTGCTTTCATGGCAATCCTAACAGTGTGTGCAATTACATCTTAGCTGGCGGTGACGCGGCGGTTTTCGATATTTACCGACCATTCTGTATCACCGGTCGGGCCAACAGTCTCTACTTCGAAGTAACTTACACCATTGTCCTGTTCGAAATCCACTTCCGATACGACCATGGTATCGCTCAGGCTGATGGCTGCTACGGCCTCACGCATATCCACCTTGGCTGTTTCCATGGCTTGCAGCATGGACTGCTTTTCGGTCATTTCGCTCAGGGTATTGATCGGGTGCACCCGTTCGATCCACTGGCCGGTTTTGGCATCAATTAACAGGGTGGTGACTTTGGACGCGTTCTGGTCCACCATTTTCACCTCGTGGAAGAAACGGTTATTAATTTCCTCCAGTTCGTAGCCGTATATAGTATCGGCGTATTTGTCTTCAATACGCTCCAGCATCTCGCTGGTGCTCACATCGGCATTAGCCAGGGTTTTACTGGCTTGCGGGTAGTTGTCTTCATCCACTGCCAGGCTGCTAGCACTGAAGGTAATCGCGGCCAGGGTAAGGGCAATGATGCTGTTGGTTTTGCTCATGGGATAATTCCTTGTTTTTGGATCTGTTTAAGTACGGGTTTAGACTACCCCAGCAGGCATAAAGGCCGGATTTCCAAAAGATTAACAATAGTTTATGTTTAGTAAGGTACTAACAGCTCTACAAAAGATGTGGGAGGGTGGCCTGAGGGTCATGAATAAATGGACGTTATAGATAAAATCACCAGTTCCTCGCTAGGCCTTCTACTGGTTAACTGGTTGCCAGTGCTTGCCATAGTGGCCGTGGCAGCCCTGTTGATGAAGCTGGTGTTTCTCAAACGCAGCAGTGCGATCGAAGGGCATCGGTTTCGCGAACAGATACTGGCACTGGTTGTTGGGCTGACGGCCATTGTTGGCATTATCCTGGCGATGCCTATCGACAGCTCCATGCGCGGTCAATTGCTTACCTTGCTGGGTTTATTGTTAACCGCCATTATTACCCTCTCTTCCCCTACCATCGCCGCCAATGCCATGGCGGGTTTTATGTTGCGCTCCCTGCGCAGTTTTGCCGTTGGCGATTTTATTCAGGTGGGCGAGTTCTTTGGCCGGGTGACCGAACAGGACTTGTTCCATGTAGAAATCCAAACCCAGGACCGGGATCTGCTCACCATCCCTAACACCTATTTGGCTGCGCACCCGGTTAAAGTGGTGCATTCCAAGGGTACGGTGATTTCAGCGGAAGTTTCCCTTGGTTACGATGTGGATAACCGCGTGGTTGAACAAGCTCTACTAGAAGCGGTTGAAGCGGCCGGATTGCAAGAGGGATTTGTCTATATCATGGAGCTGACGGATTTCTCAGTTGTTTATCGCGCATCGGGTTTTTTAGGCAATGTAAAACAGCTGCTGTCGATGCGTTCTGATTTGCGCCGGCAGATGATTGATCAGTTGCATCGTCGCGGTATTGAAATTGTATCGCCCGGCTTTATGAATCAGCGAGTGAATACCGAAGCGGTTATTCCCGAGCGCAAGTTTGTACAAGCGAACAATTCCAGTGACAGCCCTGAAGACCTGGTGTTTGATAAAGCCGAGCGAGCTCAGCAAATTAAAGAATTGAAGGACAGCTACAGCGAATTAAAACAGACGCTGGATGAAAAGCAGGATGATGAGGAATCCATCACCCGTAAAAAGCGGCGCATGAAGGCGATCAAGCGCGCGATTGGCATGTTGGAGAAACAAATAGATTAATCGCTATGCGAGAAAGTAATACCGAAGGCATGGTTAACACATTACGTCGAAAATCGAATTAGGGCTTAAAAGGTTGCAACGTATAGATCATGATTTGGTTGTTGCACTGGCTTTTAAACTCCAATTCTAACCAGCGGTTGGTTTTTTCTATATCTTGGTGTAACGGAAAAATAACTTTCTGTTTGTCTTGATATAGGTGGTAACGCAGTAGCGCATGGTGAAACATGTGGTAGTAATCAGGGTCTATCCACTCGCGCATGCTGTCTGTATCTTTTGGTAAGGTGTTCTGTTGTGTCCCGCTAATAAATGCGCCGTGCCATTGAATGGCTTGCGTTAGAATATTGTGCTCTGCTACCAGTTCGTAGTTTTCAAGCAACAATTCGATCAAGGTATTCTTGAGTTCACAAGTTAAGTAACAGTTGTTAATAACGCTGTGTTCTGGGTAGGCGCCAAAAAGCAGCCACTCTGCTTTGATGTCTAAATAGATGCAGAGTGGTTCGACATATCTTTGACTTATTATCCCGTTTTTCATCCAGTTATATATCGCCTGACGACTCACGCCCAGGTAATCAGAAAGTTGGGTAATGCTGATTCCTTTATGTGTCAGGGTTGATCGCAGGCGATCAATAACGGTGATTGGGGGGCTGCCTTTTGCTCCCACAGTAACTCCTAAAGCAATTCCTGATTTGCCCCGCCAGTCAGTTGGCAATGTAAGAAGTATTTTATCGCTAAAGTATATCGCGATGTGTCAATCGAAACTTGACATGATGTCGACTGGCCTTTGTCAAGGCATAGACTGCTATTCACAAACTGAAAAACCACCGATATAAATATTACGCATGCCACAGTGAAGTTTAGTTGACGCAAATCAAGCAGCACACTAAGCGGTCGTTTACAGGGAATAGAATAATAGCAGGGGTTTGCATTAATGGTCGGGGATGTTCAGCTGGATAGCACCTTATGGCAACATTTAATTGAGTTGTCAGGCGCGGCCGTAGTGCTAACAGATATCGATGGTACGATTCAATTTGTCAATCAGCGTTTTACCGATGTGACGGGTTATATTGCCGATGAAGTGATTGGCAAGACGCCAGGCTTGCTCAACTCCGGGCGTACACCTGCTGCGTTACATAAACAGTTGTGGCGCAGAATCGAGGAGGGAAAAGTCTGGCGCGGGCGTATTTTAAATCGCAAAAAGAATGGCGACTTATACTGGTCGATGCAGTCCATTGCGCCGATCAATAATTCACTGGGCCAGCCAACTCGCTATTTATCAGTTAGTGATAATATCACTGATGTGATGGGTGGTGAGCCTGATCAATACGGCTTTTATGATTCTGAAACCGGTGTTGGCAATCAACAGTTACTGAATCTGGATTTGACCGCTGAGACGGGTTGCAAGAATTATTCGCCCTGCGAGCTGGTATTAATTGAGTTCTCTAACAAGGTTGGCGGTAAGGAGATTGCAGAGGCTCTGGCAGAGCGTTTAATCAACCTTGTCGGCTCGGCTGGTAGCGTCTATCGATTAACGCAACGGCGCTTTGCTGTGTTAATTTCACAGTCAGCACGAGCTATTCGAGAGTTCTCTCTTATTTCACCACAGGTACTCACTGAGCCGGTAGCTTTGGCTTTTGATCAGTTAAAGCCTCGCCTGTTTATCGGTACTGCTCATGGCTTAAGTGGCCACCTTGATGTCAAAGATTTTTATCGACGTGCTGAAGTATCACTGGAGCAGGCGAAAAGTCGTACCGCTTTAGGCAATTTATTCCCCAAGGCTGAATGTGAGATCGATGACGATGAGTTGTTTGAGCATCTAAAACGTGGGCTCGAAGAGGATGCATTGCATTTGGCTGCCCAGCCAATACTGGATCACGGTACTCAACGTATTGCGGCATTAGAATTCCTGTTACGTTGGTTTCACCCTCAGTTGGGTTGTATATCACCGGTGAAAATTATCAGCATCGCCGAGAAAAACGGTTATCTGTATAAGTTGGCGATCTATGTCGTCAATAAACTTCTACGTTCACTACCCGCTGATATTCTCGCTGACTCCTCCGTTAGTCTGTCAATCAATTTTAACTTACCTCAAATTACCAATCGGCAATTAATTAACGATGTCTTGCAGTTGATCGATGAAAGCGGTTTGGAGCGATCACGTTTTATTTTTGAAGTGACTGAAACGGAAGCTTTGCCCGTGGCAGTTGAAGACGCTTCTTATATTTTTCAATGGGTAAGAGATCAAGGTGTTATTCTTGCGCTAGATGATTTTGGCGCGGGTTATTCTACGTTGGATTATCTGAGCCAGTTTCAGGTCGATATTGTCAAACTCGATAGACAGCTTTTACTTGATATTCAACACAGCCCCCGTCGACGCATGATTTTTAAAGCTATGCTGCAACTTTGCCAATCACTGGGGGCCACGGTTGTGGTGGAAGGCATTGAGTCTGCAGAGCAAATGGATTTTATTCAGCTGTTAAATGTCGATAACTTATTGTTGCAGGGCTATTATTTTTCTCGCCCTCACGATTTGATCGGCGATGTTACGGATGTCATGGAGGTCCTTAATGCGCAACAATCAGCCAGTCTTTGATCGTGAGATTACGCTACAGGACGATCAGTTTCTTATTTCTACCACAAACTTGCGAGGTGTTATTACCGATGCAAACCAAAGCTTTTGTCAGGTGTCAGGGTTTTCCCATGCAGAATTAATGGGTCAAGCTCACAATCTTGTTCGCCACCCGGATATGCCATCACAGGCATTTGGCAGTTTATGGCAAACCTTAAAAAAAGATGATGCCTGGATGGGGTTGGTGAAGAATCGTACCAAAGATGGGGGTTATTACTGGGTCGATGCGTTTGTAACCCCGGTAGCCGATCAGCAAGGCAAGATCAGTGAATTCCAGTCGGTAAGAACTAAACCCAGCGAGGCAGAGAAACGGCGAGCAGAATTCGTGTACGACCGATTAAAACAAGACAAGGGCGCGTTTACATGGCCAACATTTAATCTGAGTGGTTACTGTTTGTTGTTGGCCTTACTGTTTTTGGTTATGCAGATTCCGTCACTGGCTTGGTGGATTTCGTTGATCTGCGGTGCCATTGGTTTAGGTGTGCTGTGGAAAATACAGCGTGTTATCACTTGTTTGGTAAAAAACGCCCGTACGGTTATTGATGATCCCTTGGCCCAATTCATTTATACCGGTGACCGTTCGGAAGCCGGCGCGATTAACCTCGCTCAGATGATGTTAGCCAAACAGCTGCGTGCTTCGCTGGCGCGTATTCGCGACGGTCAAGATGCGGTGACCCATGTTGCCCATGAGGCGGCGCACAGTCATGCCCGAACCTGCAGTCAGTTAAGTCATCAGATGGGGCATCTCGACCAGGTATCGGTAGCGATGGAGCAAATGGTGGCTTCGGTACAGGAGGTCAGTGGCCAAACAGTGCATGCCTCGGAAACCGTGGATAATATTCGTAATCTGTTGGCTGATGGTAATCGCGAGGTCGATGATATTGGCAACGCCATGCATGATGTTTCTGCTCAGATACAGACCTTAAGCCGGCATATGCAGCAGCTGCACAGTGACAGTGCCCAAATCGATACAGTGCTCGATATGATCGGTGTTATTGCCGAGCAAACTAATCTGCTGGCGTTAAATGCGGCTATCGAGGCGGCCAGAGCCGGTGAACATGGTCGCGGTTTTGCCGTGGTGGCAGAAGAGGTCAGGGCTTTATCGCAAAAAACACAAACGTCGACTCAAGATATCCAGTGCATTGTTGAAGCGTTTCAAACTACGTTGCGCGATACTGAATTGGCGCTTAAACGCTGTCAGACCTTATCTGATTCTATGCAAAGCTCGCTAACGTCTACAGTACAGGCCTTTGAGTCCATCAATAAAAATTCCGATCAGGTAGGCGAAGTGACTAAAGGGGTTGCAGTGGCATTAGAGCAGCAGTTTGTCGCCAGCGAGGATATTAACGGCAGTTTGCTGGGTGTCAGGGATGCGGTGGAAGAGTTGAATTCACTGTCTGGTGGTGTGCGCAGTCAGGTCGATGATTTTGTAAAACAGTTAAAGTTGCAGCAGTCTTTAGCCGAACATTTTCTAACTTACTGAGCAAGGGTATTTATAGGCAGGGCGCTGCTTGCGCCCTGCCTATGCTCAGGATGCCTGGTGCATATGCACATCCTGTTGCGGGTAGGGAATGGAAATCCCTTCGCTGTCGAAACGCTTTTTAACCGTTTCGGTGGTGTCAAAATATACGCCCCAGTAGTCGGCGCTATTCACCCAGGCGCGGACAGTGAAATTTACACTGCTGTCGGCCAGCTCTGAAACAACAATCAGGCTTGCCGGATCTTTCAGGATTCGCTCATCGGCATCGATAATCGATTGCAGGGTGGCCTTGGCTTTATCGATATCGTCGTCGTAGCCAATACCAAAGACAAAGTCGACGCGGCGAGTGGACTTGGTGGAATAATTGATGATATTACCATTAGCCAGTGGGCCGTTAGGGATAATGACCGTTTTGTTATCGCCAGTTTTTAACATGGTGGTGAATATTTGAATCTCTTCCACTACACCGGCCTGGCCCTGGGCTTCAATAAAATCGCCTGCCTTGAACGGTTTAAACAACAGGATAAGTACACCGCCGGCAAAGTTTGACAGGCTGCCTTGTAATGCCAGGCCAATGGCTAAACCCGCGGCACCAAGAACGGCAATAAACGAGGTGGTTTCAATACCCACCATGCCGGCAACGGTAATAATTAACAGCGCTTTGAGTAAGGCATTACCCAAACTGTGCAGGAAGCGTTGCAGTGTTGGTTCTGTATTGCTGCGCTCGAGAGCTTTGTTGATAAGGTTGAGCGCAACCCCCACCAGTTTCCAACCAATAACCAGTGTTAATAGCGCCAGTAAAAACTTGGGTGCATAGGCGATAGTGAGTGCTTGTAGGGTATCAAGCCATTCCATGGGGTATCTCCTGAGATAATGGGGTAACAAATTCGGTCTTAAAGAGGGTAAGTATAGCCAATATGTATGACCGGAGTCTGAACACAGCGCTGTGGATATTGCGGAATTATTTCAATGGATTGTGTTTATCTGCTGAAATTGTTTAACAGCGGCACAATTTTATTATGACGTTGATTGAAATTTGATCGGCAACCTGGAAAAGACGCTCTATCGAGAAAAAAAGTAACAAGTGTCATTGTGAAGTAACACATCTGCAATCTTCAGTCTTTAGTATGAGCGCCACTTACTGATGAGGTGGTGCTATGAACGTGATCAAAAATTATGCCCCGGTATGGGCTGCGCTGGCTATTTTATTCGCCGCAGGTTTTAGCGTTAAGGCCAATGCCAATGAAGATGCTCTGATTGAAATGTCAGAAACCATCGTTGCCGACTACAAAGAGATGCGTGCTCAGTGTGCAGCGGAAGAAAACTACGATATGAAACGCGTGTGCTTTTACAAGCTGCGTATTAAAGCCTGGGACTACAAACAGGCTCGTGAATACCTGGTTCAGCATAAAACGCCGTTAAAGGCTGATGAGTTGGGCAAGGCTTACGCTGTAAACAAGTAAGATCGTTACAAATTAGACGAACATCAACAATAATAAATAGCTTTCCCAAGCTCTCTGTTGTTAACCCGCATTTGCACTGCAAAGGCGGGTTTTGTTTTTTTGGGGGCAAAAAAATCCCCGGCGGGTAGGCCAGGGATCTTTTATACGGACTGTCGTGTAGTGCTTATTTGCGCTTCATCGACAGGAAGAACTCATCGTTGGTCTTGAAGTCCTTCAGCTTGTCGAGGATAAACTCGGTGGCAGCGACATCTTCCATATCGTTCAGCAGCTTGCGCAGAATCCATACACGTTGCATTTCATCTTCGCGCATCAGCAGGTCTTCACGGCGGGTGCCGGACTTACGCACGTTAATGGCTGGGTAAACACGCTTCTCAGAGATCTTGCGATCCAGGTTCAGTTCCTGGTTACCGGTACCTTTAAATTCTTCGAAGATCACTTCGTCCATTTTCGAGCCGGTATCTACCAGTGCGGTGGCAACAATCGACAGGCTACCGCCCTCTTCGATGTTACGTGCGGCACCGAAGAAACGCTTGGGGCGTTCCAGAGCGTGGGCATCCACACCACCGGTCAGTACTTTACCGGAGGATGGCACAATGGTGTTGTAGGCACGGGCCAGACGGGTGATGGAGTCGAGAAGGATAACCACGTCTTTTTTGTGTTCTACCAGACGCTTGGCCTTCTCGATCACCATCTCTGCAACTTGCACGTGACGTGAAGGTGGCTCATCGAAAGTAGAGGCAACCACTTCGCCGCGCACAGAGCGCTGCATTTCGGTTACTTCTTCCGGACGCTCGTCAATCAGCAGAACGATCAGGTGACACTCAGGGTTGTTGCGGGTAATCGCCTGGGCGATGTTCTGCATCATGATGGTCTTACCGGCCTTTGGCGGTGCGACAATCAAGCCACGTTGACCTTTACCGATAGGGGCAACCAGATCGATTACACGGCCGGTTAAATCTTCGGTGGAACCGTTACCGGCTTCCAGTACCAGACGCTCATTGGGGAACAGTGGCGTCAGGTTTTCAAACAGAATCTTGTTCTTGGAGTTTTCCGGCTTATCAAAGTTAATCTCGTTAACCTTGAGCATGGCAAAGTAACGCTCGCCGTCTTTCGGTGGGCGAATCTTGCCGGAAATGGTGTCACCGGTGCGCAGGTTAAAGCGACGGATCTGACTGGGAGAAACATAGATATCATCCGGGCCCGCCAGGTAGGAACCCTCGGCGGAACGCAGGAAGCCAAAGCCGTCCTGCAGGATTTCCAGTACACCATCACCGTAGATGTCTTCACCGCTCTTGGCGTGGCGTTTAAGGATGTTAAAGATGATGTCTTGTTTGCGAGAACGTGCGAGGTTCTCCATACCCATTTCTTTAGCGATGTTAATCAGTTCTTCAATGGGTTTCTTTTTCAGATCAGTTAGATTCATAAGTGCGACTTTAGCTTTCTCGACAGCTAGTGACATAAAAGGGAAGTTGGCCTGGTATCGGCAAATGTTGGTAGAAACGAATTAGGGGTAAACTGTTTGGTCTTGTTGGTTTGTTAAGCGCGCAATCACTTGCCTGGTTTTATCCTAGCTGCCTGACTCTTAGTTACCTGACTTTTAGTTGCTTGAAAATGAGCAAACAGCCAAAGTGGTCGGTGGAGAGCAGGGGTAGAGATTGGGGGCTTGTTCTAATTCAGTCAGCGAGAGTCTAATTCGTAACTTTCTTGGTATCGAGATATCTGTTGATATCAAGGCGCGGTGAACGGTTGGGAACCGACACAGCAGTGGATCAGACCATCAACTGTTGGATGCAGTATAGCGGGTAAATCCCATGTGTGCAAAATTGCATCCGCCTGACGGAAAATCAGGCGGGTGGAGAGGCTGGGCCTCTCCACGAAAGCCTTACAGGCTGGCGTCGATAAACTCTACCAGCTGGGCTTTGGACAGTGCGCCGACCTTGGTCGCTTCGGCAGAACCGCCTTTGAAGATGATCAGGGTAGGGATACCACGGATATTGAACTTGCCTGGAGTGCCCTGGTTAGCATCAACGTCCATTTTGCAGATCTTGATTTTGCCTTCGTATTCGCCGGCCAGTTCATCCAGAACAGGGGCGATCATTTTGCAAGGGCCACACCACTCTGCCCAAAAATCAACCAAAACGGGGCCGTCGGCGTTGAGAACTTCGGCCTCAAAGCTGGCATCGGTAACGTGAACGATGCTGTCACTCATAGTGCTTCTCCAAATGTTACAGTCAGCCCTACTCAGGCCATTCATAAATAAAGACTAGGGATGATAATGATTGGGGGCGGCGCATACAAGGGCTAGATCGCCCAAGCAGGAGTGAGTGAACGATAACCTCAATTTCTATGTGAGTTTAAGCCAAGGTGGAAAGACATTAGGCTTGATACCCTGGGTGAGGGAACTGAACCAGAATTTGATGCTCAAATTCCGGCAGCAATACCAGCAAACGGGCCAGCAAATAGTCCAGCCAAGAGATAAGGAAAACAAGTATGAAAAGTCGGAAGTTATGGCTTATCGTGGTGATAGCCGCCTTAGTGGGCGTATTTTATGGTCTGGATCTGAGCCAATACCTGTCCCTGGAGCGCTTACAGACGCTGGTGGCGGACAATCCGGTACAGGCAGGGGTTATCTACTTTAGTGCCTATGTATTGATAACCGCCCTGTCTCTGCCAGCAGCTGCCTTGATGACCCTTATGGGTGGTGCGGTATTTGGCCTTGGCTGGGGTGTGCTACTGGTGTCGTTTGCCAGCAGCCTGGGGGCAACCCTGGCGTTTCTGATTTCCCGCACACTGCTGCGCGATTGGGTACAGCAGCGTTTTGGCCGTTACCTTGAGACCATTAACCGTGGTGTGGAAAAAGACGGCGCCTCCTATCTGTTCAGTCTGCGCCTGATTCCTGTTATCCCTTTCTTTGCCATTAACGCAGTGTTTGGTTTAACACCTATCCGCGCCTGGACTTTTTACTGGGTTAGCCAGCTGGGCATGTTGCCGGCAACATTTGTCTATGTGAATGCCGGTGCCGAGTTAGGTGCGGTGGAAGAGTTGAGTGCTGCGGGCATCCTCACCCCAGGCTTGATTGGCGCTTTTGTGCTGCTGGCCATATTCCCCTATATCGTTAAAGCCTTCATGGGTGCCTGGCAGCGCCGTCGCGCCCTGGCCCCCTACCGCGCACAGAAACCCAAGCAGTTTGATAACAACCTGCTGGTCGTCGGTGCTGGCAGTGGCGGCCTGGTCAGTGCCTATATTGCTGCGGCAGTGAAAGCCAAGGTGACCTTGATTGAGCGCCACCAGATGGGCGGTGATTGCCTCAACACCGGTTGTGTACCCAGCAAGGCGTTAATCCGCAGTGCCCATGTGAAAAAGACGCTGGCTCGCGCCGCCGAGTTTGGTATACAGCCTGTAAGTGGTGAAGTGAACTTCCCCGCTGTGATGGAGCGTGTTCAAGGTGTCGTTGATGCCATTGAGCCCCACGATTCGGTGGAGCGTTATACCGAGTTGGGTGTTAACTGTGTTCAGGGTGAGGCGCGTATTGTTTCGCCCTGGGAGGTCGAGGTGACAAGTGAGGCTGGCGTGCAGCGTATGACGGCCAAAAATATTGTCATTGCCAGTGGTGCCCGCCCCTTTGTGCCCTCTATTCCCGGTATTGAAGATACCGGCTATCTGACTTCAGACAGCTTGTGGCAGTTGCGTGAGCAACCTGAGCGGCTAATGGTGATGGGCGCAGGCCCTATTGGCTGTGAGCTGGCACAGGCTTTTGCCCGCCTGGGGGTTAAGGTCACTCTGGTGGATATGGCACCGCGTATCCTGCCCAGGGAGGATGAAGATGTTGCGAGCTATGTGGCCGAGTGTTTTGCCGAGGATGGCATTGAGGTGTTGGTGCATCATAAAACCGTCGCTTTCACATGCGATAATGCGCCGGAAGGAAATGGGCAGAAACTGGCACAGCTGGAAACGGCGAGTGGTGGCGTTATCGATGTGGCCTTTGATCAGTTGCTGGTCGCGGTGGGTCGCAAAGCTAACAGTGAACAATTCAGCGATTTGCCGCTGGGGTTAACCCCGCAGGGTACCTTGCAGGTCGATGAGTATATGCGCACGGATATTCCCAGCATCTATGCCTGTGGTGATATTGTCGGGCCTTACCAGTTTACCCATATGGCGGCACACCAAGCCTGGTATGCCGCTGTGAATGCGCTGTTTGGCAAGCTGCGCAAGTTTAAAGTGGATTATCGCGTGGTACCCTGGGCCACTTTTACCGATCCCGAAGTGGCGCGTGTGGGGCTGAATGAAATGGATGCCCAGGAGCAGCATATAGAGGTTGATGTCACCCGTTACGGTATTGATGATCTGGATCGTGCCATTGCCGACGGTGAAGCGCGAGGTTTTGTGAAGGTACTGACCCGCAAAGGCAGCGATAAGGTACTGGGTGTGACCATTGTCGGTTATCATGCCAGCGATCTGATCAGCGAGTGGGTATTGGCCATGAAACATGGCATTGGCCTCAATAAAATACTCGGTACTATCCACATCTACCCGACGATGGCAGAAGCCAATAAATACACGGCAGGTGTCTGGAAACAGGCCAATAAACCCGAAGGGGTATTGCGCTGGGTGGAGAAATTCCATCGTTGGAATCGGAATTAGTGTAACAACGAATTAATGTTGCACCTGCTTAGGCAAGTGCGATGATAAATATGTAAGTATGGAAAAGATTATGTCGACAGAAGCATTAAGTGTAAAAAAAGAAGTCAGTGCCCGCTATGCGGAAGGCGCGAAAGAACGTCAGGAAGCGCTGTGTTGCCCGGTTGATTACGACACCTCGTTATTAAAGATTTTGCCACAGGAAATTATCGAACGTGACTACGGTTGTGGTGATCCTTCCCGTTATGTTCGCGAAGGGGACACCGTTCTGGATCTTGGTAGTGGCGGTGGAAAAATCTGTTATATGGCCGCCCAGATTGTCGGCGAACAAGGCCACGTGATCGGTGTTGATATGACCGATGATATGTTGGCCCTGGCTCGTCAGTATCAACCGGAAATGGCAGACAAACTTGGTGGCGACCGCGTGGATTTTCGCAAGGGTTATATCCAGGACTTAGCCTTGAGCGTTGAGGCCATGGAAAACTATTTGGCAGAAAGCCCTGTCACCAATGCGACATCCTTGCAGGCCTTGGAAGACTGGAAGAAACAACAACGTTCCACCGCACCATTGGTTGATAGCGAGAGTGTTGACTTGGTGGTATCCAACTGTGTACTGAATCTGGTTGCCCAGGAAGATCGTGTACAGATGCTGGCGGAAATTTTTCGCGTATTAAAACCCGGTGGCCGAGTAGCGATTTCCGACATCGTTTGTGATGAGCTGGTACCGCAGCACCTGCAAAACGATCCGCACTTGTGGAGTGGTTGTATCTCTGGGGCGTTCCAGGAAAAAGAATTTATTGACGCCTTCCTGGATGCCGGTTTTGTCGGTGTGGGTTACGACAAGTGGGAAGCGGATCCCTGGCAAGTGGTTGAGGGTATCGAGTTCCGTTCAGTCACCCTGACGGCGACCAAACCTGCAAAGACTGGTCTGATTGATGCGGGTCAGGCGATATTGTACCGCGGACCATTCAGTGTCGTGGCGGATGATTTAGGTAATACTTTTGTTCGTGGCGAGCGCACAGCGGTATCCAAGCGTACCTATGAGTTATTAACCAGCGGTGATTACGCCGATCACTTTATTGGCATGCAGCCAGCAACAGATATTAACAACGGCTGTTTTAGCAAGCCTGCCGGAACAGTGCGTCCAGCTAGTGAAACCAAAGGTGGTTCACACGCGGGTGGTGGTCAGGAAGGTGGCTGCTGCTAGGTAGAAGTTGATTCCAAGAAATAAAAACGGGCCCTTTCTATCTTTGGGCCCGTTTTTATTTGAGGGGAAGTTCAATCTCGACTAATAATCCCGCCGTGGTATTTTTTAAGCGCAACTCACCGCCGTGGTTAACAATCACCTGCCGGCTGATTGATAAGCCCAAGCCAATCCCCCCCGTGTCCCGGTTACGGGAAGACTCCACCCGATAAAAAGGTTCAAAGACGCGTTCAAGCTCCGTCTCGGGTATTCCTGGCCCTTGGTCCTGTATCTGTATGACGATATGGCCATTAGGGTTTTCGCTTAAATTTACGTTAACACTTTCTCCGTATTTAACCGCGTTTTCCAACAGATTGCGTAGCGCGCGTTTAAGACTGACCGGTCGACAAGCCAGGATAGGCGGTTGGTCTGGTGTTGAGCTTTGATCAAACGTCAGCGCGGCGCCGAGATCAATAAAGTCATCACACAAACTGTCTAATAACGCCGTGAGATCAACCTGGCGGGTTGCTTCGGTATCACCGCTTTCGCGAATAAATGCCAGCGTGGCTTCAGACATCTGCTGCATGTCTTCCAGGCTTGCCAACAACTTATCTCGCTCTTCGCTGGCTTGCATCAGCTCCAGGCGCAAGCGCATGCTGGTGATAGGTGTGCGCAAATCGTGAGACAGTGCCGCAAGCATGCGAGTACGCTCCAGCACAAAGCGGTCGAGTCGCTCACTCATATGATTAAATGCGTTAATGGCGGTTTTGATATCCTCAGGCCCCTGGGCGTCGAGTGCGGCAACCTTCTGGCCGCGACCAAGATCGCTGGCAGCTTGAGTCAGATCACTGAGTGAGCGGGTAATTCTGCGCAGGCGCCAGATGACAACGGCCAGAACCAAGACACTGGAAATCAGTAAAAACGTGAGTGTCTGCCGCGCTGCGAGTGGAGATACCGCCGGTGTGGCGACCTGGCTTTGCAGCCAGCGGTTATCCTGTAATTGCACTTCGATAATAAGTGTTTCCAGGGGCAAAGGCGGCCGGCGATGGTGTGAGTGTTTTTCCTTATACCTTTCTTTATCTGCTTTGTATCGCCGTGGCGGTTTGTCCTTCATTTCTACGGCTACACGAATGCGATCGCGGTACTCGTCCCCTAGCCACAGGGTTAGGCGTTCAGTTAGTCGTGCCTCGATTTCTTTGTCAGTTTTATTAATGCTGGGCGAATCGAGTTGTTGAAAATGAATGCCCGGGCGATGCCAGGCGGACAGTATGTTTTCATGCAAACTGGGTGGAGTGGACTCCAGCAGCTGTACAATGGCGGATAGCTGACGAAACAGAAAGCGCTGGTTATGACTTTCCAGGGCTTTACTGTGAGCATTGGAAAGCACCCACAGACTAATACCCTGCGCCAGAATTAAGGTGATTAGTACCAGCACAACCATTTGTGTGCGCAATTTTTTTGGCCAGGGCATTTTCACGACTGCAGAGCTTCCGTAAACATATAACCGCCGCCCCAAATGGTTTTAATCAGCGTGGGATTGTGGGGGTCGCTTTCAATCTTGCGGCGCAGGCGACTGATTTGGTTGTCAATACTGCGATCAAACGGCAGGGCGTCACGACCTTTGGTGAGGTTTAGCAGTTCATCGCGACTAAGCACCTGTTGCGGATGGGATAGGAAAACTTTTAATAAGGTAAACTCGGCGCTGCTTAGGGAAA
Organism: Maricurvus nonylphenolicus; assembly: GCF_042854845.1. Lineage (GTDB taxonomy): Bacteria > Pseudomonadota > Gammaproteobacteria > Pseudomonadales > Cellvibrionaceae > Maricurvus > Maricurvus nonylphenolicus. The sequence goes on along the minus strand of NZ_AP031498.1, from coordinate 5,479,241 downwards.
TTAACACACCGTCATGACGGCTGAGTTGGCGTTGGTGTATATCGAGTTCCCAACCTTTAAAACGCAGGTAATCGCTATCAGGTTTCGCGATTGGAGATTCCTCTTTTGGCCGTCTTAACACCGCTTTAATACGAGCCAATAATACCCGCGGGCTAAAGGGTTTGGTGACATAGTCGTCGGCGCCCATTTCCAAACCCAGTACGCAGTCGGCATCTTCGCTCATGGCGGTCAGCATAATCACTGGCAGGTCATCATGAGTACGCAGTTCTTTTAGCAGGTCCAGTCCGCTTTCACCCGGCATCATAATGTCCAGCACCACCAGATCGACATTTCCCGGTTGCAGTTGGCTGCGCATCTGTTCGCCACCATTAGCCAGGCTGACGCGAAAACCGTGCTGTGACAGATAACTGCCTAACAGGTCTCGTATATCTTGGTGGTCGTCGACGACCAGAATATGCGTCTCTGACATAAATCCGGGTTTCTCGTGTTATTGCTGGGTTTATTATTGCAAATTCACGTTTAGGCAACTGTATCAAATTGTATCAGGGCTGCGACCAGTTGCGACAAATTGACAGATTCCTGGCAAATCCTGGCGCGGATGCTGTGTTCCAATGAACTCACCAACACGGGGTGGTGCTTGCTCTCAAGGCCCTGTCCCTTACTTAGTCCAAGAGGAATACTGCTATGAAAAAGAAATTATTGATGATCTCAGCCCTGGTTGCCGCCCTCTCTGCTGGCTCTGCTTTTGCCATGCCGGGTGGCAAAGATTGTGATCGAGGCTTTGGTATGGGCAAGCACGGTGGGCCATTCAAAGCGCATCATATGGATCCTGAAGAAATGCTGGCCCGAGAGTTAAGCAAAGACCAGGTTCGCACCTTGATGGAGGCTCGACTGATTATGAAGGGCAATGAAAACCTGAAAGTTGGCAAGGTTTCATCTACCCGTAGTGGCTTTGAGGTGTCCATCGTCACCAGGGATGACTCGTTGGTTGAAGAGCTGGAGCTGGCTAAGAATGGCATGCCGCTGAAAAAGTATGAACGCCTGCAAGAGCGTTTGGAAAAACGCCGTGCTCAACAGAACGATGATTAATACAGGGGATTAATATGAAGTTTATACCTGGCATTTTATTGTTGGGGGCGGTTGCAGGTATAACGGCCTGTTCGGGACCGGGACAGAAGCGCCCGGCCCCCGCCCTCTCGCAGGATTTCTCAACGCATATTACGCAAGATGGCAGTAAGATGTTTGTCTTTACCTTAAGCATGCAACGCCCTGAGCGCCAGGGTGGCAAAAGTGGTATGCGACCGCCTGCTCGTGGAGAGCGCAAAGGTGGAGGAGGAAGAAAAGACAGGAGTGATGAGTTGGAGAAAATGACAACGGCATTACTTGATCAAAAACTCGAAACCAGTGGTTACTGCCGCGAAGGTTATATGGTGCTGGAGCGTTTTGCAGAACAGGGTAAATCGCGTATTCGTGGTGAGTGCAAAGAAACGGCAACAGATGCGGATCGCGAGCATTTTAGCGGTGCCGTGGCAATACCTGTTAAATATGCCGGTTAAATATTCCAGTTAGTATCAGATTCAGACATGGCGTGTTGCGGCGACTTCGACAGGCCCAGCTTGTCGAAGGCCGTGCGCAATTCATCCAGGGTGATAGGTTTGCACAGGTAGTGATTCATGCCGCAGGCGTAAACCGCCTCACGATGCTCCTGCATGGCGTGAGCGGTAAGTGCGACAATAGAGGTGGCGGTAAGACCGTGTTGTTTTTCGAACTGGCGAATCTGGCGAGTGGCCTCGAAGCCATCCATCTCGGGCATTTCACAGTCCATTAAAATCAGATCGAATGGCTTATCAGCTGAGGTTGCCGTGTTGTAGGCCTCCAGACCATTTTCTACCATCAGTGGCTTAATACTCAATTTGCCGAGCAGGCCTTTAATCACCATGCGGTTAACCGCATTATCTTCTGCCACCAGCACCCGCAGGTTTGCAAAGCTTGCGCCGTGATCAACACTGCTGTCGTCGCTGGCGGCTTCTGTGGTGAGCTCCTTGCCCATTAAGGTGGCGAGTTCTTTTTTCAGCTTGCGGGGCGAAATCGGTTTTCGCAGGGCGGTGTGGATTTTTTTCGCTTCCAGTACATCGCTGCTTAACGGGATATCGGCACCGCTGAGAACAAAAAACTTGGAGCTGATCTCAGGCCATTGCTCCTGAATTTCACCGGCCAAAGTGAGGCCGTCGATATCGGGCAGCATATAGTCGAGGGAAATAAAGTCATACTCGGGTTTGCCGTTATCGGCGTTGCTACGTAACAGCTCCAACGCTTCGCGGCCTTTGTGAGCGAGATCGACAGAAACGCCCCAGCTCTGGCAATGATGGCTGAGGATCGCACACAGGGTGGTGTTGTCTTCTACCATCAGCAAGCGAGTACCGGCCAAGGATGCCAGCGCTTTGGTGGTTTGTGGTTCCACCTTGGTGACATCGCGCTCAAATTTTGCGGTAAACCAGAAGCAGGAACCCTCGCCTTCGGTACTGGTGACACCAATCTCGCCGCCCATCAATTCTGCCAGGCGTTTACAGATGGCCAGTCCCAAACCGGTACCACCGTATTTGCGTGTGGTTGAACTGTCAGCCTGGCTGAAAGATTCAAACAGACGATTTTGGGCCTCTTCAGAAATACCGATACCGCTATCGGAAATACTAAAGCGTACCAGGGGATTATCGAGATCGTGGCCTGGCTCGCGTTTGGCTTCAATGGTGATATAACCGTTGGTGGTAAATTTAAAGGCGTTGCCCAGCAGGTTGATTAATACCTGGCGCAGACGGGTGGGGTCACCTTTCAGGTACAGCGGTGTGGTGGGGCTGACACTGCCAACCAGTTCGATGCGGCGTTTGTTGGCGGTAGCGCCGAACAGTTGCACACAGTCCTCGATTAAATCTTCCAGATTGAAGCTGGCACTTTCCAGTTCCATTTTGCCGGCTTCGATCTTCGAGTAATCGAGAATATCGTTGATGATGGTCAGCAAGGTTTCACCGGAGCGATGAATCACATCCAGATAATGTTGTTGGCTGTCGTTGAGTGGTGTGTCGCGCAGCAGTTCCACCATGCCGATAACACCGTTCATGGGTGTGCGAATTTCGTGGCTCATGGTGGCAAGGAACTGGCTCTTGGCGCGGTTGGCATCTTCGGCCGCAGCGGTTTGTCGCTGGGATTCCATCTTCTCTTCTTTTTCTGCCAGCAGTGCCAGTTCCATGGTGCGGCGTTGCTCGATATCTTCCAGCAGGGATTCACGCATCTGGTTGAAGGCGTCGACCACATTGTCCAACTCATCGGGATTTTTGTCGGCGGCTCTAAAGCGGTTTAAACGCAGGGAGCGCTTGAGGTTGTCGATATTTAACTGGCGGGCATAACCGGCGATGGTTTCCATATGGCGAGTGAGCAGGGTTCGCACCAGCCAGAGGATAAAAATGGAGATGATCAGGGTCTTGGTGCCCTGCAGGGTGCCGATAAAAATCGCCCGCTCCCACAGTTTGGCATACACACCTTGCAGGCTGGCAGTAACCACCAGCTTGCCCAGGGTTTGGTTGGGGGAGTTCTCGGCTTCATACACCAGCGGGTATTCGCGGATCAGGACGTTGCGGGTGGCCTTTTCCACCTCGGCGATATCCAGATTCATATCCAGTGAACTGGCCATCATGGCCTGTTCCATATTGTTCCAGTCGCGCCAGATAACGGTGACCTGTACCACGTCTTCAACCTTGAGCACACTTTGAATCTGAACATTGAGTTGCTCTTCATCAAAGCCCCACAGGCTTTTGGTGATACTGGGCAGGGTGGAAATACGCACTTGGTCGAGGCGTTTTTCCAGTTCGGTAATATCGTAGTGAAAGCTGTGGTAGAGCTGCAGGCCAATAGCGATAAGGGCAATTAGCGAACTGCTGAGCAGGATCAACCCCATCAGCTTGGTCGCAATGGGGTTTTTACGTCTATATTCGCCGAGATTTAGCATGTATGACGTGGGTCCGTGACTGTCCTCAAACGGTTAATGGAATCATCCGCAGCTGGTGGTAGCAAAATCTCGTCGTCTATATGTGATAAGCGCGATTTGTGATCTTCCATGGGCTTTCTTATGCCACTTCCAAAGAGTGTAGCAGATTTTGGCCCCAAGGCACGTGGCTACAGGGTGCCGGGCAGCAAATAAGGTGATATGACTAAAGTCTTACAAAACAAAGGCTTGCAAGACGCTGTTGAGGTAGCGGTTGCCTTCGCGGGTAGTGGCCAAAAGCCCCTCTTTGGAGCGCAATAATCCCTGTTGCTGCAATCGCTCAACAGGTTCACGAATAACCTCCAGATCCAGGCCGGTGGTGGCGCTGAACAGATCGGTGGAGACGCCATTGATTAAACGCAGGCCATTCATCATAAACTCCAGCGCCAGCTCGTCGCCGGGAATGGGATTACTGGCGCTACAAAAGTCCCGATTGTTATCCAGATAATGTTGCGGCAAGCGGGTTTTCTGGCGCCGCAACATTGTCTGCGGTTCTAACAGGGTAACCTTGCCGTGGGCGCCTGCGCCTATGCCGAGGTAGTCGCCAAACTGCCAGTAGTTACGGTTGTGGCGTGACTGGCGCTGGGGTTTGGCGTAGGCAGAAATCTCGTATTGGGCGTAGCCGTTGTCCTGCAATAGTTGATGACCCTGATCCTGAATATTGGCCAGTTCATCATCGATAGGCAGTGTTGGCGGGCGGCTGTAGAACTCGGTATTGGGCTCGATGGTCAGTTGGTACCAGGAGATATGCTCCGGTTGTAAATCGATGGCCTGTTGCAAATCAGCCAGCGCTTGCTGGGCGGTTTGATTGGGCAGCCCGTGCATCAGGTCGAGATTAAAATTATCAAAGCCTGCCTGGCGGGCCATGGCCACGGCGTTTACGGCCTCATTATGGCTGTGGATGCGCCCCAGGCGTTGCAGGTGATCGTCATTAAAACTTTGAATACCGATGGACAGGCGATTGATTCCTGCCTGCCGGTAACCGCTGAATTTTTCTTGCTCAAAAGTACCGGGGTTGGCTTCCAGGGTGATTTCGATATCCGATTCAAAGCCAATCTGTTTTTCGGCCATCGTCAGAATCTGGCCAATAGCCTGGGCAGAAAATATACTCGGTGTGCCGCCACCCATAAAAATGCTGTGCAGTTTGCGTCCCTGTACATAGGCGAGTTCCTGCTGCAAATCGGCTTCCAGAGCGGCCAGGTACTCCGCCTCGGGTAATTCCTTGCCAGCAACATGGGAGTTGAAATCACAGTAGGGACACTTACGCACACACCAGGGGATATGCACGTAAAGAGAAAGCGGCGGCAGCGATAACATGGGTTGACTTAGTCTTTCGAGGCAAGTGCTTGCAGCAGCTTGGCCATCGCTTTACCGCGATGGCTGATTGCGCTTTTGGCTTCCTTGCTGAGCTCAGCTGCCGCGCAGTCTTGCTCCGGTACGTAAAACAGTGGGTCGTAACCAAAGCCGCCTTCACCACTTAATGACTGCAGGATGCGGCCTTCCCAGCTGCCCTGGCAGATGATGGGTGATGGGTCCTCTGCGTGGCGCATATACACCAACACACACTGAAAACGCGCCGTACGCTCAGCCTGGGTTAAACCTTCCAGGCTGTTTAACAATTTCTGGTTGTTGTCGCTGTCGTTGCAGTCGGGGCCGGCGTAACGCGAAGAGTAGATGCCAGGCTGGCCCTGCAGGGCGTCGACTTCCAGACCGGAATCGTCGGCTATGGCGGCATGACCGGTATGTTTGCAGGCGTTGCGGGCTTTAATGATGGCGTTTTCGACAAAACTCAGGCCATCTTCAATGGCTTCGGGAACATCAAATTCCGACTGTGAACGTACATCGAAGTTGTGATCAGCAAGCAGCAGTTGCAATTCTCGCAGCTTGCCAGCATTGCCACTGGCAAGAACGATGGTTTGGGTATTACTTATCGACATAGAGGGTTTTGGTAAATTCCAGCTCAAAGGGTTTGGCATTGGCGCTGGTTTTGACCTCGATCGCGAAGTTAAGCACCTCTTCATTGGTAAAACGCAGCGGCGCCAGATAATACACGGCATTTTGTTCCTGAACCTCAACAAATTTCAGGACTTTTTGTTGCTGCATCAGGTTGGTAACGGTGCCGCTGATGTTGGCAGGTAGGCCTTCGGTGGAACCGTCGGCGGTGTTTTTAATCAACGATACATTGATCAGCGCCTGGCTTTTGCCGCGGGTAATGTTGTAGGTCTTGGCGATATCCGGCTTGATAAAACTGCTGTTAAATACCGTGTAGATAACGCGGTAATCACCAAAATCCTGGTAGGGTTTGGCATCGGCGAGAGCATTATGGGTGAAGAGGATGGCAAGCAGGCCGGACACTAGCAGGGTGCTGTTGCGAAACACTTTTAGACAAAACATAGGTCTCTCCTAATTTAGATATTGTCCCTTTCCTTCCAGGTTATCTACTAAGTGTAGTGCCTGATACCGTTATTGGCTCAGGTGGTAGATAGCGGTGTCGCCAAACAGGTTGGGTCGCAGTCCCTTTAGCAGTCGGCTTACAGGATGCATGGCGACCACCTGGCGTTGCTGAATACGAATCCCCAAATCGCGACAGAGGATTTCAAAGTCCTTGAAGGTGCAAAAGTGGATATTGGGGGTGTCGTACCATTCGTAGGGCAACAGGTCAGAGACTGGCATACGACCGCGTGAGGCGAGATGCCAGCGGGCTTTCCAGTGACCAAAGTTGGGGAAGGTAACAATGCACTCCTTGCCCACTCGCAGCATTTCTTTCAGCACTTCATGGGGGGCATGCATGGTCTGCAGGGCCTGGGTCATCACCACTACATCGAAACTTTTATCGGCAAAGTTATCCAGACCGTCATTAAGGTTCTGATCGATAACATTCAGGCCTTTGCCGATACAGGTGGTAATTTGATCCGGGGATATCTCCAGGCCATAACCATTAACCTGTTTGTTATCGCGCAGGTTGGCCAGCAGCGTGCCATCGCCACAACCGAGATCCAGTACGCGGGAACCGGGGGCAATCCAGCGCTGGATCACATCGAGATCACGACGCAGGGCTTTTGTCGCGGATGCATTCATGAGGACTGTCCTTGGATTTCGCTGGCGATATTGCCCATATAGCGCTGAAACAGGCTGTAATAACGCTCGATGGGAATCAAAAAGGCATCGTGGCCGTATTCGGATTCCACTTCGGCGTAGCTGACCTGTTTGTCGGCGCCGATCAGGGCGTTAACAATTTCTCGGGAGCGCTCGGGAGAAAAACGCCAGTCGGTGGTGAAGGACACCACAAGGAATTTGCACTTGGCGCCCTGGAAGGCGGCCACAGGGTTGTCGCCGTACTCACGGGCCAAATCAAAGTAATCCAGCGCCTTGGTCATCAGCAGGTACGTGTTAGCATCGAAAACATCGGAAAACACATTGCCCTGGTGGCGCAGGTAGCTCTCGATCTGGAACTCGACCGGTTCATCGATACCCTGCTGGAAGCTGCCACTGCGTAGCTCGCGGCCAAACTTTTGCCCCATACCGTCGTCGGACAGGTAAGTGATATGACCAATCATACGGGCAATCGACAAGCCGCCTTTGGGGTAGGTGTCCTCGTCCAGGTAATGGCCGTCACGATAGTTGGGGTCGGTTTGAATGGCCTGACGCGCGGTTTCGTTAAAGGCAATATTTTGCGCGGTTAGCTTCATGGCCGAAGCAATCACCACGCAATAGCGCAGGCGATCCGGGTACTCCAGCGCCCAGCGCATGGCCTGCATGCCGCCCAGGCTACCGCCAACAACCGCGGCCCATTGCTCAATACCCAGGTGGTCGGCCAGGCGTGCCTGGCTGTGGACCCAGTCGCGCACGCGCAGGGGCGGGAAGTCTCGCCCCCAGGGCTTGCCCGTTGCGGGGTTAATGGATTTTGGGCCGGTAGAACCGTGACAGCCGCCTAGGTTGTTAAGTGATACGACAAAGAATTGATTGGTATCGATGGGCTTGCCGGGGCCAATATAGTTATCCCACCAGCCGGGTTTTTTATCGTCTTCGCTGTAGTAACCCGCCGCGTGGTGGTTACCCGACAGGGCGTGGCAAATCAGCACGGCATTGGATTTATCGGCATTGAGCTCGCCGTAGGTTTCCACCACCAGGTCGTATTCGTCGAGCACGCGGCCACAGGCCAACTCCAGGGGCGTGTCAAAATGCAGGGTCTGGGCGGTAACCAGACCGACAGAATCTGCGGCAAACGGCTGCGGCATGGAGATCTCTTACTGTTTAGGGAAAGGCGCCTATATCCAGGATTAGGCGCCTAAGTTATTGATGCGCAAGTCTAAAGTTGCGTGTGGCTGCTTGCAAGGGTTGCAGGCAGCCCGTTGGCGGTTATGGGGCGTTATGCCGAAAGTGAAACCACGTGCGTTTTCAGGGATGTGAAGCTGGTTGTCGGTGGTGATAGCTGCACGTCGCGCAGGACTTTATCCAGGGCGTAAAGCGCCTCTTCGTGTCGGGCGATATGGGCGCGCAATTGCTGCAGGCGATCGCGACGGGTCTTGTGGGCGTCATGCTCCTGACTGAGGTTGGCCAGTTGCACCATCTGCTGCTCGAGCAATTGTTTTTGATGCAGGGTGTGATGGTTCAGCGGGCCGAGAGCCTGTTTGATCCAGCAGTTTATCGCATCGTTGAGCTGCAGATTTAGCTGGCGACTTTCCTGAATCACGGTATTGATAAAGCGGGCGATCAGGCGCTTGCGGTTGCTGAAAAATGGTCGCAACCCCAATTGGAATTGCTCGGCTTGCAGTTGCAGCTGACGTAAACGCACCTGGAAGGGCTCTATATTCAAGCGATGGTTTTGCAGCTCTTCGGGCGTCGTACTGGGGTGTCGCTGATAGATATGGCTCAGACATTGATTGGCCGCTGACGTCTCGCTGGCAAGGTTGTCCAGCTTATGGTGCAAACCTTTAAAGAAGTCTTCCATGGCCTGGGTCATACCCTTGGCAGACCAGCTTTTGCGCATGCTGGTTTGGGTTTCGGTGATCAGTTCTTCCAGTCGCTGTGGGTTGGCTTTGGCTTCCAGCTGGCGGTGATGTTTGGCCAGCTGCTTTTGGTGCGAGCGCAGGCTTAGCGACAGGCGGTGGAAGCGGCCCTGCTGCTCTTTGACGTGTTGGCGCTGGCGGTCGAGGGTTGCCAAAAAGTCCTGATCAGTTGGCTGTTGCTGTAACTCTTCGAGTTCCTTGTCGGCGCTAAACAGGCGCTGTTTCAGGTTATCGCGGGTTGACTGCATCATGCGCAGGACATCACCAATGGCGGTATGCCCTGCCAACTGCTGATGGTGGCTGACAATGGCCTGGGCCAACAGGCTCTCCAGCTCGGGCAGTTTGCTGCGTTTCAGGCGCGGGCCATCCTGGGCGGCTTTTGCCAACAAGCCCTGTTTGGCAGAAATGCCCACCACATGTTCCATGGGCAGTTGTAGCTGACGCGCCGTCACTTCACGCAGGTGATGCAGGTTAAGGTCTATATCCTGGTTTGAGAGCAAATCGTCCCACAGGGTATCTATTTTGTTGAGCAGGGCGATCACCAGGGCGCTGTCATTGCTGCGCAGGTGATTAACATGGTCACGCCACAGTTGCATATCGGATGCGCTAACACCGCTGTCCGCACCCAGGAGGAATAAAATAGCCTGGGCCTGGCTTAAATTGTTAAGGGTCAGCTCCGGCTCATTACCCAGGGCATTGAGCCCTGGTGTATCGATAATGCGCAAACCGTGGCGCAACAGCGGGTGGTCGAGATTGACCAGGGCGTGACGCCAGGCGGGTATTTCGACTTCGCCCTTGGCGTTGCGCAGCAGGCTGTCGCAATCAAACCCCAGTGCCTGGGCATCGGCTTCACTGACACTTTTAACTCGGCTGATCTGGGCCATGGCGTTGGCGACTTCTACCGGATTGCGCGGATCAAAATGCAGGGTCACCCAGTTTTGTGGAATGCGCTTGAAGCTGGCCAGGCTGGTATTGCCGCGACGGGTTTCTATGGGCAGCAGGCGTACGCAATCGCGGCCTTTGTCGTCGCGAAAATTGCGCGGATCAAAGAAAATTTCGGTGGGGCACATGGTGGTGCGGCCCGGGCGCGAAGGCAGCAGGCGTTGGCCATAATCGGCAAACAGCAGGGCGTTGATGATTTCGGTTTTGCCGCGGGAGAACTCGCCTACCAGAGCCAGCGTGAAGCTGTTATCGCTCAGTTTAAGCAGGGCCTGATGCAGGCAGTGTTTTATTTCGCCACTGCCAATGCGGTATTCATTGGTCCACGCCTGGAACTCCGCCAGTTGTACGGCGAGCTCCTGTTTCCAGCTGGCGTAGGTGGCCATCTGTTTATAAAGCGTTTTTACATCCATGGCGTGCCTGCAAGAAAGCTTGTTAGCGCCAGCGGGCACTATCGCTTTTGTCTAGTTATTGTTCGATTGTTATTTTTTAGGACGCTTATTAAAACCGAATAGTTCACGCTAGAAAAGAGCTGCTTAGAAAAAACCGTAATAGAATCAGCCGATTAGCTTGGCTTTGGGTATTTCGGCGAGGGTGGATGGGATCAGCTCCCGCGAGCGCAGGAGCTTGAACTTAAAGGCTTGAAGATGGGATGAGAATTAAATCCCCAGAACCAGATGGCTGATTTGGCTGTTAATGCCCACCATGCCTGCCAGGTATTTGATCAGGATTTGCACCACATTCAGAGCCAGGAAGGCAAAGATAATGGAAATATCCAGGCCGCCCATAGGCGGGATTAAGCGGCGGAATGGGGTGCATACCGGTTCAACCAGCTGGCGGATCAGCAGCAGCGCCGGGTTATAGCTCTGTGGCGCTACCCAGCTGGCAATCACCATGATCAGCAGACCCCAGAAGAAGATATTGGCAGTGAGTGACAGGATGCCTACCGCAGCCCACATCAGTACGTGAATCGGGTTAATCACGCCAAAGCCGAACACAAAGGCGGTGAGCTGAATGGCAATATACTGGACGATCAGCGCCAGAATCAGTGAGGCAACATCTATCCCGTAAATACCAGGTACAACCTTACGCAGAGGAATCAGTAGCGGGTTGGTGGCTTTAACCACAAACTGAGACAGCGGGTTGTAAAAGTCGGCGCGTACCAGCTGGAATAAAAATCGCAGCATAACCACCAGCAGGTAGAGTGACCCGAGGGTTTGAATGATCAGGGTGCCTATTTCCACCATCGGTCCTGTCATTGAAGACATAACTACTCCTTAAATCCTTTATCAGTGACCCTTTGTTTGTGTTATTCGCCCAGCTCTTTGGCCAGTTCAATTGAGCGATCGGTGCAGGCCTGCATGGCGCGACTGACGGTATCACGTAAGCCATCGCGCTCAAAAGACAGGATAGCCTGCTCGGTAGTGCCTTTGGGGGATGTTACCCGACGGCGCAGTTCTGCCACATCGACATCGCTGTTCTGCGCCAGTTGGGCTGCTCCCAAGGCGGTTTGCAGGGTTAGTTGGGTGGCGGTTGCGCGGCTCAGGCCCTGGGCAACACCGGCATCAATCATGGCTTCCATCATCAGGAAGTAATAGGCCGGGCCACTGCCGGAGACGGCCGTTACCGGATCGAGCAGTGCTTCACTTTCGAGCCACTCGACAATACCGACAGCGCTGAGGATTTCATCGGCGCTTTGTTTTTGCGCCTCACTGGTAGCGGCGTTGGCGTAAAGGCCGCTGGCACCGGTTTGTACCAGGGCCGGGGTGTTGGGCATACAGCGGACAATGGCCAGATCACCAATCCACTGGCTGATGCTGTCGATGGTGATACCGGCTGCGATCGAGATAATCAGGCTGTCTGCTTTCAAGTGCGCTTTCAGGCCTTCGGCAACGGGCTTCATTACCTGGGGTTTAACCGCCAGAACCACCACATCGGCGTCTTTGACGGCCAGGGCGTTGTCGGCTTGGGGAATAATACCGAACTCGCCTTGCAGGCGATCGAGGTTGTCCTGCAGCAGGTCAGAGGCGGTGATGTGGTCGGCTGGGTAACCCTTCTTGACCAGGCCGCCAATAATACTGGCGGCCATATTGCCGGCGCCAATAAAGGTAATCTTTGCTTTGCTCAAAATCGTTTCCTTAAGACTGCTGTTTAGCTTTTAACCATGGTTACGCGCCCCGAAAATATCGGTTCCGATACGGACGATGGTGGCGCCAGCGGCAATAGCCGCTTCCATATCGCCGGACATGCCCATTGAGAGGGTATCCAACGATGTATTGTTTGTTTGTCGACGCAGGGCGTCGAGCGCGTCGCAGAGTTTAGCAAATACTTGCTGCTGTTCCTCGGGATTTTCACGTTTTGCCGGAATTGCCATCAAACCTCGTAGTGTTACACCGGGTAATTCTTGGACTTGTTGGGCCAGCTCGGGCAGTTCTTCCAGGCTGATGCCTGACTTGCTGTCTTCGTTATCGAGGTTAATTTGCAGGCACAGATTGAGAGGTGGCAAGGCACTGGGGCGTTGCTCGCTTAAGCGTCTGGCGATCTTAAGACGGTCCACACTGTGAACCCAGTCAAAGTTTTCGCTGATTGCGCGGGTTTTATTTGACTGAATGGGGCCGATAAAGTGCCATTGGATATCCAGGTCGCTTAATTCCTCTTTTTTGTCGAGGGCTTCCTGGAGATAGTTTTCGCCAAAGGCCCGCTGGCCCTGTTCGTAAGCGATACGCAGATCACTGGCGGGTCGGGTTTTGCTGACGGCCAGTAGCAGCACAGTGTGTGTGTCGCGCTCGACTTGAGCGCAGGCGTCATCGATACGTTGGCGAGTACTTACCAGGTTATTGGGGATTAGGCTGTCTGACATCTTCGGCATATACTTGGTTGATCAGGGCGGTATTGTAGCCCCAGTAGTAATGGATTCATGTTATGTTGAGGCCCACGGTTAAAGTGGACCTCAAACAATAATAAGCAGTGATATAAGGTTATTTATGGATATTACGGAACTCTTGGCCTTTAGTGCGAAACAGGGGGCCTCGGATTTGCACTTGTCCGCCGGATTACCACCGATGATTCGTGTTGACGGTGATGTGCGGCGAATTAATTTGCCGGCCATGGAGCACAAGCAGGTTCATAGTCTGATTTATGAGATTATGAATGACAAGCAACGTAAGGATTTTGAAGAGTTTCTGGAAACGGATTTCTCATTTGAAGTTCCCGGTGTGGCACGTTTCCGTGTAAACGCCTTTAACCACAATCGCGGTGCCGGTGCCGTATTCCGGACCATTCCTTCCAAGGTGTTAACCATGGAAGAGCTGGGCATGGGTCAGGTGTTTCGTGACATCTCGCAGACCCCGCGTGGTATTGTGCTGGTCACCGGGCCGACCGGTTCCGGTAAGTCCACCACCCTGGCGGCGATGATGGACTATATCAACGACAACAAATACGAACATATTCTGACCATTGAGGACCCTATCGAATTCGTCCACGAATCGAAAAAGTGTCTGGTCAACCAGCGGGAAGTTCACCGCGATACCCACGGCTTTGCCGAAGCACTGCGCTCGGCGCTGCGGGAAGACCCGGATATTATCCTCGTAGGTGAGATGCGGGACTTGGAAACCATTCGCCTGGCATTAACTGCGGCAGAAACCGGTCACTTGGTATTCGGTACCCTGCACACCACCTCAGCGGCCAAAACTATCGACCGGGTGGTGGATGTATTCCCCGCTGAAGAAAAAGCCATGGTGCGTTCCATGCTGTCGGAATCCCTGCAGGCGGTAATTTCCCAAACCCTGATCAAAAAAGTTGGCGGTGGTCGTGTGGCGGCACACGAAATTATGCGCGGTACCCCGGCGATTCGTAACCTGATTCGTGAAGATAAGGTTGCGCAGATGTACTCGGCGATTCAAACCGGTGCTTCTGTTGGTATGCAGACCATGGATCAGTGTTTGGCTGATTTGGTTGAGCGACGTTTGATCACTCGCGAACACGCGCGTGAGAAGGCCAAAATGCCAGAGAATTTCTAAAGGCAGGACACAGCAATGGATTTTGAACGTTTACTAAGCCTGATGGTTGAGAAGGGTGCTTCCGACCTGTTTATTACCGCTGGTGTACCGCCGTCCATGAAACTGCACGGTAAAGTTGTGCCGGTTACCACCACACCGCTGTCGCCGGAAAAAGCGCGCGAGACGGTGTTGAGTGTGATGAACGAAAAGCAGCGTCAGGAATTTCTGGAAAATAAAGAATTAAACTTTGCCATCAGTGCCCGCGGTATTGGCCGTTTTCGGACCAGCGCATTTTATCAGCGCAACCTAGCGGGTATGGTGCTGCGTCGTATTGAAACCAATATTCCCAAGATTGATGACTTGGGTTTGCCGGAAGTGATTAAAGAACTGGCCATGACCAAACGTGGTCTGGTGATTTTTGTGGGTGCTACCGGTACCGGTAAGTCGACCTCGTTGGCGTCGATGATTGGACACCGCAACCGCAACTCCAAAGGCCACATCATTTCTATCGAAGATCCGATTGAATTTATTCACCAGCACCAGGGTTGCATCATTACCCAGCGCGAGGTGGGGATTGATACGGACTCTTTCGAGATCGCTCTGAAAAATACCCTGCGTCAGGCACCGGATGTGATTCTGATTGGTGAGGTGCGTTCACGGGAGACCATGGACCACGCCATTGCCTTCGCAGAAACCGGTCACCTGTGTCTTTGTACTCTGCACGCCAACAACGCTAACCAGGCGCTGGATCGGATTATTCACTTCTTCCCACCGGATCGTCACTCGCAGTTGTGGATGGACTTGTCACTTAACCTGAAAGGCATTGTCGCTCAGCAGTTGATTCCAACCCCGGACGGCAACGGCCGCCGTGCGTGTCTGGAGGTGTTGTTAAATACACCGCTGGCGGCAGACCTGATTCGTAAAGGTGAAGTGGCAGATCTGAAAGAGTTGATGAAAAAATCCACCGAAGTGGGGATGCAGACTTTCGATCAGGCGTTGTACGATTTGTATGATCGCGGCGAGATCACCTATGAAGATGCCCTCTCCCATGCGGATTCTGCCAATGACCTGCGCTTGATGATCAAGCTGGCTTCAGAGACGGATGCGGATTATCTATCTCATGCGGCTGATGAGTTGAGTATTCAGGACGACGAAAGCGATAAGCCCAAACTGTTTTAGTGTTTGTTGGGACAAAAAGGGAGCTTCGGCTCCCTTTTTTAATGGGCAGTTTTTATGAGCCGTTTTAGTGGGCGTTTTAATGGTCAGGTTTTATTTGAATCCTGATCTATGCTTTGAATAGTAAAAAATCATAAAAGAACCGTTATATCAGTCTTACAGGGATGCCCCATGGCAAAGGGTTTTGTTTTTCGGTTGGTCTTGCTTCTGTTGCCGCTTGTGTCATTACAGGCGGCAGAGCCTTTTACTGTTCACAATGTCAGCGGTGGTCTTAACCAGCCCTGGGGCTTGGCGTTGGTGGACCAGCAGTGGGCGCTGGTAACCGAAAAGCCGGGTAACCTGGTGTTGGTGAATTTGGCGACGGGTGATAAGCAGCGCATCTACGGTGTCCCCATTGCCAAGCAGGTTGGTCAGGGTGGGTTACTGGATATCAAGCTGGCGCCGGATTTTCAGCAAAGTCGCTGGGTGTATTTCAGCTACAGTAAATCGGTGAAAGGCGGTGTTACCACAGCTTTGGCTCGGGCTCGTTGGAAGGGTGGTCTGCAGCTCAGTGAGCTTGAGGAGCTGTTGGTGACCAATGCCGTGCGCCGCAGCACACGTCACTTTGGTTCGCGTCTGGCTTTTGATCATCGTGGTTATCTGTATATGACGATCGGAGATCGCGGACATCGCAAGTTGGCCCAGGATCTGAGTCGCCATGCGGGCAAGGTATTGCGTTTAAACGCCGATGGCAGTGTGCCGAAAGATAACCCGTTTGTCGGGCGTAAGGATGTGATGGCGGAGATTTACACCTACGGCCATCGCAACCCCCAGGGGCTGGCCTTTGATCCGGTCAGTCAGCGCATGTGGTTGCATGAGCACGGCCCGCGCGGAGGTGATGAAGTGAATATCCTCAAGGCGGGTGCCAATTATGGCTGGCCACTGCAAACCTTTGGCCGTGAATACAGCGGCCTGGCGATCAAGAATGCTGCCCCTGAAGATACTGTGATGCCCAAGTGGCACTGGACCCCCTCCATCGCCCCATCTGGTCTCGCGGTTTACCGCGGCGATGCGTTTCCCCAGTGGCGTGGTGATTTGTTGGTGGGTGCCCTACTGGGCCTGGGCATGGTGCACTTGGAAACCACACAAGAGCAGGTTGATGAAGAGCAGCGCTTCTTTGAGGCTTTTGGTCAGCGTATTCGTACCATCGAAGTGGGCAAAGGTGGTGAGATTTATCTACTGACGGACAGTAGCGATGGTCAGTTATTGCGGCTGGATCCGGTTGTTACTGCCCGTTCATCCAGCTTTCGAGAATCAATCGGGCGGCAATAGAGTCCACCGGCGCTTGGCCGTAATTACCTCTATGACCGCGCTCTGCGGCTTCTTCCTTGGCGGCGAAGGTCGACAGGCGCTCATCCACCATCTCTACCTTGACGCCAAAGCGGCCATGTAATCGGTTGCCAAACTTGCGTGCCCGTGGGCAAAGTTCGCTTTCTGTGCCATCCATATTCAGTGGCAAACCCACCAGTAACACATCTGGCTGCCACTCCTTGAGTAGCGCGGCCACATCGTCCCAGTTGGGCACGCCGTCGCGGGCTTTTATGGGTGGAATTTCAGTGGCGGTGCCACTCAGGGTTTGGCCGTAAGCGACACCGATGTTTTTCACACCGTAATCAAAGGCGAGCAGGGTTTGAGTCATGGAGGAAATTGCGCCGTATTAGGCGTGTCCGGCGGTAGAAGAGATCAGATTCAGGTCGATACCCAACTGCTTTGCCGCTGCTGACCAGCGCTGTTCAATGGGGGTGTCGAAAATAATGCGGCTATCGGCAGGCACCGTCAGCCAGGCGTTGTCGGCAATTTCTGCTTCCAATTGACCGGGGCCCCAGCCAGCATAACCCAGTGCCACCAGCGCTTTTGCCGGGCCCTTGCCCTGGGCCATGGCTTCGATAATGTCCCGCGAGGTGCTAAGGCTGACTTCCTCTGAGACGCCGAGGGTGGATTCCCACACGCTGTCCGGGCTGTGCAGCACAAAGCCACGCTCTACCTGCACCGGGCCGCCGCCCATCACAGGTTGATCGCCTATACCGGCCAGGTCAGAGGTTTTGAATTGGCGAAAGATCTCGCCCAGGTCCATATCCATGGGGTTGTTGATCACTATGCCCATGGCGCCATCTTCGCTGTGATCGCACATATAGGTAATGGTGTGCGAAAACACCGAGTTATTGAGGCCCGGCATGGCAATTAAAAAACAGTCCCGCAGGCTGCCTGCGTTGTGCTCATTGGTTAATGCGTCGATTATGCGTCCCATACACCTAGTATTGGGTCTGCAAGTCGGGAAAACAAGGCCTAATTGGCGCCGGCTGATAGATTTGCGCTATTGGCTTTGCGGGCAAGTTCGGCGCCCGAGGTGGTAGATAGACCGCTGATTTCAAAGTGCCAGGTGCGGATAATCTCCAGCAGTTCAGCTTTCTCCCTGATCTCAGGGGGGAATGGTGAGAAAGGCGAAGCTAAGTGGACAATTTGCAGGGCAGCGTCATCCAAAACGCGATGTCCTGATGACTGCAGGATTTCCACCGAGTGAATGGTGCCATTGGGCTTAATGATAGTGAGTAGTCGCAGACTGCCGAATAACTCTTTGTTAATCGCCTCTTTGGGGAAGTTGCGGTTGCCGACAAACTCAACTTTGCTGCTCCATTTGTGCAGGTATTCTGCATCCGCTGATGCTTTTGTGGACACGGATGTCATACGGTGGCGCCTTGGTCGCTTGGCGATGTTTTGGCGCTGCTTGTCGAGCTTGGCCTTAAGGCTGGCGATCTCGGTGGTCAGTTGGGTGTTTTCCACCTGCTCGCCAGCGCGTTTTTCCTGCTCTAGGCTATCCTTGCTCTTGACGAATTTCTGGGCTTTGAACTGGCTGTCACCGCTGGTGGTGATCTGTTGCTGCAACTGGCGCTTACTGGGGTCGGTGGCACGCAGTTGCGGGCGCGGGTTGGTTTCGCGAATTTGGGTATCGGCGAACTCAGCATCCCGTTCGCTGGTCAGTTGTTTGGCCTCTTTGCCGGTGCCGCTGGCCTGTTGGTTGTGCTGGGCCAGAAAGTCGGCCTTCTCCGGCGCTTGCTGGCTTTTGTGGGTGGCGAGGGTGATTTCCAGCGTTGGCGGCGTTTGTTTGCCGTCGCTGAGTTTAAAGGTGACACCAAGGATTAGCAGAGCATGCAGGGCCAGCGCTAGAAACAGGGTAAAGCCGAGGCGGTCACCACTGTTGACAGGGGCTGGTGCTGTTAACTCTGCTGACATTTATGTACGTGATCCTTGATGAATAACCTGGTTTATTTAGCGCTCAGACGCTTTTCAATGGCGGTCATCAGGCGATCGCCAATATTGGTGTTGTACTGGTTATCAATTTCCCGTGCACAGGTTGGGCTGGTGACATTGATCTCGGTGAGGTAGTCACCGATCACATCCAGTCCTACAAACAATAGCCCTTTTTGCTTCAGGGTGGGTGCGACCTGGGCCACAATCCACTCATCTCGCTCGCTTAAAGGTTGTGGAACGCCGGTACCGCCTGCCGCCAGATTACCGCGGGTTTCGCCGACAGCGGGTACACGGGCCAGGCTGTAGGGAACCGCTTCTCCGTCAATCACCAGAATACGTTTGTCGCCTTCGGTAATTTCCGGGATATAACGCTGCGCCATAATCAGGTGTTGGCCGTGGTTGGTCAGGGTTTCGAGGATGACGCCGACGTTGGGATCATCAGCTTTGCAGCGGAAGATGCCGCTGCCACCCATGCCATCGAGCGGTTTGAAAATGACATCTTTATGTTCTTTGTGGAATTCACGCAGTTGCTGGGGTTTGCGGCTGACCAGCACCGGCGGGCAGCACTGCGGAAACTGAGTGGCAAAAATCTTTTCGTTGCAGTCGCGCAGGCTCTCGGGGTTGTTTACCACCAACGCACCCTGGGCTTCGGCCGCTTCCAGAATATAGGTGCTATAAATATATTCATTGTCGAAGGGTGGATCCTTGCGCATCAGGATGACATCCAGGTCACCCAGGTCGATAGTTTGTGCCGGTTGCAGCTCGAACCAGTTGTCTGGGTCGTTGGCGACGCTCAGGGGCTGGCCGCTGGCTTTGGCTCTGCCATCTTCCAGATAGAGATCGGCCTGCTCCATATAGACCAGTTTCCATCCCTTGGCCTGAGCGGCAAGTAACAGTGCCAGGGTGGTGTCTTTTTTGAAATTGATCTGGGCAATGGGGTCCATCACTACGCCGAGGGTAGTGGTTGCTTGGGCTGCTGGCATACAAATCTACATCTGTTGGATAAGTCGTCAGGCCGCGTGCGTTAAAACACGAAATTGAACATGAATATGGGCACACGTAGCCATGTAAAGTGATACATATAACGTAACACGCACATAACAACAGGCCATTAAAGTCGCTTGGGCTGCTGTCAGTGTGGAGGCTAAAGGTAAGCTCTTAGAGTCGCAAACGCAACCGTCCTATAAGTAGGAAGATTTATAAGCATATGACGCTTAGCTTTGTAGCGATTTGTTCATAAAGCAGCACAATTTTAAATTAAAGTGCTTCTTAATCCGGCGTTTATAGATATAAGCTGGAATCTATGTTAAAAGATTAGGTGGCTGCGGGTTCTGGCCAGATTGAGCCCGTGGTGGACAGGAGGCATAGACCTCCTGCGGATAAAGCAATAACAATAGGCGAAGGTCGATCGGTATGGATGTTAATCTCGAAAGCTTGAAAGTGATGGTCATTGATGACAGTAAGACCATCCGCCGGACAGCAGAAACCCTTCTTAAAAAAGCGGGTTGTACGGTAGTTACTGCAACGGATGGTTTTGATGCCTTGGCCAAGATTGCCGATACCCGTCCGGATATCATTTTCGTTGATATTATGATGCCGCGCCTCGACGGTTATCAAACCTGCGCCCTGATCAAGAACAACAGTGAATTCAAGTCGACACCGGTGATTATGCTGTCCAGTAAGGATGGCTTATTTGATAAGGCCAAAGGTCGTATCGTTGGTTCCGATCAATATCTCACCAAACCCTTCAGTAAAAGTGAGTTGCTTGGCGCCATTGAAGCGCATGTTAAGCAGGCGAAAGCCTCTTAAGAGATTTAATCGCATGGCCGAGCGGATTACCGCTGCGAGCTGTGCCAATAATTACTATAAAAACCTGTCTCAGGCAGGATATGACCAAAATCGTGTGGGGTAACCATGGCAAAAGTACTCATCGTTGATGACTCACCAACTGAAACTTACAAGCTCACCAGCATTCTGGAAAAGAATGGCCATTCTGTAATCACCGCTGAAAACGGTGAAAATGGTGTTTCTGTTGCGAAACAGGAACTGCCGGATGTGGTACTGATGGATATTGTGATGCCTGGCCTCAACGGCTTCCAGGCTACCCGTCAGTTAACCAAAGCCTCTGAAACCTCTGATATCCCCGTGATTATCGTCACCACCAAAGATCAGGAAACTGATCGTGTGTGGGGCCTGCGTCAGGGCGCCAAGGCGTATTTGACCAAACCTATCGAAGAAAAAACCCTGATGGATGTCATCACTGAAGTGACTGCTTGATTCCATCAAATCGAGGGAAGAACACGCAAAAGCCAATAAGCAGGAAGGTTTTTTATGGCAGAGCAACAGGCGGCTTTTCAGGCGTTAGTTGAACTGGCGCATCTCAGTCGTCGCACCGCGAAAGGTTTGCCCGCCCAGGTGGATATTAAGCCCCACTGGAGTGGCATCGGCTTTTCGCTTTTAGGAAGACACTTTGTCGCCCCTATGGGTGAAGTTTCGGAAATGCTGGAAGTGCCCAGCTACACGCGCCTGCCTGGCGTTCAGCCCTGGGTCAAAGGGGTTGCCAATGTGCGTGGTCGCCTACTGCCCCTGTTGGATATGGGCATGTTCTTCGGTCAGCGCTTGACCGGCCATCGCAAAAGACAACGTGTTCTCATCCTCGAAACAGAAAACCTCTACAGTGGCCTGATTGTCGATCAGGTTTTCGGAATGCAGCACTTTCCCATGGATACCTATAAGCCCGCCGCCAGTGATGAGGACGAGCAGTTGGTACCCCTGGTTACGGGCAGCTATGAGTTGAGTGGCAGTGAATGGTCTGTCTTCAGCTTGGCCAATTTGGCCGAAGACGCGCGGTTTGTGAACGCTGCGCAGGGTAATTAGTAACAATAATAATCGTGGATGCCACATCCACACTATTTCTTTAAAAGCAGTAAACCCATCACGCGGTGAAACAGTGGCAGGATCGCCAGCAATGATACCGCGACTTGGGGTTTTAACACGCAACGTCTGTCAGGAGCACGTAGCATGAAAATTGAGTCCAGAAACCTTGTAGCCGCAGTGCGGGCTAACCGAACCATGACGGTTCTGGTTATCGCGCTGTTCTTGGCCCTGGTGGCCATGGCGGTGAGTATCTTCCTGGTACAGCGGGATGCCGCACGTGACCAGCAATACTTGCAGCTAACCGCTGAACTGCGGGCACTGTCTTACCGGGTAACCTCGCTATCGCGGGAATCCACCTCCGGTAACGAACAGGCCTTCGCCGAGTTGAAAGGCGTGGTAGACAGCATGGATTCCACCTGGAACCAGCTGCGCGGCAGTGACAAGCGTACCCGCACCGCACTGGCTGATGAGATGGCTGGCTATGAAGGTACCTGGAAGCGCGTTAAGGCGAATGCCGAGACCATTATTACCAACAAAGACACCATCATCTTCCTGAATGACGTTGCAACCACACTGAACGAGTCACTGCCTGAACTGCAGGCGGAGCACAACAACATTGTGGAAATCCTGCTGGAAAACGACGCACCGGCGGACCAGGTGGCGGTAGCCCAGATGCAGTCCTGGCGTGCGGAACGTATTGGTCGTAACGTGGATAAGATGCTGCGTGGTGGCGGTGACGCCGATGCCGCGGCCGACCAGTTCAACCTCGATGCGAACTTGTTCGGTAAGGTACTGACCGGTATGCGCGAAGGTGATGCGGCCATGAGTATTTCGCGCGTAACCGACCGCGATGCGATTGAATCCCTGAACGAAATTGGCGGCCTGTTTGATTTCGTAAGTTCGTCTGTTCGTGAGATCTTCGAAGCGTCTCCTGCACTGTTTAAAGCACGTCAATCGGCGAACGCCCTGCTGGATGATTCTCCGGTACTGCTGGAAGCCCTGAGTGGTCTGTCTGACCAGATTTCTGCCCAGTCCGGTCAGCGTCAACCGAACAACTTAACCGTCGCTGTACTCGGTGCCCTGTCGGTACTGTGTATTGTATTTATCGGTGCCCAGTTACTGACCGGTACCCGTCGTCGCCTGGATGAGACAGCGGAAACCAACGAGCGTAACCAGAGCGCAATTTTGCGACTGCTGGACGAACTGGCTGACCTTGCAGATGGTGACCTGACCACCACCGCAACGGTAACCGAGGACTTCACCGGGGCAATTGCTGACTCGGTTAACTACACCATTGACCAACTGCGGGTTCTGGTATCGCGAATTAACGAAACGGCGGTAAACGTATCCGGTGCAGCACAGGATACCCAGCAAACAGCACTGCATCTGGCCGAAGCATCTGAGCACCAGGCGCAGGAAATTGCCGGGGCATCGGCGGCGGTAAATGAAATGGCCGTGACCATTGACCAGGTATCGGCGAACGCCTCGGAATCTGCCGCGGTTGCGGAGCGGTCGGTATCGATCGCAAACAACGGTTCCAAAGTGGTACAGAATACGATTCACGGGATGGATACCATTCGTGAGCAGATTCAGGATACCTCGAAGCGGATTAAACGACTGGGTGAATCGTCCCAGGAGATTGGTGATATCGTATCGTTGATTAACGACATTGCTGACCAAACCAACATTCTGGCACTTAACGCGGCCATTCAGGCATCGATGGCGGGTGACGCCGGTCGAGGCTTCGCGGTTGTTGCGGATGAGGTACAGCGACTTGCAGAACGTTCTGCTGCCGCTACCAAACAGATTGAAGCACTGGTTAAAACCATTCAGAACGATACCAACGAGGCGGTTATCTCGATGGAACAAACCACCGCGGAAGTTGTACGCGGTGCTCGCCTGGCACAGGATGCGGGTGTTGCCCTGGAAGAGATTGAGAACGTATCGACCAGCTTGGCAGACTTGATTCAAAACATTTCGAACGCTGCACGTCAGCAGGCCTCTTCTGCGGGCCACATCTCCAACACGATGAACGTTATTCAGGAGATTACTTCACAAACCTCTGCGGGTACGTCAGCAACGGCACAATCGATTGGTAACCTGGCTGACATGGCACTGGATCTGCGTGAATCGGTAGCGGGCTTCACCCTGCCGGAAGAAGCATCTAACGATGAAGGCCCTGTTGATCATGCGCTGACCCTGGGTAGTGATTTGGGCGGTGGCATTGATGATGCTGCACCTACTGAAACCCATATGCCTGCATTTGAGGAAGAGGAAAGCCTGGCTGATCTGGATCTCGACGCTGAAGTTGATGCAGACCTTGATGAAGGTCTCGACCTGGCACTGGAAGAAGATGAGGTTGAGCTGGACTTAAGCGATGACGATGATCTGGAAGGTTTTGATATCGACGAGTCACTGCTAAACGGTGATGACGACGATGACAACCGGACGGCGACAGCCTAATCGAGCGCAGTAAGACATAGGATTAGGACGTAGACGTAGTATGGTGTGGTCACTGCAAACAGCCCCGGCGCTTTCCGATCAGGAATTTGATCAATGGAATAAGCTGTTGGAAGAGCGTACCGGTGTACAGGTATTGCCCCAGCAGCGTGCCTTTTTACAAACTCAGATCGGCATGCGTATGCGCGAGCTGGGGCTGGAAAGCTATAACCATTACTACGAGCAGGTTGTCGGTGGCTTACAGGGCATTGTTGAATGGTCGATTTTGGTCGACCGTTTAGTGGTCAAGGAAACCAGTTTCTTTCGTCATCGTGCCTCCATCGATTACGTCCGCCGCTTGCTGCAAAGTCGAATCGACAATAAAAGCCTGGATGACAGTTTCGAAGTCTGGAGTGTGGGCTGTTCAACCGGTGAAGAGCCTTACTCACTGGCGATGGTAGTTAACGACTGCTTTGAACTTGCCGGCCTGGATCCCTATTACGGTATTACGGCGACCGACATCAGCCAGCCAGCCTTACAGTACGCCCGCCAGGGTATTTATAACGAGAGAAAGATCGAGCCTCTGGCGCTCGATGAGCGCGCTCGCTACACCCAGACTCTGGGCGACGGTCGTTTTCAGATCAGCGATAAATTGCGTGATCGTATCTGTTTTAGTCATGGCAACGTGCTCAATATTGCCCAGATGCCGATGGCAAAAATGGATGTGATCTACTGTCAGAACCTGTTGGTGTATTTTCGTCGCTGGCGTCGTCGTGAAATTTTGAACGAGATGATTACACGATTGAAACCTGGCGGCGTGCTGGTTATTGGTTTAGGTGAAATCGTTGATTGGGATCCGTCTGGGATGACGCGGGTCACCGATGACGGCATACAAGCGTATATAAGAAGTTAGTGCGCAATGAACGCACAAACGCCCATAAAGAATTATGAGGGGATGCTCCGGTATGGGAGATAACCGCAATTACGCTGCCCTGGATTGGGTGGTCGGAGAAATTGACGAAACCCTGAAGCAGGCTCGTCAAACGTTGGAAGCCTATGTGGAAAATCCACAGGATGCCACACGCATACGTTTCTGTCTGACCCATATTCACCAGGTTCATGGCAGCTTGCAGATGGTCGAGTTTTTCGGCGCTGCACTGTTGGCTGAAGAGATGGAAGCTTTAGCCCAGGCGTTAATGAATCGTCAAGTGAATAACGAATCGGAAGCTCAAGAAGTCTTGATGCGTGCGATTTTACAGCTGCCGATTTATCTTGAGCAGGCAAAATCCAGCCGCTCCGATGATCCAGCCACCATCCTGCCGTTATTAAATGACCTGCGCGCTGTGCGCAGTGCCAGTTTGTTAACCGAAAGCCGTTTCTTCTCCCCTGACCTCGAAGCCGCCCGTGAAGTGGTGGGGCAGCCGGTTGCACTGACACAAAATGTCGAGCAGTTTAAAGCGGTGGTTACCAAGCTGCGGCAGATGTATCAATACGCTGCCGCCGGTGTTATTCGCAGTGTTAACGTTGAAGAAAATCTCGGTTACCTGAATAAAGTTTTTACCCGTCTGCATCAATTAACGCAGGGCACAGCGCGTCAACCGCTATGGGATATTGCTCTGGCCCTGGTTGAAGGCCTCGCCTGTGATGGCATTGATGTCAATGTCTCGGTTAAAACTCTGCTGCGTCAGCTCGATAAAGAAATCAAAGTGCTGATTGAAAAAGGCGTTTCAGCACTGGGTGAATTTACCCGCGATGAATTAATTAAAAACCTGCTGTACTACGTTACCAATAGCAGTGAAACACAACCGCGCATTGAGCGCTTACGGTTGCAGTACGGACTACAGTTCGGGGAAGAAGATCAACAACCTGCCGGTGATCTGATTGCTGCACCAGACCCGGAAACCATGCGTACGGTTGTGGCTGCACTTAATGACGAGCTTGAGGCGATCAAGTCGGCGTTGGATATTGGTATCTCCGGCGCTGATCACAGCGCTACCGAAGATGCCCTGCCCATTATGAAACGCGTAGCCGATACCCTGGCCGTGTTGGGTGTAGGTGATTTACGTAAACAAATTCTGCTGCAAGTTGATGCGTTGGAGTTGGCTGCCAGTGAGGGTGAGCCCAGTAACGAAACCCTGATGAACGTTGCCAGTGAAATTA
Source organism: Maricurvus nonylphenolicus (assembly GCF_042854845.1). Classification (GTDB taxonomy): domain Bacteria; phylum Pseudomonadota; class Gammaproteobacteria; order Pseudomonadales; family Cellvibrionaceae; genus Maricurvus; species Maricurvus nonylphenolicus. The sequence goes on along the minus strand of NZ_AP031498.1, from coordinate 5,453,319 downwards.
TTGCCATTGAACAACGCCTGGCGGTTATCGCCAGCGGCACCAGTGCCACGGCCGAACACAGTGCCGAAGAACAATTGGAAATTGGCCTGGCACAGGAAACCGTGCTGCGCGAGGCGCGTAACGGTTTAGAGCAGGCCAAGGATGCCATTATTGAGTATATCGCCTCCCAGTGGGATAAGAGCCATTTGCATAATGTGCCCTCCCTGCTTGGAGAAATTCGCGGTGGCTTGGCGATGGTGCCATTACCCCGCCCTGCTGCAATCTTGCAGGCCTGTAGTGATTTTATTGAAGAGCAACTGTTACAGGGTAATACAGCACCGGATTGGTCAACGCTCGATACTCTCGCCGATGCTATTGCCAGTGTGGAATATTATCTCGAGCGCTTGTGCGGTGATCGCGAAGAAGATGATGAGCTACTGCTTGGCGTTGCTGAAGAAAGTATCGAGGAACTGGGCTACGGTGTAGGTGATATTGCTTCTCGCCCGGCAGTAGAGAGCCGTCACGAATCTGCCACGGTAGAAACCGTGCTGGAAAAAATCGCCGATGTGGAATCGGTCGATATGGATGTGCTGCCAGAAACCGAAAGTGAGGACGACAGCGAATCGGTTGAAGAGGAGCTGGTAGAGATCACGCCTGTTGCCGAGCATTCCTCAACTGAAGTTACTGAGCCGGAGATCGAGTCTGAAGCCGAGCCTGAAGTCGTCGCCGAAGCCGTTCAAGAAGATGCCGAACAGCCGCAAGCCGCTGCAGCGGAAGAAAGTGATATCGATGATGAAATTATCGAAATCTTTATCGAAGAAGCCGGCGAAGTTCTGGAAACTATTGCCGAGTTCTTCCCGCAGTGGGTGCAAGATTTTGATAACGGTGAAGCCTTAACGGAAGTTCGTCGTGCTTTCCATACCTTGAAAGGCAGTGGCCGCATGGTGGAAGCCAATGAAATTGGCGAGCTGGCCTGGTCGGTTGAAAATATGCTCAACCGGGTTATCGATAACACCATCAAGCCCGGTGAGGCACATACCAATTTTATAGAAAGTGTTCGCGCTATTCTGCCTGATATGGTCTCGGCGTTTGAAAAGCGCCACGTTAATCCGCATGCCGAGTTGGCGGAGAAATACCAGCTCTGGGGTCAGGAATTGGCTGTTGGGGAAATTCCCGCAGAATTGTCTGAGATATGCGGTGCAATCGATGAAGACGATGATGATAACGCCGTACTGTGGGAAATTTTTGGTTCAGAAGCCTTAACCCACCTGGGGGTTGTCGAAGACTTTATCGAGCAGATGCAAGAGGCGGCGCCCTTATATACGCCGCCGAGTGAAAATATGCAGCGCGCCTTGCACACCTTGAAAGGCAGTGCGCATATGGCCGATGTCACCGATGTGGCAGCATTGGCGACGCCGCTGGAGCGTTTCGCCAAAGAGCTGCGCACCTATCAGGTCAATATCGACGAAGATATTCTGCAACTGATACGCGACGGCGTGACCTATACCAAGTCGGCACTGGAGCAAATCAAATCCGGTGATCCGGTTGTTATCGATAAGCTTGACCTGTTCCAGGCCCGTGTTGCCGAATTAAAAGACCGATCTGTTGGCCCGTTGATTCGCCAGAAAGAAGCCGAGACGTCAAATAAACAGGTTGATCCGGAGCTGCTGTCTATCTTTATGGCCGAGGAGATGAATCTACTCCTTGATGCCGACCAGTTGCTACATAGTTGGCAACAGGACTTTAGCCAGACGGAATTGTTAGCGCCGCTGATGGCGGAATTAGCAACCCTGGCTACGGGTGCTGAACATGCGAATTTGCCACCCATGGCCGAGTTGAGTTCGCTGTTGGGTGATATTTATCGCGCCGTATGCCAGCAGCGTTTGAACACCGGTGATGAGTTGGTCGCAGCCCTGTTACTGGGTCACGAAGCCCTGCTCGATCTTGTTGATGCTGTGGCAGCTGGACAAAACGTTGAGCCAGTCAGTGAGTCGGTTCAGCAACAGTTGCGTGCTTGCCTGGAAGATATTCGTGAGTTTGAACCTACGCCTGTTGATGATGCGACTGTAGATATTCCAGTTGTAACAGAGGTGGTAGCTGAAGAGTCAATCGCTGAAGAGGGCCCCATTGAAGAGGTCACGATAGAAGCAGCGATTGCAGAAGAGGCAGATCTCGATTCTGAGTCGACAACCGATATTGTTGATGCGGAGGTTATCGAACTCGAAACCGCTTCTGGTGACGACGATGATGATAGTGCCCCATTGGCAACGGATATCGCCGAGTCTTTTATTGAAGCCGTAGCGGATGATGTCAGCGAAGATCTCACCCTGGAGGTGGATACCGCTGATAGCGTTATAGACATAGAAGATACTGTTGAGCCAGAGCCAGAGCCAGAGCCAGAGCCAGAGCCAGAGCCAGAGCCAGAACCAGAACCAGAGCCAGAGCCAGAGCCAGAGCCAGTTGTCGTCGAGGCAGACGTTGTAGAGGCGGAAATTGTCAGCAGTGCAGACGATGAAGATATGGATCCGGAAATTCTGGAAATCTTTATCGAGGAAGCCGACGAATTACTGGAAGATATTGAGCAGGCCGTCCATGAGTGGGAAGAAGACTGGAACCACATGGAGAGCTGCGAATCCCTGAAGCGTTCCTTGCATACCTTAAAAGGTGGTGCGCGTCTGGCGGGGGTTACCGCCCTGGGTGATATAGCTCACGACTTTGAAACCTTCCTGATCAATACCGGTGAAAATGCTGAACTGGATCAGGCGTTCTTTAGGCAGGTGCACAGCTATCAAGATGGTATTCTCAACGGTGTAGAAGCGGTTAAAGCGGTGATGGCCGGTGAAGGCCGTTTGGCTGATATCACTACCGATATTGGTGGCGCTGATACCGATACTGCGGCCTCTGTCACTGAGCAACAGGCAACGACAGACAGTGTTGCCGATAGCACGACGTTTGAAACGCTGGAGGTTGTTGAAAACATCACGCCTGCTGATCAGGGTGAACAAACAACAGGTCGTGACAGTGACGCACCGCATCTTAGTGCGGCAGCCGGCACGGTAGCAGAGATACTGCCCTTTACTCCTAAAGGTAAGGAGTCTGTACAAGAAAGCGCTGTAGCGCCTGTTGTGAGTGAGCCTGGTGTTAGTAAAACCAGTATGCCTGCCACGGCTGATACCACCTCGGCACCTGCTGCAAGCCAGGCCCAGCCAACACCTCTGGCGGCACGCCGCAGTGGCCCGCAGGAAGTTGTAAAAGTTTCGGCAGAACTGCTCGAAGAGTTGGTTAACCTTGCCGGTGAAACCTCCATTAGCCGGGGGCAGGTTGAAGAACAAGTCAGTGAGCTGGGTTTCACCCTAGACGAAATGGATTCCACCATCCACCGTTTGCAGGAGCAGCTGCGTCGCCTGGATATTGAAACCGAAGCACAGGTGTTGTTCCGTCAGGAGCAGATGCTGGAGGACGACAGTTTCGATCCTCTGGAAATGGATCGTTACTCACAATTACAACAGCTGTCGCGCTCGTTGATTGAGTCAGCGTCTGACTTGCTCGATTTGAAATCGACCCTGACCGACAAAACCCGCGATACCGAAACCCTGCTGCTGCAACAGTCTCGGATTAATACCGAACTGCAGGAAGGTCTGATGCGTTCACGCATGGTACCTTTCTCGCGTCTGGTGCCGCGTTTACGCCGCATTGTGCGCCAGGTATCAACCGAGTTGGGTAAGCAGGTGAGCTTCGAGCTCGATAACGTCGAAGGTGAATTGGATCGTTCTGTATTGGAGCGCATGGTTGCACCGCTGGAGCATATGTTGCGTAACGCGGTGGACCACGGTATCGAAGACCGTGACGCGCGTTTGGCCGCAGGTAAACCGGAAACCGGTCGTGTGGTCTTAAGCCTGGGACGTGAAGGTGGTGACGTAATCCTTCGTCTTGTGGATGACGGTCAGGGCATTAATTTACAGCGTGTTCGTGAGAAAGCCATTGAGCGTGGCCTGATGAGTGCCGATGCCCGCCTGAGTGATCGCGATGTAATGCAATTTATTTTGCATGCCGGTTTTAGTACCGCCGACAAGGTCAGTCAGATTTCCGGTCGTGGTGTCGGTATGGATGTGGTGCACTCCGAGATTAAACAGCTCGGCGGTGCCATGAGCATCGATTCCCGCTGGGGCGAAGGTACAGAATTTACCATCCGTTTGCCATTTACCGTATCGGTTAACCGCGCCTTGATGGTACGTATCGGTGATGATGCGTACGCGATTCCGCTTAACACCATTGAGGGTATTGTACGGGTCAGTCCGTTTGAGCTGGAGCACTACTACCAGGACGAGCATGCGCGGTTTGAATACGCCGGAGAACAGTACCAGGTAAATTACCTGGGCAAATTGCTAAACAGTGATGCGCGGCCGAAACTTGAAGGCCAGTCCATGCCGATGCCGGTCGTACTGGTACGTACTGCCGAGAACGCTGTGGCCATGCAGGTTGACCAGTTGATGGGCAGTCGGGAAATTGTGGTGAAAAGTCTCGGCCAGCAGTTCAGTACCGTGGTTGGTGTATCCGGTGCAACGGTTATGGGTGATGGTAGTGTGGTTGTAATTCTTGATCCGCACGCCATGATTCGTCGTGCGGCAGCGCTAACCCATCAGTCTAATATTACCCTGGAAGGTACTGCTACCCAGGTCGAAGAAGACACTACCAAAACCATTATGGTGGTGGATGACTCGGTAACCGTACGTAAGGTTACCACTCGCTTCCTGGAGCGTGAGGGCTTCAACGTTATCACCGCGAAAGACGGTGTGGATGCCCTGCGTGTACTGCAGGATCATATTCCCGATGCCATGTTGCTGGATATCGAAATGCCGCGCATGGACGGTTTTGAGCTGGCGAAAAATATTCGTTCCAGCAGCTTATTGAAATCGATCCCCATTATCATGATTACTTCCCGTACCGGGGAGAAACACCGCGAGCATGCCATGTCGTTGGGTGTTAATAAATATATGGGTAAACCCTTCCAGGAAGATCAGCTGCTGGAGAATATTCGAGCCATTACCAGCGGCGAGCATGCGTTGGTGCAGTCGGCAGACGAAGATCCTGATTCAGATCAGGGGGCCGGCTCTGATAAAGGACCACTGGATTAAGCTGTGACTAGAGACACGCAACCTGATTCACCGTTGCGTATCGGTATTCTGGTGGATACCGCACTACAACAACACGCTCTGCGTGAAGCGGTTATTGCTACGGGCCACGAGGTGGGGCAGAGCTTTTTAACTGGCCGCTGTGATTGCGAAGAGTTAGCGGCGCACCAGTCTGAGCTGGATGTTTGGTTGGTGGAAGTGGACTTTTCCCAGCGCCAGGGGCAGCGGTTGGAGAGCTGGTTGGCGCAAAACCCCTTGCCTGTTGTTATTGGCGATGGAGCGGAAACCAAACCGGGTACAGAGGCCAATACAACCTGGCAGCGACGTCTGTCGAACAAATTACGGCAACTTAACGGTCAGTTGAATCTGGCCCAACACCCTACCGGCGTTGCCGAAGATATTTGGGTGCTGGCAGCCTCAACCGGCGGGCCGGAAGCCGTAAAACTATTTATTGAAGCGCTGCCGGAAAACTTGGGTGTTGCGTTTATCTATGTACAACACATCGACAGTGGCTTTGAAAAAACACTCACCGATGTCATGAACCGCAAAGGTCGATACCCGGCCCATGAGGTCAAACACGGTGATGTGCTGCAAGCAAATAGCATTGCCGTATTGCGCAGCGATCAGTGTGTAGAAATTTTAGAAAATGCCACCTTGATGGTTAAGGACGAGCCCTGGCCTGGGCCCTACAGCCCATCGGCAGATCAAGTGATTGCCAATGTTGCCCGCAATTTCCCCGGCCGCTGTGGGGCGATTATTTTCTCGGGTATGGGTGATGACGGCGCGCTGAGTAGTCGTTTAATGCGCCAGCGTGGTGGGCCTGTGTGGGTGCAGTCACCGGAGTCCTGTGCCTGTGCGTCTATGCCAGAAGCTGTCATTGCTATCAATAGCAAGGCGGGCAATATAGAAACAGGCGTTGATGCTATAGGTACACCGCAGGCATTGGCGTCAGCATTTATGCATCATATAAAGAACAAAACTAGCGAACAGCAACGGAAAACGATCAGTGATAGATAATGCTCCTCAAGTTGCCGATGGCAATGAACGACAACAAGAAGTTGCCAGCTTAATGATTCCGCTGGCTGGCCGCGTATTGCTTGTGCCTACGGTAACGGTAGCGGAAATGGCTCCTTATGTTAGCCCTGAGCAGGAGGCCGATAGCCCTGATTGGTTTTTGGGTTACTACCGCTGGCGTGAGCAGCGAGTACCGCTGTTGTCGTTTGAAGTGTTAAACGGTGAGGCCCTGCCAGCCCCACTGCCACAATCCCGTGTGGCGGTATTCAACAATACCGGTGTCAGCGACGACCTGCCGTTTATTGCCGTCGCCACCCAGGGAATTCCCAAATTAGCGCGGGTCAACGCGGAAGAAATTTCAGAGCTGGAAGACGCAACGAAAAAGCCGTTTGATACCATGCAGGTAAGCCTGGCGGGTGAAGAGGCGGTTATCCCCAACGTCACCGCGTTGGAACAGGTATACCTCGACTGGCGGAAAAGCTAGTTTTACTTTCCTTCAATGCAGACTACGAGCTACGCCGACAATATCTTTTAAGTTGGCGTTCACCAGGTGCAGCAAACCGTTTTTTCCCACTTGGTTAAACGGTGGCGGCAGTTTTTGGTAGGCCGGCAAGCTTTCTATATCCGGCAGGTTGTGGTCTTTCTTTAACAGGGCAATGGTGTGGTAAAGCGCCAGGTTAATAATATCGGTGACGCTGAGCTGTTGTCCTGTCGCTTGGGTCCAGTCGCCACAGTGGCGAACAATCTCCGCGTAGCGATTATCCAAACTCCATTTCTTTAAAATGATCACGCCTAGGGATTTGCTGTACTCACGGCACAGGCGAAAGTAGACCTGCTGGCTGGGTACTTCTTTGGCATCGGTCAGGGCTGACAAAATGGCCAGGGTGCCAATTTCACTCAACAGGCAGGCGATCAGGGCTTCGTCCGGTGGATTAAATCCCAGCTTCTGCGCCAAAAACCGGCTGGTTGCGGCCTTCAGGGTTTGCCGCTGCCAGGCGATATTAAACAGCTTTTTCAATTTTGGGCTCTGCATAATGAACAGGCTTTTCACACTGTGCAGCATGATCAGCCGGTCGACAGAGGGAATGCCCAATAAACCGATAGCGGTGTCCAGTGATTTGGGTGTTTGCTGCGTGCGATACAGAGGGCTGCAGGCATAGCGCATCAGCATCACGGTTAAGCTGGGGTCGGCAGCAATCATCTCTGCCAGGCGGTCGATGGTGGTATTGGGATTCGCGGCTTCCTGACGAATCTTCAAGGTGATATCAGGCAGGCTGGGTAGTTTTTCCTGACCCAGCATTATTTGATCAATAGTCGCGCGATAAACCGAATAAGAAACCTGTTCCATAGCCTTTGCGAATGTCTGCCCTGATCATAAGCCTAGGCTATGGAAGCGGATATGGAAATAAAGAGAGCTGGCTTTTAGGCCGGTGTTAGCATTTGTTCAACCAAACGGCTGCACTGTTTGGCGTCCATATACTTGGGGACCGGGTATTGGTAATGCGCCTCTTTCAGGGCACCTTTGACAATGGCGGGAATATCCTTTTTCTCCAGGGCATCGAGGGTTTCCGGAATATCCAGCTCTCGGCAAAGGGTTTTGACCTGCTCAACAAAGCGTTGGGCCAGCACACGATCGGGGTCACTGGCGTTGCCCAAGCCAATAGTTACCGCCAGCTCGGCCAGCTTTGGTGCGGCGGCTTCCTGCGAAAACTCCAGAATATGCGGTAAGACGATGGCATTCGCCAGTCCATGGGGGGTGTGATAGAAGGCGCCAAAATGATGGGCAATGGCATGTACATAGCCCAAGCTTGCCTGACTGAAAGCCAGGCCAGCATAGAAGGATGCCGTTGCCATTGCACCTCGCGCGGCCAGGTCGTCACCGTTAGCGCAGGCCTTGGGCAGGTTGTTGAAGATCATCTTCACCGCTGCGCGGGCGTAGTCATCAGTCTCTTCTGTTGCCAGGGTGGAGACGTAGGCCTCAACGGCGTGAGTCAGTGCGTCCATACCGGTGGCGGCGGTAATGGATGCCGGTAAGCCAGTCATTAATGCGGGATCAAGCGCTGCAGCGCTGGGAATCACTTTCGGATCGACAATAGCCAGCTTCTCACGTGTCTGCGGGTCTGAGACGACCGCTGCAACCGTAACCTCGGAGCCAGTGCCGGCGGTGGTTGGTATGGCGAATAGCGGCAGCCCGCGTTTACGTACTTTGAGGTTACCGGCGAGCTTGGCTATGGCTTTGTTATTGGTAGCCCGGACTGAAACAACCTTAGCGGTATCGATAGAAGAGCCGCCACCTACAGCCAGTATGGCATCGGCGTTGTAGCTGCGGGTCATCGTCAGGCCCTGCTCTACGATGGTAAAGCTGGGATCCGGCTCTACACCATCAAAGATCTGCCAGCCTACTTGGGCGTTATCCAATGTTTGGGTAATCTTATCCAGCAGGCCCAGTTTGGGCAGCATTGGATCGGTGACAATTAAGACTCGCTGATAACCCAGGTGGCCCAGGGTTTGTGCCAGTTCGATCGAAGATCCTGGGCCTGAGAAAACCGTTGGGCGAGGTTGTGGAATTAAAATCTGCCCCAACTTCATCGAGGCTTTAATGGCTTTATAGAAGGCGGTTTGAATCGAAAAAATCATGCGACATGCAGCCCTTAAACAGCGGATAGTAATAGGCCACTGTAGGGGGATTCTGAGCTATCGTCCGGTGTAAAGACGCCAAACTATAGCGCCATTATGCAGGTTTTAACCGTTAAATAGTGCAGGCGCTTAACCGCTAAACTGCAGGCAGGAGCGAATCAGATTGCGCTTGCTGAACTTAAAGCCGGAAATATAGCTAAAGAAGGTTTCTTTACCGAGCAACTTGTCGCTGATTTCAATGATGGAATGGCCGGCAGTATGCAGTTGCTGGGACTTTTCACACAGTGCTGCAATATTGTCGTACTTTTCTTGCAGAGCCTGTTTGCCCTGCTCCACTACGCCGCGATGGGGGCAAATAATGGTATCAAAATCGTAAGCCAAGGCTTTGCGGGTGCTCTCCAGCAGTTGAGGAATATCCTCGTCTTTTCGCAAGAACTTCAGATGGTTGGCAATATACAAATCACCACTGAACAACCAGCCGCGCTCGTTAAGCAGGTAGCAGGTGAGATCCGGTGCGTGGCCGGGTGTGTGAATGGGTGTAAGGGTTTCACCATTAGCCAGTTTCACCGTGTCGCTGTGGATTTGCGTCTGTACTTTGTGAGCTTTGCCCCACAGTAAATGCTGGTAAAAAGGAATCTTAAAGCCACGCTTCATAATATCGTGGGTCAGCGCGGGCGAAGTTGGTGTTACGCCGGTGAGTTTGGCAATAGAGGCTGCATTACCGCTGTGATCTTCATGGTGATGGGTAAGCAGGATCTGGCTGATGGTTTTATCTTCGACAAAAGGTTTTACATACTTCCATTGGTTGGAAGGCCCGGTATCGATCAGGGTGTTGTCCAGGTGGTAGAGAATAAACGATGTGTTAATGCCCTGATTCAGGCGACCAACACGAATAGCGTCAATGTCTTTATAAGAAAAGCGCTTAATTACAGCCATGGGGAGTTCTCACTAATACATCAGGCCAGATAATAGCATTTTGTGGCTTGGTACAGATTGTCCCCAGCTGACATAAATACTAGGCATGAATGATCAGTCACCAATGACCTTGTAGTCATGAGCGGAAAAACTATTCGCGGTTCATTTGTTCTTTTTTGAGTTGCAGTCGGCTTTTGTATTCTTTGTTGATAGTGATACCGGTAAGCATATGCAGGCTATCAAGTAGTTGATTCGCGGCCTGACGCCCCTCAATACCGTTGCTGATATTAATTTTTTCGCCGTCGGCGTTTTGCAATAAAATATCAAAGTACTCTGTTGTCTTCGCGCCGCTACTACTGGAGCCACCTTCTTTTAGGCACAGACCGAGAAGCCCCTCTTTCGACCATACCAAGTGCTTGCGTTCTTTGCCTAAGCGAAACACCTTGTGGGATATGCCGACCTGATCGATATAGGTTTCATAGCCTGTGATAAGCATGTTGATACCAATGGCACCAAACAGAAAGCCAAAAGCCGAAAACACAATGGGGAAAATGAGTGGCGCCCCGGTGAAACCTATGCCAATACCAATAGCGCCAAATAGAAATCCAAAGATGGCAGTAGGTACAGCCATTTTTTGCTTGCCTGCGGCTTGTTTGATCAGGATACCGTCGGCCAATTGTTGGATATCCAAAAAGTTTTCTAACTGGTTACTGAAATCCGTCTGGGGTTTGGCTGTCACCACGTCACTGGGTTGCGAGGATGAGGATGACGAAACGTTGGTAGATAATACTACGGAAGAAGAGCTGGAGGCTGAAGAATCCTCAGCTCGACTTACGGTATTAAAAACCGGAATTTCATAGCTACGCTTAAAATCGATGCCGGGCATATCGCCGTGTACTTCCAGTGACCACCAGTAACCACTACCGTCATCGGTGCGGGATTCTTCCATCGATTCCGGAACTTCAAAGGCAAAGTACACCCGTGAAGCATTGATGCCACTTTTTAACGTGCCCTGTCCATTCAATTCCCAAACACTGGAGGTTGAGGTCGTAGTTTTATTGCCTGAGCGGCTGACAACCGTACGCATTTGCTTGAGTGACAATTTGAATTTGGATGTCTTATCCAGTTGCTGTTGGAAATCCAGATGGCCGGCAACACGACCGCCAATTTGGCCCGGGAAAGGCGAAAGAATAACGGGTACCCTGCCGAAGCGTTGTTGCTCCAGCGTTTTTTGAATGGCTTTGTAGATCAAAAAGAAACCAATCGCAACAAAGAGCAAACCCACTAAAATACCATATTCTCCTCGGCTCAATGCTTTAGGCATTTGAAACAGAATAGGTGAGCTGATGGTGTTAACAAACAGCGCGCCAAACCACCACAGGCCCAATACCATTTTATTGTTGGAATTGATTCCGGTAGGCGACCACTCTTCCTTGGCCAGCCAGGGGGTAGTGCTAACTGTAGCGGGATCTGCTTCAGCTTTCTTTTTCCAGCTGTAATAAACAATGACACCGCCAATAATCATAAATACCGAGCAGAGCAGACCGGGGAAAATAATCATCGACCAACGAACGCTGCGATCAATTACTGACTCGAATGGATTGGTTGGGTTAACCCACACGGTTACAGGTCGGTTTGAGCTAAAGGCGCGTTTTAATCTGTTGTGCATATCATTCTGATAGCCGCCTATATTGTCTGACCCTGCGTGTAAGCTAACTCTGTTGCCGTGGTAATTCTGCCCCTGATAATGGAACTGATAGGTCGCTGTGGCTTTATAGGTAGTTGAGCCGTCACTGTAGTTTCGTTCAAGCTTAACGTTGGTTAGTGTTGCTTGAAGTGGCTGCCAGTTTTGCATGGCTACCCGGTCACTTAATGCTGTGCCAATAAAGGCGAGAAAAAAACCAAAACCAAACGCAAAGAAAATGCCGCCAAATAAGGTGCCGCCTATTTTGGAGGAAAGATTAGAGGAATTAGTTGAGGAAGTTCTAGCCATGGGTAACCGTCCTTGAATAAATCGGCACCCAGCTTAACACGGAAAAATATCAAGGCTTAAAGCGTTCCGACGAACGGCAGATTAAGCTAAATCACCCCACAGGTATTGCAGCAAGGAGATAGCTGTAATAGGTGCAGTTTCAGTACGGAATACACGGGGCCCCAAGGTTAATGCATTAAAACCCAGGGATTCCGCTTGCTGAATTTCTTCGGTGCTTAATCCACCTTCAGGGCCAATTAGTAAACAGGCGGATTGCGGTTGTGACTGGTCGGCCAGTCTTTTCTCTGAGCGATGATGCAGAACCAGTTTTAAATCCGCTTCAGCAGTGGGTAACCACTGAGTGAATTGTTGCGGTGTATTTAACGTTGGTGGTTGATTTAACTGGCACTGCTCACAGGCACTAATAAGAATTTGTTGCCAGTGGCCGATTTTTTTCTCAAGTCGCGGACCAGCGAGTTTAACTTCAGTGCGATCGGTAAACAGCGGGGTAATCGAAGTAACACCCAGCTCAGTGGCTTTTTGCAGTACCCACTCAAAGCGTTCACCGCGGGAAACGCCAATCGCCAATTCAATCTTCAGCGGCGATGCGCGGTCGATATCATTAAATTCACCCAGCGTAACGCTTACACGCTTTTTACCCACTTCTGTAAGTGTGGCGTTGTATTCTCCGCCCTCACCGTTAAACAGCACCAGCTCTCGGCCTGCTTCCATACGTAAGACCTTGGCAATATGGCGCGACGGGTTTTCTTCCAGCTCAAGGGTTTGGCTGGTAGCGAGAGGTTGAGAGGTATAAATACGAGGGATACGCATAATGCGATTGGAGGTCGGTTTTGGGTGTTAGAGATGGGGAGCATTGTGCCCTATCCCATCGCTAACATCCAATACCTAACGATAAGCTAACTTATTCAGCCAAGCCAAGATTTTTAACAATCGTTGCAGTAGGATCAGTGGTGTTCATGGTGTAGAAGTGCAAGCCAGGTGCACCGTTGTCTAACAGCATTTCACACAGATCTGTTACCAGGGCAATACCAAACTGTTTGATGCTTTCCTGGTCATCACCGTAGGCTTCCAAACGCTTGGTCATCCAGCGTGGTAGCTCGGCACCACAGTTGGCGCTAAAGCGAGCTAGGTTTTGGAAATTGGTGATGGGCATAATGCCCGGGTAAATGGGCTGATCGATACCAGCTGCCTGACACTGATCCATAAAGTAGAAGTAGGAATCCGGGTTGTAGAAGTATTGGGTAATACCACTATCGGCACCGGCGTCGAACTTGCCCTTCAGGTATTGAATGTCATCGTCGTAGCTTTTCGCTTCCGGGTGAATCTCCGGGTAAGCTGCGACTTCCAGATGGAAGTGATCACCAAAGTGTTCACGAATAAACGCGACCAGCTGGTTGGCGTATACCATCTGGAACGAACCGCCCATACCGGAAGGCATATCACCGCGTAGGGCAACAATGCGGTTTACACCGGCATTTTTGTAATCGTTCAGCAGTGCCAGCATGGTGGCTTCATCGTCGCCGCCAAATGACAGGTGCGGTGCGACAGGCACGCCGCGGCCGTTAAAGTCAGTGACGATATTTTTGGTGTTATCGCGGGTTGAACCGCCGGCGCCGTAGGTCACAGAGAAAAACTCCGGATTCAGCTTGGCCAGATCATCACGCACGCCTTCGAGTTTGGTCTGTCCGGCCGGTGTTTTGGCGGGGAAGAACTCATAACTCAGACGCAAATCTTGTTGGTCACTCATGTTCTTATCTCTAGCTTGCCGGCCTCTCCTTAACGTTTCCCTTAAGGAGGGCTGGCTTTATATAGCACTTATTGCTTCTGCAGTGCTTAGTACTTGTAAGCTTCCGGCTGCTCTTTAGTATTTATAAGCCTCTGGCTTAAAGGGGCCAGCAACATCAACGCTGATGTAGTCCGCCTGGGTTTTGGTCAGCTTGGTGATCACACCACCGAAACCTTCAACCATGTCCTGAGCCACTTCTTCGTCCAGTTTCTTCGGCAGAACCTTAACGTAGATGTTGTTGGCTTTGTCTGCTTCTGGCAGATCGGCGAACTTCTTGTCCCACAGGTAAATTTGAGCCAGTACCTGGTTAGCGAAAGAGCCGTCCATAATGCGTGATGGGTGGCCGGTAGCGTTCCCCAGGTTTACCAGACGACCTTCGGACAACAGGATCAGGTGATCGTTAGATGCCTTGTCACGGTAGATTTTGTGAACCTGAGGTTTAACTTCATCCCACTCGTAGTTTTCACGCATGAAAGCAGTATCGATTTCGTTATCGAAGTGACCGATATTACAAACAACTGCACCGTTCTTCAGGGTTTGCAGCATAGCGGCGTCACACACGTTAACGTTACCGGTGGTGGTTACCACCAGATCAGTAGTGCCCAGTACATCGGTGTTGATGTCTTTAACTTCGCCGGTGTTGTTACCGTCGTTGTAAGGAGACACAACTTCGAAACCGTCCATGCACGCTTGCATGGCACAGATAGGATCGATTTCAGTAACCTTAACGATCATGCCTTCCTGGCGCAGAGAGGCGGCAGAACCTTTACCTACGTCACCGTAACCGATAACCAGGGCTTTTTTACCGGACAGCAGGTGGTCAGTACCACGCTTGATAGCATCGTTCAGAGAGTGACGACAACCGTACTTGTTATCGTTCTTGGACTTGGTCACAGAATCGTTAACGTTGATGGCAGGCACTTTCAGCTCGCCCTTTTCCATCATTTCCTGCAGGCGGTGAACACCGGTAGTGGTTTCTTCAGAAATACCGTGGATGTCATTCAGTAGGGCTGGGTACTTGTTGTGAACCATTTCAGTCAGGTCACCACCGTCGTCCAGAATCATGTTGGCATTCCAAACATCTGAGCCGTCTTTCTCGGACAGAATGGTTTGCTCAATACACCACAGGAACTCTTCCTCGGTCTCGCCTTTCCAGGCAAATACAGGGATACCGGCAGCAGCAATCGCCGCAGCAGCGTGATCTTGGGTAGAGAAGATGTTACAGGAAGACCAGCGAACCTCAGCACCCAGATCTACCAGTGTTTCGATCAACACGGCGGTCTGAATGGTCATATGGATACAACCCATGATGCGTGCATCTTTCAGTGGCTGGTCAGCCTTGTATTTACGACGCAGTGCCATCAGCGCAGGCATTTCGCCTTCGGCGATGTCAATTTCTTTGCGGCCCCAGGCGGCCAGCTTGTCGAACTCTTCCTGGGAGTAGTTGGCAATTTTGTAATCGGTAAAGGTGCTCATAATATCAATCTCAATTCAAATCAGTGTAGTAGACGATTACTGGCCAACAGCGGCTTTCAGTGCGTCAACTTTGTCAGTTCTTTCCCAGGTGAACGCGGTAAAGGTTTCAGTTTTCTCTTCACCGTTTTCGGAATAAGTGTAGCTGGTCTCAAACGGCTCGCGACCAAAGTGGCCGTAAGCAGCAGTCAGCTGATACATGGGGTGCAGCAGATCCAGTACCTTGGTGATGGCGTAAGGGCGCAGGTCGAACACTTCGCGAATAGCCGTGATCAGCTTGTCGTCGCTCACCTTGCCGGTACCGAAGGTGTTAACAGAAATCGAGGTAGGCTCGGCAACACCAATGGCGTAGGACACCTGAATCTCACAGCGATCAGCCAGGCCGGCAGCGACAACGTTTTTGGCAACGTAACGGCCAGCGTAAGCGGCAGAGCGGTCAACCTTGGATGGATCCTTACCGGAGAAGGCGCCGCCACCGTGACGGGCCATACCGCCGTAGGTATCAACAATAATCTTACGGCCAGTTACACCGGCATCACCCACAGGACCACCGATCACAAAGTTACCGGTTGGGTTGATGTGGTACTGAGTGTCTTCGTGCAGCAGTTCTGCAGGCAGCACATGCTTGATGATGTTTTCCATCACTGCTTCACGAATGTCTTCCTGAGTGACATCGGGATCGTGTTGGGTGGACAGTACAACGGCGTCAATAGAAACAGGCTTGCCGCTGTCGTCATAGCTCATGGTTACCTGGCTCTTGGCGTCCGGGCGTAACCAAGGCAGTACACCGTCTTTACGCAGGTGGGCCTGGCGCTCAACCAAACGGTGAGAATAGTACACAGGCGCAGGCATCAGGCTTGGTGTTTCGTTGGTGGCGTAGCCGAACATCAGGCCCTGGTCGCCGGCGCCCTGATCTTCAGGCTTGGCACGGTCAACACCCTGGTTGATATCTACAGACTGTTTGCCGATTGCATTCAGTACCGCACAGGTAGCGCCGTCGTAACCTACATCACTGCCGTTGTAACCGATGCCGGTAATCACGTCACGGATAATATCTTCCAGGTCAACGTAGCAGCTGGTGGTCAGCTCGCCGGCCACAATCGCCATACCGGTTTTTACCAGAGTTTCTACGGCAACACGGGCGTACTTGTCGCGAGCAATAATGGCATCCAGAACCGCATCAGAAATCTGATCGGCCATTTTATCCGGGTGGCCTTCCGATACGGATTCGGAAGTAAAGACTGAATACTCAGACATGTGTGGATAACTCCTTATTTTTTGCTCTTGTAGATGAGCATCATCAATGTATGTAAAAAGCTTTATTTAAAAAACTGTCTTAACTGAATGCGAAAGCCGTTACGCAGTGCCATATACTGGCTCTGGCCTTCGCTTAACTGAGCGGCTTGCGCCCAGTTGGAAAAATCATCAGGCTCAAAACCGAGCCACTGATCTCCACAGGCTTCCCGTGCCCACTGTTGGTCGTGGTGGCACAGGTCGCAAATTAACAGTGCGCCACCGGGTTTCAGCAGCGCGCTGATATCTTCAAAAATACTTGCCGGTGATGGCACATGGTGCAGCACCATATTCACCACCACACAGTCCACCGGCTCCAGTTCCTGGCGGGCCAAGCCGGTATCACCGCAAACAAAGGCGATATTGCTTAAGCCCTGGTTGACCGCGAAGGCCTCGGCCTTATCCAGCATGGTCTTGGCATTATCCAGCGCGACAACCTGCTCAAAGCGCGGTGCCAACTGGGCCAAGAATTCACCTTCCCCGGGCCCGACTTCCAGTGCACGGCCTAAACTCGGCAGCGGCGTGCTGGTCAGCAGATCGGTCACCGCCTCGGCATAGACCGGGTAGCTGGCAATCAAATCCTGCTGGGCGCGGAACTTGGTGGCGTTGTCGGCAAAGAACTGTTTCGAGGCCTGATCGCGCTCGGCGCGGATCAGCTCCAACTGGGCCTGAACCTTAGCCGACAGCGGCGTGGTGTCCAGACGCTGAAACAGGGCCTGGGCCCAACCCATCTCTCTTGTCGGTTCGCCTTCCGGCAGTACCCGGCGGTAAAAGATGGAATTACCTTCGCGACGGGTTGCCACCAGACCGGCATTGGCCAGCACCTTTAAGTGGTGACTCATTCCCGACTGCTTTACCTCAAAAATCCGGCTTAGCTCCATTACCCCAAAGGAATCACGGGCCAGCAGGCGTAAAACCTCCAGTCGCAGCGGGTCACCGGCGGCTTTTAAGGTCGCGGCCAGGTCGAGAAACCCCAATTCTTGGGCTGCAGAGGCTTTTTCAGGTAATGACATGCCCGGCAGTGTAGCAGCAGATGTGACCTATATCAAAATATTTTGATATAGGTTCGAGCTAACCACCTAAATGTGGAAAAACCCAGTTGACCAATAGTCTGAAAATAGTAATGTGTATCGGTGTACACAGTTGAATTATGTTCATTTATGTGAGGTGATCGTTTAAAACCTGTTTCTTAATCATTAGATCTTCGGAATAAATAATGTCTAAAAAACCGTTAATAGCCAGCATTGTTGGGATGCTATGTGTTGCCGCCTATATGGGCAGTTGGGCGTTAAGCCAACCTAAATTTACTGAAACCCTGGCAGAGGATCTGTTAGCGCAGGTTGAGGTTGCTCCTCTGGATCAAGCTGTCACCCTGGCGGTTGTTAAAGATGCCGGCGTGCTACTGATTACGGCTGCCTCGGTTGAAGGGGTCGAAGGGGTCCCACTTAATCAGTTCGGGATAACGGCGGAAAAGGATGCTGTAGATGCCTTTTTGATGTTAGGCCATGATCGGCTGATTAAGATTATCGGCCAATCAGAAGCCAGTCACTTCGCCTGGGAAGCGCTCTCCGTTCCCGTACAGGCACAAGGGAAGCATATTGCCGCAGGTACCAACTATATGGCCCATGCCAAAGAAGTTGGCCATGAAGGCGAGCCTTTCCTGTTTCCAAAACTGTCGATAGCTACAGGTTGGCAGTCTAAAGTAAAAGCGGGCACTCGCCTGGATCATGAAGTTGAGCTGTGTGCAGTACCTTTGAAAGACTATTCCTTGGGTGAACAAGCTCAGCTTGGATATTTGTTGTGTGGTGATTTCACTGACCGCTGGCAGTTGGTTAAAGACATTGATGCCAGTGGTGACATGGGCAAAACAGGATTCCCGGTTGCAAAAGGCGGAGATACTCGTTTCCCTGTCGGGCCTTTTTTGGTCATCCCCACTGACACGGACTTTTACAAAACTGTTGAGATGAAGCTTTACGTCAACACTAAGTTACGCCAGCAGGCTGCTGCAGAAAGGATGGTGTGGGATCCCGTCATTATTATGAACAAGGCTCTGGAAGATTGTGGCTCACAATACCAGTTGCACGATAAAGCGCTGACTATAATCGACAGTTGTGCGGCAATTGCAGCCAAAACGATTGTTCTCACGGGTACACCAGAGGGCGTAATGTTTCACCTTGCCACACTCTGGAACCCTGCTTTTTATTTGCAGCAGGGTGATGTGGTAACTGCTTATAGTCGTTACTTGGGGATTACTCGAAATACGATTGATTGATAAGGCAGCAAATACTATGCGTATCTATCTAAAATATAGTTTTTAAACTCTTCAAGGTGTGCGGATTGATAGCGAGACTTCCTGTATACGAGATGCAGCGTCTTCGAAGGCAGTTTGTGCTGAGGGAAAAGGTTAATAACGGCCCCTTTTGATAGTAAGTCTGACAGGCTGTATTCCAAATTAAATCCTATGGCGGAATGCTTTAGTGCAATATCCTGAATGGCACTAATATCATCAATACGATGATGCGTGTTTGCGGGGTAGTTATAACCGTTTTGCTTCAGCCATTGCCTGATTTCGGAGGACAGGTTTTCAAACGGAGGGAAAGCGATTCGGTGTGAGCTTAAATTAGCGTGTTGTTTAGGCTGACCATGACGTGCTACATATTCAGGTGTGGCATAGAATATGGGCGTAACCTCCATAAGCTCTCTGGCAATCAAGCGCGTTTGGTCAGAGATGCTGCCTATTCGAAACGCAAAATCCAGGTCAGCTTCACTGAAGTTTTCAACGTTCTCAGTAAAGCGCAAGTCGTATTTGGTATGGGGATAGGTTTCAGCAAAATCATTAAGATGCTCCATGAGTTCAGAGCCTATCAAAGACTTGGAAAGCGTTATTTTTATATCGCCAAAAATTGCTGCACTTTCTAGCAGTAATTGACTCTCCGCTTCTTTAATCTGCTTGAGTATGGAAGAACAGGTTCTAAAAAACTGCCCCCCTTGCTTTGTAACCGCCATTCTTTTGTTTGAGCGATCAAATAGCTGAACTCCCAGTGATGACTCAAGATTGGTGATTTGCTTGCTAATAGCTGATGGCGTCCGATTGAGGCTTTCTGCCGCTAAACTGATACTGCCTGTACTGACCGTTGCAATAAACGCTTCAAATTGAGCAAATTTTGACATCGTTGTTTTCCAATATGGCAAGATCGATATCATATTAATTCTCTATTATTCACATAACAAGTACCTTACCTTTAAAGGAATATGGATCAATGAAGAGATAAATATGATTTTGTTAACGAAGAAAACGATGGTGTTTGGGCAGGCGATAGAACAAATCTTTCCTTACGTAACCAATATGGAAAACTACATGGATTGGTTTCCTGGCGTTGTTTCTATCGAATCAACTGACGATCTTCCTCCTGCGACAAAAGGAAAGAGGTATCAAGAGTACCTATCTCTACCGGAAGGTAATGTGAGCCTTGTCATTGAGGTTAAAGAGAGCAAGATTAATGAGTGTTTTTATACAGAAGGTGACCTAAGCCCTGTACTGCCGGCAATGCTAATGGAGTTTAAACGCTTGGGTTCTAATGGAACTGAGTTTAACCTTAGCTATTACGCAAGGAATACTGAATTGACCTCAGATAGCAACATAATCAAAGGCCTACGAGAAGATTTATCTGGCCGTATTGCAACTGCGGAACTTAACTTGAGCGCACGTTATTGCAGGTGAGTAGTGGCATAAATCATACGGTTTAATATTAAGGGGTAAATCCCTGCTATGGTGGACGCTCGAAATCGCTAATACAGCAAGAAATATCAAATATTCCCTGACCTGGTTTTCTACAGTACATCTCATCAAAGCCCATGCAGCAGCTCGCCTGCCAAGGAGATGTTATGAAAATCACCAAGACCGTCACCATCAATAAGCCCGCTGACCAGGTCTGGAACCTGGTTGCCCATGAATTTGATAAGGCCCACCTGTGGATGGGCCCTATCCCCCACTCCTACGCCATAGGCGAAGGTAAAGGCTGCAGTGGCGCCCCCATGGAAGGCCGTATGTGTAACCTGACCGATAACCCTAACGGCGCTCAGGCAAAAGAGATCATCACCCACTTTAGCGAACGGGATAAAACCCTGGCCTTCGATGTATTTCCGGTGAATAACCCGGCCATTATTCCCATCAAACAGAATTCAGTGCAGATGTCGGTACGCCCATTGAGTGCAAATCAGACGGAAGTTGAATGGGTAGCTAGCCCGCAGCTGAAAACCCCGGCGTATCTGTTCTACCCGTTGTTGCGTATGGTATTTCCGGTTGCGTTCGGCAAGCTCTTAAAAGGCCTGAAAGACTACGCCGAAAAAGCATTGCCGGATCAAAAGGCAGCTGTAGCTTGATGGTTAGTGTGGGAGGAGATGCATAATGAATATATCCAAAATCCTGATTAGCTTGGGCAAGCCATTGCTCCTTGCCGGTGCTGTTTTGCTGACAGCCTGCTCAATCAACCCTCAGGAAGGCAGTGCCAAACAATATACGTCTGGCTATGACCGCAGTACAGGCTTTGTGAACGAGTTCGATATTGCTTCTGTTACTGTTGCTCCTGAACAGATTGTTGTTATGTTCAGGGTGAATGCCTCACCGGGCAGAGCCTTTGAACTGGTATCTGAATTGGATCAGATTTCCACGTGGTTCACTGATATCAAAAACCCGTCGGTAGACAATACTAAGTCCCTAAATGGCCCAGATGCGTTAGGTACACACTCGGTACGCAGCTGCAGCCTTGAAGGTGATTTACTGGTTGAAGAGATTGTGTACTACGATAAAGAAAAGCGGGCCTATGCCTATGCAATTAACCAAGAGCTATCCACCGTATCGTTTCCTATCACGTCTCCCGTGTCTTTGTTTACGGTAGAGCCCGATGGTCAGGGCGGGTCGTTGGTTACCTGGCGCCATCACTTTAATAAAAAGTTTCATATAGCGGCACCGGTTTTAAATCTCGTGATGAAGAAAACCATTCTTGAGCCGGCAGTAGAAAACCTGTTTCTGCAATACGGTGGCGAATGGGTAGAGCCCATCAATGGCTGAATTTGCTATATTATTCATCAGGCATAAGGGAGCATGAAATGCAGCGGTTTTTTAAAAGTATTGAATATATAGAAGAGCACTTGTACGACAAAATCAGTGTTCACGAGATAGCTGCTGCATCTCACTATTCCACTTATCACTACAGCAGGGTGTTTAAAGCGTTGGTTGGAGATACACCGAAAGAATATTTGCGCAAGCGACGTTTAACTCTGGCGGCAAAACGTTTACTGACAGAAGATGTGGGGATTCTGAATTTGGCACTGGAATGCCAGTTCGACTCCCAGGAAGCCTTCACTCGCGCCTTTAAAGCTCTGTTCAATATGACCCCTGCTCAGTACCGGAAAATCAACGAACCTTTCCGGTTGTTGTATAAAAAGCCCTTTAGTGAAGCGGATATGGATTTCCTGCAAAACCGTATTAGTATGGAGCCGGAAATCATTCAACTCCCGACGATGAAGATTGTGGGTATAGCCGCGAAGTATGATGATGGTGACTTAAGCTTACCGAAACTCTGGTCGGCGTTTCGGCCCTATCGTGACAATATTCCAAATCGCGTCGGCACGGACTTTTTCGGTATTTATGAATCCTATGAAGAATCCGATGACAGTACCACCTTTGTGTATATCTGCTCTGCCCAAGTTGAAAACTTTGATGATGTGCCGGAAGGCATGATTACCCGAGAACTGTCAGAGCAAACCTACGCGCGCTTTACCCATATTGGACCGCTTACCGAGCTGGAAGAAACTCTGCGCTATATTTGGGGCAGTTGGCTGCCTAAAAGTCGTTATGAATACACCGAAAAGCCAGATTTTGAGCTCTTGCCCGCAGGATTTAACGGTGCTGATAAAGACAGCAAGTTGTATCTCAATATTCCTGTCAAAGAAAAAGCCTGAGTTATTCAGGCTTTTTCTTTTTAGCTGGTTTTATTACCTCCTCACCAAAATACCGCAAGAAATATCAAAACCACCGCCATACCTTTTATTAACCTAGCAGAGTCAATTCCCTTCATCTGCAAATTAAAGGTATCCCATGATAAAAAGCGTTTTGATCACCGGTGCAAACGCCGGCCTGGGTAAAGAGTCTGCCAGACAGCTGGCGCAGAAAAGCAGTATTGAAAAGATATATCTGGGTTGCCGTAATCCCCAAAAAGCCAAACTTGCAAAGCAGGGGTTGGAGGAACTCACGGCAAGGGATATCTTTGAAGTGCTACCGATAGATGTTAGTAATTTAACCTCGGTACGTAAAGCCGTAGCGCTATTACCAGAGCCTGTTGATGCACTGATTATGAATGCTGGAGGCACAGGCGGTAAGAAGTTTCAGAAGCATACCCAGGATGGTGTTACCCAGATATTTGCCGTAAATCTGCTCGGACATGCCGTGTTGGCAGAGGAGCTGATAAAAGCTGGTAAATTGCAGCAGGTTGCTCTGTATGCGGGTTCCGAAGCAGCTCGAGGTGTAAAAGAAATGGGTATGAAACGACCGGAACTGAAAACCTCTTCCGTCGATGAGTTTGTGTCTATTTGCAATGGTGCCTTCTATGCCGATACCAAAGATGCCACAGTGCCCTATGGTCCCCTCAAATATATGGCGGCATTATGGATGTCAGCGATGGCTCGTCAACATTCTGCTATTCGTTTTATCACTATGAGTCCTGGTGCTACCACGGGCACCGAAGGTTTTAATACCCTTTCCCCAGTTAGGCAATACCTTATGAAAGGCATGATGCAGGTCATGCTATGGCTGGGCAAGGTTCATCGTGTTGAAGTCGGTGCGCAGCGTTATGTGGATGGATTATTTAATAGTGCTTATCAAAACGGTGGTTTCTATGCCAGTAAACAAGGCCTGACCGGAGCGGTAGGTGAACAGGGTGTTTTATTTAAAGACATCAATAATGAAAGTTTTCAGGACAACGCCTACCAGGCTATTCAGCGCTTTATTAAGTAAAGGGCAGCGGCTTAATTAAAACCCATTTTAAGTAATGGGTTGTTTGGTGTTTCTAGCAGAAGCTGCAGCTATATCGTATAGATATAGCTGCAGCAGGGTTATACTCGTACTTCTGCAATTATCAGCTTGTCTTCCCAAAACGGTGATTGCCTGTAGGTAAGGTTAACCTTGTTGCCGGAAAAATAAGCGCCACGTATGGTTTCAATCATAGAGCTTTCATCGGCAGATGGTGCATAGAGAGGGATAAACAGGTAGTCCCTAACCGATGCGAGCTTGACCCGAAAGTAACGAATGTGTTGGTGAGTGATGTCGGCAATTTGAGTGACCTGCGTTTTGCCACTGACGATACGATCACTATCACCATTGGAATAATTCTCTAAATCCCAATGGTAGAACTGCCGGGTAGGATCGACGGCTACCGAGCGACTCATTCTGCGTAACTGATCATTACGGTCAGCTTCGCTGAGGGCTGTAATACCATCGGCCACAACGTGGCGTAATTCAAAGTGTAAATGTGGCTCCCAGCTTTTATCTTCCGGAAGCCCAACAGTGCCAATCAAATCGCCGACTTCAACAAACTGATTAATACGGACATTAACGGTGTCCAGGTGAGAGTACGTGGAAATGTAACCGCTATCTGCTGCTATTTGATGCCAGATACGGACAAACCCATCCCCAGCTTTACGATCCGTGCCGGGTTGTAATGACACAACAACAATTCCACCGTATACAGGGAATACTGAATCCCCTATGGCAGCATGTAGGTCGACGCCTGTATGAAACCGGCCAGCGGGTGAATTGTTGACAGAGCGACGAGCACCAAAACGACCTTGGGGTAATCGTAGTTTTAACGGCAGTTCAAGTGGTGGTGCCAGTGTTAACGGCTGAGAAATAGCAATATTAAGGGACATGAAATCACTCCTTTGAAATTAAAAACCATAATCCTTGGTTAAGGCATAAAGCCGAGGGAATGATATCGGTGTGTTTTTTATAGTGGAAGAGGTAGCAGGAAATAAAGGCGTCTAAAAGCTTATGAGGGATTTCGCGAACCAAGCCGCTCTTGTGCATAGAGGTAAGCGGGTAACGCGCAACTAAGACCAATGGTTAGATTCAACACGATAAACAGCAAAGGGTTGGCGCCACCCTTTTGCCGTTGTACAAACATAAAAACCCAGAATACAAACGATGCAAAGAGTACATCGGCACTAATGCCGGCAGCTACATGGTTTTCCACTGAGGCACTCATAAACGCTGCTAGATTAAAACCGTTTATTTCGAAGAATTGGAGAAAGAACAGATACGGAATTATAGCGCCAAGTATGGAAAGGGTTAAATAGAATGATTTCATTGTTTCCCCTTTACTTGTGAGCAGCCGTTATCTGTTATTTCGCCAAAATCAGCGCTGCGGGATAGTAGAACGCTATCAGCGTCTATTAATTTATCGTTAGATATTTTCTTTAGCGTACTAGTCTAATACTTTGCTGACTAATGTAAACGCCGTTCATGTAGTAGGTGATGTTAATCGATAGTTCTGTTTGCGAGTATTGTAGATAGATTTGTGTTTCTCTTAATCTGCTACCCTTTTTAAGCTTTTCGCGGTACTTTTCTACAGCAATGATATAGTTGTCTTCTGCTTCAATCTCAGTAAGGGCATCTTTACGAAAGAGGCGCAGTACCTCGCTTTGAGGTCCTCTTTCATCTTTATATTCACGATGAATTTCAAACCTTATAGAATTGCTTGTGCTTTGCCTGACCTTTACTTCAGCAGAAGATAATCTAATTTCTTCTTTTGGAGCTTTGTCAGTTCCTTTGCAGATTGTTTCCCGGGATCTTCCTTCCCATTCGTCATCGATGCTGTCGTAGAGGGATTCTAGTATCTCTCGAGTATTTTTATCGATTTTAATGTGTTCTACCTCGAAATAATCATCCCCTTCAGTTTTGAAGGCTTGTGATTTGTCAAAGCAATCCAGAGATGAGCTCGCCCCATTAACATCAAAAGTTGGTTGTTCTTCTTCAGGAAATTCATTTTCTGGAGTGCCAACAAAAGGTGTTCTGGAGGTGACTGCATCAGAAGAATTGGTATCTTTTAACTCAATGGGAATGACATTTTTAGGTGCCTGGCTCTTATCACTAAAATGAATCTTTCCTTTCTCATCTTTCCATTGATAGATTTCTGCATTAGCAGATGAGAAAAAACTAACAACTGCTATGCTGCTATATAGAAATGTTTTAAAAGCCATAGATTTGCACTTATCCTTAGTGTTCATGTATTTGCTTCCTGATAAACAGTTGAAATAGGTTGATTACTGATCTAGTCTGTCGAAAAAAGTAGTCAGTTGAGCGGAATGCATTCTTCACATCTGCTTTTGCGGTTATTTTATCTATTGTTGATAGGTTTGGAAATAGCGCTTCTATTTCGGACTTGTCTAGGAAAACACCCTTACAGGTATTACAAAATTCAACGCTATGCTCATCAATGGCTACATGCTGAAAATTAGCATCTATGCAGGTTGGGCAGTTATATCTTTTGGAAAGCTCAGCAGGATCAACTTTAACTAAACTGGAGATGTTTGCAGGTGTGTCAATCCGCACGCCATTACAATATATGCATGAAAGGTAATTGTGTTGCCGCCATAAGCCTTTAGACATTTTTTCTTGGCATTTTGGGGATTTCATAGTTCAAACAGTTGTCGTCCCTTAGGCTTGTTAAGTGCTTTATAGGCTTTATTCAATCTAACAGTCACACCTGATTTCAAAGAAGACAAGTCTTCAATGGAAAAATCGCAATTGGCGACCTTATTTCATCCATGCGATGAGTATGAAATGCATAGAAGCAAAAAAAGTATCGATATCTTCTTCATGTTTCTGTTTTTCCAATAATAGCGATAACATACGCCTCAAGGCGCTTGCCTCCAGTTACATATCCTTCTTAGTTAGTGTTTAACTATTCAGTAAAGAGCTTGAAAATTCAACTTCTTAGAACCCGGAAGTCAATAGTCTATTTGATTAAGTTCGCTCGACTCGCTTATCTCAGGTTGTCCACATAAGTTCTTGGTTATTAAAATGCTTTTAAAATCAAACAGTTAATTTTGTAGCACGTCATTGCCCCGGAGATGAGTATCTAAAGGCGTTTATCTCTGGGGTTGTCCACAGCAATAGAGTATCGAAACGTTTGGTTGCGATTTAAAGGTATGAGGTAGCTAACACTTATGGTTGTTGTTCTCGAAAGTATTTTGGCGAGCACCCTTCCCGACTCCGAAACGCCCGCCGAAAATTGGCACTATCTTGATACCCCAGCACCGATGCAATTGCATCAATGGTTAATTCGCTTTCCTGTAAATACTGCTTCGCCCAGGTGTGCGTAAGTGCAGCCTTAATTTTGCGCAGGTTGGTGCCCTCTTGTTGTAAGCGCCGGTTTAGTGTGCGCTCGGAAACATGCAATTGCTTGGCAATGTAACTAAGTCCGGGCAGAGGTGGCTCGTGTGCTTTTAATAAGGCGTGAACGTGTTGGGTGTACGGCTGAGGTTCGGCTTCCTGTTCGGTTTGGTATTTTAGACGGTTAGCGAGAAACTTTTGGCTTTCGATCCATGCGGGGTTGTCATAAAACGGCGAGGCAACATCCAGTACACGGCGCGGCACTTGTATGTGTGCTTCATTATGTTCGTACGTTATTGGGCTGTGAATGAGTGCTTCGTACTCACTGGCATAGTCGGGTTTTGTGTAGGGGACAAAGTAGTGTGCGTCTGCCACCGCTTCGCCAGCGATGGTTTCCAAATAGTTTTGAAACAGCATAAACGCGGTTTCGACATGGAAGCGTTTGGTGGTGCCGACATCCTGCATAAAGTCAATGCCGATACTCATGCCCTGTAGATTGGAGCGAACCGCAACGCGTAGGTAAGACACATGCAGGCGGCTGTAACTGTCGAGGATGTGCAAACCCTGGCGCAGGTTGGGGGCAATGGCGGCGGCCATACCGGCGCTGCCGAGCACAAGAATGTTGCTGCGCTTGCCAAGCAGTATACCGATATGGCTTTCGGGGCTGAGGCTGTCGGCATTGTTCAGCAGCGTTAAAAAACCATCCATGGGGATGTTGTCGCCAGCCTCCAATAGCTGTTGGTTTAGTTGCGTGTCAGCTAGCAGTTCCTCGCTGGCTATGCCCTTCTCGATCATGGCCTGATAGATAAACAGGGCGTAGGCTGGGCCGATGGTGTTCATCTTTGATCGCCAAAAGGTTTTATATTGGCGAATTATGACACCAATATGGCGACTAATACACTCTGTTACTGCTCAAAAATCCCGCACTCTTGTTCTTACAACCTTAAACCTAGAGAGAGAATATTCGGGAGAGAGCGATGGATTCTGTGAATCTGGATCATCAGGCCGTTAAGCTGGCGACAAAATACATGGGCGATTTTTCATGGCCTGGGGTGTTATTGGGGGGCGTTTGTTTAGGTGGTTATCTGGCTGCGCCGTTTGCGGTGGTAACCGGTGTATTGCCCTTATGGCTGGGGGTTTTACTGATAGGCATGATTACTTACGCCGCCTATACCGTGATGCACGATGCTGTTCACGGGGCGATAGTCGGCAAGCATCGTTCCATGTTGTGGCTACAAAAGCTCTTGGGCCATGGTATGGGTTTTGTACTGGGTTTCCCGTTTGTGGCGCATCGGTTTGAGCATCTCGCCCATCACCGTTTTACCAACGATGCTGAGCGTGATCCGGATTTTCAGATAGCAGAAATGGGGCAGTCGCCGTTCAAGGCGGTACGTTCTGCTTGCCGGTTGTTAAGTGGGCAATACAGCTTTTACATAGAGCAGCAATGGCGCAGGGCATCTACATCCGAGAAGTTTGCGGTTGTGGTTGAGGCGCTGGTGGCTTGGGGCGCTCGTGCGGCCTTTGTGGCTCAGGGTTATTGGATAGAAGGCTTTGCCCTGTTTGTGGTGGGCGCCCTGCTGGGATTGATCGCGTTGATTTACCTGTTTGCCTATATAGTGCATCGTCCCCATGATCAGGTGGGCCGCTATGTTGATACCTCAACCATTGTTCTGGATGGACCTGGTAACACTGTGATGACTTGGTGCTGGCTGTTTCAAAACTACCATTCAATCCATCACCTGTTTCCCAAGGTGCCGTTTTACAAGTACAGGGCTTTATATGAGGAGATTGAGCCGATTATGCGAGCCAAAGGGGCGCCGATTTACTCGCTGTCCCTGACCGGGTTAAAGCCACAGGTTTCTATGGAGTCCTAGAGCTATCTGAATGTTAGATACTAAATGGAAATACGAGGCGATACTTCAAAGATCGCCTCGAGTATTGTTATGGGTGTATATCTTCATTAGGGGGCTGCAATTTTAAAGCGGATGCGCTCGTGTACGGTGATGGATTTGGCGGCTTCCGCATCACGTGGTAAATACTTCCAGCGTTTAACGGCACGCACTGCAGATCGTTCAAAAACACCTTCCGGGTCTGCTCGTGTTACACGCACATTTTGTGGTACGCCCAAGGCGCTGACTTCAAAGGCAACATCAACAAATCCTTCGGTGCCTTTAGCTAAGGCAATGCGAGGGTATTGTGGTGGTACCATGACTTGTTGAACAACGCTGTCGTTACTGGTAAACCCAATTTTTGGTTTACCTTCGCTGTCAGGGTTGTAGACCAAATTTTGCCCTGTGGTAATCGTTGGCCGCTCATAGTTTTCTTTCGCCATTTCAGGTGGCAAGGGCTCGATTTGGGGTTCCTTAGGCTTAGTGGGTTTTGGTTCGGTGTAGCGTGTTTCAAGATCGGTGGGAATGTAAATAATTTCTGCAACAGTGGTTGTGGGGGGATCTTCCACGGGGGGCGCATCGATATAAACCAATCGATGCATCAGGTACAACAAGGCCAGCGTGACTGCAAAAGCAATTGGAAGTGCAGTGATAAAACGAAGCGGCAAAACACGAAATTCAGGGCGAGCGGTAGCTGCGATGTCCATAAGACACCCTCCAAATAGTGATTGTTAATTTAGGTTTGCGTCTAGTGTTGCAACGCGATAGCGGTTTGGCCCTTGACGGGCGAGTGTCGTCGTCGAGTTTTTAATGCCGGATTTTCATCGGCTTCATACAACTGGAAGACAAACTCTTCGGTAACCCCACTGATGGATGTCGGCTGACCGTTAATCAGTTGGGGTTGGAAACGGAAATCTTTTAACGCTGTGAGTACAGCTTTTTCAAAGATTCCTTTGGGTTGAGAGGCAACAATCCGTGGCTGTTGAGTGTGACCTTGTTCATCGATGGTAAATTGCACGATGACCTTGCCTTCAAGGTTTCGCTTTAATGCCCGCTGCGGGTAATGCGGTAATACTGTTCTTACAGGAAGGTAACCTTCAATTAACACCTGTGGATTTACCGCAAGCTTATGTTCGCTGGACGTGCTTATGTCACTGGTATCAAAAACAGCTTGCCGCATCTCGATACTGACCCAGACTTCTTCCATGGTTGGGGCTTGTTGGTTATCCGGTTTAATGGGCTTGTGCCATAACGTTGGATTAACTGTTAGCGTTGTTGCAGTTTTATTTATGGGAGCTGGTGCCAGCTCAAATGTCACAGCGTTTGTAGGTCGTGTTTGCAAATTAACACTGGCATGAAGCAGCGTTAAAGGGATTAACCACAGGATGCCAGCACTAATGGCTCGCCACCAATCACCGCTTGTGCGTGGTTCGTGATCAGCCAGTCGGTCAAGTAGTGCCAGAATGCGTTGGTAATGCGCAGAGCCGTTTTTACCATCGATAAATGTCGCGGGCAGGTCGTCCTGATTTTTAAAGCCTTTATCAATAGTTACCAGCAGTTCCGCGTAATCAGGGCTTTGTTCGCCTTGGGCAATCACCCAATCATCACAGGCGCGCTCGCTCATATCGGTAAAGGTTTTGTTTAGGCGTGCAATAAACGGCAGAAACCAAAACAGTGCGCAAATAAATTTTACCAGTAAACTGCACACCCAATCCCAGCGGGCGACATGCCCTAATTCGTGCAACATAACCAAACGTTGTTGATGTTCAGGCCATTGAGCCGCCGCGCTAGGCAGGACCAGCGAAGGGTGAATCGCTCCCCACACATAAGGGACGCGACATTGATTATCCAAGTGTATGGTTACCTTGCGTTTTAATTGCGCCAAGCCTCGGAGTCGATTACACAGCTGCTGCAGTTTTTCGTGTTGCTGTTGTTTTCGATTTCGAATGGAGAGGGCAAATAACCCAAGACCGAGGTAAAACAAAGACCAGAGGCAGCCCACTAAATAGATGGCAAGCGTGAATTTAAACCAGGTGAGTTGCCAGGCCTCTGCAATGGTCAGTTGTAACAGGGGGTGAGTACTATGCAGGTTGAGTTGCCAGTTAGGTAGCAGTAAGTTGCTGATGACTAACAGCGGAATCAGTAACAGGCAGATAAAGAGCAGGCTATGGCGAAAACTGGCCGAGAGTTGCGAGGTTGATTGCAAGTGCCAAACGCCCAATGCGATGACCAGTAATGGCTTGATAACCATCAGCAGCAATAGATCAAGTAGTGTCATTGTTGCTCTCCTTCCGCTTGGGTTTATGACGATGTGTTGTCGTCTTTCCTCGATACCTTGGTTTTCGATCTGGCTTGGGCAATGGCCTGCTCAAGCTCGTCGAGTTCCGAGTCGCTAAGCTGATTTTCCTTGCCGCCTAACAGTGCATTGACCGCCTGCAGGGCAGAGCCTTCGAAAAAGGTGTTTACCAGTCGTTTGACAGCAGATTCCCGTGCGTCATCCACAGCAACGGCAGGGGCATAGATATACTTGGCGCCCTCCTGGCGGTGGGTTACGGCCCCCTTTTCAAGCAAGCGTGCCAGCAGCGCACGTACACTGGAGTAGCTGGGTGGATCTTCCATGCCATCAAGTACTTCTTGGGCCGAGGCCTCTTTGCGCTCATAGAGCACGTCCATAATTTGCCGCTCGCGGCGACTGAATTTGTTAGGTGTAGCCATAAGCGCTTTGATTACACTCCTAGGTTAACTATCGGTAGTGCTACATTTTTAGCATGATGCTAAAAATGTAGCACTCAGGTGGAAACCGTGCAAGTACTTTAGATTGAAACGGCTGTAGAGATGGGAGTGATGAACACACGGAGATAAAAAAGGCCCACTAAACGGATAATTTTCCGCCGAAGCGGCCTTTATTTGGCCCCACACCTTTACCCCACCGGTGAGGTGCGAGAAAATAGCGCCCCATTTTTAATGCGCCCTTAAATACCCAGGAGCCTAGAGCCCATGTCATCTCGCGCCGAATTAGCCAATGCCATCCGAGTCCTGTCCATGGACGCTGTCCAGAAAGCCAACAGTGGCCACCCAGGAGCCCCGATGGGCATGGCGGATATCGCCGAAGTTCTGTGGAACGATTTCTTGCAGCACAACCCGAATAACCCACAGTGGGCTGACCGCGACCGTTTTGTTCTGTCCAACGGCCACGGCTCTATGCTGATTTACTCTCTGCTGCACCTGAGTGGCTACGACCTGCCGATTGAAGAGCTGAAGAACTTCCGTCAGATGCACTCCAAGACCCCTGGTCACCCTGAGTATGGCTATGCTCCAGGTGTAGAAACCACCACTGGCCCACTGGGTCAGGGCATTACCAATGCTGTGGGTATGGCGCTGGCCGAGAAGACCCTGGCCGGTCAGTTCAACCGCGAAGGTCACGATATTGTTGATCACTTCACCTACGCCTTTATGGGTGACGGTTGTTTGATGGAAGGTATCTCCCACGAGGCCTGTTCTCTGGCCGGTACCCTGGGCCTGGGCAAGCTGATCGCTTTCTACGATGACAACGGCATCTCCATCGACGGTGAAGTTGAGGGCTGGTTTACCGACGATACCCCGAAACGTTTTGAATCCTACGGCTGGCACGTAATCCCGGCGGTGGATGGTCACGACGCCGCTGCCATTAAAGCCGCTATCGAAGCTGCGCAAGCTGAAACCAGCAAACCAACCATTATCTGCTGCAAAACCGTGATCGGTTTTGGTTCTCCGAATAAGCAAGGTAAAGAAGAGTGTCACGGTGCCCCTCTGGGTGAAGACGAAGTTCAGTTGGTGCGTAAAGCCCTGAACTGGGAGCACGGTGCTTTTGAGGTCCCGGCCAACGTCTACGAAGGTTGGGATGCCAAGTCCAAAGGTAACGAGCTGGAGTTGGCCTGGAATGATAAGTTTGATGCCTACCGCGCCGCTCACCCTGAGCTGGCGGCCGAGTTCGAGCGCCGTGTGATCAAAGGCGAACTGCCTGCTGATTTCTCCGAGAAGGCTGAAGCCTACGTACGTGAGTGTCAGGAAAAAGCCGAGAAGGTTGCTTCCCGTAAAGCGTCTCAAAACTGCCTGAACGCCTTTGGCCCAATGCTGCCAGAGCTGTTGGGTGGTTCTGCTGACCTGGCGCCGTCCAACCTGACTACCTGGAGTGGTTCCAAGGCGGTCACGGCTGAAGATGCCAGCGGTAACTACATCCACTACGGTGTACGTGAATTCGCCATGAGCGCCATGATGAACGGTATCGCCCTGCACGGCGGTTTCGTTAACTACGGTGCGACCTTCATGATGTTTATGGAATACGCTCGCAACGCCGTGCGTATGGCTGCCTTGATGGGCCAGCAAAGCATTTTTGTTTACACCCACGACTCCATTGGTCTGGGTGAAGACGGTCCTACTCACCAGCCGGTTGAGCAGCTGACCAGCCTGCGTACCACGCCAAACCTGCAAACCTGGCGCCCTTGTGATGCGGTTGAATCTGCCGTGTCCTGGAAGTCTGCGGTTGAGCGTCAAGACGGCCCTACCGCGCTGGTATTTAGCCGTCAGGGTCTGGCTCCACAGGCGCGTAACGACGAGCAGCTGGCCAATATCGCCCGCGGTGCTTACGTACTGAAAGACTGTGACGGTGAGCCAGAAGCCATCATTATCGCCACCGGTTCTGAGGTTGAGCTGGCGGTTGCCGCTGCTGACCAACTGGCTGGCCAAGGCAAGAAAATCCGTGTGGTATCCATGCCATGTGCTGAGCTGTTTAGCGCGCAGGATGCTGCTTACCGTCAAGAGGTGCTGCCGATTGAAGTGGCTGCCCGTGTTGCGGTTGAAGCGGCGCACGAAGATTACTGGTGGAAGTTTGTTGGCCTCGACGGTCGCGTTGTGGGCATGAGCACCTTCGGTGAGTCTGCTCCTGGCGGCGAACTGATGAAGCACTTTGGTTTCACCGTTGAAAACGTTGTCGCCACCGTTGAAGAAGTTCTGGACTAATTGCTGTTTAGCAGTTCAATTGGCCAGCGCTTTCAAGCAAGTCAGTATTAGATGACCGCAGCATCAAACAAACACGACGATAAGCCGATACGCCTGGCCATTAATGGTTATGGCCGTATCGGCCGTTGTGTGCTGCGCGCGCTTTATGAGCGCAACCAGTGGGATCAATTGCAAGTAGTGGCTATTAACGAGCTCGCCGATTGTAAAACCATTGCCCACTTAACCAAATATGATTCCACTCACGGGCGTTTCCCCGCTGAAGTGAGTGTGGAAAATGATCGCCTCACCATCGACGATCAGTCTATTGAAGTACTGCATGTCGAGGCCGTGGATCAGTTGCCTTGGGCGGAACTGGATATCGATGTGGTGCTGGAGTGTACCGGTGCATTTTCCGATCGGGCCACGGCGCAGCAACACATTGACCAAGGCGCAAAGCGGGTATTGTTTTCCCAGCCAGCTGAAGCCGATGTGGATGCCACCATTGTGTATGGCATTAATGACCATTCGTTGAATGGTTCCGAGACGATTATTTCCAATGCGTCCTGTACCACCAACTGTATCGTGCCGGTTATTAAAGCATTGGATGATGCCTTTGGTGTTAACAGTGGAGTGATCACCACCATTCACTCGGCCATGCACGATCAGCCGGTGATTGATGCCTACCATCACACCGACCTGCGAAAAACCCGCTCGGCGGTGCAATCGATGATTCCGGTGGATACCGGATTGGCGCGTGGTATTGAGCGTTTGTTGCCAGAGATGGTCGGGCGTTTTGAAGCACAGGCAATGCGTGTGCCCACCACCAATGTCTCGATGATTGATTTATCTTTGGTAGTCAATCAGGACGTTGATGCGGACGCAGTGAATAAGGCTTTGGCCGAAGCTGCCAGCGATCGCTTTAATGGTGTGCTGGGTTATACCGAAGAATTATTGGCATCCTGCGATTTTAATCACGATAGTCGTTCCGGTGTTGTTGATGCCGGACAAACCCGCGTGGCGGGCAAGCGACTGGTGAAGGTGCTGACCTGGTTCGATAATGAATGGGGTTATGCCAACCGCATGCTGGATGTGGTCGGTGCCTGGTTAGGGTGCTGATAGGAAAATTTTTTTAACTTTATCTCTGGAAGTAAGACTCCAGTAATTAGCAACACCGTATTTGAAAACTGAGGAACACCAATGGCTGTTAAAGCAATGACGGAACTGGATCTGGCGGGCAAGCGCGTTCTGATCCGTGAAGATTTAAACGTACCGGTAAAAGACGGTGTGGTCACCAGCGATGCACGTATCCGTGCCTCCCTGCCAACCATCGAGCACGCTCTGAAAGCCGGCGCCAAAGTAATCGTCATGTCTCACCTGGGTCGTCCAACCGAAGGTGAATACGCTGAAGAATTCTCCATGCAGCCGGTTGCCGATCATCTGGGCAAACTGCTGGGCCGTGACGTCGCTGTTGTTAAAGACTGGCAAGGTGGTGTTGAGGTCGCCGAAGGCGAGCTGGTGCTGCTGGAAAACGTTCGCTTTAACAAGGGCGAGAAAAAAGACGAAGACGAGCTGGCCAAAGCCTACGCAGCCCTGTGTGATGTATTTGTGATGGACGCCTTTGGTACCGCTCACCGTGCCCAAGCATCTACCCACGGTGTTGCCAAGTTTGCCCCGGTTGCCTGTGCTGGCCCGCTGTTGGCAGGTGAATTGGACGCGCTGGAAAAAGCTCTGGCCAACCCTGCTCGCCCAATGGTAGCGATTGTGGGTGGTTCCAAGGTATCTACCAAGCTGACCGTTCTGGAAACCCTGTCTGATAAGGTTGATCAGCTGATCGTCGGTGGCGGTATCGCCAACACTTTCCTGGCGGCTAGCGGTAAGCTGGTGGGTAAGTCTCTGTACGAAGAAGCTCTGATTCCTAACGCTAAAGCGCTGATGGAAAAATGTGATATCCCTGTACCGACTGACGTAGTGACCGGTAAGGAATTCAGCGAAGACGCGCAGGCGAGCCTAAAGCCCGCGGAAGAAGTTGCCGCTGACGATATGATTTTTGATATCGGCCCGGACTCTGCTGCAGCGTTGGCTAACATTCTGAAAGATGCCAAAACCATTATCTGGAACGGCCCTGTTGGCGTATTTGAATTCGACCAGTTCGGTGAAGGTACCAAAGCGCTGTCACAAGCGATTGCTGATAGTGATGGTTTCTCCATCGCCGGTGGTGGTGACACCCTGGCTGCCGTAGACAAGTACGATATCGCTGATAAGGTATCTTATATCTCTACTGGTGGTGGTGCTTTCCTGGAGTACGTTGAAGGTAAAACCCTGCCCGCAGTTGCCATTCTTGAGCAGCGCGCAGCGGAATAATTTTTAGGCTGGATATATTATGTATCCAGTCGAGCAGTTTTATATTTTTTACGACAAGTTATAAATACAAGGTGCAGAGGAAGGCGATTAACTGTCTCCATCTAGCATCAAGCAACTTAAAAGGACACACAACATGGCTCTGATTAGTATGCGCCAAATGCTCGACCACGCTGCCGAACAAGGCTACGGCGTGCCAGCATTTAACGTTAACAACCTGGAACAAATGCGCGCCATCATGGAAGCGGCCGACAAAACCGATTCTCCGGTTATTGTGCAGGCCTCTGCGGGTGCTCGTAAGTACGCCGGTGCACCTTTCCTGCGTCACCTGATTCTGGCGGCGATTGAAGAGTTCCCGCACATTCCTGTGTGTATGCACCAGGACCACGGTACTTCCCCGTCTGTTTGTCAGCGTTCTATCCAGCTGGGTTTCAGCTCGGTAATGATGGACGGCTCTCTGGGTGAAGATGGTAAGACCCCTGCCGACTACGAATACAACGTTGATGTGACCAAGCGTACCGTTGATATGGCCCACGCCTGTGGTGTTTCCGTAGAAGGTGAGCTGGGTTGTCTGGGTTCTCTGGAAACCGGTGAAGCCGGTGAAGAAGACGGTATTGGTGCCGTGGGCAAACTGAGCCACGACCAGATGCTGACTGACCCTGAAGAAGCGGCAGACTTCGTACAGAAAACCAACGTTGATGCCCTGGCCATTGCCTGTGGTACGTCTCACGGTGCTTACAAGTTCACCCGTCCACCTACCGGCGACATTCTGGCGATCGATCGCATCAAGGCGATTCACCAGCGTATCCCTAACACCCACCTGGTAATGCACGGTTCTTCTTCTGTGCCTCAGGAGTGGCTGAAGGTGATTAACGAGTTTGGCGGCGAGATCCCTGAGACTTACGGTGTGCCGGTTGAGCAGATCGTTGAAGGTATCAAGCACGGCGTGCGTAAGGTTAACATCGACACTGACCTGCGTTTGGCGTCTACCGGTGCTGTACGTCGCTTTATGGCGCAGAACCCAAGCGAGTTTGACCCACGTAAGTTCCTGAAGGAAACCACCAAAGCGATGACCGATATCTGTGTTGCTCGCTATGAAGCCTTCGGTACTGCCGGTAATGCCAGCAAGATCAAAGCGATCAGCCTGGAAGGTATGTTCGAGCGTTACGAGTCTGGTGAGCTGGACGCTAAAGTTAGCTAAGTCTATAGTTTTTACAGACTCTGGCTAATTGAAATAAAAAGCGGCGCATCTGGCGCCGTTTTTTATTTGCAGGTTTGTTATAAAGACATAACAATTAAAGGACTCTGGTAGTTTGAGTTAGGACAGGTAATGGAGCTAACCTATCAATCCCTCAGGGATTTAGCGCAACAACTCCCCGCTTTCGATGTTGAGAAAGCTGAAATGCAGGCGTGGATCACACGGCCTGACGTACAGCGCTACCTGAATCACTACCACATTAATTTTACCGAAGAGTTCACTAGCCTCGATTACCGCTTTGGCAGCCAATCTGCGGGCGAGTTCGATATTGCCTTTCACCACTGGCAACCACAAAATGCCAAGGGCACCGTGTTTTTAGTGCACGGTTATACCGACAATGTCGGCACCATGCAGCATGCCCTGCGATTCCTTTTGCAAAGCGATTGGGCGGTGGTGTGTTTTGATTTGCCTGGCCATGGTTTTTCCAGTGGCGATCAGGGCAGCATTCACAGCTTTGATCAGTACCGTGAAGTCTTATTCGATGCACTAAATCTGTTTACCGATAAAACACCACAACCCTGGCACGGCATGGGGCAGAGTACCGGCGCTATGGTGATCCTGAATTACCTGGGCTCCTATCCCGATCAGGATAAACTTGAGAAGGCAGCACTTTTAGCGCCACTGATTCGCACTCATCACTGGTCACGTGATCGCTGGCTGTTTTATCTGATTAATCCCATATTGAAAAATCTGGTACGTGTTTTTTCACCCAGCTCGCACGATGAGACATTTCTGGACTTTGTCAGGCATCACGACCCCTTACAGCAGCTTCACACTCCGGTGGTATGGGTGAAGGCTATGCGTCACTGGATTAAGAAGTTTGCTGAATTTAATACTCAGTGGCGCAAACTTACCGTGATTCAGGGGGATAAGGATAAAACGGTGGACTGGATGTATAACACCTCCGAGATTGAACGTATTTTTCCGAATACCGAAACCTATATGGTAAACGGTGCGCGTCACCAGTTAGTGAATGAATCTGTTAAATACCGACAGCAGGTTTTTCAATTACTGAGCAAATGGTTGGCAGATAAGTAACAGACTTATCGGTAGGCCCCCACCCTAAAATGTCCGGTCAATGTGGAGTTGGGTTGCGGTGTAAACTGTTTACCACCGCGATCGGAAAACTTAAACGGAATCGATTCCAGTTTTTGAAGCTTGTTACGATGAATCGCAAAATGTAAATGTGGGCCGCTGGAAAATCCGGTGTTGCCGGAGTTGGCAATATGTTGGCCAGTAGACACGCGCTCACCAGCTCGAACCTGAATACTTTCCAATTGTAAGTGCGCATAAATGGCCATGGTGCCGTCGTCATGCAGAATGCGCACACTGTTGGCTTTGTAAGCCAGCTTGCGGTTGTGTATGCCGCCTTTGGAAAAATCTTCTTCAATATCCATCACCACACCGCCGCGACTTGCTAATACCGGCGTACCCACATCCATGGCAATATCTACTGCGTAACGGTTGGCGCTGTCTTGATGACTAAAAATACCGTTAAAGGCCTGAGTGATTCTAAACCCTCTTCCTGCCGGTACCGGTGGCGCGTAGTTGGCTTGTGAGTCTGGTTGGGAGTTGGGATCGCCCAGGGTGTAATTGGTGTTGTAGGCGTAGGACCAGCGTGCATTGGGGTTTTGAGGTTTGATATAGCCGATGCGCTTTTCGCCGCGGGCGGGAATCACAAAGCTGTCGTTCCAGCCAAAGTTTGAGTCAATATTATAGCTTTTGGTTAGCGAGACTCTGACTTCCACCGGCCCGTACAGTTCATTGATCACATACAGTAGTGGCCGCTGGCGTGAGCCTCGGTTTTGCACAAACACTTTTTGGGTTGGCTCATGTTTTTCCAGGTGCTCGACTTTAACATCGATATCTTTATCGGTCTTAGGCGGCTTATCGGAAAAGTGCCACTTGCCGTTTTTATCCTGATATTTATACAGCTTTGCGGCAGCCGCATCGGTTATCAGGCCCATTGTCAGGCCTATTGTCAGACATAACAGGAGGAGTACCGACTTCCAGGTCAGAGTCTGAGGGTAAAGTGCCATGGGGCCTTCCAGGGGAATCAATTACTGTTATGCTCGCAGATAATTTCAGGTTTTCCAAGATCAATTGGTCATGGAAACCGGCAAAACTATAAGCAAGTGTTAGCTTGCAAGAGGGGGAGAAAATGTCACAGACCATCAAGTTAATCGGGGCGCCACAGTCGCCCTATAGTCGTAAAATGCGCGCTGCCATGCGCTACCGGCGTATACCTTACCAATGGTTGCGCCAGGGTTCAGAAGCCACTCAGGGGCAGCCGCCTGTCAAGCTGGCCAGCATGATTCCGGTGTTATGGTTTGCGCACGAAGATGCCAGTAAAGACACCGCGATGCTGGATTCAACCTTTCAACTGCAGCATTTGGAAACCTTGTTTTCCGAGCGCAGCCTGGTGCCCGACGATGCCGTGGTGCACTTTTTCAATCAACTGTTTGAAGACTTCGCCGATGAGTGGATGACCAAACCCATGTTCCACTATCGCTGGCATGAGCAAC
The DNA here is from genome assembly GCF_042854845.1 of Maricurvus nonylphenolicus. Lineage (GTDB taxonomy): Bacteria > Pseudomonadota > Gammaproteobacteria > Pseudomonadales > Cellvibrionaceae > Maricurvus > Maricurvus nonylphenolicus. The sequence continues at coordinate 5,413,700 of NZ_AP031498.1, read as the reverse complement.
AGGATATCGATAAGGCGGGTACTATTTTGCCGTTGGAGGCACGCTGGTGTCAGAGCGATGATGACGTTGCACCGATGCAAAAAATGTTTGCCGAGCGACAAGTGGGGCGCCTTGGTGTGGTTGGCTCCAATGATGTTACCAAACCCCTGATTGAGGAAAGCTACAGCAATATATTGGCGGAGTTAAACGGTATTCTATCTCAGCAACCGTTTGTGATGGGGCAACGCCCAGGTGCGGCTGATTTCGCCATTTATGGCCAGCTGATTTGTTTGGCCTTGTTTGATCCCACGCCAGCGTCTATTGCCTTGCGTGAAGCGCCACGTGTGTATGCCTGGGTGGAAGCCATGGAAGATACCTCCGGTGAATTGATCAGCGATGATGGTTGGCTTAAGCGCGAGCAGCTAGCTGAGATGTGGTCACCGCTGCTGCAAGAAATTGGTCGTACCTATGTGCCGTTTTTGTTGGGTAATGCTGCAGCTTTGCAAGCCGGCGATGAGCAAGTAGATTGTATGATTGATGGGCGCCGCTGGGTACAAAAGCCATTCCCTTATCAGGGGAAATGTCTGGTGTGGTTAAAAGAGGCTTTCGATGCGTTAAACGAAACCGATCAGGCCTTTGCCTTGCAGGTGATGCAAGGCAGTGGTTGCGAGGTATTATTTTCTTAAATCCTTTTATGGGCAGGCTTTTATAGGCTGCCCATTGTTTTGCCTTTCTGACAGCCACCTTCATACCAGCGTTGTTTATACTTCTTACGCGCTTTTTGCCACTTATTCATTTTGCTGGCCGAACCACCCTGTTGACGTAATTTTGTGTACTGATCGATTTTCTTTTGCCAGCTCTGGCATTGTTTAACACTGGCTTTGCTCGCCAATAAGTTGGGACTGGCAAAAAGAAACAGGATAAAAATAAAAAGTAGGTGGTGTTTCATAACAATTCCTTTTGTTGATGAAAATGGCAATGTTATTTTGCTTGAGTAAGGGTTTGTATCAGGTAAAGGTATGGAGTTTTACTTTCGACAGACATAAAAAAGGGCCGAACAAGTCGACCCTTTTTTACTGCAGCGTGTCCTATTTAGAACAACACACGACAACGTACAGTGCCTTCAATTTCACGCAGCTGCTTCAGCGCTACATCACTGTATTCAGCATCGATATCCACAACCACATAACCGACGTTTTCGTTGGTTTGCAGGTACTGGGCGGCGATGTTGATGTTGTTGTCGGAAAACACCTGGTTAATCGCAGTCAGTACACCCGGTACGTTTTTGTGAACGTGCAGCAGGCGGTGTGCATTCGGGTGGCTTGGCAGGGCAACTTCAGGGAAGTTAACAGACGAGGTGGTAGTACCGTTATCGGAGTACTTGGCCAGCTTCTCGGCAACTTCCAGACCGATGTTTTCCTGCGCTTCCATGGTGGAGCCACCAATGTGCGGGGTCAGGATCGCGTTGTCGAAGGCGCGCAGTGGGCTTTCGAATTCTTCGTCGTTACCTTTCGGCTCAACCGGGAATACGTCCACGGCACAACCAGCCAGGTGCTTGGATTCCATGGCGGCAGCCAGAGCTGGAATATCAACTACAGTACCGCGGGCAGCGTTAATAAAGATAGCGCCCTGTTTCATGGCGGCGAATTCGGCTTCGCCCATCATGTCTTTGGTGGCGGCAGTTTCTGGAACGTGCAGGCTTACCACATCGGCTTTGCCCAGCAACTCGTTCATGTCGCGAACCTGGGTGGCGTTACCCAGTGGCAGTTTGCTTACAGTATCAAAGAAGATCACCTTCATGCCCAGGGATTCGGCCAGTACCGATACCTGAGAACCGATGGAACCGTAACCGATAATACCCAGAGTTTTACCACGGGTTTCGAAAGAGCCTACGGCAGACTTGAGCCAGCCACCGCGGTGACAGACGGCGTTCTTCTCGGGGATACCGCGCAGCATCAGGATGGTTTGACCCAGTACCAGCTCGGCGACCGAGCGGGTGTTGGAGTAAGGCGCGTTAAAGACGGCAACGCCGTGCTCTTGCGCGGCCTTCAGGTCAACCTGGTTGGTACCGATACAGAAACAGCCCACAGCGATCAGCTTGGGCGCATTCTCAAAGACCTTGCGAGTCAGCTGGGAGCGGGAGCGAATACCGACGAAGTGAGCGTCTTTGATCTTCTCGATCAGCTCTTCTTCCGACAGTGCAGTCTTCAGGTATTCGATGTTGGTGTAACCCTCGGCTTTGAGGGTATCAATCGCCGACTGGTGAACACCTTCCAGTAACAGAAAGCGGATTTTGTCTTTACCCAGAGAGGTCTTAACCATGGTGTGCTTCTCTACTCAGTACCGGCCGGCCCGATTGTGGGGCAGCCATTAAAAAATGGGGCGGCATTCTACCACAATTGTTGGGGATTACGTGGCTTTTTTAGCCCCAAGTTGGGCAGTATTTGTACAGGCTATAGCCGCTATTTTAAGGGTTGATATAAGACCGATACTGTCGCTTGTGAGGGTTGCTATCCGGCGGCTGCAGGGGGACACTTAGCGCCTTTCAATGGATAGCTAGGAAGTAGGTTTATGTACCAGCATCAGTGGCAAGACGGCAGTTCAGTGGATTGGGTACCTGGCAAGGTGGTCTGTGTCGGGCGCAACTACGCTGATCATGCCCGCGAGCTGAATAACCCGGTGCCTACCGAGCCCATCCTGTTTATCAAGCCGGCCACGGCTATGGTTGCGGCGGCTGAGCCCTTTAGCATTCCAGCAGATCGAGGTGTGGTGCATTTCGAAACCGAGATGGCCCTGCTGATAGGTAAAACCCTTAGTGACGCTGATGAGGATGAGAGTCTGGCGGCCATTGCCGGTGTGGGACTGGGCTTCGATATCACCCTGCGCGAGCTGCAGGACAAACTTAAGGCCAAGAGCCACCCCTGGGAAGTGGCCAAAGCCTTCGATGGTAGTTGTCCGTTGTCAGCGTTTGCGCCGGTATCTGAGCCGCTGGATTGGGCCAATATCGCTATCCAGATGTCCTGTAATGGTCAGCTGCGCCAGGATGGCAATAGTGAGGCGATGATTACACCGGTGGCACGTTTACTGGCTTACACCAGCCGTATCTTTACCCTGCAGCCGGGGGATGTGGTGATGACTGGCACGCCTGCTGGAGTCGGCCCGCTACAGGCTGGGGATAAGTTGCAGGCAACCCTGTCCTGCCAGGGGCAAACACTGGTTGAGCTGGCGTCGTCCGTTAAGGGCTAAAGCTGGTGTTCTTCCCTGTATTGGCCCGGTGTTGAGCCGGTCCACTTCTTAAAGGCCCGGTTAAAGGCGCTGGGCTCTGAGAACCCCATCAGGCGTACCAGTTCGCTGATGGGGGTGTCCATTTTCACCAGATGATAGATGGCCCGGTCGCGGCGTACGATGTCTTTGATTTCCTGATAGGTACTGCCCTCTTCCTTCAGGCGTCGGCGCAGGGTTTGCGGGGTGGTAAACAGCTGACTGGCCACCGCTTCCAGGGGCAGGTTTTCTACCCCGTCTTCACTTTGCAAAATGCGCCTTACCTTGCCGGTAAAGCTGTTATCGCTTTGGTAGTGGGCGAAAATGTAGGTTTCAGCATTGGGGATAAAGTGGGCCAGGGTTTCTGCGGTTTGCACCACCGGTTGTGACAGAAAACGTTTATTAAAGACTACCTGGTTTTGTGGCTGATGATAATACACCCGGCAATTGAGGCTGCGCTCAACCACGTCATCAAAATCCGAGCTGGCAAAGGTAAAGTGGGTGCGCTCCAGCACAATGGGTTTGTCGGTCATCCAGGCAATCCAGCGCAGATAGATCACAAAAGTCGACATCAGAAAATAACTGATATCAATGCCCTCGACGCAGTCCGGGTCAAAGGTCAGGATAACGTCTTCGCCCTTCTCTTCCATCTGCATAATGTAACTAGGGTTGATCAAGCGAAAGAAACGCTCGGCCCGCCGCAGCATATGGCCAACGTTATTGCAGGTAATGGTGGCATGGCAGGCCATGGCAAAACTGCCGCGCGGCAGAGGCTGCTTTAAAAAACCCGAGGCTTCGTCTTGCAGCAATTGCCATTTGGCAATCACAAAGCGGTTGAAGTCGTCCTGTTCGATGCGAAGTTCCGGTTTTTCGTGCAAATCTTCGGGCAGGCCGCAGGCTGCCAAAATTTCGGCCTCGGTCAGTCCCTGGGCAAGCATGCCTTGCATGCCCTTGACGATAAATGAGCTGGGGTAACTGGCTATTTCTTCCATCCGACTAATTTATCATACGCAGTCACAAAATGGGCCAAGCAGAAACTCAAATCGGGCTGTTTGGCCATTGCTTTTGTCGCCATAGATCAACGGGCGGGTTACGCTTGTCTATTATGATGGTGAGCTTTGTACTTTATTTAATAACACAGATTAAAGAGCGAAAAGCCGGAGTAGAGTGATGTCAGATAGCTGCCCAATGCCATTGGAGCGTTTTTACCACTGGGAGGCCACCAAGCCAGAGAGTGTTTTCCTGCGCCAGGCCAAAGATGATGGTTGGATTGAATACACCTGGGGCGAAGTGGGTCAACGCACCCGCAAGCTAGCCAGTTTCCTTAAGTCAAAAAATTATCCTGCGGGTAGTCGTGTTGCGATTTATGCACAGAACTGCCCGGACTGGTTTGTGGTTGACTTTGCTATTCAAATGGCAGGCCTTGTCAGCGTACCGCTGTATCCCGGGCAGGCGCCGGCATCCATGCAATATGTGATGGAGCACAGTGAGTGTCAGCTCGTCTTTGTTGGTCATGCCGATAAGCCGGAGGATATAACCTCTGCCAGTGGCGATCTGCCGCGGGTGGGTATCTACGGCTGCAATGTGGACGTGGAAACGGATCTTGAAGCTATCTGCAACGAGTACGATGCGTTGCAAGATAATCCGCTGCCGGATATGAACTCCCTGTTCACCCTGATGTATACCTCCGGTACCACCGGTAACCCTAAAGGCGTTATGCATCACTACGAGAATGTATCCTGGGCGGTACAAAAAATGAATGAGGACTTGGGCCTCAACGAGGAAACGCGTTTCTTCTCCTACCTGCCGCTGTCACATACCGCCGAGCGAGTGCTGGTTTTGCTCTACAGTGTCAATGCCGGTGCCGTGGTGTCCTTCCCGCAAAATATGGAAACCTTTAACGCCAATCTACGCAGCGTGCGGCCGACTTTCTTCTTCTCGGTGCCGCGGTTGTGGAAAAAGTTTAAAGAGGCCGTAGAAAGTAAATTACCTGCTGATGTGATGGATGCCATGCTGGCCGATCCTGAGCAGGCTGAAGGTTTAAAGCAGCAGATTCAAATTCAGCTGGGGCTGGATGCTTGTGAGGTTATGATCACCGGTTCAGCGCCCACACCTCAGGATGTTCAGGACTGGTTTAAAAAGCTGGGCATGCCCATGCGTAATGGTTACGGCATGACGGAAAACTGCATTCATGGTTGTGTGTGTATGGACGGCACCGAAACCGTGGGTTCAGTGGGCAGGCCCTTTAACGGTTGTGAAGTAAAAATCGGCGAGAACAACGAAATTCTGTTTAAGTCGCCAGCCATGATGAAAGGTTATTATCTAGCGCCGGAAAAAACCGCAGAAGTACTGCGTGATGGTTACTACCATACCGGTGACACCGGTCATATTGATGAGCAGGGTTGCCTGCACGTTACTGGCCGTTTGAGTGAAGCTTTTAAAACCACCAAGGGTAAATTTGTTAAACCATCGATTATCGAAGACGTGATGGCGGATATTTCCTGCCTGGGGCAAATGTGTGTGATTGGTCACGGTATGGAAGCGCCAGTCTTGTTGGCAGGTTTGAATGAGGTGGGGGTGACCATGGATCGTGAAGCGATCAATGCCCTGATCACTAAAGAGCTGCCTGAACTGAATAAACGTTTGGCGGCCCATGAGCGTGTTGAGCAGGTATTTATTGTCAGTGATGAGTGGACGATTGATAACGAGTTGCTTACTCCAACGATGAAGATGAAGCGCAATGCGATTGTCGATCGTTATCAGGCCTGGGTGGAATCCGCTTCGGCGTCTGATTTGATCGTATGGGAAGCAAAGGAAACTGCAACCGCTTAATTTCTGTCCTGCACAGTGCCGGGGTCTGACCCTGCGGGTCAGACCCCACCGCTTAGGCTGCGCTTGGGTAGTTCTTTATCCGGGGTACGACCCGCAGGGTCGGACCCCTAACTTCTCACTGGGCAAATAATAAACGGGTTTTCAAAACCCACAGCAGACACGGCTCTTGCCCGCTTATCCACAGCTTTCTCATGCAGTGTTCCAGTGAATGTGTGGATGTAATTATTCTTCCATACTGCTCGCGATGGCTTGAAAGAAATTTTCGTATTTTTCTTTCCAACCGTCTGGGTCGTCAGTGAACTGATAGTTAGCAGAATAGAGTGCTATCACCAGATTCTTCTCCTCATTCACAAACAGATACTGGCCGTGAATGCCCGAGGCATAAAATTCCCTGCCGTTAGGTTCTACCGGCGTCCACCACAGATAGCCATAACCAAACGGTTTTGCTGACAGCGGGTTGTCTCGACCTGGAAGCTGGTAGGGTTTTAGTGGTGTAGTCGACGCCATTACCCAGGCTTCCGGCAGCAGTTGTTTACCCTGCCATTCACCGCGCTGCAGCATTAGCTGACCCACTTTGGCCAGGTCTCTCAAACTCATGCTTAAGCCACCAATACTTAACTCCATACCCGTGACATCGGTAACCCAAGTGGCATCGTCCTCGGCGCCGAGCGGTTGCCACAGTTTTTCGTGCATATAATCCGTCAGACTGCGTTCACCCAATACCGAGCGAATAACCATGCCGGCCATTTGCGCCTCCATACTGTTGTAGCCCTGGTAGGTGCCGGGTTTGGCTTTGCTGGTTAATGCCAGCATAAAAGGCTCTATCGGTTGATCGAAGGCGAAGGCTTTTTGGAAACGACTCATATCGGTGTCAGTGCGGGAATAGTCCTCAAAGAAATCGACACCACTCGACATCTCCAGCGTATTGGCAATGGTCGCATTGTCCCAGGCTGAGCCTTTGAATTGCGGTAGGTATTTAATGACCGGATCATTGACATCATCAATCAGTCCGTCGGCAATCGCAAAGCCCATGATGACAGAGGTCATCGACTTGGCGACGGAGAAGGCAAACTGTCTTTGCGATTGACTTAATCCGTGCCAGTAATCTTCAAAGATCATGTGGCCGTCTTTTACTACGATCAGTCCAGTCACCTGAGCTTGCTGCAAAAAATCATCGCTCACCAAGGTTTCGCCTTGGCTTTCGAATGAGGTGGGCCAAAGCTTGTCTTGCAGATTGGTTGACGGCGCAGTTGGCAAGGGGGTGGGTTGAGATGACTTGCCAACCACATGATGGTTGTACTTGGTGTCTGTGAGCCTGAGGTTGCTGGCGATGGTTGCTTTATCGTTGCTGGCCGCAAACAGAATTCTCTCAACGATATGTCCATACTTAAATCCGGCTGCGGCTATCGCTAGCAGAATGATTAACAATGCCGATAGCATCAAAGACTTCTTGTTCATCTCTTTCCCCTGAACCTTCCTGATGGTTTTTATTGTTTGCGCTGCAGAAATCGAAATGATAGTGCGCTTGATGGCGTTGGTGTGTCAAGCTGCTTGCACAAATAGTAAACGGGTTTACCAAGCCCGCATGGGATGTGGTTCGTGGCTGCTTATCCACAGCTTGCTCATGGAGTGATTCAGTGATTGTGTGGATGTAAATATTTCTATTTAGATCGTATTGTCAAAAAGCATTATCCAAGCATAACTCTGGGGATATCTTGCCAACGGGTAGTATAAGCCGGGGATAAAAATGCCTGCCGCATACGCCAGCGTTTTTTTTGGCCTTCGGCGGCGAGAAAGGCGCTACCGTGGCCATAGCGATGGTTTATTTTATCCAGTGTTTTCATCAGCGCTTCGCTGCGTGGATTATCAGTTGGGTAAAAGAAATCCCGTTGTTGAAAATCCTTGCTGCGGATATCGATTAAGCCAACCCCGGCGCGAGCGTACAGGCGGTTGGGGCGATACAGTTGCTCAACCGCCAAACGGGCGTAGTGACTTAACACCCGGGTATCGTCGGTAGCATAGGGCAGTTCAACAACCTGTTGACCGTGGTAGGGTTCTTCTTCAAAGCGTGAACAGCTGATAAATACCTGCAGGGCTTTAGTTTCTGAGTTTTGATCGCGCAATTTTTCAGCCGCACGGGCAGTGTAGGCACTGATACTGGTTTGCAAGCTGTACAGGTCGCCGGGTTTGTGACCAAACGAGCGGGTGCAGTAAATTTGTTGGCGTGGCTCGACGTCGGTTTCCATATCAATAGCCGGCGTGCCGTTAAGTTCGGTAATCGTGCGCTCAATATTGACGTTGAACTCGCGGCGCATATGTTTGGGATTGGCGCGCGCTAAATCCAGGATAGAGCGAATACCCATAGTGTTTAAACGTTTGCCGGTGCGGCTGCCTATCCCCCAGACTTTGGTTACCGGTAAGCGGGCTTGAACCCACTGCCATTTTTCCGCTGTATCCAACAGGCATACGCCATCCAGGCGGCTGATTTTTTTCGCCGCATGATTGGCCAGCTTTGCCAGAGTCTTGCTTGGTGCCACACCGACGCTAACTGGCATACGCACATCACGCCAAATACGTTGCTTGATTTCCTGGCCGTAAGTTTTTAAATCATCGGGTAGGCCATCGAAGGATAAAAACATTTCATCAATGGAATAGACTTCCACCTCGGCGGCATACTCGCGCAGAGTGGTCATCACCCGATGGCTGATATCGCCGTAGAGGGTGAAGTTGGCGCTAAAGATGCTAACCCCCTGTTGCCGTAAAAAGCCTTTCAACTTGAAGTAGGGTTGCAGGTCGGGAATGCCCAGGCGCTTGGCCTCCTTGCTGCGGGCAATAATGCAGCCGTCGTTATTACTTAACACAATTACCGGTTTATCGCGCAAGTCCGGGCGAAAAACTTGTTCACAGCTGGCATAACAGCTGTTGCAGTCCACCAGAGCAAACATTATGTGGTTTGCCTGTTGGTTTTAGAGCGCTGCTTGCGATCTTGGCGAATATGGTGGCGAATCGAGTGAATCACCACCCCTTCAATAATCAGTTCACTGTTATCGCCAATCGGTACCGGGCGCATGGCGTTATTAGCGGGCAATAGCAGACGCCGCTGTTTGTCGAGAATTTTGCAGGTCAGCTCACCGTCCAGTGCGGCCACCACAATATCGCCGTGCTCTGCCTCACGGGCACGATCCACTATCAAGGTATCGTTATTGAAAATACCCTGGTCTTTCATTGAGCTGCCCTGCGCCCGGGCCAGATAGGTGGCGCTGGGATGTTCAATCAGGTGCTCGTTAAGGTCCAGCTGCGCCTCGATAAAGTCGTCAGCAGCACTGGGAAATCCGGCCTGAACCGCATGGGCAAATTTGGGGAGTTTAATAACCTTCATACCTACAAATACTGTATATAAGTACAGTATTTGTCAAGATGACAATAGTCGACAAATCACGCCATAGATAGCGCTGGCCAAATAATAAACCGGTTTAACAAGTCTGCGTCAGATGGGGCTTACAAGGGGTTATCCACAGCTTTCTTATCTGTTGATTCAGATAATATGTGGATGTAAATTTTTCGCAGGGAGGGGAGTGCTTGGCGGTACATCTGACCGCCAAGCGAAGCCGTTAAGGCATGCGATACATAGTGCAAATCTTGTTACCCGCAGGGTCACGCAGGTAAGCCAGATACATTTTCAAACCACTACCTTCACGCACACCCGGTGGCTCTTCACAGGCTGTACCGCCGTTGGCCAGACCTGCGGCGTGCCAGGCATCAATTTCTTCTGGGCTGCTGGCAGCAAAGCCGATAGTGCCACCATTGGCGTGGGTTGCAGGCTCGCCATCAATGGGTAAGGTCAGGATAAAGATGCCGGTCTTGGACATATAGAAGCAGCGGCCTTTCTCATCCATGACACCGGGCTTCTGGCCCAGGGTGTCGAAGATGGCATCGTAAAAATCGCGCGAGGCCTGCATATCATTAGTGCCGACCATAACATGGCTGAACATAGTCTCTCTCCGTAATTATCACATTATGTGTGACTAACCTTAACTGATTAGTCATTGGTAGGGCTATTGGTATTTGTGCCAATTCATACGAGCGTTTAAGTTAATTGGATCACAGGGAATATGGAAAAAGTTGTTCAATGCCGAACATTCTAAGCACGGCTGGACAGCTTATGGGGGCTGGCACATAGTAAAAGTAGGTTCAGGTTACGGAGTAACGCGAGGTTGCCAGGGCTGGTTCAACGTTCCAGTGGTGGAGGTTAACCATGAACACCCTATCCGTAGAAGGCTGGCACAAGCCTGATATGAATTCCCCTTCCATTCCCATCGGTTTGCTGAATTTCCGTGTTTCAGAACAATATCACCTGCTACTGGAGCGGGCTGAAGATGAGATGGAGCAAACCCACGAGCCAGAGCGCTTTATCGATATTGATATGGATTCCATGGAGCTGGAAACACCAGCAGAGTGCGGCGCATTAAAAGATTGCCAGTTGCGGGTGTATCTCGATCAGCGTGAGCACCGTGGGCAATTCCATTTGATTGCCCACCGGGCGTCCGATGACTCGCTGGTCTATAGCAATGCGGTGATGATTGACCAGTTGGGCTGAAAGGATTGACCAGTTGGACTGAAAGGTAAGAGGGCTTAGCTTTAGCTGCGCCGGTCGTTACGAAAGGCGGCCGGTGTGCAGCCAAACGCCTTTTTGTAGGCTCGGTAAAAGCTGGGGGTATCCTTATAGCCGGTTTTTTCTGCGACCTGATCTATCGAGAGGGTGGAGTGCTGCAATAAATCATTCGCACGTCTCAATCGGTGCTGACTGACAATCTCCCTGTAATTTAAGGCTTCCTTTTTTAAGCGGTAACGCAAAGTTCTTGCTGACGTATTGAGCGTTTGAGATAACTGCTCTATTGATGGGTAGCTGTCGTAGTTATCCAGTAATTTGATAATTTGATTGGATAGCGCTTCTTCCTGCCCAAGGCCCTTTTTAATCTTCTGGCAAACTTCTACAAATTGTGATTTTGACACTTCATCGTGCCTGGGAAGGGATAGGGCAAGGACTTCTTTAGGTATGTAAAAACAGGCTTGGGTTTTGTTAAATGCCAGTGAGATAGGCAACAGTGCTTGCTCTTCTTCTGAAAGTGGGGAGCAAGGAAGCTCGGCCTTTATGTCTTTGGGAACAAAGCCAAGTAATTCATTAAAAGACTGGGCAGCCCCAGTAACAAATGCCAATGCGTGGAACTCGGTGTAGGCATCACTGATTTCCGGAATGAGTGCCGATATTTTAGCCCCGCTTTTTTGTTGGCTCTGTGTCACACCAAAAGGCACAAAAACATCAGCGTATTCAAAAATCAGGTTGATAGCATCTTCGAAACAGGCGCAGCTCATCATTGCTGCACCCAATGGGCCAAAATGCGTAATGGTAATTGACTGGCCAAATGTAATCCCAAGAGCGGGGTCATTGGCTTGTTCAAGTGCAATAAGGCATGCAGTTTGAAACGTGTGATCGTCAACGAAATCAGAAGGATCTTGAGGAAGTTTCAGATCCTGCTTATCCCAGACATCAAGAATATCAATAGCATGCTTCTGCCGGATAAGCTTGGCCAGGTGGTAAAGGTACTTAACCGGAGAGCGATTTTCCATAGTCGGTAATGGCGCTGGTAGAGCCCACTTTATCAAATACAAGTTGCCTGAAATGCTAACAGGTTAGCCGATTGTGCCATTATTTAATAGCGCAGGCTGACTTATTCTGTGTCTGTAATCAAGACGCCAAGAGGCATATCACATGGCAGTAGCAGCATCCCCTATCCGCAAGTTAACCCAGGAAGAACTAGACGCTTATGAAAGAGATGGCGTGATAATGGTGAAAGGCCTGGTTGATAAGAACTGGCTGGAAATGATTGAAAATGGCATTAATGAAGCGTTAAACAATGCGTCACTTTATGGTCGTTATGTTTCCCGCATTGCTGATGGTTACAATATGGATTCCTATTTGTGGAAGCATACTGAGAGCATTCGGGATCTCATTTATTACTCGCCTTTTGCCTATTGGGCGCAGCAATTGATGGGCAGCGAAGAGGTGCGGTTTTTCTATGATCAAATGTTTGTTAAAGAGCCCGGTGTGGATGCTCCAACCCCCTGGCATCAGGATCTATCCTTTTGGCCATTAAAAGGCAATCAAATCTGTTCGTTCTGGATTCCCTTGGATAATGTCACTCAGGAAAACAGTGCGTTGCAGTATGTAAAAGGTTCTCATAAATGGTCTGCGCGTTACAGGCCTGTCTCACCGGGTGCGGACCCCATTGGTATGGACTCGGATTTGGAGGTGGCACCAGATATTCATGCAGAAATTGAAAAGTACGACCATGTTTGCTGGGATATGGAGCCGGGCGATGTAACCATGTTCCATCCTCTGACATTACATGGCTCTTCCGGCAATAAAACCCGCAAACACAGACGGCGAGCATTGGCATTGCGTTGGGTGGGAGATGATGTTGTTTATGCGCCAGAAAATACAGCGATCCCACTGCCCTATAAATATAACGGTCAGGCAGGTAAACAGGTGAGTGGTCCGTTGTTTCCTCGCATTCTTCCTAGTCATGTACCTACGGAGCGAGCTCATCGCGCTAAAGGCGTAGAGTCCCAATTCCATTTGGGATCTTTAAAAACGTTACTTAAGTCACGTGTATCAGCGGCAAAATTAAAACTAAAGGGAGTTAATAAAGAAGCCTTTAAAGAGACATGGTAGTGGGCTAGATAACACAAGCGAAGTTAATTAATAGTGAATATCTATACCAAGATAGAGCGCGCGAGGCTCTCCCGGAAAGTAGCGGTCTCCCGAAAAGCTACTGTAATCGGCGCGCTCGGCATAATCTTCATCGGTTAGATTAAGAAGGCGCGCGCTCAGCGCAATATCTTTGTTCAACTGCCAGCGACCGCGCAGGTTAAGCAGATCGTGACCTCCATAATCGTGCAGATTTTCCGGGTCGGTGTAGTAACTGCCCTGATGTAGCCATTCCATTTCAAGGGCGGTGTTTTGTGTCGGTGTCCAGCTCAAGCGCAGGTTGCTGAAAAAGCGCGGTGCAGAATCGACCTGATTGCCGTCAATGGCAATGCCATTGAGCGTGCGGTTGTCGTCGTACTGATGCTCGGCATAGGTGGCGCTTAGGCCCAGTTGCCATTGTTCTGTCAGGTTAACATGCAGGGCGGTTTCCAGGCCGTGATGGTGAGTTTCACCGTCGGCGACATTAAAGAAATCGGAATCGCGAAAGATCACGTTTTTCTTGCGCATGGCAAAGGCAATCACTTCGTAATATAAACCCTGTGCTTCCCCACGTAGACCAATCTCAATACTGCTCAGGGATTCAGAATCCAGGTCGGCCACTTCCTGTTCCCGTTGTAAACGATAAAGCTCTGTTGCTTGCGGCGCGCGGAAGCCGTGAGAGAGGTTGGCGAAAATCTGATGATTGTCGTCAAGTTGATAAATGGCGCCGAGTTGTGGCGACCAATTATTAAAATGATCGGAGCGATCAGCCGGGCGGCTGTAACGGCAGCCACCAAAACCGCAGACGGTACCGTCTTCTTGCGTGCGACCGGTGAGCATGCGGTTGTCATAATCGTACTGCATGGATTCGAAACGCAGTCCGGCATTAACAGAGAGTTTCTCGCTCACAATCCAGTTGGTTTGAGCAAAGGCGGCAGCCATCAGAGCATCAACACGATAATCATAGTGTTTGCCTTGCGGTATCGTCGCCTGCAAAAAAGCGGAGCCTTGAGTTGGTGCGGGCTGGCTTTGTTTGAGGCTGCCCTTGCTGAATTCCATATCGATACCGGTTGTCAGCAGCAGAGAATCACTCAGAGTTATATAAAAAGCACTCTGTGCCCCAACACTGGTTTGTTGGTTTTCTTCCAGTGGATCACCGGGTAAAAAGTGCTGCAGAAAATCCATTTCTGCATGACGCAGATAGGGCGTTATTTGCCAGTGCAGATTTTCGTTATGGCTATAAGCGATTCGGGTAGCCAGGCGTAAGGCCGAGGCATCCCGGTAGGCTTCCGGGTTTGGATTACTGTCTTTCAGGTCGCTATCGCGATAAGCATTAGTGCCGTTGACATAACCGGCGGTTTCCTGATTTAAATTGGTGAGCAATAAACTGGTGCTGAGGCTAAGTGCATCATCAGCATATTCATGGCGCAGTAACAACTTTTGGTGATCGAAACCTGAATCATCGCGATAGCCGCCATCGTGGCTTAGCATCACATCAGCTCTAAATCCCTGTTGGCCGGACTGCAGATTGTGGCTGGCTGTTAGACGGGCGTAATCGTGAGGCCCACCTTCCAGGCTTAGGTGGCCTGTGCCATTTTCAGCGACCGAAGGCGTTAAAAGGTTAATCACACCGTGCATGGCGTTGGAGCCATAAAAAGCATTACCCGGGCCGCGAATCACTTCAATCCGTTGCGCTAATTCCGTCGGTGCTTCAAACAGTTCGTTGATATTGCAAAAGCCTGCTGCCCGCAATGGTATGCCATCGACAGTAGACAGCACACTGCCACAACCACCTGCACCGGTCAGTACCGGTGAGCGTAAGGCGGGCAAATATTCCTGGCCGTTGCCGCGGGCAATATTGGCACCGGGCACACGCGCCATGACTTCCTGAATATGCACCGGTGCGACAAGTGTCAGTGCTTCGCTATCAATCACCGTGGCGCTGCTGGTGAGCTGTTTGATCGGTGTGGCACTGCGATTGGCAGTTACTACCAAGGTTTCCATGGAAAGTGGTTCTGCAGCCAAACTGCATGCAGGCAGTAACAACAGTGCGGACAAGGATTTTTTATATAACTTCATAGTAACAACGGTACTGATTTCTTAATGGGCTTAGTTAATCGCATAAGCGATCACATAGCCACCTTTTCCATCCTGGATACTTTGTGAATCTGTGTAGGTTCCCGTTTTAGGGTCGCGCGGATAGCGCCAGCTGGGATTGGGAATCGTCACAATTAAAAACTGTTTGCCGGACTTTTCCGACAGGTAAGTCATCGGGGTGGATTGGCTGCTGCCCGGTAATTCCTGAGCCCACTTAATTTCTCCGGTTCGCAAATCAAAAGCGCGCACTGTGCGGTCCATGGTTGAGCTGACAAAGGTCAATCCACCTCGGGTTGTCAGAGTGCCTGCGCGAACCGCGACACCTACATTAAACGGCAGGCCGGATCTCAATCCGAAGGGGCCGGAATCCTTCATGCTGCCCAAGGGGCGGCTCCAAAGCAACTCTTTGGTATTGAGGTCGATAACGGCAATACGGGACCAGGGCGGTTCAAAGCAGGGAACGCCTGTGGGCAGGCGGGCCATAAACGGCTGTGGCATACCATAGTAACGAATACGGACGTGGTCATAGGGGTCGTTGGGATCTGGTTCGCGAGCCTCAGGCAAGGGCGCATCGGGATCCATCCGCACGGCAGGATGATGCTCGCCTAGCACATACCTGGCTATCGGTCCGGCCTTGGCTACTTGTTCGGGGGTGAACAGCATAAGTCGATGGGCCAGTAGCATGGGGGCGGCTACTAACAGGCCATTGTCTGCATCCACCGAGACACTGCCCCAGTTAAAACCACCAAAATTGCCGGGTGCAATTAAGGTGCCTCCTGTGGTGGGCGGTGTATACATGCCCTCATAGCGTAGCAGTCGGTATTCAATGCGACAGGCCAGTTGATCCAGCGGTGTTAATCCCCACATGTCTTTTTCGTGCAGATAGGGATGAAAATTTGGTAGCGCGGACACCGGCTGCGTGGGCGAGAGGTATTCGCCGTACTCCGGGGCTTGGGGAACTACGCGTTCCTCCATGGGGAAGACCTGCGTACCGTCGCGTCGGTCCAGCAGGAATATATCGCCCATTTTGGTGGGCACTGCAACGGCAGGGACGCGTTCGCCATCGTGATCCACATCAACCAGCACCGGTTGGGCTGGCAGATCGTAGTCCCAAATGTCGTGATGCACGGTTTGATACTTCCAGCGGGGTTCTCCGGTACCCGCATCCAGCGCTACTACGGCCGAAGACCATTCATCATCGTAGGGCCGACGCTCGCCACCGTAATAATCTGGTGAGGCGTTTCCTGTGGGCGCGAATATTAAATCCAACTCTGCGTCGTAACTCATGATCGACCAGACGTTGGGTGTACCCGGTGTGTAGGTTTCACCTTGTTTTGGTTCGCCATAATATCCTGGGTTACCCAAGTCCCAGGCCCAGGCGAATTTTCCAGTTAAGACATCGAACGCACGCAGCACACCGGAAGGCAAGCCAAGATCTTGGGAGTCCAAAACCAGTCCGCCGACCACCAAAACATCGTCAGCTACCAATGGCGGTGAGGTAACGTAATATTGGTTGGGATGATGTTCACTGAGTCCCTTGCGCAGATCCACTGCGCCCTCAACGCCAAAATCAGTGCAACGTTCGCCAGTCATAGCGTCTACGGCAATCAGTCTTGCATCCACCGTTCCCGTCACGATTCGTTTTGGGCACTGACCACTGTAACCAGCGGGGGCTTCGTGATAGCTGAGACCACGGCAGGTTTTTGCGTATTGATGTTTGGCGGGGAAGGTTACTTTCGGATCATGGCGCCAGACCTCTTTACCGGAATCACTGTCGACGGCCATCATCACATTGCCGGAGCCGCATAAATACAACAGCCCGTTTGCCTGTAATGGCGTCATTTTAAAATCGTTGGAGACGCCGGTGCGGTAGCGCCAGACTTCCTTAAGTTGACCAACAGTTTCGGTGTTGATCTGCTCAATTTCCGCAAAGCGAGTACCACCGTCCGTATTGCCGTACCGGCGCCAGTCGGTAATCGGCGCACGGTCCGGTAGGGTACGTTCGGTGCCCGTACCGTTTTTTTCGTAGGCGTGGCCGGCGGCAAGCAAAACCAAAGCGCAGGCCAACAATGGAGAGCCGATCCACGGAAGTGCACGTGGCTGAGAGGATGCCGGATCGGCTTTCAGTGACTGACGATACCAGGGTGTGAAAAACCACAGCCCCAATCCCATCCAGGCGCCAAGCCGAGGCAGTAGTGTTAATAGATATCCGTCAGCCTCGAATATTGACCATACAAGGGTAGCGCCCAGCAATGCACCATAAATCGGCAGCGCGTACGCGTTGCGACGTTCAACCATCAGTGCCGTGGTCAGCACGGCGATGCCAGCAGCCACATAGTAGACACTGCCACCAATATAGGCGAGATATCCACCGAGCAGCGTCAGGTAAAGCCCGATAAAAATGAGTAGCGAGAGAAAGGCCCAATGGGCGATACGTGCGGCCATGGTACTTACGTTCCGTTATCAACAAAATTCTGAGACGAAAAAGGGGCGTCGTCGGCAATCTTCTGGAAACCCAGCAGATTGCCATCCGGATCGCGGCCAAACAGGATTTCACCGCCATCCATTGGTTTGGATTCCAACACCAGTTCTCCGCCTGCCGCAAGCAAACGTTCACGGGCCGCATTGAGATTGGCAACGTCAAAAACAACCATGTTATAGCCCAGCGCTTCCAGTGGTCGGGGCGCAGCTGGCGTCTCGGTCGGGTGGCTGTGGTACTGAATAAGTTCCAGTTCCAGATTGCGCACTTGGAACCAAGCCATTTCAATCTTTGAATCCGGCAGACCGGAGATCTTGTCAAAGTTTTCTCCAGAGAGTTTTATGAATCCGCCAACGCGACGAGGCTCCCCCTGCAGCAGAGCCGAATAAAAGTCTACAGCCCGGTCGATATCGGGTGTGGACAACGCCACTTGCCGAATACGATATTCGTTCTTGGGAGGACCTGGCAGGTCAAGTGCAGCGATATCGACATGTTCGATCTCAACAATGGTTTTGTCATGATCATGCGCGTAAGCGTAGTAGACGGGGTTCCGCTTGAGCAGCTGTACTATCTCCCGATCACCAATGTGTGTTGCACCGCCCTCAAGAAAACGCTCGTAGGCGTTGTGTTTTTGAGCTGCCTGGTAGCAAACGTGAGCAATGCCCGGTCCGTTAACAGGGACTGGCTCGGTATTTAGGGCTTGTATGGGCGAGTCGTCAAACTCCATAAATAGCACTTGAGCATTGGCACTTTTCATCAGTCGAGTTGAGACACGGGTATCTTCTCGGCCGGATAGCGCATCAATCACAGCCGACTGCTGAATGTCTGCTTCCCGGGCCAATTTTAGATCAAAGGCGTTCTGATACAGGGCGGTTGATTGCTCCAAGTTGCTGACAGACATACCGACGAAGTTAATACCTCGCACCACGGCGTCGTCTGGCCGAGCAGAAAGCTCACTTTGGGTGCATCCTCCCAAAAGCATTAGGGACAAAATCGCAATGGACAAATTACGCATATCGAGTTTCCTAATTAAATTTTAGACCTGAATTCTATGTTAGTTGTGCGGCGACGTTTTGGGTCAGCTGATGTAAGTCACGCCGTAGACGCCCATTGATTAAGGTCAGGATAAGAAGACCGGTGAATAAGCTACGAAACATAAAAAAATCCTGCATCGCTAAAACAAAAAGGACCGACTGCAGCACAGTCGGTCAAGTGGCAAACGAGATGCCTTGTGAGATAACCTCGGAGATACTTAAAAAACGACTTAGTCCCAGTGATAGGTGAACTCAACACCGTAGGTGCGTGGATCCAGTAAGCGCAGTTTACGGAACAAACCCACCAGGCTGGCTTCGGCGCTGCCGCCGGTGACACCCTCATCATCGGTAATGTTCTTAACAAATGCGCCCACTTCCCAGCGGCCTTGTGATTCGCTGAGTGTCAGGTAGGCATCCACACGTTCCCAGGAGTCATAGGTATAATTATTGAATTCACGGCCCTGATATTGATCCTGCCAGTAGTAATCCAGGCGATAACGCAGTTCCATCTGGTCATTGAGGTTCTGGGTATACTGAGCGCCAACGTTAAAGGACATTTGAGGGGCGTTGGGTAGGTCATTACCTTCAACGTCCTCGGTGATGGGGAGGCCGCCAACGCTGCCCAAGGACGTATTGGGCAGTGGGTCGGAAGAGACAATTTCAGTATCAAGGAACGAGGCGCTGGCATTAACCATCAGGTTTTCTGTCACCAGATAGACACCTTCCAGTTCCAGACCTTGAACTTTCACCTTCTCGGCATTGAAGTTGACGCCGACACCGTTAATCAAACCACCAACCTGATAATCGCTGTAATCATAATAAAACGCGGCGGCATTTAGCTGCATACGATGATCAAGTAGCGTGTTTTTGGTGCCAATTTCGAGGGCATCGATAAATTCCGGTTCAAAGGTTGGCAGCTGACCGTTGCCTGGGTTTAAACCGCCACCTTTATAACCACGGGATAAGGTGGCATAAACCATGGTGTCATCGGTAAAGGCCAAATCCACGTTCCAGTTTAGGTTGAGCTTACCGGTCACTTCTTCCCAGTCGCCTTTGGCTTCAACAAAGTTGGTCACCAGGCCCAGGCTGTTGGCGCCAGAGGTGGAGCGTTTTTTGTCTTTGGTGTAACGCAGACCTGCCGTCAGGGTCAGGTCTTCGGTGAGGTCGTAATAGAGTTCACCAAAGATGGCCCGCGATTCACTTTTAAAATCAATTTCATTGGTAAAGCCGCCAGTTATCGTGGGAAGGGCGGGATTTAGGGCGTTAGCGACGGGGGTGTGCATAGCGGGTATATAACTCGCGCCCCAGAAATACGACTCAGACTCGGTATAAGATACACCGGCGAGGAAGTTCAGCGGCCCTTCAAAGTCAGAGGCAATACGGAACTCTTGGGAGAACTCTTCCAGATCCCGATGGTTGCGCTGGGTGGGGGAATAGTCACTGCGGCTTTGCAATTCGCCGTCGTAAAAATATGTCAGTTCGCCGTTTGGTGTAAAGATTGTTGTATTAAATGCATCGGGGGCGGCTGCCAGATCAAAATCGCGGAATTGATCGGTCTTGTTGTCTTTATAAGCCGTCGTTGATGTCAGGGTCAGGTCGTCGGCGAGGTTAAAATTCACTTCCAGTGACGCAAAGGTTTCCTCAACGTCGAACGTGGGGTCGGTATCTATACTGACGGTGCGTAAATCCTTAGGGTTAGGGTTATTGGCATAGCGGTCTGCTTTGATAAGACCTAATGCAATCCCTGTGGCTTCGGCGCTGCCGGGATAATCAGCGGGATAACCAATGGTGGTGCCGGTATCCGGTGCACAGCCAATCGTCGGGTCAGGTTTACAGGCAACTTTTACCGCAGACTGGCGATCACTGTCTTCTTTGAAATGCTGCACGATGAGTGTGGCATCAGCGCTATCGCCGAATTCAAACCGTGTGGTACTGCGAATCGAATACTCATCGCGACCATCGATATCGGTGTTGTTAAATTCATTTTCGGTGTAACCGTCGCGCCTTACTGTATTGAAGGCAAAACGCTGGGTAATGCTGTCGGTAATCGGGAGGTTAAGTGCGCCTTTGGTCCGAATTGAGCCAAAGTTGGCGACTTGAGCGCTTAAGTTCAGTTCAAAAGCATCGGTGGGTTTGGCGGAAATGGTATTGATGACGCCACCGGTGGTGTTGCGTCCGAACAGGGTGCCCTGTGGGCCGCGCAAAATTTCGATACGCTCCAGGTCGTAGTTTTCACCGGTGGGGGCAATCGGCATGCTGTTGAATGACGAGCTAACCGCAGGGTCGGCACCACCGCCCAGCACACTTTGTCCCACACCGCGCAGGGTGGGGTTTGTGTTTTGGCCGATCATTAAGTTAGGAACGGCAAATTGTAAATCCAGAGAGTCCTCGATTTTAGAACGCTCCAGCATGCCGGCATCCAGTGCCGTTACGGCGATGGCAGTATCTTGCAGATTGGTCTCACGTTTTTCTGCCGTAACAATAATTTCTTCCAGCATAAAGTCCGTGTTTTGCGCTTGGGTATTCACCGAAGCAGTCGTCGCTGCCAGCAGTGCCAGACACAGTTTGTTTTTAGAAAATTGCATTTCCACCCTCTCCAATATTGTTATGTGTTGTTTTTATGATCACTAAATTAGAGATTTCACGACAAGGCGTCAAGCCTTATTGTAATAATCGTCACTAAATTTGGGGTGAGGAAGATTTTTATTCGATAAATTCTACAGTTTATAGCCGTGTAAGCGCTTGATTTGATTGGCTATTGCCTTGTCTATATGGGTTTTACAGTATTTTTTTACTGTTGACGCTGAGTTTAGTTATTTTTTATCATTGCTGACGGTTAGTCAGTTGCTTTAGCAGTAAAACTGATTTTTACACTGCTTAAAAGATTAGTTAGTTATAATTTTGGTGAATGTTGGGGTATAAAGCGCGGTTATCTTAATAGGTTTTTCTGCTTTATTGTATTTATGTTCAATAGTGCTGAGTGAGATGCCTCGGTGTGTTCAGGAGTTGAGTGGATGTTTGAGTTAGTAGGGCATGTAGCGATAGTTACCGGGGGAAATGGCGGTATTGGCTTGGCGTTCGGCAGGGGGCTTGCCAGGGCAGGCGCTAGTGTTGCCGTGTGGGGCAGGAATACAGAGAAGAATGCTACTGCGGTCGCAGAGCTACGCGCCTTGGGCGTTGACGCGGAAGCGTTCGAGGTAGATGTGACGAATGTGGATGAGGTGCGACGGGCGTTTGATCATACGCTAAGCCGCTTTGGCAGAGTGGATTCGTGTTTTGCTAACGCCGGAGGGTCGGGTGTGCGTGGTTACCTGCATCAAACCAGCGAGGAAAGCTGGAATCAGGTAATCGACCTTAATGTAAACAGTGTTGTTAATACCTTTAAGCCTGTAATCAGTTATTTATTGGAGACACAATCGCCCGGAAAATTGGTGGTGACATCATCGGCTGCCGCATTAATGGGAACGGGTTTTGGGGCTTCCTATGCGACAACCAAGGCGGCGGTGGTTGGT
The DNA here is from genome assembly GCF_042854845.1 of Maricurvus nonylphenolicus. Taxonomy (GTDB): domain Bacteria; phylum Pseudomonadota; class Gammaproteobacteria; order Pseudomonadales; family Cellvibrionaceae; genus Maricurvus; species Maricurvus nonylphenolicus. The sequence goes on along the minus strand of NZ_AP031498.1, from coordinate 5,391,758 downwards.
TTGGCACGTTCACTGGCGGTCGAGTTAGGGCCTAACAATATTCAGGTTAATGCACTGTTGCCGGGATATGTAGAAACGGATTTTGTCGTGGAAACGCCGCAGGCATTTAAAGATGCTTGTAAGCGTCGCTCCTGTTTACCGCGTCGCGCGCAAGCAGAAGACCTGGAAGGCGTGGCTGTATTTTTGGCCTCCAAGCACAGCGATTTTATGACCGGTCATGCCTTGGTGATGGATGGTGGTCATACCATTCATCCGATGTAGTTGGGTGGCTCAGTGGTGGTGCGTGTTATCCTGTCGCTTGTTGCATTGTGCTTTGGTGGTTTGAGTCATGCGGCCAGTGAAGCGGTAAAGGTTTATAGCCAGTTGTACCCTTCGTCGCCGATGTTGACCGAGGGTTATGCCCAGGTTGCTGGTCGGCGGTTGCACTATGTAACGGCGGGTGAAGGTCCTCTGGTGATTATGCATCATGGCTTTCCCGGTTTTTGGTATGTGTGGAAAAACCAGATAGCGGCTTTGTCTGAATCCTACCGGGTGGTGGCATTGGATGGGCTGGGGGCTAACCTGTCGGATAAGCCGCAACAACTTTGGGCCTACGATATTGGCAGGCTTGCCGAAGGGCTTGATTTGCTGGCGCAGCAGTTGGCTGGAGATGAGCCCTTTATTTTGATCGGCCACGATTGGGGTGGGGCGTTGGCTTGGTCCTATGCCCAGCAATACCCTCAGCGCTTGCACAAACTGATTGTGCTTAATGCACCGCCCTATAATTTGTTTCTCGATTTGTTGCGTGAAAACAAGCAACAACAAAAAGCATCAACCTATGTGGAAGTACTCAAGCAGCCTGTAGTGGAATATATGTTGACTGCTGGGGATGCCTATTTGATATGGCGGTCGGCTTATCAGAAAGCTGTTGGCAGAGAGTTCCTAACCCAGAGGGAGGGAGAATTGTTCCGCCAGGCTCTGGCTGTGCCTGGCGCGGTAGCTGGAGGCATTAATTGGTATCGGGCCAATGTGCCAAAGGTAGACCATATAAGTGTGGAGGATTACTGGCCGCGTTCTAATCCTGTAGTCAGGGTGCCATCGCTGTTGGTATGGGGCGAAAAAGATAAAACCTTTGTCCCCGAGTTTTTAGAGACGCTGCCGGGTTATGTCTCCGATCTCACTATTGAAGTGATTGCCGGGGCGGGGCATAAACCTAACCTGTCGCACCCACAGCAGGTGAATCGGCTGCTGCGCCAGTTCCTGTGTGATAGTGAGTGCTAAGTTGTGCCTGTGTGGTAAGATTGATCGCTCAAATGACATTTTTAGCTGTAAAGTTGTTGCTCTTAAATTAATTGCTTGAAGTAGATATGGAAACCACCAAGAAAACCCGTACCCGTCTGTCGCCTGAAGCACGTATTGCCGAGATTCTTGATCACGCGGCGGCGATTGTCTCCTCCGAAGGGGTGGCGGCTGTGAGTATGGAGCGGGTTGGCAAGGAAGCGGGTATCAGTAAGTCACTGGTGTATTCCTATTTCCCCAGTAACACTGAGCTTCTTAAGGCACTCTTGCAAAGAGAGTTGCAAGAGTTGCGTCGCAAGCAAACACGGGCATCATTGCGTGCAGAAACCTTTGAGCAAATGGTGCGTGGTATTACCCGCGAGTACTTGGCGCATATCGAGCAGCGTGGTTTGTTGATCTACCGCTTACAGTCAGAACCCAGTGTTTCTGGGGGTGGCGCAATAACAGATTACGGGCGTGATGCGTCCGTACAATACCTGGCAGAAATAGTGCATCGTGTTTTTGATATTCCTATGTCAATAGCTGTGCCTGCCACGGATATCTCCTTTGGTTTGCCGGATGCGGCGGGTAATTATCTCGATGAGAAAAAAGCCGATAGGCAAACCGTAGAAGATATTACGGTGGCTATGATTATCGGCAGTGTGAAAGCGCTCAAAGATAATTACGAAGTATCTTTCAAGCCAATACGTGACAAGGATACCCCTTAAGCGCTATTCATTTTTCTCGTTACTGATCTCAAGATTGTGAATTTCCGTTGATTTTGAGCAGGTGGTATAAATGCCGCCTATCGCTTGGTATTCACAGAGTCTATATTGCTAAGGTTGTAGCGAATAAAGCTTTTCTAGCACGCTTCTCTTCTGTTATGTTGCTCTAACAATAATGATAAGGAGAGAGTTTATGTCAGCTAATGACGCGTCACCCTCCGCCGAAAATACGTCGCCCTATTCTCCCAATTACCGGCGTTATGTTTTGGTTTTGTTAACCCTGGTCTATGCCATCAATTTTATTGATCGGCAAATCCTGGTGATTTTGCAGGAGTCGATCAAGGCGGATATGGGGTTGTCTGATACGCAACTGGGTTTGCTGACCGGATTTGCCTTTGCCATCTTCTATGTTTCTGTGGGTATTCCCATTGCCCGTTGGGCTGATGTGGGTAACCGCAAGAACATTATCTCGCTGGCCGTTGCGGTGTGGAGTGGTATGACCGCGCTGTGTGGTTTGGCACAGAATTACACTCAGCTGCTATTGGCGCGTATAGGCGTTGGTGTTGGTGAGGCTGGTGGTAGTCCTCCCGCGCATTCCATTATTTCTGATTACTACCCTCCAGAAGAGCGCGGTACGGCGCTATCGTTTTATTCTACCGGTGTCTATATCGGTATTTTATTGGGCTTTTTGATCGGTGGCTGGATCAATCACACCTTCGGCTGGCGTGTGGCATTTTTTGTGGTGGGGCTGCCAGGTTTGCTGGTTGCCCTGTTGGTGAAGTACACCATTCGTGAGCCCAAGCGTGGCCAGTGTGACAGCGGTGATGTGGCTGACGCGCCGAAAACGACGTTTAAAGAAACCATCGGCGTGTTAATGGCGCTAAAGTCGTTTAAGTTTTTTGCCTTGGGTGCAGGGCTAAACGCTTTTGTGAGTTACGGCACGGGTAACTTTATGCCGAGCTTTTTGATTCGCAACTTTGGTTTTGACAGTTTGGAAGTGGGTAGCAGTCTGGCATTGATTACCGGTATCGGCGGTGCAGTAGGAACCTTTTTGGGTGGTTACTTTGCTGATAAGTTGGGCGCTAAAGACAAACGCTGGTACTTATGGGTATGCGCTATCCCTGGTTTAATTTCTTTGCCATTTATGTTGTCGGCGGTATTTAGTGGTCAAAGCCAGTACGCATTAGCGTTCCTATTTTTGGCAACCATGAGCGGTGCTTTCTATTTAGGGCCAACCATTGCTATCACCCATACCTTGTTGTCGCCTGCAATGCGTGCAATGGGGTCGGCCGTGCTATTTTTGATACTCAATTTGGTTGGTCTTGGACTGGGGCCGTTATTTGTAGGTGTTGTGAGTGATCTATTAGCGCCGACTTATGGTGTGGATTCTTTGCGATATTCGTTGGCCATTACTTCATTGGTTGCTCTGTTGTCCGCGACTTGTTTCTTTATTGGTGCGGCCAAGTTGCCGGGTGATCTATTGCGTAATCAAAAGCAAGAAGCTAAGAGTGGCGATTTAAATCTTGTTGCTGCTGAAAGCTGATATAAAACTGGGGTCTGACCCACTGGGTCAGACCCCACCAGTAATCCTAATCTTTAGTAAATTCTTTCTTCCCCTTCCGGTCTTGTTTTAAACCGCCGGTGATGCCACAAATATTCCCCCGGGTGTTGGCGAATAGCCTCTTCTGTAATTTGATTGGTGCGAGCCGTATCCGCCTGCTCATCCCCGGAGGGAAAGTTCTCCAGCGGTGCAGAAATCTCTACGCCGTAGCCTTGCGGCCCTTTGCGATAATAGTTAATAAACACCACGGCAGCATCGGTTTGGCGAGCAAAGTCGGTAACGGAAGGAACCGTTGCGGTTTGAATGTCAAAGAAGGGCACAAAGATACTGCGGCGTTTACCAAAATCCTGGTCGGGAAGAATTAAGCCGACTTCTCTCTCGTTCATTAATGCCAGTAGTTGTTTGACTTGCTTGCGCGGCACCAGTTGTAAGTTGTAACGGGTGCGTCCTCGGTAAGAAATATATTCCCACAGCGGATTGTCGTGGACGCGAAACAGGGCGTTGAACGGGGCGTGAAACGATAACGCAGACAGGCAGGCTTCAATCGGTGTGTTGTGTAAGCTAAAGGCCAGCACCGGTTTGCCCGCTTCGCGCAGGCGTTGAATATGTTCAATGCCGTTAATCTCTACCCGCGAGGCAAACTTTTTATAGGGCCACCATACCAGGCCAGATTCAAAAATTGTCAGGCCGGCGCCGGCAAAGCTCTCGCGCAGAATGTGTTCCCGCTCGGTATCTGTTTTTTCCGGAAAGCAAAGTTCAAGGTTGCGTGCTGCAATGGCGCGGCGTTTGGGCGCCAGGTGCATCACCAATAAACCAAAGCCGCGACCAAAATGATAAACCACAGGGAATGGCAGGCGGGTGATCAGCCATAGCACAGCAAACCACAACCATAGGATCCAGTTACGAGGGGAAAGAAAAGCCCATTCAAAGGCGGGCGCTTGCAGCTTGTCAGTTGATGTCACGTATGGCGCGTCTTGGTGAAAGTAATCTTGCGCCGGGGTTGCAAACCTTAACCCCAGCGACGGACGCGTCCGGTGTCCAGATGAATAAATCCGCTTCTTGGATAATAGCCTACACCGCCAGCTTTCATGGCCAGTGCTGCTTTTTGGGTGGTGCGCAGGTGTACGCCGGGTACGCGAATGTCGATGGCACGGCCCTGCATATGGAAACTGCGCTTGGCAACCTTGTGGCCCTGTTGCAGCAACTTGGCGTTGGTCTCGGGCGAGCGATAGGCAGAGATAATATGCAGCTCACCCCGGTGACCCAGGCTGTTTTGCAGGCTGTGTAGCTGGTCGAGCAGGATGGGGTCGATATGGGTCACGGCGTTGGCGCGGTGATCGCGCAGTACCCGGTTGATTTCATCCAGGCTGTCGAGTTGGTACTGGCCTTTTTCCCAATAGGTCGCCCGAATAACTTCGTCGGTATGCAGGTTGCGCAGTTGTAGCGTGCGCTCCGGCTGGACACCTTTGAGTGGTGCAGAGAATGCCTGAGATGATGCAGCCGCGGAAATGAGGCCGGCACCTATTGTTAGAAACTGGCGACGTGAGTGTTGCATGCCCGAAGTAAATCCCTACAAACGCTATAGCCCAAGCCTTATAAGGCTCTTGTTGTTATTGAGTCGCTTTATCGCGCTCGTTTTGTTTGGCTGCATTATGCAGAGAAGGCTCCCGCATGTACAGAAATTATCCAGCTATTGCTATGAAATGGATTAGAGAATCAGCTTCTCAAGTTCGCTGCCAGCTTGCTGGGGGATATGGTCGCGCTTATAGACGTCGTCGCGGAATTGAATAATGCCTTTGTCGTCGACCCAGCTGGTCCAGTAGGTCAAATAGGTGGGCACGGTTTGTGGCAATTTCACGTAGCGAGTTTCGCCCTGGGCCAGCTCCTCTTCGATACGTTTGTCGCTCCAACCACGCTTGTTTTTCAGCAGTGCGCGGGCCAGGTCCATGGGTTTTTCCAACCGAATACAGCCGGAGCTGAGCGCACGCTTGTGACGATCAAATAGTTCTGGCTGGCTGGTGTCGTGCAGGTAAATGGATTTGTCGTTGGGTAGGACAAACTTGACGCTACCCAGGGCGTTCATATCACCGGCTTCCTGCTGCAGGCGATAGGGGAAGTTACGTGGCGTGGCGTTGGCCCAGTCGATCTCCTCAATGGGAATGCGCACCGGGTTGGCCCAGCTTTCCAGGACGTGAATTTTGCGTTCGGTCAGGTAGTTGGGGTCTTTACGGGCCTTGGGCAGAATATCGTAGAGGGTAATCTTGCGAGGCACATTCCACACTGGGTTGAGTACCAGGGTGTTCATGGCCTCCTGCAGCGGCGGGGTCTGGCGATAGGATTTACCGACGATCACTTTCATTTCCAGTTCTACATCATCGTCGTTAATGAGCTGCAGGTGGTAATCCATCAGATTGACCCAGATGTAGCGCTCACCCAAATCTCGCGGTAGTTGGCGCCAGCGTTTCATATTGAGGGCGATCTGTTTGACCCGGAAGCTGGGGCTGACATTCAGGTGCTTGCGGGTGGCTTTATCCAGGGTGCCGGTAGTTTTGCTGCCGTGGCGTTGTTGGAAGTGAATAAGACTGGCAGCCAGGTCGGCATCAAGTAATTGCGGGTCTTCCGGTGGTTCAGGTTTGCGATCGAACCAGTCAATAAGTGAGTCCTTAGGTACCGGGTAGTCCCCATATAAGCTGAGTAGAGTGCGTAGTTGGGCAACCTGCGGGTGGCGTTGCCCCTGTTTCAGGCGGGGGCCTTTGGCCAGCGGTCGCCACTCCATGTTCTGGCTTAGTTGCTGGTAGAACACCAGTGCCTGGCGCAGGCGCAGATACTCGTCGTGCTCGGGGCTCATATTGTTGAGCACCTGGGTCAGTTTCCAGGGCGAGGCGTTATCTTCCAACAGGTTGACGATATTGTTGTGGTCGACCTGGAATTCGTGCGCCTCAAAACCGTCGGGGCTATAGGCCACCGGGCGCAGACCGTTTCGCAGGGGTGGGATGTTATCGGCAAACAGCTTTTCGCTAAATACGTCATCGGCGTAGGAAACAAAGGCATCAGTCAACAGGATGTCCAGTGCAGTGGCGTCTCTTGGTAGCGACGGCAGGTTGTAGAGTCGGTGCTGCATATAAGTCAGGTGGTATTGGTAATCCAGGCGTTGGTCGGCGCTGGTTTCCTGCAAATGCTGCATTAACAGTTTGCCGCTTTCGGCCAGCTCATAGTTCTTTAGCCACAGCATCTTATAACCGGTGCGGTGGTAAATTTTGGCGACGGTTTGCGGGTGGTAGAGCGGTTCGCGCCTTTCCAGGTCGCCAAAGTCACTTTGCAGCCAGCGCTGTAAATGGTTCTGGGCGGCCAAGGGAGGCAGTATCGGGGTGAGCAGTGTGTTGGCCTGGTAAACGTAGTAAAAGGCTCCAGAGCAGCAGACAGCCAGCAAACACACCAACAGGGTATGGCGTTTACGCTTGGGGGCTTGGGGCTGAAAGCGAGGGTGAAGGCTACTGCGCATACTGAAAAGGCAACTCACAAACTAACAATAAAAGGGCCAAGTTTTTTCAGTATGGCAACAAATTCATTGTTCTGTGTAATTGCGCACGCTTTCTACGCGGCTTATAGAAAATTTATAGAGATATGGTGTTTTCTATATCGATAAGTTTTAACTATGCATTACCGGGCTGCCTTCCAAGGCAAACTGAAAGACCTGATGGTCGATTTCCTCGCGTTCACCATTAAAGCTGCGCTCAGAAAAGGTCACCTGCTGCTCGTGATCAACAAGCAACACGGTGGAGGTGCGGGTGCCATAGTTGAAATTGCTGTCAGGGCTGTGGATGTAGCGTGATGACAGCATGCGCTCGAATTCAATGCCCACGCCGGTTTCCGGCAGCTGTTCATCGGGGGCCTGGCTCGCATCCCCCAGTACTTCAAAAAGACGTGCAGGTGTGACATCCGTTGCCAGCAGGCTCGCCAGTTGGGATTTGCCACTCTGCACCTTGGGCCAGGGAGTATCGAGCAGCGCATTGCTTAAGCCATAGACACCGGGGGCCAGATCATCGATTTTGTGGCCCTGATGGGAGAGATAACCCAGCTTGTGGATATCACCTGTCAGTAGGTTAAAGCCGTTGTAGTGATCAGCCTGGTCGGCGACGCGGCTGAGGTATGTTTCGCTGCTTTCCTCGCCGGTTAAAAAGTGGCGGGTTAAATCACCTCGAGAGCCCGGTCTGTCCTGTGGCGTGCCGCCCTGGCGGTAGTTAGTCACCGCCGCAAAGCGGCCCTGGCGGGTAATGCCCATCCAGGTGCCCTGTGCCTGTAGATCCTTACCTGCCAGTACCTGTGGCGCATCTTCCCAGAAGTGGGCGGCCTGGGTTGGGCGGTCAAAAAACTCATCGCGATTGGCGGCAACCACTAATGGATATTGAGGGTGTACGCGGTAGGCAAACAGAATCAGGCACATAGCAACATCTACAACAGAGGGTGTGAGAACTTTACGAGCTTTTGCGCAAAGATGCCAGGGCAGGGGCTGCCTAGGGTGACTGTCACAATATGATGCCCTTTGGCATCAAGTATCAGTGTTTCACTTTTGAGATCGTATTACTTTGTAGGGCAGCAGTATGTAGATAGCACCTTACAGATATATCAATTTTAGAGAGTTAAACATGGCCAAATCCGATCAGCAATTTCACAGTACGGCATGTAACCTTTGTTTTGTTAATTGCGGTATTAACGTTCAGTTAGGTGGCGAAAACGGACGCGACATCGTCAAGGTCATGGGTGACAAAGCGCATCCCGCTTCAGAAGGTTATATCTGTAACAAGGCCACACGTATTAATTACTACCAGAATAATCCCAATCGATTGACATCACCTATGCGTCGTCGAGCAGATGGAAGCTATGAAGAGATCAGCTGGGATACGGCAATTACTGAGATTGCAGAAAAGTTGAGCCATATAAAAGCTACCCATGGTGGCGAGCGCATTACTTTTTATGGTGGTGGTGGACAGGGTAACCATCTTTGTGGTGCCTATGGTCGTTCATTGATAAACGGGCTCGGAATCAAATACAGATCTGGCCCGTTGGCGCAGGAAAAAACCGGTATTGCCTGGGTGCTTGGACGCGTTATTGGCACCAGTGCCTTCTACGATATTGAGCGGGCGGACGTGGTGATGTTTGTCGGCAAAAACCCGTTTATGAGTAACGGCATTGACCGTGGCAGAACCTTTTTGCGTGAGATCAGTAAGGACCCTGCACGCAAGCTAATTGTTATGGATCCGCGTCGCACTGAAACAGCTGATTTCTCCGATATTCATCTGGCGGTGAAGCCTGGTCGCGACGCCTGGTGTTTAAGTGCAATCCTTGGTCACATTGTTCAAGAGCAAGAACTGCCTATGGATTGGTTGGAAAGCCATACCCATGGTTACGAAGATCTCATCAAATTGCTAAAGGAAGTTCCCGTTGCTGATTATGCGGAATTCTGTGGTGTGGATCTCGAGTTAATTAAAGAAACTGCCAATGTGATTAGTGCAGCAGAATCTGTTGTATTGGAAGAAGATATTGGTATCCAGATGGCTCCGCATTCTACCTTGGTGAGCTATCTGAATTTTATGACCATGTTCCTTAATGGTAACTACGGTAAGCCGGGTACCATGTTGGCCAACACGCCGATGGTGGAGTTGCTGCCATTCGAGTATCGCCCTACCAATGAGCAGGGTGAAGAAATCAACATGGAGTACTCTCCGGTTACGCGTAGTCCTATTGTTACTGGCCTCTACCCTTGTACTGCTTTCCCGGAAGAAATCTTGACTGACCACGAGGATCGTTTTCGGGCAGCGATTATCATGAGTTCCAACCCCGTACATTCACTACCAGAAGCTGACTTAATGGCAGAAGCCATTCGCGCCCTGGAGCTGAGTGTGGTGATTGATGTGGCCATGACAGAAACAGCCTACCAAAGTGATTATGTCTTGCCTGCATGCACACAGTATGAGCGCTATGAAGCCACGTTTTTCCCAATGCGTGTGCCAGATAATTTCTTCCATGTACGAAAGCCTTTATTTGATCCTGCGCCTGGCACACTGCCTGAGGCAGAAATTGTCGCCAGGCTGATTGAGGCTATGGATATCTTTGACGCTGATGAGTTGGCTCCACTGAAAGAGGCTGCTCCACAAGGCATCGATGTATACCGCAATGCATTTTTTGAGCAGGCATTACTGAACCCTAAAGTGAAGGACATGGTCGCTTATGTGTTGTACCGAACATTGGGGCCAGAGTTGCCAGAAGGTCAAGACGTCTCGGCTGTGGTCTGGGGTTTAACCCAAGCGCTGACGATGAGAAATCCGAAAGAAGTTGCGGCTGCAGGGTACACCTCTGATGATATGGGCACAGAATTATATAACGCTCTGATGGACTCTCCGTCGGGGGCCATCATTACCCGCACAGAGGCAGAGGAAAGCTTTTCTCGTATTCCATATCCAGACAATAAATTGCAGTTGAATATGAAAGAAATGCTCGAAGAGCTGCAAACATTACAACATCTGCAGCCATTGGTTGATACAAGCGAAGAGTATCCATTTGCCTTGGTGGCCGGCGCGCGTCGAGCCTATACGGCGAATACCATTATTCGAGATCCTAATTGGATTAAAGGCAAGATTCCTTTCGCCTTAACAATACACCCGGGTGATGCGGAAAAGCTGGGATTGGAAGAAGGCATTAAAGTGATGTTGAAAACGGAGCACGGTCAAGAAGCAGTGGATCTGGCGTTTGATGACCGTATGAAGCCAGGTACCTTGTCGATCCCCAATGGTCAGGGTCTTACCTTTAAAACAGATGATGGCGAAACTGTACGGCCAGGTGTATTCGCCAACAAGCTGACGGGCCATAAGCACCGTGACAGATTTGTGGGTACGCCATTGCATAAGTTTGTGCCGGCAAACATTACGGCTATAGCTTAAGGCCGATTGTCATTACTCATTGAGATTTTACAAGGTGTACTCAATATGAAAATCCATGATTTTGACCAGGCCATTGTTTTAGCTGGTCCTCAGGAATCACGAACAAATCAGTTAAGTCCTGCTTATAACAATATGGTTGGGCCTTTTGGTGGCGTGACGGCGGCAACGTTACTGAAGGCCGTGATGACCCATAGTGAAGCTGTAGGTGATCCTGTTGCGTTGACGGTAAATTATATAGGTGCAATAACAGCGTCTGACATTATCATCAAGCCGCGCCTGATAAAACAAAACCGCAGCAACGCGCATTGGTGTATCGACGCGTCTGCTGAAGGTGAGGCAATTCTTTCTGCAACACTTGTGCTTGCTAATCGCAGGGAAACCTGGAACAGCACTGAAATCCCGTGTCCACAGGCCCCACCCCTAGAGCAGTTGTCCAGTATACCGGAAGAGCAACTTATGGAATGGGCAAAACGCTATGATATGCGATTTGTGAAGGGTAACCTGTTTGAAGAGCCTGTTGACGACGGTGGGCCGACATCAGAATCTCTTGCATGGATTGCGGATAAACCGTATCGCAAATTGGACTTTCTGTCGCTGACCGCAATGTGTGACTCATTCTTTCCTCGATTGTTTATTCGCGAGCGGACATTTGCGCCAATAGGTACGGTGAGTTTGACTATTCATTTCCATGCATCCAAGGCTGATTTGGAATCCCTGCCAAGTGCCTGGCTGTTAGCCCATGCTCGAGCGGGTAAATACAGTCAGGGCTATTTCGATCAAACAGGAGAGCTCTGGAGCCAAGATGGCCATCTGTTGGCGACAACCAGTCAGATGGTGTATTACAAATACTAATTTTTAAATTGTGGGTTTTGTGTTTCGGTTTTAATCTATGCTTAAGTGTGTCTGGATAATCGTAACAGACTTCGCCGTAATGCCATTGACGGATTGCATTGTCAGGAAAACTACATGAAGCCCTATTTAACAGCCAATACGTGGAGTAATGGTTTGCTCAACCAGCTGTCTCAGCTTGGTGTGAGCTTGGAGCGTCTAGCCAGTGAGTTACCCGAGTTAGATATTCAGTCTATTCGCCAGGGGCAGCGGATAAATGTCACGCTGCTGCGGCAAATTTGGCACAAGGCAGAAGTCTTGTCCGGTGATCCTCTTCTAGGTTACAACGTCGGTAAAAATTTAAACCTAAAAGGTATGGGGGTGTTGACCCCTATATTGATGCATAGCCCTACCGGCCGTAAGTCGCTGGAAGATATTGCCCGTTATACCAGTTTAATCAGTACGGCGGTTAAATTTGAGCTGGATGACGCTGATCCAAATTATGTCGTCCTTAAATTAATCCCCATTCGAAGCCCAATTAAAGAAAGTCCTCAGCATATCGTGTCTCTGATGGTTCAGCTGTCTGCTATGAGTCGTTATATGGGAGTGGAGAAAAATGCAATTGAAAAGCTCACGTTGCCAAAGGGAATTGATGTAGAGCTTTTAGCATCGATTATGCGTTATGGCGTTGAGTGTGTCGATGTCCCGCCTTATAGCATCTGGTTTTCAGTGCGAAATCTGGATGATGATATCCCTGGCTCCGATGCTCATCTTTATCAAATTAACAAGGCTTATGCCGATGAGTTGCTGTTACAGCAAAAATCAGGTGTCGATGTTTTGGAATCTATCAAAGCGATTATTGTTGAGCAGGGATATCAGCGAGCTAATACCGACAAGGTGGCTGACCAGCTCAAGCTCAGCAAGCGCAGACTGCAGCGTATTTTGGCCGATGAAAAATCCAGTTTCAGACAGCTGAAAGAAGAAGTGGTAAAAGAGCGTGCCTTATTGTTGATTGTCAGGGGTGAGCTTTCGGTGGTCGAGATTTCTAAGGCGTTGGGTTATTCCGAAGTGAGTGCATTTCACCGTGCATTCAAAATCTGGTTTGGCGTCACGCCGAAAGATTACGCCCAAAACCCCGCGATCCAATTATCGGTTGTTGCTTCTTCATAAAAAATCCCCCGCAGAAAGTCGCGGGGACAAGTTCGATTCGATGGATAGTCGAATTGTACAGAGAGGGGTTATGGGTTTTTCACGTTCATGGTGATTTGCGCAGAGAAGCATTCCTTGCCGTCCGTATCAACAGCTGACACTGGGACAAGAATTTCTCCAGCCTGAGAGAAATCAACATCTTTAGCATCACAGATGACAGTGAGATCGGTTTTGGCTTTTGCCAAATACTTAACGCTCATTGCCTGTGGAATCCATTGGGCATCTTCACTGATAGAGGCGTCGGTGGTAAGGCCAGCAACCAGTTCTGCAGCGTTGCACATGGCAATCGCATGGACAGTGGCCAAGTGGTTGTGAACTTTGGGCTGATTCTTCAGCAAGGCACAGCAGTAACCTTCTTTTAGTTCGGTGACCTCGGGATCAATTGAAGCGAAATAGGGGGCCATTTGGCCAACAGCTTGTGAAAACGGCTCGCTGCCCATTTGTTCAAACATTGTGAGTACTGGTCTCATGGGGATACCTCTTGAATGTGCTCCTGAGAAAGACGGTTTGACGATACCAGTTGGCAGAATGGCTACGCTAGATATGCGCAGTAAAGTGATAATGCTTGGCGCAAGATGGTAGCTTTTAACTGTGTCGGGGGTGTTCTTTTAGCGCTGAAACGGGATAATGGCGGCTCTTTTTTCAAGAGCTTTTTAAAGGGCTGTTCATGACGTTGCTATTGATCTATGCCGCCGTAGGCGCCCTGGCGGGCCTGATTGCCGGGTTGTTTGGCCTGGGTGGTGGCGTGATTATGGTGCCGGCCATGATCTATACCTTTTCAGCGTTGGGTATGCCGACGGATGTGCTGACCCATATGGCGGTGGGTACATCACTGATGGCCATTGTCGTTACCTCGATTTCTTCAGTGCGTACCCACCACAGCAAAGGTGCGGTGGATTGGCCACTGGCTATGACCATTGTGCCTGGCATTTTGATTGGCAGCTGGTTGGGCGGTAAGACTGCAGCGGCTATGGCGGGCTTGCACCTGCAGATGGCTTTTGGTGGCTTTGCGATCTTTGTAGCCATTCTGATGTTGCGCCCAGCGCCGGCTGATAGGGCCAGCTTGCCCGGCAGGCCGGGGCGTGTATTGGCCGGTGGTATTATCGGCTGGGCTTCGGCCCTGTTTGGTATTGGTGGTGGCTCCCTGTCGGTTCCCTTTTTTAGTTTCTGTGGCGTAGTCATGCAACGTGCGGTGGCCACATCAGCCGCGCTGGGATTACCTATCGCCATTGTTGGAGCGGCGACCTTTATGTGGCAGGGCTGGGGCCAGGCGGCTCTGCCAGAATGGACCACGGGTTATGTTTACTGGCCGGCCTTTCTGGGTATGGTGGTGTGCAGTGCACCTATGGCCAAGGTGGGCGCGCAGTTGGCCCATCGTCTGCCGGCGGCTCTGTTAAAGCGCGGTTTTGCGGTATTTTTAATGCTGGTGGGCGCGCAGTTGCTTGTCAGTGGTATGATCAAAGCTGGTTAGGAACGTTATAACTTTAAAACGGATGCTGTAGTAACTCATGCTGACTTATCCCGAGATAGATCCTGTATTGCTGTCGTTAGGCCCGTTTGAGCTGGCCGGTAAAACCCTGGGGCCTTTAGAGGTCCACTGGTATGGCATTATGTACCTGCTGGGCTTTTTAGGTGCCTGGTTGGTCGCGGTAAAACGCAGCAAGCAGCCCAACAGCGTTATCAGTAAAGCCCAGATCGAAGACCTGGTGGTCTATGGCGCGATGGGGGTGATTATCGGTGGTCGCTGCGGTTATGTGCTGTTTTACTACTTCGACCGTTTCCTGCTAGATCCCCTGTGGTTATTCCGGGTGTGGGAAGGCGGCATGTCGTTCCATGGCGGCATGCTGGGTGTGGTTGTGGCGCTGTGGCTTTATAGCCGCAAGATCAAGCGGCCGTTTTTGGGCGTGGCGGATTTTGTCGCGCCTATGGTGCCTTTAGGTTTGGGCTTTGGCCGCCTGGGTAACTTTATTGGCCAGGAATTGTGGGGCCGTGCGACCGATGTTTCCTGGGGCATGGTATTCCCCCGTGATCCGCTGGGTCTGGTGCGTCATCCGTCGCAGCTGTATCAAGCCTTTCTCGAGGGCTTGGTGCTGTTTGTAGTGTTGTTGTGGTTTTCGGCCAAACCAAAACCACGCGGTGCCGTCAGTGCGCTGTTCCTGATTTGCTACGGCAGTTTCCGCTTTATCGTTGAATTTGTGCGTGAGCCGGATTCACATATCGGCTTTGATGTGTTGGGTTGGATGACCCGTGGCCAGCTGTTAAGCCTGCCGATGATTGGCTTTGGCATTGGTCTGATGTTGTGGGTTTATCGTGCCGAGCTGCGCCAGCTGATTAGGCGTGAGCAGCCCGCCGAAAGTAATGGTTAGTGCTTTGGTTTACGACTAAGGCATATAGATAGTTAGAGAATTAGATGAAACAGTATTTGGATCTTTGCCAGCGTATCGTCGATGAGGGCGAGTGGGTCGAAAACGAGCGGACCGGCAAGCGCTGCCTGACCGTGATTGATGCCAATCTTGAGTACGATGTGGAAAACAATCAGTTTCCGCTGATCACCACCCGCAAATCCTTCTGGAAAGCGGCGATTGCCGAGCTGCTGGGTTACCTGCGTGGTTATGACAATGCTGCCCAGTTCCGCGAGATTGGTTGTAATACCTGGAATGCCAACGCTAATGAGAATCAGGCCTGGCTCAATAATCCGGCTCGCAAGGGCGAGGATGATATGGGTCGTGTTTACGGTGTTCAGGGCCGCGCCTGGATGACTCCAGAAGGCACCACTGTCGACCAGTTACGCAAGATTGTGGATAACTTAAGTCAAGGTATCGATGATCGCGGCGAGATTCTGACCTTCTACAACCCAGGCGAATTCCACCTGGGTTGCCTGCGCCCCTGCATGCACACCCACACCTTCTCTATCCTGGGTGGCAAGCTCTACCTCACCAGTTACCAGCGCAGCTGTGATGTGCCGCTGGGGTTAAATTTTAACCAGGTGCAGTGTTTTGTATTGCTGGCGCTGATGGCCCAGATCACCGGTCTGAAGCCGGGCAAGGCCTACCACAAAATAGTTAATGCCCATATCTACGAAGATCAGCTGGAACTGATGCGCGATGTGCAGCTGAAGCGCGAGCCCTTTGAGTCTCCAAGCTTCCACATTAACCCCGAGATCAAGAGCTTCGAGGACGTGGAAACCTGGGTCACCATTGATGATTTCAGTGTTGAAGGCTATGAGCACCACCCGGCTATTGCCTACCCCTTTGCTGTTTAACTAAATAAAGGAAGTAATATGCGCTTGGCAATGATTGTGGCTGCGGCGGAAAACCATGTGATCGGTCGCGATAACGACCTGCCCTGGCACTTGCCTAACGATCTGAAGTACTTCAAGGCGACCACTATGGGTAAGCCCATCGTCATGGGCCGTAAGACCTACGATTCCATTGGCCGGCCGCTACCAGGGCGTCCCAATATCGTTATTACCCGCAATGCCGAGTGGCAGGTGGCGCCTGAGCACCGCGAGGCTGTGACCATTGTTTCTACCGTTGAGGATGCCCTGGCCGCCGCTCGCCGCGTGGCAGAAGAGGCGGGGGTAGAAGAGGTTATGGTGATTGGCGGTGCTGAAATCTACCGTATGCTATTTGATCAGGCCGATCGCCTCTATCTGACCCGCGTTCACGGCGAGGTGGAGGGCGACGCCCATTTCCCCGAATTGACCGCCTCTGACTGGCAGCAAGTGAGTGCCGAGCGCCATACCGCATGCGCCAAAAACCCCTTCGACTATAGCTTTTTTGTCTACGATCGTGTTACGAAAAGTTAACTGAAAACACTTGTTTGTCACCCTTTTGGGGGATCCCCCTGATGGTGCAAAAATGCCCTTAATAGGGCGTTATTGGCCCTTTTGTTACGCATATCCCCGAATCTTTTGGCGCGAATGTTACCTTTGGTGATACCTATCTACACAAAGTAAAGTAATGTCAAGGACACAGGTCTTAACCGTTGAATGTTTGCAGCTGCTGGTATTAAATGACGCGTTCAAAATTACCGGCAACCGGTGATTTATAGAAAAATAAGGCGGCGCCTTCTTTCGTTTAATCGGTTTTGTAGTCAGGTCGATCAAACGAAAATTGATGCCGTAAGAGTTGATTGTAGGTACCCACACTGGGGGAAATAATGAAAAAGCAGCGATTAAAGGCCGTGGCCCTGTCCACCGTGCTTTCTGCTGGCGCGCTAGTAGGTAGCGTGGCGCAGGCAGACCAAACGTTGAATTCCATTCTGCAGGTTGGTCAAGCCAAAACCAAAGCAGCACAAGTGTCTCAGCAAAAAATCGACAAGATTGCTGACCAGACTTCTAGCTTGTTGCAAGAATTCAAAACCGTGAACAAGCAAATCGAAGGCTTGCGTGTATATAACACCCAGCTGGAGAAGCAGATCGCTAACCAACTGGAAGTGATCAAGCAACTGGAAAACTCCATCGAGCAGGTAACTGTCATGGAGCGTCAAATCCAGCCACTGATCCTGCGTATGCTGGATGGCCTGGAGCAGTTTGTAGCACTGGACGTACCTTTCCATCTGGAAGAGCGTCGTGAGCGTGTAGAAATGCTGCGCAACAACCAAGAGCGTGCTGATATTTCCGTTGCCGAGAAATTCCGTCAGGTTCTGGAAGCCTACAAAATTGAGTCTGAGTACGGTCGTAAGATCGATACCTATAAAGATACTCTGAACATCGGTGGTCAAGAGCGCGAAGTGAACATCCTGCGCGTTGGTCGTGTGGCCCTGATGTATCAAACTACCGACACCAAACTGTCTGGTGTTTGGGACAAGCGTCAAGGCGGTTGGGCCGAGCTGGACGCTGCTGAATACCGCAGCTCCATCCTGAAAGGCATTCGTATCGCTAAGAAACAAGCTTCCATCGATATTATGAAGTTGCCGATTCTGGCTCCGGAGGCCGCGCAATGAAAATGAATTTCGCAAAAAAATGCCTGGCCGTAGCCACTGCTGGCCTGCTGTCTGTCAGCGTTATGGCACCTGCCGTAGCTGAAGAAAAAGCCAAGTCTTTGGATCAACTGCTGAACATGGTTAAGCAGAGCAAAATTGCTGAGACCAAAGAGCACAAGCAGCGTGAAGCTGAGTTCCGTCGTCAGAAGGCTAACCAACAGTCTCTGCTGAACAAAGCCAAGCAAACCAAGAAGAACGAAGAAGCCCGTTCTGCTCGCCTGGAAAAGAAATACGAACAGCAAGAACTGGACGTAAACGCCAAGCGTGCTCAACTGCAAGAGCGTCTGGGTTCTCTGAAAGAGCTGTTCGGTCACCTGACGTCTACTGCGGGCGACCTGCGTTCCAACCTGAGTACCTCTATTGTTAGTGCCCAGATCCCTGGTCGTGCGGCTTTCCTGGATGAGCTGATCGAAAAAATGAACAGCGCTACCCAGCTGCCAACCATCGAAGAGATCGAGCGTCTGTGGTACGAACTGCAGCGTGAGACTGTTGAAGGTAGCAAGGTTGTTAAGTTCTCCGGTACCGTTATCAAGCCAAACGGCGAGCAACTGACTCAAGACGTTGTGCGTATCGGTAACTTCAACCTGTTGTCCGACGGTAACTACCTGGAGTTCCAAACCAAAGGCGAGAAGATGATCGAATTGACTCGTCAGCCTGGTGCAGAGTTCCTGTCTGCTGCTAGCGCTCTGGAAGCTTCCACCGACGGCTTTACCCGTGTAGGTATTGACCCGACTGGTCCTTCCGGTGGTTCTTTCCTGGCGGCCCTGATCAACAGCCCTTCTCTGGAAGAGCGCTGGCATCAAGGTGGCCTGGTAGGCTACATCATTACTGCGGTAGGTGCTTTCGCTATGCTGTTAGCGATCTTCCGCTTCATCGTATTGGCCGGTATCAGCGGCAAGGTAAGCTCGCAGCTGAAGTCTGACAAAGCCAATACCAACAACCCACTGGGTCGTATCCTCAAAGTTGCTGAGGACAACCCAGGTCTCGACGGTGAAACCCTGGAGTTGAAACTGGAAGAAGCAGTGCTGAAAGAGCGTCCTGCTATTGAGTCCGGTCTCAACCTGCTGAAGATCATTGCTGCGGTAGCTCCGCTGCTGGGTCTGCTGGGTACTGTAACCGGTATGATCATTACCTTCCAAGCTATCACCATCTTTGGTGCGGGCGATCCGAAGGCAATGGCCGGTGGTATCTCCGGTGCTCTGGTAACCACAGTTCTGGGTCTGGTTGTAGCCATCCCAACTGTATTGATGCACACCCTCGTTAACGGCCGTGCCAAGCGTGTTCTCCACATTCTGGAAGAGCAGAGCGCTGGTATCATCGCCGAAAACGCTGAGGGTAAATAGGAGATAGCACATGACGGCATTGATGGACTCACTAGAAGCCATTAAAGCCTTTATGGATGCGGGTGGCGAGGTACTAACGTTAATCGCCATCCTGACCTTTGTCATGTGGACACTGATTTTTGAGCGTTTGTGGTATTTCAAAGGCGGCCTGAAGAAAGATGTTCAGGGTGCCTTAGATAACTGGGAGTCTCGTAAAGAGCGTAAATCCTGGAATGCCCACCAAGTTCGCTACGCATTGATCTCTCGGGTATCCGAAAAGGTAAATTCAAACCTGGACATGGTCGCCACTCTGGTGATGCTTGCTCCACTGTTTGGTCTGCTGGGTACCGTATGGGGCATGATCGAAGTGTTTAACGTACTTGCCGTTACCGGTGGTGGTGATGCCAAATCCATGGCAGGCGGTGTGTCTAAAGCAACAATCCCGACAATGGCGGGTATGGTTGCGGCACTGTCTGGTGTATTTGGTAACACATACATTACCCGTATCGCCGAACGTGAAAATCAGCTGCTTGAAGATCATTTGACAATGGACCATTAAGGCCTCTGGGTTGTGAACTTTAGCTCACAACCCAGGATCAAAGTATTCACCGGTTGTGTGTTTAACCGGTAAACAAGAGACTGACCATGGGCAGAAGAACCAATAAAAGCGAAGAAGAATCAGGCGCGATTGACTTAACGCCGATGCTCGACGTGGTATTTATCATGTTGATCTTCTTTATTGTGACTGCTTCATTCATTAAAGAGGCTGGCGTTGAGGTTAATCGCCCTGAGGCGAATACGGCCGAATTGAAAAAGAACGCCAATATTCTGGTAGCTATTAACTCCAATAACGAAGTCTGGATTGATAAGCGTCGTGTTGACGTGCGCGCGATTCGCGCCCACATCGAGCGACTGCACGCCGAAAACCCGAAAGGGGCTTTGGTTATTCAAGCCGACAATAAAGCAAACGTTGAGACCATGACCAAGATTGCCGATGCGGCACGCGAGGCCGGTGTTCTTGACGTTTCTGTGGCAACGGAGAATAACTAGCGTATGAATGTTGCACGATTAGGATTGGCGGGGGTACTGGCGGTAGCCGTTACCTTTGGCCTGTTATTTTTAATGCACTCGTTGATTGAAGCGGACCGTCGCGCACCTGAAGAGGTTGAGCAGAAGAAGGTTGCTGATATCCATATGCCCGAGCGCGCAATTGAAACTCAATACGACACGGCGAAACCGGATAAGCCGGAAGACCCGGAGGAGCCACCTCCCGAGATGCCAGAGCCGGAGTTTGATACTCCAGACGTATCTCCGGATGCCATGAACATGGCGGCCCCTCGTATCAATCCAAACCTGAATGTTAAAGGTGTTGGTTTTGGTGGTGGCGATGGTGAGTACCTGCCTATTGTTAAGGTACAGCCACAGTATCCACGCCGTGCGTTATCACGTGGTATTGAAGGTTGGGTAATCGTTGAGTTCACCGTAACCACTAACGGCTCTGTCCGTGACCCGGTTGTGGTAGAGGCTCAGCCACCTAATGTCTTCAACCGTGCTGCCATGAAAGCTGCGCTGAAGTTTAAGTATAAGCCTCGCGTAATTGATGGTGAGCCAGTTGAAGTACCTGGTGTGCGTAACAAGATTACCTTCGCAATTGCCAAATAACCGATGGGAAAGACTATGAAAATGACGGCTATTAGTTCGGTTTCTAAGCTCGTCAGACACTCGTTGTTGGCGGCGCCGCTTGCGCTGGCGCCTCTGGCGGGCAGTGTTGTCATGCAATCTTTCGGTGTGGAAGCATTGCAGTCTGGCGTGGCTCACGCGCAAGAGAAGACTGAGAAACCTAAGTACAAAACCAAAAAGAGCTATTCCCTGCGTCAGCCGGTGTATAAAAAGTTTGCCAAGGTTCAGGAAAAGACCGACGCAAATGACTGGAAAGGCGCCTTGGTTGTTTTGGATGAAATCAACAAGGGCAGTGCTAAGTTCACCAGCTTTGAAAAAGCCAACCTGTGGAACTACTACGGTTGGGTTTACTACTCGCTGGAAAACTACCCGAAAGCGATTCAGTTCTATGAAAAAGTACTGGCTGAAGAGCAGCTTTCTGACGCACTGCAATTGGGAACGCTTTACACCATTGCACAGCTGAAGTTTGTTCAGGAAGACTACCGCGGCGCCATCGCCAAACTGAAAGAGTGGATGAAAATCCAACCGATCGTTGGCGCTGACCCCTACGTACTTCTGGCACAGGGTTACTACCAGTTAAATGATATGAAGCAGGCTCTGCCGAATATCAACAAAGCAGTAACCATGTACGAGAGCAAGGGCAAGATACCAAAAGAAAACTGGTACACCCTGCAGCGTGCGATTTACTTCGATAAAGGCGATAACAAAAAAGTTATCTCCATTCTCGAGAAACTGGTTAAGCACTATCCAAAAGCTACCTACTGGAAGCAGTTGTCTGGTATGTACGGCACTGTAGGTCGTGAGAAAGATCAGCTTCACGCTTTGGAAACCGTCTATGTTATGGGCGCGTTGACCAAAGAAAAAGAGCTGATGAACCTTGCGTACCTGCTGATGGGTGAAGACGCGCCTTATAAGGCTGCCAAGATCATCGACAAGGGCATGAAAGCCAAGATCATCGAGGAAACCTCGAAGAACCTGGAAGTCCTGGCGACAGCTTGGCGTTTGGCGCAAGAGGTGAAGAAGTCTATTCCAGAAATGGAAAAGGCGGCGAAAAAGTCTGATAAAGGCGACCTCTACGCTCGTCTGGCCGGTATCTACCTGGATAACGATCAGCACAAGAAAGCGCTGAAGGCGAGTGAAATCGCTCTCAAGCGTGGCGGCATCAAGCGTGCAGATCAGCTGTATATTGTGATTGGTATGGCTCGCGCCAACCTTAAGCAATACGAAGCGGCGATCAAAGCGTTTAAAGAAGCTGCTAAAGACAAGCGCAGTAAGAAGTTTGCTGTTCAGTGGCGTAAGTTTGCTGAAAGTGAAATCGAGCGCGAGAGACAGCTTAAGCTTTAATTATTGTTCGAGCTTATAAGTTTGTTTCCATTTGGCCCCGTTCTCGGGGCCAAATACTTTCTCCCTTCCGGAAAATCTCCCGTTAAGCAAAACAGCGTTTGAAACGCTCAATGGCAGCGCGACCAAAACCCATGGCAACCGTCGGTGCTAGCTCTGAATGTATTGAAGACAGGTAGTCAGAGTAGCCAGGTAATGTGTCGAATGTCTCCGGTGCGGCGTGGGCAAAAGACATTTGCCAGTTGGGAAAATCCCGCTCGGATATAGCTTCATAGTAGGTTCGCACAACATTCTTGTGTCTGTCGTCTTCCTGTAGGGTTGCGAATAGGTGATCGATATTGGTCTTGGGGCCTTCAATTACCTGAATGAAGGTGTTGTTGGCAAATAGCAGCATGCCGGTAATGTCATACTTTAAATTGTTGTCTCGAGAGCAGAGGAGAAGCTCTTCCAGTGTTTGTTCGGTAACGGGATTTACTGCAGCGCTGACATAACAAAGTTGTTGCATATAAAGCCCTTTATTGAAGAGTGCAGCGGTTATTGGTTAGTTGCTTTCAAGCCTAGAGATAAGTTTTTTCATGGTGTCATCAACGGTAAGGCCACTGGCAAACAATAAGGCCATACGCTCTTGGCTGTCGTTCATCATGCGCTCAAAGAGTTTACGCTGGTTGTTGCTGATTTTCATGGTCTCCAGTGCCAGGTAGAGATCTTTTAATAACCGGTCGTTAATTTTAGTGGCTTCATCGCATTGATAAGTGTACTGAATATCCAAGCTTTTTATGGTTTTTTGCGTGCTGCGCAATAGGGTGTCGAGGGTTTTCTTTTGGCGGTCACGAATTTGATCGCTCTCGATTTTTTCAATCGCGTGAGAAGCTAAACTTAGCAGGGAAACAAGGAGGTCTTTGTTTCTGGTTTCTTGTTCACTATTAAGTTCGTGGGGTTTGACCAGCAGTGAAATATTAGGGAAGGCAATAATAAACCCTTCGCTGATATCGGTAACGCGATTGTTTTCATCGAATACAATCGCCCTGAGTTGCTGTTTATCACGGTTGTTGATTTTGTGCTGGTCAGCAGTTTCAACCTGCCCCAGTTTGCTGCGAATGATTAAGGCGGTATCGACACCAAAATTCGCTGCGGTGTCCATTATGTCTCTGGCCAACTCATTGAGATCGCGGCACTTCAGACAGTTCATTGCAAAATGCGTTATGCAGGATTGGTCGCCGTAGGCGCACATGGTGTTGTTAAGCATTTCTGCCATGTTGTCGAGCTCTTCTTCCATGCTGTTTGAAGGTGTTGTGGGTTGGGTGTCTTCCAAGTCATGGATGTGATGTTGAGCGCGTTCAAGCTCTTGCTCTTCTTCTTTAAGGGTTTGGGATAGGTGATTTAATTTATCTCTTAATGTATCAACTTCATCTTCGAGCATTTTGACGCAGGTTTCAGATTCGTTGAGCAGTTGTTCCAGTCTGCTAATGATGCGGGCTTTTTCTTCAGATTCATCGGGGTCTGAGCTTAACAATAACTCACTGCGAAGATTGCTTATTTCATCCTCGAGTCCTGTAATGGTTGTGCGCTGGTATTCTATAACCTTGTTGATTTCGCTGATATCTTCACTGGCGCGTTGGTAGCACTCATGGGCTGAATTGAGGTCGTCTTCATCGGATGAGTTTTGGGTGGATGAAATAACCAGTGTGTCACGATGCTCTTGTTGACGCCCTTTGCGCCAGAACTCCTGGTCGGTTTGTTCCAGCCGCTTTTCAGACGCTTCTAAATTGTGTTGTGCTTGATCCAGCGTCTTCTTGATATTGACTAATTCAGTTTCAAGCTTGGAGCTATAGGACTCAGATTTTTCTAGCTGATCTTCAAGAGAGTCAATTTTATTTTTCAATCCCTGATATTGATTGCTGTCTCCTGTGCTACTTAACGTATCAACGTTTTGTTTAAGATCTCGTATGATCTCACGTTGACTACGCTGGCTTGTTTTTATGAGTTCAGAATCAGCCAGATCTTTACCGTTGGACTTTTGTATTCCATACAGCGGATCTGGAACACCTCGATGATGAACAACAAGGGTGTCCGTGCCTGTGCGTTTAAGCTTGGTGTTAATCTGGCAGATCTTGTTCATATTGTCTCGGTTGAGACCACGAGCCTGCTTGGTTTTTAGATCTTGAATTGTTTTATTGGCTGATTTGAGTTGCTGCTGTAGGTAGCGTTCCTGACTTTCCGAGGCCTTCATTCTGTTTAGGCGTTCACGCAGTAGCTCGACCTTGTTTTGCCAATAGGCAATATCATCTTGGCCTGCCTTTTTTGTTAGCTGCTTGAGGATTGTTGTGAGGGAGTTATCGAGTTCTTTCCAGTAGGCATCGGAATCCTCGTTGTACTTCAGAGCTGAAGCTTCAGCGTTGAGAAACTTCTGGCGTAAATGCCAGACATCACTCGATGCGGTGGCTGTGTCGCTTTTTTTATCATCAGTGTGGGATAGTTGGCGCTTAACATAACCCAGCGGGTTGTCGAAAAAGCCGTCATTCTTTTTCGGCTGCGTTCGGTCGACAGTGCTGCCGACCTTAATTTGCCTTCTTAAACTCTTATACTTTTCGTGTAGGACGCGATAGGACTGTATATAGCGACGAAGCATAAGGCTGACAAGCAGTAAAATAACCGCAAGTGCAAATGCCACTTCTGCTAAAAACGTTAAGAGGACATTGTCTGACATACCTGCAAATCCATCGCTTGGTATCCTTTACTGCAGGACTATTGTCTATAAGGAAGGCTAAGGGTTAGTAAGAAAATTTTAGCTGATATTTTGTAACTTGCTGTTATTAACCCCAAATGAGTAGTGTGCAGTTCGCAGATAAAGAAAAACCCGATCAGTTGCCTGATCGGGTTTTTACGAGCTTTAATGTAGAGCTTGAACGCAGCTTTAATCCAGCAGCGACAGATCCCTAACGGCTCCTTTGTCGGCACTGGTCGCCAGCTTGGCGTAGGCTTTCAGTGCGGCAGAGACTTTACGCGGGCGCTCTTCAACCGGCTTCCAGCCCAGCTTGTCCTGTTCGGCGCGGCGCTCATCGAGCTCGTCCATGCTCAGCAGTACATCGATGGTGCGGTTAGGGATATCGATCTTAATGCGATCACCGGTGCGTACCAGGCCAATAGCGCCGCCCGCAGCTGCTTCAGGGGATACGTGGCCAATGGACAGACCGGAAGTACCGCCGGAGAAACGACCGTCAGTTAACAGCGCACACTCTTTGCCCAGGCCTTTGGATTTAATGTAAGAGGTGGGGTAGAGCATCTCCTGCATACCAGGGCCACCGCGTGGGCCTTCATAGCGTACGATCACGACGTCACCGGCTTTAACCTTGTCGGCAAGGATATCGGCTACGGCTTCGTCCTGGGATTCGGTGACATAAGCGTTGCCTTCAAACACCAGAATGGAATCATCAACACCGGCGGTTTTAACTACACAGCCATCCACGGCAATATTGCCATGCAGTACAGCCAGGCCGCCCTCCAGGGAGAAGGCGTGTTCCAGTGAGCGAATACAGCCGTTCTCGCGATCACCATCCAGGCTCGGCCAGCGAGTCGCTTGGCTAAAAGCAACCTGGGTCGGAATGCCGGCGGGACCAGCCTTGTAGAATTCCACTACCTCGGGGGTTGGGTTACGCATAATGTCCCACTCATCGAGGGCGTCCTTCATGGTCGCACTGTGCACGGTAGGCAGGTGGGTGTGCAGTTTGCCGGCGCGGTCCAGCTCGCCGAGGATCGCCATGATACCACCGGCGCGATGTACATCTTCGATATGGTACTCGGGGGTATTGGGAGCCACTTTACACAGCTGCGGAATCTCTTTGGACAGTCGATCGATGTCCTTCATGGTGAAGTCCACCTCGGCTTCCTGGGCAATGGCCAGCAGGTGCAGAATGGTATTGGTGGAGCCGCCCATAGCGATATCGAGAGCGATACAGTTTTCAAAAGCTTCAAAGGAGCCAATGGAGCGTGGCAGTACGCTGGCGTCATCGCCTTCGTAGTAGCGCTTGGCCATATCCACAATAGTGTGACCGGCTTTGAGGAACAGCTTTTCACGGTCGGCGTGAGTCGCTACTACAGTACCGTTACCCGGCAGGGCCAGACCCAGGGCTTCCGCCAAACAGTTCATGGAGTTGGCGGTAAACATACCGGAGCAGGAGCCACAGGTTGGGCAGGCGCTGCGCTCAACTTCGGCAACGGTTTCATCGTCAACCTTGTCGTCGGCGGCCATTACCATGGCATCAACCAGATCCAGCTTGTGCTCGGACAGCTTGGTTTTACCGGCTTCCATTGGGCCACCGGTTACAAAGATTACAGGGATATTCAGGCGCATAGCGGCCATCAGCATTCCCGGTGTGATCTTGTCACAGTTGGAAATACACACCAGGGCGTCAGCGCAGTGGGCGTTGACCATATACTCAACCGAGTCGGCGATAATATCGCGCGATGGCAGCGAGTAGAGCATGCCGTCGTGGCCCATGGCGATACCGTCGTCGACCGCAATGGTGTTGAACTCTTTTGCCACGCCACCGGCTTTTTCAATTTCGCGGGCGACCAGCTGACCCATGTCCTTCAGGTGCACATGACCGGGTACAAACTGGGTAAAGGAGTTGGCCACCGCAATAATTGGCTTGTGGAAATCTTCATCTTTCATGCCAGTGGCACGCCACAGGGCACGGGCACCGGCCATATTGCGGCCAGCGGTGGATGTTTTTGAGCGGTAAGTGGGCATGGGGCTAAACCTCGTCGCCTAGATGAGATAAACGGATAACAAAAAATTTAAGGGCGCTAAGGATACCAGAAATTGCCCTTGGCGTCGGATCAATAAATGCTAAGGTTATGCCGGTATGCTTGTGGAGAGCATCCTTGCCAGCGTTTAAATGCGCGGCGGAAATTGGCGCTGTCCTGGTAGCCCAATTGGGCGGCAATGGCCTCGACACTAAGTTTACTCTCACCGAGATAACGGCATGCCCACTCGTGCAGCACCTGATTTTGCAGTTGCCGGTAACTGCTGTCTTCCTCCTTGAGTCGGCGGGTCAGGCTGCGCTCTGACATATGTAACTCACGGGCTACGGTGCCAATACTGGGTAGCGGGGGATTTTGGGATCGCAGCACGGAGAGGATGTGTTTGCGGTAGACGTTGTCCTGGCTGACTTTAAGCTCTTCCATTAACTTGGCACAGCGCAGCAGCGCCTGTTGCCAGTTTGTTTCGTGGTAGAAAGGGGACAGCACATTGAGCAGTTGTCGTGGAATATCGGCCCCAGTTTGAGCGGCGTTAAATGTACAGGGGCTGTGGAAAACATCCCGATATTCTTCACCGTAATCGGGTTCGGGATAGGCCAGGTAATAGCGGCCTTCGGTAAAGGGGCGGCCGAGAATGGCTTCGACAGTGTTTTGAATCGAGAAGAGTAACACTTCGTGCTGCGTGCGCCGGGTTGGTCCCAGCTCGATAAGATCCTTACCCCGTAAACGCAAACCGTCGAGATCCAAGCGGGCGTCGATCATGACATAGTTGGCCTGCAGGCGACTAAAGCTGGCCAGAGCCCGTAATACTTCCAGCAGGTTAGGGCCTGCCAGCCCGGCCATGCCGACCTCTGATGCGGCAAAGGGCATCACATGGCGGCCGAAGCGCAAGCCCAGGTTAGCGGCCTGGCTGTAGTCGAGAGCGTTGTTGAGAAAGATCGTAAAGTCGGAATAGGACAGGCTGGTTTCGTAGAAAATATCGCCCGCGACTAAGTGTGTGCCGTCTAGCAAGGGGCCTATTGAATCGGGGGTTAAGCCAAGCTCGCGGGAAATAATACGAGGAAAATAAGTCGAAAGCTGATCCATAGTCGGCTAGATTATCGATAATTGGCTGAAAATGACAGGGGTGTGGCGGGATTAACACTGATAGCAGCAAGCAGGGGCGAGGAGAATAGTCGTCATTAAAGCCGGTTACAGGCTATCAATAAGCAAATAGAGAGATGTAAGCATGACCCAAGCCATTGGCTGCCGGGTGGAAGCTACCCCTGGCAATACCCCGATTACCCATATCCCCGATGACTATATGCCTGCCGGCAGCGGCCGTTGGTTAATTCTGCCCGAGGGGCCGGATGCCGGTAAAAAACTGTTTTTCTATGACCATACATTTGGTGGTGATGGAAAGCGTAAAGTGGATGCAACACTGGTGTTTGTGCACGGTAACCCGGAGTCTTCCTACACCTATAGCCAGGTGATTACTGAGGTGGAACGACAAGCCGCCGCAGGCAAAAGCTGTCGAGTGGTGGCCATGGATCATATTGGTTTTGGCTTATCCGACCAGGCCAGTTTCGAAATGGTGGATATGCATCACGCCAATAACCTCAAGCAGCTGATTGCCCATTTAAACCTCACGGAAGTGACTCTGGTCATTCATGACTGGGGTGGAGCGATTGGCACGGGCGCCTTTATCGATACCCCAGAGCGGGTGAAACATCTGGTGTTAATGAATACCACGATTTTTCCGATGCCTCTGCAGGGCATGAATTGCACCAACTTCCCCATGAGGTGGCTGCCGTGGAATACCTTGGGCTACCGTGTGCCCTGGCGTCTGTGGAAACATATTCCGCCGATAGTGATGTTCTCCAGTGTGGGTCCTTGGAAAATGATTACCCGCACACTGGATTACACCCTGCGAGCCATAAGCGGGCGTTTGACGGAAGGGGAGGTGCTCTATCGGGATATGTTTAAAACCCGCAGCAATGCACTGAGTTCTAAGCGTAACGTTAAACAAACCAAGGTGTGGGGCCACGGCTATCGCTACTTCGATAAGGACCAGGGCTGGCAGGACAATCGCGCCTTTTACCAGAATATGCAGAAGAAGGTGCCTGAGTGCTGGGGGCCTTCTGGACAGCATATTGGCGTGCGTGGTTTTTGGGGGGAGTGGGATCCCTGTGCGCGTGCGGAAGTTCGCGAGCAGTGGCAGGAGGCTTTGCCGCAATTAAGTGGCCATATGCAAACCTTTCCGGAGGTGGGGCATTTTGTTGAGGAGCACAAGTTTGTGGAAATTGCGGCGGGGATTGTTGAGGTGAGTGGTTTAGGCTAATTCGTAGAAATGAATCCGGGGTACGACCCGTAGGGTCGGACCCCTCGCATCGTGCTCACATCGAAAACATGGACGGGGTCCGACCCCACGGGTCGTACCCCAGTTAAGAACTCAAGTTTAAAATTACGAATTACAACGCCGCCAAAATAGTCTCAGCGCTGCTTTTATCAATCCCTTTCTCGTCAACATTCAGCAATTCCACCACCCCGTCATTGGCAATCAACGCATAACGCTGCGAACGGGTACCCATCTGAAACGCCGAAGCATCTTTGCTTAAGCCCAAAGCCTCAGCCAGCTCGCCATTGCCGTCGGCCAGCATCACAAGATGTTCGGCATTCTGGTCTTTCCCCCAGGCGCCCATAACAAAGGCATCGTTCACCGAGGTGCAAATAATGGTGTCGACACCCTTGTCTTTAATCTTGTCGGCGTTAACCACAAAGCCTGGTAGATGAGTCATCGAGCAGCCCGGCGTAAAAGCGCCGGGAACTGCGAACATCACTACTTTTTTGCCGCCAAACAGCTCGTCAGTGGTCACAGGTTGAGGGCCCTTGTCACCCATAACGCTCAGGGTCAGAGAAGGAATTTTATCGCCAGCTTGAATACTCATGTCGGATGTCCTTAAAAAACGGGAGGGAATAAGCTTACATCAATTAAATTTACGCGAAATCACGTGGGTCTGATACATTAAACTATAACAAGATAAAAAAACCGGTCACTACTGTTGTTTTAATAATAAGTCACTCTATGTCATCGTCTTTACCGTCATTATCGCAACAGCTCACCGAACTGGTGGCTATTCCCTCTGTCAGTAGCCACAGCAAACGTTGGGATATGGGCAATCGTCCAGTGGTGGAGCAACTGGCGACCTGGTTGGAAGACTTGGGTTTTGCCTGTGAGCTGCTGCCCATTGACGGCAACCCGGATAAGGTGAATTTAATTGCCACCCTGGGTTCTGGCCCCGGTGGTTTAGTGTTATCCGGGCATACCGATACGGTGCCCTACGACGATGCCCGTTGGCAGTCAGACCCTTTTAAGCTCACCGAGCGGGATAACAAATGGTACGGTCTGGGCGCCACGGATATGAAAGGTTTTTTCCCGGTGGCCATCGAGGCGGCAAGGGAGTTTGTAAACACCCCCTTGCAACAACCGTTAATTATTCTGGCTACCGCCGATGAAGAGAGTTCCATGAGTGGTGCTCGTGCGTTAGCGGAATTGGGACGACCCAAAGCCCGTTATGCGGTGATTGGTGAGCCCACCGGTTTGGTACCCATCAGAATGCACAAAGGCATTATGATGGAAGAGATCCGTATTCAGGGGCAGTCGGGGCACTCCTCCAATCCGGCGTTGGGCAACAATGCCATGGAAACCATGCACAAGGCGATTGCCGATATTATGCAGTTTCGCACCGAGTTGCAGTCACAGTATCAACATGCCGGGTTTGATATTCAGGTGCCGACACTCAATCTGGGTTGTATTCACGGTGGCGATAACCCCAACCGTATCTGCGGCCATTGCGAAATGCAGTTTGATCTGCGTGCCCTGCCGGGTATGGATAACGAAGAGCTGCGCGGTCTGATTCGTCAGCGCCTGCAACCTTTGGCCGAGCAGAGCGGTAGCCAGATTGAGTTGCAAACCCTGTTTGGTGGCGTGCCCGCCTTTGAAGAGCCGGCAACCTCTGCCATTGTGCAAGCGGCGGAAAAACTCACTGGCAACAGTGCCGAGAGTGTCGCCTTTGCTACCGAGGCGCCGTTCTTGCAACAGCTGGGCATGGAAACCATTGTCATGGGGCCAGGCTCCATCGATCAGGCCCATCAGCCGGATGAATTTATCGCTCTCGACCAAATCCAGCCCGCAGTGAATACTTTAAAAGCACTCATCCGCAAATTCTGTTTATAATCACGCATTGTCCCTAAAAATGGACCTAAAAAGTCCCTGAAATTTCTCACCAGGATATGACCGTGAGCACCGATTCCCAAGAACTGGTTAAGTGGTTCAGACATTCGTCACCTTATATCAACGCCCATCGCGGAAAGACCTTCGTGATGATGTTGCCGGGTGCGGGTATCGAAGACCCTAACTTTGCCAATATTATTCATGACATTGCCCTGCTCAACAGCCTGGGGGTGAAGTTGGTTTTGGTGCATGGTGCGCGGCCACAAATTGATCGGCGTTTGGCGGCCGGTAATATCACCTCAAACTTTCACAATGCCCTGCGGGTAACCGATCAGGACAGCCTGGCTTGTGTAACCCAGGCGGTGGGTGAAACCCGTTTTGCGATTGAGGCAGCACTGTCTACCGGTTTACCCAACTCACCAATGCACGGTGCGCATATTCAGGTGGTGGGCGGTAATTTTGTCACGGCCAAACCCTGGGGTGTTGTCGACGGTGTCGATTTGCAGCACACCGGCAAGGTGCGTCGGGTAGATACCCAGGCGCTGGAAAGTGCGCTGGATGCCAATGCCATTGTTGTGTTGTCTCCTCTGGGTTATTCGCCCACCGGCGAGATTTTTAATGTCTCTTTTGCTGATGTCGCCACCCAGGTGGCAATCGCCTTAAAGGCCGACAAGTTAATTGCCTTTACTTCCGATGTCGGTTTTACCGACAGTCAGGGCGAGCTAAAGCGCCAGTTAAGTTTGCAGGAATGTGAGCAGCAGTTAGCCCAACTAAAAGCCTGTCACGATACCTCGCAATCACTGCAAGCCTGTTTTGATGTATGCCAGCAGGGCATTCCACGGGCGCAGATGGTGAGCTACGTTAAAGACGGCGCCTTGCTGCAGGAATTATTTACCCGCGAAGGTGTGGGTACTTTGGTACACAGTGACAGCTATGAATCGGTACGCCAGGCAACCATTGATGACGTGGGTGGCATTATCGAGTTGATCACACCACTGGAACAGCAGGGCGCTCTGGTCAGACGCTCGCGGGAATTACTGGAAACCGAAATCGATCGTTTTACCGTGGTGGAAATGGACGGTGCCGTGATTGCCTGTGCCGCGCTTTATCCGTTCAACGAAGAAATGGGCGAGCTGGCCTGTGTGGCGACCCATCCGGATTACCAGGGCGGTGGACGTGCCGCTTTGGTTTTACAGGCGATTGAACATCGAGCTGACCTAATGCAGCTGCGCAAGCTGTTTGTTCTGACCACGCAAACAGCTCATTGGTTTATGGAGCAGGGTTTCGAGAAGGCCGACATTGAAAGTTTGCCGCAGGAAAAACAGTCGCTCTATAACTTTCAGCGCAATTCCAAGGTGTTTATCAAGACCCTTTAATCTAGTCTAAACAGGCCTGGTACTGCTGCCGCCACTGTTTCGGTGATTGTTGATGCTTGCGGGCAAAGGCGCGGCTAAACGCACTTAATTCACTAAAACCCAGCATTTCCGCAATGGTTGTTAAGGGAATGCTGGTGTCTTTTAAAAAATGTTCTGACAAGGCCAGGCGAGCATCGGCGCGAATAGTGCGAAAACTGGTACCGGCCTGTTTGATTTCTCGCTGTAGTTTTTTCGGATGCATCTCCAGCAACTGGGCAACGTATTCCTGAGTACAATTTTCTGTGTGCAGTAATTGCCGTGTTAAATGCTGAACGTTTTGTAATAACGATAGCTCGGTGGATTTACTCAGCTTCTGTACCAGCTTCTGCAAATAATCTTTTTGCGAGGCATATTCTGCAGCAATATTCCTGTCGAGATAGTGACTGGGAAATCCAATGGCATTGGTGGGCTGTTCGTACTCTATCGGGCACTGGAAATAGTCATCGTAATCGGATCGATTGTCAGGGGCGGCATAGGTGAAGGTGACATAGTCCGGCCGCCAGTCTTCGCCAAGATACATATGCATGGCTTTCAGGCAATGAGCAAAGGTCAGGGTGGTGTATTGAAAGGTTGGCAGTTTTTCCAGCCACAAGTCTTCTCGTAGCAGTTGCGCATTGGGGTCATCGCGCAGCAGCAATATCTTTACCGACTGATTTTGTAAGTGATAGAACTGGCTGAGGTAACCAAAGGATTCGGTCAGGGTTTCCCCACTTTTCATCAGCAGGCCTAGTGCCCCTAAATTCACCGGTTGTTGGATATCGGCCAGGCGCAGTCCCATGTCCGGGCATTGGCAGTGTTTCGCCGTCAACTCCATAAGCAGGGTGATGTGGCTATAGGGCAGTCGCGCCTGCATATCGTTGATGACACTCTGGTGGGTACCAGCCTTGTGGCACAGGTCATCTATATCGCCGCCAAGCTGTTTAACCAGGCGCGACAGATGCTGGATGGGGCGGGTGCTGACCAGATGGGAGCTTGGCATGGGGCGATCCAGGTGGTTTTTTACATCATGCGCCATCTGGCTTGTTGTGTCCAGTCATGTCAAGTTTTGATGAAAGAAACTTCATACACTAGTGAGCTGGGAGAGAAACATAAAACATTAAGAGTGAGAGAGACGATGCAAAATAAGCCCTTCCTGCCCCCGTTGGAAACCTTCTATCAGTGGGAAAGTAAGAACCCCGATAAAGTCTGGCTGACACAGCCTTTAGGTAATGACCAATGGGTAGATTTTACCTGGGCCGATGTTGGCCAGCAGGCCCGCCGCTTGGCCAATGCCCTGCAACAGCTGGGACTTAAGCGCGGTGACAGGGTTGGCCTGTACGGTGCCAACTCCGCCTATTGGATCATGGCTGATATGGCCATTATGATGGCTGGCGGTTGCAGTGTGCCTATCTATGCCTCCATGCCAGAAGAAAAGATTCGCTATGTGGTTGACCACAGCGAGATGAGCTTCCTGTTTGCCGATAACAGCAGCGAGATGAAACTCGATGCGCTGATGGAAGCCTTTGGCAACAGTTTGCAAATTGTTTCCCTGGCGGAACAAGGCGGCCACCACCAGTTTTCTGGTTTGGTGGAGCAATACGAAGCGCTTGCCGGGTCACCTGTGCGTGAGCGTGATGAGCTTTGGTCTATATCCTACACCTCGGGCACTACCGGGCAGCCTAAAGGTGTAATGCACACCTTTGAGACAATGCCCTACTCTGCCGAGCGTATCAGTGAGTTGGCAGAGACAAACGAAGACTCCGTATTCTTTTCTTACCTGCCATTAGCGCATATTGCCGAGCGCTGTGTGGTGGAATTGAATTCGATTTACTCTGGCGGCCACGTTTATTTCAATGAATCCAAAGAGACTTTTGTGCGTGATTTGCAGAAGTCCCGCCCAACCTTTTTCTTTGCCGTACCACGCATTTGGCACAACCTGAAAAACGGCATTGTCGCGCAGATGGGTGAAGAAAAATGGAAGGCCCTGATGCAGGACAAGGACGCGGCGCGTGCAGCCGGTGAATTGATTCTTGGGGCTATGGGCCTTGAGCGTGTGAGCTACGCCTTCTCCGGTTCAGCACCCATTGCACCGGCAGATTTGGAAGCCTGGATGGCATTGGGTATGCCCGTCTATGAGGGCTTTGGCCAGTCAGAAACCATGTCCGGTCTGGGTAATCGCCCTGATGCCATCAAGCTTGGCAGTATCGGTAAACCCATGAGTGAAGATGCGGAGATGAAAGTCTCCGAAGAGGGTGAGCTGTTACTGCGTGCCCAGGGCAATATGGTGGGTTACTACAAAGACCCGGAAAAAACCGCCGAGACCATTGTTGATGGCTGGATTCGCACCGGTGACAAGGTGCGTGTCGATGAAGACGGTTTTGTCTTTATCACCGGTCGGGTAAAAGAAATTTTCAAAACCGCCAAAGGCAAATACGTAGCGCCTGCACCCATTGAGCAGCGCTTTGGCACCCTGCACTGTCTGGAACAGTTGTGCCTGGTGGGCCGCGGCATGCCGCAAACTATTTTGCTGATTGTGTTAAACGAACAGGCTCGCGCGCAGGACAAAACGGAAGTGGAGGCTGAACTGCTTGCCAAACTCGATAGTGTTAATGGTGAACTGGAAGCTCATGAGCGGATCAGCCACATTATTGTCTGTCGTGATGTGTGGTCGATCGAGAATGATTTACTAACCCATACCCTGAAAATCAAGCGCGATGAGGTGGAAGCCAAAATGCGTGCGCAGATTGATTTGTGTGAAGCGGGTACTGAGTCGGCGATTGTTTGGGAGTAACCCAAGCTGCTTTCTGCAATAACGCCATCCCCTCGAAAAAATGCCATCCCCGTGAAAACGGGGATCCAGTTAAATGGCACATTGCTTAAATATTGGGATCAGCTAATTAATCCTGTTTCGAGTGAGCAATAAGTTAAGATCTCTGGATCCCCTCTTTCGAGGGGATGGCGCATCTCTTTTATAGGCGCAATGTTAATCGCGCTGCAGAATCCGTTGCTTCTCCTGCTCAAACTCTTCGGCGGTTAAAGCCCCTTTATCCTTTAACGCCTGCAAACGTTCCAGCTCTGCCAGTTTGGGATCGCTGCTGGTTATAGTGGCAGTGGTTGTTTCAGTGGCCAGTAAAGGCTCTGTAGATTTCTCCACCACACCCAGCAGTTCACCAATCTTGCGAAACACCAACTTGATCGCACGCCATAACTTAGGCAGCAGAAAGGCGACGATTAAAATAAACACGATCAAAAGAATCAAGAACACAAACGGGTGATTCAGCGCCGCCCACAGGCCGGCAAATACCATCAGGTCTTCGGCAATCGATGCGGTCCAATTGGTCACCGGTTCTGGCGAGGTATTGATCAATAAACGCGAGCCGGCTTTGGTCGCATGGGTTGTGGCCGCCATGCCGCCACCCATAATGCCCGCCGCAATTTCCAGTGCCGGGGTAACATCACCCACTGCACCTGCCGCTAACATGGCGCCAGCGGGAATGCGCACAAAGGTATGCAGGGTATCCCAACCGCTGTCGACCCCAGGCGTTTTATCGACAAAGAATTCCACAAAGTACATCAGCCCGGCAGCGCCAATCACCATGGGATTTTCCAGCACTTGTAAGTCCGGTGGCAGGTCAATATTGCCAGTACTGCCGCCAATGCCCAGCACCAAAAGCGCGGCGTAAAGGTTAATGCCGCTGGCCCAGGAGGCGCCCATTGTCAGGGCCAGAGTGGCCATCAGCGCTTCGTAGCTTTCCATAGTGATCTCGTTTTATAACTGATAGTTAACAGGCTAATCAATGCGACTTAACCTTAGCTTAATACAACCAATCCGTTAACTGCACGCCGACGCCGATACGCTGGGTGTAGGCGTCGTAATCAATCAGGCTTTCACCGTAACCGTTGAAATACTGCACATAACCACGCAGGTTGTCGGTTAGGGGGAAAGACCAGTCCAGTTGCACGCCCCCCTTATTGTCGGAGCGCAGGTTGTTACGCAGAATCATAGAAAAGGTATGCTGGTTATATTTATAGGCGGCGGTGATATCACCATAACCCAAGTACTTTTCTATATCAGGGTTGTCATCACCGGAGGGATCACCGGGGAAGTCCTTGTCGTCTTCAGGAATGCGGTACCAAACTCTAGGCACGACAATCAGGTTTTCTGCTTCCAGTACTGTGGATAAATAGATCCGGTTCCAACTTCTGGATAAATCTCCGCCGCGGCCATTGGATTGGTGATTAAAAGCAAAGCGCAGATTGCGACCTTTAAATCCAAACAGGTCGTACTCCAGCCCCCACCAGTCTATCCAGATTTCGGGTTCGTAGTTGGTTTCCCGAAACGGCGCGGAAATATCCGAGTTATTCACCTGCCACCAGGATTGTTGTGTATAGGCGGCAGTTAGTGAGGTGTCAGTGCCAAACAGGTTTTTTACCAGGGGGATCTTCAGGCTGAGCTGAAATTTGGCCTCCACCCGGTCGACTTCTTCATTGCCGCTCAGGTTGTAGGGTTCCTCATTGACCTTGTCGTTATAGGTCATGGTGATGTAGTTGGGTTTATAGGGCACGATAGTGTAGGGATTGGCATCGGCCACTGATTCCAGCATTCTGTGTCGATCTACCAGCGAGGCATCTTGCTTGGCTGTGCTGATGGCTGTCTCTGCCAAAGCTTCTACAACATTCTTATTGCTGGCGTGTGTGCGGCAGCGGTTTCTGATCTCGCCGATAGTAACGTCATCGCTGGCATTGACAATTTCAGCGGCGACGCAGGCTTGCAATCCATTAAGAGGTCTAGCAGTTTGGCCCGCTTCTTCAGCTTGCAGCGAGTTACTGGCAAGTATTAGCAGGCCTGCTTGAGTTGTCAGAATGAGTTTTGAAATACGTTCAGGTTTCATCGTCTGCCATTCCCTGTTTCCATTAACGCTAAGCAATATCATAGCAAGCATGCGAAAGGGGCAGGCATAAAAAAGCGCCACCCTGTTGCCAGGGCAGCGCTTTTAAAGTGCGTATGATTTTCTGCTTAGGTGTTAGACAACAAAAATGCCTTTAAACAGGAAGAAGAAAATAATCGCCAGGCCGGCACCGGCGGGCAGGGTGATAATCCAGCTCATAAAGATGGTGCCAATCACACCAAGGTTCAGGGCGCCAATACCACGGGCTAAACCAACACCCAGTACCGCTCCTACCAGGGTGTGGGTGGTAGAGATGGGCAGGCCAGTACCTGAGGCCAGTACGACGGTGGCTGCAGCACCCAGCTCGGCGGCAAAACCGCGGCTTGGGGTCAGCTCGGTAATCTTGCGACCGATGGTGGCCATTACCTTGAAACCGTAGGTGGCCAGACCGACAACGATACCCAGACCACCGAGAAGCAGAATCCAGCTAGGCATTACGGATTTAGCCGTAATGGCTCCGCTCTTGATAGTGCTGACCACGGCAGCCAGAGGGCCAACGGCGTTGGCCACATCGTTAGAACCGTGGGCGAAGGCCATGGCACAGGCGGTGAAAATCATCAGGATAGCGAAGACTTTTTCCACGCTCTCAAAGCGGTTGTCTTCGTTGTGGACATATTTCACCTTGCGCATCAGCTGTATGCCGATCAGGGCAACGATAACCCCGATAATGGCAGCAATGCCCATGCTTTCCATAAAGCTCAGCTTGAAGCCGATATCCTTAAAGACATGCTTCAGGCCTTTCAGCAGGGTCACCATGGCGATCAGGAAGCCCACGGCAAACATGTACACCGGGATATAACGCTTGGCGTTGTCGAAGGGGTTGTCAGTATTGAGGATAAACTTCTGTACGCTGCGGAACAGGAAGAAGGAGATGGTACCGGCCAACACGGGCGAGACGACCCAGCTGGCAGCAATCTTGCCGACCTTACCCCAGGCCACGGCTTCCACGGAAATACCCACCGCGGCAAAACCAACAATGGCGCCGACGATAGAGTGGGTGGTGGATACCGGCCAGCCAAAGATACTGGCAATCAGCAGCCAGGTGCCCGCGGCCAACAGGGCCGAGGTCATACCAAATACCAGTAGCTCCGGGCTGCCGGCCATACTGGCGGGATCGATAATGCCTTTACGAATGGTCGAGGTCACTTCACCGCCAGCTAAATAGGCACCGGCGAACTCGAACACCATGGCAATCAAAATGGCTTGTTTAACGGTCAGGGCTTTAGAGCCCACCGAGGTGCCCATGGCATTAGCCACGTCGTTGGCACCGACCCCCCAGGCCATAAAGACCCCAAAGATACAGGCAAGAATCAGCAGAATCGTGCCGTATTCAGCAAGAATTTCCATGTGTGGATACCTTCAAAAATATAGAAATCAGGTTGTGAGTTCCGGCGCGTGCTTAGCGCGCCAGTAACAGTTGCAGACGGGTACCGACTTTTTCAGCGCGGTCGGCTAAATCGCCCACCCAGTCGAATACCTTATAAAGAAACATCACTTCGACGGCTGGCAAATCTGCTTCAATGGCAAACAGGCCTGCGCGAATATCAACTTCCAACTTGTCGGTCTTGTTTTCGAGGGCATCCAGTTCTTCGATCAGTTGCTCAACTACCTTTATTTCACGGCCACTAAAGCCGGTTTCCAGCAGTTCATCCAGCTCGTTAATGGCCTTCAGGGCCTGGGCTGAAGTGGCCACAGCGGTGGCGACAAACTCAGTCATCTCCGCTTGCAGGGAGGCGGGGATTTGCATCTTGCGGCCCAGCATAATGCCGGAGATATCCTTGGCGCGGTTGGCAATCTGGTCCTGCATGGACAGCAGTTCAAGCAGGTCGCTGCGTGGCACCGGCAAGAACAGGCTCTTGGGCAGGTGCATGCGGATATTCTTCTTGTGCTCATCGGCGGTGTTTTCCAGCTCGCCAATACGCTGCTGAACCGCTTCGCCTTCCTGCCAGTTATTAGCGGCAGCGGCGGCAAAGAAGGGGATCAGCTGTTCGGCAGCCTGGTGGGCTACGGCCATATGCTCCTGGATAGGTTTGATCGGGGAGCGGCCAAACAGGTTAGACAGCGGGTTGCTGATTGCCATAGTAAGTCCCTCGGGCCCAATGGGCTTTATTGTGTGGGTATGGAGAAATTGGGCGCAGTATAAAAGACTTGATTCGGCTCGGCATCAGAAATGTCATAAAAGCTTAAAGAAAGTGTGATATGCGCTCGATGCCGCCGGTATCACTGTCTATAGATACTGGTTACAATCATCAAAATTGGACGATAATAAAAGAATAGCCTCCCATAAGGACGATCTATGAATGAAGCGGTAGCAATGGATCGCGTACTGGATTTACGCGGCCTTCTCAATGATCTGGTGGCCGATGGCCGCATCAGTCAGGAGGATGCCAATATCCTCTCCGGCCAGACCCGCACCCGCGAGCAGACGGCCATGCACCCGCTGACCTTTATTGCTACCCAAAGCCTGGAAGATCGCGCCCACCCCGGCACAATACTCGATGCCCTAACCCTGACCGAGTGGATGGCAGAAAAGGCCACTCTGCCGGTGGTTCATATAGACCCGTTGAAGGTGAATACCGCGGCAGTGACCGAGGCCATGTCCTATGCCTTTGCCAAGCGTCACAGTATTTTGTGTCTTGAGGTAACCCCCGATGAGGTGGTGATTGCCTGTATGCAGCCCTTCGTGACCGGCTGGGAGTCGCAAATCGAACATGTCACCCAGCGCCAGGTGCGCAGGGTCTTCGCTGATCCCGCCGATGTCACCCGTTATTCGGTGGAGTTCTACAGCCTGGCTCGCTCCATCTCCGGTGCCAAGGGCATGCAGGGCAGTGGTGTGGTCAGCAACTTCGAGCAGTTGCTGGAGCTTGGCGGCGCTAAGGATCCGGAAGCTAACGATCAGTACATCGTCAATATCGTTGATTGGCTACTGCAATATGCCTTTGATCAACGCGCCAGTGATATTCATATTGAGCCGCGACGGGAGGTTGGCCGTGTGCGCTTCCGTATCGATGGTGTCTTGCATCAGGTCACCGAGTTTCCCTCCGCCGTGACCACGGCGGTGACCAGCCGCTTAAAAGTGCTGGGTCGTATGAATGTGGCGGAAAAGCGCAAACCCCAGGACGGTCGTATTAAGACCAAGCGCCAGAATGGCTCGGAGGTGGAGCTGCGATTATCCACCTTGCCCACCGCCTTTGGCGAAAAAATGGTGATGCGGATCTTCGACCCGGATGTACTGTTGCGCAGTTTCCAGGAATTGGGCCTGGTGGGTGATGACTACGAGCGTTGGCAATCCATGGTCGGACGACCCACAGGTATTGTCTTGGTCACAGGACCCACCGGTTCCGGTAAAACCACCACCCTGTATTCCTCACTCAAGCAGCTGGCCACCGATGAAGTTAATGTCAGTACCATCGAAGACCCGATTGAGATGGTAGAGCCGGCCTTTAATCAGACTCAAGTACAGCACAATATTGATTTGGATTTTGCCGCCGGTGTGCGCACCCTGCTGCGTCAGGACCCGGACATTATTATGGTTGGTGAGATCCGCGATCTGGAAACCGCGCAGATGGCGGTGCAGGCTGCCCTTACCGGTCACTTGGTGATCTCAACACTGCACACCAACGATGCCGCTACCGGTGTGACCCGCTTGCTGGATTTGGGTGTTCCCAGTTATATGATCAAATCCACCGTACTGGGCATTATGGCTCAGCGTCTGGTGCGTACTCTGTGCCCACACTGTAAGCAACCTGCTGAAGTGGACAAAAATGCCTGGCAACAGCTGGTGAAGCCCTGGAAGGTCGCAGCACCGACACAGGTGTTCCAACCCCAAGGTTGTTTGGAGTGCCGCAACACCGGTTACCTGGGGCGTGAAGGCATCTACGAAATTCTAAAATTATCAGAATCTGTGCAGGAGTTGATCACGGACAACTGTGATCTCGGCCAGTTGCGTAAACTGTCCATGCGTGAAGGTATGCGCACCTTGCGTTTATCCGGGGCGCAAAAAGTCGCCCAGGGTACGACGACTATTGAAGAAGTGATGCGTGTGGCACCGCCACAGGATGTCAGCCACTGATCAGCACTTATTAAAAAGAAAGGCGGTTTTTACCGCCTTTTTGTTTCTAAGGATGTAGCGATAAATGTTTAACGTTGAAAAAGCCCCCGCCTTTTTACGTGATGACCTAACTCATGTCTGGACTCGCTGGCATGAGCGGGCCATGGATGATCAGCAACAAGCTCTGGCCCAGTGGTTGGATCAAGATAATACTCACCCTGATCAATTATTAACGGCCTGGGGTGGTAGTGACTTTATTGCCCAGTCTGCCATGGACAGGCCAGATGTGTTTATTCAGTTATTAAGCAGTGGTGAACTAACCCAAACCTTTAGTTTGCAAACCTTTAGTGATCTGTTGGCCGAGATGCTGGCCAATTGTGAAAACGATAAGGATCTTGATCGCCAGTTGCGACTGTATCGCCGTCGCATGATGATGCGTATTGTCTGGCGCGACTTTAATCGTCTGGCCGACTGGAATGAAACCACCAACGATATGTCGTACCTGGCGGAAGTGGTGGTGCAGCAAACTATCGATTTCCACTACCAGCAGTTAAGTCAAAGCTGGGGCACGCCTATGGGTAAAGCATCCGGCGAGCAACAGCAGCTGTTGGTATTGGGCATGGGCAAGCTTGGTGGCTTTGAGCTGAATGTATCCTCCGATATCGATTTGATTTTTGCCTACCCGGAAAGTGGCACCACCCAAGGTGGTCGTAAAGAGCAAAGCAATCAGGAATTTTTTAATCGCCTCGGCCAGCGGGTGATTAAAAGTATTGATGCCCACACCGCTGATGGTTTTGTTTTTCGTGTTGATATGCGTTTGCGCCCTTACGGGCAGAGCGGTGCCTTGGTTTTAAATTTTGATTCACTGGAAGAGTACTACCAAACCCAGGGCCGCGAGTGGGAGCGTTACGCCATGATCAAGGCTCGCGTGATTGCCGGGCCAGAAGAAAAAGCCGTAGAACTGATGAATATGCTGCGGCCGTTTACCTACCGTCGCTACATCGATTTCTCTGCCATTGAAGCCCTGCGAGATATGAAGGGCCTGATTAATCGCGAAGTGGCTCGCAAGGGCATGAGTGCCGATGTCAAACTCGGCGCCGGCGGCATTCGTGAGGTGGAATTTATTGTGCAGGCGTTTCAATTAATTCGCGGTGGCCGTGACGAACGTCTGCAAACCCGCGAAGTGATGACGCTGTTGCCGCTACTGGAATCTGAGGGTTTGATGCCGGAAGGTGTCAGCCAAAAACTTATGGCTGCCTATGTCTTCCTGCGCAATACCGAGCATGCCATACAGGGCTACCAGGATAAACAAACCCAGGCGTTGCCAGTAGATGAAAAAGACGGCGAGCGTTTGGCCTGGGTCATGGGTTTTGACAGTTGGGATGCTTTTATCGCCCAACTCGATTTGCACCGCAACAACGTTAATCAGGAATTCCATGCGGTAGTAGCCGATAGCGCTGAAAGTGAAGGCGAAGAGGCTGACGACTTAAGCAGCTGGCGCCCGCTATGGCTGGATGATTTGTGTCAGGAAGATTTTGCTGAGCAACTCAGTGAGCGTGGCTTCGAAGATGCTGATGCAGTCGCCAAAGCGCTGTGTGATTTGAAAAAAAGCCGCGCGTTGCTAACCATGCAAGCCGAAGGTCGCGCGCGACTGGATGCGTTAATGCCCAAGCTGTTGATGCTGTTAAGCGAGCGCGACGAACAGGCTAACACCCTCAGCCGTATTCTGGTATTGATCGAAGCGGTAGCGAGACGTACCGCTTATTTACTGTTGTTGGTAGAAAACCCCAATGCCTTAAAACAATTGGTGCGTCTGTGTGGCGCCAGCCCCTGGATTGCTGATCAGTTAGCGCGTCATCCGGCACTGCTTGATGAATTGCTGGATCAGC
The DNA here is from genome assembly GCF_042854845.1 of Maricurvus nonylphenolicus. Lineage (GTDB taxonomy): Bacteria > Pseudomonadota > Gammaproteobacteria > Pseudomonadales > Cellvibrionaceae > Maricurvus > Maricurvus nonylphenolicus. The sequence goes on along the minus strand of NZ_AP031498.1, from coordinate 5,348,654 downwards.
GCAGTTTGTATAACCCGCCAGATCTGTCAGCTCTGCGTGATGAATTGCGCCAGGAAGTCCTACGTGTCGGTTGGGATGATCTCGAAGGCCAGATGGAAACCCTGCGTTACTTCCGTATGGCACACGCCCTGCGCGTTGCGGCTGCAGAAGTATCCGGTGCGCTGCCATTAATGAAAGTCAGCGATTATCTGACTTGGATTGCCGAAGTTATTTTGGAGCATGTACAAGCCCTGGCCTGGGAGCAGATGGTTGACCGCCACGGTAAACCCTCCCACGCCGAAGGTGAGCCGGAGCCGGAATTTATTGTCGTGGGTTACGGCAAAATGGGCGGTATCGAACTGGGCCACGGCAGTGATCTGGATTTGGTGTTTATCCACAATGCCAGCAGTAAGGGTTACACCGATGGCGATAAGCAATTGGATAACCAAACCTTCTATACCCGTATGGGGCAGAAGATGATTCATATCCTTAATACGCAAACCATTTCCGGTCAGCTGTATGAAGTGGATATGCGTCTGCGACCTTCCGGTAATTCCGGCATGTTGGTCAGCTCACTGACGGCGTTTGAAAAATACCAACGCAGTGAAGCCTGGACCTGGGAGCACCAAGCCCTGGTACGTGCCAGAGTGGTGGCTGGGGGTGAGCGTTTAGCGAAAGAGTTTCAGCAGTTGCGCCTGGATATCCTGTGTCAGCAGCGAGAAAAAGCGAAGTTGGTGGAAGACGTTGTCACCATGCGTCAAAAAATGCGTGACCATTTAGGAACCCAGGGTGGTGAGGAAGAAAAGGCCAGCAAGTTTCATTTGAAGCAGGATGCCGGTGGTATCGTTGATATCGAATTCCTGGTGCAGTACGCCGTGTTAAGCCAGGCGGCTGAACATCCGCAGGTGGCCCACTGGACCGATAATATTCGCATCCTTGGTGATCTTCACAGTCAGGGTCTAATGAGTGCGGAGCAGAGTGATGCGCTAATAGAAGCCTACAAAACCTTCCGTTCGGAAAGTCATCGACTTGCGTTACAGCAGCAGAAAAATGAAGTCGGTGCGGATAAGTTTGCTGAGCAGCGCCAGCAGGTGCAGGCGATTTGGGCTGAGTGGTTGGGATAATTTAAGTGGGTTGAGGTTGGCCGGGGTACGACCCGCAGGGTCGGACCCCATGTTCGGAGTACAAAAGGAATTAGCTGGAAACGCAGGTTAACCAACCGTGCTTATCTTCCGCCAATCCCCACTGAATATCATTTAACGCTTTACGCAGCTTGGCCGTGGTTTCACCCGCTTTGCCATCGCCAACCTGATACTCTTTGCCTTTATGCAGCAGAGTGCCAACCGGCGTCAGTACCGCCGCGGTACCAGACAGGGCTGCTTCACAACCCGGCTTCTGGCTACGTTCCAGCAATTCATCAACACTCAGGTCACGCTCTTCCACATTCATCCCCAAATCGCGGGCGATGGTGAGAATAGAGTCACGGGTAATACCGTGCAGGAAGCTGTCATCCAGCGCTTTGGTGATCAGGGTATTGCCGTCAATCAGCATAAAGTTGGCGGCACCGGTTTCCTGTACATCGCCATTGGGGCAGAACAGAATCTGATCGATACCCAGATCGCGCTTGGCGTTCAGGGTTGGCAGCAGGGCACTGGCGTAGTTACCGCCACTCTTAATGCGGCCCATATGCGGCGCGCAGCGCATACCGTCTTCTTCCAGCAACAGGCGCAGGGTGGCATCGGCGCCGCCGGTAAAGTAGTCGCCTACCGGGGACACCAGAATGTACTGCATGGAGGTGGTGGAAGGTCCCGCCGCCTTGCCAATCGCCGGCTCGGTACCGATATGGGTTGGGCGGATATACAGCGAGCCGGGTACCTCTGGTACCTCTTTGGCAAAACGCTCTACAACCTTGATGATCATATCGCGGGTCTGCTCGCCATCGATGGCAGGCAGGGCCAGCAGGGCGCTGCTCTGGTCAAAACGGGCGATATTGCAGTCCATACGGAAGATCTTCACGCTGCCATCGGCATGACGGAAGGCTTTCAGGCCTTCAAAGCAGGTGCTGGCATAGTGCAGCACATGGGCACCCGGGTGCAGGCTGATGCTATCGCAGGGCACCAGGTTAAAGTCACTCCACTTCTCGCCGTCGAATTGGGTAAGGGCCATTTCTGGCATAAAAACGCTACCGAAGGCAGTCATAGGGAGAAACCTCAAACTATTAGGGTGTAAATGGCTGCCTTTCTTCAAGGCAAGGGCGGGAATTGTAATGAGAGCGCCCCTAAAATGGAATAGCGCATTATAGATAACAACCCCATAAAGGCCGGGCCCTGGCGGGTGGGGGGAATAGAGGGGCGGTGACTGGTGGATAGGTAATGGGGTATCATGCGCCGTTTTATTTGATGGCCTCTCGCTGGGACTCAAACCGTAGGACTCGAACCGTACATGGGTAAGCCTAAAATCTTAATTGTCGGCCCTTCCTGGGTGGGCGATATGCTGATGAGCCAGTCGCTCTACCGCCAGTTGAAGGCACAATCCCCAAATTGTGAGATCGATGTACTGGCGCCGGACTGGTGTCGCGCCATTATCGAGCGTATGCCCGAGGTGAATAACACCATCGAAATGCCGGTAGGCCACGGCAGCCTGCAGCTGGGAGTGCGTCGGCGTCTGGGTGAGTTCCTTGCCGAGCAGCAATACGATCAGGCTATTGTGTTGCCCAATTCGCTGAAGTCGGCCCTGATACCCTGGTTTGCCGGTATAGATCTGCGTACCGGTTGGCTGGGTGAAATGCGCTATTTCCTGCTCAACGATCCACGCAAGCTTATCAAGTCAGCGTTTCCACGTATGGTTGAGCGCTATGTAGCTCTAGCGGGCCCCGGTGTGGCGTCTGCCAAAGAGTTGCCAGAGATTCTGCCGCCCAAGCTCACGATTGATACCGATTTGCAGCAGCAGGCCATAAAACAATTTAACCTGCCCAGCAGCAAGCTGATTGGCTTCTGCCCAGGTGCGGAGTTTGGCCCGGCCAAGCGCTGGCCTGATTATCACTATGCGGCTCTGGCCTCGAAGCTGATTGAACAGGGTTATCAAATAGCCTGCTTTGGCTCGGCCAAAGATGCCGAGGTGGTTGAACAAATTAAAGACCAGTTGCCCGATGAGCAGCAGCAAGCCCTGATTGGCCTGGCTGGCGAAACCACACTGCCGCAGGCAGTGGATTTGTTGGCGGCTTGTGATGCGGTGGTGACCAATGATTCCGGTTTGATGCATGTCGCCGCTGCGGTAGGCTCACCCTTGGTTGCCCTCTACGGCCCAACAAGCCCGGATTTCACACCGCCGTTAACCGATAAAGCTGAGGTGATTCGCTTGATTGACGGTTATCTGAAAATTCGCAAAGGCGATAACGACCAGGGTTATCACCAGAGCATGATTGATATTACGCCGGAGCGTGTGATGGAAGCGGTGCAAAAGCAATTGGCTGCCCGAGAAACCGAGCAAGGGGTTGCCTGATGCGCGTACTGATTATTAAAACCTCGTCCATGGGTGATGTGATTCATACCCTGCCAGCGTTGACCGATGCCAAGCGCGCGCGCCCTAATATTACTTTCGACTGGGTGGTGGAAGAGGGCTTTGCCGAAATCCCCCGTTGGCACCCGGCTGTCGATGAAGTGATTCCTGTAGCCATTCGTCGCTGGCGTAAAGAGATTTTAAAAACCTGGGGCTCCAACGAGTGGAAGCAATGCAAAACCCACTTGCGTAAACACCACTATGATCTGGTGATTGATGCCCAGGGTCTATTAAAAAGTGCCTGGCTAACCCGTTGGGTAAAAGCCCCGGCTGCAGGCTACGACAAAAAGTCAGTCCGTGAAAAAGTGGCCAGCTATTTTTATCGTCATAAGTTCGGCGTTGATAAAGATATGCACGCGGTTGAGCGTATTCGCTCCCTGTTTGCCCAGGCACTGGATTATCCGAAACCTGAAACCAAAGGTGACTATGGCATTGATCGTCGCCGTTTCTGCAGTGCGACGCCGGAAGCGCCGAATGTGGTGTTTTTGCATGGCACTACCCGTGACGACAAGCACTACCCGGAAGATTACTGGCGCGATCTGGCAGAGAGGTTAACCCGTGAAGGCTATCGCGTACGTTTGCCCTGGGGGGCTGAGCATGAACGCGATCGTGCACGTCGTATTGCCAAGGGCATTAATGGCGTAGAAGTGCTGCCACGTTTAAGTTTGCATGCCGTGGCCGGTGTGTTGGCACAAGCATCCGCCGTGGTTGCCGTCGATACTGGCTTGGGTCATTTAACCGCAGCGTTAAATATTCCGGCGATTTCGCTTTATGGGCCTACCAGTCCATCCTTGGTTGGCGCTTATGGTGAAAACCAGTTGCATTTGTGTGCTGGCGACTATCTTGTAAAAAACGGGGGAGAAGAGATAGCTGGCGTTGAACCCGCAGTGTTCTCTCCTCTAACGCCAGATCATGTTTACCAACAGCTGCAACCCATGCTGTCTAAAAAACCTGTAGCTTGCTAATGACCAATTCGCAATCCTCTGCCCCGGTATTGGCGTTTATCCTCTACAAGTATTTCCCCTTTGGTGGTTTGCAGCGGGATTTTATTCGTATTGCCAGTATCTGTCAGGAACGCGGTTATAACATCCGCGTGTATACCTTTGGCTGGCAGGGTGATATCCCCGACGGTTTCGATGTGGTGCAGGTGCCGAAAAAAGGTTTAAGCAGCCACGCCAAAAATCAGAATTTCCTCAATTGGATTGATGCTCACTGTGCTCAGCATCCTGTCGCCTTAACAGTCGGCTTTAACAAAATGCCGGGCCTGGATGTGTATTACGTGGCTGATGGCTGCTACGAGGCCCGTGTCAGCGAGCTCTATACCGGTTGGCGTGGCAAGTTTTATCGCCTCGGTGGCCGCTACAAACATTTCTCTGCTTATGAAAAAGCCGCCTTTGGTAAAGAGAGTAAAACCCACCTGCTGGTGATTTCCGATATTCAAAAGCCGATCTATCAACGTGTGTATGGCACGCCTGATAAACGCATCACCATGTTGCCGCCGGGTATTGCTCGCGATCGCTGCGCACCTGATAACAGTGCTGCCTTACGCGAAGAATTCCGTCGCGAGTTTAAAATCGCAGACGATGAGAACCTGCTGTTGATGGTGGGCTCTGGCTTTAAAACCAAAGGTGTGGATCGCAGTATTGACGCCGTTGCAGCTCTGCCCGAAGCGCTGCGTGCGAAAACCCATCTGTTTGTGATTGGTCAGGATAAACCCGATCAATTTAAACGTATGGCTGCCAGTTTTGGTGAGCGTTTTAGAATTTTTGCTGGCCGTGATGATATCCCGCGCTTTATGCAGGGCGCCGATTTTTTGATTCATCCGGCCCGTCATGAAAATACCGGCACCGTATTGTTGGAAGCCGTCGTTGCCGGATTGCCGGTAATGGTCACAGATGTGTGCGGTTATGCGCGCTATGTGGCAGAAGCCGAAGCCGGTGAAGTGCTGGAGTCGCCTTTTATTCAAGGTCGATTTAATCACAGTCTGCAGCGTTTGCTACAAACCTCAAAAGAACAACGCCAAGCATGGCGTGCGAATGGCATTGCCTTTTCTCAGTCAGCAGATATCTACGATATGCCCAAGCATGCCGCTGATACGATAATTGCCATACATAACAGCCAGGAACAGGCTTAATGACACTGTATTTACGCGATGAGTATGCCACGGCCTGGAAGCACCGTGATGCCTTTATGGAGGTACAGCGCCTCGAAGGTGAAGTGTACCGAGAGCTCGATGGCCGTCGCACCCTGCAATTTACCTTTAACCGCAAAAGTTATTTTCTAAAACTGCACCGCGGTATTGGTTGGGGTGAAATTCTAAAAAACCTGATCCAGATGCGTTTGCCGGTGGTTAGCGCCAAAAATGAGTGGCGTGCGGTAGAGGCGTTGCACAAGATCGATGTCGATACTATGACCGTTGCCGCCTTTGGCGAACAGGGTTGGAATCCGGCAAAACGTCACTCCTTTATCATTACCGATGACCTGGCTGATACCACCTCGTTGGAAGATATTTGTGCCGAGTGGCCCAAGCAGCCTCCGACCTACCGTGTGAAAAAGCGCTTAATCGAAAAAGTCGCCACCATGGCCAAGCGCATGCACGGTGCCGGTATTAATCATCGTGATTTTTATATCTGTCACTTTTTGTTGCCCAACAGTGTTGATGTGGAAACCCAGAGTGAGTTTCCTTTGCATCTAATTGACTTGCACCGCGCTCAAATGCGCGCCCAGGTACCCGCACGCTGGTTGTTAAAAGATTTGGCAGCGTTGTATTTTTCGGTGATGGAAATTGGCTTAAGTCAACGTGATTTATTGCGCTTTCTCTATGTCTACAGCGGTGGGGACATAAAGCGCTGGATTCAAACTAATCGCTCGGTGTGGAAAGGCCTGCAGCGCAAGGCGGATAAGTTGTACAAACGCAAGCAGCGTTATGGGGATGCTATTTGATGTCTGAGTGGACTATCTTACCTACTTATCAACAAGGCAGAACAGCAAAAGACTTCGCCAGCTTGGAGGATGCGTTCTCCTGTGGTGGTGAATTGGTTACTCAGAGTTCGCTGTGTACGGTAAGCCGTTTATGCTATGACGGCGAAGAGTATTATATCAAACGATATCTTGGACCAGCTGAGGGCGCTGCTCGTTTTTTCGGCAAAAGCAAGGCGAAACGGGAATGGGAGAATCTGAGTCGATTTTCTCAATGGGGGCTTTCTCCTGCAGAGTTGGTAGCATACGGTGAAGAAAGTCGTTGGTACAAACGGCGAGGTGTGGTGATTACTCGCGGTGTAAAAAATGCCGTTGACATGGCAGCTTTGGCCCGAGAGAAGTCTCCTTTACTTAAGAATGATCACTGGGTACGTTCAGTATGTCGCCAAGTCGCGCATGCTACTCAGGTTATGCATCAGAATTGTTTTGGGCACAATGACTGGAAATGGCGAAATATCCTTATTAATGGGCCAGAGGATGATCCTAGGGTGCATATGATAGATTGCCCAGCAGGCACCTTTTGGAGTGAACCATTTCTAAGTTACAGAAAAATTAAGGATTTGGCCTGCCTTGATCGAGAAGCTAGGCCGGTGTTAACGCGTAGTCAGCGATTGTACTTTTACAAACAATACACTGGCCGTGACAAGTTGAGCGCTAAAGACAAGCGGATTATCCGTAAGGTGATTCAGTTTTATAAGGGCCGGAAATCAGACGCATGACTGAGCTAGATCATTCACTGGAAGAGTTCGTTAATCCTGCCTGGAAGTCTGTTTTACAGGCATTGAATTTGGATAGTTTTTCCTCGTTATGGGATGTGGAGCTTGAGCCTTTTCAGGCACCTAATACAGAGCGAGGTGGAACCAGCACGGTATATTCCTTTAAGTCTGATATTGATGGCTGTCCTATCACGCTATTTATCAAGCGGCAAGAAAACTACAATTGCTTTGATTGGCGCAAGCCATGGCGTCCAATGCCTGTTTGTGAGAGGGAGTGGCGGAATGCCTGTCATTTGCAGGCGTTGGGTATTGGTACCATAGAGCCGGTCTATTATGGTCGGCGCGCGCTCAACGGTGGGCAGGCAATATTCGTTACTGTGGGGCTTGAAGGATATCAACCTCTCATCGAACTCGATATCCACTCTGTTTCAGCAACAGATAGGGAGCCGATTATGAGGGCTGCCGGTGAGCACATAGCTCGGTTGCATCAAGCTGGGCTGGTTCACCACTGCTTGTATGGCAATCATATTTTCTTCAGAAAGCCCTCTATGGGTGGCTGTGATATTCGATTTATCGACCTTGAAAAGATGCGCTCTACGTTTTTTGCTTCCCGGGGCTTGTGGCGAGATTTCTCCTCTCTATACCGGGGCTGTGGTGGTTGGGCTGAAGATAGCTGGCGATGGCTGATACAGGGCTATCTCGGAGAGTCGACCTGGTCACAGGCTTGTGAGCAATTTAACCACAAGGTTATGCAGAAGGTGGGTAAAAAGCGCTAGATCAGGTAGAATCCCCTCCTTTGTATTTGTTACCAATACGTACAGCTATAAGCCACAACCATCGAATTTGGGGATAATAAGTGAGCACCATTGTTCTTGGCCTATCCGGCGCACTCAACCACGATCCGTCAGCTGCCCTCTACATAGACGACAAGCTGGTGGCGGCCGCCGAAGAAGAGCGCTTTATTCGCGACAAGCACGCCAAAAACCACATGCCCTACGAGGCAGCCAAGTTCTGTATCCAGCAGGCTGGCATCAAGCCTGAAGATATCGATGTGGTGGCCATTCCTTTCGCCCCGATTCCGCTGATTGGCAACGAAGGCCGTCTGCACTTCGCCAAGCGCTACTGGTATGCACCGGATCGTGCCCTGGATGTCCTGTTTAACGGCAATCGTCGCTACCGTCGCTACCGCAACCGTATTTTTGAGTTGCTCACTAATCTGGGTATCGATCACAAGAAGATCGAGTTCGAACCCGTTGAGCACCACCTGGCCCACGCCTCCAGTGCTTACCACTTAAGTGGCTTTACCGAGAAGACCGCCATTATGGGCGTCGACGGTAAAGGCGAATACGCCACCACCTTCTTCGGTTACGGCGAAAACGGCAAGATCCACAAGATCAAAGAATTCTACGACCCGGATTCTCTGGGTGGTTTGTACGGTGCTATCACCGAATACCTGGGCTTTGAAATGCTCGACGGTGAGTACAAGGTCATGGGTATGGCCCCTTACGGCGACCCAACCAAGTACGACCTGTCGCGCCTGGTTGATTTCGACGGCAAAGAATTCCGCATCAACACCGACTACGCCAACGTCATTGGCCTGCGTCGCTGGAAAGATGAAAAGGGCAAGGGTTACTACTTCACCCCGAAACTGATCGAGTGGTTAGGCCCCAAGCGTGAAGGTGATATTGCCGATGACCCGTACATTCACTACGCTGCCAGTATTCAGGACCTGTACGAAACTGTTGTCCTGAAACTGATGGACTACTACCTGGGCGATATTATCCGCGAGACCGGCAAGATGGCCTTCTCCGGTGGTGGTGCACTGAACGTAAAACTGAACCAGAAAATTATCGCCGGTGGCGACGTTAAAGAGCTGTACGTACAGCCGGCTTCTGGTGATGCCGGTACTGCCGTAGGTGCAGCCTCTTATGTGCTGGCTAAGCGCGGCATCCAGCCAGAGAAAATGGAACACGTTTACCTCGGCCCAAGCTACACCAACGAGGAAGTCATCGCTGCCTGTGCCAAGCACGAAGCCGAGCCCAAGTGGCAGAAGATCGACAACGTATCGGAAACCATCGCCAAGGTACTCGCCGACGGTCATCCGGTTGCCTGGTTCCAGGGCCGTATGGAATTTGGTCCGCGCGCCCTGGGTGGTCGTTCTATTATCGGTTGTCCTTCTGTTCCTGGAATTGCTGATCGTATTAACGAGCAGATCAAATTCCGCGAGCGCTGGCGCCCCTTCTGCCCGAGTATGCTCGACCGCGTAGCCGACGAAATGTTTAAAGTCGATCACCCGGCCCCGTTTATGACATTCACCTTCGAAGTAAACGAAGAGTGGAAGGATCGTGTTCCGGAAGTGGTACATGAAGACGGCACTGCGCGTGCACAGGCTGTTAAACAAGATGCGCATCCGCGTTATTACGCGATGCTGGAAGAGTTGGAAAAACTCACCGGCAACGGTGTGTGCTTAAACACTTCACTGAACCGTCGTGGCGAACCCATGGTATGCGCACCGGTTGATGCGCTGAATATGTTCTTTGGATCAGATCTGCAGTATCTGATTATGGAAGATATTTTGGTAGTGAAGGATGAGGCCAAATCGTTGGCGGATATTCTGGCTTCCTAAGTAGAAAAAAACTGTGCATAAAAAGGCGTAGCAACTCCGTGTGCTGCGCCTTTTTTATTGTCTATACGGAATACTGATGTGCCGGTGTGACGGTTAATTGTGTCGGATCGATATAGCCTTTAGGGCAAGCCATCAGGTTTACCTCAATCTTGTTTGGCGAGATTTCAAGTAACGTAAATCCATTGGTTTCCTGTGGCGGTAATAGCTCATCAACCTCCATCGCGCCAGGATTTTTGGCTTGCAGACCTCGCGCCTTAGACAGCCATCCTAAACCCCCAACGCCGACTGGGCCACTGAGAATGGTGTGCACAGGGTTTTCACTCAGGTCCAGATCGCCGCTCTTTTCAATTACTCCGCTACCCAACAAATGTAAATCTCCGGAAACGACAATAGGTTTACGATTGGGTTGAGAGTGAATGGTTTGCAGCAAGCGTTGATGCTGTAACCACCAGCCCTGTTGCCACATATATTTGTTACCGTCTCGATCGCGATGCACATCGGCCAGCAGTGTCCCTTCGCTGTCGATGGTGTCGGGGTACCATTCCCGCCATTTGCCAGCACTCCAACCCATGGGGTGAGAGGGGAAGTGGATTAAGTGTTGGCTGTTACTGGATTGTGTTTTCTCAATTAACCAGTTCTCGACAGTTTCAGGCACCAGGCCTGCATGATCTCCATTAAGCGTTAATTGACCGCCACAATCGTAAACCAGGCCTAACAATAACTGACCATATTGGAAACCGCCAAAGTGGGTGGAGAGTTTTACATTATTTTCCTGTTTTTGACCGGGGAAATTATCAGGCAATGTTTCTTCTACAATATATTCCGGGAAATATTGCGCCTGTAAAAGGTTACGTAACTCCGCGTGAAAATTATTTGGCGGAAAAGTTACCAGTTCCGGTGTGGCATCATCGTTGTCAAAGTAATCATGGTCATCGGTGATAAAAAATATCGGTGTTGAGCGAAACCTGACACCGTAGGTGCGTCCTATTTGTTCATCGGCAACGGCTTGCAATGTCGTTTCATTTGCGGTGCCTTTTACGGCTTGTGTCTGGTCAAAGGTGCCATAACTTTGCAGAAAGTATTTCATCGCCATGCGTGAAAGGGCGCCGTCACGATTATTGAGCCATGAGCGATAATCCCAATAGATATGATCACCGTTGGCAATTACCAGATCGGGTTTTTGCTCCAGCATTAAGTCGTAGAGCTTTTGTCGGTAGGCAACAGGTTTAAAGGCATCGCGCCCGCCGGGCAGTACGGGTAAATCCGGGCCGCCAGCACAGGTGTAGCTAATCACTCTTAGGTTTTGTGGCGCAGCTGTTGGTGCAGGGAAAGTTTTTAATGGCCATTGCGCGCACAGACTGTTGTTGTGTTTATCGAACAGTTGCAGCGCATATTGTGTATCTGGTTGCAGGTTGTTAATGCGAAAAGCCCAGAAGCGCCCGGCAGAATCCTGCTGTGCACCCGTTACATTAGTTTCGCCGATACGAAGTGTGGGTGTGTTACAGGGCTGATGAAATGACACCTTGATATTAAAAGCGCGATGGCTAACGGTAGGTAAGATATGCTGGATATCACCTTTGTCCCAGGTGTCTGGAGATGTGCAGTCGATGCTACAGCCGGTAAATGCCAGGGCAGATGAGCCGAGTCCTAACTTCAAAAGATCACGGCGGCTACAGTGTGGTGCTGACATGTGGGTACCTAAACGTATTACTTAAAAAAGCCCGGCGCCGATGCCGGGCAAAGAGAGAGTCAAAAAGACTGTCACAAGTTTTAGTCAAAGTAGTAGCTGCCGCGTACTCCTATAGTCCGCGGTGCACCCATTACGCAGCGCACCAGGGTGCCATTATCGCTCTGGGTGCCCAGCAGTGAACCGGCGGGTTGGTCAAACATGCTGGTGCAGTATTCCTCATCGGTAAGGTTTTCAACAAAGGCTGATACGTTCCAGCGTTCGTCCTCCGCGTTAAGTCCCATGCGCAGGTTCGTTAAAGTATAAGCGTCCTGAACTGTTTGAGGGTTATTGTTGGTGGTTGCGCCAATATTCATATCATCCGTCCATGCCGCTTCGCCCCGTACAAACCAGCTCATACCGGTATCACCCAGACTTGCTTCCCATTGCGCACTGAGATTCACTTGATGTTCTGCAGAGTAGTGGTTTGGTTTGCCTTTCAAATCCTGGGTGCCACCGGCTCCTGGTAAGGGGGAAGCCTGATCAAAGGACAGGAAAGCAGAATCCAGATAAGAGTAACCAAGATTTACGAACAACTCTTCCATTGGCTGATATTTCAGGTCCATCTCAAGGCCTTGCTGACGCAGTTCGCCGGCATTGGCGACTACAAAGTTCAAACCCTGGAAGGAGCGGTCCTGAAAGTTTTCGATATCGGTGCGGTAGAGTGTTGCATTGGCAATCAAGCGACCATCCAGCAAGGTGCTTTTAATGCCTAGCTCATAGTTTGTCACTTCTTCTGAATCAAAAATGCGCTCATCCCCGCTTAGGGCATCTCTGGACATTTGCGAGTTGAAACCGCCCGACTTATAGCCGGTAGACACTGTGGCAAACAGCATAGTGTCGCCATTAATAAAGTATTTACCGTTGGCAAACCAGGTAACCTGTTCATCGTCAAATTTCAGATCATGGTTTTCGGTAGCAGCGAACAGAGATCCGGCGACAGGGTTGTTGCCTACAGCATTAAATTCAGCTTCTTTTTCATCCGCGGAATAACGAATACCCAGAGTTAAATCGGCTTTCTCATTAAGGTGCACTGTACCTTGGAAAAAGGCTGCCCAAGAGCTGGCTTCTTGAGAGAAGGCCGTGTCGATTGCATTGTACTGGGTGAACATATGACAGGCGGCGGTTTGCCCTACAATGCCAGCAATTACCGGGCAGAAGTCAGAGCCCAGATGAATATCCTGATCAATATCGTAATCTTCCTGGAAGTAATAGAGGCCGGCGACATAGTCAAAGGTTTCTCCTTCCGGCGAAATTAATTGCAGTTCTTGCGAGAAAGATTGGCTGCCATAAGTGGTTGCGCGTTCGGCATCTTCAAGAGGAAGACGCAGCACAGAATATTCACTGGTGTCATTATTCCAGTCCCTGTGCGAGGTAATGGAGCGCAGGGTATGACCGGCAAAGGCATCATCCCAGGTAATATCCAGATTGGCGCCCCACTGACGATCACTTAATTGGTCGTTATGCTTCTGGTTAATCTCATGATCGAGGCCACCGCTTAGATCAGGGGCGTTACCGCCAGTTCGTGCAGTAATTTGCGCGGAGCGTGCTGCGGTTATGCTATCCGGGTGGACTTCAATAATACCGCCATCACCGTCGATTTCCTGGTAATCCAGGCGCAGCAGTGCGCTCAGGTTTTCACTGGGCTCATAGAGGAATGAGGTTTTCAGGCTGTTGTTGCGGTTACCGCCGACGTTGTTATTGCCGTCGTAACTATTTTCACCATAACCATCCAGTGAAGAATAGCTGGCCACCACACGGCTGGCGATAGTGTCCGTTAAGGGGGCGTTGGCGATCAGGGTGGTATCGTGGGCGCCGTAGTCGCCAATACCGGCATCTACTTTCAGCGAAGTTTCATCCAGACTGGGTTTATAGGTGCGAATATTTAATGCGCCCATGGATGCATTGCGACCAAACAGCGTCCCCTGTGGTCCGCGCAGAACCTCTGCAACTTCAATATCTTTTAAGCTGCCCAGCACTGCACCCGGACGCGGCATATAAACACCGTCAATATAGACTGCCACACTGGGATCAATCGCATTGTTACCCACAGAGCCAACACCACGAACGGCAATGCGCTGGTTTACCGATTGTGAGCTTTTGGAAATGGTCAGGTTGGGTGCGATATTGCCCAGATCCTGCAAATCTTTAAGGCCTGATTTTTCCAAAAAATCGCCGCTGAAAGCCGATACGGAAATAGGCACATCCTGAATACTTTCAGCACGCTTGGTGGCGGTTACTACGATCTCTTCAATGGCAAAGTCTGCCGCTAGGCTATTGCCAGCTGCGAGTCCAAGGCTCAGGGCAATACCTTTTGCTAAGGGGGATTGGGTCATCTTCATCGTCTGCTCTCTAGTTATTGTGATCTCTCTGTACCTGCGTGGTTATTATTTGAACAGCAGGGTGAGGTATCCATGCTAGCAAGCTATAATGGTGACAAATAGTGACTTATAGTTTCTTTGTGGAATGTAAAAGTTTCCATGAGGGTTAGCTTTAATGGCAGGTAGGGGGTCGGGATGATTACGATTAAGCAGTTACAGCATCTATTGGCCATTATTGAACATGGCTCCATTCACAGTGCGGCTGAATCCCTGTTCCTAACCCATACCGCTGTGACACGCAGTCTCAATAAACTGGAAGATGATCTGGGGGTCTCTTTATTTGAACGCTCGAAATCCGGTATGCAACCCACCGCCTTTTGCCTGCAGATTGTTGACTCCTGTCGCAAGGTGTTGGTGGATGTGGGGGATATCAAGCGCGAAGCCGAAATCTATCAAAATTTATCTGGAGGTGAGCTACGTATTGCTGTGGGGAGAGCCGCGCGCAGTTTAATCTTGCGAGATACGCTGCCGGTTTTCCATGCGCGCTATCCTGCCATAGCGATCAACATTACGGAAAACACCCCAGAGTATTTAACAGAAAGTTTGCATGGGCGGGAGTTGGACTTGTTACTCGCCGGTAGCGGCAGTTACCGTAATTCGGAAGGGCTGGCGATTGAATTATTATGCAATATTCCCATGTCCATTATTGTACGAGAGGGACATCCGTTAATTGCCGAATCTGAGCATGATGCCAACGCGTTTTTTAATTACCCACTGGTTGCGCCGACCATGATCGGTGAGTCCCATCCCCTATATCCTTTAATGAAATTAAAACAAGAGCATGGCGGACAGGGTGTCGGGCAGTGGCCCTCCATTATGTGCAGTGATTACCCAACCATAGAAAACGTGATACGTACATCCGATGCTATCTCGATTGCGCCGGTGATGGAGTTTTCGCAACAGTTGCAGCAAGGCAGCCTGGTTAGTTTGGACTTTTCAGACCGGCAGATGAATTTGGAGTTAAGTGTTATCGAAGTGGAAAATCGCATGCGTTCGCCAGCTGCGCAGGCTTTTATCGATATTTGCAAAGCGCATTTCTCTGGAGTGTAGTGCTTAACCTGCTACTCCATCCCAGAGTAGCTTCAACCCCACCACAAACAAAAAGAAATAGCAGATTCTGTACACCATCTGTTCATCAATTTTATGTAAAAGGTAATAGCCCAGCCGTACCCCAATAGGGGCTATGGGAATTAACACCAGCGATGTCATGAGATTGGTAGTATCAAACTGCCCCAGCCAGGCATAGGGAATTAATTTCACCAGATTAACCACGGTAAAAAATACCGCAAAGGTGCCCATTAACAGTTTTTTATCCATCTGCTGCGGCAAAAAGAAAATACTGATGGGCGGGCCGCCCTGGTGAATGCCAAAGCTGGTAAAGCCGGCGATACTGCCCCAGAAGGTGCCGCGCAGGGCATCGGGCTCGCGCTTCTCGCTGGCTTTGTTGCGGAGCCAGTAATCGAGACAAAAGACCACCACAATCAGGCCGACCAGAATACGTACGGCAGCTTCTGATAAATAGTGGAAGGTAAATGCTCCCAGGGTAATACCGGCAATGGCACCGGGCAGGGCGAGTTTCAGATTGCGTCGGCTCCAGTGGCCGCGAAAGCTCCATACGGCGGTGAAGTCCATAACCACAAGGATGGGCAGCAAAATAGCGGCGGCCTGAAATGGAGGCACCGCCAGGGACATCAGGGGAACGGCAATCACCGCTATACCACCGCCGAAGCCGCCTTTGGCCATGCCAAAGATCAAAATGGCTGGAATCGCACACAGGTAAAAGAAGGGATCTGTGATCACTAGAGGCTTTCCTTACTGAAAAAACGGCCAGCTTGAGCCAGAGAATAATAACATTGGCAATAGCGGGTTAGAAGCTGGCGCATATTGACGAAAATTTACACGCAAAGCCATGCTAAGCTGTTGGGTATTTGTCGTAAAATGCTCGCTATAAATAGAAAGCGATTAGGAGAGAATGTTGGAGAACGCTATGAAGCCGTCATCACTGTGGCGTGAGCCCCTGGTGCATTTCCTGTTATTGGGTGCAGTCCTGTTTGTAGCCTATGGCGTCCTGGCGCCAGAGAGTGATGAAGATCGTCTGATTGATGTGACTGAGGCCGATATTGAGCTATTGGTTGAGCGCTATAAAAAGCAGCTGGGAGTCGAGCCTACGCAGAAAGAACTGGGACACCTGATTGATAACCATATCCGTAACGAGATTCTCTATTTGGAAGCTCGGCGCATGCAGCTCGATGACAAGGATACCATCGTCAAACGCCGCCTGGTGCAGAAACTGGAGTTTCTGATTCAGGATATGGTGGTGCCTGAAGCACCAGGTGATGAGGTACTACAAGACTATTTCGACAAGCATGTCGAAGACTATCGCGTCTCAGCTATTGCCAGCTTCGATCAGTTGTACTTTAGCCCGGATAAGCGTTCCGATGCACTGGCTGATGCGACAGCGCTGATTGAGCAGTTGCAGGCCGGTGAGATCGATCATGAAAAAGCGCGCCAGGCCAGTGATCGCAGCCCGGTAGGCAGTGTGATGCAAGGGCAGAATATGCTGCGCTTAAATCGTCAGTTGGGGCGGGTATTTGTCGAGCAGTTACAACAGTTGGATTCTGCCAGCCGTGATTGGCAGGGGCCCATTGAATCCGGCTATGGTATTCATCTGGTTAAGTTAAACGATTGGGTAGAAAGTAGCCTGCCGGTATTTGAAGACGTTAAACCTCAGGTTGAACGTGATTGGTTGCGTCAGGCCCGAGAGGATGCCAACGAGGATTATTACCAAACCCTGAAAGCCCAATACCAGGTGAGTGTCGCTGGTGATGGAGATGCTTCGTGAAATTACTGATGACACGATGGTGGGTGTTAGTGGGGCTAGTGTTGCTGGGCGTTAATGCGTCTGCGCATGAATCGCGGCCAGCCTATTTGGCGTTAAAAGAAATAGATCCGCAGAACTGGCAGGTGCAGTGGAAGGTGCCGGTACGTGGTGACCAAAAATTATCGATTCATCCACAGTTTTCCCGCTGTGAATTATCCCAGCGTCCGCAGGACACGGTATTTAGCGATGCGCTGGTACAGCGCTGGCAAATGGCCTGTGATGAACAGGGGATTGCTGGCTTACGTGTAGAAATTATTGGTTTACGACAAACTCTGACCGATACGCTGGTACGTATTGAGTACACAGACGGTACAGTCACTACACGTCTGCTGCGTCCGAGCAAGCCAGACTTTATGGTCGAAGGTGAGCGCAGCAGTGGTGATGTGGCAAAAGAGTATACCATCCTGGGTATTGAGCATATTCTGATTGGTATTGATCACCTGTTGTTTGTGTTGGCGCTGTTGTTGATTGTGCGCGGCGTCGGTTTATTAATAAAAACCATTACTGCGTTTACCCTGGCTCACAGCGTCACACTGGGCTTGGCGGCTCTGGGTATATTAAATGTTCCAGGGCCGCCGGTTGAAGCCTCTATTGCTTTATCGATTGTGTTTCTTGCCAATGAGTTGGTAAAACAAAATCAGGGCCAAGAAGGTTTAACATCACGTATGCCTTGGGTGGTGGCGCTTACCTTTGGTCTGTTACACGGTTTGGGCTTTGCTGGAGCGTTGGCAGAGATTGGATTGCCTCGTGGTGATATTCCGTTGGCGCTATTGATGTTTAATGTCGGGGTTGAACTGGGCCAGTTGATATTCGTTGCCGCTGCATTGATTGTGATTGCACTATTGAAACGCTTGGGTAATCAGTGGCCGCACTGGCTAGTACATGTGCCTGCCTATAGCATTGGTACCATTGCGGCCTACTGGTGTTTTGATCGTATTACAGGCTTTGTCGGTTAGCCCTGTCCTTAAATATTCCCATTACTATTTTTGATCAACGTCCTTCATTTTCTTCGTTTGAAGGACGTTGTTCCCCTCCTTACTATAGATTCTGAAATGCGACGGACGCTAAAGCATAACTCGGTGCGCGATTGTGTTTTAGTCTAGTTGGTATCCGTAAGTGCATTTCCTTCGGTGTGTTTTTCTATTGTCGATAGAGTTATACCGTTCGCATGTTTGTGCAAGACCCTTTTTGATGGGCTACAGCCGTAGCCCTTTTTCTGTTTGTAATTCTCCGCGCATGTTTGATGCATCTTGAAGGATGACGCTATGAATATTGATATTTCGACGTTAAGAATCAATGGTGATCGCCTATGGCAATCGTTAATGGATATGGCGGCTATCGGTGGTACCGATAAGGGTGGCTGTAATCGTCAGGCACTAACGGCTGAAGATAAAGCCGGACGTGATTTGTTTGTAAGCTGGTGTCGTGAGGCAGGGTGTTCTATTACCGTCGATGAGATCGGCAATATTTTTGCGTGGAGAGACGGCCGTAATAATGACTTGCCGCCAGTCATTACCGGCTCGCATTTGGATACCCAGCCAACCGGGGGCAAGTTTGATGGGGTTTACGGAGTGCTAGCCGGGCTGGAAGTGATTCGTGCGTTAAACGATGCGGATATCACTACGGAAGCACCACTGGAAGTTGTGGTATGGACCAACGAGGAAGGCGCACGTTTTTCGCCGGCGATGTTAGGTTCTGGTGTGTGGGCCGGTGTTTTTGATTTACCTTATGCCTACGCAAGAACCGATCACGACGGTATTAGTGTTGGTCAGGCACTAGAGGCTATTGGTTACCAGGGGAGTCAAAAGGCTGCAGCTAAACCGGTTACTGCGGCTTTTGAAGTACATATCGAGCAGGGCCCCATTCTGGAACAACAGGATAAAGAGATTGGTATCGTTAAAGGCATCCAGGGTATGTACTGGTTTGATTTAACCTTAATCGGTAAACCCTGTCATGCAGGCCCGAGTCCAATGGACGGTCGTCGTGATCC
Organism: Maricurvus nonylphenolicus; assembly: GCF_042854845.1. GTDB lineage: Bacteria > Pseudomonadota > Gammaproteobacteria > Pseudomonadales > Cellvibrionaceae > Maricurvus > Maricurvus nonylphenolicus. The sequence continues at coordinate 5,329,818 of NZ_AP031498.1, read as the reverse complement.
CTTTATGGCGTTAGGTCCTATTCTGCAACGGCTCTATGCTGCCGTTGAAGCAAAAGGTGAATGGGCGCGTGTAACCTTCGGCGATATTGCGGTAGAGCCTGCCTCACGCAATACGGTGCCGGAAACATTAACCCTGGCGGTGGATTTACGTCATCCTGATAAACATGTGCTTGATACCTTGGAAGCAGAGTTTAGGTTGATTGTAGAAGAGGAAGCGGCCAACTTTAAGCTGGGTTTTGATATTCGTGAAGAGTGGCGTTTACCGCCGACGGTTTTTGATGCTCGTTGTGTCGCCGCTGTCGGTGCAGCGGTAGAAACCTTGCAATATGATGCGTTGGAAATGGTTTCTGGAGCTGGTCACGATTCTGGTTATATCGCTAAGGTTGCGCCGACCAGTATGATCTTTGTGCCCTGTAAGGATGGCTTATCACACAACGAGGCTGAGTTTGCTGCGCCGGAGCAGATTGAGTTGGGGGCTAATGTTTTATTACATGCTATGTTGAGTTGTAGTGACTTTGTTGAAGGGTAAAGGGCTTTAGATACATAACCCCGGAGGCAGCCGGTAAGTCTGCTCTCCGCGCCCATAAGCGGCAGGAAAAAGTCAGCGCCTCGGAAACTCGCTATGCTCAGACAGCCTCAGCGACTACCCTGACTTTTTCCTGCTGCTTAAGCATGGGCTGATTGCTCCGAGCAGACTTACCGGCTGCCTCCTCGCATTGTGCTAATTTGGATATATAGTTACTGAGCTTGTTTGGCTAGCCAGTCGAACATTTGTCGGACTTCAGTTTGTTCCAGTTTTTCTGGGGTGGAAACCAGATAGTAGTTTTGTTCGGTGGGAACGGAAAGTTCGAAAGGTTGAATTAATTGGCCTTGTTTAATTAAGTCTGCGGCGAGAATTTTACTGCCCAATACAACGCCCTGACCGCTGGCGGCGCACTCAAGTGCGAGTCCGGTATCACTTAAATTTAAACCGGTCACGGTATCGGTTTCTTCCACTTCGGCGAGTGAAAACCAGGCTCGCCAGTCTTCCCGTCGCTCAACCTGTTCAACATGAATCAGTACCTGGTTGCGCAGGTCGGCGGGTTCTTCAATATCTTTGCCGCGGATTTTCATGGTTGGGGCGTAAAGCGGCGTTACGGCATCGTCAAAGAGTTTAATGGCTTCGACACCCGACCAATCGCCGTGGCCGTACCAGATACCAATATCGACTTCAGAGTGCTCTAAAGAATCCTGTTCGTCTGTGGTATGTATCCAGGGATCAATAACGGGATGTTGTTCGCGTAAATCGGGCAGGCGAGGAATTAGCCATTTGGCGGCAAAGGCGGGGGTGGTGGTAAGTACCACAGAACCCGGTTTTTTATAAAACTCCAAGCGGTAAGAACCTTGCGCCAGGATATCCAGGGACTTGGTGGTAGTCTCGAGAAAATCCGCGCCGGCATCGGTAAGTTCTACGGCGCGGTTAATACGTTTGAATAGTGGTTGATCAAAGAATTCCTCCAGCAATTTGATTTGATGGCTGATCGCGGACTGCGTCATATGCAGTTCACTGGCGGCTTTGGAAAAACTGCCCAGGCGTGCAGCGGCTTCAAAGCCTCGTAAGGCGGATAAGGGAGGTAATCTTTTAGGTCGTCTATTCATAACGCACAAGATCTTTATAGGGTTATTTAATCGTTATCGATAACGGTGACATAAATTCGTAATGCTTTATGAGCATATAGAAAACGGCATGAATATCAACCTGATGGCTGGTGGGCAGCTTGGCTCTGCAACCGGTTAAATCGATAACGATTTCAGTATAGCAAGCGCAAAGCCAGGTTTTAGCGAAGCCCGCAGCCAGCGGGTGTTGTAAGTGGTTTTGGGCTGCATAAGTAAATCTAATCGATTGCTTGAAAATAACTCTTTTGATGCTTTACAGGGGGCTCAGTACCATAAATTTACACACATAGGTGCAGCGATATCAGTGGGCTGCGTTGGAGTAAATACATGGGTTTCCCTCCGGTCATAGACAGTTTTGATTCGCCTGCGGACTTTGGTTTTTATATGCCGGCAGAATGGTCGCAACATGAACGTTGCTGGATGGTCTGGCCCCATGATGGCTCCTACTGGATGGGGCGTCATGACGAAGTCAAAAAAGCCTATGCGGCAGTAGCTAAAGCTATTCGTCAGTTTGAACCGGTGAGTATGTTGGTATCTCCATCGGCCTATGATGAGGCCCGAGAGTTGTTGGGGCCAGCCATCGAATTAATCGAACTGGCCACCGACCAAGCCTGGTTGCGCGACACCGGGCCCAATTTTCTAGTCAATGCTGTTGGCGAGCTGGCGGGTTCTTCTTGGCAGTTTAATGCCTGGGGCGATAAGTATCGTCACTATGCCAATGATGCACTTATTGGTGAACGCATATTATCGACGCTGGGGTTGGCGAATTTTACCTCGCCGATTTATGCCGAAGGTGGCGCGGTGATTGTTGATGGTTTGGGCACAGTGATTACCACCGAAAGTTGTTTGCTCAATAAAAATCGCAATATTGATTTCACCAAAAAAGAAGTCGAAGCCGAGCTGTGCCGAAGCCTGGGCGCCAAAAAAGTGATTTGGTTACCCGGTGATAAATACGAAGTGGAAACCGACGGCCATGTCGATGGCATGTTGATGTATGCCCGCCCGGGTGTTGTGCTTATGGGCAAACCTTCGAACCGCAATAGCCCGCTGTATCCCTGTTTTCAGGAAAATTATCAAGCCCTGGAAGGGCAAACGGATGCGCAGGGTAATCCACTGCAAATCGTCTTTATTGATATCGCCGAAGAGGCCGATGCCAGCGGTGAGAAGTACTGCACGTCCTATGTAAATTCCTATCTGGCCAACGGTGGTGTGGTGATGCCGCGCTACGGCATTCATGCCGATGAGCGGGCCAAAGCCGTATTCGCCGAGTTATTTCCAGAGCGGCGCATTATTCAGGTGGATATCGACCCTATCGCTATCGGCGGTGGCGGTATTCATTGTATTACACAACAGCAACCGCGCTTAATTATCCAATCCTAAACGCGGTTATCTTAGTTTGATCCTTGTCGGCAGTATGTGGGGAGAGCCTTATGTCGAATGCACCTAAAAACCAAGAGGGCCAAGCAATCTGGTCCCAGGATAAAGAACACTTTATTCATCCTTATACCGATTATGCGACCTTTAAAGAAGAAGGCAGTCATGTCATCAGTGAAGGCAGTGGTAATTATCTGACCGACGCCGATGGTAATCGTTACCTTGATACGATTGCCGGACTCTGGTGTACCAATATCGGCCATGGTCGCACAGAAATGGCCGATGCCATTGCTGAGCAAGTAATGAAAATGGAGTACTGCAATCCGTTCGGCCATTCCACCAACGAGCCCGGCAGTGTCTTGGCGGCAAAACTGGCAGAGCTGGCCCCCGGTGATTTAAACCACGTGTTTTACACCTGTGGTGGTTCAACGGCGAATGATGCGGCAATCCGTTTGGTGCATTTTTATAATAACCAACGTGGTAAGCCGAATAAGAAAAAGATTATATCCCGTATGGATGCCTATCACGGTTCGACCTATATCGCAGCAAACCTGACGGGTATTCACGGCACTAAATACAGTTTCGATCGCATTGCCGATGAGTGGGTTGAACATATTTCGCCTGCCAATATGTACCGTCGCCCGGTAGGAGCTGAAGATCTGTCGGAAGACGCTTTCTGTGATTTTCTGGTGGCAGAATTCGAAAACCGTATCCTGCAATTAGGGCCGGATAATGTGGCGGCCTTTATTGCCGAGCCTGTAATGGGCGCGGGTGGTGTGCTGGTGGCGCCGAAGGGTTATCACCGTCGCATGCGTGATATTTGTACTCAATACGATATGCTGTATATTGCCGATGAAGTGGTAACTGCCTTTGGCCGCTTGGGGCACTGGTTTGCCTCGGAAGCTGTTTATGATTGTGTGCCGGATATTATTGTCTCCGCCAAGGGTATCTCGTCGGGTTATATCCCATTGGGTGCGGCCATTATTTCATCAAAAGTCTACGACGTTATCAGCCAGCCGCAATGTGAAGGTGGCCTGTTAAGTATGGGCTTTACCTACAGTGGTCATCCCGTGGCCTGTGCGGCGGCTTTGAAAAATATCGAAATTATTGAGCGGGAAAAACTCAATGAAAACGTGCAGGCGCTGACGCCTTATTTTTACGAGCTGGCCAACGGTTTGATGGATATATCGGTTGTGGGTGATGTGCGTGGCAGTCACTTTATGATGGCCATTGAGTTTGTCACCGATAGACGCGATAAGGTGAGCTTTCCTGCAGAGGCTGATATCAGTAACCGGATTTATCAGCACTGCCTGGCGCGAGGCATGATTATTCGTCCGCTGGGTAATCAAATTGTACTCTCGCCACCACTGACGTTAACGCAAGACGATGTCGAGCGACTGTTTACTGTGCTGCGTGAGAGTATTCTGGCGGCGTGGAATGATATTAACGAAGCGGGATTGCTTGAGTAATACCACGCTCTAACAGGCTGTCAGTGTTGCGATTGGTAATACTGACAGCCTCGCCATTTCATGATCAGATGTACCAGGATATAGGTTGTTAAGGTTAGCCCCAGTACGGAAAGCGGCAAAGGAATATCTGCAAAAGGAAGCGCGAATAATCGACCGGGCATTAACAAATCCACAATGTGGTGAAACCACAACAATAACCCCAGTAACATGGCGAGCACAGCAGGCAGTGTATAGGTCTGCTTTTGATAAAGTGCGAAGGTTAAAATCACAAACGGCGTTAGGCCCAGTGTGTAGGCACTCTGCAAAAGGTCAATCGCCTGGGTACCAGTCATCGCCAGCGCTGCACTGGCGCAGGCAACAGCTATGACCGCCAGCCGCGTTAAGGTTAAGGCGCTGACTTTATCGGCAAAGTAATAGGCCAGCAGGTTTTTCGAAAAAATACTGGCTGGTGCGAGCATGGCACTATCCACCGAAGAGGTGATGGCCGCTGTCATTGCCAGCATAAAAATGACCGATAACCAGGGCGATAAATAATTTTCTGCCAGCAGCGGGATAATACCCTGTGCTACTGGATCACTAATCAGCAGGCGTCCAGCCAAACCGATAATCACGGGAATGGAACCTATCACAAGATAAATCAAACCTGAGACTAAACAGGATCTTACCGCTATGGTTGGTGTCTTGGCCGCCAGAATTCGCTGGGTTAAATCCTGTGAGGCGATATTGCCGAGTGAACCTAATATAAACAGCGATAACCAGTAGCGAAACTCTTCCAGGTTTTCGGTAGGAATCAATCCGCCAGAAGTCGTCTGGGCATCAGATAAAACCGTTTGCATGCCGGAAAGGCTACCTGCTCCCCCCACTAACGTATCGAGGATATTGATGCAGAGTATTAACAGGCCAATCACTAACAAACTGACCTGCACTATATCGGTTAAGGTAACAGACCAGATGCCACCAAGCAGGGTATAGGCTGTCAGTATCAGAGTAACAAATAGAATACTGGTAGTAGCGTCAAAGCCAAACACCAGCTCGATAATATGGCCCAGGGCCAGCAGTTGTGTGGCGATCCAACCCAAATAGGCCAGATTGATCATCACTTCCAGCTTTTCAGCCAGCGGGCCAAACTTGTGCCGAATAATATCCGCCAATGTTAGCGCTTGCAGGTGCCAGATGCGGCGGGCGTAAAAGCAGCCGGCAAAGATTAAACAAAATCCCAAGCCCAGCGGCTCCAGCGCCGTCATCTGCAGGCCTTGCTGAAAAATGGTGTCGGCAGAGACAGACAGGCTACCGGCTCCAAACCAGGTGGCGATCAGCGTGCCGACCAACAGCGGCATGGATAACTGGCGCCCGGCAATAATAAAGTCTTCGGCACTGTTCACCTTGCGTCTTGCCCACAGGGCAATCGCCAGCATAAAGATAAAAAAGCCAGTCAGTGAATAGAGGTGGGCCGAATGCAGCATGAATTCCTGTGTCGCCTCATCAGGGTATACAGCAATCCTAGTGGATTCGGAGGGTATTGTTAACATGGAAAAAACAGCAAGCAGTCCGTGAAACTGCTTGCTGTGAAAGCGAAAGGGTTAGAAACGGGTTTAAAAGCGATAGTAAAGGTCAACACCCGCTGTACGCGGACGGTTAACAAAGGTGGTGATATCGCGGCCAAGTTGGTAGCTGGGGCGACTATTACCTTCAGGGGAGACCACATTGTCGCTGGGGCCAGAGGTACCGTATTTGGCTTGCTCATCAAACACATTATCGACAAACAGGCTGATACCCCACTGATCGGTATCCAGGCCAATGGAGATATCCCACAAGCTGTGTGATGGATCTTCAGAGTAGTCCGAGCTGTCCTTGTTTAAACCGTTCTGTACCGAATCCACATAGGCACCGTTAAGGCTGTAGCTCAGCTCCATGCCGTTATCCAGATTGGTGATATAGGTCAGGCCCAGGTTGGCGGTATTTTCTGGCACGCCTGGCAGGTTATCACCGTCACGACCAATGGTTGTTCCTCCAATAGCGAAGTTGTTGGTCAGCTCCGCATTGGTGTAGGCATAACCCAGAGTCATGGTCAGGTTTTCGGTTACCGCCATGGTCATTTCCAGTTCAACACCGCGGCTGGTGGCGGTATCACCATTCAGTACGGCGGGGTAGAACAGGTTAGGGGTTTCGCCCTGAATCTGTACATCGGTCCAATCGATTTGGAACAGAGCGGCGTTAAAGCTCAGGCGATTATCCATCGCGCTGCCTTTAATACCTACTTCCCAGTTTTCCGCTTTATCGGATTTGTACTGGCCGAATTCTGGATCTTCGGCAATGTACACATTATTGACCTGATCACTGGTAGGAATGCGGTTAACACCACCGTGGCGGAAGCCTTCGGCCCAAGTGAAGTACACCATCATGTCGCCGGTCAGGTCATAGGAGGTGTTGATTTTAAAGATCTCGTCTTTGAAGTCTTCTTTAGAGCCTGTCGGCACCAGGCCGCGGATATCGTTAACAGTTGAGTTAAGGATACCGCCTTCTGGCAGGTAGATATCATTGGAAGCATCAAAGGTTTGATCAAAGGCCCGCATACCGGCGGTAACCTGCCAGCGATCGGTAATATGGTAGGTGACTTCACCAAAGATGGCTTTGTCGGTAAAGGTATCATCTGTAACCTGCAGATAAATATCATCTGTTGTTAATGGCGCCGGACGATTAACGGAGTTATAGACTTCGGTTTTCAGCGTTGGGTGAGTGTCTTCCCAATAACCCAGCAGCTTATCGTGCTGCTCGGCTTCATATTGGCGTTTTAAGTAGAACAGGCCAACAACATAATCAATCGGGCCGTCACCGTTAGAGGCCAGACGTAATTCAACCGACGTGCCTTCCTGTTCTTCAATATAATCCGCTAAAAAGTGCGGGCGTAAACTGATTTGGTTAATGCCGTAACCGTCGGAAGGATCCAGGTAGGAGAAGCCGGCATTCAAATAGGTGGCGTTTAGGTCACCAATGGATTCGGATTCGGTTTTGTAATGAGACACGCTGCTGCTAAAGGTTGCAAAGCTTAAATCCGTTTCCAGATCCCAGCTGAAAACATCCAGTTCACGATCAAGACTTTCTTCCTGCGCCAGCGTACTCTTGCTGGAGCCGCCATCAGGGTGATTAAAGTTCACCGCCTGACGGCCACCGTAGTTATCTTCCTGGTGGTGGTAGGTCAGAGTTGTGGTGGTGCTATCGTTAATGTCCCACAAATAACTTAAACGCATATGCTTGATGCGCTCGTTATTGGTGTCCTTCTTGGAGCGATACAGCGGTGGTGTATCTGATGAGCTGGCAAGGCCCTGGCTGGTATCGGCTATCACACTGCCGCTGGCATCGGTGCTAATCAGTGAGTGCTGATCGATAAAGCCCTGGGTTTCCACATAACCAAATACCGTGCGCAGCGCCATGGTATCGTTTAGCGGAACATTAATAACGGTATGGGTATCGGTATTCAGTCCCGAGGAACCTTTGGTATTGGATAGACGCGAGCCAGCTTCCATTTCAAAGGCTTCGGTATCCGGTTTTTTGTAAATATAACGAATGGTACCGCCAAGCGAGCCGGAGCCGTAGAGAGTACCCTGTGGACCGCGCAAAACCTCAACGCGGTCGATATCTTTCATATGGATGTTGTAAAACACCGGCACATCATCCACATAGGTGGATACAGTGTTGGGAGTTAAGGCTGCACCTTCACCGGTACCGCTGGTGGCGTCGGCATTCAGACCGCGCATAATTAAACCACTGCTAGCCCCGTTATCACGGCCGCCTTTATCAACCAGAGTCAGGCCGGTGATATTGCGAGCCAGTTTCGACATATCGGTAATACCCTGTTTGCTCAGGGTGTCACCGGTCATGGCAGAAATATTGTAGGGAATATCTTGCACCGTTTCGGCGCGGCGTGTGGCGGTCACCACCACTTCTTCCAGGGAAAAGGTTTCGGCAATAGTAGATTCAAAGGTTGCCAGACCAATGGCAGTGGCGAGCAGTCCTTTTTTAAAGGCTGATATCGTTGTCATTATACTCTCCAAAAACAGGATTCATTATTGCGCATTCATCTATACAGCCGGAATGCACTTTATTTTCATGGCCTATAAACCCTACAAGTACTTGGAAATCCATAAAATCGAAAAAAATTTGCCGGTTTAATCAATATTAATAATCCACTCATCTCAACCTGTCTTACCTGACATTTTCCTCCTAATGATATTTGCTAATGAAAGTGGCCGATATTTTTCATTTGAGCCATTTTGACGGCCGATGGTAGCTTTTGTCTTATAAATATATTCGACAAATCCCACGAGAGGTCCCATGGAGTATTATGGTTTTTACAGTTTTATCCCCGCGTTACTGGTTGTTATTACGGCGGTAATAACACGGCGCCCTATAGAGTCATTGCTCATGGGTACTATCGTTGGTTTGTTGATGTTATCGCCCGCCGATGCCATTACTAACTTTGCCGATCTCAGCCAAAAAATCCTCATGAGTGAAACCGTGGCCTGGGTCATTGTGGTCTGTGGTTTGATGGGCAGTTTGATCGTCCTGTTTCTGCGTACCGGCACGGCGGTGGCGTTCAGTAATATGGTGGCCAAGCGAGCAAAATCGCGTACCTCTGCCTTGTTGAGTACCTGGTTTTTGGGATTGGTGATCTTTATCGATGACTATCTCAATGCTTTGGCTGTTAGCTCATCCATGAAGGGGCTAACCGATAAGCATCGCGTTTCCCGCGAAATGCTCTCTTACGTGGTAGATTCCACCGCTGCACCCATTTGTATTTTGATCCCCATTTCTACCTGGGCAGTATTTTGTTCCGGTGTATTAGAATCGTCCGGAGTTGCACCTGCGGGTGAAGGTATGAGTCTCTACATCAGCGCCATTCCCTATATGTTGTACGCCTGGATCGCAGCCATTATGGTGCCGCTAGTGGCGATGGGTAAATTACCGTTACTGGGCAGTATGAAACAGGCAGAAGCGCGAGCGGCAAACGGCGAGATCTGCATTGTTGAAGCCGACTGTGGTCACGGCGCTGGTTCACATGGTGGCGAAGACCCGGCAGCCCTGGCCGGTGAATATAATCCCGGTATGCTTGGGGTATGGAATTTTATTGTTCCCATGGTCAGCCTGCTGTTCTTTACCTGGCTCTATGATATCAATGTATTGATTGGTGTTTTCTTCGCTGTTGTGATTACGGTTTTATTGTTCGGCTTTCAAAAACTGATGCCGTGGAATGATCTCTGTGATGGTGTCCTAGACGGTATCAAACTGATGATTCCGGCACTGGCCATTGTCATTATCGCGTTTATGTTTAAAGACGTGAACGATCAACTGGGTTTATCGGAATACGTGATTGAAGTCGTTAAACCGATTATGAGCCCCAAGCTATTACCCATGATCACCTTTATCACTATGGGCTTGCTGGCTTTTGCAACAGGTTCCTTCTGGGGTGTATTTGCCATCGCTACACCCATTATTGTGCCGCTGGCTATCAGTGTCGGTACACCCATACCGTTGGTGTTGGGTGCCTTAATGTCCGCCTCTGCTTTTGGCAGTCACGCCTGCTTCTACAGTGATTCCACCGTATTGGCTGCACAAGGCAGTGGCTGCCCTGTGATGAGCCATGCTCTGACTCAATTACCTTATGTACTTATAGCCGCCGTACTGTCGACCATCGGTCTGACACTGCTGGCTCTCTAATAGTAAATAAATAGAAAAATAGATAGCAACAGAAATGAGAAGAGATAACACTATGAAAAAGACATTACTTGCAGCCAGCATGTTAGCTGCCAGTTCAGCCTTACTGATAGGCTGTCAAACAGAACGTGAAATCAATATCCAAAAAGATACCGCCGATCTGGTATTACATAGCGGTGCGATTTACACCGTCGAGCTGGATAATCCCTGGGCCGAAGCCATTGCCATTAAAGATGGCAAAATCGCCTTTGTTGGAGATACCAAACAAGCGAAAAGCTATATCGGCGAACACACCGAGGTGGTCGACTTAGATGATAAATTTGTTGTGCCCGGATTTCAGGATGCCCATATTCACCCGCTGGAAGGCGCCAGCCTGGAAACTTTCCTGGGCTGCCGTATGGAAGATATCGGTGAGGATCGCAACCCTGAGCACTGGATCGATTTCCTGAAAAAATGTAACGATGTCGAAACCCCACACGGTTGGGTGCTGGGCGGCGGCCACGATATGGTCGACCTGCTGACACTGGGACGTATGCCGAAAGAAGTTCTTGATGATGCCTTTCCCGATCGACCTGCAGCCTTTATGGAAAAGTCATCCCACTCCATGTGGGTGAACTCCAAAGCCCTTGAAGTAACCGGTATTACCCGTGACACGCCAGATCCACAGGGCGGTATTATTTACAAAGATATTCGAACCGGCGAGCCTAATGGCATTCTTTCTGACAGTGCCGGTGACGAGTTACTTCATAAAGCATTGAAGAAAAATCCCGCATTACAAAAAGCCCGTTACGAAGCCCTGTTAATCGGCCAGGATTTAATGGCCGAAAATGGCATTACCTCGGCGACTAATGCGCGAGTCTATTGGGAGCGGGGCAACCTTGAACCCTGGCTGGAAGCCGAGAAAGCCGACGACCTGAAAATCCGTAACGTTATGGCGTTGTGGGCTTACCCGCATATGGATGACGATAAACAGTTAGCACAGCTAAAAAGCATGTACCGCGATGATCGGGAATCAAAACTGCGATTATCGCAAATCAAATTCTACTCCGATGGTACCGTATCCAATAACTCGGCAGCGGTGCTTGTCCCCTATGCCAAATTGATCCACCCTCATTCGCACCCAATGGGACTTAACTACTTCACCGAAGAGCGTATGGCGAAATATATTGCCGAGCTTGAAGTCGTAGGTTTCGATGCCCATATTCACGCCCTGGGCGACCGCGGTGTACGTGAATCCCTTAATGCCATTGAATATGCCAGGCAGGCTAATCCAGGCTACCAGGGTGACCGCCGCCATCAATTAACTCACGTCACGGTTTTGGATGAGCAGGACATGACCCGCTTTAAAGAGTCTGGTGTTATCGCCAACTTCCAGATCAACTTTGATCCGGAGTTTATGAAATTGGCGGCCAGTGATCCGATTAAATCCGAAACCGGTGACCCCTGGTTTGAAATGATAGCCAATAGTGATGCCAAGGTGATGGCGGTTCTGCCAACCTACGAAGCTGGTGCCAAGGTTGTATTGAGCAGTGATTGGGATGTGAGTGAAATGTATCCGCTGTATAGCGTAGAAAACCTGGCCAAGATGTATGAAGGCAAACTGCCTAAAGATGATTTGCTGGCAATTGCTATGCAGGCCTACACCTTAAACGCCGCTTATGCATTAAAACAGGAAGATATGACGGGTTCTTTGAAAACAGGTAAGTATGCTGACTTCGTTATTCTGGATCAGAATATCTTTACCGTACCATTGGAAGCTGTGGATGAAACTCAGGTGTTGGCGACCTATGTTGGCGGTAAGGCGGTTTATCGTTCGGAATAATGTAATTTCTCCTCTGTAGGTATTTTATGCCCATACTTTGGTATGGGCTTTTTTGTTTTTGGGTAGATGTTTTGGCTAGGGTGTGGGTTCTAATCCGGAGGCAGGTCGGTGAAGCTGCTCTCCGCGCCCATAAGCGGCCGGAAAAAGTCAGCGCTACGTAAACTCACAAAAAACGTTCAGACAACCTCCGCGACTACCCTGACTTTTTCCGGCCGCTTAAACGATGGGCTGATTGCTCCGATCAGCTCCACCGACCTGCCTCCTACCTCTGTGCCAAAGTCATGCCTCAGAAGTTGTGCACAGACCTGAATCATTACTCTGTCCGAATACTAGGCTGACCTTAAGTATCAGGTGTTGTGCCAAGCCCGGGGTCTGACCCACTGGGTCAGACCCCACCTTTATGCCAACTCAAGTTTATCTAAGTGCGATGAAAGTAGGTTTACCCAAGGGGGGACTTGCCTATGACCAATCAGGCTGCGTTTAAGACTTGTACTGGGGCGAGGAGCGTTTACGAGGACTGTTTGAGCGCTTCTCAGCGAGTTCCGCAAGTGCGATCGCCCCAGTACAAGTCTTGCAGCCGGGAATAGGTGAGTCCCCCCTTGGGTAAACCGGGGGATGGCACTAACTAATCTATAAAAAAGCCCCACTGTATTGCTACAGCAGGGCTCATTTTCTAACTTATTATTTTACAGTTACAAAGAATAAACCGTTTTACCATCCACAATTGTCATAACGGTTTTAGCTTTACCAACATCCTTAACAGGTACTGTCATCAGGTTGCGATCGACAATCGTAATATCTGCACGCTTGCCAACTTTTAAAGAACCGACCAAATGATCCTGACGCAGGGCGTAGGCGCCATTAATGGTATAGGCTTCCAGAGCGGCTTTGCGGTTGGGCAGGCTTTGGTTACCGCGTTGTAGCGAGTGCATCATGCCAATATAAGGTGATAGGGTGGAAACGTCCCAATCACTGCTTAAGGTAACTGTGGCATTGGCGTCGTACAGTTCGCGCATGGGGATTTGGCGCTTGATGCGGTTACCCAACAGTTCCTGTTCTTCCTTGGAAACATGGCCAGGCAATGTCCAGTCACCGGCAACTTGCATATCAGCTACCACATTTAACTCATCAAATCTTGGAACGTCAGATTTGGAAATATATTCCAGGTGAGTGAGTCGGTGGCGGCGATCACGACCAATATTGCCGTTGATATCCATCGCCGTTTCAATTGCATTTAACGATTCGTGCACACCGCGATCGCCAATAGCGTGAATGTGCATATTAAAACCAATTTTTTCCAGCTCACTCACGTAATAGGTTAAGCGGCTTTCCGTTAAATAGTTCAGGCCCTTGTCGCTTTCCAGTCCAACACCCAAGTCTTTTAGGTAAGGCTTTTTCATAGCTGCGGTGGTATTAATGGTAATACCATCGTCATAGGTTTTTACCTCTGTGACTTTTAGCATATCGTCACTGTCATCGTACATACCGGCCAGGGCATCAACTTGTGCGGCGTCGTTGATATCTTCCGGGTAGAGCCACAAACCGAGCGTGCTGCGTGCAGTTAGCTTGCCTTCTTCGCGAGCGCGGTACCAGGCATCCAGGTAGCCGCGTTTCCAGTAAACACGAGCATTGGCAATAGACGTGATACCGTACTTTCTAATTTGTTTCAGGGAGTAAAGTAGGCCTTCGTAGTCACGCTGTTTTTGTGCTGTTGATGGGTTGTTGAGCGCGGCATGGAATGCCATATCTCCGGCGGTATCTAACAGTAAGCCAGATAGTTTACCGTTAGCCAATTTACCGATATGGCCTCCCGGTGGATTGGGAGTATTTGGTGTAAAACCAATCTTTTCCAGAGCCTTGGAATTTACCCACACAGCATGGGAAGTGGTTTCCATAATCGCGATAGGACGTGTTTTGGATATCTTATCCAGAGCTGCAACAGGGTTGCGGCCATCCTCCAGTAGGGTGCCGATATAAAAACCAGCCCCCAGTAACCAGCCGTTACCTTGTTTGGCGCAACCTTTAATGGTTTTTAGCCAGTGATCCACGCCTTTATTGGTGTTAACGGCACAGCCGATATTTTCACTGCCCGCTTCCAGTGGATGCAGGTGTACATCGTGTAAACCCGGGATAACAAAATCTGTATCGTAAAGGTTAATAACCTTGGTTTTATTACCAATATGTTTTTTGACGCCGTTTAAACCACCGACATAGGTGATTTTGCCTTTTTCAATGGCAATGGCATCGGCCCAGGGTTTCTGGGGATCCATGGTGTAAATTTTGCCGTAACGGATTACCGTATCGGCGGCAGCAAAGGCCAAACTGCTGCTCAAGGAGAGAATCAGGGCGCTGACAGGCAAGGTAACCCGGCGAGCCCTGTTAATAAGGGGACGTAATATTTTCATAGTGTGTCCTATTATAGTCATCTAGGGGGATAGCGACAGCCAGGCCTGAAAGTCCGCAATGGATACATCTATTATTATTGGCATTTTCTATTACGGCAGCTGTCACAGCGGAGTACTTCACCGGTACACGGTAAAGTGATGGGGGGCGTCAAAAAAGTGAAAGATTGTGATGGATTGGATAAAAATTATTCACGCCCAATAAGATAGTATTGGGCGGAAATGTGAGCCGGTTCAGTGTTTTTTATAGAGCTGATTAAACAGTGTCAGCAGCGAGTGGTAATAACGCTCTGCAAGTGCAATACGGGAGGTCAGCGCCGGTTTTTGGCGATCAAAGTCGCCGTGAATATCACCGTTTTGCCAATATTCCAATTCTCGCTCAGGTTTTATTTTTAGCTGCGCCATGGCGCGAAGGCGCTGTTGCATGGTTTTAACTGTGCTATCGACCTGTTTGGGGCACCAACTGCGATTGAATTTATCGGCCAGATAAATCGGAGCCGAATGAGCCATGGCTGAATGTTTGCCTCGTATACGAATCGCCAGCCAGCCGCTGGATAGTGAAGCGATATCGCTGCTGAGGTTTAAGTGGTATGTGTTGTCACCGCGAGCCTGCATACGTTTAATCACTTGGCCGCAGTAAACCAGTTCCAGCGTTTCAAGACTATCCAGGTCAGGATTTTGTTCGCTGCTGGCTTTAATCAGCAAACCTGTCTGATATTGCTTTGGTGTTAGAGTGCTGCCGATGGGATGACCATTGGCGCTAAATGATAGCAGCGGACCATTGGTGATAAAGGTTTGCCCCTGTTGCAAACCCTTGAACCATTTATTTGGGGTAAAAGTCTCTTCGATCTTGACGTAATTTCTTACGGCACCTGGTTGATCAAAATAGGGGAAGTCTGAACCTGCTGCGGGAGCAATACGCTCACCCAGGTTCAGGCGCTCATACCAAAACGCCGTGCGCAGTGCGCCGTTTTGCATAATTTCCACAAAGTCTACCAGGCCAAAAGGCGCATCCAGTGCCAGCCCCCAGGAAGCATTAAATTCTTTGGAGCCCAGATGAGCATAACCGGTGAGTGCCCCCTGCTGTTGATAGTCCTTTAAAAAACGGTGATAGAGAAAATACTGATCATCATCGCGGTAAGGCTGTTCAATATTTAGGGCCAGCGTGTGACCGCGCTGCGCGGTACGTGGTCCTTCTGAACCAGGTGTGATCGTGTAGTGCCCATCACGGTATTCTCCCTCATCACCATAGGCATATTGCTGAAAATGTTGGCCGCCCAGGTTGGTCATCTCCAATAGGTTGGAGACATGAATATCCTCGGCCTGGAGCAGTTGGCTGATGACCTGATTGTCTGAAGGCTGTCGCGACATATGGATATGCACATCACCGGAATACCAGCCCTGTTGTGTTGGGCTGCGCCAGGGGGATAGCGCTATACGGTGATGGCTTGGTTTTTTTTCTCCTACACTCAATGTGTATAGACCAAAGCGGTAAAGCGGACCTTTGCTGATAACTAGCTGGTAATCACCTGCTGGTAGTGATGCGCTGTATGAGCCGTCGCTGTAGAAAAAGTAGCGATTCTTGTGTGGCCACGGTTGTGAAGGTGGAATCAGTGAACGCAGGAAGTGTAGGTGTGGTTTATCGCTGTAAAAACTTAGTGGCAAAACCTGGTTGTTGGGCAGTACCGATTTACCGCTGGCATCGTACAGGCCCACTCTTACCGGCGTCGGTTGCTGGGTTTCGGGGTCAATAAAATCCAGCGTGATTTTATGTGTTGGCGGTAGGCTTGTAGGTTTATGTTCTCGCAGCAGTTGAATATCGCAGAGGGTAAAAGTTGCTGATTCAACGGGGCCAAAGTGTCCTTCCGGATAAAGGGTTGCGCGTGTGGTCAGGCTTAGGTCGGTACCCTGCATGCCGCGATTAGCGAAGCGGGCTTGCTCAAGGGAAATATCTATCCAGTGTAGCCGGGGTTTATTGCCCGAGTGCTCAGTGGCTGAAAGGGTTTCAAACGCAGTGGCCTTGCCTGCGCGGTCGTAGGCGTAGAATAAGTACTTCGAATCTTTTCGATCTATAAGCAATTTAATCTGAATCTCTTCATCAATATCAAAGGCGAACTTATCGTCGATATCGAGGCTGAGAAAATTGCTTTTGATACATTGCTGACCTTCAATCTCTTGCAGCTCAGGTGCCTGGCGGTCCGTAAATGACGCCAGGCCATGGGAGTCCGGATAACCGGCTGTCACTACCTTGGCAATATGCTGGCGTTGCCAGGGAATTTCAACCAGCCCCTGTGGCGTGGTGTGGTCAAACTCCAAGTGCTGAGATGTGCCATGCCCAAATAATGGGTTACTTAGAACAGCTGTACAAAGCCACAATCCAAAGGTCACTGAATACCTTAACATAGACCACCTCACACCCAAGTTGCTTTCTTTTTATAGTAATAAAAACAGTTGACTGGGTAGTGTGAAAATTGTTGCTGGGAATGCGATGTTTTGTTTATAGCATGACGGACTTCGATCAATAGGATGAGGAGAATTTGTTTGAAGTTGAGGTGTTCGGCTCGCAAGATATTTCAATCCTGTCTTTTATTTTTTAGTCGTTTTTGAGCAAGTTGTTAACATGAATTTCATCGAGAGAAGCACGCTGTATATTGATGGCCAATGGGTTACTTCCCAGGGCAAACAAACCCATGATGTTGTTAACCCGGCAACAGAATCGGTCTGCGCCAGGATTGTGTTGGGTAATGCACAAGATGTTGATGCGGCGGTAGCCGCTGCGCGACGTGCGTTTCTGCCCTGGTCGCAAACCCCCAGTGAAGAGCGTCGTCGCATCATTAACGCTGTGGTAGAAAAAATGCAGGCGCGTCAGGGTGAGTTAACCGAGGTGATTTCCCAATCGATGGGTTGTCCGCTGGATACCTCTGCCAGTATTCAGGTGGAAGGCCCGATTTGCGGTATGGCCAGTTACGCCGAACGTGCCGCTTTAATGGATAAGGCTGAAGAGGTCGGCCACAGTTTGGTGGTGCGTGAAGCCATTGGTGTGTGTGCTTTTATTAATCCGTGGAATTACCCCTTGCATCAGTTTGTCGGCAAGGTGGCGCCGGCTTTGGCGGCCGGTTGCACCATGGTGGTAAAACCGTCCGAGCAAACGCCATTGCAGGATTTTATTATGGCGGAAATCTTTGATGAGGTCGGTCTGCCTGCGGGCGTATTTAATCTGGTCACAGGGCTTGGGCCATGCGTGGGGGCAGCCCTGTCGAGTCATCCGGATGTGGATCTGGTGTCCTTTACCGGTTCCACCAATGCGGGCATTCAAGTGGCACAGGCCGCTGCGCCCACGGTTAAGCGAGTAACCCAGGAGCTGGGTGGCAAGTCACCCTATATTATTACCGCAGATGCCGATCTGCAGCAGGCGGTGGCCCACGGCGTTTACAATGTCATGGTAAATAGCGGTCAGACGTGTACCGCCTGGACACGCATGCTGGTGCCAGCTGCACGCTATGAAGAGGCGGTGACGATTGCCAAAGCAACGGTAGATTATTTAACTCAGGGGCCAGAGGCAGATGCATTCCTGGGACCGGTGTCTTCGCAAGCACACCGTGATCGTGTGCGTGATTATATTAACTTAGGGTTGAGCGAAGGTGCGCGTTTGGTATGTGGTGGCAGTGAACAGCCTGAACATTTGGCAGAGGGTTTTTATATTGCTCCGACCATTTTCGCCGATGTAAATAATCACATGCGCATTGCCCGTGAAGAAATTTTTGGTCCAGTACTTTGCATGATTCCCTATGACACTGTCGATGAAGCCATCAGCATTGCCAATGATACGGATTACGGCTTGTGCAGTGCAGTCTGGGCAAAAGATAAACCGGCTTCACTGGCGATCGCGCGACAGCTTCGCAGTGGTCAGACTTATATTCAGGATGCCGCCTTTAACTACGATGCGCCCTTTGGTGGTTACAAGCAATCCGGCAATGGGCGGGAATATGGCGAGGCAGGTTTGGATGAATTTGTTGAGCTAAAAGCCATCCAGGGCGGAGCAGGAATTTAAAAATCTATGAAGGGAAGTAACCTGATGGTTACTTCCCGCTTGCCATATTATTTGGCACGCATACGGATAGAACCATCAATACGAACCACTTCACCGTTCATATAATCACTCTTGGCCAGGAACACCACCAATTCGGCAAACTCTTTAGGGTCGCCTAAACGCTTGGGGAACTCCACGGTATTACCGAGGTCGTTTTGTACTTCTGATGGCAGCGATTCCAGTAGCGGAGTTAGAAACAAACCTGGTGCAATAGCATTGACGCGAATACCGTAGCGGGCCAGTTCACGGGCAACCGGCAAAGTCATACCCACAATGCCCGCTTTGGAGGCGCCGTAAGCCGGCTGGGCAATCTGGCCTTCAAAGGCGGCAACAGAGGCAACATTAATCACACAACCGCGGGCACCGTCTTTGTTTATGGGCTCGTTCTTGGCCATCAGGGCGGATGCCTTACTCAGTACATTAAAGGTACCGTTTAGGTTGATATCGACAATCTTTTTAAACTTGGCCAGGGGCAGTGGGTTGCCGTCGCGGTCAATCACCTTGGTGGGCGGGCCAATGCCGGCGCAGTTGGCGACTATATGCAGCTCACCGAAGGCTTGCATAGCTTGCTGTAAGCCGTTGTTCACGGATTCCTCGTTGGCAACATCAACCACCGCGTAACTACAGTTATCGGCTCCTAACTCGTCCACCATGGCTTGGGCCGCAGTTTCGTTCAGATCGAAGATAAAGGTCTTGGCGCCTTCGGCAGCCAGGGCACGGCAGGCTGCCTGGCCCAGGCCCGAAGCACCACCAGTAATCACGGCAACCTTGTTCTGTAAATCCATTGTCATAACTCCTGTGAATTGTTACATCTGAATGGCTACAGCATAGTCGAAGGCCCCGCCTGGGGTATGCCGCCAAAAATACCAATTGTCTTGTCACAAATACTCAGCCTTGGAAATTGGCTCTGCGGGGCGTAATGGGGACCAATATGGTATTCTTAGCGGCATTTATAGCCGCCTGATTCAACGATAATAGAAACCTAAGAGCCCAACCATGAAGTACCAGATTATTCCGGTAACCCCTTACCAGCAAAACTGCACCCTGCTGTGGTGTGAGGAATCCAACAAGGCCGCTCTGGTCGATCCCGGTGGTGACAGCCACCTGATCAAGCAGGCCGTAGCCCAGCACGGTGTGGAACTGGAAAAAATTCTGGTTACTCACGCCCACCTGGATCATGTCGGCGCTGTGGGAGAGTTGGCTGCAGAGCTGAGCTTGCCTATCGAAGGCCCCCATAAGGGCGATCAGTTCTGGATCGATATGCTGCCGCAGCAGGCGCAGATGATGAACTTCCCGCCGGTACCGGGCTTTACTCCAGGGCGCTGGCTGGACGGTGGCGATACGGTCACTGTGGGCAATCAAACCCTGGAAGTACGCCACTGCCCGGGTCATACCCCTGGCCATGTGATTTTTTATCATCAGGGCAGCCAGTTGGCGCTGGTGGGCGATGTACTGTTCCAGGGTTCTATCGGCCGTACCGATTTCCCGCAGGGTGATTACGATACTCTGATCAATGCCATCCGCACCCAGCTGTGGCCTCTGGGCGATGAGGTGGCCTTTATTCCTGGCCATGGTCCTATGTCGACTTTTGGTCAGGAACGCCAGACCAATGCCTTCGTTGCCGATACGCGTTTTGGATAAATTTGCATGAGTAAAGAATCGATTTGGTTCCGCGATGATGTGGACGTGGCTGAGTTGAACAAGCTCAGCGAAAACACCATGGACAGTAATCTGGGCATTGAGTTTACCGAAATTGGCCCGGATTTTTTGCGTGGCACTATGCCCGCCGACCACCGTACTTTCCAACCCTTTGGTCGCATCCATGGCGGTGCCAATGTCACTCTGGCAGAAAGCCTGGGTAGCTTGGGTGCCAATTTGGTGGTGGATATGGATAAGTATTTCTGTGTCGGTCAGGAGATTAATGCCAACCACTTGCGCGGTGTAATGAAAGGCAAGGTAACAGGCACGGCGCGCCCGGTGTATATCGGGCGTACGTCTCAGGTATGGGAAATTCGTATCGAAGATGATCGCGGCCGCCTGAGTTGTATCTCCCGCATTACTATGGCTGCTGTACGCAAATAAAGAGCCGCAGTTAGAAATAATATTTACAGTAAAGAATTGAAGAAGAGGTTTATCACATGCAGTGGAATGTTTATTTATCCGGTGAGATTCATACCGACTGGCGTGAACAAATTGAGCAGGGCGCTAAAGAGCTGGGCCTGCCCGTTACTTTTACCTCCGCCGTCACCGATCACGATTCCAGTGATGCCGCGGGTGATCATCTGATGGACAATGACAATCAGTTCTGGCGCGATCACCAGTCCTCCAAGGTCAACAGTATTCGCACTAAAAACCTGATTGAAAAATGCGATATTGCCGTGGTGCGTTTTGGTGATAAATACAAACAGTGGAATGCGGCGTTTGATGCGGGTCAGTTGGCGGCGTTGGGTAAGCCTTATATTACCCTGCACGATGAAAATATTATTCATCCACTGAAAGAAGTGGATGCCGCAGCTATGGCGTGGGCAAAAACACCACAGCAAGTGGTAGAAGTTTTAAAGTACGTAATCACTGTCTAACCCCATTTATGTCATTCCTGCCTTCGCAGGAATGACTTCGTAGAGAGTCTAACCCTGCTGGGTAATTTGCAATGCAACTATCCGTTCTCGACCAATCCCCCATCCGCCAAGGCGGTTCCGCCCAACAGGCCTTTGCTGAAACCCTGGAGTTGGCTCGCTATTGTGAATCACTGGGTTATCACCGCTTTTGGGTTTCCGAGCACCACAGCACCGATGCCCTGGCCGGCAGTGCACCCGAAGTTTTGCTGGCGGCGATTGGTCAGCACACCTCCTCTATTCGCATTGGCTCCGGCGGTATTATGCTGCCGCACTACAGCAGTTATAAGGTCGCCGAAACTGTATCGACCTTGGCTTGTCTGTTTCCCGACCGGGTGGATGTGGGGGTAGGGCGTGCTCCGGGAACGGATATGATTTCAGCGCGCGCTTTGTCGATTGACGGCAAGGTGCGATTCGATCAGTTCCCGCAACAGGTCGAGTCGCTACTGAAGATGTTAAACGATGAGGATTTCCGTCCAACGGTTAATCCAAAACCTGAAGTGATACCACCGGTGTGGATGCTGGGCTCCAGTCCGGACAGTGCAATTTTAGCGGCCGAGAAAGGTCTGCCTTATAACTTTGCACTGTTTATTAACCCACAAATGGATCCGCGTATTCTGGATTATTATCGCCAGCGTTTTCAGCCTTCGGCCTATCTGGAAAAACCCTATACCAGTTTAACGGTGAATGTGGTGTGTGCGGAAACCGAAGAGGAAGCTTACGCCCTGGCGCGCAGTCGCAGTATTTCCTTTTTGCGCTTTGCGACGGGCAAAGGCGATAGTCGCTTGTGTACACCGGAAGAGGCGATGTCGGTGGTGTTATCGCCTGATGAGCAAGCCTTTATCGAACAGCGCCAGGCCAACGCGGCGATTGGTACTCCAGAGCAGGTGCGCGATAAACTGTTTCAACTCGCCGACGACTTTGGTGCCGACGAGTTGATGACAGTGACTATTACCTATGACTTCGAAGCCCGTAAACGCTCCTACCAGTTGCTGGCCGAAGCGTTTAACTTGCCGTCTTAGCCAAGTTCAGATTTAAAGGCAAAACCGCCCAGTAGTTCTTTTAAGCGGTCTGCGTTCAGTGCAGGGCTGGTGACCTTCACTATCTGGCCGTATTTCTTGCTGGCTTCTACGTCTACGCTAAAGCTTTCGCCTTCAAGAGCATTGCTCAGAATATCGTTCACCAATCGGGAAGTAATATCGTTACGCAGGGTCGGCTTAAAGATCTTGCCTACGGCAGTTACCGGAATAGCATCGATGATAATGACTTCCTTGGGCACTGCTGCGCGCTCGGCAATATTATCCACACAGAAATTCAGCAGCTCTTCCGGCGTTGCTTGTGCATCCGGCTTAAGTTGCACATAGACCACAGGCAGTTCGCCCACGCGCTCGTCGGGTTTACCGACGGCTGCGGCTTCGGCAACGGCAGGGTGTTTGTACAGCGGCTCTTCAATGGCCTGTGGATCAATATTGTGACCGCCGCGAATAATCAAATCTTTACTGCGCCCGGTTAGCCACAGGTAACCGTCCTCATCCAGTCGGCCCAGATCACCGGTGTTAAACCAGCCGTCGTCTACCCACTGGCCTTTGTTTTGATCCGGATTTTTGTAACCGTTAAATACGGTCGGACCAGAGATAGTAATTTCGCCGGCTTCGTTAACATCGCAGTCGCGAATCGCGCGACCGTCCTGGTCCACTTCGACAACACGCACTTGCATATAAGGTACGCGAATACCCACTGAGCCGACTTTGCGTTCACCAAACATCGGGTTACAGGTACTTACGCAGGTGCCTTCGGTTTGGCCGTAACCTTCAATGACTTTCAAACCGGTGACCTTCTCAAACTGGGTCATCAATTCGGTGGCCAGTGGTGCGGCACCGCACAAACAGAATTCCAGCGATGACAAGTCGCGGCCATCAGTAGGGACTGTCAGTAAACCACTCAGAATGGTTGGCACGGCACTGAAGTAGGAAACCTTATATTTTTCTACCAGCGCCCAGAAGTCTTTAATCACATTGGGATTGCGATAACCCTGCGGGCTGGCCAGCAGAATTTCACCGCCGCCCAAAATAGTCGCTAGGCCGGTGACAAATACGCCGTTAACGTGGAACAGAGGCAGGCCACAGAGGGCAACTGCAGGCTCTTCACGGTTGCTCAGGATAGCGGTTTGCCAGCTACAGGCCACTTCGTTGAAGTGGGTGTGAGGTGCGAGTTTGGGGGTGCCAGTGGTGCCGCCGGTATGGAAGTAGGAGGCAATATCGTCCGGGGCAATGACGCGGCCACTGATCAGCGTGTCACCGGGTTGAGCGGCAATGGCCGCATCAAAGTCTTTAATTTTGTCGTTAAGGTATTCTTCGCGCTCACCCACAAAGGCTTCGCGGAACTCTTCAGGTAAGAAGTTGGCCAAGTCTACCGCCAGGACATGTTCCAGATCCGGCAGGCCATCGATAATTTGTTGGGCTTTATCCCACAGATCTGTACCCGGGAAAGGTGCCAGGGTCACCAGCACCTTGGTACCGGTCTCGCGCATCAGGGCAATAATATGTTCGACATCCAGCAGCGGATTAATCGGGTTAAAGATACCCGCGGCTTCACTGCCCCAAATGGTGAAATGGTTTTGCGGCAGGTTGGGTAGCAGTACCGATACGGTATCGTCTTTACTAACGCCCATGCTGTGCAGGGCATTGGCGGTTTGGGTAACTTTTTCAAACAGCTCAGCATAGGTGTAGCGAATTGGCTCCTCGTCCACCTGTCCCTGTAGCAGGAAGGTCAGGGCGTAATCATCGCCGCGCTCGGCAGCGGTTTCCTGAATGGCGGCATAGGTACTGCTGGGCAGGTTACGTTCGGCCAGCGGGGTGGCTTCAATTTGCTCTACTTCCCGCAGGCTCTTCATTTCAATATTCAGAGATTCAATCATCGCTATATTTCTCTTTGGGGTGCTTTATCGCTGGGCTATTTATAGGAATAGTTGTTATCAGCCTACTTTACCCCAGCGCTGGCGAGCCGGGGTATTCCTGACTCGACATTGGCTGTGCATTTATCGCCAACAGATGATTGATATAGCCTGGTCTATTGCCTGGAAGCCCGGTATTCCTGGGGGCTTTGGCCAGTCCAGCGCTTAAAGGCGCGGCTAAAGTTGGAGTTGCTGGCAAAGCCCAGCAGGAAGCTGATTTCACCAATTGAGAGATGGGGCTGGCGGATATAGTCCAAGGCCAGTTGCTTGCGCACCTCTTCGAGCAATTGGCGGAAGTTGGTGTCCTGCTCCTCCAGTTTGCGGTGCAGGGTGCGGGGGCTGATATGCAGTTGGGCCGCTACGTCATCGAGGTTGGCTTCCCCCCGTGGCAGCAGCTCAAACAGGGCCTGGCGTACCTGGGGCAACAGACTGTGGGTGCTGGCGGGTTGCAGCTGTACCGAGGCCAGGTAATCGATCACCAGTTTTTCGGTTTCCTTGGCCAGTATCGGGTTGCCTCCGGGAATGGGACGTTCGGCAGCGGCGCGGTCATACTCCAGGCGTATTTCCTTGCAGTTGAAGGTCACCGGGCAACCAAAGAACGCCTCAAAGTGCTCCGGGTGTTTGGGGGTGGGGCGAGACAGTTCCAGCGCTTTATAGGCGTGCGGCTGTTGGAAGTGGTTTTTGCTCATCGTATGCAGAGCCGACATGGTGGCATCGAGAGCGTAGATCGACGAGGGGCTCTGGCCATTCTCGTCGAGGCGTAAGCGGGTAACTGCTATCAGCTTATCCTCGTGTTCCTCCAGCTCCATATCGGCGGCGGTGCTAAAGACATGTAAATAGCGACACCAGCACTCCACCATATCGCGCAAACTGCAGCTGCTCCACAGGGCGATCCCCAGTGAGCTAAAGGTGGTTGGGGTAACAAAGGTGCCGGCCTTAAGGCCGATTTCATCGTCGCCTACCAATTCTGCTGCCTCATTCCACAGGGCTGTCATGGTAAGCAGAGAAATTCGACGTGTAGGATCGGCCGCTGCCGAGTAATCGATTCCCCGTTGGGCCAGAAACGCTGGGCCATCAATACCGTAGCTCTGCAAGGTATTGACGAACAGGGTCAGCCAACTGCCGATGATGCTGATGTTATGGGTTGCTGTCATAAATTCTATTATACGGGTAAATTCCGGCCTGGAAAAAAGCTACAATACAGGCACCTATAAACCCTATGGAATCTGCGCCCCTTGGCAGGATTAGCCCGATTACAAATTACCACTGAGTCAGTAAGCGCAGTCGATGAGCTGGGGTTTGATTATATCCTCAAGTGGTCGAAGCGCCGCCGTTCATTGGCCATTGAGGTCGCCCCGGACGAGGTGGTGGTGCGGGCACCCTTTGGGGTCAACAAGGGTTATATTCATGAGTTTGTGGTATCCAAGCGCAGTTGGGTAGTATCCAAGCTCGGTTTGCAAGCCCATCGCCAGGCCGAGGTACCGCAGCGTCAGTATCAGGCAGGAGAGGTGATTCCCTGGTTGGGTGAGGCGTATAGGCTGCAAGTTGAGCCAGGAGCCAGAACCCGCATAACCTGGCAAGAAAAGGCTATACACATAGAGCTGGCGCCGAGAGCACAACTGAAAACCCAGTTACTGAATTGGTATCGCCAGCAGGCAGAACACTTATTGGCAGACAAGACGAGCTACTTTGCCGAATGTCTGGGGGTGAGTGTTGCGAGTATTCAGTTTCGCAAAACCAAAACCAAATGGGGCCACTGTACCCGCGAGGGGGTTATACAATATAACTGGTTGATCGCCCTGGCGCCGGAGTCGGTAGTGGATTATCTGGTGGCCCATGAGGTTAGCCACCGACGTTATATGAATCACGGGCCACGGTTTTGGCAGACGGTAGAAAAACTGTGTCCCGATTATCTACAGCAGCGGCAATGGCTAAAGCGTTATGGCCATACCCTTGTCCTTTAACAATGAGCTAGAGAATTTTATGGAACCCTTATCAAATAATACCGAAGAGAATTTTGATCGTTTTATTGTTGAAGCGATAGAAACCGGTTGTATTTGGGCCCTGGAAGGTGAAGAAGGGTTTGCCCTGTGCCCGTCAGAAAAAAATGATGATATTGATGTAATGCCCTTCTGGTCACAGCCGGAGTTTGCCCAGGCAGCCTGTGTCGATGAGTGGTCGGTTTACAAACCGGTAGCCATTGCCCTGGAAGAATTTCTCGATGACTGGATCGACGGCATGCATGAAGATTTATTGTTGATCGGTATTAACTGGAACCCGGACCTGGAAGGTATGGAAATAGAGCCATTGGATTTGGTGGAAGAATTCGACAGCGAAATTAAGTAAACGCTGAGGTAATTGGTTTATGTATCCCCTTGATTATATTGATCCGGTTTTTCGTCCACCCAGTGAAGCGCGCTCGCTGATTTTACAGGTGGCCAATGGCTGTTCCTGGAACAAGTGTACCTTCTGCGATATGTACACCCAGCCGCAAAAACGCTTTCGCCCCAAACCCATTGATGAACTGGAGCAAGAGCTGAAAGCGCTGGCTGAAGCCGGTTACCCTGTGCGACGAATCTTTTTGGCCGACGGCGATGCCATGACCCTGTCGGTGCGCCGCCTTAAAGACATCCTGAAACTGATCAACGACTATTATCCGAATGTGCAGCGCGTATCGTCTTACTGCTTACCGCGCAACCTGAAAAACAAAACGGTCGAAGAACTGGCAGAATTGCGCGAGCTGGGCTTAACCCTGATGTATGTGGGTTGTGAAAGCGGTGATGACGAGGTACTTGAAAAAGTTGAAAAAGGTGAGAGTTTCGATTCGTCCCTGAGTGCATTGCAAAAAATAAAACAGTCGGGTATGCAATCCTCAGTAATGATCCTAAATGGTTTGGGTGGTCCGGAGCTGAGTGAACAGCACGCGATCAACTCTGCCAAACTGATGAACGCTGCCCAGCCGGATTACCTCTCAACCCTGGTGGTGGAATTCCCCATGGGTTCTGAGCACTTTGAAAAAAACTGGGATGGCCGCTGGCGCAAGCTTGCGAAAATGGAGCTGTTTCGGGAAATGGAAGTGCTTCTGGATAATCTTGATCTGGAAAAAACCATTTTCCGCAGTGATCACGCCTCCAACTATCTGGTCTTAAAGGGTGTGTTGGGTAAGGATAAAACCAAACTACTCAATCAGGTGCGCACGGCAATCCACCAACCGGGTATGATCCCCTTGCGCGAGGAGTGGCAGCGAGGATTGTAGATGGTTAGCTGCTGCAAGATCTGAATCGTCAATGAGTATGAACGATATGGTAATTGCTGAGATCTCCATAAGTGAGTACTGTGATAGATGATCTGTTGAATCCGAGTGTAGATTTATAACTAAAGAAGCCGGGAAATCCGATCGTTAACTACAAAAAAGAGAGAGAAAGCAATGACGATCAATATGACTCAAATGATGCAGCAAATGCCGACCATTGAGAGAATGAACTGCAAAGTGATTGAAGAGTCAGTCAATCGCTGTGTGATTGAAATGCCCCTGGAAGGCAATAGCAACCATGTGGGTACCGCTTATGCCGGCGCCATGTTTACCCTGGCCGAATTTCCGTTTGGCTTAATGTTCCTGTCCCGCTTTGGCGGCATGGATAAGTTGTATCCGGTGGTGGGCGAAATGAATATTCGCTATATGGCACCGGCCATGACCGCTGTTCGCTTAACGGTGGAAATCAGTGAAGAACAGTGGCAACAGATAGAAACCGAAACCCTGGAAAAGGGTAAATACAAGATTGTCCTGCCGTTGGAGTTACAGGATGCCAATGGCACTGTAGTCGCTAAAACAGAAGCGACCTACTTTTCGATAAAAAGTTAAAGCAGGAAATAAACGCGATAAATAGAAACCCCGAGCGGCAGCGCTCGGGGTTTTATTTTTTGGGGAAGAAATTAAGCTTGCGCTTGCGCCATCTGAATATCGTCTTCAACAAAACCGAACAGGTAGTCGTGCAGAATGTCGACCATGTTCTCGCCGATATGGGTATCCAGTTCTTTTAAGGTTTTGAAGTGAGGGCTAATAGCCTCGGTCTCTATGGTGCGATAGTCATCGGTGACAAGGACGAAGGATTTGACTGGCTGGTCGCTTTTAACTTGCAGGGTTTCCAGTACACGGAAACCAAAATCCAGTGCCAAACGCATTAAATGCGGATAGTTAGATTGTTGACGATCTAAAAAACGAATTTCTCTGCCGCCAAGTAGGGGTTCGCTTACGCGAGAAGTCACAGCCATAAATACCTCAAGCTAATGTTTATAGTTATTGTGCTGAGTAGCTTGATTACAGCACATTAACCGCCGCATGAAAAGTGACGAAGTTCACAAACAGTTGGCGAACTGTCGCCAAGTTGCTGACACTCTTCTATAAAGTGCACAAACCATACCGTCTTCCGATGAATCCTAGGTGACAAGGAGGAATTAGACGTAAGAAATGGGTGTTAGTTCTAACTGAATATCGATTTTTGTGAACTAGGTTGTGCTTGCGTTCAAGAACTGGTTGGTCATTAAACAAAGCCCCTGATTTATTTGGGGCTTTGTTTGTTTAAGTATGGGAAAAGCAGGTGCAGCTAGGGCCTCGATGCGCCAGAAGGGGATTTAATACATTTATTTTTCGTCGTGAATCACCATGTGCTTGGCAAACTCGCGACCATTATTGACATAGTGATCCCCACCCACTTTCATGGCTTCAATCATTTCGGGTTTTAATTCGCGTTTTATCTGCGCCGGGGAGCCTACCACCAAAACACCATCGGGAATTTCCATATTTTCGGGTACAAAGGTATTGGCCCCAATCAAACAGTTCTTGCCGATTTTAGCGCCGTTAAGTACCACGGCATTAATGCCAATCAAAGTGTTATCGCCCACTTCACAGCCATGCAACATGGCGTTATGACCCACGGTAACACCTTTATGCAGGGTGAGCGGCACGCCCGGGTCTGCGTGCAGCACAGCACCGTCCTGTACGTTACTGTTCTCGCCGACGGTGATTTGTTCGCAGTCTCCACGCAGTACGGCACTGAACCAGACGCTGGCGCCGGCTTCCAGGGTGACGGAGCCCACGACGGTGGCGGTGGGGGCGACAAAGGTGTCACTGTGGATATTGGGCTTACGGTCTTTGAAATCGGCAATCACGGTTACGGCTTCCTTTATCTGTCTACATTATTAGGGAGCAGAGTGTAGTGCAGCCCCGCTGGTGCCTCAATTGGTATTGCTTGCAGGTGGCAATTCAATCGCTGTAAATGTCGCAATATAGTCCATCTAGCCAGCAATATAGTCAATTGGAAAGGGGAGGGGAGCTGCTATTCTGTTCGGCTAAGATATACATAAATAGTATAAAACCTGAACACAACAACCACGGGATACGACCATGGCCGTAGACACTCAGATAGCTGATACCGAAGATGCACGCCAGATTGCTGCAATGATGGAGCGCGCCCGCGCTGCCCAGGCTCAAATTGAAAACTACACCCAAGAGCAGGTGGATGAGCTGATCAAGGCAATGGTGTGGTCTTGCTGTCAGCCAGGTGTGGCTGAGGAAATCGCCAAGCACACCCTGGAAGAGACCCAGCTGGGTGACTACAACGGCAAGTTCCTGAAAATTAACACCAAAACCCGTGCCGCGCTGATGGATATCATCGACGACAAATCCGTGGGTGTTATTGAGGAAGACAAAGAGCGCAATATCATCAAAATCGCCAAGCCAGTGGGTGTTATCGGTGCTCTGTCGCCATCCACCAACCCTGAAGCGACCCCGGTGATCAAGGGCATTAATGCCGTGAAGGGCCGCAACGCCATCATTGTTGCACCACATCCTCGCGCCAAGCTGACCAACAAGCTGATCATCGACAATATGCGTGCCGCACTGGAGAAAATGGGTGCCCCTGCCGATCTGGTACAGGGTATTGAAGTGCCTTCTTTGGAACTGACAAACGAGCTGATGAAGCAGTGTGACCTGATTCTGGCTACCGGCGGCCCTGCCATGGTGAAATCAGCCTACTCTTCCGGTACCCCGGCTTTTGGTGTGGGTGCAGGTAATGCTGTGATTACTGTTGATGAGTCAGCCAACCTGGATGAGGCGGCAGAAAAAATCCGTATTTCCAAAACCCTGGACCTGGCGGCCAGCTGTTCTTCTGATAATTCCGTGATTGCGGTTGAAGCTATCTACGACGATTTACTGGAAAAACTGATTGCTGAAGGTGGTTACCTGGCGCAGGAAGGCGACTACGAAAAAATCGCCAGCGTGCTGTGGGAAGACGGTCACCTGAACACCAAGGCTGTGGTTCTGCCACCACAAACCCTGTGTGCCATGGCCGGTGTAGAAATTCCAGACGACCGCAAATTCATTATTATGCCGGAAACCGGTACTGGTCCTGAGCATCCATACTCCGGTGAAAAGCTGTCTGTGATTATGGCCTTCTACAAGGTGAAGAATATCGATGAAGCGGTAGCCTTAACCAACGACATTCAGGCTTACCAGGGTATGGGCCACTCCTGTGGTATCTACTCCAACAACGATGAAAATATTTTGAAGTTGGGCCTGGGCACCAAAACCTCTCGTGTTATGGTGAACCAGCCGCAGGCACCATCCAACTCCGGTAACCTGTGGAACGGTATGCGTCAAACCTTCTCTCTGGGTTGTGGTACCTGGGGTGGTAACTCGACCAACGAAAATATTTACTGGAAGCACCTGGTGAATATCACCTGGATTTCCAAGCCGCTGGCCACACCAAAAACCTTGCCGGCCGATGAGGAATTGTTTGGCGATGTGATTGGTAAGCTGAAGTAAGCTTTTACAATTACTAAAAAATAAAAGCCCGCACTGGTTATCGTGCGGGCTTTTTTATGCCTGTGTGTTAATGGCTTGTTATCCAGTCGATGGCAGTATCTTCATCATTAAAATCAAAATGTTTTACTTCGGCGTCAACAAAATGGTCGACAATTTTTGGGGCGATGGTTAACAGTTTGTCATCCGATACGGCGGCAACTTTTTTGATACGTTTATGATGGTCGCCGACAAAACGCAGATGAGAAATAAAGGAACTGAAATCTTCCCAGCCGGGGAAATCGTTACTGCTGATCAACACGCCATTTAAATAGTCGTGATCGGACAGGTAGCGGTCGACGACTTCAGCCATCTGGGCAAAGTCTCGCGCCGCCAGTGGGGCGCTGGGGTGTACTTTTAATATGCCCTGATCGGGTAGTAACTGATAATCCAACATAACTTATCTCCCTGATAATGGAGGTGGCTACCCTAAGTTTAGCCACTCAATAGCATCCTGCTCCAGCTACAGGAAAAAAATTGATCGGATTTATGATTGGATAGACTGGCAGGAGGTGTCTGCCTTGTGATGGTGCACCTAAGACTCTATGATGCGAGCTGAGATTTAATCACGAATTTGCGTTTAAGGCGGCATTTTAAGGGGAAGAGCACATGAAAAGAACGGTTATAGCTTTGGCTTTCACCGCATTGGCCAGCCAGGCCCAGGCGGGCTTGTTGGATACCGTATCGGGCTGGTTGGGTACCGCCGATGAGGCAGTGAGTACGGCTGATAAGGCTGTCGATACGGCGGCCGGCGCCGTTGATGCCGCTAATTCTGCCTCTAGCCAGGCAGAGCAGGCGACAACAGGTGGTTTGACCCAGACAGCGATCGAATTGATTCCTGCTGTTATGCAAACCCTGGGTGTTAATAATCAGCAGGCAGAAGGCGGCTTGGGTGCTATTTTTGGTGCGGCCAAAACCACCTTGGGTGATCAGCAATTTACGACGCTGAGCGATCTGGTGCCAAATATGGGGGATCTGCTGGCAGCAGCGCCTGACGTGGCCGCTGCTGCTACCGGCGGTGATGACGGCCTGGTTGGCAGTCTGTTGAACTCTGCCAGCCAGTACAGCGAGACGGTAAAAACAGCCAATACCTTGCTGCAACAATTTCAATCTCTGGGTCTGGATGCCGGGATGATCACCCAATTTTTGCAGGTGATTAATCAGTACCTGGAAGCCCGTGGTGGTCAGCCAGCGGTTGATCTGATGGCTGAAGGTATGACCTCGGTGTAATCATCAGTGTCATAGCGACATAAAAAAAGGGAGCTTTGCAGCTCCCTTTTTTGTTTTTGTACGTTGCTAAAATAATTAATCTTTTAGCGGCTTGTACTTCATGCGGTGTGGTTGCGCATCATCGCCTTTACGCGCGACTAAGTCTTCGTGGTATTCGGTGTAGTTACCTTCGAAGAACACCACATCACTCTCACCTTCGTAGGCCAGGATATGGGTGGCCACACGGTCGAGGAACCAGCGGTCATGCGAGATCACCAGCGCACAACCGGGGAAGGTCAGCAGGGCTTCTTCCAGGGCACGCAGGGTTTCAATATCCAGGTCGTTTGACGGCTCATCGAGCAGCAGTACGTTAGCGCCTTGCTTTAGGGTATTGGCCAGGTGCAAGCGGCCGCGCTCACCACCAGATAACTCACCCACACGTTTTTGCTGATCGGTGCCTTTAAAGTTAAAGCGGCCCACGTAGGAACGGGAATTCACTTCGTAGTTGCCGATTTTCAAAATGTCTTGGCCGTCAGAGACTTCTTCCCATACGGTTTTGTTATCGTCGAGGTTTTCGCGGCTCTGCTCAACAAAAGCCACTTTAACGGTATCACCGATAACAATTTCACCGCCATCCGGTTGCTCGGTACCGGCAATCATTCGGAACAGGGTCGACTTACCCGCACCGTTACCACCAACGATCCCGACGATGGCACCTTTGGGAATGGTGAAGTTCAGGTTATCGATTAGCATACGGTCGCCAAAACCTTTGCTAACGTTGTGGAATTCAATCACCTTGTCACCCAGGCGCTCACCGGGTGGGATATAAATTTCGTTGGTTTCATTGCGCTGCTGGAATTCTTGCGACTGCATTTCGTCGAAGCGGGCCAGACGCGCCTTGTTTTTCGCGTGGCGGCCTTTGGGGTTTTGACGCACCCATTCCAGTTCCGCTTTCATGGCTTTGGCGTGAGAGGCTTCGGTACGTTTTTCCTGCTCCAGGCGGGCTTCTTTTTGTTCCAGCCAGGTAGAGTAATTGCCTTCGTACGGAATACCGTGGCCACGGTCGAGTTCCAGAATCCAGCCGGCGGCGTTGTCGAGGAAGTAGCGGTCGTGGGTAATGGCCACTACGGTACCAGGGAAATCAACCAGGAAGCGTTCCAGCCAGAACACGGATTCAGCATCCAGGTGGTTGGTTGGCTCGTCGAGCAGCAGCATATCCGGGCGGCTCATCAGCAGGCGGCACAGGGCCACTCGACGGCGCTCACCACCGGACAGTTTGGTAACATCGGCATCCCAGGGTGGCAGACGCAGGGCGTCAGCGGCCTGCTCCAGTTTGTGTTCAATGTTGTGACCGTCCCAGGCCTGAATCACGTCTTCGTATTTGGCCTGTTGCTTGGCCAGGGCGTCGAAGTCGGCATCCGGTTCGGCGTAAGCGGCGTAGACCTTGTCCAGTCCAGCTTGGGCTTCCATCAGCTCGCTGAGGCCGTCTTCGACGTTACCGCGTACATCTTTCTCCGGATCCAGTTGTGGCTCCTGTGGCAGGTAACCCACTTTGATACCCGGCATTGGGCGGGCTTCACCGTTATAGTCGGTATCAACACCGGCCATGATTTTCAGCAGGGTGGATTTACCGGCACCGTTCAAACCCAGAACACCGATCTTGGCGCCAGGGAAGAAAGACAGGGAAATATCCTTAAGGATTTCGCGTTTTGGCGGCACGACTTTGCCAACGCGGTTCATGGAGTAGACGTACTGTGCCATGGGGTCAGTTACCTTTTGTAAAACTCGATGGGAGGCAGTCTACCCCGACTAGCACAGGGGCGCACTGCCTCAAGGGCAATGCGCGCAAGTTACCGAAACTGGGGGGGCTTTTCAATCTATTTGGTCGATGCCGAGGATGCTGACTGAAGGTGTCGAGCAATAGCTTGGGCGGCAAACAGCTTGGACTGGAATTGCGGGTTACGGGCTGCCGAGGCGGTAGGCTGACTGGAGAAATAGGCGATCACCACATTGGCCGCACGGTTAATGTAGATAACCTGGCCATGAATACCGACCGCTGCATACTCACCCTGGTTTTCATCGATGATCCACCACATATTTTTATAGGCGATCCAGCTGTTGTCTTTGTACTTGGTATTGGCTTTCATCTTGGCCTTGTCATGGTCCGTGATTGCCAGGCTGGTATCGACCCAGTTAGCCGGGATGACCTGTTCACCGTTCACCTGACCGCGGTTCAAAATCATACGGCCAAAGCGAGCGGCATCGCGGGCGGTGGTATTCATGCCGCCGGTGGCTATAGCCATCAGTGCACGGTCAGCGGCGATATAGGCGTCGTGCTCGGTGCCCAGCTTGGACCAGATATGTTGCTGGATAAACTGGTGATAGGGCATACCGGATACTCGGCTGATCAGCCAGCCGGCCAGATCTGCATTGGCAGAGTTATAGTCAAAGGCCTGGTTGGGTTCCAAGGTGGTGTCGGGTTTGATAAAGCGGGCGAGGAAATCATAGATACCGTAGATCTCGGTATCCCCGGGTTGCACGTCCTGGGCACCAGGAAGAAAGGCCATCTTCATGGCCGGGGCATAATGCTGAAAGAAGTCCGATGTCAGATCGGTGTAGTTTTCCTTAAAGTCGATGGCGGTGCTGTGGTCTAACACCTCCTGAATAGTAACCCGTTCAAATCCCGAGCCTTTTAACTCAGGAATATAGTTAACGGGTGAAGCGTTAAGATCGATCTTGCCCTGCTCGACCAGAATACCGAGGGCGGTGGTGGTCAGGGATTTTGTGGCTGAAAACCAGATATGCTGATCGTAGCGGCTCATGCCATTGAAGTAGCGTTCCATCAGTAGCTTGTCGCCCTGTAGTACCACAAAGGCATCGGTGTCTTCGCTGTCGAGAATCTGATCGACACTGCGTTGCTTGCCGTAGCCATCTGTGACTTGCAGTTGGCCGAGGGTGGGGTTGTTGGCTTCGGTCAGCGATTGAATGGCACCGGCACGGGGAATCATTAAGGTGTTGGCGATAGCGCCCAGGTTGTGGAATGACCAACGGTTGTAGGGGTAATCGCGATAGTTTTTCAGGGTTACCTGGCTTTCTGCTGTGGGCGGAAAGCCTTCCATAATGGTAGGCTCTGCCATGGTTGGTTGCGCGCCAAGCGCTAAGACGCCCGCCATGCATAGAGCTTTTAATGAACCTAATTGCTTGTGCGAAGTAAACCGCATCGACATTCCTCCTCCGTATTCGTGTTGATTACAGCCTAATATTCGAAGACGTGCCACGACTTGAGAAAAGACGACAAAAACGAATCTTTACGTTTGCGAGAAGCGCGGTGTAAAAAAATGCCTTGGTCACAGCGGTAACCAAGGCATATTGTTAGACGTGCTGCGGAAGGAAATTACTCGGCAGCGTGAGCCATACCCGAAGTGATATCCGAGGTAGTAGTACCGTTACCACGGTAACCGCCAAACAGGTTCAACCCTTTCAGCAGGTTCAGGGCTTCAAACACCTGGTTGTCGCGACTGAATAGGTCTTCTTCACCGTTTTTGGCTTCCTCGCGATCCTTACTACCGTTAGCTTTGCCGCCATTACCGTTATCCAGGCGACCGTCGAGATCGGCTTCGGTCATGCGGCCGCGGGGTTTGATGGCGGTGACCTTGGCGCGCTCTACGACAATATCCGGGGTAATGCCCTGGGCCTGAATCGAGCGGCCATTGGGGGTGAAGTAAAGTGCGGTGGTCAGCTTGATGGCTTGCTCGTTGCTGATGGGGATAACCGTTTGCACCGAACCCTTACCAAAGCTGTCAGTGCCGAGAATGATGGCGCGGCGGTGATCCTGTAGGGCACCGGCGACAATTTCGGAGGCCGAAGCCGAACCGTCGTTAATCAATACGACAATGGGCAGGCCGCCAGTTTCATCGCCAGGGGTGGCGCTGTAGCTCAGGTCGGCATTGTCGATACGGCCTTCGGTATACACGATCAGGCCCTCTTCCAAAAAGGCATCGGCTACATCCACTGAGGCTTGCAGTACGCCGCCGGGGTTGTTGCGCAGATCGAGGATCATGCCTTTGAGGTCGTCATGCTCGGCCATCAGCTCCTGTACCTTGCCGACCATATCCTTGCCGGTATTCACCTGGAATTGGGCAATACGTACATAGGCGTAACCGTCTTCAATAATACGGGTGCGCACACTTTGCACGGTGATGGTGTCGCGGGTAATGGTCAGCTCAAAGGGTTGGTCGATGCCGTCGCGTACCACGGTGATGGTGATATCGCTGCCTTTGGGGCCGCGCATCAGTTTAACCGCATCACCCAGCGACATGCCCTTAACCGGCTTTTCGTCGAGCTTGATAATCAGGTCGCCCGCTTCCACGCCCGCCTTGTCTGCCGGGGTGTCATCAATGGGGGAGACGACTTTTACAAAGCCATTCTCCATGCCCACTTCTATACCCAGGCCACCGAATTCACCGGTAGTATTCACCTGCAGGTCTTCAAAGGAGCTGGCGTTCAAGTAGGAAGAGTGAGGATCGAGTTCCGACAGCATGCCTTTGATGGCGTATTCCAGCAGGGTCTTATCGTCGATCTCTTCTACATAACCCTTGCGAATGTGCTCATAGACCTTGGTAAAGGTGCGCAGATCATCCAGCGGCAGCAGGCCCACTTCCTTGCTTTCTGTGGCGGGGGCTGTGTCTGTGTTGGCATGGCTGTCGGTATTGGCCTCGGTGTCACTCCAGGCAGCGGGGGCCAGGGTCAACAGACCGCAGGTGGCTAGCGCCGCCAGAGAGCGAGTGATAACAGGCAAAGACATAGTGAACTCCAGAATTGTGGTCGATGGCGGCGTCGAGATCCCTGCGGCTCGTCATCGTTATGACTGTACTCTTTATAGCTGTTTATAACTGTACTAATAGTGTAGACCCCTATTTATAGGAAAAATTCTTTTGAGGTCACAAACTGTAAAGTGTTGGCCTTATTGTAGGCACAGTCCCCGGCTTGGCGCCAGCGATTAAGGCCCTAAGATCTGCACCATTTGGCAGGGTTGAGAGGCTTGCCCTGATGACGAATTTCAAAATAAAGCGCCGCCTGTGATTGACCACCGCTATTACCCACCTGGGCAATCACTTCTTTGGCGCTGACCCAATCCCCGGTTTCCTTCAGTAAGGATTGATTGTGGGCGTAGAGACTCATATAGCCGTTGCCGTGATCAACGATGATCAGCAGGCCGTGGCCGCGCAAATAGTCGGCAAATACCACGCGGCCGTGGTGTACGGCTTTGACCTCCCGTCCCGAGGGGGCGCCAATAAGCACGCCTTCCCAGCGTAGTCTGCCGGCGCGGTTGCTGCCGTAGCGCTGCAGCATTTTGCCCTGGGTGGGCCAGGTGAGTTGGCCACGCTTTTGGGCAAAGGGTTGGCTGTCGCCGGGCAGAGCCAGGTTGGCCAGTGCCTGGGTTACCTCGCTGAGCAACTGCTCCAGGCGCTGGCGGTCTTCGGCTTTTTGCTTCAGCTGCTGGTCTTTGCTGGCAATAGCGCTGTTGAGGCGCTTAAGGGTGCGCTCACGTTCGGCCTGATGCTGGCTGAGCTGGTTGAAGCGCTGCTCCAGGGTTTTGCGATTGCGATTAAGCTCGGCGGCTTTGGCTTCGATCGCTGGTTCAACCCGATTGAGTTCGGCAATGGTATCCAGGTAGGTTTCGATACGCTCGGCGCGGGCGTCAATAAAGTAGTCGTAATACTTCAGCATGCGCGCCACCTGATCGGGCTGCTGCTGATTGAGTACCAGTTTTAGTTCGCTTTGTCGGCCCAGGCGATAGGCGGCATTGACCTGCTCGGCAATGGCCTGTTGCTGGGATTTGCGTTGCTGGCGCAGCTCAGTGCGTTGACTATTGAGCTGCGCTAGTTGCTTTTTTTGTTGGGATAGGTCCCCCTTGAGGCGCTCAATCTTTTTTACCAGCTCACTGATATCCACTTCGGAGGTCTGCAGGTCGTTCTGCAAGGCATCGCGATCAGACTTCACCTTGGCCAACTCGGTTTTCAGTTGGGCGATGGTGGCCTGCAGCTCCTGCAGCTTGGCCTGGTAGTCGGCCTCGGAGGTTTGTTGGGCCCAGGTGCTGACACTCAGGCACAGGGCAAAAAGGACAGAAGCAATACGAATCATGGGCTTGGTCTGTTCAGTGTAAAAACCGACAGCTTACCGCAGTCACAACCAAACGAGAAGGCAACAAGCGAGTGGGTCTTGAGCTAGCGAGGGGTCCGACCCTACGGGTCGTACCCCGGCAATGTGGCACGGAAGAGGTTCGGTATGTTGAATGGTGGGGTACGACCCGCAGGGTCGGACCCCAAGTGCGGTGCTGGGTTGCTATCTTTCATTTATGAGCCGTGCTAGGCTCAAGCATAAGAGTGCAAGACTGAGTAAGTTCGTTGTCGACGACCCCTCCTAATACTGGCATCCATGACGAGAGCATCAGACACGCCTTTGTGTTACGGCTCTTCTCCATTGTCGGCTTGTCCCTAACTGGCGCAATGGGGATCTTGGCGCTTGCCAATGCTACATACACCTTGGGCTTTTCACTGCTGGTCGCCAGCTTTTCTTATCTGGTTGCGTTTGTTGTCCAAACCAAAACCCATAACGCTATCCTGGCATCGAGCATTATTGCCTGCTCGCTCTACAGCTTGATGATTTATTTGGTCTACGCTGGCGGTGTAGCCAATACCGGCCCGCTGTGGGTGTTTATTGTCGCGCCCGTTTCCATGTTTATTCAGGGGCTCAAACGCGGGTTGATAGGCTTGTCTATTTTCTCGCTTATCATCGTGCTAATTATGTTTGTGCCGGGAGAATTTTTCTCCAATGAAAGCTATGAGCCAGAGTTCAAACTGCGTTTTATCCTGTCGTTTTTAACGGTGATTTTTTTATCCGCCTGCTATGAATACTCACGCGAAAAATCACAGAACCATACTTTGC
The DNA here is from genome assembly GCF_042854845.1 of Maricurvus nonylphenolicus. Classification (GTDB taxonomy): domain Bacteria; phylum Pseudomonadota; class Gammaproteobacteria; order Pseudomonadales; family Cellvibrionaceae; genus Maricurvus; species Maricurvus nonylphenolicus. The sequence continues at coordinate 5,290,709 of NZ_AP031498.1, read as the reverse complement.
AGTTAAGTAAGCAATATGAACAACTGGCTCTTACTGATCAGCTCACCCAGCTGGCAAACAGACGCGGTGCCTTTAACAAAATAGAAATAGAACAGGCGAGAATGGCGCGCAGTAAAGAACCCTTGTCACTTATTCTGTGCGATGTGGATCATTTCAAAAAGATTAATGATGACTATGGCCACCTGACCGGCGATGCGGTGTTGATTAAATTGGCTGAACGATTCAAAAGCTTGGTGCGAGGCCAAGACATGGTGGCCCGCTGGGGCGGTGAGGAATTTCTGTTTATTTTGCCGGGCACCTCGGTGGAGAATGCCGCTTTGGTTGCACAAAAAATACATGACGCCCTGGCGCAGGAAAAAATTGTCCATCAGGGCCGTGAGCTAACCATTACCGTCAGTATGGGGGTGGTAGAAATGCAGGTGGGCGGCACCGTTGATACAGCGATTAATTGCGCCGATAAATATTTGTACCAGGCAAAAAACAGCGGCAGAAATCAAACCTTCCCCAAACTGCTTTAAAGCTGAAGAGTGCGGGGTCCGACCCTGCGGGTCGGACCCCAAGTGCCTCGAAAGTGCACCAGTATTAGTTGAGTTCTACCAAGCTACGGCCAGTCATTTCTTCTGGCTGCTCAACATCCAGCAGTGCCAGCATAGTTGGTGCAACATCCGCCAGGCTGCCGTCGTTTTTCAGGTTCAGTGAGCGTGGGCCTACGTAAGCAAAAGGCACCGGCAGGGTGGTGTGCTGAGTGTGAGCCTGACCGGAGACTTCGTCGAACATCTCTTCCACGTTACCGTGGTCGGCAGTTACCAGCGCTTCGCCGCCAACTTTTTCCAGCGCGGCAAACACTTTGGCCAGACATTCGTCCACAGCTTCAACGGCTTTAACAGAGGCCTCATACACGCCGGAGTGACCCACTTGGTCGCAGTTGGCGTAGTTACAAATAATGGCGTCGTACTTGCCGGACTCAATTGCTTCAACCAGCTTTTCGGTTACCTCTGGGGCGCTCATTTCCGGTTTTTGATCGTAGGTTTCTACATCGGGTGATGGAATCAGGATACGGTCTTCACCGTTGTAAGTATCTTCCTGGCCACCACTAAAGAAGAAGGTCACATGGGCATACTTTTCGGTCTCGGCAATACGCAGTTGCTTCTTGCCGGCCTTGGCCATCACATCACCGAAGGAGTTCACCAGATCTTCTGGTGGGTAAGCGCAAGGTGTGTCGATATCACCAGCATATTCGGTGGTCATGACAAAGGCGCCCAGGTTGGGGGCTTTGGCGCGCTCGAAATCACTGAAGTCGGCGTTAACAAAGGTGCGGGTAATCTGGCGGGCACGGTCCGGGCGGAAGTTCATAAACAGCACCGCATCGCCATCGTCGATGGTGGCGGGCGCTTCGCCGTCGGCAGCAATCACGGTGGCTTTAACAAACTCATCGTTCTCGTCGCGATCGTAGGCAGCTTGTAGGCCACTTACCGCATCGGCGGCTTGATAGTCGGCTTTACCCTGGGTCATCAGATCATAGGCTTCCTGCACGCGATCCCAACGGTTGTCGCGGTCCATGGCAAAGAAGCGGCCGGAAATACTGGCAATGCGGCCAATACCCAGCTCGGCCAGTTTGTCGCTGGTTTGCTGCAGTGAAGGTTCGGCGCTGCGTGGCGGCACATCGCGGCCATCGAGGAAGGCGTGCACGTATACCTGCTTGGCGCCACGCTGGGCAGCCAGGTCAATGGCAGCATTAATGTGGTCTTCGTGGCTGTGTACACCACCCGGCGACAGCAGACCGAGGATATGGACGGCTTTGTCGGCCTTAACGGCTTTATCAATAGCTTCGAGATATACCGGGTTGGTAAAGAAGTCGCCATCGCTGATGGCTTTATTAATGCGGGTGTAGTTCTGATATACCACACGGCCGGCACCCAGGGTCATATGGCCGACTTCACTGTTACCCATTTGGCCTTCAGGCAGGCCTACAGCCATACCGGAGGTGTGAATCAGGGTTTTGGGGCGCTCTTCCCAAACTTTGTCCCAGGTGGGGGATTGGGCGTTCTTGATGGCGTTATGTTCGGTTTTATCGGAATAGCCAAAGCCATCGAGAACCAGAAGGACAAGAGGTTTTTTTACGTCGGTCATGGGCGCCTTACACTGCTTTTTTGAGTTGCCAGGATGAATGCCATTGGCATTTTGAGGGGCGCATTCTACCTGTTTATGGGGCTATTCTCCAAACCCCTCGCTCAAAAAATGCACAGCGCCGTAACGGCCGCAATCGTGTATACTGGGCGGCTTTCGCGCCCGGCGATGGCCTTGGTTTTAGTTCGGGTGTACCTAATTAGCGTCAAACTATTAATAGGAAGCATTAATCCGTGGATTTTTTCGTATTTGTCAGTGAGCAATGGTTATTGGTCAGCCTGCTGTGTGTACTGATTTATGTCTATGCCTGGACGGAGAAGGCCAAGGGCGGCAAGAGCCTGTCGGTACATGCCATGACCCAGTTGGTTAATAAAGGCGAAGCTGTCGTGGTAGACCTGCGTGAAGCGGCGGATTTTAAAGGTGGCCATATTGTTGATGCGATCAATATTCCCCACAACAAGCTGGACGAGCAGGTAACGCAGCTGGCCAAGCACAAGGAAAAGACGGTTATCCTTGTGGATAAAATGGGCCAGCATACCGGCCATGCAGGACGCACCCTACGCAAGGGCGGCTTTGAAGTGAACCGTCTGGAAGGCGGCATGTCCGAGTGGCAGAGCCAGAATCTGCCCCTGGTTAAAAGCTAATAGCCCCGAGAAGTACCATGTCCCAAGTTGTCATCTACACCACCCGTATCTGCCCTTACTGCATCCGTGCCAAGCAACTGTTGCAGTCTAAGGGTGTGGAATTTAACGAGATCTCTGTTGATGCCCAGCCGGAACTGCGCCTGGAAATGATGCAGAAAAGCGGCCGCCGTACCGTGCCGCAGATCTGGGTAGGCGAGACCCATGTGGGTGGCTTTGATGACCTCTGGGCTATGGACCGTGCAGGCAAGCTGGAGCCTCTGCTGAACGCACTGGAGACCGCGTAAGCAAACTTTTTATAAAAACTACGCAAAAACTTGGCGATAGGGGCTTGAATCCTAAACGGCAGGCCCCATCTCTGAATCAACACGTGCCGAACGGCACCTTATTGACAACGTACAACTCATAATAACGAAGGCATTACCATGGCTGAAGAAAATCAGACTGAAGCAACTCAAAACGAAGCCCCTAAACAACAATTCGCCATGCAGCGCATCTACCTGAAGGACCTGTCCTTCGAGGCGCCAATGGGCGTAGAGGCGTTCAAACAGCAGTGGAAGCCTTCTGTAAACCAGGACCTGAACACCAAAACCAACAAGGTTGAAGACGGCCTGTACGAAGTTACCCTGACCCTGACGGTAACCGTGAAGCTGGGCGAAGAGACTGCCTTCCTGGTAGAAGTACAGCAAGCGGGCCTGTTCACTGTTGCTGGTATCGAAGGTCAGCAGCTGGCGCAAGTGCTGAATACCACCTGCCCACAAATCCTGTTCCCATACGCGCGTGAAGCGATTGATAACGCCGTAACCAAAGGCAGCTTCCCTGCCCTGATGTTGCCGCCAATCAACTTCGACGCCCTGTTTGCCCAGGCCGTAGCTCAAGCTAAAGCCGAAGCTGAAAAATCAGAAGCTTCTGTTAACTAAGCCAAGACAGAAGTTGCGGGAATAGGTTCTACAGCCGCTTATTCCCTGCTGATACTAACAAAGCCCTACCGGTGATCCCGGTGGGGCTTTTTTGTGCATGTTGCCTTAGCCCTGAACGTTAGTCTTATTACACTGGCTGGTAGCAGCCCTGGCGGGCAGTTCACGAGGTATCAGTCTATTGTCATAAATTGTCTAAAGGGCTTCGTGTGCCTGCATAGTGTTTGCCAATAACGTGGGTGTAAATCTGTGTGGTTTTTACATCATTATGGCCCAGCAAGTCCTGCACTGTGCGGATATCTGTGCCTGCCGTTAGTAGTTGAGTTGCAAATGAGTGTCTGAACGTATGACAGGTAACCCGCTTATACGTTATGCCTGCTAATTTAGCCGCTCTCCCAATTGATTTTCGGACTGCACTTTGATGTAAATGGAAGCGGCATAACTCACCGGTATCTAAATGGGCGCAATGGTGAGAGGCAGGAAATAGGAATGCCCAAGCAGGGGTATAACGGGCTTTAGGGTATTTTCTCATTAGGGCAACCGGTAACTGAGAGCCGATGCCATTGTTTTTGTCTTTTTCTTGTACTTCGATAGCGTGCTTAATTTGTGCTTCCAGCGGCGCAACTAACTTCTGCGCCAGAATGGTTTGGCGATCCTTATTGGCTTTACCGTTTCTAACGGTAATAGCAAGGCGGTTAAGATTGATATCTTGTACGCGAAGTCTTAGGCATTCCGATACCCTCAGTCCGCTCCCGTACATCAGTTCTACGATAAGTTTATCCCTTTCTGGAAGTTGATCGATGATCAACTTAACCTCGTGTGGCTCTAAAACCGGAGGTATGTGACGTTGCTTGGTCGCGAGGCTAAAACCAAGCTCACCAAGATCATGCTTTAGTACTTTGTGGTATAGAAAAACGAGAGCGTTAAGTGCAACTTTTTGTGTATTTGCAGCTACTTTCCGGTTGGAGGCTAGCCATGTTAGGAATTGTTTCACCTCTTGTGCGCCGCAATCTTTAGGATGGCGTTTGTTATGGAAAAATATGTAGCGTTTTATCCAATGAACATAAGCCTTTTCAGTCTTTAAGCTGTAACCTCGAAGTCTTATCTCATCCCTAACTTGTGTTAAAAATGGGCTGGCCATATCTACTCCTCCTTGAGTTATTTTGCTGTATTTATATACAGTATATCTTGAGGTTGTCAAGAAAATGGCTCAATTTAATTCTGTATCAGGCTCGTTTATCTCTAGATATGTTTAAGAATATGTAGCAAAATCAAAGGATTAACGCGCTCAAGGAGGGAGATAAGGGGAAACCCATTATCCAGATAAGCGAGCCGGCTCACTTTGCATCAAAAGGAAAATTGATGGTTCTCTTTTTTCTTTTAGTTTCAAAGACCTACACCCACCCTCCAAATGCGTTTGGAATGATAACGCGCCGGCCTCTTATACAAATGTTATGTGTCCGTGTTACCCAATAAAATAGCAATGCATCAATGAGGGCTTTTTATATGTGTATTACTATTGCTGTACCGAAATTAGAGGTCATTGCATTTAATGGACGATAAATTAGACAGCGTAATAAAGGAAATCCACTCAAATAACACAGATGCAGTATCTTCATTTATCAAGTCACATGAAGATTGGGGGGATGCACTTCCTTTGGTGGAGGCATCCATTTCTAGAAGTAAAGATGTAATCAGGCTTTTAGTGGAAAGCGGTGTCGATATAAATCAAAGGAGACACTACGATGCTCTTATATTGGCATGTAAAGATAGCGATATAGAATTAGTAAAGTATTTAATAAGTAAAGGAGCAAATGTTAATACTCGTCAAGATTCAAGTTCGCTAATTTCCCATATGTGTAGTAATCATAATGGCGAACCTATATCAGATGAGCGATACGAAATTGTTAAATTACTGCTAGAAAATGGAGCAACCCCCAATCGCGGCAAAAGTGACCATTCTAGTTGTCTTGCGTCTGCTGTTGCATCGAATGACCATAGAACCATTGATCTCCTTTTAAAGTATAAAGCAAAGATTAATTTTCCTGACTGTTATGCAGCTGCTATGAAGAGTCTTTCGGAGGGCAGAAAAGACACCTTTGTTAAACTTGTTGAAAAAGGCCTAAAAATCAACCCGAAAGTTACTACAAACAAATACGAAGAAAGAAGGCCAGCTTCACCGTTATCACTAGCCATTTATGGAAAAGACATTGAGTTAGTAGAATACCTTATTGATAAAGGGATAAATGTAAACTACATCCCCAATGCGCCTACAGCCACTAACTCCACATACTCATTAACCTGTCATCACGCTCATCCAATTGTCTACGCGGTAGAGGTTGGCAGTAATGAAATAATGAATATTTTACTCGAAAATGGTTCTAGTCCAGACGGAGACCCATCCCATAGCTGGGGAGATCTAGGTATACAACCTTTAATTTTAGCAATTTACAAAGGCAATAAAGAGGCTGTTAAGTCTTTAATAAAGCATGGGGCAAATCTTGATATTTTTTCTACTAACACTAGATTCAAAGATGGGATAATATCTTACAAAACCCCGCTAAGAATTTCTGAAATGGTTGGTCACTATGAAATAGAAAAGATGCTTAAAGAAGCTGGAGCAAAGCTATCTTTGATCGAAAAACCCTTTAAGAAAGATTACATAGAAACAATTGCAAACGAATTAAATAAATATGACCAGATCACTAGAATACTAACAATTGAAATTAAGGATAAAGGCACTCACGAAGAATTATATATTGGTGTTCAGATGAAGAGAGGGGTTGATAGCAAAGATGCAAGAAAATATTTGCAGGCTCCTAAAGAAATATTAAGAAAAAAACTCGCAAGTATTGATCTTTATCTATATGAAAGCACAGAATAAACATAACAAACAGCAGCACGTAAGCCCGGCAAAAAACGCCGGGCAGGACGGCCTACATTGCGCTTCGCTTCATTTCGGCCGCCCGTGTGCTGGGCGTTATGTGTAATCTCGAATCGAAGTGAAGCATCACATGGAAGCAAAAATTTACGATCACATTTCTAATAGCGGCATCGTGCAAATGCTGGGGCGTTCATTCCCTGCTGTCGCAATACAAGGTGATTCCTTAAGCTCCATACTATCCACAGCTAAATACTTCATGAGCAAAGCAAAGGAGCATGGCGACGAAGATATGTATTATGAGGCCTTAGAGCTAGCTGAGCGTCTTCAGGGGCATTTAATACAGTATGAGCAAGTCCTTGAGAATGAGGGCCTTGAAAGGCCGTATAATATGGATGTTAGAGGGCTGAATCTTGAGCAAGAATTTAAAAACACATAACAAGCTGCGGCACAAAAGCCCGCAAAAAACGCGGGCCGGACTCGCTACACTACGTTTCGCTCGCCCGTGCGCAGGGCGTTAAATGGCAGGAGCAATGGATCAGCTAATTTATGTCAACGTTGTTGGTTTTCCCGATGGAAACTTGGAGCCAGTGAAGGCAATTCACGTTCATGGCTCCTGTTTCAGAATTATCGACGTAAATGACGATGATGAACATTTTCCATGGGAGTTCGTCACAGATGAGGTAGTTACCTGTGAAGAGGTTGTATTTTACGAAAATGAAAGTGGCTTGGTAGCAAAGCATGTGTGCAGGTGCGGCAATGCATAGTTCGGTGCCAATCCGGCCATTTAACAAGTTTATCAAACATCGTTGCAGCCAAAAGACGGCTGCAACTGGACGCGCATAAAGCGCGCGCCGTTTATAAAGGCGTTATGCGTAAACACAGATGAAGAAAGCACATAGAAGTGAATTTCTTAAAGCGGTAAAGGATAGGTTTCCCGAAATACGCTCGGAAATAAACAAAGAAGATGGATTGCTTACGTTTGAAGTTGCAGTTTTTATCAAGTTCATACAAAGGAAAGTTGATGAATCTGAAAAAGCTGTTGTTATAGATGCGTTCAATATACTTAATGAATATTATATAAAGGGTAATGAATCGCTTAATCAGATAATAAGAAATGCCGTGTGTGAAGATTTAGACCTTTCTGATACCTCAGTTACAGAAAGGCATTGGGCATTCGAAATGCTGCCTGAACCACTTAAAACTGAAAGAAGAAGTTGGTTTGAGTTTATGGGGTATCAAAGTGAGTAAGGCGCATAACAAACCGCAGCAATCGCTCCCGTTGGTCGCTGGGACAGCCAAAACGCTGCGCTTATTTGTCTGCCCCTGTGCGGGGCGTTATGTGTTTTCGAGTGCGGAGAAGTAATTGAAGCCTGAGATAAGCTTTTGGTTGTCAGAAAACAGAGATGCAATTATTGCATTGATAATTTGTTTGTCTGTTGTGATGCTATTTATGGCAGCAAATTTAGCAAGCTCTAAAAGCAGCATGTCTGCAGTGGTCACGAATAGAACCTACAAGGGGTCATGGCTAGGCAACAAAGAGGTAACAATTGCTACTTTAGAGGGTGGTGGTAATGTAAAGTTTGGTAGCAGCAATGTACCTACTCTCAAGAAAGGCCAAGAGGTTTGCTTGCTTAAAATAAAAAGCTACTTAGGTACAACTAACTATAAATTTACAGGGCTGGGTAAATGCACATAACAAGGGCCAGCACAATCGCCAAATGCAAAAAGGCGCATTTGGCTGGACTCGCTACACTGCGTTTCGCTCGCCTGTGTGGCCGGCGTTAAGAATCTATGGAAGATCTGAGCGTTTCATATTTGAGCAGTTTACGAACACATTTATTCTTTCTTGGGATTCCTGGATGCTTTTTGTATGGACTTGGCATCGAGTATGGTTATCCTTTGGCAATCGCTGTGTGGTTTGTTTTGTCGCTAATTGCATTAGGTATTGAAGCTATCTCTCCATATAGCCATGCTAAAAGCCTTAAAGGTAAGCTTGTATATTACGCTTTAGGTTGCATGTCTGCTGTAGTGATTAATTTTTCAGCTCATTTCTGGATAAGTGTCCAATCATTAGGGGTGGCAGTATTACTAGTTATGATTCTATCTGTGTACCATCATAAGGTTATATGGCCAACTTATGAGGGAGTGTAAATTCTTAACAAGGGCAGGCAAAATCGCCCGCAAAAGACGCGGGCTGGACTCGCTAATCGCTCGCCTTTGCTGCCGGCGTTAAATTATTATGAGTAGACGACGAAAGAGGCGACTCGAAGCTGCAAGAGAGGAGCTTTACGGAAAAGAGAGTCCGCAAGATAAGCAAAGAGGCTTTGCTAAGGAGTCTCTTGTTTTGGCCGTAGGGGCATTCTTGATGCTTGCGCATGATCTAATAAAAGAGAAAGCATATATATCATATGCAACAGGCACTGGTATTATCCCAAAAGATGAGCAGCCAGTTTTGTACTGGTTCGCTATGTGTGTATATTTTATTGCTGGTATCGCATTTACAAGGCTTTACCTTAAAGACAAAGCTAAGATTACTAACTGAATTTAACAAGCGGCTGTAATCGCCGCTGAAAAGCGCGGCTGGGACTATTTATTCCGCTGCGCTCCATAAATAGCCCTTAAGCCGGGCGTTAGCATCACGGGGTTATTGTGAAATTTCATACCAAAATTATTTTTCTTCTATGTATGATTGTGCCTAGCTACTCGATGGCTAATTCTAGTGAACTGGATAATCTGCTATTTGATGAAAAGAGCTTTAATAAAGGTTTTTTTCAATTTATGCAGTCGTATTCGAAGCCGAGAATATATCCAGAAAAAACAATAGATCTTAAAGCTTCAATAGCTATAACCGAGTGTATAAAAGATCTCTACGGTGATAGGTACCCTGAGAAGAATTCAGAAGAATACAAAAAGTTAGTTGTTGATGTTTATAAAGGCGAAAATAACTACATGATTTCTTTTAACTACCCAAATGAAGAGGATGCCTCGATAAGCTGCTTCTACGATGTGGTGAATGGGGTCAAAAAGTAGCAATGCTAACAAGTTTATTAAGACGCAGCTAAAGCTGCTGGGACGCCGTTCCGGCGCCCCTTATAAAGGCGTTATGCATCACAGAGGAAATAATGGAGCTCATTCGTAATCTTCAAGAGGGAGAATTTGGCCTGGAAGGTGAAGCCTACTTTCAGCATTTTTCCACATATATAAAAGTGTATGCAGATGAAGAGGCAAATGAAGCCTATATAAAAATTTGTGCAGAATACATGAACTCTCTTGATGCCAATATTATTGAAGCACTATGCAAGGCATCAATTCGCTACTGTAATGACTTCCTGAAGATGACCGGCCAGCCTGAAAGGGGGTTTGCACAATTAGGTGATGTCCTAAAGCTCATTCAACCAAATTCACTTATAGTGCCTGATCCAGAAAATGGAAATGAACCAGTGGTGCATCTTGAACTGGAATGTGAGTGGGAGGTAGAGCATGGAATGGAGTGGCTGGTAAGAAGTGGTGAAGTCCTATATGTCGGCGGCTTTAATGATGTAAATGAGTGGGGAAACTATAGTGAGAAAGCATCTTACAACTATGCATAACAAAGGCAGCAAGAGCGACGCTCGTACCTCGCGTGCCTTCTGCCAGCGTTATGCATTCATGACGAAGAGCTATGAAATTAAAGCTTAGAAATTTTAGACGTTTAAAAGATGCTGGCCCTCTATATGAGGGGATGGATAGCATTATTGTTTTATCATTCGTAATGATTCTATGCGTATTCCTAGTTTTTTCTACTAGTTATGGTCCTATATATTTTCTTCTTGTGCCGGCTTTAGCATGTGCTTATGGCTTGTATCTTGAGATTAAAGGCATGTTCGCGGGGCGAGACGAAAGTAATGATAAATAGCAGAGTTAATCGCATAACAAGCAGCAGCACGATTGCCCGGCTGAAAAGCGCCGGGCAGGACGGCCTACATTGCGCTTCGCTACATTTCGGCCGCCCGTGTGCTGAGCGTTATGAGTTAAGGAGAACCAATATTGAAGGGTGAGCCAATTTATGTAGAACACCCGAGGGATTCATACTCTCGAATGGGAGGGCTGCAATACGTTTACTTTGAAGTTGCGCAAGAAGAATACGTTAAATGCTTAGATGTGGAAGCTTTAGATGATAGCGATCTTCATGAAAGTGAGAAAACTGAGCTTTCTTATAAGGCAACAGGGCATGCTGTCAAAGCAATAGTATTTTCAGCACTTTGTGTAGAGGCATCGATAAACAATTATGCTGGTATCCATCTAGGCGATAGTTATTGCGAAAACCATCTATACAGTATGGATGTTATTTCAAAGTGGGTTGTAATACCGAAATTAGTTTGCGGGAAATCTATTGACAAGTCAGGCCCCGCATTTGGTGCTTTAAAAAGATTAATAAAAGCAAGAAACAAGTTGGTTCACAATAAATCTCAAGAGTTTGATCCAACTTCAATATCAGATTTGGGCCAATATCTAGAAAAGAGAGACAAAACTTTCAAAGATGATTTTGAAAGCTCTTTAAGGGCTTTATACCTTATGTGTATGGAAATGGATTTTTTGCTTGGTCAAATGCACAATCCAATAAGGACCTTAGACAAGGAGTTTAACCCCTGTTTGGATATGCCAAAACAAGTTAAACCGTTATTTGATGAATGCAAAAATATCGTACTAAAGAATCACTCATAACAAGCAAAGGCAGCATCGCCCTGCGGGCTGGACGCGCTAACGCGCGCCGCTGCTTTGGGCGTTATGCGAAAAGAGAGATATGAGCATACTCAACGAAATCATAGATGCTTGGGGCTGGGTTGGTATAGAACCTCAAGAAGTCGTTATAGAGAACGAGTTTGGCAATCTAATCGTTAAAGATTTCAGTAATAAATTTTGGCGGTTATGTCCTGAAGATGTTTATTGCGAGATAGTTTCAGAATCAATCGCAGAGTATAACTCTCTTATTAAAAACGAAGAGTTTCTCGAAGATTGGTTTATGACAGCTATGGTTCAAGAAGCAGAAGGTTTGCTTGGAAAATTAGAGCCAGGGTACAAATATCATATGGTAATCCCCGGTGTGTTAGGCGGCGAGTATGGTGGCTCAAATGTTAAAGTGGCGCCACTTCTAGAAATTATTAGGTTCTCTGGCCGTCTCGGCAAACAAATTGAAGAGCTTCCTGACGGTGCTCAAATTGAACTCAAGGTGGTTCCATGAAATCGCATAACAAGTCAAAGCACGCGGACTTGGTAAAGCTGTCACCTTTTTCGCTTGCGCAAAAAAGCCGCCAACTTCACCAAGCCGGTGTTTGAGGCGTTATGTGTTCATGGCATTATGAATATCGCAGATATCGAATCATATTTTGAGCAAGCTATACCAAGCTCATACAAAGAATTTCTATCAGGCCATACAAAAGAAATGGAGGGTGATGTATATCTCTACTTACTCCAAGATCTGATCGAAAGAAATGACTGTTACGAAACAAAGACATACGCAAATGGCTACATTAACATCGGCGATAATGGCGGCGGAGAAGCTTTTATTATCGCGCTGGGTAGTGACGATCCAGAAGTATCAATTGTTGGGCATGGCAGCATGGATCCAACACTGAAAGAATTTGTCTGCTCTAGCTTCAGCCGCTGGGTGGCTTCCGGCTTTGAATATGACAACGAGTAAACACATAACAAGTAAAGGCAGCGGACAGCTAAAGCTGCCCGCTGCTTAAGGCGTTATAAATCACAGGGAAGATATGAAATTACTTGAAGTTTCCGCTCTGATCTTAAGAGTTTTTGGGATATACATGATCATTAATGCATTTGCCTCTGCGAGTGCAGCTTACGCTCAGAAAGAACAGCTCATGGTCATGGGTGATGTTGGCCTAGCCGAAACTGTCGTCTATGTGACACTGTCTGGTGCAGGGGCTTTCTTGATTGCAGGTCTAATTTTGGTTCTGTTCCCAATTTCTATAGCAAAGAAAATTGTTCCCTATTCTGTTTCTGATAGCCCCACCATTGAGATTGGTGATTCAGATTTTTCTGAAAGCGTTCTAGTAATTGTAGGCTTATATATCCTAACCTAGGCGATACCTGACTTTGTCTACAACGCAATACTTATTTACCAAATAAATTACTACAATGCTGATCCATACACGCTTTCAGAGCATTGGGCAAATGAGATCGTGACCGTCATTGAAATAGCTATAGGGGCATATCTTGTTTTTAGATCCAAAGGGCTTATGTCAGTCATACGTAAGTTCAGAGGAAGGTGAATTTATAACAAGCGGCTGTAGTCGCCATGCTAAAAGCGCATGGCTGGGACGGCCTTTCCGTTGTTTGTTTATGTGCTTACCGCTACGCTAGCACAACACAAACAACTCCAAGACCGCCCCTAAGCCGGGCGTTACGTTTTCTCGCGGTCTAGCTTTAACGGTTAAGTAATGGTCGTCGGCACTGTGCCAGAAAACGGGTTTGTGCCAACCGGGAAGTAAGGTAAACTTTCCCAATAAAGTGACAACGTGGTACCAATGGAGGGTACGCAGTAAATCCAAAGTTCCTTCCGTTCGCTCTTCGGAGCCTCGTATCCATTGTTGTTTAAATAGTAACCGCAGTGGCCCGCATTTGTTCGTGCCAGCTGCAACTAAGCCACAAGGCAGTTAGGCTGGCACTAAACGTAAAAAAAGCCAGCAATCGACATTTACTCCGGTGCTTTTTTTGTGTTCGCTACGCTCATAACACAAAAAAATCACCTCCGTAAATGCAATTGTGGCAAGCGTTAGGCTCCTGTCGAGTTAGGTTCAAATAGAAAGAATTATGGAAAAAGAAGTAGATATATTTGCTCCCGTAACAGACTTAGGGAAGGGAGATGCATTAGAAGCTTGGCGATGGCTAGTTGGTGACACGGCTAGTGTACGGCTATTAACTTCTATGGGCGATATTTTCTTTGTAAGAAAGGAAGGGATACTCAAAAAAGAACGTGTCTACTTTCTAGATACTGGAGCAGGTGAAATGGAGCTTGCTTCTAAATCATGGAAGTTATTCCGGGAAATGATAAAAACAATGGATGGAGTTCCTGGGCATTGGTTTAAATACAGCTTGCTAAAAGAGATTTCTGATGAACCTCTAGAGCAAGGAAATTGTTATTCTCCTAACATCCTGCCAGGTCTTGGAGGGGAATATATCAAAGAGAATTTTAGTCCTGTTTCATGGATTGTTCACGTAGATATGGCTGGCCAGATACATGAACAATGCAAAGATTTTCCGCCAGGGACGCCAATCAATAGCTTCAGTCTAGATGTGCAAAAACAGCCGTAAGCCTAACAAGCATAGGCACAATCGCCCGCAAAAGGCGCGGGCTGGACTCGCTACACTGCGTTTCGCTCGCCTGTGCTATGGGCGTTATGGATTTATGAGTGCTAAATGAAAAAATTATTACTAGCAATAAGTTTTATCTTTATCTCTGGTTGTGCAGGTTTTGGTGGGGCCAAAGGAGTGGCATATCCTGGGCTTAACGAAATAAATCAAGGGCAAGCGCAGCTTTATATCTATAGGCCATCTCATTTCGTAATGAGTTATGGAATACCTTCTTTTCTAATTGATAATGAAGTCGCATTGTCAATTAGAAATGGGAGTTATAGCGTGTACAACCTCACTCCCGGTAAGCATAAGTTAGAGCTTAAGAAAAACGGCAATTGGATATTTGAAAGCGCAGAACTTGAGGTTGAGCTTCCTCCAGAAAAGAGGGTTTTCTTGAGACTGAGCTCTAATTTTGGCGCAGCAGTTCTAGAAAGTGTTCCTGAGGCACAAGCAGTTAGTGAACTGGGAAATCTTTTATATACTGGTAGTTGGCCATAACAAGGCCAAGCATCTGACGGCTTTTCCGTTGCTTGGCTTATGCGCTGGTCGCTACGCTAGCGCAACACCAACCAACTACAAAGCCGCAGCTGTTGGCGGCGTTATAAGTTCAGAGAATGAGAATCTTAGGATTAGAGATTAATAGCAAAAGAGAGGTTCCTAGTAATAAAAAGGCTTGGTGCTATGGAATAGGGTTCTCTATTTTCTTCACCTTGCTGGTAACTCTTGTTCTGACGCGTGCTTCAGATACAGAGCTATCAAGAATGACTACAGCGTTGGTCATAAGCTCGGAAGCAATTCAGTCTCGGACAGGCGGCCCGAGAGGTGGGCCAATGAGTTCAAGCTTAAATTACAAGCTGGGTTTGAAATTGAGTGATGGCACTAAGTTTAATGCCGTCACTCAATTACGGCATGAAGTTGGTGATGTAGCATGCATTGCTATTTACGTAAGTAAGTCTAAAGGTTATGAATACAATAAAACTGTGCAGCCTAGATCTTGGTGCAAAAACTTATAACAATCGGCTGTTGTTCGCCGCTGAACGACGCGGCGGGACAGCTACGCTCGCGCTTCGCCGCCCCAAAGCCGGGCGTTACATTTTAAGGAAAATTATGATCAAGATATCGAAACTCTTTACGATTGTTTTATTACTCACCGCATGTGCAGGAGAGGTGTTGATGCCGCCTCCTTCCCCTTTGGAAAAAGATGGGATTGAATTAAACATAATTAAGAGTCCCGCTCCCCAGTATCCAAGACGGGCGTTGAGTAGCTCTTATGCTGGTTGGGTTAATGTTTCAATTGATATCCATGAGGATGGGTCAACCAGTAACATTAAGGCAGTTGATGCTAGTGATATGAAGGTTTTTGGAAAAAGTGCAGTAAAGAGTGCAGAGCAGTGGATTTTTGAAAAACCGATAGTTCCTGATAATACTGCTTTCCCTATTACTAGAACATACAAACTGACATATAAAGTAGTTAAATAATGTAACAAGGCGCAGCATTCGCCCGTTGAAAGGCGCGGGCTGGGACGGCCTGCACTGCTCGTTGCTTCGTTTCGGCCACCCATGTGCGCGGCGCCATGTGATCTGAGCATGAAAAAGTACATTAACTATATTGTTTTTACCCTAGTGATTTACCCTGGAAATCTTTCTGCTGAGGGGCTATCGGATTTAGAAAAGAGACAAGGGATAGAAGCTTGTGTGGAATTTGGAGTTTATAAAAATTTACAGAATAACATCGAAGAATACGAGGATGTTACAGGTAATAAGGTTGATGTAGGGTCTGTTGAGTACCAAAGAATTCAAAAGGAACTTAATTCTATATTTGTAGGCTTTTGTAATTGCTTGATTAATGATTTGACGGCTAAGAAGTCATACATGAAAGGACCGAAGAAGATCGAGCTAAATGAGTATTCGAAAAATAAAATTAAGGAATGTTTTGCGAAAAACACATAACGTACGACTGTTGTACGCCACTGAAAAACGCGTCGGGACGCCATCTTTCAATTGAATCATGAAGCTAGAAAAAGGTAAAGACTACAAATTTGGATTTCTTGTTGTCGCTGTTTTATGGGGGATTTTTAGTTTTTTACCGTACCCCAATAGTCCATCAAATCCAATACCTTTGGGTTTCAGCTTGGCTATCTTATGCTTGGTATTTATCCAAGTTATTTCAGGGGTGGCTCTAGATCGTAAATGGGTTGCATCAATCACAAGATCCGAAAATGCAGATGATTTTTGGGTATTGATTTTTGGTCAAGCATTAATAGCCTTGCTGCTAGCCTCTTCGGCCTATCAGTGAGCGGTATAAACATAACAAGTTTATCAAACATCGCTGCAGCCGAAGGATGGCTGCAACTGGACGCACAAACAGCGTGCGCCGTTTATAAAGGCGTTATGTTTAAACCAACTATGAAATATTTTATCTATTTTGCGTTACTACTTATTACCCTAGCTGGAGGTTACTGGTATGGGGCAAAGATTGGATCAGAACAACTTTATCTAAACTCACAGGCCGCAAGGGCGGTATCGATTAGTTCTGATTTGAGAATGAAAGATGAATTTCCAGACCATATAGCAAATGATCTTGAGGCTGAATTAAACAGTATTATTATCGTATTTGGGCGATATCTAGAAGAAGGACACAAATGGCATCCATTGTTCAATGACACAATGGATGGGACTCATGGATTAATGAAAATGGCAGTTAGCTTTAGGGTGAGTAATCCTAGGGTTATTGATGGCATTGAATACTCCCCGTTTAAAGATAATTCAGATGCATACTTTACTTCCGAAGAATACTTATCTGGTCTAGTGAATATGCCCATAGAGGAAAGGGAGATATTCACCCAGGAAATGATCAATAGCCATCTACAAGATGTGGCTAGGTATCAGGCGGCAATTAGGTTTTACAAAGCTTATGAGCGAACAAAGTAAACATAACAAGTTGGTGTTGTCGCCTACGGCTGGGACTGTCATTACGCTAGCGCTCCATGCCATCCCCAAACCAAGGCGTTATGCACGAGTGGTAGTTATGCGTTGCTTTAAATATTACTTTGTTTTCCTGTCGTTGCTCTCTCCCAATTGTTATTCGGTAAGCGCAGCAGAGTGGGCAAATATAAACTTTCCAATTGAAATTGGCGCTGGATTATTAGAGGTTAAGTCTAAGCTGAGAATCTATCGTGAACCTGAATTAGTTAAACCTAGGCCATTAGGGCCAAGCAAGGCTTACTACTTTAGTGATAAGGGCGTGTACATGTTCTTTGACGATGCTGACAAGCTTAAGAGCGTTAGATTCTTTGATGGTTATATAGGGAAGTTAGGACATATAAAAATTGGAAATACAAAGGAAAGGGTGATTCAAATTCATGGAAATCCTGATAAAACAATGCTTGGTAGTATTGCCAGATCTCATCAAAAAATGATCGACAAAATGAAAGAAGGGGAAATTATGAAGTTATCCCCTGATCGCACAAATGCATTAATTTATTATACGGATTCTGGCTTTTATAGATTTGATATAAACCCAAGAACTAATAAAGTTGAGTCCATGTTCAAGTAAAAACATAACAAGCGGCTGTTATCGCCCCTTCGGGGCTGGGACTGCCTTTCCGCTGCTTCGCAGCTCCAAGTCAGCCCCAAAGCCGAGCGTTAGCGTTTTTGAGGGTCAGAGTGATTTATGAAGAATAGAGTCTTAGAGGGACCATTATCAGATGGGGAAGCTATTGAAGTCATAAATATAGATTTTGATATTGATTCTTTACTCATTACTGTTCAGATTGATGGGTATAAAATAGATATCGAATTTGACTGTCCTGCTGGATATAGAGTGCTTGATGAGGGCGACTTGCTAGAATTTTGGCCTTCTTGTTCTTCTGGAAATGGATGGCTGTATGAAATATTAGAAGGTGGTTGGCTTTATCAAGAGAGATTAAGGAAAGGATTTCTCTCTTTATCAAACTCAGAGGTGAAAGAATACTTCATCATTGGGTGTAATTACTGTGTTGGTGTGTTTGCTTGGGAAGACCCCAGTGTCTGCGAGAGCATACGCTAACAAACAAAGGCAGAACGACGCCAAAAAGCAGCGTGAACCCTCACCACTAATTGCGGCGTTATGTTTCCGTGTTACCCAGAATTAGTAGACACCCTGTATAGTTAGATTATCTATATGGTGGTGCTCAGATGACACGCAAGCAAAGAGCTCAGGCTTATAAAAAATACATAGAAACGATTCCGGCAGAAATCAACAAGAAACTTACTGTAAATTGGAAGACTGCATAATTAATGGCTACGCCGAAGATTCAGAACTGTTAATACAGTCTTTCGAGTCAATTAATTCGGTTGAACTCTTATCTCATGTATCTGACTACATACCCAATAAGGGGGCGTTGATTGACGTAGGGGCTGGCACAGGTAGGGATGCTGCTTGCATTGCTTCAAGCGAGTTAAAAGTATTGGCTGTAGAGCCAGTGTTGGAGTTTCGCACTGCCGCTAGGCAATTGCATTTAAGCCCTAATATAGAGTGGATAGATGATAGCTTGCCGCATTTATCTAAAGTTTGTAGTTTGAATGACACTTTCGATGCTGCTCTTTTGGTGTCCGTATGGCAGCACGTGAAGTCGGAAGATAAGGCCTCTTGCCTAAGAACCTTGCGCTCTATTCTTAATGTGGGTGGGAAGCTAATTATTTCGGTCAGATCTGGCCCTGGTTCTCCAAAGCGAAAATGTTATCCAACAACTCCGCAAGAGACTTCTGAGCTTGCAGGCCATTGTGGATTTGATCTTTTGGCCAGCCACGAAGCAAGTTCGCTGCAAAAAACTAATCAAAAGGCTGGGGTAAAGTGGACATGGCTGGTTTTTATGGCAGTATGAGTTCGATGAATTATCGAGCTGATCTGCTACGCGTGCAATACTGAGCAATAGACCCAATCAAGATTTATGGCAATAGTCACGGCAAAAACAATCAAAGAGGCTCTTAGGGGCTTAGCCAACCCCGAAATAGCCGAGCACTCACAACGCTTTTTCAAAACGGGTAAAGGCGAATACGGCGAGGGCGATCAATTTCTGGGCATCAGGGTGCCTGTACTGAGAAAGCAGGTTAAAGCCTTTCAAGATACGACACTGACAGAAATACAGAAGCTGTTGGTTTCTCCCTTCCATGAAGTGCGGCTGTTCTCGTTGTTGCTGTTGGTCCACAAGTTCAAAAAGGGTAACGACGAGGACAAGTCGGCGATTTACCAGATGTATTTGAACAATACCCAGTACATTAACAATTGGGATTTGGTGGATAGCTCTGCCTACCAAATTGTGGGTGGTTATCTGGAAGGGCGAGACAGACAAATGCTGTATCAGTTGGCTGAATCCGACAGCCTCTGGGAAAGGCGTATAGCGATTATTGCGACGTTTCAATTTATTCGAAATCATGATTTCGAGGATACGCTGAAGTTGTCGGGGTTACTTCTCAGCGATCAGGAAGATTTAATACATAAAGCCGTTGGCTGGATGCTGAGGGAGGTGGGCAATCGTGATGTCACGGTCGAGAAGGCATTCTTAAAACCGCATTATCAAAACATTCCTCGTACCATGTTGCGCTATGCGATTGAGAAATTCCCTAAAGAAGAGCGAAGCAATTACTTGAAAGGCAGGGTGTAAATCTAACGGTGTTTGCCCCGCAAACAATCACGTCGCTGCTGTTTAATCTTTTCCCGCTGCTCCGCCAGTTGCTCTTGCAGCTGTGGGTGCTTTTCCAAATAGGCTTTGATCTCTTCGCGGCGGGCCTGTTTCTTAGTTTTTAATTCTTCACGCAATTTGGCCAGGGCGGCTTCGTCGACGGCTTGTTTAAGTGCGCGTATATCTTCCCTGAGGGCTTTGCGTTCCTCGCGCTGTTGATCGAGTTGGCTCTGGGTAATATCCCCCTGTTCGAGCATATAGCGCTCGATCATTTCCCGAGCCTGCTGGCGGCCGTGTCGGCCGGGGCGGAAATCGCCACGCTTCTGTGACGTGTCTTGCTCGGTTTGTGGTGTATCTGGCTCCTGTTCGGTGTCCGGTATGGCTTCGGCCCAGCTGCTGGCGGCAAACAGGGATAAGGCCAGATTCACAGACAGGGTGGGGATCATATGGCGCATGGGTATTCCTTTCAGGGGCACAGTTATTCCTTAAACGCCTTACTGGTAGCTCTGGTTGACGTTGCTTATTAAATATTAGCTATCAGATGGTTAGTTTTAATTGTTTGGATTGTTAGTTGTGGGTAACCGTAGAATGGACCTCAAGTTATCAACAAGCGTTATCCACAGGAGCATTCCTATGAGTCGTTACACCCTTTTTGGTCATCAGCAGTGTGGTTTTTGCCGTCGGGCGAAGGAAGAGTTGGAGCGTCGCGAGTTACCTTTCCGCTATGTGGATATTCACGAGGAAGGTATTTCCAAGGCTGACCTGTCCAAGACCATTGGGCGTGAGGTGAATACCGTGCCGCAGATCTTCCACGGCCAGACCTATATCGGTGGTTATGAGGCCTTGATGGAGCACTTGAATCAGGCGGCGTGATTCAAGGTGGTGCAAGTTCAGCCGATAGACTGGCAACGATCAGTCTATTGGTGAGGCAGCATGCTAGTAAGAAGTAGCTTATATCAGGAAAGCCTGGACAAAACAGATGAATTGGAAAGGCGCTGTAACCAGCAAGAGCAGGCGCTAGCGCGCGCTGACCAGCGCATCGCTGAGCTGGAGGCACAATTGGCGGCTCAGTCTGAGGCCGAGAGTGATCTGGGTGTGATGCGCCTGGCGGTGGACGGTATGGCGCCACTCGGCGGTATCCGTGAGCGCATTGCCAGCATGGCCAATAACCTGCTGACAGAACGCGATGTGATCCTCAACTCTGCCGCTCTGTATGACCAGTCTTCTGCCAATATGCGTACCCTTACTGAGGGGCTGGGGAATGTCAGCACCGAGGTGAGTGTTACTCATCAGGGGATTTCCCAGCTGCGTGGTGCCGCTGAAGAGATTACCCAGTTTGTGGGTATCATCAATAATATTTCCGAGCAGACTAACCTGTTGGCCCTGAATGCGGCCATTGAGGCGGCCCGTGCCGGTGAGCAGGGCCGGGGTTTTGCCGTGGTGGCCGATGAGGTGCGTACCCTGGCCAAGCGTGCCAGTGAGGCCAGTGCCGAGATCGCCAAGCTGGTTAGTGAGATTGATCGCAGCACGCAGGCGGCGGACGAGAGTATTTCTGCAACGTTTAGCAATTGCGAAACCATGCTGGAAAACGCTACGGAAACCAGTGACTCGCTGGATAAGCTGATCGTTTTTTCCCGTTCCATGCACGAGACCATTACCCAGGAAGCCATGGCCAGCTTTATGGAGACGGTTAAGCTCGACCACATGGCCTGGAAGCAGGATGTCTACCAGCGCTGGCTCAACCATAAGGGGGCCAACGGTGAGGTGGCTGACCATCATCAGTGTCGACTCGGCCATTGGTATTATCAGGGCGATGGTGCAGAGCACTACCGTGGCTTGCCCAGTTACGGGGCGTTGGAGAAGCCTCATGCGGCTGTTCACCAAAGTGGATTACAGGCATTGGATGCCTTATCAGCCGGCAGTTTGGACAATTCCATTGATGCTTTGGGACAAATGGAACAAGCCAGTGACCAGACAATCACTATTCTAACGCGGCTTGGCCAGGAAATTGGCGAATAAGACTTAAGTCGAAAGACATAAAAGCGCTCACTTTTGGTAGACTTAGCCGGAAACGGTTTTTTCAGGTGAGCATGCTTTATGGCAACCATTGGTTCCCACTATATTCGTACTGCTATGGGCGGTGCCCGTATTCGTGGTTTGGATACCCGAGCGCTGTTACGTCAGGCGCGTATTCCGGAAAAGCCTGTCTCCGATCCCAATGCCCGTTTCCATGTTGATCTGGTTGCCCGTCTTTACGATTCCATTGGTAAAGAGCTCAATGATGAGCTGATGGGCTTTGCCGAGCGCCCCATTAAGGCCGGTACCTTTGCCCTGATGGCCGACTATGTGTCGCGTGCGAAAACTCTGGAAGAAATGCTGCAGATGGGGATCCGGTTCTATAACCAGATCACCGATGAATTACAGATGTCGCTCGACTATGAAGACGAGCATGTGTATTTCACCTCGGAATTCCGCCGCCCTGAGCTCGATTTCGAGCACTTTATGATTGAGTACTGGCATGTAAGCTGGCACCGGTTTGCCAGTTGGTATATTGGCCGACCCATTAAGTTGGTGGGGGCTTACATTAACTACACGCCGCTGGATCCGGAAGAGTTTGAGTTTTTGTTCCGCTGTCCGACCTATCTGAAGAGTAAATATAATCGCCTGGTGTTCCACCGTGATTATTTGAAGCTACCCTTGGTGAAAAACCACCGCGAGTTGCAGGTGTTCCTGAAGCGGGCGCCGATTGATTTGCTGACCATTCCCGGTGAGGACACAAGTCTTACCGCGCGCATCAATCAGATGTTGCAGCCGCGGGATAATGAAATTCTCAAATTACCCAACTCTGATGAGGTGGCCCAGCGGTTGGGGATCAGTGAGCAAACCTTACGACGCAAGCTCAGTGCCGAGGGGATTAGTTATCAGCAGATTAAGGATAACTTGCGCAGTGACTTGGCCAATAAGCTGTTGGCTAACCGCAGTTTGACGATTGGCCAGGTGGCCAAGCAGTTGAATTTTAGTGAGCCGCGGGCGTTTACCCGGGCGTTTAAGCAGTGGTCTGGGTTGACGCCAAGGGAGTATCGGGCGGAGCGGTTGGCTCGGGGCAAGGTGTTTGGGTACTAAGAAGATTAGGTATTGCGAGTTTTAGAGTTCTAAATTAGCTTCGTGGCGCTTGCGATCCCTTATTGCCTTCCAAGACACGCTTTGCGCCATCCATGGCCGCTCTGCGTCGGCGTCCTGCCTCCGAAGGTCTTGGAAGGCAATAAGGGATCCCAAGCTTCAGTCCACGTATTTTTTCTTAAGGCGTTTCTGTTTTAGCTGTTATAGCGATTGGGCCAAGTAAGTACAGCTTTCACTTCATCGGTAAACCCTTGTAGCTGACTGAAATCTCCCTGGCCTTCGGCCAATACATAAATCCATCCCGCGCTACTTTCAGCCAAGCGGCTTCGATCCACTCGAATCACATCACTCGATGATACTTGCTGCAGAACATAATCAATATCGTTGGCCAATGTTGGTGTAATTGTCTGTTGAGCTTTGTCCTGTTGTGGCTTGCAGAGCTCACCCAGTTGCGCATCGAGGTATTCTTCCCGCGTGGCATCAGGCATTGGGTCATTGCTTAGGGGCACAAAAGCGCCTTCGGCTTCTTGGGTGAGGCAGTCGATGCCGCCGGTCCAGTTAAACAGACTAATACCGGTGGGCAGCAATAAAATTAAACCCGCCTGTTCCAGGTTGTATAAACACAACTTTTGCATGTGGCTCACGTCTTTTTTAAGCAAAGCGGCAGTGTACCCAATTGTGAGCTAGCTTTAACAGAGAGCGGTTACGCTTTTCTGGAGGCGCCGAGTGGGTTTATTCAGGTTTCTGTTTGCTGTTGCGTTTTTTGCGGGTAGTGCGATTTTGTGGGCGGCTGATTGTAAACAGCAAACTGTCGACGCCTTTGTGGTGAAGGTGCACACGGGGGGTGATGTTTTCGCGTCGGGTATACGCATTAATCCTGAGCAGGTGGTGACGGTTTTACATGCCTTGCCGGTGGCGGCTGAGTTATACGTGTCGCTGGGCGGCCTGCGGCTAAAGGCTGAACTGGCTGATAGCCATCAGGCTTATGATCTGGCCTTGCTGACGCTTAGCTCTGAGCAGCCTTTGCCAGAAATAGCTGCTTATCCGCGCATGTTGTATCGCGGTCTACGGCAGCAGGAGTCTGTATGGGCTGCTGGGGTTTCGCCCCAAGGTGTGCAGTTGCGGCAAGGTGTTTTTCTGCGGCAAAAGTTAAGTGGCGTGCTTTCCAGTGCTGATATTGAGGGCGGCTTTTCCGGCGGGCCTTTGTTGGCCTGCCATCGCGGGGAGTGGATGGTTGCGGGTTTGTTGCGATCTTATCGTGTGGGTGTGGAGCGGGGACAACTGCAGCGCCGGGGTATCTCTACCGCGACGCCAGCAACAGCGTTGGTGAAGTTTTTGTTTTTATCTGAGCCGCAGTGGGCGGCTACTCCGCAATAACTTGGGTTTCCAATTTGGCTTTAAGTTCGGCCGGGAAGGTGGCTTTCTGGCCTTGGTTGTAATCGTAAAACACGATTTTGCCGTCGCCTTCGGCAGCCACGCGGTTAAGTTTTTCGCTTACCACGGTGTAGATGTGGGTAAAGCGATCATCGCCCAGGTCTTTTACTTTTACGCCGATATGGACGGTATCCGGGAATTCCAGTGGGGCTTTAAAGCGGCAGCGGGTTTCGCCCAGTATGGGGCCCAGGTTGTGTTCTTTCATTAACTGGTTGATGCCCAGTTCTTCAAAGTGTGCCAGGCGCGCGTGTTCGAAGTAGCGAAAGTATTCGGTGTTGTTGACGTGGTTGAAGGCATCCATTTCGCCCCAGGTGACCTTGTGGGTGTAGACCAGTGGGTAGTCTTTTAGCAGGGGATGGGTGTTGCTCATGGTGCCTCCGGTAAGTGTTGTTTCTATATAGCTTAGCGGGTGCACTCTACCGGTTGTGGCGGGCAGACTGAAGGGTTGTTTGTATCAGAATCTAGGGCAATTTTGCCTATTGGGGGGATTGTTTATTGAGTTGGGTGGTAAGGCGCCGGGGTACGACCCGCAGGGTCGGACCCCTACCTATGTGGCAGCGTCGGGGTCTGACCCTGCGGGTCAGACCCCATTAAGTACACGTTATTCTTCGTTACCTTCCACCATATCCAGCTCTTTGAGCTTGCGGGTCAGGGTGTTGCGGCCCCAGCCCAGCAGGTTGGCGGCATCGCGTTTACGCCCAGCGGTGTGCTTAAGGGCGGTTTCGATCAAAGCGCGCTCAAAGGTAGGCACGGCTTCTGACAAGATATCGTGCTGACCGCGAGCCAGTGCCTGATCGGCCCAGTGGCGTAAGGCTTTGTCCCAATCGCCGGAGGGGGATTCGGTTTCGTTGCGCTCGAGTAACTCTGGCGGCAAGTCTTCGATATGCACTTCACGGCCGGAGGCCATAACGGTAATCCAGCGGCAGGTGTTTTCCAGCTGACGCACGTTGCCGGGCCAGTCGAGACTGCACAGGTAGTTCTCGGTGGCAGGCAGCAGGATTTTGGTTTCTACACCCAGCTCGTTGGCAGCGGTGTGGAAGAAGTGTTGGGCCAGCTTGGGCACATCTTCACGACGATCGCCCAGTTTCGGGATATGGATACGAATTACGTTGAGGCGGTGGAATAAATCCTCACGGAAGCGGTTGTCTTCTACCAGGCCTTCGAGGTTTTGGTGGGTCGCGGCGATGATACGCACGTCGACTTTTACCGGGGTGTGACCGCCCACGCGGTAGAACTCGCCGTCGGCCAGTACACGCAATAAACGGGTTTGGGTTTCGGCGGGCATATCACCGATTTCATCCAGGAACAGGGTACCGCCGTTGGCTTGCTCGAAGCGGCCCTGACGCTGACCACCGGCACCGGTAAAGGCGCCTTTTTCGTGACCGAATAATTCCGATTCAATCAGGTCGCGGGGAATGGCGGCCATGTTCAACGCGATAAAGGTGTTGTCGCGGCGCGGGCTGTGACGGTGCAGGGCGCGGGCTACCAGTTCTTTACCGGTACCGGATTCACCGTTAATCAGTACGGTGATATTGGATTGTGACAGGCGACCAATTGCGCGAAACACTTCCTGCATAGCCGGTGCTTCACCGATAATTTCGGTGGCCATCTCCGGCTCGGCAGCGGTGACTTCTTCCTGCATTTGCTCTTCGGCGTGGGCCAGGGCGCGTTTCACTACCGCCACGGCTTCATCGACATCGAAAGGTTTGGGCAGGTATTCAAAAGCGCCACCCTGATAAGCAGAAACTGCACTGTCGAGGTCGGAGTGGGCGGTCATGATGATTACCGGCAGGCCAGGTACCTGCTCGGTCATATTTTTCAGCAGGCTCAGGCCGTCAATACCGGGCATGCGGATATCGGTAATCACCACATCGGGTTTTTCGCTGCCCAGTTGTTGCAGAGCTTTATCACCGGTTTCAAACGAGGTGATTTTGATACCTTCCTGCTGCAAGCTGCGCTCAAGTACCCAGCGAATGGAGCGGTCGTCATCAATGATCCAAACGTGATTAGGCTTCTGCATGGTTGTCTTCCGATTTGAGGTCCGATTTGTGTTCTAAGGGTAAGTAGATCGTAAATTTGGTTTGCCCCGGGCGGCTGTCGCATTCGATCAGGCCGTGGTGCTGTTGTATCAGGTGCTGGGAGATTGCCAGGCCCAGGCCGGTGCCTTCGGCGCGGCCGCTGATCATGGGGTAGAAGATATCCTCGATCAGCTCTGGCGGAATACCGGGGCCGTTGTCGACAATTTCTACGCGACACACCAGATTGTGGTGGGTGCGGCCAATGGTGAACTGGCGCTGGATACGAGTGCGCATCACGATTTCGCCTGATTCATTTAAGCCAGCTTCCTGCAGGGCCTGCATGGCGTTGCGGATAATGTTCAGCAACGCCTGCACCAATTGTTCTTTATCGCCGGGGAATTCGGGAATACTGGGGTCGTAGTCGCGCTTCAGGCGTACGCTCTCGCCAGCTTCCACTTTGATCACGCTGGCAACATGTTCCAGCACTTCGTGAATATTGGTTTCCGTAAACTTCAGCGGCTGACGTGGGCCCAGCATGCGGTCGACCAGGTTTTTCAGCCGATCGACTTCACTGATGATGATCTGGGTAAATTCGTCGAGTGATTTGTCGTGCAGCTCGCGTTCCAGCAACTGGGCTGCGCCACGAATCCCGCCCAGCGGGTTTTTAATTTCGTGTGCCATGCTGCGCACCAGGTTACGGGTGGTTTCCTGGGAGGAGATCAGCGCCTCTTCGCGGCTGATACGCAACAGGCGGTCCAGCGAGTGGATTTCAATGGTCAGGCCTTCGCTTTCGGGTAGCGGGGTTACCGAATAGTCGACGGTCAACTTCTTGCCCGTATGCAGTTGCCAGTGGGCCTGGCGCTTGGTGTAGTTGTGCGATTGCTCGGCGGCGAGTTGCATCTCGTCACCGGTGTGTTGGCCTTCGCGGAAGTAGTGCACCAATGGGGTGCCATGCACTTGACTGAAACTGATAGCCAGCAGCATTTCCGCCGCAGGGTTCATATGGCGTATACGCAGTTGATTGTCGACCAACACCACAGCCGTATTGAGGCTGTCTATCAGGTGTCTGTAGTTTGGATCTGTGGCCATAGTGTCAGTTGTTGTTTTAGAACCCAGCATAAATGTGTGCGTGCCTCATGGCAGTACCTAGAACTTGCAAAAAGCGAACCAAGACGACAGTTTTTGCCCTATATCTGTGATTGTAGCTATGTTGCCTAGGCAATTAGATTAAAGTTTGTGTGATAAAGGAGTATTGTAGTGCATTAAATCGGGGCGCTGCGCTTAAATCGCGCACTAATTATAGGGGGATTTGTTGTGGTGGCTTTTGGTTGTGCTTGCGGGCGGTCAAAAAGTGGGCGTTGTGGATAGGTGGGTTAGACCTGAGTGACTCATTGAGGTGAAGGTCAAAAAGGAAGCACCATTTTGGTGCCTCCTGGTTTAAGAGGGCTTAGAGGTTTGAGGGTGTTAAGAGCTTGGCGTGGGTTTCGGTTTTGGAAATAGCACGCTGGGTCGCTGTACGTAGATGGTGACCGACTCTGAGCTACTGATGGTTTTGCCTTTTTTGTCGACTACGGCAGCTTTGATAGTGTGGGCGCCACGGTATACCTCTTTGAGGGTTTTGGAGGTGCCACTCATGGCTTCGCCCTGCTTGGCGCCATTCATATAGATTTGTACGCGGTGGTCTGCGTGCAGGCTGGGCTCTAAAGAGACGCTGACATTAACATCCCGCTGACCCATGGGGATTTGGGCTTCGTTGGTAGGGCTGGAAATACTGATTTTGTATTTCTCGGGGGCTGCGTCCTCTTCTTCCTGGTCAGTTGTTTCATCATCCGGGTTAGTGACTTCCGGCTGTTTGGGGGTGGCCAAAGGGGGGGTGGTGTTAGTCGGGCGCAGCTTTACTTCCTGGGATTCCTGGCCTTTGGGTGGCTGATCGGTGTAAATCACATTGCCATCTTCATCAATGGATTGGTAGATCTGGGCATTGAGCAGTAGCGGGCTGCTGGCCAGTAGCAATAGGGCAGACAGGGTTAGTGCGCGTTTCATGGCAAACTCCTTCTTGATTTGCTTAGCCTAGCGTTTTCGGGGGGGAGTTGCTAGCGATTGGGTCGCGGTTCTGGGGGTGGAGTTGATGCTTTGTATTTCGTGCTTCGTAGGTGGGGTCTGACCCGCAGGGTCAGACCCTGGATGCCAGGCAATAAAAAAGGGCCGCATGATGCGACCCTTTTTGATAGGTACTAGCTTAATCCGGGGATTAAACAGAGTAGTACATATCGAACTCAACAGGGTGAGTAGTGTGCTCAACGCGGTACACTTCTTCCATCTTCAGGTCGATGTAAGCATCGATCATGTCGTCAGTGAATACGTTGCCCTGAGTCAGGAACTCACGGTCAGCGGACAGAGCGTCCAGAGCTTCACGCAGAGAGCCGGCAACCTGAGGAATCTCAGCAGCTTCTTCAGCTGGCAGGTCGTACAGGTCTTTGTCAGCTGCATCGCCAGGGTGGATCTTGTTCTTAACACCGTCAAGGCCAGCCATCAGCATGGCAGCGAACATCAGGTATGGGTTAGCGGTAGGATCACCGAAGCGAGCTTCGATACGCTTGCCCTTAGGAGAAGCAACGTATGGGATACGGATAGAAGCAGAACGGTTACGGGCAGAGTAAGCCAGCATAACAGGTGCTTCGAAGCCTGGGATCAGACGCTTGTAGGAGTTGGTAGAAGCGTTAGCGAAAGCGTTCAGTGCTTTAGCGTGCTTGATGATACCACCGATGTAGAACAGAGCGGTGTCGCTCAGGCCAGCGTAGCCGTCACCAGCGAATTGGTTCTCGCCGTTCAGCCAGTAAGACTGGTGCAGGTGCATACCAGAACCGTTATCGCCAACAACTGGCTTAGGCATAAAGGTAGCCGTTTTGCCGTAGGCGTGAGCAACGTTGTGTACACAGTACTTGAGGATCTGTACTTCGTCAGCCTTGGCTACCAGAGTGTTGAACTTAACACCGATCTCACACTGACCAGCAGTACCCACTTCGTGGTGGTGTACTTCTACGTCCAGGCCCATTTGCTCCATGGCGCCACACATAGCAGCACGGATGTCGTGCAGGCTGTCGACTGGAGGTACTGGGAAGTAACCGCCTTTAACGCCTGGACGGTGGCCCATGTTGCCGTCGTTGAAGTCGTGAGAAGTTGCCCAAGCAGCTTCTTCAGAGTTGATTTTGTAGAAGGCACCGGACATGTCGGAGCCCCACTTGATGTCGTCAAATACGAAGAACTCTGGCTCAGGACCGAAGAAAGCAGTGTCGCCCAGACCGGTAGACTTCAGGTACTCTTCAGCGCGCTTGGCAACAGAACGTGGGTCACGCTCGTAACCTTGCATGGTAGAAGGCTCAACAACGTCACAACGAATGATAACCGTTGGCTCGTCGGTGAATGGGTCCAGGATAGCAGTGCTGTCGTCTGGCATCAGGATCATGTCAGACTCGTTAATGCCCTTCCAACCTTCGATGGATGAACCGTCGAACATTTTACCTTCTTCGAAGAAGTCAACGCCGTCGCCTACTTCAGAAACAGGGATAGATACGTGTTGCTCTTTACCCTTGGTGTCGGTGAAACGCAGGTCAACCCAGCGCGCTTCGCTCTCTTTGATCAGATTCAGAGTTTGCTCTGACATGTGTATGCTCCAAAATTGGCCAAGCCAACAGTGTGTTAAAAAGTATTACAGCGTGTTTAAAAGCGTGCCTAAAAACCGCGCTACAGAGAAAAGCATTCCTCGGGCCCTTCTTCATGGAGTCGCATTCTTCATGTTTTAGGGGCTGGACGCAAGGGAGGTGAGCCATAAAAGGGCAGGCAATAAAAAAGGCCAACCCCGTTAAGGGGCGGCCTTTTTGGAAAACTACTTAAAAATCAGCTAGATAGATTATACGCCAGCTTCATTGGTAGTTTTAACGATTGCAGCAGCAACCTTGTAAGGACATGCGTTAGACGCTGGACGACGGTCTTCCAAACGACCTTTCCAACCATCTTCAACAGTGCCAACAGGGATACGGATAGACGCGCCGCGGTCAGATACGCCGTAGCTGAACTCGTCGATAGACTGAGTTTCGTGGTGACCAGTCAGACGCTGATCGTTGTCTGCGCCGTAAACGCTGATGTGACGCTCGATGTTCTTACCAAACTCTTCACAGATCTTGGTGAATACAGCCTCGTCACCGTTCTCACGCATCGCCTTGTTAGAGAAGTTAGCGTGCATACCGGAACCGTTCCAGTCAGTGTTACCCAGAGGCTTAGGATGCCAATCGATAGCGTAGCCATATTTCTCAGCAGTACGCTCCAGCAGGTAGCGACCCAGCCAGATTTCGTCACCAGCGCGCTTGGCGCCTTTAGCGAAGATTTGGAATTCCCACTGACCAGCAGCAACTTCAGCGTTGATACCTTCAACGTTCAGGCCAGCTTCCAGACACAGGTCCAGGTGCTCTTCGATAACGTTACGGCCGTGTGCGTTGTTGGCACCTACTGAACAGTAGTAAGGACCTTGAGGACCAGGGTAACCGCCGGCTGGGAAACCTGCTGGCAGACCAGTATCTGTGTCGATCAGGAAGTACTCTTGCTCAAAACCGAACCAGAAATCTTCGTCGTCTTCGCCTTCTTCGATGGTGGCACGGCCGTTAGACTCGTGTGCGGTACCGTCAGCGTTCAGTACTTCAGTCATTACCAGGTAAGAGTTCTTACGATCTGGATCAGGAATGATCGCAACTGGCTTCAGTAAGCAGTCAGAATCGCCACCGTCAGCTTGCTCGGTAGAGGA
Organism: Maricurvus nonylphenolicus; assembly: GCF_042854845.1. Classification (GTDB taxonomy): domain Bacteria; phylum Pseudomonadota; class Gammaproteobacteria; order Pseudomonadales; family Cellvibrionaceae; genus Maricurvus; species Maricurvus nonylphenolicus. The sequence continues at coordinate 5,259,751 of NZ_AP031498.1, read as the reverse complement.
ACCGTCGAAAGACCACATTGGGCACTCTTCCAGGGTGCCTTGGAAGTTTTCGCGAACCATGGTTTTGCTACGCAGGCTTTGAGTTGGCTTGTAACCGTCAAGCCAGATGTATTCCAACTTAGTTTTCATCGTGAGTATCACTCCAATAAGTTTCTATTGAGTTTTGGGGGTCTCCCCCGGGATGGGGAAAACCCCGAAATATTCATGTGTGGTGTTTGTAGGCAAATTCTGTTCCAGCTTATCCAAAATGTTCGATAAGAAACCAGATTACGTCCAAAACAGCGCACAGCCGCGTTTATTCGAGCACTTTTTCGGGGCGAGAGGTTGAACGATGGAAGACTTCACAGGGAAATCAACGACACAATACGGATTTGCGCACCAGTATTGTGCTTGTTTGTTTGTGGTGCACCATATGTGTGCGCTGCAGTATCCTTGCTGTCAGTGCGGAAGTAAAAGCCGATTACGCCAAGTATCGTCAGCTAAAACTCAATCAGGTGCCATCAGCATCAACTACGATTGCAGTAATATTGTCGCGGCCGCCCTGATCCAATGCCTTATCTACCAAGGCTTTCACCGCTTCCTGCACCTCACCTTGTGTTAACAGTGATTGAAGCACTTCATCAGATAGCTCGTTATAGAGTCCATCACTGCAGAGCAGAAAGCGATCCCCCGCCTGAACCGGATCGAAATCGAGATCCAGATGCAGGGTTTGATGAACCCCCACGGCACGGGTGAGTACATGTGCTGAAGGATGTCTGGCCGCCTGCTTCGGTGTCAGCGCACCGCTGGCGATTTTGTCCTGGGCTACCGTGTGGTCACGGGTCAACAATGTCAGTTCGTCATTTCTCAAGCGATAGACCCGGCTATCACCGGCCCAAAACAGGAAACCGAAACCACCGTAGTAGTAGAGTGCCGCCACGGTAGAGCCAACCCGCTCGCCTTTGTTTTTAAAAGAGTTACGGCAATTCGCATGGGCTTCCCGCAAGCGGATTTCAATATCCCTGACGCAGCCGGCAATGCTGCTGGCCTTCATGTAGTGAAAAAAGGCATCGACGACGACACCGCTGGCATAATCACCGCGGGCAAGACCGCCCATGCCGTCAGCGACTGCCCACAGGCCTTGTTCTGAGTCGTTATAGAAGGCATCTTCGTTGACCTCCCGGACGCGGCCGACATCACTTAGAGCTGCACTACGCCAGGTGATGTCTGTGGTCGATTGGCACTTGTTCAGTTGGCACTGGGCTTCCAGCTCCACCAGCTGATTGAAATCGATGTAGGGCATCTAGCCTCCGTAAGTCCAGCCTTCCCTGAAGATGCGCAACACCTCATCCGCCGAGGTGGGGCGATCCTGAGGGTCTTTCTTTAGACAGCTCATGGTAAGTTCAGCTAGTTCATCCGGTATTCTGGCACTGGTCATATTGCGGGGGTCTGCGGGCACTTCATTGCGAACTTGCTCGAGAACCGTCCGCACCACATCCCCCTGAAACGGCGTAACGCCGGTGAGGATTTCATAAAGAATGGCCCCCAGGCTATACAGATCAGACTGACCGGCAATGCCCGGGTCGCGATCAATTTGCTCTGGCGACATATACATCACCGTGCCCTGTAATTTGCCTTCACCGGTCATGCCTTTACCGCTGAGTTTTGTATTGAGAGTGGCTTCCTCTATCAGGGACTCATCTTCCTTGAGTTCTTCCTTCTCGGACATATCCTTGTGCCAGACCTTGGCCAGCCCCCAGTCCAGTACCAGCACCTCACCATAGGGACCGATCAGAATGTTTTCTGGCTTGATATCGCGGTGCACTACACCACGTGAATGGGCATAACCCAATGCTCGCGCAACTTGCACCATCAGCTCCATGAGCTGGGTCAAGTCATAGCGCTCGCGATAGTCCAGCACTTCCCGCAAGGTGTAGCCGTGCACCAGTTTCATGGTGAAGTAATAGTGGCCACGATTATCGCGACCGATCTCATAGGTGGGGACAGTGTTGGGGTGTTGCAGCATCGCCGAAATGCGCGCCTCGCGCAGCAGTCGACGGGTTTCTATAGGGTCGCCAATAAACTCTGGTCTGAGTGTCTTGTAGCAAACTGTGCGGCGCAGATGCAGATCCCGACACGACTTGATCAGAGATTTGCCGCCCTTGGCAATCGTGCTGAAAAACGCATAGCGTGTTCTTGGGTTGAGCACTTCAGGCAACGGCTGATCGGTTTCTTCAGCATAAATTCGAGACTCCTCGACATTTTGCTGTGGAAATTCGTGCATGGATAACCCCTTTAATAGTGGACGCGATTCAATTATGCCATTGGAATCTTAAAAAGGCTTTCTTGATGCAAAAACGCGGCCGAACCTGTGTGCAGGTTGTGTGTTGTAACGATTTGGGGGTTTTTTAAATGTGCTGTTGGCGGCCTTCGGCTTGCTTTATAATCGCGCGTCTTAAATTAAAGTTCCTTATAAAAGTTCCAAAGAACCGCGACTATGCATTTTATTGTCAAACTCTTCCCTGAAATCACCATCAAGAGCGCACCGGTGCGCAAGCGCTTTACCAAGCAGCTCAAAGTCAACCTCAAGTCGTTGCTTAAGCCTCTGGATAGAGATATTCGGGTGACTCGCGAGTGGGACAAGATTGAAGTGCACGCCGAGAGCACTGGCAGACAGCTAACCGCCCAGGTGGCGGAGGTGTTGTCCCATACCCCAGGTGTGGCCAATTTCTCAGAAGTGGTGCCCTTCCCTCTACCGGATATGAGTGATTACGACTCAGCTGTAGAGGAAATGTACCAGCAGACCTTTAAGCTATGGGGCGATGCTCTGAAGGGCAAAACCTTTTGTGTGCGGGTCAAACGCGGCAATGTGCAGGGTTTTAAATCCATCGATGTAGAACGCTATATCGGTGGCGGCCTGAACCAGAATACCGAAGCGGCCGGGGTGAAGTTAAAGAACCCGGATATTACTGTGCACTTGGAAGTGCACAGTAACGCCTATTATGTGTTGCTGGATCGCAAACCGGGCCTGGGGGGCTTCCCACTGGGCTCGCAGGAGCCGGTACTGTCGCTGGTGTCCGGCGGCTTTGATTCCACCGTATCCAGCTATCTCACCATCAAGCGCGGTATTCGCACTCACTATTGCTTCTTTAACCTGGGTGGTCGAGCCCATGAGGTGGCGGTAAAGGAAATCGCTTACTACCTGTGGCAAAAATATGGTGCCTCCCACAAGGTCAAGTTTGTCACCATTCCGTTTGAGGGTGTGGTGGACGAAATCTTGCAGCAGGTGGATAACTCCCAGATGGGGGTGGTGCTCAAACGCATGATGTTACGTGCGGCCAGCAAGCTGGCGGAGATTATGGATATTCAGGCATTGGTCACCGGTGAGGCGATTGCCCAGGTGTCCAGCCAGACCTTGACCAACCTGACGGTGATCGATGAGGTGACTGACACATTGGTGTTACGCCCGCTGATTACCATGGATAAGGGCGATATTATCGAAACCTCGCGTAAGATCGGTACCGAGGATTTCTCGGCCAATATTCCCGAGTATTGCGGCGTGATTTCCCGCAAGCCGACCACCCGCGCCAAGCTTGATCGTATTCAGCACGAAGAGACCAAGTTCGATATGGCTGTACTGGAGCGCGCTATCGATGAGCGCCGTATGGTGGGCATTGATGAGGTGATCAATGACCTCGATGAGGACGTGCAAGTCGATCAGGTCGAGCAGGTCACCGGTAATCAGGTCATTGTGGATATCCGCCACCCGGATGAGGAAGAGTTGAAGCCGTTAACCCTGGAAGGTGTCGAGGTTATCAAGATTCCTTTCTTCCGCTTAAATACGGACTTCCCCGGTTTGGCGAAGGAAAAAGAATATCTGCTCTACTGTGAAAAGGGCATCATGAGTCAGTTACATGCGGCACACTTGAAAGATGCCGGTTATAAGAATTTGGGCGTTTATCGTCCGCAGTAGTGGGTAGTCATGAGTAAGGGGAAACAGAAAAAGCCAGGTATGTCAGCGGCTAAGCAGGGCATGTTGTTAGTGCTGGCGGCGTTGACCGTTATTGCCGTGTCGATATTTAGTACGCTGATCGTAAAGCAGCTGAGCTTCTCCAGCGATTCGGCTGGGCAGTACAAATATCGCGGCTTTAGTCTGGAAGAGGCACAGAAAGCCTGTGATGCCCACGCCCGCAATAATCTGGGGCGGCGCCTGCGGGTGCTGTCACTGGATCTGCATTCGACCCGCACCGATGAGGGGGCTGGGCGCCATAAGGTGTTTTTTGTGGCTGAAGTCTATGAGGACGAGCGCCGCAACGGGGTTCCCGAGGAGTTCTTTGTCACCTGTTACACCCGCACTGACAATGACCAGGTGACCACCTTCCAGTTAGCCAAGGATGAGGATTTTGTGCCCCAGGCTGTGCGCAAGCGCAGTGGTAATGCGTTTGGGATGTAAACCAACAGGTCATAATCCGTAGCCCGGCTTATACTTAATGCTAATTGTGGCTAGGTTAGTGTTCTGGGAGACCGTGATAGGTGCTGAAGGGTGTATTACTGCTGGTATTGAGCGGCTTGGCGACAGGGGTTGTCGGAGCGCAGCGCGAGTTGTTGGTTTATACCTGGCCGGAATATTTCGATCCCGGCCTTTTGACCGCATTCAGCGAGGAGTACCAGGTCAATGTCAGGGAGATCTGGTACAGCAGTGATAACCAAAAAGACAGTGACTTCTTCCTGCATTACCGGGACCAGATTGATATTGTTGTCGGTGCCGGACAGCTGTTTCACCCCTATCTAAAGGTCAATGCCCTGGCCCCCCTGCCAGCCGATCTAAAGGTTCCGGCGCTGGAGCCGGTTATTGCCAAATACCATCAAGAGCTGCTTAAGGTGGCGCTACCATTTACCTGGGGAACCCTGGGGGTGGCCTATCGTAGGGATCTGATGGTTGCCCCCGTTGAACGTTGGGTGGATGTATTGCGCCCGTCCGCTGCCTTGAAGGGAAAAATTACCATGTTGTCTGAGTCGCAGGATCTTTTCGAGATCGCGCGCCTGACGTTGGGCCTGTTACCGGATCAGACATCACAATCGGATCTTCGGGCCATCGAAAACCTTCTCCTGGCGCAGCACCCCTATGTCAACAGCTACCAATATATGGATCCGAGTAAACATGCCGGGCTGGTCAGTGGCCAGGTGAGTGTTGCGGCCATGTACAACGGTGATGCGTTAAGGTTGCAGGAGTGGAGTGAGCAAGTCGATTTTGTTGTGCCCGAGGAGGGCAGTGTGTTGTGGGTGGATTTTCTGGTGATTAATGCGCAGGCGCCAAACCGCAGTGCGGCTGAGGATTTTATACGTTTCTTTGCGCGACCGGAGGTGTCTGCACGCAACGCCGAGTATCTGCATTTTGCCTCGCCTTTTCAGGCGGCAAGCGCGCTGATCGCAGACGACATTCGCAATAATCCGCTGGTATATCCCCCGGCGCAAGTGATGAGCAAATTGGTTGTGCCGCCAGTTCCTGATGCGGAATTAAAGCGCTTTCAGAACACCCTTATGATGCGGCTAGTGCAGCAGTTGGAAAAGGATTAACCGTGGGCTTAAGACTTAAACTTATCTTGATTTCCTTTTTGCTGGGGCTGGTGCCGCTCCTGCTGACCTGTGTGGGTGCCTATTGGTATTTTGAAAACAAGCTGCGCTCCGAGGCGCTGCATTATCAACAGGACATGTTGGGGCAGTTGGAGCTCAACGCCACCGCAGAGGTACATAAATTAAAACAGGTGACCCGACAAATTGCGGTCGACGGTGTACTGGGCAAATACTTTGAAACCAATGTTGATGTGCGGCCCTATCTTATGCAGCCGGCGGTGCTTAGATTGTTTGCCGGTTACGGTCGAATTAACCCCTCTATTAAAGCGATTGGTTTGTACGGGGCTGAGGGCAAGCTCGATACCTATTTTTCCCTCGGACGAGAAAAGGTGGCAGCGGATTTAGGGGCTTTTAGTCGCGATGAGCTGGAAGATAACCAGGTGCGAGTCATTCTGCGTGATGGTTTCGGCGGGCCCAGGCAAACCGTTGAAGGTGTGGTGCCGGTAATTCGAGATGCGCGCAACAAAACGACGCTGCAAAGAGAAAGTCGCGTCATGGGTTATGTGGTGGTTTGGTACAGTATTGAGCCCTGGCAGGAAATGCTGAAACAGACCGAGCAGCGTAATGCGAAGTTCTTTTTTGTCAGTGATTTTGGTGAAGTGTTTGTTGGTGGCGAGAATTTAGAGTTTACCAACCTAAGCGTAGATACCATGCAAGCCATGAGTGTCGATGAGCACGGCCACAGCCAGGTTCACCTTGAGGTTGATGACCATAATTTATTGTTAAGCTTGCGTAACCTAAGTGAAGGTTTTTGGCTGGGGGCATTAATTGATGAAGATGCCATTAACAGTAGCGTTCTGAATTTTTTGTGGGTGATTGTTCCCGCGCTGCTGGTGGTGTTGCTGCTAACCGGGCTGATTTTTTATTTGCAGGTGCTGCGCATGGTCATTGGCCCGGTTGACCGTTTAATTGATGCTACTCGCCGTGTCGCGCAGGGCAATTACAAACAGCCGCTGCAGGTCAACAGTAAGGATGAGTTGGGTGAGCTGGCGCTGGCTTTTCAGCATATGGGTGAAAAACTTGATGAATCGAGCCGCCGCATTCGAGAGTTGGCATTTTTTGATCCGCTAACCGGTTTGCCCAACCGTTCGACCCTCAAGCGAACATTGACAGCCGCGATAAAAAAATCCAACCGCGACAACAGTAAGTTGGCGGTGTTTTTTATTGACCTGGATGATTTTAAAAAGGTCAATGATAGCCTTGGCCATGCGGCGGGTGACGAGCTGTTAATCCAGATAGCCAAGCGCTTAAAAGACAATATTCGACAAAGTGAAGTGTTGGCTGCCGACTCTGTGGTATCCAGTCGCAATGCGTTGGTCAGTCGTCGTGGTGGCGATGAATTTAATGCGGTTATCACCGACATTAAACAGGTGCACGAGGCCGCTGTTGTCGCAGAGCGTATTATTGAAAGCCTGAATGCGCCGATTATGCTGATGGGATCGGAAACCTGTGTCAGTGCCAGTGTGGGTGTGGCTATTTACCCCGGCGATGGTGACGATGCCGATACCTTACTGCGCAACGCAGACTTGGCCATGTATGAGGCCAAGGCGCAAGGTAAGAATAATTACCATATTTTCACTGAAGCCATTAATCAGCAGGTGCATGAACGCCTGAGTTTGGAGCACGCCATTCACGAGGGGTTGCGCAAGGGTGAGTTTGAACTCTATTACCAACCGAAAGTGCATCTGCAAACCATGCAGGTTATTGGCCTTGAGGCGTTGATTCGCTGGAATCATCCGGAGCGAGGTTTAGTCTCGCCGGCAGAATTTATTCCGCTGGCTGAAGAGAGTCATCTTATTTTTGATCTCGGCAATTGGGTGTTGGGTGAAGCGTTAAACCAATTGCAGCAGTGGGGCGCGCATCTACCTGAAGGCGTACGTGTCGCTATCAATATTTCACCGCGGCAGTTGGCGCAGCCCTCCATTGTCAGCCAGATTATTGATATGGCTGGGCATTTTGGCGTGCCGCTGCAGCGTCTGGATCTTGAAGTGACCGAAACCAGTTTGCTGGAAGACGAGGCGCAGGCCAGTCAGCATTTGTCGGCGCTGCGTAGACATGGCGTTACCATCAGTCTCGATGATTTTGGTACCGGTTATTCATCACTGACCTTCTTGCGACGGTTGCCCATTGATGCAGTAAAAATTGATCGCAGTTTTGTCTCGCAAATTGCCTTTGAAGGAGAGGATCGCACCATTGTGCAGGCGATCATGGACATGTGTCTGAAATTGGGATTAAAGATAGTGGCGGAAGGTATCGAGTCTGCCGATCAGCTGTCGTTCCTGGTGGCCAATGACTGTCACGAGGCCCAGGGTTATATGTTCTCCAAACCCATGCCTGCCGATCAGGTGTTGGCGTTTTTGCGTCAGCCTGAATATTTAGCAATATAAGGCTTGGTGATTTGACAGCTTGCTCGCGAAAGTTTAATTTTTAGGGCACAGGCTTGGTCGAAGCCTCTGTGTCCGCGGAAAGGGCTGCGCCCAAGACTTTTTAGGTGAAGCACACCGCTTGTTTGTTTCCCTTTTCTATCTGCTCGGCGGACACAGATAACCGGAAAGGGTAACGACCATGACATCTGTCTCCCCAGAAGCAGTCCCCCCAGAAACCCCGTTTCGTCTTAACCTTGAGCAGCAGAAAAAGCGCGCCAAGGCGTTATTGCGTCGCTATCGCGCTGCAGATGAAGCCGCTCAACAGCGATTTTTTTCCCATCATCCCAAAGCGTCTAAAGTAACGCCTGCAGACGTTAAATTGGCCGATGCACAACTGGTGTTAGCCCGTGAGTTGGGTGTGCCGAGTTGGGCCAAGCTCAAGCAACATATTGCAGCGATGGACAATTCCCTGCAGCAAATCGAGAGTCAATCGAAAGCGGTTGATAGCGATATGAAAACCCTGCATGTGCGCTGCGGTAGCGATATTCAGCAGGTACTACCTATGGCAGGTTTCAGTGGCGAGTTTCTGGAGTATCAAGACCCTGTGTGTCAGGGCCCGGTGCAGAAGCTGAATGATGAGGCCTATCGGCAAGACCGTGCTGATTTTATTGCTGCAGCCTATGGGCACTTGGTGGGAATGTCGCGCGAGGATATCTATCAGGATTCCGTTGCTGCCGATCAGCGTTTGCTCTCGGCGGCAGAAAATTACCAGCGTGTAGTCTTGTGGTTTGAGCATGACACCTACGATCAGCTGATCCTGATAAAAATCCTGTCGCTGTGGGCGCAGGCCAAAACACCGGCACAGTTGCAGATGGTATCTCTCAATCACTTCCCGGGCGCTGAGCGTTTTATCGGTTTGGGGCAATTACCGCCTGAGGCCATACACCTGTTGTGGTCCTCGCGCACGGAAGTTAGCTCGCAGCAATTGGCGCTTGCGGTTGATGCCTGGGATGCCTTGAGCAGTGATAGCCCTGAATCCCTGTTGGGCTTAATGCACAGCCCTCGCTGTCAGGCCTTGCCTTATTTATCCAGGGCATTGGAGCGTCATTTGCAAGAACTGCCCTCACTCGGTAATGGTTTGGGGCTAACCGAGCAGCTCAGCCTGGAAATCATTCACGATCAACCTCGCACCTGTGGTCAGGTGTTTCGCGCACTGATGTTGGAGCGCGAACCCATGCCCTGGCTGGGGGATCTGATGTTCTGGCATATCCTGCAAAACCTGGCCAAGGCTGATGAGCCGTTGATTAGCATCGAAAGGCTCGAAGATGAGGATTGGCCGCGCTTTCCGGTCGAGCTGACTGAGGCCGGTTTGGCGGTGCTGGCCGGGGATCGAGATTATCTCACCTGTGGGCCTGTTGAGCGTTGGCTGGGTGGGGTTTGTATTGCTCCTGGTTGGCCCGTTTGGCGTTGGGATAATGCTGCCCAGAAGCTCAGTTTAAGGGTGTAACTATGGGGTCTAGACCCCATCCCTGGCAACAACTTCGTACTCGGGGCCTGACCCTGCGGGTCAGACCCCATTCGTGGCAGCCTTCCTCAGCTCGAACTATTTAACCGCTGGTCATTTAATCGCCGTCTTTTCACAGGTATAATGCCGCACCTTTTTTCATGGCCAGGCGCCCCAAACGGCGATAAGGCCCGCAGTAGAGACACTCATTGTGATCGATAAACTCCGTAATATCGCCATTATTGCCCACGTTGACCACGGTAAAACTACCCTGGTTGATAAACTTCTCAGCCAATCCGGCACGCTGGATCGTAAGGACGAAGGTGCCGAGCGCATCATGGACTCCAACGACCAGGAGAAAGAGCGTGGCATTACCATTCTGGCGAAAAACACCGCCATCAACTGGAATGACTACCGCATCAACATTGTGGACACTCCGGGGCACGCCGACTTCGGTGGTGAGGTTGAGCGTGTACTATCGATGGTTGACTCGGTACTGCTGCTGGTAGACGCCGTAGATGGCCCTATGCCACAGACCCGCTTCGTAACCTCCAAGGCCTTCGAGCAGGGTCTGAAGCCTATCGTGGTTATCAACAAAATCGACCGCCCTGGCGCGCGCCCTGACTGGGTAATGGATCAGGTATTTGACCTGTTCGACAGCCTGGGTGCGACCGACGAGCAGCTGGACTTCCCGGTGATCTACGCCTCTGCCATTAACGGTATCGCCGGTGAAGATCCGGACGCTATGGCTGAAGACATGACCCCGCTGTACGAAATGATCGCCGAGCGTGTACCTGCACCGGAAGTTGATCCGGAAGGTGCTTTCCAGATGCAGGTTTCTGCCCTGGACTACGACAGCTACGTGGGCGTAATCGGTATTGGCCGTATTACCCGCGGTACCCTCAAACCCAACCAGCAGGTTGTGGTTAAGTCTGCCGACGGTGAGGAGCGCAAAGGTAAGGTACTGAACGTTAAAGGCTACCTGGGCCTGGAGCGTATCGACACCGATCTGGCTACCGCCGGTGACATCGTGTGTATTAACGGTATCGATGGTCTGAGCATCTCCGACACCCTGTGTGATCCAGAGACTGTTGAAGCCCTGCCGCCACTGAGCGTAGATGAGCCAACCGTAAGCATGACCTTTATCGTTAACGATTCTCCGTTTGCCGGTAAAGAAGGTAAGTTTGTAACCTCTCGCAATATTAAAGACCGTCTGGATCAGGAGCTGATCCACAACGTTGCTTTGCGTGTTGAGCAAGGTGATAGCCCAGACAAATTTGTTGTGTCCGGCCGTGGTGAACTGCACTTGTCAGTACTGATCGAAACCATGCGTCGTGAAGGCTTTGAAATGAGCATTTCGCGCCCAGAGGTGGTTCAAAAAGAAGTCGACGGTGAGATTCAGGAGCCATTCGAGCGCGTTGTGATCGACGTGGAAGACGAGCATCAAGGCGCCATTATGGAAGAGCTGGGCTTGCGTAAGGCCGAGATGACCAACATGGAGCCAGACGGCAAAGGCCGTACCCGTTTAGAGTTTATGGCGCCTTCGCGTGGTCTAATTGGCTTCCGTGGTCTGTTCCTGACCCTGACTTCCGGTTCCGGCATTATGACCAGCATCTTTGATCACTACGGCCCGGTAAAAGCAGGTGAAGTGGTTAGCCGTATTAACGGCGTACTAGTGAGCATGGTGAAAGGTAAGACCCTGTCTTATGGCCTGTTTAACCTGCAGGATCGTGGCCGCTTGTTCCTGGGCCACGGTGCAGAGGTTTACGAAGGCCAGATTATTGGGCTTCACTCTCGCGCCAATGACCTGGCGGTTAACCCCACCAAAGGTAAGCAGCTGACCAACGTGCGTGCTTCTGGCACAGATGAAGCTTTGACCCTGACGCCACCTGTCAAGCACACCCTGGAGCAGGCGCTGGAGTTTATTGAAGACGATGAACTGGTAGAAGTAACACCAGAGAGCATTCGTCTGCGCAAGAAACTGCTGACTGAGAATGAGCGCAAGCGTGCTAAAAAATAATTTTCAAACTTGAACATTATTTTGAAATAACGGGAGCTTAGGCTCCCGTTATTGTTTTTCGGGCAGTAAAAAAAGGATTTGCCTGCCACTACATACAAATCGCCGGTAAAGACATATATCTGTCATGTTTTTGTCATCTAGTTGTCTTATTGTGCGCCCCATATCTATATAGCGAAAAAGCAAAGGTAGGATTTATGGCGAAGTGGAAGGCTGGCTTGTTGGCGGTCATTTTCTGGAGTTTGAGTGCTGCTGTAGGGGCGGTCAGTTCCCTGTCTGCCAGTGAACCGCGTTTGCTGTTTACCGTACACGGTTCCAATACCGTTGGGGCCAGCCTGATGAAAAACCTGCTGGTCGCTTATCTGGACTCAAAAGGGGCAACGGATATTCAGGCCGCCGATCTGGTGGTAGAAAACGAATACCGCGTTCAGGGTGTAATTGACGGTGAAGTGGTTTATATCAATGTGGCCGCTCACGGTTCCAGTACTGCTTTTAAAGGCTTGCTGGGAGGCGTTGCCGATGTAGGTATGGCTTCGCGCCGCATTAAAGATAAAGAAGTTCGCGCCCTGGAATATATGGGCAATATGCGTGACTTTGCTGCCGAGCATGTTGTGGCCATCGATGGTCTGGCGGTGATCGTTAACCAGGTAAATCCCATCGACAATTTAAGCCTTGATCAACTGGCGGCGATTTTCTCTGGTCAAATCAGTGACTGGTCAGAAGTGGGTGGCAGCCCCGGCAAAATTTCCATCCATGCTCGTGATAACAAATCCGGTACCTGGGACACCTTTAAGAATCTGGTACTGCGCAAAAAAGTAAAGCTGTCGCAAGAGGCGGCACGTTACGAATCCAATGACCGTCTTTCCGATGAAGTGTCTATGGATCCCAATGCGATTGGTTTTGTGGGCTTGGCCTCGGTGCGTGACAGTAAAGCCATTGGTGTTAATGAGCAGGGTACTGACCCTCTGTTGCCGAATAAATTAACTGTGGCCACCGAAGATTATCCGCTGGCTCGTCGTCTTTATGTGTATACCCCGCCAGGTATTATCCCTCACGTGATTCGTGATTTTATTACCTTCGCCCAGAGTGACTTGGGCCAGAAGCAGGTGGATAAAACAGGCTTTATTTCCCAGAACATTACCAGTATTCCCGCGTCTGCTGATCTGCAGGGGCCGAAGGAATATTTGGCGTTGACCAAGGATGCCCAGCGTTTGTCCGTTAATTTCCGTTTCGAACAGGGTAAGGCTGAGCTGGATAATAAAGCTATCGAAGATATCCGTCGTTTAACCGAATACCTTGATGGCAGCGAGGGCGATCAGCGCCTGTGGCTGATTGGTTTTGGTGATACCAAACAAACCGAGCAGCGCGCCAAGGTGCTGTCCAAGTTGCGAGCCGTGGCCATTATGTCTGCCCTGCGTCATGCCGGTGTGACCAATACCAGTATCGCCGGCTTTGGCGCCTACAAACCGGTGGCTTCCAATAACAGCAAAAGTAAAATTAAAAACCGCCGTGTTGAGGTATGGCTGCGCTAAGTTAAGCGCGCTAATCTGTTAACTGTCGTGCAGACGGGGTAAAGTATAGGGCTTATAAAGAATCGATTTTTATGAGCCCGTTTTATGAGCCAGCAACGCCTCGTCCTAACTCTTAGCTGTTCTGATCGCCCCGGCATTGTCGCCGACGTTACCACCTTCCTGGCAGCACAGCACTACAACGTTGAAGAAGCCTCGCAGTTTGAAGACCGTCAGGAAAAGCGCTTTTTTATGCGCACTGAACTGGCACCTGCCAGTGATCAGGCGACACCTTTGGCCGCGTTACAACAGGCCTTTGCTGACTTGGCGGAAAAAGATGCGATGTGCTGGCAGTTACGGGATCTGGCCGATAAGCCTAAAGTGGTTATCGCTGTATCGCGCTGGGGCCACTGTTTAAATACGCTGCTGCACAAATGGAAAGAGGGCACCTTGCCCGTTGAGATTGTTGCGGTGGTGTCCAACCACAATGATATGCGCGATCTGGTGGAGTGGTACAACCTACCCTATCACTACCTGCCGATTAGCAAAGATACCAAGCCGCAACAGGAAGCCCAGATTCTTGAGGTGATGGAAAAAGCCCAGGCCGACTTTTTGGTGCTTGCCCGTTATATGCAAATTCTCTCCAACGAGCTGTGTGAAAAACTTGAAGGCCGGGCCATCAATATTCACCACTCTTTCCTGCCCGGTTTTAAAGGCGCCAAACCCTATCACCAGGCCTATGATCGCGGTGTGAAATTGATTGGCGCTACCGCACATTTTGTTACTTCGGATTTGGATGAAGGGCCGATTATCGAGCAGGAAGTTGAACGGGTGTCTCACGCCAACAACCCCGAAGAATTGGTCGAGATAGGTCACGACATAGAAAGTGTGGTGCTTTACCGCGCCGTGCGCTGGCACGCCGAACAGCGCGTGCTGCTTAACGGTAGTCGTACGGTTGTGTTTAGGCGTTAAGGGCTTTTCCGCCTACGCTATGCCTGTTCTGGCGGTTCGCCACCAAAGCGTCTTGCCATGGTGCGGGTAGCGCGAATCAGTGCATCCACAATGCTGGGCTCGCGTGAGGCGTGACCGGCATCGCGCACAATATGTAATTCAGAATCATGCCAGATTTGGTGCAATGCAAAGGCATTGTCTAATGGGCAAATCATATCGTAGCGGCCGTGCACAATAATGCCGGGTATACCTTCCAGCTTGCCGGCGTTGGCAAGAATCTGGTTATCCGTTAAAAACGCATCGTTCATAAAGTAGTGTGCTTCAATGCGAGCCAGTGACAAAGCCAGGTGTGGATCGGAAAAGGTTTCCACGACATCGTGATTGGGGCGCAGCGTTGCACAGTGGCCTTCCCACAGTGACCAGGCTTTTGCGCACGCCATCTTTGCCAGCTCGTTGGAGCCGGTCAAACGCTGGTAATACGCTTGCAGCAAGTTATCTTGTTCGGCGACGGGAATCGGATGTAAAAAATCTTCCCAGTAATCGGGAAACACCAAGCTAGCGCCGTGTTGATAAAACCAATGTATGTCTTGCCGGCGGCAGAGAAAAATCCCGCGCAATATTAAACCCAGAACGCGCTGTGGATAGGTTTCTGCATACACCAGGCTCAGCGTCGATCCCCAAGAGCCACCAAACAGTACCCACTGCTCAATACCCAGCTGTTCGCGAATTTTTTCTATATCGGTAACCAGAAGTTGGGTTGTATTGTCGATTAAATCGGCGTGGGGTTTTGAGCGGCCTGCACCGCGCTGATCGAAGAGGATAATGTGGTATTTTTCGGGATCGAAAAAGCAGCGATCCTGTTTACTGCAGCCTGCCCCCGGACCACCGTGAACAAATAAAACCGGCAGCCCGTCGGGGTTGCCGGATTCTTCGATATAAAGTTCGTGGGTGTTATCTACCGCCAGCATCTGCGATTTGAAGGGCTTGATGTCAGGGTAGGGAATTAGCATCGTGTGATCTCGTTCCGTTTCAGTTGTTAATCCATCTTAATGAAAAACGCCACCTCGCATAATGACGCGGCTGGCCTGTCGTTTGGGATCGTAGACTAAATGCACCCAACTGGAATCGCCGGTAGCGTGCCAGATAATCGGTTTGTCCTGTTGTCGCAGGGCCTCGTACTCTGCTGTGGAGATAACCACGAAGTCATTGGTTGCTTCATAGAAATCATCGACGTTGGTGTAGCGTGGCAAAAACTTGGTCGAGCGGCTATTGGCAACATTGAGCAGCTGCTCGGCAAACGCGACAACCACTTGGCTTAGTTCCGGCTCATGTAATTTGTAGGGCATCAATTTGGCCAGCTTACCGGTGTATTGGTACAGCAATTGTTGCTTGGCGTTTATGACCACAATATCGACTTCAGACTCAGAACAGGAGTCACCATAGATATGTACTCGCAGTGTGTCTTTTGCCTCAGGGGCACTAAAAGCAATATTACGCTCCTGGGTTAGATCGCACTCTGACGCAGAGGCCGTTTGCATGCCAAACATAAGTAACAGTGCGCTTGTGTAGGCGAAAGTACAGGCGGTAAAACGACGAAAATCTATAAGGCGAAGTGGGTTCATAGTGTGCTCCTGCAGTCGTTATTGTGTCAGATCCCTTGAGTATAGATCATGGGTTTGCTGATAAAGGGTTAGTGGAATACGCCGCCACGCATAATGACCTGTCCTTGATCTTGTTGTTTATCAAACACAACGTGCACCCAGGTGGAGTCCCCGGTGGCATGCCAAAGGATAGGGATATTCAGTTGTCGCATGGTGCGATATTGTTCAAGGGGCACCACCACAAAGTCATTGGTGGCATCGTAGAACTCTTCCACATTGGTATAGGCGGGCAGGTCACCGGTACTGCGCTTGACTGCTTCACTCACCACCTTGTTAACAAAGAAATCGACCAGCTTGTTGAGCTCGGGCTCGTAGATGATATAGGGCATGTGCAAAATAAAATCGCCACTGTATTTGTACAGAGTCTTGCCATCGGGGCTGGTGATAGAGATAACCACCTTGGCGTCACTACAGGGATTGCCTTTTACCGTAACGGCCAGGGTGTCCTTGTGTTCTTTATTGCTGAACCAGATTTTGCGTTCTTTACTGCTGTCGCAGGGTTGCGGATTGATTTGTGCCTGAGCGGATGGCGCAAGTCCCAGGCTGATTATCGCGCAGCTTATCGTGCAACAAAGACGACAGCAGATCTTCCAGAAAACAGAGAGGGTGAACTTGCTGACATACATGGTGTGCGGCCTGTTACAAAGCTGTCATAAAGGGATAACTTTGAGTGTAGACTATGGTCTGCGGCTTGCCCCGCAAATATAAGGACATAGAGTAAGGATAGAGATAATGACCAAACGCTGTTCCTGGTGTGGCGACGATCCGCTTTATCAGGCCTACCACGACACGGAATGGGGTGTGCCCTGTTTTGATGACCATAAACTGTTTGAGTTTCTACTGCTGGAAGGCGCCCAGGCAGGTTTGTCCTGGATTACGGTGCTGCGCAAACGCGAGGGGTATCGGCAGACATTCGATGGCTTCGATCCAGAGAAAATCGCCCGCTACAACAGCCGTAAACTGGAAAGCTTGCAGAACAATAGCGCCATTATTCGCAACCGCCTGAAAATCGAAAGTGCGGTGAAAAATGCGCGGGCATTTTTAGCGATTGTGGAGCAACACGATAGCTTTAGTGACTACATTTGGCAGTTTGTTGATGGGCGTCCCAAGCAGAACCGTTGGCGCACTTTAAAGCAGGTGCCTGCCTCTACTGCCGAGTCAGACCTGATGAGTAAAACCCTGAAAAAAGCCGGTTTCAGTTTTGTCGGCTCAACCATCTGTTATGCCTATATGCAGTCCATGGGTATGGTTAACGACCATGTGACCAGCTGCTTTCGGCATGCCGAATGTGCCGCCCTTTCTTAGGTGCCCGGAGGCGTTATAATGCCGCCCTTTTACTTTCGACCATAGATCAGGGGAGAAAACTGTGCGGGGATTGATTCAGCGGGTTAAGCAGGCCAGTGTGGTGGTTGACGGTGAAACCGTGGGTGAGATTGATCAGGGTATCCTGCTGCTGCTGGGCGTAGAAAAAGGCGATGCGCTGCCCAATGCCGAGCGTCTGCTCCAAAAAGTACTTAGCTACCGCATCTTCAGTGACGATGAAGGCAAAATGAACCGCAGTGTCAGCGATATTGAAGGCGGTCTGCTGGTTGTGTCGCAGTTCACCCTGGCCGCCGATACTCGTAAGGGGACACGCCCAGGCTTTTCTACTGCCGCTGCTCCTGCCGATGCCGAAAGCCTCTACAACCAGTTTGTCGAAATGGCCCGCGTCACCCACCCCAAAGTAGCTACCGGTATCTTTGCCGCCGATATGCAAGTCAGCTTGGTCAACGATGGGCCGGTGACCTTTTTGCTGGAAACCTAGCTTGGCAGGCAATTCCGCATTCTCTGTCTATACTGTGAGATGGGCTAAGCCTTTTTCGGCTTATTTCAAAAATCTATAACAGAGCCCGTATAACAATAACGTACATACGGCTAGAAACAGGCAGCAGAGATGACGGCACGCGATGATGTGCACAATGGGCGGATTCTGATCGTCGATGATAACCCGGTGAATATCGCCATCGTGGAGAAGATCCTCAGCCACGAGGGTTATCGCCGTATTGATGCCACCACCACCCCTGCCCAGGTTGCCGATCTCTACCGCGATAATGATTACGATCTGGTGCTGCTCGATGTGCATATGCCGGAGATGACTGGCTTTGATGTGATGGCGCAGCTAAGCCGTGAATACCCCGGTGACTATTTACCCATCCTGATTCTGACCGCCGACCACTCTGAGCAAACCCGTAACCAGTGTTTGGCCTCTGGCGCCAAGGATTTTATCGGCAAGCCCTTTGACCGTGCCGAGGTGCTGCTGCGGGTACGCAATATTCTGGAGGTGAGGATGTTGCACAAGGCCGTGCTTAATCACAATGTCCAGCTGGAGCAAAAGGTACGCGAGCGCACCCAGCAGTTGTACCAGGCACAGGTGAAGCTGATTGAGTGCCTGGGTAAGGCCGCCGAGTACCGCGACAATGAAACCGGCATGCATGTTATTCGCATGAGCCATGCTTCGGCCCTGTTGGGTAAAGCCATGGGGCTGGGTGAGGATGAGTGCGAGATTATTCTACAGGCCAGCCCCATGCATGACATCGGCAAGATTGCCATTCCCGATGAGGTGTTGCTCAAGCCCGGTGGCCTGGAAGCCAAGGAGTGGGAAACCATGAAAACCCACGCCGAAGTGGGGGCTGAAATTCTGGGGGACTACGATAGCCAGCTTATGCAGGTTGCCGCTCAGATAGCCCGGACCCACCATGAACGCTGGGATGGCCAGGGTTATCCACAGGGCTTAAAGGGCGAAGAGATCCCCCTCTATACCCGCATAGTGACGGTCTGTGATGTATTTGATGCCCTGACGTCTAAACGCCCCTACAAAAGTGCCTGGAGTGTGGAAGAGGCTATGGCCTATTTGCAGGAAAATAGCGGCAGTCACTTTGATCCGCGGGTGGTTACCCACTTTGCCGATATTCTGGGGGATATTGTGGCGTTGCGTAATACCTATCCAGATCATCGCCTGGCGGCTCGGCCAGCTCCTGACAAGGGTGGAGACCTTCGTCATTAGCCCTATTTGAACGGGTAAAAGCCAAACAAGCCGTGCTGTTGGCCATTATGGGCTGGGTGTTGGTCTTGCTAGCCTAGATAAATATTGGCCGTTGGGGTCAATATTCACTTACAAGTCGTGCTATTATTGGTCGCCTTTTTACAAGGTTTAGGGTATTTGGACACCAATAGGGTTGTTTTTGCACCAGGGTGGTGCGTATTTCTATCGGGTCTAAATTAGATGTATTTATAAGCAGTTGATAACAATACCAAGATAATCAGCACAATGGCCGTTAACCCCGATATTACAATTTCTGCCAGCCACCTGGATGCGGCCTTGGCGGAGATGAAAGCCCTTAATATTCCTACAAGTCCTGCCAATATTCGCGTTTGGTATGACTTCTGCGAAGGTGAGAACCGCGATATTGTTGTCGCTATCACCGAGCTAAAGAGTAACAAGATCCCCTTCGACGCAGACCTCTGTTACGAGCTTTACCATCGCTTCTACGGTGAGTTGCCCGCCGAGCGTCTGGAGCAATTCAAGATAGCCCTGGCCGAAATGGTTGCCGAACTGGGTATCCAGCTGGGTGATATTGCCGATGGTTCCACCGATTGCACCGATGCTCTGGCCGCGGCCGAACAGGCTTTGGCCGACGGTTGTGAGTTGGAGGCTCTGAAAACGATTACCGCACAGCTGGTGGCTGAAAGCCGCAAGGTGATCGAGCACAATCAGCAAATGGGCGATATTGTTAAGTCCATGCAGACCCAGATGTCTTCCCTGCAGGTTAATCTGGAGAAGGCCAGCACCGAAGCCTTAACCGATAAGCTGACCGGGGTTTCCAACCGCCGCGCCTACGATAGAAAGCTCGATTCTATTTTGGCCAACCGTAAAGAAGGTGATGAAGTTTGCCTGCTGATGATGGATATCGATCACTTTAAGAAGTTTAACGATACCCATGGCCACTTGATGGGCGATAAGGTGCTGCGCTTTGTGGCGCAGATGATCCTGAAAGTGATTAAGGGCGATGACTTTTTGGCTCGCACCGGTGGTGAAGAGTTCCAGCTGGTTTTGGAAAACTGCGGTCTGGAAGACGGCATTAAAATCGCCGAGAAAATTCGTGAAGTGATTGGGGCTTCCAAACTGACCAAGGGTAAGGACCGCACGCCTGTGGGTTCTGTGACCCTGTCGATCGGTGTGGCACAGATTGGTTTGGAAGAGCGCCGCAACGATTTAATTAATCGCGTTGATGGTTACCTTTACGATGCCAAATCTCAGGGCCGCAACCGTGTTGTCAGCGAAGAAGCCGCAACCGCGTAATTCGCTAGTATTGCAATTACATAAAAAAATACCCGCTTATGCGGGTATTTTTTTGTCTGCTTTTTCTGGCTTGCTCGCGAGCTAGTCTTCTTCGCTAGCCTCTTTGGCTTGTGGCGCTTTTAATATACGTCCAAAGACCAATCCCAATTCAAACAGCATCCACATGGGGACTGCCAGCAGCGCCTGCGACAAAACATCAGGTGGGGTCAGCAGCATACCGAATACAAAACAGCCGACGATCACATAGGGACGCTTTTGTGCCATGCCTTGCGGTGTCACTATACCCGCGAGAATAAGCAGTACGGTGGCAACAGGAATCTCAAACGCCAGGCCGAAGGCAAAGAACAGCTTCATAACAAAATCGAGATAGCTGCCAATGTCGGTCATGATAGTGACGTTGCTGGGGCCAATGCTGGTAAAGAAACCAAAGATCAGCGGGAACACCACAAAGTACGCAAAGGCGATGCCGGCGTAAAACAGCAGGATGCTCGATATCAGTAGCGGTATCGCGATACGTTTCTCACGCTGATACAGCCCCGGTGCGATAAACGACCAGATCTGAAACAACAGAAACGGCATGGATAAAAACAGCGAGACAAACAGCGTTAATTTAAACGGTGTTAAAAACGGTGATGCAACTTCCGTTGCAATCATGGTGCTGTTTTCAGGCAACAACGCCTGTAGTGGCGCCGAGACAAAGGTGTAGATATCGTTGGCGAAATAAAACAGGCCAAGGAATATCGCCAGAATAACCAGCAGGGCGCGCAGCAGTCGATCACGCAGTTCAATCAGGTGTTGAACCAGCGGTTGTTCCTGGTCGTGTTCAGGCTGCTCAGAAGGGTGGTCGTTAGACATAGCGGGGGTTAACTTTTAGTGCGGTCCTTATCATCGGACACTGTATCGGCAACGGTATCAGCGCTGGTCGCGGCTTTTGCGTCGGGCGTGCTGTTACTCTCGGCGGGCGTCGCGTCTTTATTGGACGCCGCCTGGGCGTTCTCCAAATCCTTAAAGCTGTCTTCAATTGCCGCGGTTTCGTTGTGCACCACGCGATTGATGTCATCGCGAGTTTCATTGAGCCGCTTCATGACTTCTTCATTGTGCAGCTGACGGCGAATGTCGTCCGCGCCAATATGTTGCTCGAACTCACTGCGGGTTTGTTGCAGGGCACGCTTAAAGCGTCCTACCCACAGGCCAATACTGCGCAGGGTTTGCGGTAATTGCTCGGGGCCAATTACCAAAAGTCCCACTACGGCAATAATCAGCAGTTCGAGGAAGCCGATATCAAACATTATTTTTTATCGACTTTCTCAGATTCACCTTCGATGACTTTTTCAGCCTCGGTGCTGTCGGTTTTATCTTCAACTTTGTTTTCTGGCTCATCTTTGATGGCTTTTTTGAAACCCTTGATGGCTCCGCCCAGATCGCCGCCTAAACCGCGCAGACGCTTGGTACCAAACAGCATAAATACGATCACCAGAATGATCAGCAATTGCCAAATACTAATTCCACCGATACCCATAACTCTTCTCCTAGATTATTTATTGCGTGAGGCTTTTTCTTCCAGCCCCGACATATCAAAACGTCGCGCCAGCTCGTTAAGTACGGCTGAGGCATCTTCACCCAAGTGTGACAACATCACCAGGGAGTGAAACCACAGGTCAGCGGTTTCATAAATAACATCGCTGTTATCGCCACTGTGCTGGGCGTCTTTGGCGGCGATAATAGTCTCTACCGCTTCTTCACCCACCTTTTCCAAAATCTTGCTCAAGCCTTTTTTGTGCAGGCTGGCGACGTAGGAGCTGTCCGCATCGGCGGCCTGCTTACGTTCTTCCAGAATCTGCGTTAGTTGGCTTAATACATCACTCATAGTGTCTTCCCGTCAGGAATAAATGTCTTTCGGATCTTTTAATACCGGGTCGACCGTTTGCCACTGACCATCTTTCAAGACGCGGTAAAAACAGGATTCGCGCCCGGTGTGGCAGGCCATGCCGCCCTTTTGTTCCACCATCAAGACAATCACGTCTTCATCACAGTCTAGGCGAACTTCATGAACAATTTGCGTATGTCCGGAGGACTCGCCCTTGCGCCACAGTTTGCCCCGTGAGCGCGACCAGTAGACCGCAATGCCTTCTTCGGCTGTGAGCTGCAGGGACTCGGGATTCATCCACGCCATCATCAAAATGCGGCCGGTTTTATGGTCCTGGGCGATAGCGGGCACCAGACCGTCGGCGGTCCAGCGAATCATATCGCGAAAGTCTTCTGCTACATCAGTCACGCGGTTTAACCTTATTCATCTGTCCAGCGTTGTTCACGCTATTTTACCGCAAAGCCAGGGGATGTGTCTGACGGATTATGACAGATTGGCCTGTTTTTACCTGACTTTACCTACTCTTGATGACCAGCTCTCTTTATCTGAGCAGCCAGGCTCCGGCTGCCAAGCCAGCAAGGGCCCAGGTATGGGGAGGCAGCTGGGCCAGATGCTGGCCCGCCTGCGGCCAGGCGCTGGCCACCGTGGCGATGGCGGCCCCTATGGCGATCAGGGTCAGGCTGCGGGTGCGAGTTGCCTTGGCTCGCTGTTTGGCAAAGTGCTCGGCGGCCTGGTGCAGTTCAGGGGCAATCTCACCGATATGCTGAACCTGTTTAAGGGCGTTAAACATGGTCTGTGGCACCTGCGGGAATTGCTCCATCCACTCAGGTCCGTAACGCTTGAGCTGCTGTAGGAGGGTTTTGGGATGGAAGCGATCCTTGAGCCAGTTTTCCAGGAACGGATGGGCGGTGGCCCACAGATCCAGATCCGGGTACAGCTGGCGGCCCAGGCCCTCGATATTGAGCAGGGTTTTCTGCAGCAAAATCAGCTGTGGCTGGACTTCCATATCAAAGCGGCGGGCGGTCTGGAACAGCTTGATCAACACCTGGCCGAAGGAAATGTCTTTCAGTGGCTTTTCAAAGATAGGTTCGCATACGGTGCGAATCGCTGCTTCAAAGTCGTTAAGTGGCGTGTTCTCGGGTACCCAGCCGCTTTGAATGTGCAGCTCGGCGACCAGACGATAATCGCGGCGGAACATCGCCAACAGGTTGCGGGCCAGGTAATACTGATCGGCCTGGGTCAGGGAGCCGACAATGGCCATATCTACCGCAATATACTGTGGGCGCTGCGGATTTTGATGGGAGACAAAAATATTGCCCGGATGCATATCGGCGTGGAAGAAGTTGTGCTTGAACACCTGGGTGAAGAAGATCTCTACCCCGCGCTCGGCCAGCTTTTTCATATTGGTTTGCTGGGCTTCAAGCTGCTCCAGGTTGGTGACCGGTACACCGTAGATACGCTCCATCACCATGACATTGCGGCGGGTGTAATCCCAGTACACTTCCGGCACATACAGCAGGGGCGAGTTGGCAAAGTTGCGGCGCAGCTGGGAGGCATTGGCGGCTTCACGCTGCAGGTCCAATTCATCAAAGATGGTGTGGCGGTAGTCTTGCACCACTTCTTCCGGGCGCAGGCGACGGCCATCTTCGCTAAAGCGGGCCAGGGCGCGGGCCAGCACCAGCATTAGGGCTATGTCCTTGGCGATGATTTTTTCCAGCCCTGGGCGTACGACTTTAACTACCACTTCACGGCCGTCCTTCAGTTCGGCGGCGTGAACCTGAGCTACCGATGCGGAGGCCAGGGGTTCGGTATTGAAGCTGGCAAACAACTGCTCTACTGGCGCACCAAGGGCCTCTTCAATCAATTCTCGACAGTGATCGTTGTCAAAGGGCGCAACGTTATCCTGCAGGTGGTCGAGCTCTTCGACAATATCGGCCGGGACCAAATCCGGGCGGGTAGATAACAACTGGCCAAACTTGATAAATACAGGGCCCAGGTCTTCACAAAAACGCCGCAGGCGTTCACCGCGACTGAGGCTGGGCTTTGGCAGTAAGGCGGTAAAGGTCAGCAGTAACCGCAGGGGCCAACCCAGATGCTCGCGGGGCAGCAGGGTGTCCAGGCGATAGCGCAGCAGGAGACGAAAAATCGTAAAAAAGCGAAATAGTGCGGCCAAGCGTAAGATCCTTATTCGGGTTGGTCAGGTTGGCTTAGGGTTGGCTCTTGTGGTGAGCGCTTAATTGCTGCTTCAGCTTGCGCAAGCGGGCCTCCGCCCGATCCAGGCCAAAGCGCAGCTGGTCCACCTCTTGGCTGAAGTTATTCAGTTCCACCTGGGTGGGTGTGGAGCGCAACTCTTCGGTGAGGAACTCTTCCAGCAGGCGGCGGGCACTGCCGAGACGGTTGCGCGTCCAGCTGACCCGATGACGGATTTGTTCGGCGGCCTGATGGCCAATCACATCGCCAAGCCAGGTGCAGAGAATTTCTTCCCAATCGATATCCAGATTGCGGGCAATTTGCTGCACCGAGGTGAGCAGGGCAGTAGAGCCAAAGGCTTCAACACCGCTATCGGCCAGGGTGGTGTTATCACCGACGGCCAGTTGCATAAGTGCTGGCAGGGAACCGCGTAACAGGGTGGTGGGGCTCTCATCGGTGTGGTCATAGGTATGGACAACGCGCACCTGGTCGGCATCAAACAACAGACACAGTTGCAGCTTGGGTTGGCTAACCTCTATGGCCAGGGATTGCCCGGCCAGTTGTTGCAGGGCCAGGCGGCTGGCTGGATCGTACGCCAGCGCTGTATTGATGCTGGTTTCCAGGGTGGCCGTAGCGGCAGCGGTTAGCGTTGGGTCCATGTCCATGTTGTCTGACTCAGCCTAAGGCTTGACGCCTTTGTGCAGGGCAACGATGCCACCGGTCATATTGTGGAATGTGCAGTTGGCAAAGCCGGCATCGACCATCATGTCTTTGAGGGTTTCCTGATCCGGATGCATGCGGATGGACTCGGCCAGGTAGCGGTAGCTGTCGGCATCATCGGTGATCAGTTTGCCCATAAACGGCAACAGCTTGAAGGAGTACTGATCATAGGCTTTGCTCAGCAATTCGCTCTTTGGCTTGGAGAATTCCAGTACCAGCAGGCGACCGCCGGGTTTAAGTACGCGCAGCATGGAGCGCAGCGCCATATCCTTGTCGGTAACGTTACGCAGGCCAAAGGCAATGGTAATGCAGTCGAAGGTATTGTCCGGGAAGGGCAGGTACTGGGCGTCGGCCTGGGAAACCACCAGGTTGCCACTGACACCGCGGTCGGTCAGGCGATCGCGGCCCACGCGCAGCATGGACTCGTTGATATCGGCCAGCACTACTAAACCTTCGGGGCCCACCAGGCGCGAGAACTTGTAGCTCAGATCACCGGTACCGCCAGCAATATCCAGCACCTTGTTACCGGCGCGAACACCGGATATTTCAATGGTGAAGCGCTTCCACAGGCGATGGATGCCGCCGGACATCAGGTCGTTCATCAGGTCGTACTTACCGGCGACCGAATGGAATACATCCGCTACGCGCCCGGCTTTCTCTTCAACCGCGACATCTTCAAAACCAAAGTGGGTGGTCTTCTTCTCTGCCATAAGCCTATATACCTTCAAATTCAGGCCGCTATTCTACACGGACTGGGGCGTTGGGGGTATGTGTCCCGTGTCCAATACCTCTAAAAAGCCCACATGCAATCTGCGGAAATTTGGTTATGATTGACTCATAGCAATTAATGATTCGAACCGAGCTAAAGGCGAACCAGGGAGGTTCCTGAAATGCGAGCATGTCGGCAACTGCTTGGAGTGGTGACCGCATTGTTGGTTTTATCTGCCTGTGACAGCAGGGAGCAAGCTGTGGTCGAGGCCGATCGGTCATCTCCTGAACAGCCGCCAGCGCTGTCTACAGATCAGCTTCCTGTGCCGGTCGCGCCAGTTAAGGAACAGGGGGAGACGCCTGCCGTGCTGCGTATTGGCAGCACGATAAATTTAGAGGGCAGCAATCAGGAGGCGCAGGTTCGGCTCTGGTTGGAGCATGTGTTTACCGAGCTGGGTTATGACATGCAGCTGGAGTTTGTACCCGGCAGGCGCATGATCATCGAGCTAAACCGCGGCATTATGGATGTAGACCTGGTGCGTACGGTGGATATTTCCCGTGGCTTCGACAATATCCTGCGGGTTGAGTACCCCTGGATTAACTCCTGTATTTTGGCGATTGGTTTACGTGGTCAGCAGCAGGCCTACGCGGATGCGACGGCTCAGGGTAAAGAGCAGACAGTGGGAGTTATTACCGGATCGCCAGGCTTTTTGTCCCTGATTGCACGTCAGTGGCCAGCGGCCAAAATCACAGAATATAAATCTGATCGCCAGGCAGCATTAATGCTACAGCACCAGCGGGTGGATTTTGTTGTTGCACCCCATGTGAATTGGGGGGGATTACGCAAGGCCTCGGCTCGGCCGCTGGATGTTTATGATGTGGTGACGGAAATGCAGGGTTATATGCACATTCATAAAAGCCACGCCGAACTGATTCCCGATTTAATTGCCAGTATGAAAAAAAACGCCGCGGAGAGCGCGGCGTTTTCCTGTACCACTGAACGCTTTCGCGCACAGTTAAAACGTTAGTAATTATTTATGGCTGCAGCGCCATCCCCGCGAAAGCGGGGATCCATGTTCGGTTAAGCCTGACCTTTAACCTTTTCACGTAACTGCTGAATCAGTTGATAAAACAACGGAATCAGCAAGGTGCCCAGAATGGTTGCCGCTACCATGCCACCCAGCACGGTGATACCAATGGATACCCGGCTGGCAGCACCGGCGCCGGTCGAGAACACCAGTGGCAGAACGCCCAACACAAACGACAGTGCCGTCATCAGTACGGCGCGGAAGCGCAGATGGGCAGCATTAAAGGCGGCATCAAAAATCGAGCGCCCGGCGCGGCGTTCTTCCATAGCAAATTCGACAATCAGAATCGCGGTTTTTGCCGATAGGCCAATCAACAACACCAGTCCCACCTGGGCGTAAATATTGTTGACCATTCCACCTACCCAGAGGCTCGCCATAGCACCAAAGATGGCGATAGGCACGGCGGACAATACCGAGAAGGGAATGGCCCAGCTTTCATATTGGGCGACCAAAAACAGGTAGACAAAAATAATCGCCAAGCCGAACAGCAGTGGTGCGAGGTTGCCGGCTTCTTTTTCCTGCGCTGACTGTCCACTCCATTCAAAGGTATAACCTTGCGGCAGTTGGCTGGCCAGGGTTTCCATCGCCTTCAGTGCATCACCGGAACTGTAGCCCGGCGCCGGTTCGCCATTGATGGTGGCTGCACGATAGAGGTTAAAGTGGTTAATGCTGGTCGGCCCCTGAATGGGTGTCAGGCTGGCGAGTGTTGTCAGCGGTACCATTTCGTTATCCTTGTTGCGGATAAAGAAGTGCTGCAAATCTTCCGGTTTGCGACGGTACTCGTTTTCCGACTGCATAATCACCTGGTAGGAGCGACCAAATTTATTAAAGTCATTGATATAAAGCGAACCCAGTTGCGCCTGAAGGCTCATAAAGATCTCACTCAAATCAATGCCCATGGCTTTGGCTTTATTGCGATCCACCTCTAGATAGTACTGCGGCACATTAGCGCGGTAGGTACTGAACACACGATTGAGCGACGGCATTTGGTTGGCTTGATACACCAGGCCGTTCAACACTTGGGCCAGTTCCTGTGGCGCGCGGCCTTCGCTATCCTGCAGGCGGAAGTCGAAGCCACTGCTACTGCCCAGACCCGGAATCGGCGGCATATTCATGACCATGACCTGGGCATCGGGCAAAGCCCAGAAGCGGCCTTGCAGTTGACTGATGATGCTATTGACCGATAACTGTGGGTCGGTACGGTCATCCCAATCTTCCAGTACCACAATGCCCAAACCGTTGTTGGATGCCTGGCCGCCGAGAATACCGAAACCGGCAATCGACAGCATATCGGTAACGCCGGGTTGTTGGCGGGCAATCTCGCTGATTTTATCCATCACCACTTGGGTGCGGTTCAGGGATGCCGCATCCGGCAGTTGTACGTTAACAAAAACATAGCCCTGGTCTTCGCTCGGAATAAAACCGGTAGGCACAGTTTTGGTGAGCCAACCGGTGGCAAAAAACAGCACCAGTACCAGGCTGCCCACACGCAGGGAGCGTTTTAAAATCCAGCCGATGGCGCCCTGGTATTTTTCCGTGAGTTTATTCAGGCCTTTTTCGATAAAGCCCAGCCAGCGAATGGGTTCCATGGCATCGGCTTTAAGCAAGGTTGCACACAGTGCCGGGCTAAGGGTGAGGGCGTTAAGTGAACTGATCAGTACCGCCACCGAAATGGTTACCGAAAACTGCTTGTAGAGCTCACCGGTAATACCGGGCATAAACCCTACCGGTACAAATACGGCCAGCAGTACCAGCGTTGTTGCGACAATGGGGCCGGCAACCTGTTTCATGGCTTTACGGGTGGCGTCGGCCGGCGACAGGCCCTCTTCTTTCATCAGTCGCTCGACGTTTTCAATCACCACAATGGCGTCATCCACCACCACGCCAATAGCCAGCACCAAACCAAACAGGGTAATGGTGTTAATGGTAAAGCCCAGCAGCCCCATAAAGGCAAAGGTGCCCACTAATGATACGGGAATGGCGATGGCGGGAATTAATGTGGCGCGCCAGTTTTGCAGGAACAAAAACACCACCAGAATCACCAAGCCTACGGCTTGATAGAGAGTGAGTTTTACTTCGTCAATGGAGCGTTCAATAAAGCGCGTGGTGTCATAGAGAATGTCGTACTCAAGGTCGTTGGGAAAACTCTCGCTCAGTTCTTGCAAACGGGCTTTCACATTGGCGGCAACCTGGGTCGCGTTGGCATCGGCCAATTGGTAGACCTCGATATAGGCCGTTGAATCATTATTCAAACGCGCATTGATAGCGTAATCCTGGGAGCCCAGTTCAATGCGGGCAATATCGCGCAGGCGAATAAAGTTGCCGTCGGTGCGGGCGCGAATAATGGTGTCTTCAAACTCTTTAACATCACTTAGGCGGCCCTGGGTTTGAATGGTGTATTCAAACTGTTCCTGTGGCGTATTGGGGGGCTGGCCGAGTTTACCGGCGGCAACAATAACGTTTTGTTCCTGCAGGGCGTTGCGCACATCGCCCACGGTCAGTTCCAGTGCCGCCATATGTTTGGGGTCGAGCCAGATACGCATACTGTAGGTACGTGCACCCAACACATCGACACTGGCTACGCCATTAATGCGCGCCAGGGGTTCGGTAATATAGTTGGCGGCATAGTTACCCAGGAACAGCTCATCGAGACTGCCATTGGGTGAATACAGGGTAATACCCAGCAGTGAGCTGCCTGATTGTTTGGTGACGTTAATGCCCTGGCGGCGTACCTCTTCCGGCAGCTTGGGTTCGGCAATGGCGACGCGGTTTTGGGTGTTGACCTGGGCCAGATCGGCATCGGTATCGGAGGTGAAGGTAATGGTGATAGTGGCCGTGCCGTTATTGGTGGCGGTCGACTCGATATAGAGCATGCCCTCCACGCCGTTGACCTGTTCCTCAATCGGCCGGATCACCGATTCTTCCACCACCGTAGCACTGGCGCCGGGGAACACCGCGCTGATTCGTACCTGTGGTGGGGTAATTTCCGGATACATATTAACCGGCAGGGTAATTAGCGAGAGTAAACCTGCCAGCGTAATAACAATGGAAATAACAAAGGCAAACTTAGGCCGCTGAATAAAGAATTGGCTGAACATTAGCCTTCCTCACTGTCAGTGGCGGAGGGCTGTTGAGTGTTCTGTTGGGGGCCTGCATCGCTTAGTGCGCCTGTGGCCGGGTCAATGGTTTTTAGTGCAGGGGCTACCTGAATACCTGGGCGAACTTTTTGCAAACCTTCGACAATAATCTGCTCACCACTGTTAAGGCCCTTGTTCACTACCCACATGGCACCAATGCGGCGCCCCATATCTACCGGTTGCGGGGTAACGGTATTGTTGCTGTCGACCACCAGAACAAATGTGCCCTGTTGGTTTTCCTGCACGGCGGCTTGGGGAATTAAAGGCAGCTCTTTCTTGTCGGTGGTTTCCATCATCAGGGTGACATAGAGACCGGGCAGCACAACGCCGTTGGGGTTATCAAACTCTGCGCGCAGGTTAATCGTGCCGGTGGTTTGATCGACCTGGGTGTCGGAGAAATTCAAGCGGCCCTTGGTGGGCAGAATGGTGTCATTGGGCAGGCGCAGGCTTAATTCCACATCGCTGCTGGCAGATAGATTCTGGCCGGCTTCGGTGGCTTTGAATTGCAGGTAACTGACATAGAGATCTTCGTCGACCTGAAAGTTAACGTAAATAGGGTGAATGTCGACCAGGGTGGCCAGCGCGCCGCTGCCGGGGTTTACCAGATTACCTTCACTGAAATAGGCCTTGCCGATTTGGCCGTCGAAGGGGGCGGTAATATCGGTGTAATCGAGATTGAGTTTCGCCTGTTTCAATGCTGCCTTGGCGCTTTCTACCTGGGCAGAGGCCTGATCGGCATTACTGGTTAGCTTATCCAGGTCCGATTGGCTGATATAACCCTGCGGTGCCAGTTCCTGGCCGCGTTCCATATCCCGCTCGGCGCGACGGTAGGCTGCCTGTTGGCTGTTGAGTTGGGCAGTGGCTTTTTTAACGTCGGCCTCGAAAGATTCCGGGTCAATTTTAAACAGTAATTGGCCTTCCTTTACCTTGCTGCCCTCACCGAAATTACGTTGCAATAACGTGCCTTCGACCCGTGCGCGCAGTTCCACTTCTTTATGGGCCTCTGTGCGTGCAACATATTCACGGTATTCGCCCACCGGCGAGGTTTCCACTTTAATGACCGAAACCGAGGGTGGTGGAGCTTGGGGGCCTTCAGTCTCGCCATTACCACAGGCTGTGAGCAAACTGACGCTCAGCAGCGAGGCTATTGTTAGTGGAAGGGAGCGGGAAAATACGCGGCTAGAGAGGGAAAGCTTCATTCACACATCCTGTTGCTTTGAGACAATATAGGGAGCAATGCTATTACATATCGCGACAGATAGATAATAAGACGGAATTATGGCACTTCTGTTCCAGCGCGCTAGATTAAATTTTGTTAATACAGGCGACAAAGCCAAAGGGTTTGAGGGAGATCAAATCGAAAGGGGTTGCCGTCAAGCGGGACCGCTCAGGCTTTTTGTAGGCAGGGGTTATTTGGGGTCGAGCAGTTTCACTACACTGGTATTGGCATCGCGGCTGAGTTGCGCGGCATCGAGTTTGTCGAGATAGGCCTGCCAATAGGCATCGTGGTTTTGGCACAGGTCATACAGGTAGGACCAGGAGAAGATACCACTGTCATGGCCATCATCAAAAATCAGCTTGATGGCGTAGTTACCCACGGCCTCAATACCGGTAAAGCCCACATCAATTTTGCCCGCCTGCAAAACCTCTTGGCCAGGACCGTGACCTTTGACTTCGGCCGAGGGGGAGTGCACGCGCAAAAACTCGGCGCTTAGGTGAAACGCTTGAGCAGCAAAATGCAGCTCCAGGGTTTTACTTTGTTTGTGCAGTTTGATTTTGCTTGGGGTCATTATCGTGAATACAGTTGAAACGCAGAAAGTAAAATTTGCCCCTGCAGTTGCAGGGGCAAATCCATTACAGGATATAGCGGCTTAAATCTTCATTCTGCGCCAACTCACCCAAATGCTTATCCACATAAGCACCATCAATGGTGATGCTGGTTTCATTGTCGCCGGCTTCAAAGGCCACATCTTCCAGCAAGCGCTCCATCACCGTATGCAGGCGACGGGCACCAATATTCTCGGTGCGCTCATTCACCTCAAAGGCTGTTTCGGCAATACGCTGAATACCGTCTTCACTAAAGGCCAGGCTAATACCTTCGGTGGCCATCAGTGCGGTTTGTTGTTCGGTCAGCGATGCGTCTGGTTCGGTGAGAATGCGTTTAAAGTCATCCGGTGTCAGCGCTTCCAGTTCCACGCGAATTGGCAAGCGCCCCTGCAGTTCTGGAATCAGATCAGACGGCTTGGCCAGATGGAAGGCACCGGAGGCAATAAACAAAATATGATCGGTTTTGATCATGCCGTGTTTGGTGCTAACGGTGCAGCCTTCGATTAAGGGCAGCAGATCGCGCTGTACACCTTCGCGGGAGACATCGGCACCACCGCCACTTTCGTTGCGCTTGGCGACCTTGTCGATTTCATCGATAAAGACAATGCCGTTTTGCTCGGCGGCGGCAATGGCGTTAGCTTTAATTTCTTCTTCATTTACCAGCTTACCGGCTTCTTCATCGCACAGCTGTTTTAAAGCTTGCTTGACGGTAAGCTTGGTTTTCTTGGTTTTGCCGCTCGACATGGAGGAGAACATGTTCTGCAGCTGGCTGGTCATATCTTCCATGCCGGGAGGGGCCATAATCTCAACACCGACAGAGGCTGCGGCCAGATCAATCTCGATTTCTTTTTCGTCCAGCTCGCCTTCACGCAGTTTCTTGCGGAAGATCTGACGGGTAGAAGACTGTGTTTGCTCACTGGTATCTTCGGTGCGTGCCGGTGGCAGCAGCACATCCAGAATACGCTCTTCGGCGGCATCCTGGGCACGATGCTGAACCTTCTGCATTTCCTGCTCGCGGTGCATCTTGATGGACATATCCACCAGATCGCGAACGATGGATTCTACATCGCGGCCTACATAACCCACCTCGGTAAACTTGGTGGCTTCCACCTTCATAAAAGGCGCATTGGCCAGCTTGGCCAGGCGGCGGGCGATTTCGGTTTTACCGACACCGGTAGGGCCAATCATGAGGATGTTTTTGGGGGTGATTTCGTTGCGCAGATCTTCGCTCACCTGCATGCGGCGCCAGCGGTTACGCAGGGCAATAGCCACGGCGCGTTTAGCGGCCTGCTGGCCAACAATGTGCTTATCGAGTTC
The DNA here is from genome assembly GCF_042854845.1 of Maricurvus nonylphenolicus. Taxonomy (GTDB): domain Bacteria; phylum Pseudomonadota; class Gammaproteobacteria; order Pseudomonadales; family Cellvibrionaceae; genus Maricurvus; species Maricurvus nonylphenolicus. The sequence goes on along the minus strand of NZ_AP031498.1, from coordinate 5,226,938 downwards.
GTGAACAATTTCACGGGGTGTCATGTTCGACATAATAATCTTCTTCTGACTTCAGCTACTTATATAAGAACAGATTCGGTTTGTGTGGGGACTAGTAATCCAGCTCTTCAATCACATGGTTGTGGTTGGTGTACACACAGATATCACCGGCAATGCCCAGGCCTTTCTCGACGATGCTCTTGGCATCCATCTCGGTATTTTCAAACAGGGCGCGGGCCGCGGATTGGGCAAACGGGCCGCCGGAGCCGATGGCAATAATGTCCTGCTCGGGCTGAATCACATCACCGTTACCGGTAATGATCAGAGAGGCCTCGGCATCGGCTACCGCCAGCAGGGCTTCAAGCTTACGCAGGGCGCGATCGGTGCGCCACTCTTTGGCCAGCTCCACCGCCGCGCGTACCAGCTGGCCATTGTGGGCCTCCAGCTTGGCTTCAAAGCGTTCAAACAGGGTAAAGGCATCGGCGGTACCGCCGGCAAAGCCTGCCAGTACCTGATCTCTATACAGGCGGCGTACCTTGCGGGCATTGCCCTTCATCACCGTATTGCCCATGGAAACCTGGCCGTCACCGCCAATAACAACCTTGCCATTGCGACGGACAGAAAGAATAGTGGTGCCACGATATTGTTCCACAGTGGTTCCTTGATACTTACATTACTTGGATGGGAGCTTAGATGGGGGCGGATTGGGGGATTTCAAGGCTGGGTGGGTTAGTCGATGTCTGTCCCTAAATCGCTAAGCGGGCTGCGAACAGCGTGGCCGCCGCGGTTTAAGACGTGGGTGTAGATCTCCGTCGTTCTGACATCACTGTGGCCTAATTGGGCTTGTATTGTTCTGATGTCAGCCCCTCGCTCAAGTAAATGTGTAGCAAACGAGTGACGTAAACTGTGGCAGGTAGCGGGTTTATGAATATTTGCCCGCTTAACCGCTGACTTTACGGCCCGCTGAACAGATTGTTCACCAATGTGATGACGGCGTTGTTTGTCGCTGCGTGGGTCGTTGCTAAAGTGCTGTGCGGGGAATAAATACTGCCAACCTAACTCGAAGGGGGCCTTGGGGTACTTCTTGGCCAAGGCATAGGGTAGGTATACGCCGCCCCAGTTGGGTTCCAGCCGGTCTTTTTCAAACAGACTACGGATGTAATTGATATGGTTGCGTAGCACAGGGCAAAGTTCTGGGGCAAGTGTTGTAATGCGTGACTTGCGGCCTTTGCCATCACGCACAAGGACGCTTAAGCGATCAAAATCAATATCCTGAATGCGTAATCTGACGGTTTCCATCACTCTAAGCCCGGAGCCGTACATAAGTGCGGCGCAAAGTTTGGCATCCCCCTGAAGTTGCTGAAACAGGCTAGATATTTCGCTGGGCATTAAAACTGTCGGCAGCTTTTTAGGTGCTTTAGCGCGATGGAAATCACTAAAATCACCCGGGTCTCGATTAAGTACATGACGGTAGGTAAACACAATTGCATTGAGGGCAATTTTTTGCGTGCTGGGGGATACATTCTTATCCAGCGCCAAGTGATTTAAGTAGACTCTTATTTCATTCTCGCCCATGTCCTTAGGGTGGCGCATATTGTGGTAGCGAATAAAATTTACCGTCCAGTGTAAATACGTTTGTTCAGTCTTAATGCTGTAGTTTTTGACGCGAATACAGTCCCTGATTTGCTGAAGAAAAGGCGATTTCATCCCTAAATACCTTGCTGTTTTTATATACAGTATTGGCTTGGTTTGAACGCTGTCAATGATTGCGTTTAAAAACCATAAAAAAGTATCAATATCTTGCTGTGGCACGCTAGTGGCGTGCTGTTGATTAGGGGGGAGTAAGTGCGAGAGATATGCTGTTGGTTTATAATAGGCAGACACTGGTCGTTAAGTTGGTGAAAAGCATGAAAATTCAAGAGCTTAGCAATGCGGAGAAAGTCTCGCTTGCGCAGGAACTCTGGGACAGTGTCATTATCGATCAGCAGGCACTGCCAGTGACTCAAGAACAAATTGAAGAGCTTGATCACAGGTTGGCACAGTTTGATATGGATGAAGATTCTGGCGCGTCCTGGCAAGAGGTTAAAGCAAGGATCTTAAAGACCTAATGGACTACACCCTAAGGATAAGGCCTGCAGCGGAAGCAGATATTCAAGATGCCTATCACTATTACGAAAAATGCCGCAAAGGCTTAGGTAGTGACTTCATACGTTGTATTGAGGCTGCACTTGAAAAAATCACTCAACATCCCACCCACTATCCGGTGGTTCATAAGAATATCCATAGGATATTGGTTCAGCGTTTTCCGTTTGCAATCTTCTTTGTTGTTAAAGGTAATGTACTCGTAGTTCTGGCTCTGTTACACGGCAGCCGGAGTCCGCGCCGATGGAAGGTTCGTGTTTAAATATTTTTTTGCTAGCACTCACTAACTGACGAAATTAATCACGTCAGTTAGTGAGTGCTAGCGGATAACTTATTGAAAGTAAGGGGAAATTCATTTAGGTTGAATTTCTGTTTTGTAGTTATACGTCACGGTGACGTAATTAATCACGTCATCGAGACATAGAATAAGCTGTTATACGTAAATCAGAATGCACGAATATCACAAGATAAAACGTAGTATTGCAGAGATTCTATCTAAGGCAGGCTACGAAGAAGATAAGCCTGATACAGAGCTAGACTATTGTGGTTCTATGCATTGCATATATGCCACAGGCGAAAAGCGGTTCATGATCCTGTGGGATGGTGAGGAAGGTTTTGGTTCCGTTGAGTCTTGGCAAGGTAACAATACTTGGGTAATGCTCGAGCCGATTGTTCCCGAGGGCACTGAGCAAGATTTTAATAATAATCTTACGGCTTTATGCCAAGCAGTTAAGGCGCAGTTGTGAGAAAACGTATAACAAGGCAAGGCAAAATCGCCCTGCGGGCTGGACGCGCTAACGCGCGCCTTTGCTTGCGGCGTTACATATGAAGATGATATGGCCATTTAATTACATAAGATCAAAAGGAGTGGAGAAGTATTTCGTTCTCTCCTTGGTTTTATGCTTTATCTTTTTAAGTTTGACTACTTTTGGTCAGTCTCCGGATTATGATAGCTATATTAGTGATGGCATATTTCGTGTGAGTGTATTGGGTGGCCATGAGTATATCGAGAAACATGAGTGGCTGATTTTCGTAACGTTAGGTCAGCCGTTAACTTTTTTAGCATTTGTTCTTGCTGGCAATATAATACGGTTCCGCATCAACTTGCACCTGTTTGAAGGTGGAGAACTGTCGAGACCAGAGTACTTCTTTAAGTTGTTAATTGGCTTTATGTATGTTTGGTGTTACTTAGTGCCGGTAATGTTTATAATTCTGGCTATATGATTTTTCGAGGTTCTTAATAGCCTTTGTAGGAGCTATGTAACAAGTTTCTCAAACACCGTTACGGCCAAAAACGGCCTCCACTGGACGCGCAAAAAGCGTGCGCCGTTTATAAAAGCGTTATGGTTTGGCAATGGTCAAAAATAGAATAAATTATGATTCATAGATTGCTATTTATTTTTCTTGGATTTTTATATTCCGGTAAAGCTTTCTCGGAGGGTAACTCTGACGTTTTGAAAAGAATTGTTGATATAGAATATATTGAGAATTCTAATAAGCATATAGCATTACCATTAAGAAACGTTGAGGTTCTATCAAAGGCTTATAGCTATGTTCATGATCCAGAGAATAGCTTAGTCAAGTTCGATAATGATTTTTATCATACTAGTTTGTTTGTTCTTAAAGAAGGATATGTTGTAACGTTTGTTATACCTTTTAAGCGCGGTGTTCTAGTGGAGCCGTGGAGCAAATATTATAATCATGTTTCCGTGTACGTCGACTCGACTAGATCTTCTGTGAAACTTATTACCAGTGAAGAGGCAGTTGAGCTGACGAAGGAGCTTGTGGATGATCAGGGTGCTCAATAACAAAGCCAAGAAAAATCGCCGCGAAAAGCGTGGCTGGACCTCGCTGCCTTTGTTGGCGGCGTTAATAAGAGGCACCCTTGAAATCATTATCTGAAAGAATTAATTGGTACAAACAACCAGAAACTAGAAAATGGAAGCGTTTATGGCACTGCGTAGAGCTGTCTCTGATCTCTTTGTCGGCGCTTGTCGTTTTAGTTGTAGTGTATATGTATGGTAATGGAACAAAGCTTCAGCCATTGTTGATGCTCTTCACGGGTATGGTGGCCCTGTCTTCTGCATGTTTGCTTCCATCGTTCTATAGTCTTTCTACTTTCAAAAGGTGGCATATCCAGCTTATTACACTTGGCTTGGGTTCTGGTGCTGGTATTTCAGCAGTGGCTGCATTTGTAGTGTTAGAACTTCAGTATGTGAGTTCATAATAACTAGCATTTATCGTCGTAACAGCGCTGTTACGATCATTAATTTCACTGCCCCCAATAAATATCCTCGCCGCCTTATTGAGCGGCTACATTGGTCGATTGAATTTTTCAAGGCACTGGTCGTTATACCCCTACTGACACACTGTTGTCAGTAGCCTAAAGCTATTATCTGCCTACTATTCAGTAGGAGATAATACACAATGAAAATGAACTACTTTGTTGTTGGCACAAACAACATGGAAGCCGCAACTAAATTCTACGATGCGCTTTTCGAACAGGAATGGCTTGAGAAAATTGCACCAACAGACAGAATGACCTACTGGCTGGGTGAGGATTTTGCATTTGCGCTGGCTATCCCCTTTGATGAAAAATCGGCAACGAATGGTAATGGCACAATGCTTGGCTTTAGTGTTGGATCTACCGAAGACGTTAAAAGGTTTTATAACAAGGCAATTGCATTAGGCGGTACCTGCGAGGGGGAGCCAAATCAGCGTGGGCCTCGTTATTCTGCCTATGTGCGAGATTTGGATAACAATAAACTATGTTTTTCTGATTAGCTACTTCCCCTCTTCGAATATCAAGCTGCTCAATATTACATATATATAATATTTGATTTACAGCTGACTGGGGCCGGCCTAGTCTGATCTCCTATTGTTTAATCAGTGTTAATGATAGATAGGAGATTGGGTATGGCGTCGATCAAAAAATTTGCATGGATGGTATCAGTGCTTATCGCCTTAGGCGTTACGCTTAGTGCATGTAAGGATACAACCCGTGCTGTAAACCCTGATCAACAATTTTCAATCACCATTCCTTTAAAAGAGTGGCGCCAGCAAGCGCAGTTTGCTCAGCTGCTGGGGCATCGTATTGCTTATTGGCAGGCGGGGCCTAAGGGTAAGCCTGTCGTATTACTGATCCACGGTTTTCCCTCGGCGGCCTGGGATTGGCAGGGGCTTTGGCAGCCTTTATCTCGGGACTACCAGGTGGTGGCTTTGGATTTACTCGGCTTTGGTTATTCAGACAAACCTAAAGATTACGCTTACAGTTTGATCGAACAGGCGGATATTGTGATGGCGCTTACCAGGCAGTTGGGTATTGAGCACTTTCATCTGTTGGCTCACGACTACGGTGTCAGTGTTGCCCAGGAACTGTTGGCAAGGCATGGCGATCAGGTTAAAGAGCGTGTGGGAGCAGAGGTTAGTCATCGTGGTTTTCTGTTAAGCCTTGGTTTGCTCAATGGGGGATTGTTTGCGGAAACTCAAAACCATAACCTGGTTATGACTCTGATGAATAGTGCGTTTGGTCCCTGGTTGGTCAAACTGGCGGATGAAGAAAGGTTTTCAGCGCGGTTCGCAGCGGTGTTTGGTCATCAAAGTCAGCCCACTGAGCAGCAGCTGCAATCCTACTGGCAGCTAATTAATGAACAGCAGGGTGTACTGGTTCAGCCTGAGTTAATTGGTTATATCGATGAGCGTTACCAGCATCGTGATCGCTGGGTTGAGTCTATGCAGGCTACCGCAGTGCCCATGCGAATTATCGTTGGGGCTGAAGATAGTTTATCGGGGGATAATGTGCTGCAGCGCTATAGAGAGCTGATCGCCAATGCGGACGGCGTTCGATTGCCTGGTGTGGGTCACTACCCGCAGTTAGAGGCTACAGAGCAAGTGTTGGCGTCCTATCAGGAATTTCTCTCTAACAGCTATTTGTCGAAGGCAAAGCACTAATAGCAGGCTTTTTTTGTTAAAATCAGTCAGTAAAGCACGTAGGCTATTTCGTAGCTGTCATTGACCCAGTAAGAATACATCCATGGCGACTGATTTTTCTCTTTTCAAACAAGAAATTGACAACAACCTTAGCGCCTTGCCAGAGCAGGTGTCACGGGTATTTCATGGTAGAGGGCGATTCTTCCCCGCATTGGACAATATCAATGTCGAGTGGTATCCGCCTGTCTTATTCGTGCAGTGTTATGAGGAGGCACTGGACCCGGATTGTAAGATGGCGCTGGAGGAGGTGTTCGAGGCCAATGCCATGATTGAAACGGTTCTGCTGCAATCGCGGCCCTGGCCTGATGTTGAGAATGAAATCCTGTTTGCTCGATGTATCGATGATCAGCAGCTGCCTCTTGAGTTTGATTCATCCCTGGGTCATGGGCTTAAGTGTAAGGTGAGTTTGGGAGCCAATAGAAACACCGGAGTGTTTCCCGATATGCGCAGCGGCTGGGACTGGGTAAACGAACATGCCGAAGGCAAGCGAGTGCTGAATCTGTTTTCTTACACATCGGTATTCTCATTGTTTGCGCTACAAGGTGGCGCCAAGAAGGTTGTGAATATTGATATGTGCGGCAGTGCAACCAAAACCGCAAAAGCCAACCATGAGTTAAATGGCTTGATGGATGATAGGGTATCGATTTGGAAGAAAGATATTCTTAAGTCCAATAGTCAAATAGCCAAGCAGTCGAAATTTGATATCATTATTCTGGATCCGCCGCCCTTTCAAAAGGGGTCTTTCAGAGGCTGGCCAGATTATCAAAAACTGCTGAGGCGTTGTGGCAAATATTTAAAAGAGGGTGGGGTAATTCTGGCCGCGCTCAATAATCAACAAGTTACCTTTGATGAGTTTCAGCAAGGGGTGGTTGATGCCATGGGTGAGGTGAAATCCATTACCCAGATAGCGCTAGGCGATGAAATAAAAGAGCTGGAAGCGGATAAAGGTCTAAAGCTCGCTCTGATTCAAACGCAATAATGCGTTACACCCGGTAGACACTGCGATTGCGGCCTTCCAGCTTGGCTTCATACAGTGCCAGGTCTGCGCGGTGCAGTAACCTCTCTTCGTCGTCATTGTCTTGTAGGCTGGTGATTCCCAGGCTGATGGTGATGGAGAAGGTTTGATCATTGAAAATTACTTCCGTATTTTCCAGATCCAAGCGTAATCTCTCTGCCAATTGCATGGCTTCGGGTTTGTCGGTGTTGGGGCATGAGATAACAAACTCCTCCCCACCCAGGCGCGCAAAGAAGTCACCTTTGCGGGTGTTGTTGCGCAACACTTGTGCTACACGTCGTAGCGCTTCATCGCCAGCGGCGTGGCCATAACTATCATTTACCTGTTTGAAGTGATCTATGTCGGCAATGATGACAGATAAGACCCCTTTAATTCGACGCGCCTGTTCCACATCACGGGAGAATACTTCCATATAATGGCGCCGGTTGGGAAGTCCGGTTAGTGAATCTGTTCGCGCTTCGTTTTGCAGTTTAAGGTTAGCGTTCTGTAAGTCTTTGGTATGTAGCTGAACTTGGGCTCGCAAGTTAAAGATATGCGCGACAAGAAAGATAGCGGCAACGGCGCAAAAAATTATTGTAATCTGCCGACCGTAAGTCTGTAGTAACGCCCAAATCGTTGTTGAGCTTTCCGGTTGGTAAATAAATTCAGACAGCTCTAAACCGTCTTTCAAGTCGCCTCTGTTAGTAAGTATGTCAGCAATATGTTGCCAGCGCTTTTCGTGCATATAACCCACGGGAACTATGTCTGGCATGATTAATTTGATCGACTCCTGTGCTTCAAAGTTAAGGTGATCACGGGTTTTATGTTGGCTGTTGTACTTTGTCAAAATCATCTCAATGGTTTCTTCCTGATGCTCAATGGCATAGGCCCAACCTTTCAGAGAGGCGTCGAGAAAGTTTTGGACAAGCTCGGGTTCATTGCTGATGAGATTTTCTGTGGTGGTGAGAATATCGCCGTAGAAGTCGACTCCATAGTCGCGTGGTCGAAAAACGGTTAAAGCTACGCCCTGTTGCTGAAAGAAAAACGGTTCGTTAGTGCTGTAGGCGTTGAGGGCTTTGGTTTTTCCGGAGATGAAATTATCGGTGGGATCGTCAATCGGGACGCGTAATAGCTCATCCAAGGTTATCCCTGCATTGTTAAGCATGGTTTCCAGCTCGATATTGTTAAAGCCGGTGCTCAAGCGTACAGCTTTGCCCTTTAAATCATTCAGGGATTGAATGCCCATGTCAGTATTGGTCAGTAAAATCGAGGGCGAGTGCTGAAAGATGGCTGCCAGTGCGACAACGGGCATGCCAGCGGCCCGATAGAGCAGTGTACCGGCATCAGCCACGGCGAACTCTACCTGACCACTTAGCAATTGTTCTACGGGTACTGAGTTAGGGGTTCGCTCTATAACGTTGACCTTTAAGCCAACATCCCGGTAGTAACCATTTTCAATGGCCATGTAGTAGCCTGAAAACTGAAACTGATGCAGCCACTTGAGCTGTAGGGTGACCTCCCTTAATGACTTGTTAGCGGCATCCGCCAGGGTGTTCACCGGGCTCCAGAGGGTCAGCAGGATGAATATCACGCTGAGCCGGATCATTGGGGTTCCCTTCGTTGTTGTCAATGTTGTAACTTATTAGTTTAGTTCAATAAAAAAGAGACACGACATGAACATGGATGCCGCAATAATAACCCCTGTTATCGTCTTAGTTGCCTGGTCAATGGTGATGTGGCTGTGGATGTACCTTACGCGTATTCCGGCGATACAAAGTGCAAAGATGACTCTGGACCCCAATATGCCTCGTGGCGAGCAAATGGCGACCCTGCCTGCCAAGGTGCGCTGGAAAGCCGATAACTACAATCACCTTATGGAGCAGCCTACGGTGTTTTATGCCTTGGCTATTTCTATGGCGGTTATTGGTGAGGGAACGGGTATTAATGTCTATCTGGCTTGGGGCTACGTTATTATCAGGATTGTGCACAGCCTCGTACAAAGCCTGATAAACAATATCGGCTTGCGGTTTTTGTTGTTCGCTCTGTCTAATGTTCCGCTGTTTTGGTTGACCATTAATGCGTTGCTGGCGGTAGCGGGATAGGGTTCAGGTGTTATTTATCTTGTCCCTGTAAACACCGGGGGAGCAGCCATACCAGCGGCGAAAAGCACGGTAGAAATTGCTGTGGTCTTTAAAGCCGAGCTCATAGTGAATGACTTGCAGGTTTACGGTGTGGTCGGCTATGTATTTCGCGGCGAGTGTTTTACGGGTGTCGTCTAACAGTGCGCGAAAGTTTTGATTGTCTGCGCTCAGCTTGCGTTGCAAGGTGCGGGGGGACAAATGCAGAGCATCGGCTACATGTTGTATGTTGGGCTCTCCCTTGGGCAGTAGGGCTTCAATAATATAACTGACCTGATCAGCCAAAGGTGCATCCTTGATGGCTTTGATTGCATGGGCTAATGCCTGCTCGTGTTTTTTAGCGAGTTCAGGGTTGGCAAAAATCAATGGTTGCTCTAAGGCATCCTCGCTGAGTAAAAGATAAGAATCGTCACTCGCAAAAGTCAGTGGGCAATCAAAGCAGGCGAGATAGGGTGCTGTATAGTCAGGTTGCGGATAGCCGAAAGCAATATGCTTGGGGATAATGGCCGGAGAGCTGATGGTTTTTAGTGACTGTGCAATCAGTGACAGGGTCGCGTCATAGCCCTCTCTGGGTGGCGGTAGCCGGTTACCTTTGCCGCGAATAATAATCTTGCAGCCTGCGGCTGTTTCATCGATATGCAGCTCCAGCGCTGTGCCAATCAGTTTGTAATAGGCTCTGGCCTGTACAAGCGCTTCACGCAGATTACTGCTGGATGCAAACCTGATACTTAAGTTGCCGAATGACTCCAGTGTTGAGGCCATATTCATTTTAAGGCCGAGGGCTGGATTGCCCGTTAGCTTAACGGCATCTTGCCACAGGCTGGCAAAGCAATCGGCATCGAAGTAGGCATCAGTCTGTGTTAACAGGGATACATCCAAACCGTTGTCTTTGAACAGGGTGACGGCATCCAGCTTTTCTCTTTGCAATAAATCAAAGATGAGTCGCGCCCAATAGACGGTTAATTGATGCTTTGCTGCCATGGCGAAGAGAGCTGCCTAACTTACCGAGTCTATAACCATAATCGCTAGCCGGGGGCGGGTAAAGGGTGTCGGCAGACAAAAAGATGGCGTAAATCGCTAAGGCCTTTTTTGATCTTAATACGTAGGCTGAACGGATTCTTATGCAGCAGACGTGATAGGTATTTCTATGGGCAGTTCAATCCGGCAGGACGGCGAGTACATTATTTATGGCATGTTTTCGTCATATTTCACGAAAAAGCTTGAGGCCTATTTCCTGGCCAAGGGTATAGCCTATCGGTATGTGGAAATGGATGCGCCTTCCTTTGTGCAGGTAGGGGAGAAGGTGGGCGTGGTGCAGCTGCCCCAGGTTCAGTGCCCTGATGGCAGTTGGCTGACGGATACCACATTGATCATGGAGCACTTTGAGCAGGATAAGTCTCTGCCGGCATTACAGCCTGAACAGCCATTAGCGGCTTTTTTAAGTGAATTTTTGGAAGACTGTTTTGATGAGTGGCTGTGGACGCCGGCGCTCTATTATCGCTGGGCATTTAAAATGGATCGCTTGCGTCGCTCAGAGGAGTTCACCTATTCAATTGGTGCCAATGGGCTGTATCTGCCGCGCTTTTTAAATCGACTGTTTTTGATCTGGCGTCAGTTGCAGGTGCATATCAAAAACAATGGTGTCGTGAGTAAGGCTCATGCGCGCAATGTGGAAGAATTCTATTTGCAGTTGCTGGATATGCTGCAGCCCATTTTTGAAAAGCGCCCCTTCCTGTTTGGCGAACGGCCCTGTGCGGCAGACTTCGGCTTGTTTGGACCTATGTTTCCGCACTTTTCCTGTGATCCCACGCCGCAGGAAATTATGCATGTTCGTGCGCCCCATGTGTTTCGCTGGATTGCCAGGCTGTGGTCTACACGTCCTGCAGAGGTGAGTGCGGCAGCCGAGATTAAAGAGATGCCGGAAGACTTACAGCCGCTGTTGGCAAAAATGGCGGGCGAGTACCTGCCCTATTTGGTGGAAAACCAAAAGGCGTTTTCACGTGACGACAAGTCTACTTCCTACGCATTGGGTGGCCTGCAGTGGCAGGTAAAAACCGCCCCTTACCGGGTGTATTGCCTGGCTCAGTTGCAGACTAAATTCCAACGCTTAAGTGTCGCGGATCAAGCGGCGTGTGAATCGTTATTGGGGCGGCAGGCGATTTCTATTCTTACCGCGCAACCGCAATACCCTGCAGGTATGGAACAGATTACGGCCAGTCAGCCGCTGAAGGGTGATGATAAACAATTACTGACGCGTCTTTGGCAAGATGACAATACGCCGGTTGAGAAACTGTTTGAAAATCGGTTAAAGCGCAGGCCGTCGAAGGCCGCGGTGGAAATAAAGCGCCAGGGGACGTCTTGGTTGCCCCATTACTTTAGGCGTTATCGGGCATAACACCCTGAAATCATATCGATGAAAAGTGCTGGGCCACCAGGCAAAGCCCGGTAGCCCGGCGCGTTTTATTGCACAGCCATCTCTAAAATTTCACGGCTTTGCTCAAGGGTAATGGTGCGGTTTTCACCGAGTTTTACCATGCGGTGAGCTTCAAGCTGGCCGAGAATATTTTCAATGGCCTGCTCCTTGCCTTCGGTGTGCTCGGTCAGTTGGGTGGCAACATCCAGGCTGTGGTAGAAGGCTTCAATGGCATCGACGGTGCGTTCTGCCAGATCGTCACCGGCCGTCAAACCAAACACGTTCTGGCCCATTTGTTCCAGCTTGGCGCGTTTGTCGGCCATCTGGTGTCTGAGTAGCGACGGGTGAATGATGGCCAGTGAGCGGCCGTGATCAACACCGTAAAGTGCGGTGAGTTCATGGCCGATCATATGGGTTGCCCAGTCCTGCGGTACACCGGCGCCGATCAAACCGTTCAGGGCCTGGTTGGCACTCCACATAAGATTGGCTCGCCACTGATCGCCGGATTCTTCCGTGTCGTCACGCTGATGGAATTGCTGACCCAGGGTGTGCAGGGATCGCAGCAGGGCTTCGGCGTAGCCGTCCTGTACTATGGCGCCTGTTGGGGTGTTGATGTACTGCTCGCAGACATGGACCCAGGCATCAACAACGCCGTTGATCAGTTGATGTTCCGGCAGGGTTTTCATTACATCCGGGTCCAGCACCGCAAACTGTGGGCGCACAGCAGGCGCAAAAAATGACAGCTTGTGGTGTGTTTCAGCGCGGGTAATTACTGCACCGGCGTTGGATTCGGAACCGGTGGCTGCCAGGGTCAGCACGGCGCCAACGGGGGTGGCTTTGCTTACGCGTTGCTTGCCGGTGAGTATGTCCCAGCCTGGGCCGTCATAGCAGGCCGCGGCGGCAACATATTTGGCGCCGTCGATCACCGAGCCGCCACCGACGGCCAGGATAAAATCAATCTGTTCTTGTTTGGCAATGGTTACCGCCTTGTCCATGGTTTCCATAGTCGGGTTGGGCTCTACGCCGCTGAATTCCACCCAGGTGTGCTCTTTCAGGGCTTCAACCACCTGATCGTAAACGCCATTGCGCTTAATGGAGCCGCCGCCATAGATAACCAGTACCTTTTGGTTGCTGGGGATATGTTTGCTGATGGTTGCAATTTGACCCTTGCCAAAGCGGATGTGGGTCGGATTTACAAAAGAAAATTCCATAGGGGCCTCATCGTGGATTGGGGTTGAAAAGGTTTGTTGTTAGCATATTAGTGTCATGGGTGGCTGTAAAAAAGACTGATATCTGGAAATTTCTTGCCTAAAACTCTCTATAAGGATATTTTGTTCATTCAATAAATACGTGGGTGCGGAGCTCAACTATGGGTGATTTGGCAGGGCTGATGCAGTCCTATGCGGATCTAAAGTCTCTCAATACGCTGGAGGGATCCTGCCGGACGGCCATTCCGGGGGTGTACTTCTACCGGGCTGCCCAGGGCAGTGGTCGGCAGGCACTGGTGTACCAGTCCGGCATTATTGTCATGGCGCAGGGTCGTAAGGAGATCTACCTGGATGAGCGCAGTGTCTGCTACGGCCCAGGTGATTATCTGGTGCTCGGAGTGCCTCTGCCGCTGGAGTGTGAAGCTTTCAGCGAGGGGGATCTGCCCATATTGAGCTTGTCTATCAATGTTGATTCGCAAACCCTGCACAAGCTGGTAAGCCAGCTCAACGCTGATATCGAAGAGACCGGCAGTTATGTGAGCCGTGATCAGTTGCAGTTGGGCATACGCTCGCAGTGTATGAGTGATGCCATGCAAAACACGTTTCAGCGCTTGTTGTTAGCCTTGCATGACGATACCGAAGCCCGGATTTTGGGCCCCGCCATTGTTGAGGAAATCATCTATCGGGTATTGATTGGTGCCAACGGTCATATCCTGTTTGATCTGGCGCGCCACGATGGCCACTACGCGCGCATCGCCAAAACCCTCAAGTACCTGCATCGCCAGTATGCCGACCCCATTACGGTTGAGGCGTTGGCCGAGCGGGCCAATATGAGTGTGTCGGGTTTCCACCGGGCTTTCCGCCAGGTCACCAGTGAGACGCCTTTGCAGTACTTAAAAAAAGTGCGTTTGAGCAAGGCGCGGGATCTGATCGCATCGGAAGGTCGGCGCGCTAACGATGCGGCCATGCTGGTGGGTTATGCCAGTCCCTCGCAGTTTAGCCGCGAGTTCAAACGTCACTTTAATATGACGCCGAAAGCGATTCAGAACAGTTAAAGCCTTTCCCTGTTAAAGCGGCAGCTGCCGATGACGATCGCTGACGGCGGCTGCGGTCGTGGTGATGCCGCTGACCAGCGCAATGGCAATGACCGACAACACAAACCCCGGCAGCAATTCATAGATATCGAACAGACCGCCGGAGAGATGGCGCCAGACGATAACGGTGATGCCACCGGTCACCACGCCGGCCACGGCACCGGCGCCACTCATGCGGGCCCAGTACAGGCTCAGTAAAATGGCCGGGCCAAAAGCCGCGCCAAGGCCTGCCCAGGCATAGGCCACCACATCCAGGACACTGGCGTTGGGATCCATGGCGAAAGCCACGGCCAGAAGCGCCAGTCCAACCACGGCCAGGCGACCTATCCAGAGTTTGGTATTGGGGCTGGCGTCTTGCCCCCACACGGCATAAATATCTTCCGCCAGGGCACTGCTGGACACCAGCAGTTGTGAGTCGGCGGTACTCATAATGGCTGACAAAATAGCAGCTAGCAGCATGCCGGCAATCAATGGGTGAAACAGGGTTTCCACTGTGGCAATAAAGACCTGTTCACCGTCGGCCAAACCATCGCTTAATATCAGGTGGCCTAGTAGGCCAACACCAATGGCGCCAATAAAACACAGCAACGACCATATCAAGGCAATTGCGGTGGCTGTGCGGGCATCCTCGGGAGCGCGCAGCGCTTTAAAGCGTGCGAGGATATGGGGCTGGCCAAAGTAGCCCAATCCCCAGGCCATGGCACTGATAATCCCCAGCAGGGTGAGTGGTGTACCTGCCGCATCGGTAAACAGCGACAGGTATTTGGTCGCATCTTGTTGCAACATAACCTCAGTGGTTTGCCAGCCTCCCTGCAGGTTAATAATCATGATGGGAACTGCCAGCAGGGCCAGGCACATCAGTAAGCCTTGAAACACATCGGTCCAGGATACCGCCAGAAAGCCGCCAAACAGGGTGTAGGAAATAATAGCCAGGGCGCCGATGACAACTGCCCACTGGTAATCCCAACCAAATACCGCGTGGAATAATTTGCCGCCGGCAATCAGTCCCGAGGCGACATAAAACAGAAAAAATAACAGGATAAAACTGGCGCAAATTATTCGCAGCCAGGGTGATTGAATAGCAAAGCGCCGCTGCAGATAGGTGGGAATGGTGAGGGCATTATCGAGGGCGTGGGTATAAATGCGCAGACGACGAGCCATGCTTAACCAGCAGGCCAGCATACCGATCATTAAGCCGATAGCAATCCAGGCGGCCGACAGACCGGAGGCGTAAGCGGCACCGGGCAAGCCCAGCAATAACCAGCCGCTCATATCGGAAGCGCCGGCGCTTAATGCCGCTACTGCCGGTGGCAATCTGCGCCCGCCGAGAAAGTAATCACTGCTGTTATGGGTTCGGCGCCAGGCAAAAACACCCAGACCAATAACAATGGCCAGGTAAATCAGAAATGTTATTGCCAAGCTGATATCGCCAACCATTCCATGTTTCCTCGTTATTATTTTCTGATATTGTACAGCGTGTGATCGGCCTCTGAATAATAAGGATAAGACCAAAAAGGTGAGACTATGCAGTCAAGTATGCAGAAGGGAAAGGTTTATATAAAGGCGTTGCTGGCTTTGGGGGTATTGGCTGGCTTCAGTGTGACGACGCTATTCGCCACAGGTAATGAACATCTGATTCGCGCTTTTCAATTAACCTATATGAAAGGTCATTCAACGGCGAATATTAATGATCATCGCGATTTTGATACGCAGCTGATTGGTGCAGGTGAACCCCAACCCTGGGCTGAGCACTCAGCTTATAACCAGCAGCCGCTACCCGAAAAATTGCACAAGCTGTTAACCGAGTCGAACTCGGCGGCCTTCCTGGTAATTAAGGATGGTCAACTGTTGGCAGAACACTACTTTGCACCCTACTCGGCGACGAGCAAAACCAATTCGTTTTCCATGGCGAAAACCATGAATACCTTGCTGGTGGCCTCGGCCATTGAGGATGGTTTGATCGAAAGCTTCGACACGCCAGTCGAGCAGTTGATTCCTGAATTAAAAGGCCGCGCCGATGGTGTCACCCTGGCGCATTTGTCGGCCATGACTTCGGGGCTGGAGTGGACGGAAAATTATTACTCGCCCTTATCGCCAGTGGCCAAGCTGGTGTACGGCTATGATGTTGAGTCCTATGTATTGCAGCACGACTACAACGGTAAACCGGGTGAAAATTATTACTACTCCAGTGCCTCTACCCAGGTGTTGGGGGTGGCCCTGCAGCGCGTGCTGGGAGACAAGGGTGTGAGTGAATACCTGGCCGAAAAATACTGGCAGCCGCTGGGTATGAATGACGATGCTTTGTGGCATACCGACAGCAATGGCACCGAGCTGGTGTATTGTTGTGTCAGCACCAATGCCCGCAACTTTGCCAAGTTTGGTCAGCTGTTATTGCAAGACGGTCAATGGCAGGGCGAGCAGTTGGTGGCGGTAGATTTTGTTGAGCGTATGCTGGCACCGGATCGTGAAACCTATTACGGCCATTCCGTGTGGATTGATGATCGCCCGCAGGCAAACTTCAAAGCCATGATCGGTCACCTGGGGCAGTATGTCGCCATGGTGCCTGAGCATAATATGGTAGTGGTACGTTTAGGCGAGTTCCGCCATCCCGATTATGAGAAAACCACCGGCTCACCGATTCCCGATGAGTTGGGTATTTATGTGGATGAAACTATTAAGTGGCTAGCAGGCAATAGCGAGGCTAATGAAATGCAGCAGGCAGGTCTTTAACCTGCCTTGCGTTTTAACAGCAGCGGGTTGATATCGTTTGATACCAGCGTGCTGCGCGCCTGGGCCAGTTTGGAGCGATTCTGAAACGGGCCCACCAATACGCGGTGCCACACTTCACCGTTGCGCACCGTGACCTTTTCGATTTGGGTATCGAGATTCATCAAAATTAATTCAGCGCGCAGGCGATCGGCATCAGCGGCGCGTTTGAAAGAGCCTACCTGAAGAATATATTCCAGGTTATCAACCGGTGCGTTAGTGGGGGCTGTGTTATCCACTTCCGGTACCGGTACTTCACTTTCTTTTAACAGTTTGTAGAAATCAAAGCGCGGCTTGGGAATGGTTTTTTCCGGTTTGGGTTCAGCCTTGGCCACGGTTTTGGCTGGTTGTTCAACTGCCGGGGTAATGCCAGACAGGTGTGCCAAAAACATAATAAACGCACCCAGCACTGTACCGGTAAATAGCCACACCCAACCAGGCACCTGGGATTTAGGCTTGGGCGGTGGGGCTTGTTTTTTAGGTTTTTTGGCAAAATCTTTGGACATGGTCTGGGTACTGACATCTTTATTATATGGAGAGGATTGTAAAGAAATCGGCTCCAGTCTACTAGTTGCTAGAACGCACTTCGAACGGGGTCCGACCCGCAGGGTCGGACCCCGCATTGTGCATGGCGCGGGGTCTGATCCCTGCGGGTCAGACCCCAGGTCGTGGCACCGAATTTAATTAGGCCATATCCTGCGGATCGACATCCACCGACCATCGCACCTTGCGCCCCAGCGGCAATTCATCCAGCTGGGCAATCAACGGCTGTAACAAGCGATGCAAATCCTGACGCTGGCCAGCATTAATCTGCAGCTGATAACGGAAACGCTCATTACGTTTTTCCAGTGGCGCTGGCAGTGGCCCCAAATATTGCAGGCTAACGCTGGACGGAAAAATCTGTTCAGCCAATTGGCGCGCCTGGGTTAAAAACGCCATGGCCTGATGGGCGTTTTTATCTTCGGCGCGCAGCAAGGCCAGGTAACGGTAGGGCGGCAGGTGGGCAATTTGCCGCTCACCCATCAGCTGTTGGGCAAAGTCTGGGTAACCATCGTGCAGCAGGGTTTGCAGTAGCGGGTGGTCACACAGATGGCTCTGAATAATCACCCGGCCGGGTTTTTCGGCGCGACCAGCCCGGCCTGCTACCTGGGTTAATAACTGCCCCATGCGTTCCGGGCCGCGGAAATCGGCGCTGAATAGGCCGCCGTCAGCATCCAGTACCACCACCAGAGTCACATCCGGGAAGTGATGGCCTTTAGCCAGCATTTGGGTGCCTACCAGTATGCAGGGTTCGCCTTTATTGACCTCGTCGACAATGTTCTGCATAGCATCTTTGCGTCTTGTGGTATCGCGGTCAACGCGAATGACAGGAACATCGGGAAACTCATCTTGCAGGGCTGCTTCGCTGCGCTCCGTGCCCAGCCCCACTGCGGTGAGATCTGAACTCAGGCAGCTGTAACACTGATCAACCATACCGCACTGGTAATCACAGTGATGGCAGTGCAGGTGGCGCGGGTGCTGGTGAACAGTCAGGCGCGCATCGCAATTGGGGCAGTGGGCCTGCCAGCCGCAGTCGTGGCACATTAACGTGGGGGCATAACCGCGGCGGTTAATAAACACCAGGGCCTGGTTTCCGGCATCGAGTTCGGTGCGTATCTGCTCCAGGCTCTCTTGGGAAAAGCCTTCGATCAGTGCCTGGCGGCGGATGTCCTGTAGCTCAATCGCAGGCGGTTTGGCATTGCCGGCGCGCTGAGTCAGTTCCAGCAGTTTGAAGCGTTGACGCTCGCAGTTGTGTGCGGTTTCCAGTGATGGCGTGGCGCTGCCCAGTAATAAAGGTATGTGATGCTTTTGTGCGCGAATCGCTGCCAAATCGCGGGCCGAATAACGAAAGCCGTCCTGCTGCTTAAACGACAGGTCGTGCTCTTCGTCGATAATAATCACACCGAGGTTCGGCAGCGGGGTAAACACCGCCGAGCGAGTGCCAATGACAATACTGGCTTCACCGCTTTGTGCCGCCAGCCAGGCTTGCAGGCGCTCGCTATCATTAAGGCCCGAATGCAGGGTGGCAATGGGGGCGTTAAAGCGGTGCTGAAAGCGGCCCAGGGTTTGAGGTGTTAAGCCAATTTCCGGTACCAGTACCAAGGCTTGTTTACCCTGTTCCAGTACCTTGGCAATAGCTTGCAGGTAAATTTCTGTTTTGCCGCTGCCGGTAGCACCGCGGAGTAGGTAGCTGTTGTAGTTGTCGAACTCGACGGCGCTTAGCGCCTGCTGTTGTTCCTCATTGAGTGTCAGTGGTGTTTCGGCCAATAGCGTTTGGCTGTTGTCTTCGAGGCGATCTATCGCCTCAATCAGTCCTTTTTCCTGCAGTCCCTTAAGGATGGGGCGATTGATATCCAGGGCGGCCAACTGACTGGATGACAGGTACTGATGCTTGATCAGATCCAGCGCCTGTTGCTGTTTGGGGGCGCGCTTTAACAGTGCGCCTAGCTCACCGCGGCCTTTGTCCGTCGCTTGCCAAACCTGCTCGCGCTGGCGTTCGGGCGCCTGTCCCTGACGCAGTAGCGTGGGTAGGGTTGTGCTGATGACTTCGCCCAGCGGGTGGTGGTAATAGCCGCTGGCCCATTGGCTAAGCTCGAGGATATCTTCTGTCAGCACCGGGGATTGATCGAGGATTTCGGTGGCAGGCTTAAGTTGTTCGAGCGGAAATTCACTTTCCCCTTTTACTGCGATCAAGATGCCAATCAGCTCCTGGCGCCCAAAGGGTACCTTGATGCGCACACCCGGTTGCAGGCTGTGACAATCGACCGCAGCGGCTGGCTGGGCAAACATATCCTTGGCGGCCCCCGGTGGTTGGTAGCCGGGGGGGAGGTAATCAAATAGGCGGCGCAGCGGCGTGGGCAGAGCAACAACAAGTATGGCGGGCGCTGACATGCAGTCGGGAATTCCTTTATCTTCTATGGCTGTATCGTTTCAGCTACCGCTATATCCTCACTCCTGCGCAGGCAGGAGTCCAGCGTCTTTTAAGGGTTCTTTAGCTGGGGCAGTCGGGCTGGCCCCCATCTGTCGAAAAATCACCCAAATTGGCTTGCGTTGGGCGGGGTTTCTGGTAGTATGCGCCGTCTTATTTTACTCAGGTGCTTCTTGTTGCGGCTATTTGGCTAAACTACAGGAAGTACATTAACCGCTGTGCGGTGCCTGGCACAAGATCAGGTGGCGGCACATATAAAGCGACGGGAAACCACCATGAAAGCAGATATTCATCCTAATTACGGCGAAATGACTGCCACTTGTTCTTGCGGCAACGTCATCACTACCGGTTCTACCATGGCTAAGGCTGTTCACCTGGACGTATGTTCCGCGTGTCACCCTTTCTACACCGGTAAGCAGAAGCAAGCGACCACCGGTGGTCGTGTTGATAAGTTCAAGCAACGCTTCGCTGGCCGCAGCCTCAAGAAGTAAGCTTTTGCGCTTGCAAGCGAATTCAAAAAAAGCGCCGTTGGCTTACGTCATCGGCGCTTTTTTTATGCTTTTTATTCGGTTGGCATGGGCGGATGAATCATTCTGCGCACAATTGTCATCTTTTCAGGCTATATATAAGAAGCAACTGCAGACAATTCGTGTTGAGCATATTTATGATGGCGACACCCTGCGTTTGGTCGATGGCCGCAAGGTACGTCTGCTGGGAGTGAATACCCCGGAGTTGGCCCGTGATCAACGCCCGGCGCAGGCGTTGGCACAACAGGCCGCTGATGCGGCAAGCCAGTGGCTGGATCAGGCTCGCGAGCTACAGTTGTTAGTAGGGGCAGAAAAAACCGATCGTTACGGACGCGTGCTTGGTCATATCTTTAATGACCGCGGACAAAACCTGGAGGCCTTCCTGCTGGCTCGAGGTTTGGCCTTTGCGATTGTGGTGCCGCCCAATGTGCAACACGCCGACTGCTTTGCCGCCATTGAGTCTCAAGCGCGAGCGAAACTGTCTGGTGTTTGGGCGCACGAAGACTGGCAGCCTTTGCCGGCCAGGCTTGCAGTACAGCAGGAAAAGACGGGGTTTCAGCGCCTGATAGGTACTGTCACCCGTGTGGACGGGGGTAAAACCCTGTGGATTGAGCTGGATCAAGCGCTTGTTTTACGAGCGGATACGACTAATTTCCCTAATTTTTGGGTGGGTTTTTCATCCGATCTGGTGGGTAAAAAGCTGGTTGTACGCGGTTGGCTTACCCGCAGAAAGCTCTCTAACTCCTTGAAAAGTAAGGGGTTTAAGGAATGGTTGATGACTGTGAAGTCGCCCTATGCCTTTGAGCAGGGTGATTTTGCACAATAAATTGATTTTTTCGGGGGTTGAGGGGGCCATAGCCCTTCTGTATCCTTCACGGCCCTTTATTGCATAGCTCTACTTTTTACGGTTAACACGATGTCTGATTCATTGAAGAAGGCGGCTCTTGATTACCATGCTTTTCCTAAACCAGGAAAGCTGGGTGTTGAGCTGACCACGCCCGCCGAAACCCAGGAAGATTTGTCTCTGGCTTACAGTCCTGGTGTTGCGGAACCCGTTCGTGAGATTGCCAAAGATCCCGAGAACGCTTTTAAATACACGGCTAAGGGTAACCTGGTAGCCGTAATTACCGATGGCAGCGCCATCCTGGGTTTAGGTAACCTGGGCCCACTGGCAAGTAAGCCGGTGATGGAAGGTAAAAGTCTGCTGTTTAAGCGTTTTGCTGGCATCGACTCCGTAGACGTAGAGGTTAATGCTGAAAACCCGCAAGCGTTTATCGATACCGTGATTAATATTGCCGACACCTACGGCGGTATTAACCTGGAAGATATCAAGGCGCCTGAGTGTTTCGAAATTGAGCGCGTGTTGATTGACCGTTGCTCTGTACCTATTTTCCACGACGACCAGCACGGTACTGCCATTGTAACCGTTGCCGGTTTGTTGAACGCCCTGGAGATTCAAGGCAAAACCATCGAAGACGCCAAGGTTGTGTGCCTGGGTGCCGGTGCTGCCGCTAACGCCTGCTGTAATCTGATGATCAGCGCGGGTGCCAAGCGCGAAAACATCACCATGCTGGATTCCAAAGGTGTGATCTACAAAGGTCGTGAAGGCTTGAACCAGTACAAAGAAGAGTTCGCCAACGACACTGATGCTCGTACCCTGGATGACGCAATTGAAGGTGCGGATGCGTTCCTCGGCGTGTCTGGTCCCAACCTGCTGAGCGTTGATCAGTTAAACAAAATGGCTGCCAAGCCTGTTGTATTTGCCTGCTCCAACCCGGATCCAGAGATCAAGCCAGAGCTGGCCAACGAAGCCCGCGATGACTTGATTATGGCTACTGGCCGTTCTGACTATCCGAACCAGGTAAACAACGTACTGTGCTTCCCATTCTTGTTCCGTGGCACCCTGGACGTTCGCGCCACTGCCATTAATGAAGAGATGAAGCTGGCTGCTGTTAAGGCCATTAAAGATCTGGCCAAAGAAGATGTTCCTGCTGAAGTAACTGCCGCTTACGGTGGTGCTGAGCTGAGCTTTGGCTCTGACTACATTCTGCCTAAGCCGACTGATCCGCGTCTGCTGGGTGCGGTGGCCGGTGCAGTTGCCCAAGCCGCTATTGATTCCGGTGTGGCACGTCTGCCATACCCAAGCAACTATCCGCTGAATTCTGTGGAAGACTGCTAAGCTCTCCGTATCCCGGATGGCCCATTAAAAACCCGCTCACAAGGCGGGTTTTTTTATGCTTCTTAGTAAATGTTAAGGCGCCCCCGGCATGCTGCTATTAAGCTCAAGGAAGAGAGAGTAGCAACACAATTAAAGGGAGTCCTTATGACAACAATAACCTCGGCGACCGATGCCACCAACGTTTATGAATTACTAAACTGGGCGGCTGATCAGCACGGTGATCGCACAGCATTAACCTATCTCACCTCGGTTAATCCCTGGCAGGATGTCACCATCAGCTACCAGGCGTTACAGCAAAGTGTGAATCGTGCCGCGCGTTTGTTTCGACAGTCCTTTTCTGAAAGTGGTGAACGACGTGGTGTTGTCTCCATCCTGCTGCCCAATATCCCGCAAAACCATATCGCCCTGTGGGCGGCGGAAGCGGTGGGGGTCGCCAATCCGTTAAACCCGCTGCTGAGTGCCGATGCTCTGGCGAGCTTAATGGCCAAGGCGGAAACCGATGTTATTGTTGCCCTGGGGCCAAATCCGTTTAGTGATATTTGGCAAAAGGCCGAGTCGGTGGCTGCGACCCTGGCGGAAAATGGTGGTAAGGCTCCGCGTCTGATTGCCGTTGGCGGTGAAGTCGAGTCGCAGTTTGATGCCTTGCTTGCCGAGCAGAGCGCCGATGAATTACCTGATGAGTGGTTGCCTGCTGGTGATGATGTAGCGGCCTATTTCCATACCGGCGGTACTACCGGTATGCCCAAGCTGGCCTTGCATACCCATACCAATCAGTTGTGCACGGCGTTCGCCTATATCAATACCATGGCCAGTCAGCCCGGCGATGCCGGGGTCAATGGGCTGCCCATGTTTCATGTTGCCGGCGCACTGGTGAACGGCCTGGGGGCTATTGCCGCAGCGGCGAATATGGTGCTGCCAACGGCACTGGGGTTTCGCGATCCGCAGGTGATTGCCAAACACTGGGAGCTGGTCGAGCGTTATAAAGTATGTGTCAGTGGCGGTATTCCCACTTCGGTGGCGGCCATGGTGGGCACGCCGGTGGGGGATGCCGATATCAGCAGTCTGCGCTTTATGGTCGGTGGTGGGGCGCCTGTGCCTGCCAGCCTGTATGGTGATGTGGAACGGGTGACCGGAGTATCACTGTATTCTATCTACGGTATGACCGAGTGTGCCGGTGTGATTGCCATGCCTAATCTGGACAAACCGACAGTGCCGGGCAGTGCCGGGCACATTTCTGCCCCGGTTGAAGTCTTGATAGATGGTGCGAAGCACGTCGGTGATAGTGGTGAAATCTGTGTCCGTGGGCCCATGGTGTTTCCCGGTTATCTGGGGCACGACGAAGATCCATTGGCAGAGGGCTGGCTGCGAACCGGTGATCTAGGTCATCTGGATGCCGACAATAACCTCTTTATTACCGGGCGAGCCAAGGATCTGATTATTCGCAGTGGTCACAATATCGATCCGGCGATGATAGAGCATTGCCTGGAGGATCACCCGGCGGTGGCCCTGGCGGCTGCGGTGGGTTGGCCTGATGATTATGCCGGTGAACTGCCGGTGGCGTTTGTGCAGTTGCATCCGGATCAGACTGTTAGCGTTGATGAATTGATGAATCATGCTCAGGACCATATTGACGAGCGTCCGGCCTGTCCCAAGCGTATTGTGATTTTGGAGGCGTTGCCGGTCACGGCTGTGGGCAAAATTCATAAGCCCAGCTTGCGCGCCATTACCGCTGAAGGTGCTGTGGCAGAGAGCCTGGCCGATCAGGGTTTCGCTGATGTGTTGGCGAAGGGGCAGGTACTGGCATCCGGGGGTATAGAGGTGGAAGTGGCTGGTTCAGCAGAGAATCTGGCGGCCGTCTGCGATCGCCTGGCCAGTGTGCTGGGTTTAACGATCAAGGTTGAGGCTAGTTGCTAAGTTTACTTTTTACACGCGAAAAGGACACCGCATCCATGCCTAAGTAGCTGGCCAGCTGGTATTGCGGTACCCGCTCCAGCAGCCAGGGCTCATTGCCAATAAGCCACTGATAGCGCTCTTCGGTATTGCCCGTTAGTAGAATGCCTTCACGCAGTTCGTTGCGTAGAAACATTTCTTCGGTCACTTGTATTTGCAGTCGTGTGATTTGCGGGAATTGATCGCCGAGTTTTATAAAACTGTCGATAGGTGTGGCGATCAGTTCACTGGCTTCCAGTGCGGCAATGGTAAAGCGGCTGGGGCTTTGGGTGAGCAAGGCGCTCAGCGAACCAATAATCTGCTGCTCTCGAAAAAACACCCGGTTCCATTCCTTACCGTTGGGGCTGGTGTAGTAGTAGCGAATCAGGCCGCTGAGAATCACAAACAGATGGGTTTGCTCGGCGCCAGTTTGCAGCAGCACCTGATCACGTTCGGCCTGGATAATAGAAGATTGTCCGAGCCAGGCACTGAGCAGGTCCGGATCATCTATCTGGTAGTGGTCGAGAAAGCGGTTGATGCGTTGAGAGTCAATCATTTCTGGGGGGCCAACTTCCGGGTTTGCCCTGTCAGTGTGTAGGTGCTGATAGGGATTTGCAATGGTCTGCGCAAGTGGTTGAAAAATAACTGTAATTTACCCATATTTTAGCTTGACCCGGGCAGGGGGCATCCCTATAATTCGCGTCCTCGGTTGGGGTTGAGGCCTCACTGAGTTGGAATTGCGGGGTGGAGCAGCCTGGTAGCTCGTCGGGCTCATAACCCGAAGGTCGTTGGTTCAAATCCAGCCCCCGCTACCAAATTCGAAAGCATGTTGATGCTATAATAATCAGCACGCTGATTCAGAGAGGCCCCTTTTTAGGGGTCTTTTTGTATGTGGAAAAAGCGCCGTCAGGGCGTGGTAGTAAGCTGCAGGGCCTGCAGCTGAAGTCGTAGGATGGGCCTTGGGCCCATTTTTTGTTTCTGGCGTTTGCCCAAAAGTATTCAAGCGTTTTTGAGATTTTTAAAGAGGTAGGCTCATGGCATCGAAGCATGACCAGTTAAAAGAGCTGTTGGAACCCGTGGTGGAATCCATGGAATGCCAACTCTGGGGTTTGGAATATTTTTCCCAGGGCCGTCACTCAACGGTACGTTTGTATATTGATAAAGAAGGCGGCGTGAATCTGGAAGACTGTGAAAAAGTCAGTCGCCAGGTGAGCAGTGTGATGGATGTAGAAGATCCTATTGCCGGTGAGTACAGCCTGGAGGTGTCTTCACCAGGTATGGATCGTCCGTTATACACGCTGGAACAATTTGCCGCCTACACCGGCGAGCAGGTAAGCATTAAATTGCGTTCGGCCTTTGAAGGGCGTCGCAAATTTACAGGACTCTTAAACGGCGTCGAAGACGATGACGTTTTGGTTGTGGTGGATGATAACGAATATCTGTTGCCACTTGAGTTAATTGAGAAAGCCAACATTATTCCCCGTTTCTAGGGGGCATTTAGGGATTATTCATTGGCTCTGCTGAGCAATGAAAGTTCGGGTAAACGAGGCACGTGCATGAACAAAGAAATTTTGCTGGTAGCCGATGCGGTTTCCAACGAAAAAGGTGTTGATCGCGACATTATCTTTGAAGCGATTGAACTGGCGTTGGCAACAGCGACCAAGAAGCGTTACGAAGAAGAATCCGACATTCGTGTTGTGATTGACCGCAAGAGCGGTGACTACGAAACCTACCGTCGCTGGACCGTTGTCGCCGATGACGTGATGGCCATTCTGGGTACCGAGTTCACTACTGAAGAAGCTCATGAAAAAGACGAAAGCCTGCAGGTGGGTGATGTCTACGAAGAGCAGGTAGAAAACGTCGGTTTTGGTCGTATCGCCGCGCAAACTGCCAAGCAGGTTATCGTACAAAAAGTTCGCGAAGCCGAGCGTGCACAAATCGTTGAAGCTTACCGTCACCGTGTTGGCGAGCTGATCAGCGGCACTGTAAAGAAAGTGACTCGCGACAATATTATTGTGGATCTGGGCAACAATGCTGAAGGTCTGCTGCCTCGCGATCAACTGGTTGGTCGCGAAGTATTCCGCATGGGCGATCGTGTTCGTACCCTGCTGTTGGATGTGCGCACCGAGCAGCGTGGCCCGCAACTGTATCTGAGCCGTTCTTGCCCAGAGATGTTGATCGAACTGTTTAAGATTGAAGTACCGGAAATTTCCGAGCAGGTGATTGAGCTGAAAGGCGCTGCCCGTGATCCCGGTTCTCGCGCCAAGATTGCGGTAACTACCAATGATGGTCGTATCGATCCGGTAGGTGCTTGCGTAGGTATGCGTGGTTCACGTGTACAGGCCGTATCCAACGAGTTGGGCGGTGAGCGTGTTGATATCATTTTGTGGGACGACAACCCGGCCCAGTTCGTCATCAACGCCATGGCGCCAGCCGAAATCGAATCCATCGTGGTTGATGAAGACACCAACTCCATGGACGTTGCCGTTGATGAAGACAACCTGGCCCAGTCCATTGGTCGCGGTGGTCAAAACGTACGTCTGGCCTGTGAGCTGACCGGTTGGGACATCAACGTGATGAGCACCGACGAGTGGCAGTCCAAGCAGGAAGAGGAAGCGGGTAGCTACCTGGAAACCTTTATGGAAGCCCTGGACGTTGATGAAGACGTTGCCGGCGTGCTGGTTGAAGAAGGTTTCACCACCCTGGAAGAAGTGGCTTACGTACCACTGGAAGAAATGCTTAACATCGACGGCTTTGATGAAGACATCGCCGAAGAGTTGCGCTCGCGTGCCAAGGATGCCCTGTTGACCCAGGCTCTGGCCGGCGAAGAAAAACTGGATACCGAACCTGCAGAAGATTTACTCAACATGGAAGGCATGGATAAGCATCTTGCCTTCGTGTTGGCCAGTCGCGGTGTGGTAACGATGGATGATCTGGCAGAGCAAGCCGTAGACGAGCTGCTGGACATCGAAGGTATGGATGAAGAACGTGCTGCAGCATTGATTATGAAAGCACGTGAGCCCTGGTTTGCTGATGAAGCATCAGAGGAAGAGAAGTAATTTACTGAGGAACAATACAACATGGCAGAAGTAACAGTTAGCGAACTCGCCAAATCGGTAGGTGCCTCAGTAGATCGACTGCTGAAGCAAATGGCCGAGGCTGGCCTGCCGCACACCGATGCAGATGCTGCGGTGTCCGACGCAGAAAAACAAACCCTGCTGGCATTTTTGAAAACCAGCCACGGGGAAAGCACCGAAGCGCCAAAGAAAATTACCCTGAAGCGCA
This sequence comes from Maricurvus nonylphenolicus, assembly GCF_042854845.1. Classification (GTDB taxonomy): domain Bacteria; phylum Pseudomonadota; class Gammaproteobacteria; order Pseudomonadales; family Cellvibrionaceae; genus Maricurvus; species Maricurvus nonylphenolicus. The sequence goes on along the minus strand of NZ_AP031498.1, from coordinate 5,199,326 downwards.
AGACTACCACCACGCTGAAAACCGGCAGTGGCAGCGGTCGCAAAACCGTTAACGTAGAAGTGCGTAAAAAGCGTACCTACGTTAAGCGCGATCAGGCAGAAACGCCAGAGGCAGAAGCACCGGTTGCAGCGCCTGAGCCAGAAGTGGTTGCCGAGCAACCGGCACCGGCTCCGGTGGAAGCGCCAGCCAAGCAGCCTCTGGTTGATGACATTGAAGAGCGTCGTCAGGCGGCTCTGCGTCGCAAGGCCGAAGAAGAGGAAGCTGCACAGCGCGAAGCCGAGCAAGAGGTAGCCGCAGAGCCTGAAGCAGCTGAAGAGGCACCGGCCAAAGCGAAAGAAGCCAAGGCCAAGAAAGCGGCTGAACCTGAGAAAGACGAGAAGCAACTACGTGCAGAAGCCGAAGCGCTGGCAGCACGTCAGGAAGCTGAAAAAGGTTCTCACGGCAAGAAGAAAGAAAAGCATCATGCTGAAGAAGATGCTGAGCCGGAAACCGAAGAAGCGCCGCGCAAGAAAGCCGTTAAGAAGGCTAAAACCGGTCCCAAGAAATCCAGCAAAGTTGATTTGCTTAAAAATATCGATGACGACCTGGATGACGATAAGCCTGCCAAGAAAGCGGCGCGCAAGAAGGCTATCAAGCTAAACAACAAGCATGGCTTTAAAAGGCCAACAGGAAAAATTGTGCACGAAGTTGAAGTGCCTGAGTCCATTACCGTAGGCGACCTTGCTCAACGGATGACCGTTAAAGCCGGTGAATTGATGAAGCACCTGATGAAGATGGGTGTAATGGCAACAATTAATCAGCCGCTGGATCAGGAAACTGCTCAGCTGGTTGTTGAAGAGATGGGCCATAAGGTTGTACTCAAGAGTGCCAACGAAGTTGAAGAAAAGCTGGAAGAAGCGATCGAAGCTGACGGCACCATGGAAAGTCGCGCACCGGTTGTAACCGTTATGGGTCACGTTGACCACGGTAAGACCTCGCTGCTCGACTACATCCGCGAGACTAAAGTGGTTTCCGGTGAGGCTGGTGGTATTACTCAGCATATCGGTGCTTACCGTGTGCCAACAGGTCACGGCGAGATCGCCTTCCTGGATACACCGGGACACGCCGCGTTTACCGCTATGCGTGCTCGTGGTGCCCAGTGTACTGACGTGGTTATTCTGGTTGTTGCTGCTGACGATGGTGTGATGCCACAAACCGAAGAAGCGGTTCAGCACGCCCGTGCTGCTGGCGTACCTATCGTGGTTGCGGTGAACAAGTGTGATAAAGAAACCGCTGATCCGGATCGTGTTAAAAACGAACTGGCTGCGAAAGACGTTATCCCTGAAGACTGGGGTGGTGATACGCAGTTTATCAACGTATCGGCGCACACCGGTCAAGGTATCGACGAGCTGCTGGAAGCCGTATCCCTGCAAGCCGAACTGCTGGAGCTGAAAGCACCTGTAGATGTACCGGCTCGCGGTGTGGTTGTTGAATCCCGCGTTGATAAAGGCCGTGGTGTTGTTGCCACCGTTCTGGTTCAGGCTGGTCATCTTAAGCGTGGTGACATTATGCTGGCCGGTCAAAGCTTCGGTCGTATGCGTGCGATGACTAACGAGCTGGGTCAGCAAACCAAAGACGCCGGTCCTTCTACCCCGGTAGAAATTCTGGGTCTGGACTCTGCCCCGAATGCCGGTGACGAATTTGTGGTTGTACCTGACGAGCGTAAAGCCCGTGAAGTTGCCGAGTTCCGTGCCGAGAAAGAGCGCAAGGAAAAGCAGCAGCGTCAGCAGGCTGCCAAACTGGAAAATATGTTTGCTGGTATGGGTGCAGACCAACAGAAAACATTGCCAGTCGTACTGAAGACCGATGTACGTGGTTCTCTGGAAGCTATCCAGGCAGCCCTGATGGAAATTGGTAACGAAGAAGTTCAGGTGAACGTTGTGTCTGCCGGTGTCGGTGGTATTACTGAAAACGACGTTAACCTGGCGCTGAGTACTGGTGCCATTGTGATCGGCTTTAACGTACGTGCCAGCGCGGGTACCCGTAAGCAGGCCGAAGATGAGTCTGTTGAAATTCGTTACTACAGCATCATCTATCAGCTGATCGACGAAGTGAAAGGCGCTCTGTCCGGTATGCTGGAGCCTGAGCGTGTTGAAGAAATCGTTGGTATCGCCGATGTGCGTGACGTTTTCCGCTCTCCGAAGTTCGGTCAGGTAGCTGGCTGTATGGTTACCGAAGGTGTGGTTTACCGCAACAAGCCTATTCGCGTACTGCGTGACAACGTTGTGATCTTCGAAGGCGAGCTGGAATCCCTGCGTCGCTTTAAAGATGACGTTAACGAAGTTCGTAACGGTACCGAGTGTGGTATTGGTGTTAAGAACTACGACGTTAAGATCGGCGATCAGATCGAAGTCTTTGACGTGAAAGAGGTAGCGCGCGAGCTGTAAGGCTTGTGTGTAGGATGGGGGCGAGCGCCGCTCGCTTCCGTTCTGACCAAAGAGGTATAAATGGCAAGAGAATTTACTCGCACAGATCGTATTGCTGATGCTATTCAGCGCATCCTGGCACAATTGATTCAGTTCGAAATGCGCGATCCGCGTATCGGCATGGTCAATATCAATGCGGTGGATGTCACGCGCGATCTGGCGTTTGCCAAGGTGTTTGTCACTTTCGTTGGTTGTGAAACCGATGAAGAGAGCAGTGAAGCGGCTGAAGCCCTCAACGGCGCCAGTGGCTTTTTGCGTTCACGTCTGGCCAAAGAGCTGGATATTCGTGTGACGCCACGGCTGCAATTTATTTACGATGCCACATCGGTGAAAGGTCAGGCGCTCTCTAGCCTGATTGATAAAGCCGTGGCAGAGGATAATGCCCATCCTCACAAGCAGGACGATGCCGAAGACTGAGTCTTCGCCGCCTGTGAAGAGCATATTAGAGGTATAAGCGTTGGGAAGAAGACGCGGACGCGGCAGGCCCATCGACGGAGTGCTGCTGTTAAATAAAGATACGGGCATGACGTCCAACGATGCTTTGCAGAAGGCCAAGCGTCTGTTGTTCGCCGCCAAGGCCGGTCATACCGGCAGCCTCGATCCCCTGGCCACCGGCGTATTGCCGCTGTGCTTTGGCGAGGCCACCAAGTTTTCCCAGTTTTTACTGGATGCTGACAAGCGCTACCGCACCACTTATCGTCTGGGGGCATTTACCACCACCGGCGATACCGACGGTGAGTTACTCGACCAGGTAAGCACAGCGGACATCACTCGCGAGCAGGTCGAGCAGGCGGTAGAGCAGTTTGTGGGCGATATTATGCAGGTGCCGCCGATGTATTCGGCCCTGAAGCACAATGGTACGCCGCTGTATAAACTGGCCCGTGAAGGCATTGAGGTGGAGCGCGAGGCGCGCCCGGTTACGGTCTACAGTATTGATATTCTGGATTTTCGCCCGGGCGAGGTCGCGGAGTTGGATCTGGATATCCACTGCAGCAAAGGTACCTATGTGCGTACCATCGCTGAGGATATTGGCAAGGCCCTGGGCTGTGGTGCTCATGTGGCCAAACTGCACCGCTCTCAGGCGGGGCCGTTTAAAGAAGACGAGTGCATTAGCCTGGCTGAGCTGGAAGCCGAACGCGGTGAGGGCAGGGCGGAAACCCTCGATCACCACCTGCTGTCCACTTGGGCACCGGTGCAGGAATTGCCAGAAATCATCCTGCCAGAGGCCACAGGTCACTATTTTCGCCAGGGGCAGCCGGTTATGGACTCCCAGGTCTACCGTATTGGCGATGAAGGTGATATGGTGCGCGTTTTCCTGGAAGAAGGCGACTATGACGTCTTTCTGGGGGTTGGGGAGATCACTGACGATGGTCGGGTGGCCCCGAAACGCTTGGTAGCGTCCTAATTCGGGCTACCACTGAAAGAATTCCGCTCTCCAGAGCTTGGCTCTGGAAGGCAGAAAACCCTAGCCGGTCTGTAAATATGCACGGGCCTGGCTGGACTTATTAATTGCATATTATTGAGGTATATGATTATGGCACTGAGTGCTGCTGAAAAAGCTGAAATCGTAAAAGACTACCAACAAGCCGAGGGCGATACTGGTTCCCCGGAAGTACAAGTAGCTCTGTTGACTTTCAACATCAACAAGCTGCAAGGTCACTTCTCGGATCACAAGCAGGATCACCACTCTCGTCGCGGTCTGATCCGCATGGTAAACCAGCGTCGTAAACTGCTGGACTACCTGAAGGGCAAAGACGCGAGCCGCTACGCTACCCTGATTAAGAAATTAGGTCTGCGTCGCTAAGAGCTTTACCCAGTGCCCGCCTAAGCGGGCACTTTTTTTAGTAAAGCACGTAACTGCCTCCCCCCTGGTTAGGGGCATAGAGGTAAGACGCCTTACATGGCAATGTAAGGCATTAGCAAGTCGGTAAAAAGGTTTGTAGGGTGTAGGGTTTTGGATAAACCCTGTGTCCTGGTATATGACCCGCACCTCGGGTGGCTATTTAGATGGCTGTCTTAGGTGATTAGTGGGTTATGTACTAAAGTAGGTTGCGTTAGTGTAAACAAATAGAAATAGTTGAATTGAAAGAAAGTAAATAAAAGGACTAATGTCGTGAATCCCGTCATTAAAAAATTCCAATACGGCAATCAAACTGTAACTCTGGAAACCGGCCGCATTGCGCGTCAGGCTACCGGTGCAGTTCTCGTTAGCATGGGCGATACCCAGGTACTGGTTACCGTGGTAGGCGCCAAAGACACCCGTGAAGGCCAAGATTTCTTCCCGCTGTCTGTCCATTACATCGAAAAGGCCTACGCCGCCGGTAAAATCCCGGGTGGTTTCTTCAAGCGTGAAGGCCGTCCAAGTGAAAAAGAAACCCTGACCTCGCGTCTGATCGACCGTCCAATTCGTCCGCTGTTCCCGAACGGCTTTATGAACGAAGTACAGGTGGTGTGTACTGTGATGTCCGCTGAGAAGGACGTTGATCCAGATATCGCTGCCATGATCGGTACGTCTGCCGCGCTGGCCATCTCCGGTATTCCGTTCAGCGGCCCAATTGGTGCTGCTCGTGTAGGTTACACCGAAGCTGACGGCTACCTGCTGAACCCAGGTTACGCTGCGGTTGCAGCTTCTGAGCTGGACATGGTTGTTGCCGGTACCAAAGAAGCGGTACTGATGGTTGAATCCGAAGCCAACGAACTGCCAGAAGACATTATGCTGGGTGCGGTTCTGTACGCTCACCAAGAGCTGCAAACGGTTATTCAGGCAGTTGAAGAGCTGGCTCGCGATGCCGCCAAACCAACCTGGGACTGGCAGCCAGAAGCAGAAAACACTGCGCTGAAATCTGCCGTTGCCGAAGCTTTCGGTGCACAGGTTAAAGAAGCCTACAAAATCACTGACAAGATGCAGCGTTACACCCGTCTGGGCGAGCTGCGTACTCAAGCTGCTGAGCAGCTGGCCACTGAAGAAGTGTCTGCCGATGAAGTGAAAGGCGTATTCAGCAAGCTGGAAAAACAAACCGTTCGTCAGAGCGTTGTTGCCGGTGAGCCACGTATCGATGGTCGCGACACCAAAACTGTTCGTCCTATCAACGTTGAAGTTGGCACCCTGCCAAAAACTCACGGTTCTGCCCTGTTCACCCGTGGTGAGACTCAGGCCATCGTTGTTGCCACTCTGGGTTCTTCCCGTGACGCACAGATGATCGATGCCCTGGAAGGTTCACGTCGTGACCCATTCATGCTGCACTACAACTTCCCTCCATACTCTGTAGGTGAAGCTGGCCGTATGGGCGGTACTGGCCGTCGTGAAATTGGTCACGGTCGTCTGGCCCGTCGTGGTATTGCTGCCATGCTGCCAACCGAAGAAGAGTTCCCGTACTCCATCCGTGTTGTGAGTGAGATCACCGAATCTAACGGTTCTTCCTCCATGGCTTCCGTATGTGGTTCTTCTCTGGCACTGATGGACGCTGGTGTACCTCTGAAGGCTCCTGTTGCCGGTATCGCCATGGGTCTGGTTAAAGAAGACAACGGCTTTGCTGTACTGACCGACATCCTGGGTGATGAAGACCACCTGGGTGACATGGACTTTAAAGTTGCTGGTAGCGCCAACGGTATTACCGCTCTGCAAATGGATATCAAGATCGAAGGTATCACCGAGCAGATCATGGAAATCGCCCTGGAGCAGGCCCTGCACGCACGTCTGCACATCCTGGCTGAGATGAACAAGGTCATTAACCAGTCTCGCGAAGGCGTTTCTGATTCTGCACCTCAGTTCGAGCAGATCAAGGTTCACCCGGACAAGATCCGTGACATCATCGGTAAAGGCGGTGCGACCATTCGCTCCATCACCGAAGAGACCGGTGCATCTGTTGATATCGACGATGACGGTACTGTTAAGGTTTACGGTGAAACCGGTGACTCCCTGCGCGCTGCGCTGGACAAAATTGGCGAGATTACTGCAGAAGCAGAAATCGGCACCATCTATGAAGGTAAGGTTGTTCGTATCGTTGATTTCGGTGCGTTCGTTAACTTCCTGCCTGGCAAAGATGGTCTGGTACACATCTCCCAGATCGCTGAAGAGCGCGTTAACAGCGTAACCGATTACCTGCAAGAAGGTCAGATGGTTCGCGTTAAGTGCCTGGACGTAGATCAGCGCGGTCGTATCAAGCTGTCTATCAAAGAAGCTGCTCGTGATGAGGCTCCGGCTGAAGAAGCACCTGCTGAGGCGCCTGCCGCTGAAGCTGGTGAAGGCAACGCTGAGTAATTGACTCTGCTTGTCGAAAAGGCCGCGCTTTTAGCGCGGCTTTTTTTTGCCTTTTTTTTGAGCTTTCTCGTCAACAACAGGATCGTGCTAGACTAACGCCTCATATTAAAACTCCTTTGTAGCGGATTCGGGAAAATTATGTACCCCTGGTCGTTGAAGCCGTTGTTGATAGCGTTGTTGATGGTATTTACCGTTCAGGTGTGGGCGGTGGAATCCTATTGCCTGAGTGGCGGTACCCGCTCGGCCTACAGCTGTGCTCAGATCGGCGAAACAGGCCAACCCCTGGCCCGTGAGCGCTATGCCGTCCAGGTATTAGTGGATGCCCGCAATCAGGCGGCGTTGGCCGAGGTTTCCTTCCCGTCACTGCACGAAGTGCAGATAACCGATAATCGTCGCCTGGTGTATCTGGGGGGCTTTGATGCGCTACCCGAGGGGCAGCAGGCGCTGGATACGGTGACCGAGGAGCTGGGGCTCGATTTCAGCCCAATGCTGGTTGCCTTTACCCCGCGCGAGCCGTTGCCGCTGATTCGCTTGGTGCAGGAGCCGGACGGCGCCGTGTTGCGGCTGGCGCAGGCGCGTTTGCAGGATCTACCCGCTCCCGCTTCAGGTACTCAGCAGAGCGACATGAATGAGAGCCAGTACGATCTGGTGTACAGCATTCAGATAGGTGCATTTAAGTTTGCCAGCTTTGGCCAGCGTTTCGCCAAAAAGCACGGCGCCATACCTCTACAGTGTCGCCAGAAGGATAATGGTATTTTTGCGGTCTATTACGGCCTGTACGAGAATTTTGCCGATGCCAAAGGGCATCTTAAAGATTATCCGTTGCTCGATAAGTTGGGTGCTTATGTGGTGAAGTTGCGCAATGTGACTTTCAGTGCCTGTGATGCCTTGGCTGCCCGGATCGAACAATCACGTCAGCAGGCCTATGGTGACTCTCGCTGTGGCGGCCGTCAGGGCTGTGACATCAATGCGGCCACGCAGCAGTATCTGCCGCAATTACCCGGTGTTCAATAAACCTGGATAGCGCTTTTTGTCACACTTTTCATTAAGTTTGATGCTTCCACTTTTTTATGACATTTTTCTTTCTTTGTTGTCACTAAACTTTCATATTTGATTTCTATATTGCGGTCTACAACTCTGCTTTTCATTTATGTTGTGGCTCCATGTCAAAAACCTCCACATCTCAGCGCCAAAAAGTGCATACCCAAAAGATGCAGGGGCAGAGTGCGTATTTCTGGTTGGTTATTCTAGGGCCCTTGCTGCCATTGGCGCTGGCTATTGGTTCGATGTTTTGGAGTACCAGTCATCTCGATGCCCAGCACGATCTGCTGGAGCAGCGTCTGGAGCACAGCAAGCTGTTGAGTGAGCTTAATAGTTCGCTGGAAAATCAGGTTCAGGCCTGGAATACCTATTTGTTGTATTCCGAGAGTGTCGATGAATCGCTGCTGTGGCAAAACTTCAAACAGCAGGAAACCAAAACCTTCGAATTGGGTCAGCAGCTGCTGGTGTGGGTTAATCAGCCGGAAACCAATGAGCAGGTGCGCGAGATTATTTACTCACTGGAAGTGTTGCGGGTGGCCTATCAGGAAGCGCGCAATATTTACTGGCAGTCGCAGCATGATTATTTAAGTGCCGATAATCATGTAAAAAATATTGAAGATACGCCGACGTTCCTGATTAACGATTTAATGAATATGATCAGTCGCGATGCGATCGATCAATCCCTGGCGCTACAGCAAAATGCCTGGCGTTCCATGGTCTGGATCTGTCTGGCGCTGTTGATGGTGACCGGGGGCTTTGTGGTATTGAGTGGTGGTTTGGTCAGGCGTTGGTTTCAGCGTCAGGTGCAGGATCAGGCACATATCAACTGGCTGTTGGATCACGATTATTTAACTCGTCTCAATAACCGCAACAGTTTTATCGAGCAGGCTGAAAAAAAGCTGTCCCGTGGTCGGCCTTTTTACATTGTTCATATCAGTATTTCCAACCTCAAGCATACCGCCAAAATTCACGGTCACTCGATTGCTGAAAGTTTGTTGCAGGCAATTGCTGAGCGTTTGCTGAAACTCTTGCCCGAAAGAGCGCTGGCGGCGCGTTCAATCGGCACAGATTTCTTATTGCTGTTACCGGAACGGCAGGTCAAAGAAGTCGACGACTTTGGCTATCGGCTGATGCAGGAGTTATCGGCGGCCTACAATGTTCAGGGCTTCCGCCATGAATTGCGGCCTTATATCGGTATCAGTTATTCGGTAACCGATGGCAAAACCGTCAATGAGTTGTTGCAGGCGGCGGATATCGCGACGGTGCAAACCCGTCAGCAGGAGACCGCCATCCAGCACTATCATCCGGCCCTGTCGAAAGAGATTCAGGATAAACACGCCCAGGTACAAGCGCTACAGGATGCAATTGGGCGCAGTGCGGTGGAGATTATTTATCAGCCCAAGGTGTGTTTACAGTCACGACGTATTGTTGGCTTTGAGGCGCTGTCACGTTTGCAGGGGGTAGATAAAACCCTGCAGTCACCTGTGGTATTTATTCCGCTGGCCGAAGAAACCGGCTTGATTAAACCCTTGGGTTATCTGGTGTTGTTAAAGGCCATCAAACAATTGGCGCAGTGGCGTGATAAGGGACAGCTGGAGTTAAGCATGGCGATAAATCTCTCGCCACTGCAGCTGGACGATGAGAAATTACCTTACTATATCAAGCAACTGTGCCAGCGTTATGGTATTCCACCGCAGCGAGTGGAGCTGGAATTAACCGAATCGAATTTTGTCCAGGGCCAGCACCCAACGCTAAATCGCTTGCGCGAGTTTGGTTTTAAATTGAGTGTGGATGACTTTGGGGTGGGTTATTCCAATCTGGGTTATATGGTTAGCCTGCAGCCGCAACAAATTAAAATTGATCGCAGTTTTGTTTGTAATCTGGAAGAGGATGTTAACAAGCAGGCGGTGGTAAATGCGCTCACGACACTGGCGGCGGGCATGGATATTCAATTGGTGGCTGAGGGTATCGAAAGCGAGACGCAACTGGAATTGCTGCGTCGTATGGGCATTCATGTGGGACAGGGCTACCTGTTTAGTCGCCCGGTTGCTAGCCGCGAAGCCGAACTGCTGATGCAGCCGGCTATTGCCGAGGCAGGCTAGCTCTTAACCCCAGAGCTCTTAACCAAAGTTGTGCTCGTCAGAGGGGAAGATGCCGGACTTAACATCGGCGGCATATTTGCGCAGTGCACCGGGGATATCTTCCGCTTCCACCAAAAAGTTTTTCGAAAACTTCGGCGGCTGTTCAGTCAGGCCGAGAATATCATTAATCACCAGTACCTGCGCATCGGTGTCACGACCAGCGCCAATGCCAATCACCGGCATGGATACCGCGTCGGTAATGCGCTTGGCCAGGGCTACAGGCACACACTCCAGTACCAATAAATCGGCACCGGCTTTATCGAGCGCCAAGGCATCGTTAAAAATCTGCTCGGCCTGTTCATCGTTACGGCCCTGGACGCGGAAGCCGCCAAACTTGTTTACCGATTGTGGTGTCAGTCCCAGGTGTGCACATACCGGGATGCCGCGATCGCCTAACATCTTCACGGTGTCTACCAGCCATTCACCGCCCTCGATTTTCACCATATGGGCGCCAGCCTGCATAATGCGCGTAGCATTGGTCATGGCCTGCTCGGGGGTGGCGTAGGTCATAAACGGCATGTCGCCCATGATCAGGGATTTGTTGTTACCGCGGCGCACTGCTTCAACGTGATAGATCATCTGTTCCATGGTGACGGGAATGGTGCTGTCATAACCCAGTACCGTCATGCCGAGGCTGTCGCCGACCAGCAGGACTTCCACGCCGGTTTTCTGCGCCATCGCTGCCATAGGGGCATCGTAGAGGGCGACGGTAATAAATTTTTCCCCTTCGGCTTTCATTTTGCGCAGGGTGTTAATGGTAATGGGTTTGGTCAAACCGCTATCGGCGGTGATGGTTCCGTAAGGCATAGCATTTAAACTCGCGTTGTCTTGATCGGAGGCGACACTTACAGTGTGGGTGTCGGGTTGTAGTAGTGGCGACCACGGGTGGTTTTCAGCATACGTTCTACCAGTTGCTGATAGTGGTCGGCATTGTTGACTAGATCCAGTTCGGCAGCGTTTACAATCAATAACGGCGCATCATCATAGTAGTGGAAAAAGCGCATATAGGCATCGTTAAGTACGCTGAGGTATTCATCGGAAATACCCTGCTCGGATTTTACGCCGCGCTGGCGAATACGGTCGTGCAGCACATCGACAGGCGCCTGTAGATAAATCACCAAATCCGGGCGCGGTGCATCGATGGTCAATTGATTGTAAACCTGTTGGTATATATTCAGTTCGTCATCGTCGAGGGTGACCTGGGCAAACAGCTGATCTTTATCGATCAGAAAGTCGGCCACCCGTACAGGGGTAAAGATATCGTCCTGGCGCAGGGACTGGATTTGTTTGGCGCGCTGCAGCAGGAAAAATAACTGCGTCGACAGGGCGTTGGCTTTTGGGTCCGTGTAAAAGCGTTCCAGAAACGGGTTTTCTACCGCCTGTTCGAGCAAAACATCATAGTTAAAGGTCGTGGCCAGGTGTTTGGCCAGGGTGGTTTTGCCCACCCCGATGGGGCCTTCTACGGCAATATAGTGGGGCAGTTTTTTGCCCTGCAGGTCCAGTTGTAAATCAAAGCCGTCGGTCACACAAGACTCCTGAATCCTTTTGTCGATGGGCTATCGCTGCTCTTAAGAAGAGAGCTGGTTGAGCCCGTCGCGGTTACTGCGTGCTAATAATGACGCAAGTGATGGGCCCATGGGAAGCACTAAATCCGCTTTCAGGTCCGCCAGCGGGTAGAGGACAAAGTTGCGCTCAGCCAAATAGGGATGAGGTACCTGCAAGCGGGCGCTGTTGATATTTTGATCGCCATACAGCAGCAGATCGAGATCCAGTGTGCGGGCATCCCAGCGAATATTGCGCTCGCGGCCCTGGGTCAGCTCAATGGCTTGCAGCTGATCGAGCAGCACATGGGCATCGAGGCTAGTGCGAAGACGGGCGACACCGTTGATATAGTCCGGGTGCTCCTCTGCACTGTGGCCAGCCTCAATAAGCTCTTCGGACAGGACCGCCTGGCTTTGGTACCAGGGCGAGACGGCAATGAGGTCTGTCGCCGGTAGCTGTTGCAGGGCTTTTACGGCTGTTTCCACCTGCAGCAGAGGATTATCCAGGTTGCTGCCCAGGCCAATATAGGCGTCAAGCGCGGGCATTATTCGGCGTCGGTTTGATGACTGGTTTTGGTGGAGGTCGGTTTACGGCGGCGGCGACGGCGCGGTTTCTTGCCACGCGGTTCCTGCAGCTGATTGACCATGGCTTCGCGCTCCTCGAAGGAGACCTCTTGATAGCGAGTCCACCAATCACCGAGACCACCGAGGTTCTCACCGGCCTGTTCACGCAGCAGGACAAAATCATAAGCGGCGCGGAAGCGCGGGTGTTCAAATACGCGCTCGGCCTTTTTGCCCTGACGACGAGGCAGGCGGCCTTGCAGGTCCCATATTTCACGGGTGGTCTGCAGGAAGCGCTTGGGAATCGCGGTGTGGCTGAGCTGGGCGCTGATAATATTCTGGGCGGCGGTCTGATGGGCTTTTATCGGATGCTCACCCTTGGCTTGCAGGCGTGCCTGCTCGCGGGTCATTACTGGCCACAGCAGGGCAGCAAAAATAAATGCCGGTGTTACCCGCTTGTTACTGTGGATGCGGTGATCAGTATTGTGCATCGCCTGGATAATCAGTTGCTTGCCGATCTGATCATCGCTATCCAGCGCTGCCGCAGCTGCGGGAATCAGATGTCCCAGTAGGTCGTATTCATGCAGCAGCTCCAGGGTGCGAGCGGCGTAACCGGCCATAAACAGCTTGAGGGTTTCATCAAACAGGCGGGCGGCGGGAATATTACGCAGCAGATCTGCCATCGGGCGGATCGGCTTGGCAGTGGCTGGTTCAATGTCAAAATCGAGCTTGGCGGCAAAGCGCACGGCGCGCAGCATACGCACCGGGTCTTCCTGGTAACGGGCCTTGGGCTCGCCGATCATGCGGACCTTGCGGTGAACGATATCTTCCATACCGCGGGTGTAGTCATGTACTGAGAAATCGCTCGCCGTGTAATACAGGGCATTGACGGTAAAGTCGCGACGCAGGGCGTCGGAGCGTACATCGCCGTACACATTATCACGCAGCAGCATGCCTTGATCGGAGCGGGCGGCGTGTTTGCGGTTACTGTTGTCATCGTGTTGGCCACGGAAGGTGGTTACCTCGATGATTTCACGGCCGAAGCGCACGTGCACAATGCGGAAGCGACGGCCAATAATGCGGGCACCGCGGAATAAGTGCTTAACCTGCTCAGGGGTTGCCGAGGTGGCAACATCAAAATCCTTGGGGCGACCACCCAGTAACAGGTCGCGTACGCCGCCGCCCACCAGATAGGCTTCGTGGTTGGCCTCTTCCAGGCGTTTCATCACCTTTAGCGCGCTGCGACTGATCAGCTTGCGCGAGATATTGTGTCTATCACGGGGAATGATCCGCGCACCGCCCTTAGTGGGGTTGTTGCGGAAGATATTTAACAGTCTTCGGATCATAGTGTTACTGCAATTTGCTATACGGTTTGGCGCCAACGCCGGACGGCCCCCAGAGGGTAGAACCAGAGGGCGGATTTAACGAGGGGCGCAGTGTAACACGTTAGATGAGCAATGGGTGGTATAGGCAGGGGAGGGAAATTGTTGCGGGCCAGATAGCAAAACGGGAAGGCCAATGGCCTTCCCGTTGAAATGCTTATTATTTTTGCTTTATCGCATAAATACTTTGCTTCCTTGCTACACAATATTTGCTTTTCGGCAAACCCTCTCCAAGTTTTTGTAGTCAGTTTTATACAGTACTTTTTTACTGTCCTTTCTTATTAAATTGAAAGGTAAAGTAGGTACCTTTTTATTATTCAATTGTTATTGCTTTTCTTATTATTATTTATTGTTTTTATTGTAATTAGCGCTTTTTAAGCTCTTATTATTATTTATTGTTTTTATTATTGGTGTAGCTAATTTATTTTTATTATTTGTTGTTGTTATTATGCTTGCCTATAAAGCATTAGCTGTGCCAACTTTGAAAAACATAATAAAAACAAAAGCTTACAAAACTTTACGGGTCTGTTTATTTGGATTGGTTATGAGCAGGCGTTACTTATTATCCCGGATCCTGTTACATCGTTAGGGGGTGGGTAACACTCGTAATGTGGGGGGCTGGGTAACAGCGATTGGGAGCACAGGTAACAGGGCGAGGGCTGGAAAAGGCGCTGATACTGGCCACGGGGGCCAGTATCGAAAGGCGGGCAGGATCTATTTGGCCGTTGAGGTCTTTTTACGTGGAATACCGAGGCGCTGACGGCGCTCCCACAGGCACTTGCGGCTAACCCCAAGCTTACGGGCCAGTTCGGTCTCGCTCATGGTGTCCTGGTGTTCCAGTACGAAACGTTGGAAGTAGTCTTCCAGAGACAGATCTTCATTGGGCTCGTTAACCGGCTGAGGCGGTATCGACGGTGGTGGTGCCTTGCTGACCATGGCTGCCGCGGCTGCATAAGGCATGCTGGGCTCATCATCGGCGACTTTTACCAGGTCCAGGTCAATGGCCAGCAGATCGTGGCTGATCTCATGTTCGTCTTCACAGAGAATCACTGCACGCTGGATGGCGTTTTCCAGCTCACGCACGTTACCGGGCCAGGTGTAGGTGGTAACAGCCTGAATGGTTTCCGGTGACAGGCTCAGGGTGGGCTTGTCCATCTCGGTACAGAAACGCTGTAACAGGTGCTCGGCCAGGGTCAGAATATCGCGGCCGCGATCACGCAGTGGTGGCAGGGTGAGCTGTACTACATTGATACGGTAATAGAGGTCTTCCCGGAAGCGGCCTTCCTGGGCCAGCTTGCGCAGATCCCGGTGGGTGGCCGCAATCAGGCGGACATCGACCTTGTGGGACTCTACCGAGCCAATCGGGCGCACTTCGCCTTCCTGCAGTACCCGCAACAGGCGGGCCTGGGCTTCCAGCGGCAGCTCACCGATTTCATCGAGGAACAGGGTGCCGCCATCGGCGGCGGCGACCAGGCCCTCACGGGTGCTGGCTGCACCGGTAAAGGCGCCCTTTTCATGGCCGAACAGTTCGGATTCGATCAGGGTTTCCGGAATCGCAGCACAGTTGACCGAAATTAACGGCTTGCCGGCGCGTGGGCTTTCATCGTGAATGGCGCGCGCCACCAGCTCTTTACCCGTACCGGTTTCACCGTGTACCAGCACAGTGGCGGTGGTGGGGGCGACCTTGTGGATATTGTTGTACAAGGTCTTCATCACGTTACTGCTACCAATCATGCCGCTGATGGCATGGCTGGAGGTCTTGCTTTTTGGTTGCTTGGCCGCACGGGTGGCCTTGGACAGGACACGTTTAACAGCGGTGACCATCTCGTCGTGGTCAAACGGTTTGGCGATATAATCCACCGCTCCCATACGCATGGAGTCAACCGCAGAGCGCAGACTGGCGTAGCTGGTCATAATCAGCACGGGCACATCGCCGGCGGCACCGATCAAATCGGTGCCTGGTGCACCGGGAAGGCGCAGGTCACTGATAATAAGGTCGTAGCTGGAAAGGTCGTGTTTCCCTGTTGCCTCCTTCACAGAGGCCGCCTCGCTTACGGAAAACTTGTTACGTTCCAATAACTTACGTAGCGCGGTGCGGATAATAATCTCGTCTTCGACGACTAGAATGTTACTCATAGTGGCACTTTATCTGTCATGAACTGCGTTAGTGTTACCTTACTACGCTGACTTTTCAAGTTGGCGGGGTAATTTGATGGTAATTCTGGTGCCAGTTTGTGCCCCAGTTTGGGGATCCAAGTGTATCGGGCTTTCGATATCCAGCTCGCCATCATGGTCCTCAACGATGCTATAAACCATTGCCAGCCCCAATCCGGTTCCCTCTCCAGGTTCCTTGGAGGTAAAGAAGGGCTCCAAAACCTGTTCCTGGTGCTCGACGGGAATGCCACTGCCATTGTCGGTTACAGAGAAGGTAATCCACTGACCGTGAGCGTAACCGGAGACATCAATATCGCTGCCCATCGGGCTGGCGTCGCGGGCATTGGATAGCAGGTTAACAAACACCTGAATCAGGCGCTGGGAATCGGCGCGCAGCTCGAGCTCTTCGCCCAGGCGGTTTACGTAGTTAACCTCGGTTTTATCCTTCTGCAGTGACAACAGGGAAATGGCCTCGTCGGCACAGTTTTTCAGGGATACATGCTCAAGCAGGTTGGCCTCTTTGGCGTCATGGGTGCCGGCATGGGAGAAGCTCACCAGTGACTGTACGATGCGGCTGATGCGGTCGGTTTGTGAGACGATCTGGTCGGCAGTCTCCAGAGTATCGGGGTTCTCGGTATCGTATTTCAGGTTTTGGGCCAGGCAGGCAATGCCGGTCACCGGGTTGCCGATCTCGTGAGCTACGCCGGCGGCCAGGCGACCTACGGAGGCCAGACGCTCACTGTGCAGCAGCTCCTGTTCCAGCATTTGGATCTCGGTAACATCTTCCAGCAGGATCACCTGGCCGTCGGCGCTGTAGGCCGCCGGCCCGGCGATATTGGCTTTGTGCAGGCTGATCCAGTGCTGACGATCGCCCAGCTCGATGGCCTGCTTGTGCAGGTGAGCGTTGGGGCTGCGCGAGAAGTTACCCAGCAGCTCGTGCCAGGGCGCCGGAATATCGTCCAGGTGAGAGCCGGTCACCTGCTCACTGCTAATGCCGGTGAGATTGGCCATGGCCTGGTTCCACATCAGTACTTCCAGGTCGCGTCCGAGGGAACACACGGCCATGGGCAGTTCTTCCAGGGTGTTACGGTGGTACAGACGCAGGTTGTTAAGCTCGGCGGCCATACCGGTAAGGTGGCTGCGGTATTGGGTCAGGCGGTTTTCGATCAGGTTGATATCGGCACTGCCGCGACCTTCAGGCAGGCGGTAGGGAATATGGCGGTCGATCAGCTCCGAGGCCACTGCGGTTCCCATCAGGCCCGAGAGGTTGGCTTCCAGTTTGTTGCGTAGCTGACGCAGGGCATAGGGGCGGCGCTCATTGGGTGGCAGCCCCAGATCGCGCAGAGCGCGCTGTACCTCGGTGGTGGCGCTGCGCTCGCCCAAGCTCTCACTCAACCGCTCGCCGAATTCCTCGGCGCTGTGAACATCGAGAATGGTCCGCAGCGGGTGGCTGAGTTCGTCCTCGGCACACAGCTCGGCACTGTAGCGCTCTTCGTCACTGGGGGTGATAAACACCGAGAAGAAAATAAAACAGGTCACATTGAGACTGAGGGAGATAATGGTGACGTTGTTCCAGTAGTCGATGCCCAGCGGGATATCGAACAGGCCGGGAATACTGATGATGTGAATATTCGCCACCATCGGTAACAGCAGGCCGATGGCCCAGATCAGTGTACCCACTGACAAACCAATAATCAGGCCATGGCTATTGCCCCTGGGCCAATAGGCTACCGCCAAAATACCGGGTAGCAATTGCAGCGCCTGAATAAACGACAGTAACGCCAGGTCGGTGAGGCTGTGGTTGTTACCGAGGACCTTATAAAACAGGTAGCCGGCGGCAAAGATAATGGCAATCAGCATGCGGCGCAGCCACAGCAGCTGACGATACAGATCATGCTTGCCACTGAAGTTAGCCGCAGGCAGCAGGGCGTGGTTGAGCAGCATGGTACTCAATGCCAGACCGAGGGAAATCATCGCCCCCGAGGCTGCAGATAAACCGCCGATAAAGGCGAGGATGGAAAACGCCGCCGAGTCCATCTGCAGGGGAATGCCCAGGGTGAAATACTGTGCTGGCAGTGGCACGCCCAGCTCAAAACCCGCCCAAAGGATCGGGAAGATGGGCAGCGCCATAAACAGCAGAAACAACGGGAAGGCCCAGCTTAGCGTGTAAGAGGTGTCTTTGATGGGGCTTTCCACCACACTCATATGAAAAATATGTGGCATGGCCACCGCCGTGGCGACAAATACCAGCAGCAAGGTGTGGGAAGCGGTATCGCGAATTGGGCTGTAGAGCAGCTCCAGGTTTTCCGGATACTGGCGCAGCCACAAATCCAGTTCATCCATGCCGCCAAATACGCCGTATACCGCCAGTAGTCCGATGGCCAGCAGAGCAAAGACTTTCACCAGGGATTCAAAGGCCATGGTCACCATCAGGCCGCGGTGTTGATCGCGATGGGAGCCAAACAAAATGGTGAAGGTGGCAACGATCAGGCAGTAACCCATAGCGGTGACTTCACGGAAGGTAAATCCGCTCTCGGTCAGTGGCAGGGCGTTTTCGCTGTTGAGCGTCATAATACGCAAGGTGTCGGCCACCGCCTGCAGTTGCAGAGCAATCAGAGGGAGGGAACCGAGGATTAGGCAGAAGGTTACCAGCCCACCAGCCGGTTGGCTGTGATAGCGGAACACCAACAGGTCGGCCAGCGAGCCAATCTGGAAGCGCCGTGCGAGCTGGATCAGTGGTGCTATGGCGATAGGGGCAAATAAAAACAGCGCGCCGGTACCGAGATAATAAGCCAGGGCGCCGTAACCAAACTGAAATGCCAAGTCGATGATGCCGTAGAAGGCCCAGGCGCTGGCAAAAATCCCCAGCGATAAAATGTAGGTTAGTGGATGTTTGGTAATGCGTTCTGGAATAAAGCCGCGGTCGGTGCAATAGGCAACGCCAAACAGCAGTAACAGATAGGCCAGGCCAATAAGGGCGATATGGCTAAGTTCAAATGTCATTGATCGGGTTTGTGCTGATTACGTTGAAAAAGGAAGGCAGCAACAATCAGTATCACCCAGATAAAATACGGGCGATACCAGGCACCGTCAGGATCAATAACCCAGGTCAGCAGCGACGGGGAAAAGATATAGGCGCCCAGCAATAAAAAAATCAGCAGGCGTTGGTTCTGCATAGGTGAGGTCCCGGTGCTGGTGACATTGTGTTTGGCGATTGTGCAAACTGTTTAGAAAACGCATGGTACTAGGGCGTACAGGGCTACTCAAGTAAGGCGTAGCGTGGTTATGATGGGCCCTGCAACAATAACAAGACAACTAATGAGCCTATAAGGAGTGGGATAACGTGTTAAATATCTTTGAAGTGACGGGTCTCTACACCGCAATTTTTGGTGTGTTGATGGTGTTTTTTACCCTGCGTGTGGGCTTGTACCGTATGAATTCCCGCATCAGTTTTGGTGATGAAGGTGACAAAGAGTTGTTGTGCCGGATGCGTGCGCACGGCAACTTTGTTGAAAACGTGCCCATGGGTTTAATTTTGTTGGCGATGGTTGAGGCGGCGGGCGCGGCTGACGGCTGGTTACATGTCATTGCCCTGCTGTTACTGGTTGGACGTTTGTCGCACTGGTTGCAGTTGTCTGGTTTTATTAAGCCGCTGCCATTTCGCATGATGGGCATGATGCTGACGTTCATCAGCATGCTGACCTCATCCGTTTGGTTATTGCTTAACCTGTAATTTGCAGGGTTTGGGGAATCTTCTCGCGCGACCAGTGCTCGATGCCCCACTGCAGAATCTCTGTTGGAGTTGCGCCCTGTAATTCTGTCGGCAACGGGTGATGTAGCAATTGCATTGCCTGTGCAAGATTGGAACTGGCTTTAGTGTCATCCAGTGCCGGGGCATAGGTTTGTTTGCTGAGCTTTTGTCCCTGCTCATTCACCACAATGGGAATATGGCCAAATTCCGGTGCCCTGCCTTTTAGCAATTGAAACAACCAAAGTTGGCGTTGCGTATTGTCGAGTAGATCGCTGCCACGAATCACATGGGTGATTTTTTGTGCAATATCATCGGCGACGACAGCCAGTTGGTAGGCGATTAAACCGTCGCGTCGGCGAATAATAAAATCTCCCACCTCTTTATCCACCTGTTGAGCTTGATTGCCCTGAAAGATATCCCGGTATTGGATATTGGAGCTGTGGGTAAATTCGTCAGGCAGCTGGCAGGTTTTTACGCGTACCGCGCAGGTTTGATCGTCACCGGGTGGCTGCTGGCGACAGTGTCCCGGGTAGATGCCGCCGGCCTGCTTCACAACCTGGCGACTACAGTTGCAGCGAAAGGCCAGCTCCTGCTTTTGTAGTTGTTGAACCAGTGCGTGATAGCTATCCAGGCGTTGGCTTTGGTAAACCAGGGCTTCATCCCAAAACAGTCCGTGAGCTTCGAGGCTGCGAATAATCGCATCGGCGGCGCCGGGCTGTTCTCTGGGAGGGTCAAGATCTTCCATGCGCACTAACCATGTGCCCTGTTGGCTGCGGGCATCAAGAAAACTGGCAACGGCAGTCACCAGGGAGCCTATATGCAATGGCCCTGTCGGTGAGGGGGCAAAGCGGCCGCGGTATGCGCCGGGAGATGTTAAGAGCATGGAAAGGGATAACAAGGCCCGCTTGGGTAAACGGGCCTGGAAAAGCGGTGGTCAGGCTTAGCCAGTGACTTGCTTTTCTTTGATTTCGTCGAGGGTTTTACAGTCTACGCACTGGGTGGCGGTTGGACGTGCTTCCAGACGACGAATACCAATTTCAACACCGCAGGTCTCGCAGTAACCGTAATCATCGGTTTCGAGTAACTCCATGGTATTGTCGATTTTCTTAATCAGTTTACGCTCGCGATCACGGGTGCGCAGTTCCAGGCTGAATTCTTCTTCCTGACTGGCGCGGTCAGCGGGATCGGGGAAGTTGGCCGCTTCGTCCTTCATATGGGACATGGTGCGATCCACTTCTTCCATAAGCTCGGTTTTCCATTTAAGCAGTAGGCCACGGAAGTGCTCCTTCTGCTTATCATTCATGTACTCCTCGCCCTTCTTTTCCTTATAAGGGGTAAACTCACTCAGCGATAGGTTGCTGGACTTAGTAGAGCTCTTCGGCATCTTTTTGCGCCTCGTTATTACTTCCAAAGTGTCTGTATGGGGGCGTGGCCCCAAATTTCAAGGGGTTCTGAATAAGACCGAGCAAGCTACCAGATAACATTAGCCTGTGCCAGTATTTTCGCCGGCTAGATACCCATGCCTTTATTCTTCGGGGGGCGGATACTCCGTGTTGTGCAGCCCGCTGTCAACCACCTTTGGTCACTTTGGTGACGGTTATTTGAATCCTTACCCTGTTAGGCATTAAGGATTGCACTTTAAGTGCCAGTTTATACACTGGCGTCCTGTAATCTTGTTATATAAAAGTAAGTCTTCACAAACTTATCTCTATAGAATCGGTGTATTAATAACCTATGAAGTTTTCTCCTCCGTTACAGCAGGCAACATTATTAAAGCGCTACAAGCGTTTTTTGGCTGACATCCGTTTAGATAATGGTAATAAAAAGGCGGCAGAGGAAACCACGATCCACTGCCCCAATACCGGCTCGATGAAGAATTGCTGGGCACCAGAGACGCCGTGCTGGTTTTCTGTGTCCGATAACCCCAAGCGTAAATATCCCTTTACCTGGGAAATCGCCACCACACCCGCGGGCGATCTGGCGGGCATTAATACCGGGCGTGCCAATGCGCTGGTGGTTGAGGCAATCAACGACGGTGTGATCACCGAGTTACAGGGCTACGACGAGCTGCGCACGGAAGTGAAGTACGGTGAAGAAAATAGCCGCATCGATATTCTGCTCAGCGGCGAGCAAGGCCAGTGTTATGTGGAGATCAAAAACTGCACTCTGCTGGAAGACGCAGAGCAGGGGCCTGCTGCTAACGAAAGTGGTAAAGGTTATTTTCCTGATGCGGTTTCAACCCGCGGTACCAAACACCTCCGCGAGTTAATCGCTATGGTCGAGGCGGGCCACCGCGCGGTACTGCTGTTTTGTGTGCAGCACTCTGCTATTGAGTCGGTGACGCCAGCGGCACATATAGACAGTGCTTACGCGGAGACCTTTGCTGAGGCAGTTGATGCCGGTGTGGAAGTGCTTGCATACCGGGCGCGCCTTAGCCCTGAAGAAATCAAACTGGAGCAGGCGATACCTGTAGAGACTGTTTAATCCAGCGCGACGTAAATCTCCTGATCGCGCACTTCGTGATCCACAGCCTGCAGTGACTGGCCACTGCAGGGACCGCTAATACACAGACCTTCATCAATGGTAAACAGGGCGCCGTGGGTGGAGCACTGAATCAGCTCGCCTTCGACATCGAGAAAACGATCAGGCAACCACTCCAACTGAATCCCCAAGTGTGGGCAGCTGTTGCGGTAAACGTAGACGTTATCCTGTTGGCGCACGGCAAACAGCAGTTGACCGTGAAAATCAAAGCCCTTGCTGTTGTGGTTGTCGATCTCGTCGATATGGCAAAGTTTTTTCATTGTCGCTTTTTAAAATCCTAGCGTCGACGCTGCTCGTTGGGGCCAATAAGCTGCACGCGGTATTGTTTGATCTCGCCATCGCGAACCGCATCAACTTGCACGGTATCGCCGGGTTTGAAGTTTTCCAGAGCGCTAAGCAGATCATCCTGATTTTCCACCACATCACCGCCAAGGCCAATAATCACATCGCCGAGCACAGTGGCGCCCCAGCGGTTGCGATACATGCCCTGCATGCCCGCGCGTTGAGCAGGCAAGCCCGGAGTTGCCCGCAAAATGGGCACGCCTTTGACCTGGTATTGCGCCGCCCAGTGGTCAGGGGCTACTTCGATACCAAGGGCCGGGCGAACCAGACGACCATTTTGAATCAGGTGCGGCACAATTTTTTTCACGGTATTAACTGGGATGGCAAAGCCAATACCGACGCTGGCGCCGCTGGGACTGTAGATAGCGGTATTGACGCCAATCAGCTCACCGCTGGAGTTGAGCAGCGGGCCACCGGAGTTGCCGGGGTTAATGGCGGCATCGGTTTGAATTACACCGCGAATTGTACGGTTGTTGGGGGCTTTAATTTCCCGTCCCAGGGCACTGACAACACCCACGGTTAAGGTGGTATCCAGACCAAACGGATTGCCAATGGCCAGCACCTTGCGGCCTACGGTCAAATCGTTGGAGTTACCAATCGGCAGCGGGTTGAGCTCTTCGGCTGGTGCCTTAATGCGCAGCACTGCCAGGTCTTTTTCTGGCGCTATGCCAACAACCTGAGCCTGGTAGTGGGTCTGGTTTTGCAGGGTGATAGTGATTTGGCGGGCGCCTTCAATCACATGGAAGTTGGTGACGATATAACCCTGCTTATCCCAGACAAAACCGGTACCGGCACCACGCGGCACAGTTTGTAAATCAAAGGAGTAAGGATCGCGCACCAGTGCCTGGTTGGTGACGTAGACGACAGAAGGGTTGGAGGCGCTAAATACCTCCATGGTGTTTTCTTCATCGTCCGTGGCAAAGGCGGCGAAAGCCTGAAATGAAAAGAGGGAACAAATAAAACCCAAAAACACAAAGGCCAGCGTTTTGGCTGGCCCGTGATTTAATTTCATCATAAGTTAACTGTTCTGTAGGGCACGAATGCGATCATCCAGTGGCGGGTGACTGGCCATCAGGCTGGTCAGGTGCTGCTTAAACCCACCGTTAATACCAAAAGCATAGATACTATCAGGCATTTGTGTTTGCAGCTGCGCTTCGTGATCCAGTTTTAAGCGCTGCAGGGCGCTGATCATGGATTCCTTGCTGGCCAGGGAGGCACCGGCGGCATCGGCTCGGTATTCCCGCATACGGGAGAACCAGGCAACAACGATAGAAGCGGCAATGCCGAAAATGATTTCGAATACAAAGGTGGCGATGTAAAAGCCGATCCCTACTCCTTCGCCTTCACCACGACGCAGGAAGCTATCCACGGCGTAGCCGGCAATGCGAGCAAAGAACATGACAAAGGTATTCACCACACCCTGGATCAGTGACAGAGTCACCATATCACCGTTGGCGACGTGGCCAATCTCGTGAGCCATGACTGCTTTGACTTCGTCGCGGGAGAAACGTTGCAGCAAACCCAGGCTTACGGCCACCAGGGCATCGTTACGGTTCCAGCCGGTGGCAAAGGCGTTGGCTTCCTGGGACGGGAAAATACCCACCTGTGGCATACCAATACCGGCTTTTTCGGCCAGCTCGGCTACGGTTTGCATTAACCACTGTTCATCGGCATTGCGAGGTTGCTCGATTATCTGGGTGCGAGTGCCCATCTTGGCCATGGTCTTCGACAGAAACAGCGACACAAAGGCGCCGACAAAACCAAATACAGCACAGAATGCCAACAGGTTGCCCAAATTGAGCCCATTGGCTTCGACAAAACGGCCAACGCCCAGCAGGTTGAGGGTAATACTGGCGACAATAAGGACGGCAATATTGGTTAAAAGGAACAGGCCGATACGCAGCACGGGGTATTTCTCCAAAATGACTAATCTCTGGTGCTTATGATGGTTCCAGAGGGGGAAAATTCAATGGTTGATGGGTTAAATTTGGTAAAGGTTGGTCTCTGCTCGGAGACGGTGCGGGATTATAGCGGAGGACTGCGAATAAAGTCAGGAAGGCTGAAAAGAAAATGGCCGCCCCAAAAGGGGCGGCCTAAGCAACCGTGATTAGCCTGATTTCAAAGGAGAGAAAAGGTCATGTGTCCTTAACTCGTTGTCGATAATCAGTCGACGGTTGTAATAGTAATTATTCTCATTTGCCTTGTCAACAAGAATAATTATCATTTGTATCTTTTCAGGCGAAAGACTGATGCAGCAGCATATTACTGCTTAAATAGTGGGAAGGTTGTTGCCTGCAGAGAGGGAAAGGAGGCGTTACTGAGAGACGCCTTCCATAGCCGGGCGGCCAGCATCGTCAACCAGACGTTGCTTTAGATCCGGTTCCAGCTCATTCCAGTGGACATTGAGCAGGGCGCCTTGCAGGGCATAAAGCATCACTTTACTGACGTTGATGCCACGATCCTGGATGCGGCGGTAGGCCTCTACGGGACCGACGGACTGGAGGTCTTCATAGGTATTGATGCCGACGGCGTGAAGGATATTCACAGAAGCGGCGCCCAGATTCTTCAGGTGGAGCAATTCACTATGACTGGATGTCATAACGGCGAGTCCCCAAGTTGGTTTGGTTATTGTATTTTTTATGTTACCAGCTGCCTTGATAGGGCTATTGGTTATAATACAGACTTGCTGGGCCTTGGCAAATACTAATACCTGGGCCCTAAATGAGCACTGATGAGAATCCTATGACTTCAGCTCAACACCTGTTGGATCAAGCCTGCGGTAAAACCGAAGACCACCTGTGCACGGTTGCCGGGCTGCCGGGACTATTTCACCGACAGATGGTCGATGACCTGCAGGCGCTGTGTGCCGATGCCAGACAGGCGGGGTTTCAATTGTCGGTGGCCAGCAGTTTTCGCAGTTTTGAGCGCCAGTTGGCGATTTGGTCTGGCAAGGTGAGTGGTGGGCGGCCGGTACTCGATAGCGGTGGCCAGCCGTTGGCTATTCAAACTCTCACGGAAGAAGAATTGATGTGGGCGATTTTACGCTGGTCGGCACTGCCGGGGGCATCGCGCCATCATTGGGGCACCGATATCGATGTTTTTGATGGCTCAGCGGTGAGTGAAGATTATCAATTGCAACTGGTGCCCGCAGAATACAGTGGTGAAGGTCCTTTTAGTACGTTGACTGACTGGCTGACTGAGCGTATCGCCGATGGCAGGGCTTATGGTTTTTTCCGTCCTTACGCTAACGATTGTGGTGGTGTGGCTCCGGAGCCCTGGCATTTAAGTTACGCGCCAGTGGCGCAACAATATGCGGCGCTGCAAACGCCTGAGAATTTATTGCCGCTGTGGCGTGCAGTGAAGTTGCCATTGCTGCCTCAGGTTGAGGCGCATATAGATGAAATAGTGACGCGTTTTATTCGTGTCTAACTGGAAGTAATTGGAAAACGCTTATGTCGGAAGTTCCAGCGTTGGATATAGCTGCCTCGGGCTCTGAACAATTGCCCTTGCAGGCCACAAACCAGAAACAGTTATTGCGTGAGCCGGTGTTTCGCGCACTGTTTGTTACCCAGTTTACCGGTGCCTTTAACGACAACTTTTATAAAAGCGCACTGTTAATGTTGTTCACCTACGGCGGTATTCACCACTGGGGTATCGATATCAACATTATTAACAATCTGATCTCGGCGACGTTGATTATTCCCTTTCTATTGTTTGCCACTTTGATGGGGCAGGTGGCCGATAAGTACGAACGCAGTGCTATCATCCGTCGCATTAAGGTCGCCGAAGTCCTTATCATGTGTGCGGGTGGTGTTGCCCTGTGGTTGGGTTCCCCCCTGGCGTTGTTATTGGTGTTGTTGTGCACCGGGATTCAGTCTGCCTGCTTTAGTCCATTAAAGTACGCCATTGTGCCGCAGTTGGTAAAACCTGAAGCTTTGGTTGGCGCCAATGCACTGATGCATGCGGGCACCTCGATTGCCATTTTCCTGGGATTAATTGGCGGTAGCCTTGCGGCGCAGGTTGCCGGCGGGAAGTGGATTATTGGTCTTGGTGCATTAAGTTTGGCGTTATGGGGTTGGTACTCCAGCTGCAAAATTCCCACGGTGTCTATTGCCAACAAAGCGTTAAGTTTGCAGTGGAATCCCTGGACTCAGACTCGGCGCACACTACAGTATGCTGGCCGTGAAAAAATGGTGTTTTGGTTAATTATCGGTTTGTCCTGGTACTGGTTTTTGGGCTCCATTTATTTAACCCAAATTCCAAACCTGGCCCGCTCGGTATTGATGGCCGATCCCATGTTGGTGCCGATTTTATTGTTGTTGTTTTTATTAGGCCTTAGCGCAGGTTCGCTGGCCTGCGAGCGCTTTTCCAAAGGCCAGATCAATCCCCGCTTGGTGCCTGTGGGCGCTTTGGGGGTGACGCTGATGGGTATCGAGTTGGTGTTGGCCTGTAAGGCGGTTATGGCTACCGCTGCGACTGGTGATGGCTCGATTCAGCCACTGGCAGAGTTACTGGCACGCCCGGATATCTGGCGGGTAGTGATTGATGTTGCATTGTTAGGTGTGTGTGGTGGTGTTTATGTGGTGCCCTTGGCTGCGTTGCTGCAAGAGCGCAGTGATAAACGTGTTCGGGCGCAGATTATGGGCGCCAACAATGTTTACAACGCCTTGTTTATGGTGGCTTCTGCTGTAATGGGGGCTGTGCTGCTGGGTAATCTCGGTTGGTCGATACCGGATATGTTTATTGTTGTCGTGTTATTGCACCTGCTGATTTGTGGTGTAATCTTCTGGCGAGTGGCAGAATTTAGAAAACAGCCTGGACTGTAGGCAATCGACAAGCGAAGTGAGTAGTGTATGAATTTGGCAGAACGCATCTGGCGTGAGATTCGCGCAGAGGCAGAAGCGGCAGGACAAGAAGAGCCTATTTTGGCCAGTTATTATCACGCCGCTATTTTAAATCATGCCACCTTCGAAGCGGCAATCAGCTTCCAGTTGGCCAATAAACTGGCCAGCCCCAGTGTGCCGGCCATGGTGATTCGCGAAGTCTTCGAAGATGCTATGAGCAGTGATGGCAGTATTGTTGATGCCATGTATCGCGATATGCAGGCCTATAAAGATCGCGATCCGGCCTGTGATAAATACACCATGCCGTTTTTGTATTTTAAGGGTTTTCATGCCCTGCAGTCTTACCGCATTGGCCATTGGTTGTGGGCCAAACAGCGCTATGGTCTGGCGCTTTACCTGCAAAACCAGATCTCGCAAACCTTCGGTGTGGATATTCATCCCGGCGCGCGTATTGGCAGTGGCATTATGATTGACCACGCCACTGGGGTTGTAGTGGGCGAAACGGCGGTGGTTGATGATGATGTCTCCATGTTGCATGCCGTGACCCTGGGGGGCTCTGGTTGCCAGGGCGGTGATCGTCACCCGAAAATTCGTCGCGGGGTGCTGATCAGTGCAGGAGCCAAGATTCTCGGTAATATCGAGATTGGTGAAGGTGCCAAGATTGCAGCCGGTAGTGTTGTGCTCGACCCTGTGCCACCGCATACCACTGTTGCTGGCGTGCCCGCCAAAGTTGTAGGTAAACCACAGGTGGCGTCACCTGCGCTGGATATGGACCAGCAGCTCAATGGCTAACGCTTGCTCACAGAGCGGCTATAGTTTGTAAAGACCGCCTGTAAAGAGCTTCCCACATAGGATTGACGGATAGCGAGTGACCGATAACACCCTGATTCAGCTGGCAACCGAGTATTTGCAAAAGGCCCTGGCCAATCTGCACGAACTGGGGGTGCCCACGACACCAGAAAATATTTCCATCTGGTACCACTACGAGGTGGGCGACAAGCCGCGCCTCAATCAGGAGCTGGATAAGCTGCGGGCCAGGGATAGCAAGCTTACTCGCGACATCTGCCAGCAGCTGTACCAGCGCTTTTTTGTTGAGCACGATCAGCGCCAACTGGAGCTGCTACGCCATGCCATAAAACAGCTTATCGATAATCTGGTAACCCAGCTGCATGATGTCAGCTTGGGGCTGGAGGCTTATGGCGATCAACTCAGCGAGTGCCAGCAGCAGCTCAAGGGGGATCCAGATGTCGATCTGCTGCAGCAATTGGTGCAGAAACTGCTCAAGCAAACAGAGCAGGCGCGAACGGTCAGTTGTAATGCCTGCGGTAATGTAGAGGCCCTGCAGGCCGAAATTACCGAGCTGAAAGCCAGTCTCTATGAATTGGAGCAGGCGGCCCTGATTGACTCGCTGACCGGGGTGGGTAATCGCCGTGCGTTTGACCAGTGTCTGGCCGCTGAGGTTGAAGCGGCATCGAGTAACGGGCGTCACTGCTGTCTGTTGCTGGTGGATATCGATCACTTTAAAGACTTTAACGACAAGCACGGCCATTTGGTGGGGGACCGGGTACTGCGGTTTGTCGCCAGTACGATTAAAAACAACGTCAAGGGTCGTGATTTGGTGACCCGTTACGGCGGCGAAGAGTTTGCCGTGGTGTTACCTACCACAGAATACGGTGGCGGCAGAGCGGTGGCGGAATCTATAGTTAACGCTGTGGCGCAAACCAAGTTGACGATAGGGGCAGGTAAATCGACAGGTGCGGACAAGCGCGATTTAGGCAAGATCACCGTGTCGGTAGGTATGTCGGGCTTCCGGCGCGGCGATTCTCCGGAAACCCTGTTTGAGCGTGCAGATAAGTGCCTGTATCAAGCCAAAACCAGTGGTCGCAACAAGGTTGTCGCGGATAAGGGTTAATTAAGGTTGAGGTTATTCAGGCGCTGGGCCGAGTCGTCACTTTCGTCATATTCCATCAGCCAGCTCATCACCGACTCGCGGCTGGCGAGCATGGACTCATAGGTACGCAATACCACTTCATTGGGCACTCGCTGTGCCTTCATGGCATCAATACGAGCAGACAGAAACGCAATGTCCTGACGGACTTTGTTTGAGATGGCGTCAAGCTTTACTCGTTGACTGCCGATTACCAACGTACGATCTTCCTTTGACATAAGCATTCTGGGTAACCCCATCCCTACACCGTAAATCAATAAATATAAAACCAGCACTCGACCACCACTCTGAGAGCATGAAAAGTATGGTGCTATATCAGAGTTTCCGCTAGTGAACTAAGGCTATAAAGCCTGTGCGAGAATGCTCACATGGCTGATGGCGATCTCTCAGAATTAGGCCGGTTTAGGTAAGCATATCGGCCGCGATCTAAGTCTATTTACTGAGATGTCATTTAAAATTAATATATGCGCAATTTCATATATATGGATTTTCGTATATATTGCTTTCGATAATCTTGAGGGGCTCCTATGGAACCTGTGTCGCTATTTAAAAGTCTGGCGGACGAAACCCGCCTGCGGTTGTTGCTGTTGATCGCCAAGGAGCAGGAATTGTGTGTCTGCGAGCTAACTGAGGCGCTGGATGAGAATCAGCCGAAAGTGTCTCGCCACCTGGCACAACTGCGCAAGGTGGGTTTGCTGCAGGACAGGCGTCAGGGAGTGTGGATTTATTACCGGATCAGTGATGCGTTGCCAGCGTGGGTGCAAGAGGTCATTGAGCGGACGTTGGGCGCCAATCAGAGAGTTATCAAGGCCGACCTGAAGCGGTTGGCGGCCATGGGCGATCGCCCGGAACGGTTAGCGAGCTGCTGTTAGTAGCGCAGTCGCAAACAGAGTAAGAAAAGAGGTATTTCCTGTGACGATTAAAGTAGGTATCAACGGCTTCGGTCGTATGGGGCGTTTAGCTATGCGCGCGGCGTTTGACTGGCCGGAATTTGAGTTTGTGCATATCAATGATCCCGCCGGTGATGCGGCAACTCTGGCGCACCTGGTGAATTTTGATTCCGTGCACGGCCGTTGGCAGCATGAAGCTATCGTCGAAAATGGTGTTATGCGAATCGGTGAGCAGCAAATCTCGACCAGTCAGAATAAAACCGTCGGCGAAACCGATTGGTCCGGTTGTGATCTGGTGATTGAAGCCTCGGGCAAAATGAAAACCAAGGCTCTGTTGCAGGCCTACTTGGATCAGGGCGTAAAACGTGTAGTGGTTACTGCGCCGGTAAAAGAAGAGGGTGTGCTCAATGTAGTGATGGGTGTGAATGATCACCTGTTTGATGCAGCCGAACATCGCCTGGTCACGGCGGCGTCCTGTACCACTAACTGTCTGGCGCCGGTGGTAAAAGTCATTCACGAAAAGCTGGGTATTGTGCATGGTTCCATGACCACTATTCACGATATTACCAATACCCAAACCATTCTTGATGCACCGCATAAGGATTTACGTCGGGCGCGCGCCTGTGGCATGAGTTTGATTCCCACAACAACCGGATCGGCGACTGCGATTACGCATATCTTTCCTGAACTGAAAGGGAAGTTAAACGGTCATGCTGTGCGTGTACCTTTGGCCAATGCCTCGCTGACTGACTGTGTCTTTGAAGTTGCCCGTCCTACCGATGTGAATGAAGTCAATCAACTGTTGCGCGAAGCGGCAGAAGGCGAGCTGCAAGGTGTATTGGGTTTTGAAGATCGGCCGTTGGTGTCTATCGATTACCGCACCGATCCTCGCTCCAGTGTAATTGATGCACTGTCTACGATGGTGGTTAACGGCACCCAGGTAAAACTTTACGCCTGGTATGACAACGAGTGGGGATATGTAAACCGCACCATGGAACTGGCTCGCAAGGTGGGTTTAGCTTATCAGTTATAAGCTGATTGATTTATATAGAGGGGACCATGATTGCACGTATCGCATCGCTACCGGATACCATTAAACAGTATTTGGTAATTACCGGTAACTACTGGGCGTTTACCTTAACCGACGGCGCGTTGCGCATGCTGGTGGTGTTGTATTTCCATCAGTTGGGATATGCGCCGCTGGCGATTGCGATGTTGTTTTTGTTTTACGAATTCTTTGGTGTGGTGACCAATTTGGTCGGCGGCTGGTTGGGAGCCCGTTGGGGATTAAATCGCACCATGAATATCGGTTTGGCGCTGCAGGTTGTGGCGCTGCTGATGTTGGTGGTGGATCCCGCCTGGTTAACGGTGGCCTGGGTGATGGCCGCGCAAGCGTTGTCGGGGATTGCCAAGGATCTCAATAAAATGAGCGCCAAGAGTGCGGTGAAAACCCTGGTGCCCAGTGATGCACAGGGCGCGCTTTTTCGCTGGGTAGCCATATTAACCGGCTCAAAGAACACCTTAAAAGGCATTGGTTTTTTTCTGGGCGGTTTGCTGTTAACGCTATTGGGTTTTGCCGGTGCCGTATTGGCTATGGCGATTATGCTCACCGTGATCTGGTTGCTAAGTTTGTACCTGTTAAAACAGGATTTGGGTAAAACCAAAAACAAACCCAAGTTCAGTGAAATTTTTTCCAAAAGTCCTGCCGTTAACTATTTGTCCGCCGCGCGTTTGTTTTTATTCGGTGCCCGCGATGTTTGGTTTGTGGTGGCGCTGCCGGTTTTTTTAAGTCAAAGCCTGGATTGGAATCACTGGCAAGTGGGCAGCTTTTTAGCCCTGTGGGTTATTGGTTACGGTCTGGTGCAAACGGTTGCGCCTAAGTGGGTGCGGGGGCGCGATGGTCGAGTGCCGGATGGTCGCAGCGCCTTTGCCTGGGCCTGCCTGTTATTGTTTATTCCTGCAGCCATTGCCCTGGCCTTGCAGGTAGGTATAAATATTCAA
Organism: Maricurvus nonylphenolicus; assembly: GCF_042854845.1. Lineage (GTDB taxonomy): Bacteria > Pseudomonadota > Gammaproteobacteria > Pseudomonadales > Cellvibrionaceae > Maricurvus > Maricurvus nonylphenolicus. The sequence goes on along the minus strand of NZ_AP031498.1, from coordinate 5,167,463 downwards.
GCAGCGGTCTTGGGTGGTTTATTGTTGTTTGGTGTGGTGTTCGCCTTTAACTCTTCACTGCATAGTTACCTGATTGTGAGTTACGCCAAGGAAGATGGTGTCTCGCTGGATGTTGGTTTTTACTATATGGCCAATGCTATGGGGCGACTTATGGGGACCCTGTTGTCGGGCTGGTTGTTTCAGTTGGCGTCTATGGGTATCAGTGGCTTGTCATTGTGTCTGTACGTCTCAAGTGCGTTTGTTGTGCTGGCCGCATTCTTATCGCTTGCATTGCCGCGGCATAAGTAATTCCTGTAGGCTTGTGAACTATCGGGCATTTTTCTGGTCCGAATTGCAAACAAGCTACAGGGACTACTTACAGGATCAGGCATGAAGCAGGTTTTATTTGTTTGTGTTGAAAACAGTTGTCGCAGTCAAATGGCCGAGGCCTATGGCCATCTTTATCGGCTGCAGAATCCGCATGATAACATTACGGTGTTCAGTGCCGGATCAAATCCGTCAGGCAAGGTAAACCCGCGCGCCATCGAAGTGATGGCCGAGCTGGATTACGACCTTAACCGTCATCAATCAAAATCCTTAACCGATGTGCCCGATGCCGATTATGCGGCTGTGATTACTATGGGCTGTGGTGATAATTGTGCCGAGGTGCGCGCTGCCATTCGAGAGGATTGGCCGTTGCCTGATCCCAAGCATATGCCGCTGGAAGAATTCCGTCAGGTACGCGATGAGGTAGGGCAACGGGTGAGTAACCTGCTTTCCCGCCTGGCTGGATAATCCCTGTAGTTGGGGTAATATAGAGATTACATAGCCCCAGCAATAAGGAGTTGCAGTGAGCGCTGAGCTTTACGATATAGTTTTTCGTGGCGATATTTTACCTGGTCATCAATTGATCCAGGTTAAGCAGCGTTTGGCGCAGCTTTTTAAGGCTGATGAAGCACGAATCAATGCCCTGTTTGTGGGCGGTGCTGTTCCCTTAAAGCGAAACCTGGATAAAGCGGCGGCGGAGAAATACCAGGCGGTGTTGCGCAAAGCCGGTGCGGATGTTCAGGTGGCGCCAGCTGGAAGTGTAACCGCTAAGAAACCGCCGCAGAGAAAACCCCGCCCTGCGCGTACAGCTGCGGCAGCATCCCAGCCTACATCTTCTCCTGCTCCTTCTTCTCCTCCGGCTGCTGCTGCAGAGCAACCCCCTGCCAAACCGGTAGAAAAAAAGGCCATGACGCTGCAGGAGCGTTTGGCTGCTACGGAAAAAGAACTGGCAGAAAAAGAGGCCAAGCGTGCAGCGGAAGATGGCGCAGGCAATCGTGCCGGTGAAATTATTGATCCAGATACTGGCTGGTCCATCGCCGCGGTGGGCAGTGATGTGCTAAAACCCGAAGAGCGACAGGTGGTTGAAGCGGTTGAAGTGGATGTCAGTGATTTGTCCCTGCGCGAGAGCCAGGGCAATTTAGTGGATGAAGCCGAGCGCCCGGTGGAGGAAAGTGTTGAGGTTGATGTCAGCGCGATATCGCTCGCCGATGTGGGCGAGGACCTGTTGCCGGAAGATGAGAAAACCAATATTCCGCTACCCACCCTTGAGGTGGATGACTTTGGATTAGCGCCCGTGGGCAGTGATATGGGGCAGATAAAACCTCCGCCTCCACCGCCTGAGCCGGATACCAGTGGAATTAGTCTGGAATAACTGAGGTGCTAAGTTCATCGTGGAAGTATAAAAGACGCTAGGTTCCTGCCTACGCAGGAACGACATAAATGACTTCTTTATTAACGACATTCCTGCGTAGGCAGGAATCCAGTGTCTTAGATGTTTTGTCAGAAACTAAAAAACGCGCCTTAAGGCGCGTTTTTTATGAGGCATAAACCAACTTCAAACTTAGAAGTTTGGCTTTTCCTTGGCGGCTTCGAAATTGGTCACAGAGTCGGCAATTTCTTTGCGGGCTTCTTCAGCGTTGCCCCAGCCTTCGATTTTAACCCACTTGCCTGGTTCCAGATCTTTGTAGTGCTGGAAGAAGTGAGAGATCTGATTCAGAGTCAGCTCTGGCAGATCGTTGATGTCCTGTACGTCTTTGTACAGCGGAGTTACCTTCTCGTGAGGTACGGCAACGATCTTGGCATCTTCACCACCGTCGTCGGTCATCTTCAGAACACCAACAGGACGGCAGCGGATAACAGCACCTGGTACAACGGCCAGAGGCATAACCACCATCACGTCAACAGGGTCGCCGTCGCCGCACAGGGTGTGAGGTACGTAACCGTAGTTGCAAGGGTAGTGCATCGCAGTGCCCAGCATACGGTCAACGAAGATCTCGCCGGAGTCCTTGTCTACTTCGTACTTGATAGGATCGCCATTCAGCGGGATTTCGATAATCACATTGATATCGTTTGGCAGGTCCTTACCTGCGGAAACTAGATCGTAACTCATGCTCTGGGGTCCACTTTGATATTGGGAGGGTGGTTAAAAAAGCCGCGATTCTACCACATCTGCCAGCCTTAACAATTAGCGGATAGGTCTATAGACAGGGTTTTATTGGTGTGCCTTTAGTTTGGGTGGGCTGGCGGGGGGTAAGGAAAGCGTTGCAGAGGTGTGGGGATAGGCATAGTATCAGTGTATGCGGCCTTAAATGGGGATGGATCGGGCCGTACGCCCACAAACCGTGGAAATGTACACAAGGGAGTCTGGAAAAGCGTTTTTTGCGTGCTGCAAATGGCTTTATCTGTTGGACTTGGTGTAATTCGGGGCATTCTGCCGATCATTAGGCATATCTTAGGCTCCAAGCACGTATAAATGCTGCTCAAGACATCCACTTCATAATAAGTAGAGGGTTGTCTATGGACATGCTGCTGTTGCCGCCGATTCTCGGCGGTATAGGGTTACTTGCTGCATTCATTATTTACCAGATTGTTAAACGTTATCCTGCCGGTGAAGGGGTTGTGGCTGAAATTGCCGACGCGATTCACCAGGGGGCTATGGTGTTTATGCGGCGGGAGTATTCGATTCTCGCCATCTTTGGGGTGGTTCTCACGATTGGTTTATTTATCGGGTTTCAGTCCTGGCATACACCTGTGGCGTTTGTCGTGGGGGCATTCTGCTCGGCATTTGCCGGTTATATCGGCATGTATACCGCTACCAAGGCCAATGTTCGCACCACGGTTGCCGCCTCGACAGAAGGGGCCTCGACGGCGCTGAGTGTCGCCTTCTACGGTGGTTCGATCATGGGGTTGGTGGTTGCGGCCATGGGTCTGCTCGGTTTAGGCAGCTTGTATTTAGTCTTCGGTAATGATCCCGTTCACGTCCATGCTATCCATGGTTTTGGTATGGGGGCCTCGGTCGTGGCGCTGTTCTCCCGTGTCGGAGGAGGCATCTATACCAAGAGTGCTGATGTTGGTGCCGATCTGGTGGGCAAGGTTGAGGCCGGTATCCCCGAGGATGATCCGCGCAACCCCGGTGTGATTGCCGATAATGTTGGCGATAACGTGGGTGATGTGGCGGGTATGGGGTCGGATATTTTCGAATCCTACTGTGGCTCCATGATTGCCACGATTGCTATTGCTTCCACCATGGCGATGGCTGCGGTCACTACGCTGGCGAACGACAGGGCTGAGTTGATGTTTGCACCGCTGGCACTGGCTTCGGTGGGTATCCTCTGCTCAATTATGGGCATTGCCCTGGTCCGTATCGCGTCCAGTAAAGCTCCAGATGTGGCTCTGCGCATGGGCACGCTGGGAGCGACGATCTTATTTGTTGCCGCTGCCTGGGGTGTGCTTAACAGTTTAGGGGTTTCTCAGGCGGTCTGGCTGTGTGTGGTCTGTGGTGCCATTGGTGGCGCTGTGATCGGTTTGGTTACCGAGTACTACACGGGTGGCAGGCCCGTTCGCCTGATTGCTGAAGGCGGAGAAACCGGACCGGCAACGGTGATGATCTCCGGTTTGGCTACGGGGATGGAGTCAGTCGTGGTTCCTGTACTGATGATCGCTGGCATTATCTACTCGGCGAGTACGTTACTGCCGGTCGGTGCTGGTGTTTACGGTGTGGGTATTGCGGCGGTAGGTATGTTATCCACAGTGGGCATAACCATGGCCATCGATGCCTATGGCCCGGTAGCAGATAACGCTGGTGGTATCGCCGAGATGGCTGAATTGGGTGAGGAAACCCGTGAAATTACCGACGGTCTGGACGAGGTGGGTAATACTACCGCAGCCATCGGTAAAGGTTTTGCTATCGGCGCGGCAGGCTTGGCAGCACTGGCGATTATCGCGGCCTTTATTGAGACTGTTGAGCAGCATGTTCAGGGATTCAGTTTGGCTATAAATGATCCGCAGGTGCTGATGGGTATGTTCCTTGGCGGAATTTTCCCGTTTTTGGTTAGCGCCCTGACCATGCGAGCGGTGGGGGATGCAGCCTTCGATATGATCAAGGAAATCCGCCGCCAGTTTAAGGAGATCCCCGGCTTGATGGAGGGCAAAGCCAAGCCCGATAGTGGTCGCTGTGTGGATATTGCAACCCAGGCGGCGTTACGCAAAATGGTCTTGCCCGGTGTGTTGGCGGTGTCTGCCCCGGTAGTTGTGGGCTTTGGCATCGGGCCTGCAGCGCTGGGCGGTTTGCTCGGCGGCGCCTTAATCAGCTGTGTGCTGTTGGCCTTGACGATGGCCAATGCTGGTGGTGCCTGGGATAACGCTAAAAAGTATGTCGAAAAAGGCAATCACGGTGGCAAGGGTTCTGATGTGCATAAAGCCGTAGTTGTTGGTGATACCGTTGGCGATCCGTTCAAGGATACCAGTGGGCCAGCTATGAATATCCTCATTAATGTGATGGCGATTGTGTCGCTGGTGATCGCGCCGCTGTTGGGCTAAATCAGAGGAAAAAGACAAGAGAGAGAAGATTAACGGGAGCCTGGCTCCCGTTTTTTTTGAACTGTTGATTAGCATCGTGGTCTTGATGTGTAACGGTTTTTAAATTGATGGGGATGTTATGAGACAAGTACTGGGTGTGGTTGTATTGCTGCTGTCGACGGGGTTATCGTCGGGTTTGTCGGCCGAGCAAAAAGCGCAGTATGAAAAAGCCATTTTTGCTGGCGGTTGTTTTTGGTGTATGGAGCCGCCGTTTGACAAGCTTGATGGCGTTATTGAAACCCTGTCGGGTTATGCCGGTGGTAAAGAATTAAATCCAACCTATAAACAGGTATCCCGCGGTCAAACCGGCCATGCCGAAGTGGTACAGATTACCTATGACCCCAGTAAGGTCAGTTATGAAAAACTGTTACAGGTATTTTGGGTGAACGTTGATCCATTGGATGACGGTGGTCAGTTCTGTGATCGCGGCGCCCATTACCGCACCGGTATTTTTCCGTTAAATGATCAGCAACGAATCGCCGCGGAAAAAAGTATTAAAGCATTGGATGCCAGTGGCCGTCTGTCTCAAAACGTCGTGACTGAAATTGAATTGGGCGCGACTTTCTATGCAGCTGAAGACTACCATCAAAATTATTATCAGCGTAATCCCATTCGTTATAAGTTTTACCGTAACGGTTGTCGTCGCGATAAGCGTCTGGATGAGTTGTGGGGTGAAGAGCGCTTGCTTTTCAAAGAGTAATCAAGACACTCTGACAAAAGGCACAAACCGTACCGGTAACAACGGTTGCACATGTGGCTGCCGGGATTGATCCAGAGTCACCACGCAAAGTTGTTGTTGCCCGTAAAGCTTTAAGGGAATCACCAGGCGGCCTTCTTGCGATAATTGTTCTAGCAGTGGATGCGGGATCTCGTCGGCACAGGCGGTCACAATAATGGCATCGAAGGGGGCTTCTTGTGGCCAGCCTTCATTGCCGTCGCCCAGTTTTAAATGGCAGTTGTTAACACCACAAATCAATAAATTATCCAGCGCTTGTTGATGCAGAGCTGGAATAATTTCCACGCTAAAAACCTTGGTTGCAAGTTTTGCCAGAATGGCGGTTTGATAACCGCAGCCGGTACCGATTTCCAGCACCTTACTGTTTTTTTGCAAGCGCAGCAGATCAGTCATGATGGCGACGATATAGGGCTGCGAAATGGTTTGATTGCTGCCAATAGGCAGGGGTTTGTTGGCAAAGGCGTAATCGCGATAGTCAGGCGGCACAAACAGATCGCGTGGTACTTCACGTAAGGCTTCTTCCACTGCCAGGCTGACATGCTGGCAGTGGGTGTAATTGGCGGTGTCTTGGTATTCCTGATGGATTTCTTCCATTAACCCATCAAGCAGGTGTTGCCGATCCATAACCTGCTATTCGGCAATACGCATCTCATTAAAGCCGATTCTCTGTGCTGCTGCACTGGCGGCGTCCAGGGTATGGAAGTTACAGGGCCGGCCCTGTGTGGTAGTCAGGTGCAGGGTGTGCCCCCACAGATCGTGGCAGTCCAAATGCCAGCCATGATCCTCCCGGCTGGGAATGGCGACAGCATCAATCAGGCGGCCGGTTTCATACATTGTGTGCATATGTTGCATATCCATTTGGTCACTCCCTCATTATTGTCATCAGTTTTAGTATAAAGCTTGGCTTGATCTCTGAGGTGAGTGAGTGGGCAAAGTAGATATAATATTTTCTGCTAACACGATTCTGTCATAGATCATTAATATTATTAGCGGGTTTATGCCATGATGTTGTTTGGCGCGACATTTCACTGCGAGTACCTGGGTTTGTTCTTTGTTTGGCGTTGGGGCTCGTGTATTGTCTCGTGTTGTGCCCGCCGCTAAGGTAGGCCAATTCTCTCATGCTTACGCTCAGGAATAGGGATAAGGATAGTCATATGCAACAGGATACGTACTTTTCTGAACCGCAGCTGTTATCGCTGCCGGTTAGTCGTCCAGCCTACAGTGATCGCACCGCCTGGATGATGGCAGAGTTGTCACGCCTTGCTTACGTGCGCTTCGAAGTACCGAAAAAGTTACCGGATTTGGCCAAACAAATCCTGGCGGCCACCAATGAGAGTGAAGTGGCTGAGCAATTAAAAGAGATTATCAGCCAGTCCCGCGATGCCGAAGGGGACCCGGATGCATTGCTAACCGGGCCTTTGCAAAAGGCTGGCCTGACATTAGTCAAAGCCCTTAGCGTGGCTGATAGCCAGTGCTTTGTCGCCAAGCGCGAAGCTGACCGCGAGCAGGACGATCCAGGCATGTTGGTGGTTGCTTTTCGTGGTACAGAAAAAAACTGGGCCGATATTAAAACCGATTTACAGGGCAACCTGACCAAACGCGATGGTTATGCGGTGCATACAGGGTTTGATCGCGCTTACGAGTTTTTGCACAAACCTCTACAAGAGATTATTGATCAGAACCCGGGCTTACCGCTTTATTTTACCGGTCACTCCCTGGGGGCGGCTTTAGCGGTTATGGGCGCCAAGCACCTGGGCTGTTTAAGTGCTGGAGCCTGTTATACTTTTGGCGGTCCGCGTGTCGGTGATCTGGCCTTTATTGACGGCGTGAAGATTCCCATTTACCGTCTTGTCAATGCTGCCGACGGCGTGCCGCAGTTGCCTCCTCCGAAGTGGACCATTGATTTACTGTTAGCTGCGGTGGCGTTACTGCCGTTGCGCTGGATGCAAAGAATGCGTGCTTGGTTGAGCAATTTTCAAGGCTATAGCCACTACGGTGATCAGCGATATTTGACCTCGGTTGAAGATATTGAATGCCCCAACGCCATGACAGCATTAGAGCTAATTGCCAACCCGCCGCTTCCCTATCGTTTGGAACGTATGGTGGAACGTTTAAAGCGCTATGGGCCAACCATGTTGCTAAAAGACCACTCGATTAAAAACTATTGCGTAAAACTTCGCGCTATCGCGTTGGAAGCCAATCAACACTTGGTGGTTGAGGCTGTGAGTGAAAGTCGGGTTGTCGAAGATGCTGCGAAAGAAAAAGCCGCTGAAGAGGTAATGGCGAAAGCTGCCGAAGAAATTGCAGAAATTTAGTGATACATAAAAGTCGCACTGCATGGCAGTGCGACTTTTTGAGAAACCGAGCTAACGATTAAAAACGCAAACTTAAGCCAACGTTAAAGGCTTTGTTCTCATCGTCACCATCCACATACTGATAACTTGCAGTCAGTGCTGTGGCATCGGTTAAACGATAGCTGGCGGATACGGATGCCGTTACCTCGTCGTCTGCATCCTGTTGGCTGCCGGGCAACTCATAGCTATTAAGATCCAGTGACAGTGCAGTCATGCGTACCATTTCATCGCTATCAATATGTTCGTGGCGTAAACCGACTTCGGTATTGATTGTCAGCTTGGCGTCGGCAGTGACAAAACGCAGAAACATTCCCCACTCTGAGGTTAAAGATTCCTGAACCTGATCTTCATACTTGAGCGAGGTAGAGCTTCCACTTTTTTCGCTATAGCCTTCAACTTCACTACGAATATAACGCAGGTTTACCCGCGGGCCGTAAGCCCACTGACCAATTTCCGGCGCCAGGTTGTAACCTACTTCGGATGCCAGGCTGTAGGCAAAGCCATCGGTGTTACCGGTTTCGGTGCGCAGGTGTTGGCCCAGTTGAATACCGCGTTCCAAATCGTTGAAGTCAAAGTCGGCAATACCCGCCATCATATCGACTTGCCAGGTTTGGCTGCGGTACTGACCAAAGGCTGTTACACCAAAACCTTTCATGGGGTATTCGGAAGTGTCGTTTTCCCACTCATCATTAAAGATGTCGAGCATCACACCACTGCTCCAGTGATGGTCAATGGTATAACGCAAACCAATCGAACCTATATCACGGTTCTGCTCGCCGTCTGCTGAGCTGAAATTATCGCGGTATTTAATTTCACTGGATTCCAGATTGGTCAGCAACTGCCAGGTGCCAATAGCACTGCTATCACCTGTTGGTGCTACGCGCAGTTGCTGCTGCAGGCGGGTGATATTGTTACTGACGGCATTGGTGGCCATACGTGGCAACATGCTGACTTCTGCTGGGGCTTGTAGGATGGAAGCGTAAAAGTCACCCATAATATTGTGTAGTGCTGCTGTTGGGTGAACGTCATCGTTATACAGCAGTTTACTTGGGTCGGGGTTGGCGCTAGAAATTCCGTAAGTGGTGTTCTCCGTACAGGTAGTCAGTGGAGAGGCTGATGCATTGTAGCAGGTGGTGTAGAGCTCTGACCCTAGGCTGCTGTCAAAACCGTAGGCATCCGGATCTTGCAAAATTTCTTCTACCAGGCCTCCCATATCAACTGGAATAATATTGGCGTTTGTCTCGCGTAAAGTTGCGTAGACGGTTTGTTCTAATAGATTTCCCAAAGCTTGGAGGCCTGCACTACTGCCAGGAGAAGCCGCTTCCATCGCTGCCGCTAAGGGGGTCAGATCAAACGATGGGGTATTGGCATACATGATGTAGTTGGCACCGGCATCAGCCAGGGCTTCAATACCCACTTTAAGATTGTTGGCTGCGGCGGCCGCAGTGGTCGCATCAGTGACGTCACCCTGCAAAATATCGTTGCCGCCACCATCAATAAAGATTAAAGCGTTGGCATCAATCGTGGGGTTATCCACCAGGTAGCCGTTGCGGGTTGTAATACCACCGCCAAAACCTGTGGCATCCACAACGGAGCCATTGGGGTCGGTAATCGATGCCAGGATCTGGTCCGTAGTATAGCCACCCACAGCATAGTTGGTACCAACGGTTACCGCTGTGTCGGAAGGTGTCGATGGTCCCAGATTGCCCAGTCCCAGTGATTCCGCCAGATGTTGAACCGCTACTTGCTCAAACACACCACTGCCATCGGTATTGGTAAATCGTAATCCGGTCCCCGGTGCTCCCGGGTTGGGGAATTGACCACTGTCGAGCAGGCTGTCACCAAATACAATCAGCTCGCTATAGGGCGCAGCCATAGTGGGGGCGGAGGCGATCGCACAGCTTAAGGCAATAGCGCAATGCAGTTTGGTTTTGGCAAATTTAGAGGTTTTTGGGCGTGCACATAGTTTCTCAGTCTCTCGAGGCATAGCATAAGTCCTGTCTATTTTTATTATTTAGGATTTAGACTTGTAATGCCGGGATCATCACTGGATGGTGTGATCCTTATATATTTTTATTATTGTTATAACTTCCCTCGAATCCGGTCGATAGTAACGGAACGGTTTAGTGATTGGAAGAGGTGAGTAAATGGTAACCTACTCGAAGATCATCTCGATTAAGGTACCTAACGCCTGGCGCGAGTCTTCACGGCTGGTGTAGTACTGCACATGCTGGTCAGTGGCGGCCTGGGGAGAAAGCTTGATACCCCAGATGGGTTTTATATCCTGAGGTAACAGCGAGTAACGGATATCAACAATCTGCAATTCATTAAGCGGATCGACAGCCACATAATCCCCTGAAAACCAGCTAAAGCGGGCGATGTCATGCGCCTGGCGAGAATCCTGATCCAGCCAGGGGAAGTGTTGGTTCAAATCCAGCTTTACGACTTTGTCGCCAGTCCAGGTGCGCGACTGACTCAGGCCGGGTTTAACTGCATCGACATAAAAATGTGTGGGAGTTTCGTAAATTACTTTCCAAACCGCCAGGTTGCCAAAGCTGGGTTTGACTTCCAGACGCAGTACTTCGTGGCCTCGCTGTTGAGCCAACTGTTCTCCCAGCGCTTTGGCGCGATCATGCTGCAAGTGACCGATGGACATATAGATGGCCATCCAGGCAATGCTGGCATAGATAAAGGTTTTCGACTGCCGTTTACAGGCCAAAAAACACAGTATTAACACTGGCAGGGTAAAGGCGGGATCAACAACCGAGATGGTATCCCAGGCAAAACGTTGACTGCTAAAGGGCCAAAATAATTGGGTGCCGTAGCTGGTACAGGCGTCAAGAAGTGCATGGGTGGCATAACCGATAAACGACCACAGGTACACACTCTTAAAGCTGAGCTGCCAGCGTTTGCCAAGTAGCGGGTAGAGCACCAGGCTGCAGATCAGGGCACCAAACGGGATAAAGAATAACGAGTGGGTAAAGTGGCGGTGAAATTCGATCGCCAGTAATGGATCAGTTGCCGAGCGTATCAATACATCAAGATCGGGAGCCATACCCGCCATGGCACCAATACAGGCCGCTTGGGCCAGTTGCTTGGGCTTAACCTGGCTTTGGGTAACAACAGCGCCTAATACGCCTTGGGTGACTGGATCCATGCTTAGTCCTCAACCGTATCCTCAACCTTGTGCTCGACAGGGTCCTTCAAAAACAGCAGCGCCTGTCTGGGCTGCGTGTTTATCTGGAACCCCAGATTTTGGCGACCGCGCGATCATTGCCTAAGGTGCCAACAATCAGGCTGACCAACCCTGCACCGCCAAATACCAGCGCGGGAATGGCATAACCTGGATCGCCACCACTTCCGAGAAGCATCAGGGCAACTACCATCGCCGCCAAACCGCTAAACAGACAACCCATCACAATCAGAACAATGCGGTGTGAAGGCTTATACGCATAGTCGCCGTCACCGGATTCAAAAATCGTTAAAACAGGGGCACACACTTGCCGTAACAGGGATTTCATATTCAAACATATTATCCAGAAAACAATTAGAATATCCTACCATAGAAAGGGTTAAGAACCGTTAATAAGGAATTCGGGGCATATGCAGGCGCTGTTTGAGAAGCTAAAGGAACAAGTATTTAATCGCGGTGCTTGGCGTAAGCGCATGTTGATAACCCTATTATCTCTGGCGGTATTTGTAACGGTTTTGCCAGAGGCTGTTCGCTGGGGATTGATCTATTGGCTGCCGTCGACGGGCGTGGGTCAGTTGGCCATTAAAGATATGGATGTCAATCTGTTTAGCGGCAGGTTGAGCTTGCGAGAGGCAAGCGTGCAGCGCGATGATTCTCCTAAATTCAGTATTGATACTGTCGTTGTAAATTTCAGTTGGCTCAAATTGTTCTCCGGTGTGATTCACCTGGAGGAGGTTCAATTGCAGGGTGCCCGCTTGGGGATCTTTCAGAAGGACAATGGTGAGCTGGAAATTATTGTGCCCTTAACTCAGGGGCAAGCGCAAACATCTGGCGTTGTTAACGAGGAAGATTCAGAGGTGGCAGGTGAGCCCGCTACTTTGCCAAAAATTTCCGTGGCAGCATTTCAATTGTTGGATGCCGAGCTCACCCTCTATACCCAAGCTGCCAAAGGTGTGTTGTACCTGGAAGATTTATCTATAGCGCATGCCAGTACCTGGCTAAATGAATCCATCGTCTTGTCCGTTGACGGTAGCTGGAATCAGGCGCCGGTGGATATGCATATTGAGGTCTCCCCCTGGGATAAGCAGCCAAGTTTAAGTGCTCAACTTAATCTGCAGGGGGTTAACCTTGCAGGTATTACCGCATTACCGGAAGAGCCGTTAAAGGGGGCGGTTGATCTTGATCTTAATGTGCAGGGTGAATGGGATTGGCAAGGTAATATACAGCTCGGAGTACAGACTCAGTTGGGTTTGCAAAACTTCATGACGGAGTACAAGTCTATTCGCCTGGATTTGGACGGGCTTGGTTGGCAGGGCGAAATTATGTTTGGTCTGCAACAGCAGGCGCTAACTTATCAAGTGCAGGGCAACCTAAACTCAAACGGTTTGATGATCACGGATACCCGGCAGCAACTGGCGCTCTTGGCTTGGCAGGTTTTAACGCTCGATAGCCTTTCACTGGATCAGAATAACAATGTGCGGTTTGATCAGCTGCACGCCGAACAGCTTTATAGTTTGAGCCGCGAGGAAGATGATCGAGGGCGTTTTTACGCCGCTGCGGTTGATATTGATCAGTGGGATTTGCAAGAGGGTAAACACCTACAAATTGCCAAAAGCCAGGTTACCGATGCTCACTATCAGCTCACTGTTACAGAGCAGGGTGAGCTGCAGGTGCAGACTATGCTGGGGCCGGTGCTGGCAGGGCTGACAGACCAGGCGGAAGATGATGTTGCCGAAGAGAGACCGTCAGAGCCACAGGGCACAACAGAATCTGTGGCAGAAGAAAAGACGTTTACTCTTGCCGTGGGTGAGGCCAGCCTTGGCGGCACCAGTCAGCTGTATTTTACCGATCAGCGTTTTGCTGTACCGGTTAAGGAATTCATTAAGCTCAATCACGTTTCTGTGACCGGCTTGGATCAGCGCTATCCTGATAAACCGGCACAATTGAGTGTGCTGGGCAGCTTGGGTGATTTTTCCAAAATCAAAATTGACGGCGAGATCAAACCCTTTGCCGAACAGGTAGGCCTGGCGTTAAGCGGTGATATTAAAGCGGTACCACTGCCGAGTGTTTCGCCTTATAGCGAGGCCTATATCGGCTATCACTTAACCCGCGGACAATATGATCACGATTTTGATTTGAAGATCGACAACAACGATATTGAATTTAATAACAAACTATTGCTGCGCCAACTGCAATTAAAATCTGTTGACCCGAGCAAACCACAGCCCATGGCACAACAGTTGGATGTACCATTAAGCTTTGCCTTGAATATGCTGCGAGATGGTGATGACAATATTCAGTTGGAGGTGCCTATCAAGGGGCGGCTGGATGATCCTAATATCAATGTCAGCAGTGTGATTAATAAAGCACTGGCCAATGCATTGAAATCGGGCGCAACAAATTATTTAACCTATGCCCTGCAGCCCTATGGTGCTGTATTGATGGCCGCCAATATGGTGGGTGACAAGTTGTCTTCAATCAGTCTCGATCCCATTGAGTACCCAGCCGGCCAGGCCGGTTTATCGTCAGAGCAGCAGGCTTATCTGGGTAAGGTCAGTGATCTTTTGGCTTCGCGACCGAAGTTAAATCTTACCGCCTGTGCTTCCAGTAACGACGAAGATCGCCAGGCGTTGCAATCTTTCAATCCTAAGGTGCCTGTCCAGGAAGCTGTTCTGGTGGAGTTGGCCAGCCAGCGAAGCATTCAGGTTAAGCAAGCCCTACTAGAACAGGGCATAGAGTCTGGTCGAGTGTTCTTGTGCCAACCGGAGTTTAAGAATAATAGTATTCGTGGTGTATCGATGGCGATGTAGCTTTTATGGTAGCAGTGCAGAGTGTGGTCGCATGTTTCCAGAGTGGCCGACACCTCGTAATCATCAATCGTGAGGGGTGGTCGAATAATAATGGTGCTGATTTAAGTTAAATAATCAAGATGGACAATCTTGTCTGAAAATATCAATTTTTAGGCGGAAGAAGTCATGATTCAATAAGGCGTTTTTCTTACAGTAATCTCTGCCAGCCCTCGTCGAGGGCGAGATAAACAGATGCAGAATTATGAAGAGAACAACATCCTTAATTTCCTCCTTGTTAGCCTTTAGCTTCGGTACTGTCTCAGTGAATGCGGAGCTGCCGATGGAAGAGGTGGGGCAACACGAAGTTATGCCGTCCCGCTTCGAGACCAATATCGTTACCGTGTCTGATATGCAGATTCCCTATGCTGCTGAGGGGCGGGCCTATTTCATCGATGTCGATAAAGGCAAGTATCTGGGAGCCCTGAATACCGGTTACTGGTATGGCGGTGTGATACTGCCAAAAAAGCGCAACGAAATTATCTCCGCCGAGACCTACTTTGAGCGGGGAACCCGTGGCAAGCGTACCGATGTGGTGGCCTTCTATGATCCCATAACTCTAGAGAATACCGGTGAAGTGATTATTCCCAGTAAACGCATGACGCCGGTAAAACCCCAGGGTACTTCAGCGTTAACCGATGATGAAAAATTCCTCGCTGTAGTCAATGTCACGCCGGCAACATCACTGAGTATTGTTGACCTGGATAAGCGAGAGTTTACGGCTGAAATCGAAGTGCCTGGCTGTACCAACGTCTACGCTATTGGTGATCGCCGTTTTAATGTGATCTGTGCCGACGGCAGTTTTATGAATATTGAGCTGGACGATCAGGGGCAGTTGGCCAAACGCTCTCGGCGTGCACCTTCTTTTAATCCACAGATTGACCCGGTAACTAACTCAGGCGTTCGTGTTGATAACAGTTGGTATCACGTGTCTCAGCAGAGCCATGTCTATCAGTTTACTACCGCTGCCGATGGCAATATTACAACCGATAAGTGGGATCTTTTAACCAAAGAAGAACGCGAAGATAATTGGCGTATCGGTGGTATGCAAAATCTGGCTATCCATAAAGCCAGTCAGCATTTATATGTTCTGATGATTCAAGGTGGCCCAGAGGAATTTGAAGACGCAACCGATCAAGTTTGGGTTTACGATCTAAAAACCAAAAAGCGTATCAATATGCTGGAGTTGGAAAACCCCGCCTGGCATATCAGTGTCAGCCAATCTGCTGCACCACGACTTTATAGTATCGGAGTTAATTTCCATATGCCTCATCTGTTTGTGATGTGGATATATTTTACCCAAGGTAAAGAAGAATTGTTAAAGATGGCGAAATGGGGATTTGATACCTACGACGCCAGTACCGGTGAGCATATTTTCACAATTCCCCGGATAGGCACTTTGCCTAATCTTATTCAGCCATGGAAGTAGCGGCGCTTAACCTGAAAGACGTTTAGCGAGGATGTAAACCATGTTTGACCCTGTTATTAATTGGATTGTTGCGCTAGCGCTTGTGCAGTTATTTGCCACCGCGGCCTGGCACAAATTTAGCGACATGAATGCTTTCAAAGGCTCTTTGAGCGCTTATGAAATAGTGCCAGTAAAGTTCGAGAACATTGTTGCTGGTTTTATTCTGGTTGTAGAGCTGATGGTGGTAGTTCTGCTCGTGATTCCGGCCTTCAGGGAAGTGGGGGCGTTGCTGGCTTGTGGTTTGTTATTGGCCTATGCCTCGGGTATGGCGATTAATATCTGGCGTGGTCGAAGTCTGGCTGACTGTGGTTGTCATTTTGGCAGCAAGCCGCAAGCGGTAACCCGCTTTCTTGTTGCTCGTAATCTGGTATTGGCACTGGGGGCATCTCTGTTGATATGGCCAGAAAGTACACGTCAGCTAAATCTGCTGGATTTTGGTTCAATCCTGTTCGGCTTAGCCGTAATCACCTTAATTTATACTATCAGCAATAGTCTGTCGCAGAGCTATACACGCTTACAGCAAGCTATTGCCGATGGCGATCTATAACAGCAGGGATGTACGTAAGTAAATAGCTAAATAGGTAAACAGATATGATAAACGCATTAATTATCTCCAATATTATTAGCTGGCTAGCCATTGTTGCCCTGTTTATTGTGGTGCTGGCTTTGGTTCGTCAAATCGGCTTGTTGCATGAGCGCATATCTCCGGTGGGCGCTTTGTCCATCGATAAGCAAAAGCTGAAACTTGGCGAGGCAGCGCCCAGTTTTACCTTGCCAAGCTTGACCGGTGGCACGATAGCGTTGGGCGGTGATTTCAATAAGCCCAAAAGCACGTTGGTGTTTTTCCTGTCTGATACTTGTCCTGTCTGTAAAACGCTGTTGCCGGTTCTGAAATCAGTAGCACGTCGTGAAAGTGATTGGCTGGAATTGGTGTTGGCCAGTGATGGTGATGAGAATGGGCATAAGGAATTTATTGCTCGAGAGAATTTGCAAGACTTCCCCTATGTTGTTTCGACTGAGTTAGGTATGGGCTTTGAAGTGGGTAAGTTGCCCTATGGTGTTCTGTTAGATGAAAGCGGTAATTTGACCAGTCATGGGTTGGTAAATACCCGTGAGCACTTGGAGAGCTTGATAGAAGCCAAGCACTTGGGCGCCCCAACAGTTCAAACCTATTATGTTGAGAAAAACAGTGCCGAGAAAAACAGTGCCGAGCAAACCGCCAGCGCATAAGACTATTTAAAGAAGTAAAAAGAGCAGATTACCTATGTTATTTAAATGGCTTGATAAAAAAGCAGAAACCGCTTCGAGAAAGACTGCACGGGGAACCTCGCGGCGTAGTTTTGTAGGCTTGTTGGGTACGGTGATTGTCGGTGGAGGTGCTGTACCTCTGCTGCCTGTATGGCGTAGCAACAACAAAGCACATGCCAGTAGTGATGACGACTTGTTGCCGCAGGAAATCTCTCCTGCAGCAGATCCAGGCAATCCGGAAAGTTGTGAGTACTGGCGCTACTGTGCCATTGATGGTTATCTGTGTAGCTGCTGTGGTGGTACCAAAAGCAGTTGTCCGCCGGGAACCAAAATGTCGCCTATTACCTGGATTGGTACCTGCCGTAATCCTGCCGATGGTAAGGATTATATTATTTCCTACAACGATTGTTGTGGTCGCAGTGCCTGTGGTCGCTGTCAGTGTATGCGTAATGAAAACGACACGCCGGCTTATATGCCTGCCAATTCCAATAATATTAACTGGTGTTCAGGCGGGCCTGCGGATGTAGTGTATAACTGTTCAACTGCCATTGTTCTGGGAGTGCAGTAAACCGAGGTGAGTGATGAAAGTGTCTAGGTTATTAGTGATTTGGTTGAGTGTGTTAACAGCTGTAACTGTATACGCTGATGATCGGCGTGCAAAGGTGAATTATCAATTGCACTGCCAGGGCTGTCATACCGGTGATGGCTCTGGACACCCGGGTAGACAGATACCCACGTTAACAAACTATATGGGCAAGTTTTTAACCGTTGAAGGTGGCCGCGAATTTTTAATTCAGGTTCCCGGTGCTGCACAATCCCAGCTCAATGATATCGAGTTGGCGGAGCTTACTAACTGGATGTTAAAAAGTTTTGACCCGGAAACGGCGAAAAAAGGTTTTGAACCTTATAGTGCAACAGAAGTGGGCCAGCTTAGAAAATCAATGGTGCTGGATTTTACCGGTACCCGAGAGGCATTGGTTAAGAAGATTGAAATAGCCAATAACTACTGACGATACTGTTTCCGATATTGCAGGGGGCTTTGCCCCTGCAATCGCTTAAATACTCTCACAAATGCACTGGACTCAGAATAACCCAGAGTTTGTGCCAGGTCTGCAATACTGATTTCTTCCTGGCTTAGGGCCTTGCGAGCTACATCCATGGTTAGCTCAAGTTTAATGTCCTTGAAATTGGTGTTTTCCTGAGCCAGCTTGCGGTGCAGAGTACGACTGCTCATGTTTAATTCTTTGGCTAGAACTTCAATGTTAAATTGAGGCTCTCCCAGACAGCTGCCAATTAAAAAACGTACATGACCGAGAAAATCGGTATTTTCTTCCAGCTCTTCTAGCAGCTTGTTTGCTTGTTGTTTTAGTACATTGAGTAATGTGGCGTTTGCTGTGGGTGAAGCTTTATCCCATAGGGAGGCTTCAATCCAAAAGCTGTTTGTTGCTTGCTCAAAGGCTACATTGTCCCCGAATATAGGTGAGTATGTGTTGGTTTGGGTGATCGGTTTGTGCCGAAAATGAACCTCCAGTGGCAGCCAATCTTTTTGGTAGTTAATCCGAATAATGTTAACTAAAACTGCCAATGAGAATTCTACATCTTGCGCAACGCAGTCAATGAGACCGGTGGTTATACAGAAGCGAACTTCGATTCGATCACCTTGGCGGTAAAATTCAAACACTTCTCCCTGCATAAGGATGCGTTGGTATTTTTCGAAAAGTTCGCATTGGTCGCCAAAAGTGGTTGCACTAATGGTTAGAAAACCCAATATGCCAAAATCTTCTGCATCTGAATTTTCGGCAAGCTTCATCCCAAGGTGGGGTTCGTTGAAATAATCAGAGGCCCATTCAAAAAGTGTTAGGTAAGCATCCAGGGGCCAGGGTTCATGCTCGTCTGTGAAGGTGCCTAACGGTAGGTCGCTAACTTCGGCAAGCAGTGCCGGAGCAACCCCTTTATTTTCAAAATAGCGCTGTAGCCAACGAGGATGGATATATCGCTGTACCTGCTTAGTGGGTATTGCCATAAAAGCTCTCTACTTGCATAAGGCGCGTATTATTACATCGGCTGCAATGCTAAGTACAAGAGTATTTACGATGTCTGCAAATGTCAATTTCATGTCTGAAATAGTCATGAGGCTTGCTTTATCTAAGCCTATATTGAACGTGTGATTTGTCTTCACTGTATAAAACTATAAAAAGTGCAGCTTGACTAACGCTGCGCATCACAGAGAGCAACGTAATCATGACATCAAATAAACTATTCAAAGTATCACTTCTGGCTGCTGCAGTAGCTGCCAGTATGTCGTCATCTGTATTGGCTGATGACGGCTTTACACTGGAAGAAATTGTTGTAACCGCCCAAAAACGCGAACAGAGTTTGCAGGAAGTTCCCATCGCCGTACAGGCGATTGATAGCGATATGCTGGAACAAAACTCGGTTGTTAGTATTTCCGATATTGGCAATATGACCCCGGGTCTTTCTATTGGTAACGCTGTTCAGGACGGTGCTGAAATTGCCATTCGTGGTATCGGTACTTCTGTCTTGGGATTGGGTTTTGACCAAAGTGTGCCTTTGTACCTGGATGGTGTTTATCTGGGACGTGGCTTTGATTTGCTGGGCGATATGATCGATGTCCAACAGATTGAAGTCTTGAAAGGCCCACAGGGAACCCTGTTTGGTCGCAACGCTGCAGCGGGTGCTATTAATGTCACAACTGCTGCCCCGGTTGACGAAGTGGAAGGCCGTTTAAAAGTTGGTGTAGGTCGTGAAGACTTACGTACTGTGCAGGCTATGTATAACACGCCCTTAACCGAGAACCTGTTGTTGCGTGTTAATGGCTCCCTGCGCAAGCGCGATGGCTGGCAGGAAAACCTCGACGGTGGTGATGATCTGTATGAACAGGACCAGTCCACTGCACGTGCCAAGCTGTTATGGATGGCGCAAGAGGATTTGTCCGTTGAGTTGACGGCCGACTACTCCAATGTCGACAACACCCAGGGCGGTTATATTCTGGAAAAAGCCTCACCCGGTATTACCACGCAAGATATCGATGACAAGGCGGCGCCAAGTACCACGCGTTTGTTGGATGGTACGACGGCCGAACCCTTTGTGGAAAGGAAATCTCACGGCTTATCGGCAAAGGTAACCTGGGATTTATCGGATGAATTGACTTTTACCTCTATCAGTTCTTACCGCAAAGCAGAAGTGGATATGCAGGTGGGCAATGGTTCTCTATCATTAATTCCGGATGCCATTAACGGCACCACGCTAAACTTGCCGGTTTTGGTTGATCGTTTCGAAATTGAAGCCGATGAGTATTCACAGGAATTCCGCTTAAGTGGTATTAGCGATAAAGCAGATTGGTTTGCTGGTTTTAACTACTACAAGAGTGAAGGTGAGCAGCTTGAACCGTTAGCCTTACCCGCGATTGCGATGGCAAACATTATTTCTATGACGCCCTCTGCGCTGACCGGTACCTACTATGATGATAGTCAAAAATCGTTGATTGATACCGAAAGCTACTCGCTGTTTGGTGATGTGATTTGGCATTTAACGGATAAGTTAAATTTAACCACCGGCCTGCGTTATTCCTACGACGAAAAAACCTCAGAATTCAAACCGTCTCAGCAAGCTGAAGCGACCTTTTTTGCGACGGTTCCCGATCATTTCTTAAATGGCAAGACCAAAGATTCTGCCGATTGGGATGATGTATCTGGGCGTATCGTTGTTGACTACCAGGTTGATGAAGACACTATGGTCTATGCCGGTGTTTCAACCGGTTATAAATCTGGTGGTTTTGGTTCAACAGTGGGCGTGGCAGCTGCGCTAGCCGGTGAGGCTTTTAATCCCTTCGATAAAGAGACCACTACTAATTACGAAGCTGGCGTTAAGATGACTACCTACGATGGTCGCTTGCGCATTAATATGGCTGCTTTCTTCACAGAGTTTGAAAACTATCAGTTGCAGATGGCCGACTTGAATGTACCCGGTACTGCACTGGATTTAAGCGCTCCAGAAGCAGAAAGCCACGGGGTTGATCTGGATATTGCATTTGCCGCCACAGAAAGTCTTAATCTGGGTTTGTTGGTGGGTTATCTGGAAACGGAATACGCCAAGGATGTATTAACCGATGCTGGTGAAGTGGCGATTCCAAAAGGTCAGGATCTATTACGTGCGCCTCGTTGGACAACCACAGCCGTGATTGATTACGTACTGCCTGTCGCCGATATTGGTGATCTGCGCTTTAACACCACTTACACTTATCGCACGAGCCAACGTTTATCCAACAGTACTGCTGCGTCTCTGACCTCTGCTACCAGTGGTGTTGGTGATCCTGGTGTTGTGATTACTGAGTCCGATAATGAGTCCGGATCCTACGGTTTGCTGAATGCGCGCTTGAGTTTGCTTTCGGCCGATGAAACCTGGGAAGTGGCTGTGTGGGGCACCAATCTGACTGACAAAGCCTACCGCGATGACGACAACAGTGCTGTCGCCAACGGTGTGCTCAGTGCGCTTTCTGCCGGTACCGGTGTACCAATGGCGGTAACCTCCTACACCCGCAACGAACCTCGGATGTGGGGCGTAGACTTTACCTATAACTTCTAAGTCGAGAATTCTTTCTCCGTACTCTATTGGGAAACTCGCTATTGAATCTTGTTGGATAGCGGTTTCCCTTTTTTAATTTAAATGGCGATCAGTGCAAGGCTGGCAACAACGCACCAGGCGACTACCCATAGAGGTGACAAACGCCATACGGCTAGCAGTGCAAACGCCACTACGGCGATGGCCAGATCTGCAGCTGAAGTTACACCCGAGGTAAAAATTGGGTCGTAAAGTGCAGCAGCTAAAAGTCCCACCACCGCAGCATTAATACCAGCAATGGCATTGGCCGCCTTGGCATTATTTGAAATGGCTTGCCAGAAAGGCATTATCGCCGCGACTAACAGAAAGCCAGGCAGGAACATAAATAGCAACGCCGTAGCCGAGCTGATAAATGCCGAGTGTTCTGTTGGTATGACACTGCCTAAAAAGGCCGAGAACGCAAACATAGGCCCAGGTATCGCCTGCGATGCACCATAGCCGGCGAGGAAAGTTTCTTCAGATACCCAGCCAGAATTCACCATGCTGTCTTCCAGCAGCGGTAACACCACATGTCCACCACCAAATACCAAGGCGCCGGCACGGTAAAAGGCTTCAGCAATAACAACAAGAGCATCCTGTTGTGTGGCCAGAATTGGCAATGCAAACAGCAGCAGGAAAAACGCGGCGAGCAAAATACTGCCCAGGCGTTTGCCATAGTTAACGCGTATAGCGGAGTCGGTGGGTACTGTGGGCCCCTGACAAAACGCCATGCCAGCCAGAGCGCCAGCAATCACTACAAATATCTGCAACCAGGCGGAACCACTGATTAATAAAACACACACCGCCAATACGGCGATGGTCTTGCGGGTTCTATCCGGGCAGAGTTTCTTGGACATGCCTAGCACGGCATCGGCTACCACTGCACAGGCCACTAGTTTTAAACCGTGAATGGCGGCTTCACCAGCGCTACCTGATAGCGCCGGTAGAAAGTAGGCAAAGGCAAACAGTAAAAACGCTGACGGCAGAGTGAACGCCAAAAAGGCTGCCAGGGCGCCAAGCCAACCGGCGCGCAGTAACCCCAGCGTAAACCCTAACTGGCTACTCGCAGGCCCCGGTAAAAACTGACTGATGGCCAGTAACTGACTGAAATCATGATCATTGACCCAACGCTGGCGCTCTACCAATTCCTTGCGGAAGTATCCCAGGTGGGCCACTGGGCCACCAAAGGAGGTGAGGCCCAATTTCAAAAAGGTGATAAACACCTCGATAACATTGCCTGGTTTGTCTGGTGTTGTGCAGTCGGTCATCTACTAATACCCGCTGAAGATTAATGGGGCGTATTGAAAACCGAGATGGGGGTTGGAGGCAAGTGTAATAATACTGTCAGTTATACACTGGACAGTTTTATTGTGTAATGAATAGAACATAGCACGCCATACCCGTGAAAACGGGTATCCAGTGATGCGAAGTGTATAGCTTAAGTATGTGCCACTACACTGGATTCCCTCTTTCGAGGGAATAGCGCTAGGTTTTTTGGGGGGCGCGAATTTATGAGTGTATTGGGTGTCCCAGTACCTTTGGGGTCCAATAAAAACTAATTAAAGATCCTTCTGCGGACACAGCAAATACTTCTCACCAGTCAGCTTGGCGTTGTACTGCTGGGCAATATCTGCCGATAACATCTCAGCAAACGACAGCTCACGGGTGTAGTGACTAGCGAACGTAGTATTCAACTCTTTGGCAACACGGGTACGCAGCTCAATCACTTTTTCCATACCAACTTTGCCGAGGAAGTTCGGTAGTAACCAACCGCTAACGCCCCAGGACATACCGTAAGCGCGGTTTAAAACCGTAGGTGACATATCCAGGCTGCCATACAGGTAGACCTGCTTATGTACAGTAGAACCGTAAATACTGTAGTCCGAAGGTGTACGCAGTTGTGCCTGTTCCATCGCCAGCAAAATCTGACTGGCCAGGTCACCGCCGCCGGTGGCATCAAAGGCCAGTGTGGCACCGGTTTCGTGAATGGCATCGGTCAGCTGTGCAACAAAGTCGTCGTCACTGCTGTTGATAATATATTTGGCACCCAGGCCTTTGAGAATGTCTACCTGCTCGGGCTTACGCACGATATTGATCAGGTCAACGCCATCGGCCTGACAAATCTTGTTTAACATTTGCCCCAGATTGGAAGCCGCCGCGGTATGTACCAGCGCGGTGTGGCCTTCCAGGCGCATAGTTTCCAGCATGCTTAAGGCAGTCATCGGATTTACAAAGCAGGAAGCCGCGTCGCGAGCAGGTGTGCCTTCGGCCACAGGTAAACACATAATGGCTGGCACGGCACGGTGTTGGGCGTACATGGCACCACCGGAAACACCCACGGTTTTACCCAACAGGGCCTGGGCTTCCGGGTTTTTACCAGCAGCGACTACAACACCGGCGCCTTCATTACCTACGGTCAGGGCCTGGCCAATGCGGCCTTTAAAACGCGGTAAAAACTGCGGATGTACAGGGGCGGCTAACACCGACTGAGTACCTTCACCTTCGGTGGTGGCTGAACTGATGTCCGCCGGGCCAAACAAAACCCCCAGGTCGGAAGGGTTAATCGGGGCGGCTTCGATACGAATCACCACTTCGTGATCCTGTGGGGTGGGAACTTCAACCTCGGCCAAGGCAAGGGTTAATTTGCCACTCTCGTCCAGGGTGGATTGCATTTGTAAGCTGCTTTCCATCTCTCTCTCCGTTGTTTCTATATGGTTATCAATATGTATCTACGGGTTGTTTAGTGCTAAGAGTATCGAATATTGGAGTGATAATTCCAATACCTGGGAGGTAAAGTTTTGTCGGGGATAGCGACTGCCTAGTTCGCCTTTCTGAGGTGAGACGGATAGGGCATTTGGTGCTTGAAATGCTTGTGCCAGAGTTTGTCCATAGTGCCGTCCTGGATCATCTCCAGTGCGATCTGTTCCATCTCAGGCATCAACGCGACAAAGGGGGATGTATGGCCAATTGCTATCAGTGCTGTGTCGCTGTAAGCATGTGAGAAGGGGGCTGGTACTAAGCCTGGGTAGGTGGCTAAGAGTTTCTGATGTTCCTGGCCAAAGGCAACAAAGGCATCAATGCGTCCGGCCTGCAGCATTTTGGGCAGCTGTTCTTCACGCATGACTTTGCTTTTTTGAATAGCGCTATCGTTATCAAAACGAGAGAAGTAGGCATAACCGTTAACCACGCCTACATGAAGCTGATGCAAGTCGGTGTATTCTCGCAGGCGATCTTCTTCACCCTTGCGTACATAAAAAGGCATTTTTACCGGGATTTCCCAGATCTGGATATATTTCAAATAGCGGCTGCGTTCCGGGGTCACGGCAATAAACATCATGATATCCAGTTGACCATCGCTCATCGAACGCAGGCAGCGTTGAAACGGGCAGGCCTGATGAGTAAGGGATATGCCCAGGCGTTTACCAAGCGCTTCCAGAAAATCGTATTTAAATCCGCCGATAACCTTATTGTTTTCTATGGTGGCGAGGTTAGCCAGGCCCAAAGCGCCATGGCGCATTACCTGGGAGGCGGGTGGCTGGGAAGGCTGGTCCTGTGCGGAGCAGAGCGTCGGTATAAAACCGCTGATAATACCAAACAGGAATAACGGGATAAGTGAGTTAGGTTTCATGGGCTATGTTGATACTTTAATGCCGTATTTATACGTCATATTGAGATCAGCATAACACAGGTTGGATCAGTGGTAGCGTTCCCGGTAGCTGCCCGGTGGTTCACCTTTCCAGGTGGTAAAGGCACGGATAAATGAATTAGCTTCCTGAAATCCCAGCAGGAAAGATATTTCCCCCAATGACATTTGGGTCTTGGCCAGGTAATGATCCGCCAGTTCGGCGCGCACCGATTGCAGTACAGATTTATAACTTTCCGCTTCGGCGGTGAGTTTGCGTTGCAGGGTGCGTTTACTCATTGCCAGCTTTTCGGCCACCGTTTCAATGGCGCTGTTACCTGCCGGCAGGGATTCCAACAACACGGCTCTTACCCGTTCAGTTGTAGTAGCAGTGGTATCCAGGTCGGCCAGGCGTTGATTTAAATTGGCTTCAAAAAAACTCCACATACTGGCATTAGAGGTAAGAAAGGGGCGTGCTGCATCGGCAGCATTAAAAACAACTTTCACGTGATCACCTTGAGCAAGCTTGCAACCAAAATAGCGCTCATAGGTGTCTATATTGTGCGGAAGTCGCGGCAGAATCACTTTTGCGGGAGCCACTTTATGGCGGGTTGCCAGGCGGGTTAGCTGGGTGAGAAATACCAGTTCAGTCAACCCGAGTGACTGCGGCAGATTGTCTTCATGGCCGTAGCAATGAATCGATACGGATGTTGCCAGGCTATCGATATGGATATCCATCACCATGGGACCAATAAGCGGTTTATACTGCTGGATACGCCTAAGCGCAGTATTTAAGTCCGGGCTGCAAATGGCGGCAAATATGGGCGCGTCAAAAGCTTCAACAGACAAATGCTCAGCGACTAACAGGGGCAGTTCCCGTGGTGCTGCGGCTTGATCTATACCTTGCCATAACTGGAAATATTCAAGCGGTGTGAGTGCTGCACCTTCCCGATTAAACAGATCGGCCGGCATCCTGGCGTGAGCCAGAATGTCTGCCAAATCTATCTGCATGTCACTCAATAATAACTTCCAGTTTGAAGAAACCGAAAACTTGCTGGCTCTTTTCATCGGGGCTCGCAGGTTGGGGTTAAGCTGCTTTTTCCATAGCCTTGCGAGAGACTTTCAGCAGTGTCTTGCGCGGCAACAGTGGCGTGATCCAATTTAGCATAAACTGTAACGCGCCTTCATTAAACGCTACCAGCTTGCCATCCAGCATGGCGTTATAACCGCACTCTGCCACCGTGCGTGGTGATTTTGCGTGCTTAAAGACATCAACGCCTTCCAGATTGCTCGCTGCAACAAAGCCGGTATCAACAGCACCTGGGCACAGGGCGGTGACGTTCACATTGTGCTCAGCAACTTCTTCTGCAATGGCCTGACTAAAGGAGGTTACATAGGCCTTTGTTGCATAATAGACCGCTTGCAGCGGGCCGGGCATAAAGGATGCGGTGGAGGATATGTTGAGAATACGTCCATACTGGCGTTCAACCATGCCTTTCAAATAGTAGTGGGTCAGGCTGGTCAGGGTCGTCATATTCACCTGAATCATCGATTCTTCAGCGGCCAGGTCGCGATCATAAAACTTACCATGGCCACCAAAACCGGCGTTATTGATCAGGGTATCTATCTGTAAACCCAGGGTTTCCGTTTCCGTAAAAACCCGCTTGGCGGCATCTGCCTGGGCCAGGTCGGCGGCAATCACGGTAACGTTCACCCCGTGGCTGCTTTCTAGCTCTCTTGCCAGTTCGTTAAGTTTGTCTTCAGAGCGAGCTACCAATACCAGATCGCCGCCTCTTGCGGCATGGATGCGAGCCAGTTCCAAACCAATACCGCTGGAGGCGCCTGTAATAAGTGCTGTATTAGACATAGGGGCTTTCCTGATTGCTTAATGATGTACAAATGTTAAGCAATCAAATGACGCCATGCACTTGCGAAAGACGTCAAGGCGCTGTCAATCCGCGCCAACTAGAGTCGCAGTTTAAACTGATCTGCTACGGTAAAATGCTGCGGTTGGTGGCTAACAGGGCAGGTAAACTGTAGGGAGACAGATTGCAGTTGCAAGTCTCTGCCATCCTCGGCGCCGTTACCGTAGAGGCGATCCCCCACAATCGGGTAGCCCAGGTTGCTCAGGTGCTGGCGTATCTGATGTTTACGGCCGGTCAGCAGTTTCACATCCACCAGGGAGTAGCTACCGTTATGGTCGACATGGGAAAAGATGCTGCATGAGGGTTTACCATCCACTTCTTGCTCGACTTTATATTCCGGCGGTAAGTTGGAAAAGTCGCCATGTACAATGGCCTGATAACGTTTATCCATCTGCCCTTCAGCAAACTTTGCACTGAACAGGCGGGCAGCGGTTTTGCTATGACACAACAGCATCAGGCCCGAGGTAGCGCGATCGAGCCGGTGAACTAAAAACACCGGGCGTTCGGCAGTATTTGTCAGCTTGGGTAGATTGATTTCTACCCAGCGATTGATGCTGGCAAAGTCACCCCAGCGACTGCCCTGACAGTAGAGTCCGTAGGGTTTAAACCACACGCTGTAATCTACTGCGTCATGGATAAGTTGTGGTTCGGGGACGCTTTGATTAAGTAGCTGCGGATTGTAATTCAGTTCCAGCGTGTCGCCAGGTTTTAATGCTTTGCTGGCGCGACGCAAACGCTGTTTGCTTTTGCCTCGCAATAACCACACCGCGCCTTTTTGCATGGCGTCTTTAATTTTTGCCTGGGAAACTTGGGTGTGATTGGCCAGCACTTGGCTGGCCTTAAGTTGGCAGCTGTCAGCATCGATGGTCAGGCGGGTTTCGATAATCTCTGTCATTGATGCTGCAGTGTCTTTTTTGTCGGTTGGGTTTTTACCCTATTATCTCAGCTATTGGGCGCTGGCCTCCAGTGCCTGATCAATATCGGCAAGAATATCGTCGATATGCTCAATGCCCACCGAGATACGTACCATCTCTTCCGACACGCCGGTGGAAGCCAGCTCAGCAGGATTGAGTTGGCGGTGAGTCGTGCTGGCAGGATGGCAGGCCAGGGATTTGGCATCACCAATATTCACCAGGCGCAGAATTAACTGCAGTGCATCGATAAATTTCGCCCCGGCTTCAATACCGCCCTTAATGCCAAAGCTGACAATGCCTGCAGCCTTGCCATTGCAAATGCGCTGGCACTTGGCGTGATAGGGGCTATCGGGCAGCGCGGCGTAGTTTACCCATTCCACCTGCGGGTGTTGTGATAAATGGTTGGCCACCGCCAGGGCGTTGTCGCAGTGTCTTTCCATGCGCAAAGCCAGGGTTTCCAGCCCCTGCATAATTTGGAATGCGCTGTTTGGCGAAAGCGCTGCGCCGGTATTGCGCAAAGGCACCACACGGCAGCGACCGATAAAGGCGGCTTCACCCATGGCTTCGGTATACACCACGCCGTGGTAAGACGGATCCGGTGTGTTCATTACGGCAAAGCGCTCCGGGTGAGCAGCCCAGTCAAACTTGCCGGAATCCACAATCGCACCACCAATGGTAGTACCGTGGCCGCCGATATATTTGGTCAGTGAGTGCACGACAATATCGGCACCGTGATCAAAGGCACGACACAGCAGCGGGGTGGCAACGGTGTTATCGACAATTAAGGGGACCCCGGCCGCGTGGGCGATATCGGCCCAGGCTTCAATATCCACCACATTACCCGCCGGGTTACCGATAGACTCACAAAATAGCGCGCGGGTATTTTCATCAATCAGTGATGCAACGCGTTCAACATCATCCGCATCGGCAAAACGTACTTCCAGCCCCTGGCGCGGAAAGGTGTGGGCAAACAAATTGTAAGTACCACCATAGAGCTGTGATGTGCTGACAATGTTGGTACCGGCTTCGGCAATGGTTTCAATGGCATAGCGAATCGCGGCCATACCCGAGGCAACGGTCAGTGCGCCAATACCACCTTCCAGTTCTGTTAGGCGTTGCTCCAGCACAGCATTGGTCGGGTTCATAATGCGGCTGTAGATGTTACCGGGTACGGCTAGGTTGAATAGGTCGGCACCGTGCTGGGTATCATCAAAAGTATAAGACGTGGTTTGATAAATTGGGGTGGTCGCGGCTTTGGTAGTGGGCTCACTTTCATAACCTGCGTGCAGGGCGATGGTTTCCGGCTTCATGCTTATTTCCTTCTCTAGGATCTCCTGGAGCTGCCAGTAGGCAGAGGTGGATGTAGGTGGTCGAACATACAGGACCAGCTATTTATTTGTCTTTGACTTGGTTCAAGTAAATTAAGAAGATTTTTTTACTGGGGTAGACGCGGCCGGCTTAGTTTCACCGGCACTGATCTTGCGGGCCATTTCTGGTGTGATGGTCCCTCGTTTAATCGCTTCGGCGATCATAAGTCCTGCTACAGATTGGCAGTTACACATATAAACCTCTTGTGATTTCTGCAATCAGCATAACAGTCTGTTAAAGGATCGGCAAAGATCATAACCCTGTTTGCTTAAAGGGCTAAATGCTGTCTCGTTGTATTAGGTTGATATCGCCAACTTCAACAGAAGCAGACAGCGATAAAAGCCAATCTAAGGTAGATAAAATATCAGACATGGGGATCGGTGTTTGCTGCTTACATCGCCCTTCCTGAATATCCAGTAATACTTCTTCGGTGGCAACATTACCCGGATTAATCACACTAAAGCCAATGCCTTGTTGTTTCAGCGCCAATCGTAATCCCTGAATAGCCCCGCGCAGGCCAAATTTACTGGCCGTGTATGCTACCTGTGAGGAGGCCCATTGCTCCATTCCTGAAAGTGCGCCGAGATAAATTGCCCTGGGATCAGTGGAGAGTGAAAGGTTAGCTACTGCGCGTTTTGTGATTTCAATCGGCGCTACGAGATTCACCGACATGATTTGACGGGTTTCTGACTCGCTGGTCTTTTGAAAATCGAATTCTTTCGTAAATCCGTAGTCCTCCCAGACACCACTTGAATAAATTAACGTGTCGATAGGTGTTTGACCGAGTGTGGAGAACAGTTGCTTTATGCCTTCAGCGCTGGATATATCTGCTTGAATCCATTCGCAGTTTTTGGCTTGGCTTCTGGATACACCCATCACCCTGTGGTCGTTCTCTGAGAAGTGTTTGACAACTTCGGCACCAATGCCACGGCTGGCGCCGATAACAAGAATAGTTTTTTTCATCTTCCAGATTTTATTCCGTTGTTAAGGACCATTGCTGGCGGGCCTCATTGTACTTGTTGTTCTAGTGCTTGATTCAGGTGGTTGTAAAATGTCTCGGTTTGGTCCCACATGACAAAATGAAATGAATCCTCTACCCGCATAAATTCTACATTGCCGACATTGGTATAAGCGCTGTCATAAAGTTTGCGCAGCTGCAGTAACGAAAACGGCATGTTCTGATCAAAGGCATAGATAACAAAAACCGGGCTTTCGATGGCCGCAATGGATTCACGGCTGTCATAGGCCATCACTTCTCGAATCAGTTGCGCATAGATTTGCCGATTGGATGTTTTGGACCAGTCCAATAACAGCTCAGGTTTACCGGCGGCTTTTGTCAGTATGGAGACAGAACGCTTGGCCTGAAATTCAAACTGTGCATCATTCATCGCCAATAACTGCTGTTCCATATTGGCTGCCATAGGGGCGACTTGCTCGGTGGTGGCATTGGGATTGAAAATAAGGCTGTAGAACGGCAGCGCATCGACGACGACAATTTTCCCCGCAACGGATTGATTACTGCTACCAATCAGCAATGAAATAAGCCCTCCCATGGAATGGCCCACCAGGGTGGGCTTATCGAGTTGTTGGCTGTGAATGTAGCGAATAATCTCATCGCGTAAAGCTGTGAGGTAACTTTGTGGTGAGGTATCTGGCGCCGGACGATTGGCAAATCCGTTAATATCGATAAAGTGAATGCGGTGTTTGTTGCCAAGATAGGTTTGTGCTTCCGACCATACTTCAGACGTTGAGGCAAAACCGTGGATAAACACCACGTCAGATTCAGTACCTTGCTCTGCCCCCGTGGTGACTGATATTAACTTGGATTCAAACGCCGCCGCATGACTGATTGCAGCGACCAAACACAGAAAAAACCCTACAACTACCCTGTTGATCTTCATATCCTTACTCTTTCCATTGCTACTGTCAGCTATCTGATATGACATGTCGAAGATTACCGTTATTGTGATTGAATATCATCTAGAAATGCACGGATAGCGTCAGGGGATCTCAAATGATGTACCTGCTTTGATATTTCTGCCTCGGTAACAAACTGACGATATCTAGGTGTCAGCTTGCTATGGCATAACCAGAGCACCCGGTAGCTATTCAGTGTTCCCTTCAGTATAGGACTATTCTCGGGCCAGCCTTCTGGATTAACAAACAGGCCTTTTAACAGCCGTTTGGTTACCCACATGCCATGGGTAAACAGCGGTAAGTCAAGATAGATAAGGGTGTCCGCCGCGGCAAAACGTTCCCACGCCGATGGCACACAACCAAAGCCATCAATGATCCATTGTTCCTGCTGCAATAACTCAGCGTGGGTGGTGAGGTATTCCGTATGCGGAACTTCTTCCCCTCCCGGTAGATACTTTATTTTGTCCAGCGGATGTAATGGTATGCCGGTTGCCTCTGCGAGCTGTTTAGCCAGCGTAGATTTTCCGCCTCCGGTGTTGCCAAATATGGCTACTTTTTTCATGTTGCCTCCTGCGGTGTTGTAAACCCAAGAAGCTGATACGAAAAACCCGCCTCTTGGGCGGGTTTTTGAAAATGACTGACGCGTCAAAACCCACCATTCCTAAGGAATGATGGTAATAATTTGAACTGTCTGATGCGCGTGATGTGTATTCATGGCTTAATCATTAACAATATTTTGCGGGATGTCAATCTAGTGGAGGTTAGATTACTTAGCGCGCGAGTGAGGGCGAACGACATACCAGCTGGCTAACACCAGAGCACCGAAACCTGTGTACAACACAATGAAAATCCATTCAGGTGCTGTGTAGTACAGCAAACTTTGTAACCAGTGCTGTATAAAAGAGCCCGCGTATGTTTCTGCACCAGCGGCTTCTCTTAACGTCATTTCCCAAGTGGTTAGGGGGCAAATAACACCAATCCAGGATTGAAAGACAACGATACCAATGGCGAGTAGGTGGAAGATTCGAAATCTTCTGTTTTTCACCCACTGCCATTTTAATGCATGGCCCAAAAATATGAAGAAGAGGCCAAACACGACAAATAAAACAAACAGAAAGTGCACAATTAAGATCGCATCTGCCAGGACGGTAAACAGCATCTCTTGTGTCA
This sequence comes from Maricurvus nonylphenolicus, assembly GCF_042854845.1. Lineage (GTDB taxonomy): Bacteria > Pseudomonadota > Gammaproteobacteria > Pseudomonadales > Cellvibrionaceae > Maricurvus > Maricurvus nonylphenolicus. Next base: position 5,135,198 of record NZ_AP031498.1, on the reverse strand, counting down.
CAATGGTTTCCTATGCAATAACAGTTGCCGATTATGACTCTGCGGACATTTGATAGGTAACCCAGTGGGTTTTATCTGCAATCTTGTCGTACACGCTACGCCCTCTATAGTTATCGTCCGCCGTAATCCAGCGCACAAAAGGCCAGCCATGCTCTGCCGCTTCTTTATTTAGCGCGTCAAACAGCGCATCGACCACGCCGCTACCTCTGGCTTCAGGGTAGACAAATAAATCATCTAAGAAACCGACGGTTGCGCCGCGCAGCGGGGAGGGCATTTCCCTGTAATGCATAACCCCTAAAGGCTCGCCCTGTTGATTCTTGGCGATCAGGCAATAAAACGGGTTGTTGCTATCGAATATCCAGGACCAGACCGTATCAAGGATATTCTCATCTATGGGCATGTTGTAGAAGTCGGCATAGGCGTGATAGAGCTTTTCCCACTCACTTCTATCGGCTTTGGATAGTGCTGATACAGTTGTTTTCATGTTTGTAAATCTCTTAACTCCACATTAAACGGTGTGGATGCTTTTCCTTAAGTGCTTTGCTATCTGGTGATTTGACGCCGTTTATAGATTAGCCATCCGTAAAGGCCCAACAGGATAGGTGAGGTTATAACAGAAAAATAGGTAATCAATAGCAGGATAAAGTAAGCGCTATCGTTCGCCGACTTCTCGTGCTCTTCAAGGCCTGCCATCAGTTTAAAGACCACATGTTCTAAATTCAATGCGGCTAAGGATGTCACTATGAGTGTTAACGGCAATAGAGTTGCCACCAAAACACAAAGGCCAGATAAACGTGCTGCACTCATTAGAAATTTGACAAGCAAGGCTACTCGCCAAATGGCTACTATGGCAAGAAACCACACATTAGCGAGCTGCGCTGAGGGTAGAGACATAAAGCGCTCGACAGGAATAGCGTACAGAATTGCCGGGGGCGATGTTAAAGAGACAAATAGAAGTACATTTCTGTAGCTCCAGTTTGCGGGCTTAAGCGGCAGTATAATTAGCCAGAGTATGGCGGCTAGAACAAAAACATAACCCACAGAGCCTAACCCTAGGTATTGCCACAGATCGGCTCTTGGGTTGTCCCAGTACCTGCCGATACCGCAAAGCCAGGTGAAACCAATGCCAAAAGCCAAATACCAGTTAAATATTGAAGTATCTAACTTGAATTGGCGGAACGTTAGTAGCTTAAACTCATCTGAAAGGACTTTCTTTATCGTGCCGATAATCAGGCTCCCTTAAACTTTTGCTATGTGTTTAGCTGCTTATTTAGTTCTGACTGCCGCTTAATTAATGTTGTCACTTTTATAGTTTCCCATAAGGCAATAGCCCCGCCAATAGCAAGGATGGTGTAGCAGTTATCAATACTGTTGAGAAAGGGGTGAAAGGCGTTGCCGTTTGCTGCAAATACGCCATAAAGGCCCAGGGCAACGAGTATCATTCCGGGGGCACCGATAATCTGGGTTTTAATCAGCTCACGTTTGATGTTGTTCAGCTCTTCTTCTGATCTGTTTTGCATTGGTTGCTTCCTGTGTTCTTATATTAAGTATTGATGGTGATAGTGTGGACTTCCACTTGGGGGGAATATTAAAATGCTTAACTGATAATCGATATGAGGAAGAGTTGCCTGGATTGGTTATATTCGCCACGGAGGATTTTTTCGATTCTCGCCAGCCGTGTAAATGCATAACTCATTGCCTGATGGGTCGACTAGCCGCGCTTCATGCCAAAGCCATTGTTCTTGTGTTGGCTCTTTTATAAATTCAATACCCTTGGATTTCAAGTTTTCAACAGTTTGAACGACATCGTTTACCTCAAAGTAGATAATAGTATTCGATATTTTGGCCTCTTCAGTATAGTGGACAGAGAATGTGGCATTGCCATTGGGAAGCTCAAAGCGTGCGTAATGTTCGTCTTGAACAATCAGAGTTAAGCCGAGTAGCCTATAAAAGTTGATTGATTGGGTGATGTCTGTTGATTGTACGGTTACTTGGTTTAAGTCCATTTTGGGAGCACCTCCGGCAATAAACGAACGTTAAGAATAACTAGTGGCACTAGTTACCCAAATATTGAACCAAATATATCAGCGATAATTTCGAAGATAGAAAATACACCTTCTAGTAGTGCCTCGAAGAATCCGGTAATGCATACAATTGTATATAAGGTATATAAGGGACGGAGGGATTAAATTTTGATCAAAGGGGCGGTTGGTCAATAAATAATCCCTCCGTCCCCTTTTTTTTTGACTTGAGAAGCCTGACTTTTCTAAAGCTCTTATGCCTGCGATATGCTCAACAAATGGATTGGTTCTTACTTTATATAAGGAGCGGTTTTAGATAGTTACGATTAATAGCCATGGTTGGCTGAAAATGTCTCTAACCTCGTTAATTGTGGTTATGGCCTTGGTCTAGGGTTGGGGCAGACGCATGATTTGTCTGCTTGAACTATACAGCCAGGGTTGCAAGCCAAGGTTGTAGGTGTAATTAATAATAATGCTAAGAATAGAGCGTAGTGCTTGAATTTATTCATTAGAGAATCTCCTATAATCCAGAAATCAAGTATCTGTCACCCTCTTTGGGGCAAAGCCCTTCTGTTTGGCCTATTGGCCACTCTTTGTATGGCTTAATATGCTGCTGTATTAGATCTATATCGGCTAAGTAAATTGTTTTTATTTTGTTTTTTTTGCCATATTTGTCTACCTGTAGACCTCCAAGTACATATTTGGGGCCAAAGGATGTGTCCAGCTTCCCTACAAAAGCAAGGTCGTCATGCGGGCTAGTGCTGGATATTCTTCCACATCGGGCTCTTTTTAAAATTTTCTGTATCTTTGTAAATGCTTCTTCACCTTCATACAATCTGTTTTTTTCTTTTTTATCGCTTTCTTTGTTTAAAAGGTCTTCAATGTCAGTTGGGAGAGGGTCGGATAATGAGATGAAAAGAGTCAGATTTTCCATGTCATACATGTCTTTGTTTGTTGATTTGTCTGATAGTACTGTAGATCCGAAGACGTTTAGCATGTCATTAACATAATTTGCTCTCTCGCTTGGAATTATATCTCGAGCTACTTTGAATATATAATTCCTGTTGAGGTCTATTAATCTTTGTAGTTCATGCTGTCTAAAACATATGTCTGTTCTTATATCTAAGTGATTGTTGTAGTTCGAGAACTCAGTTAAAGTTGCCCACCTGAAAGCTAAAGCGTCATCTTTTGTAAGGCCTAAATCTTTAGATGCATAGTTTTTTATATGTCTGCAGGCCTCTTCTAAATGCCTGGTGTGCTCTTTGTCTTTATAAACTTTAAGTGAGTTTGCTACTAGGCCATTGATTTCATTCTGCTGTAGTACTGCATAAACGTCTAAATTATTTCTTGTTCCATCGAGTATTGAGCTTAACATCTGACTAGGATCATCTTCATAAATGACTTGCTCTTGCCCTAGTCCAATTACGGATTTGTAGTATAGTAGGTTGAATTTGGCGCCAATTCCTCGAGATAGTTTTTGATTGTTTGGAAAGATAGGGCTGAAATCCAGCCTAGATCCATCTATGCGGTCTTGGCCTACCGCAGTATTTAATGAAAAGTGAGTTGTGAGTGTATCGGTGGCAATTACATTGAGGGAGCTTTCAATAGCGCTGTCTAGGGGGGCTATGATGGGGGAGAAAACTTTGTTTATGAGGACTCCTACACTTTTGGGGGCAAAGTGATCGATAATGGACTCGGATCTTTCTTTCAGTTTTTTTACTGTCTCTATACTGTTGTTATCTGTGTAATGGATTTTATAGGATATTTCGATATCTAACCCAGGATTAACTTTAAAATACGGGGTTAGATAGCCATTTAAGGATACAGTTTCGCAATTGCTGTTCGTATTATTTAAATCGTCAACCAGATAACTCAAAATGACAATGTTATTGGCAAGGGTTTTGTTTTGACTGCTAATATCCGCTGTTACATAAAACCCTGTAGCATTCTTTACTCCAAAGAAACTCTTTAGTCCTTTAATGAATGAGGAGGCTTCTTGGCATTTTGATATTCCGGATACCATTCCAAACGGTTCAACGTACAAGCGTGCATAGTAAGAGTTTGGTTGCCATTGGTTGACCAGTTCTAAAGCCGGGGTGCTAAATGGGTTTATTAAATCCTCGTGGCGAACGTCTTTATCTGTAGGGGGGGCAGGCAAGGATTGGGCGGAAGGAAGATCCTGTTTTTGTGATGTGCCAGGTTTGACTTGAGTAGACTTCCAAAAGCATCCAGACAGTAATGTTAGGATGAACAACAGAAAAATACTTTTAAAATACGGCATAGTCTTTCCCTCGACTTTTTGGCAGGAGCAATAGCTTTAAAGTTAATTGGCGCCTTCCAAGCTCACTCTAGGCGTTAATCTGAAGGCGCGCTAATCATTTATCATACAGTATAACTATTCTATAAATCTGTCTTTAAAACAATATGCTACTGGATACTTTTCCCGTTCTGGCTAGTGGCAACATATTATTTCAAGTATATATTTATGTCTTTTCTAGAGTGCAGGTCGAGAAAACCTTACTAGTATCAATGAGTTATTTCTTTTGTGGGGCTTCAGCTCCTAAGTCATAGGAGGATGGGAAAGGTTTGGTGTTAAAGATTATTCTTTGAGCTTATTTGGGGTAGAAATAGCATCTGAACAAAAAAATTCCGGAATCAAGCATAAGAGGGAAAGGGGTGAGTAAGAAACTCACCCCTTACTGACTTTACCCATACGCTCACCCATCACGGTCGGTGTAGTCGCCTGATATTCATCATCCCACTCCATGACATCCGGTCCGAACAGAACAATTGCGGTGGAGCCAAGTTTAAAGCGACCCATTTCACCACCTTTATCCAACACGATCGGTTCTTGCTGGCCGTACTCGGTGGTTTTGATGGTGCGTTTAATCGGGGCGACCTGACCGGCCCAAACGGTTTCGATACTGGCGACGATCATGGCACCTACAAGGACGACACCCATGGGGCCGAGTTCGGTATCGAAGATGGCTACGGCGCGTTCGTTACGGGAGAACAGGCGGGGTACTTGATTGGCGGTGGCTTCGTTTACCGAGAATAAATCGCCGGGTACGTGCACCATGGTTTTTAGGGTGCCTTTAAACGGCATATGCACGCGGTGGTAATCTTTCGGTGACAGGTACACGGTGGCAAATTTACCGCCCATAAAGGGTTCGGCCAGTTTGGCATCGCCGCCCACCAGTTCGGTCAGACTGTAGTCCTGGCCTTTGGCCTGGAAGATGCGGCCGTATTCAATATCACCCAGTTGGCTGATGGCGCCGTCGGCGGGGCAGACGATGGTATCGCTGTTTTCATCAATGGGGCGGGCGCCGGGTTTTAGGGCGCGGGTGAAGAAGTCGTTAAAACAATCGTAAGCACAGGGATCGGTTTCCAGAGCTTCTTCCATATTGACGTTGTAGCGTTTCACAAACCACTGGGTAAACGGGTTTTTAATCCAGGGAATACGTGTTTCTGCCAACCAGCCAGCGGCGCGTGACAGGGCGTGTTGTGGGATTAGGTATTGTAGGGTGGTGAAGAGTTTTTCGTTCATATCTTTTCGTTTCTTAAGTTCACTTGGATGCCCACAAGACTCACGTTGTTCGTGGGGCAGGCCCTTCCTGCCTTCGCAGGAATGAATTAAATTTATTTCTCGACCGGGGTATCCGGGTGGTTGCCCCACTCGGACCAGGAACCGTGGTAACCGCGGATGTTAAAGCCCAACATTTTTCCGACCAGATAAGTCAGGCCGGAGCGGCGATGGGTTTGGCAGTGGGTGACGATATCCTGGTTGTCATTTAAACCTTTCTCGGCCAGGTATTCTCGGGCATCGGTGCGAATGCGGAAGTCGCGCTGGCGATCCATCATCTCGGTAAATTCGACATTGATAGCACCGGGAATATGGCCGGCTTTGGCGGCTTGTACTTTTTCACCGCTGTATTCTTGTGGGCCGCGAGCATCCCAAACGGCAAAGTTGCTGTCGTTAAGGCGTGGCAGAATATCATCAATTTCCGCAATTGGGGTGGTGTCGATGCTTACGGTCTGTGGTGCAGCTTCGCGGCTGTTGCTTTGGCTTTCAAGCGGCAGGCCGTCGCCTTTCCAGGCAATCAGGCCGCCGTTGAGATAGCTGTAGTGCTTGTGACTAATTGCATCCAGGGTCCAAATCATGCGGCCTGCCCAGGCACCGCCTTCATCGTCATACACCACGACATGGGTATCAGGCGTTAAGCCCAGGCTGCTGAACAATTGGCTCAGTTGCTCTACCCCAGGCAGGCGGCCGGGGGCTGGTGGTTGGCCCAGTATCAACTGTTTGGTATTCACATGCACAGCGCCGGGGACATGGCCTTCGGCGTAGTGGGCTTCGGTGCCCAGGTCCAGCAGCAGAATGTCCTGGGTGGGTGCGCTATTGGCGAATTTGGCAAAGTCTTGGGGTTCAACAATTAATGGCAATGAAGAGCTGGGCAGCACGGGCGCTGTCATGGTCGTTATCTCTGTTTGAAACAATATTGGCGGCTAGTGTAAAACAACTGGCCATGGAAATCAGGCGTTAGTCAGAGGCTAATCAGGCGCTCTTGCGAGAACGGCTCTGTTGTAGGGCGAAGTCCTGAATGGCTTTACTGGCGGCCTGACAGCAGCGCTTCAGGTGACGGTAGTCGGTTTGGTTAAAGTTGGGGCTCGCCACCAGGGTAAGGCCAATGGGGTTGTCGCGGTGAAACAGCGACATCAGTGCGAAGTCGCTGTTGGGTAAGTGGGGCACCAGTTCCGGTGGCAGGGCTTTTAGGGCGGCCTGGCGGTTTTCCTGGTTTACCAGCAGTCCACTTTGTTGTTTCAGCAGTTTGCCCATAATGCCTTTTTGCGTATTGGGGGTTAGGGCAATACGCAGGGAGCGCAGTGGTGAGTCAACGTCGATGCCGGTACTAAAGTGGCTCTGTAATTTATCGCGGTTGCGATTAAGGGTAAGCAGCATCACCTGCTCCAGCCCCACGCCTTCATTTAAGGTGTTTACCAGTACGCCAAGCAATTGATTGAGGTTGGCAAAGCTGCCGCCGCGTTCGCTTAAGCGCTCTAAATTGGCTTTCAGCAGTACCAGATTGTTGTTGTGACTGGGTGTGGGTGTTTCTGTGTCAGTGGTGGCGGGTGTGCTGGGCTGTTCAGCGGCTTCTGGTTGCAGGCAGTAGCAGGCTTGCTGTTGTGTTTCGTCCCAGGCCATTAGCAGGCGTGCGGCCGGATGCAGTTGTTGTGGGCTTAACCAGGCGCAGCGGTGGGCAGCTTGGTGTATGAGGTGATCTACCTTGTCCTGGGGTTGATGTAGCAGCGTAGCCAGTGCGCTTTGGCTGCGGCGGCTGCGGCGTGAAAACCAATTGCGGCAACCCTGGCTGGCAGCCAGCTGGCAGCACAGTAATAGCCAATCAACAGATTGCAGTGCGGTTTCCTGTTGCGGATGTTGTTGAATAAAGCGCGGCAATTGCTGATGGTGAATAGCGGCTAGTGCCTTGCGGGTTAACGGTGCATCAAAATGCCAAACGCTGTGGCATTGGTGTGGCAGGGCCCAGTGTTGAATCAGGGCGTTGCTCAATTCCTGCAGGGGTAAACCCAGGGTCAGGTTGTCGACTTCTGCCGAGCTTAGTGCCGGGTTGGCCAGTAAGCCTTGGCGTTGTTGCATCAAATCCGGGGCGCTGTGCCACAGTGCCCACAAAGGTGTCATCAACAGTAACGCTGGAAAAAATCCCTCATTGGCAGCCAGGCCTTTTAGCGGCCAGAGCTGGGCGGTAATTTCGGCGCACAGTTGGCTCTGGGTAAGAGCTTCAATATAACCAGGGTTATGGCTGTCTGGTTTGAGTGCCGGTGCGGCGCGTACCTGTTGTGCCACATTGGGCAAACCCAGCAAGCTGATTAGATGGGGCAGGTGTTTAATCTCATTGCCGGTTTTGCTGACGATGCGATTGGCGCTGTCGAACAGGTGCATACACAACACTGGGTCGCGGCGTATTACCTGGGCCACAGTTTCGGCGGTGGAGTTGGGGCGATTAATCGCAGTTAGTACGGCAGTTGGGGTGTCGGGTAGCAGGGGCAGTTGGCGCAGGTTATCCAGGCGCTCTAGCCATTGTTGTAGAGAAGGCGGTTTGGCAACGGTGATTGGAGTGGGCGTTGTAGTCATGTTCCGGTTGTTGCTGCCTATTTGAGCGTGCCTGCGTTGGTGTCGTGCCTTCGGAATGGGGTCAGACCCGCAGGGTCTGACCCCGAGTCTTTCGTTCCCGTTATTGGTTATTCATTTTCCAGTGTAGCTAATATGTGTCGGTAGCTGGCCATGCGCTCCTGGCTAATATCGCCATCGGCCAGGGCTTTTTGAATGGCGCAGCCGGGTTCGGCCTGGTGGGCACAGTCGCGGAATTTACAGTGGCCGATAAAGGGGCGGAACTCCACAAAGCCTTCGAGCAGGGTTTGGGCGTCCATATGCCAGAGGCCGAATTCGCGAATACCCGGCGAGTCGATCAGATGGCCGCCGCGCGGGAAGTGAAACAGTTGCGCGGTGGTGGTGGTGTGGGTGCCTTTTTGAGTGTTTTCCGACAGGGCGCCCACACGCAAATTGGCATCGGGCAGTAGGGCATTAATCAGTGAGGATTTACCTACGCCAGATTGGCCGACAAACACACTGGTGTAGTTGGCGAGGTAGCCAGTCAGGTCATCAATACCCTGCTGCTGGGTGGTGGATACCTGTAACCAGGTATAACCCAGTTCGGTGTAACGCTGTTGCCATGTTGAGAGCAGCTCGCGATTACTGTCATCAATACGGTCGGTTTTGTTGAGCAGGATAATAGGCTCAATACCAATGGATTCCGCGGCAACCAGGTAGCGGTCGACCAAATTTGCATGGGGTTCCGGGTAGGGCGCAATCACAATCACAATGCGATCAATATTGGCGGCCACCACTTTCATATCGCCGTAAGGATCGGGGCGGCTGAGTTTCGAGTGGCGTGGCAGCACGGCTTCAATTACGCCGTGAGGATCACCATCGCGCCAGACCACATTATCGCCGGTAACCAGTGAACCCAGGTTGGCGCGCATATGGCAGCGGGTAATTTGGCCTTTGTTGTCGCCATCGGTGGCTTCAACATCAATCAGGGTGCCGTAGTGGGCGATGATCAGGCCGTGTTGCTCTGGTCCCAGATTATCGTTGTTTTGCTCGATACGTTCTTCACGTTTGTTGGCCCGAGCGGCCCGTTCTTCCTGAACTTTTTTGATCCGCCATGCCTGGCGGCGGGTTAATTTGCGTTTGGCCATAGAGTGAAGGGGAGAAATACCGCTACAATTGTATTTTAAGCGACCATTGTAGTGGAAAGTACTGGAAATTACCCGTATGCAAAATGACGACAACCTGATTTGGATTGATTTGGAGATGACAGGCCTGGAGCCGGAAACTGATGTCATTATCGAAATCGCCACAATTGTTACTGATAGCGACCTTAATGTACTGGCCGAAGGCCCTGTGATGGCGGTTCATCAGAGTGATGAAGCCCTGGCAGCTATGGATGAATGGAATACCAATCAGCACGGTGGTTCTGGATTAACCGAGCGGGTGCGTCAGTCAAACATCAGTACTGAAGAGGCTGAGGCCAAAACCATCGAGTTTTTGCAGCAGTGGGTGCCTGAAGGTAAGTCGCCGATTTGTGGTAATTCCATCGGTCAGGATCGCCGTTTTTTGGTGAAATATATGCCGAAGCTGGAAGCCTATTTTCACTACCGCAACCTGGATGTCAGTAGCCTGAAAATTTTGGCTCAGCGCTGGAACCCTGAAGTCGCTGATGGGGTAAAAAAATCCAGTGCCCATTTGGCGTTGGATGATATTCGCGACTCTATTGCAGAACTAGTTCACTATCGCGAACATTTCCTTAAGACCTGATGGGCGCGCCATAGCGTCTACCCCGCGGCTGGGCTATGCTTGATTGTGTATAGCCCGTCTGCAGCTGGATGTTTGGGGGTGTTATCGTAAGCAGTTTTTCAGGATGAAAATTGTTAAGAGCCAAATATGGATGTTTATCTCGTAGAAGATCAGCCCAGTTTATCCCTCACCTACAGTGCCATGCTGACCAAGCTTGGTTACAGCGCACAAACCTTTTCCTGTCCTGCCGATTTTTTAGACTTTATGCAGAGTGGTCGCTATCAGCCGCCACGGTTGGCGATCCTGTCTGATATTTTGATGCCGGGTGGTAGCGGTTATTACCTGATGAGTGAGGTGCGTAAGGAATATCCGCAGCAAAAATTTATTATGCTTTCTGCGACTCCGATGGAAGAGCATGCCGATGATTTTGCCTGTATGTACTTTTGTAAGCCTGTGAGTCTGGAGCGCTTGCAGGCGGCGCTGGCGTTACTGGAGCAGTGTGTGATGTGTGGGCAGCAAGGGTTATCGGAGCAGTGTGAGCAGGTGGATGATCGGCAGGTGTTTCCTGTGGAGGGGTGGCGGTGTCCTAATCAATCGGAGTGTGGGGATGATGCACCAAGGGTATAGTTATTCTTGAGAAGTCTTGAATCTCACACTAGGACTTATTCACGCCATCCCCGTGAAAACGGGGATCCAGTTTGCTGGCACCTACCTGGATCCCAATTCTACAGTCCATTAACTCCCACGGAGCTAGTCGTCTTTAATACACTTCGCATCGTGGATCCCCGTTTTCATGGGGATGGCGTGGAGTGTTGGTCTGGCTGCGATGCAGGGGTTACTGCTTTATTTTTCTTTTCCGTCGCCAGCGCGGATTGTCTTTCTGCATTTGCTGCTGTTTAAGCGCCCAATCCAAATGCTCAGTCAACACTTCATCCGCCATGCCCTGACGTGCTTTTAGCGCCTCAATAATCACTTCACTGTAAGGCGCATTACCCAACCCAATCGACAAGTTCCGCAGCCAACGCTGATAGCCAATCCGACGAATTGGCGAGCCCTCGGTCTTTTTCAAAAACTCCTCTTCACCCCAATTAAATAACTCCAGCAATGGCGCTTTATCCAAATCGTGGCGGGGAGAAAAATCACTTTCTTCACTGGGGCTGGCGTATTTATTCCAGGGGCAGATGGCCTGGCAGTCGTCACAACCGAATACCCGATTGCCCATAGGCTCGCGGAATTCTTCCGGGATCACACCGTCGTATTCGATGGTCAGGTAGGAAATACAGCGCCGGGCATCCAGCTCATAGGGGCCGGTAAAGGCGTCAGTCGGACAGACTTTCAGGCATGCGGTGCACTCACCGCACTGGTTTTCCTGTGGGTTGTTATCCACAGGCAGGGGTAGGTTGGTGTAGATCTCGCCGAGGAAAAACCAGCTACCGGCTTTGGCATTTAACACCAGGGTGTGTTTGCCTACCCAGCCGAGACCGGCCTTGGCGGCCAGGGCGCGTTCCATCACCGGCGCGCTGTCGACAAAGGCGCGCTGGGAGATATCCTGCTCTAGGTTGGGAATCTGTTGAGCGGCTTCCTCGATCATCTTGGCCAGCTTGCTCAAGCGCTTGCGGATCAGCTTGTGATAATCACGGCCCAAAGAATAGCGCGAAACATAAGCTTGTTCGGGATTTTTCAGTACCTGAATCTGCTGGGTATCACCGGGCAGGTAATCCATGCGGGCAGAAATCACTCGAATAGTGCCGGGCACCAGTTCATCCGGGCGCGAGCGCATATTGCCGTGATCGGCCATCCAGCCCATATCACCGTGGTAGCCCTTGTCGAGCCATGCCTGCAGCTGGGTTTCCTGCTGGCTGAGGTCGATATCGGTAATGCCCAGCTGTTGGAAGCCCATCTCGCGGCCCCAGACTTTGATCTGTTCGGCAAGTTCATCCAGGTTAGAGGCGCTCATCTAGTAGTGTCTAATCCACAGCTTCCGTATAATCTGCGAACTATTGTGCCAGATTTTATCGCTGTTCGAGAGCTTTCTATGACATCACCTGTTCTATCTACAACCGATCTTCCCACAGACCTCTACGTGGCTGAACAGGTGCGCCAGCTCGACCGCTGCGCCATTGATGAGCATGACGTTGCCGGTATCCTGCTGATGAAACGTGCTGGACGTGCCGCTTTTGAAGCCCTGTTAAAGCGCTGGCCAGAGCCGGAAGCGATTACCGTCGTCGCCGGTAGTGGCAATAACGGCGGTGACGGTTATGTGGTGGCAGGCTTGGCTGCCCAGCGTCGCATTCCTGTTAACGTCTATTATGTTGCCGACCCGGAAAAACTTCAGGGTGATGCCAAGGCGGCCTATGAATTTGCCCGCCGTGAAGGCGTGATTATGCAGCCGTTTAGCGAGTGTAAATCCCCGCAGGGCGTAGTAGTTGATGCCATGCTGGGTACCGGCTTAAGCGGCGAGGTACGCGAGCCTTACGCCCAGGCTATCCGCCTGATCAATGCCAGTGGCCAGCCGGTGGTAGCCTTGGATTTACCTTCTGGCCTGTGTGCCGATACCGGTCGCAGCCTGGGGGAAACGGTTAAGGCACAGCTGACTATCACCTTTATTGGTATGAAGCAGGGCTTGCTAACAGGCCGCGGACCGGCCATGACCGGCGAGCTGCGCTTTGCCAGTTTGCAGGCACCCGAAGCGATTTATGCCACCCAAACCGCCACCACCCAGCGTTTGCGTTTGGCCGATTTATTAGAGCGTCTGCCCGAGCGTGATCAGGATGCGCACAAAGGCAGCTTTGGTCACACCATGGTGATTGGTGGTGACTACGGTTATGCCGGTGCCGCATTAATGGCTGCCGAAGCAGCGGCGCGTTTGGGCTCAGGGTTGACCAGTGTGGCGACTCAGCCAGAGCATGTCAGTCCCATGATTGCCCGCCGTCCGGAATTGATGGTACTGGGGGTGCCTTCAGGCCAAGCCTTGGAGCCACTGTTAGAGCGCCCGACAGTTTTGGTTTTAGGTCCAGGATTGGGTCAAACCCCCTGGTCTGAACAAATGTTGCAACAGGCGGCGAAAACCGAACTGCCGATGGTGATTGATGCCGATGCCTTAAATCTGGTGGCGGCAGGGCGTGTACTACCCAACCCGCAGCGCAATAACTGGATTCTGACGCCGCACCCAGGTGAGGCTGCCCGCTTGCTCGATTGCACCACCGCTGAAGTGCAGGCCGACCGCTTTGCCGCCGTGGCCAAACTGCAGGAGCGTTACGGCGGTACGGTGATCTTAAAAGGCGCCGGTACACTGGTAGCGTCTGGCGGCCAGGTTAGTCTTGCCAATGTGGGTAACCCAGGCATGGCTACTGGCGGTATGGGCGATGTGTTAAGTGGTGTGCTTGGCGCTTTGTTGGCGCAGGGTATGGATGCCATGACCGCCGCCCAACTGGGTGTGTGTTTACACGGTGAAGCCGCTGATCTGGCGGTACAGGATGACGGTGTTCGTGGCCTGTTACCAACCGACCTTTTACCTTACTTGCGCCAGCTGCTTAACGGAGTGCGCTAACCGTGGCAGATAAAGAGAATGCTGTAACGGTAGACCTGGCCGATGAAGCCGCTACCGTAGCCATGGGTCAGAACCTGGGTCAGGCTTGTCAGCAGGGCGCAGTGATTTTTCTCGCCGGTGATTTGGGCGCCGGTAAAACCACCCTGAGCCGCGGTGTGCTCTATGCCTTTGGTCATTCAGGGGCGGTTAAGAGCCCGACCTATACATTGGTGGAACCCTACGAACTGGATGGAATCAATATTTATCACTTTGATCTCTACCGTTTGGGGGAGCCAGAAGAACTGGAGTTTATGGGGATTCGCGATTACTTCGCCCCCGAAAATCTGTGTCTGGTGGAGTGGCCGGTACGCGGTGAGGGTTACTTACCGGAAGCGGATTTGTTGGTAACCATGACGGTTGCTGATCTGGGGGCAGAGACTGCGCCAGGGCGTCAATGTCAGGTGGTAGCTAATACTGCACGTGGTGAAGAGCTGAATGGCTTGTTACGCGGTATACTGAATAAGTAGATGCCATTCCCTCGAAAGAGGGAATCCAGGGCTACGAAGTGCGGAACGGAAGTCTCGCACAAAAATGCCAAGGGAATGACGAGCAATTAAACAACGAATATAAAAACAAATATTGGGGTAAAACGGACTATGAAGCCGTTTGTTCGATCAGCCATTAGGCTAAAGACGGCGCTGTTATTGGGGATCTTTTCCAGCCTTTGGGTAATGACCAGCTGGGCTGCCGATATCAACAGCGTTCGTGTTTGGCGCGCACCGGATCACACCCGCTTGGTGTTTGATCTGAGTGGCCCTGTCGAGCATAAACTGTTTACCCTGCAAAGCCCCAACCGCCTGGTTATCGATATAGAAAAAACCAGGCTCAAGTCCAAGCTGGCCGAGTTAAATCTAAAAGACTCACCCATCAAACAAGTGCGCAGTGCTACGCGTAACGGTAAAGACCTGCGTGTGGTGCTGGATCTGTCGCAAAAGATTAAGCCGCGCAGTTTTGTGTTGCGCAAACACGCGGGTAAAAGCGATCGCCTGGTGGTGGATCTCTATGACCTCAGCAAAACACAAACGGTAAAAACCGTAGCGCAGGTCACCAAGCCGCAAACGCGACGCGACATTGTTATTGCCATTGATGCCGGCCATGGGGGTGAAGACCCAGGTGCGTTAGGCCCCAAAACGGGCAAGCGCAGGTTGCGGGAAAAAGATGTGGTGCTGGCCATCAGTAAAGAGCTGGCTGCCATGATCAACCGCGAGCCTGGCTATCGCGCCGAGCTGGTACGTACTGGGGATTACTATATCCCGTTGCGCAAGCGCCGTAATATCGCCCGTGACAAGCGTGCCGATCTGTTTGTTTCAATTCACGCCGATGCCTTTACCAATCCCAAAGCCAATGGTGCTTCGGTATTTGCGCTATCACGTCGCGGTGCAACCTCTGAAACCGCACGTTTTCTGGCCCAGAAAGAAAACGAGGCTGACTTGATCGGTGGTGTTGGCAGTGTAAGTCTGGATGATAAAGACGAAGTCCTGCGTGGTGTATTAGTCGATCTGTCGATGACTGCTACCTTGAGTTCCAGTTTGCAGGTGGGTGAGCAGGTGCTAAAACAAATGGATTCGGTGGCCCGATTGCACAAACCCCATGTGGAACAGGCGGGCTTTGCGGTACTGAAATCGCCTGATGTGCCGAGTATTTTGGTGGAGACTGGTTTTATCTCCAACCCCGGTGAGGCGAAAAAACTAAGCACCAGCAAATACCGCAAGCAAATGGCCAATTCGGTATTCAGGGGTATTAAGAAATACTTCTATCGTTATCCACCAGCAGGCTCCTACGTGGCCTGGAAGAAAAGTGGTGGTAACGAGCGCCCGACCCAGGAATACGTGATTGCCCGTGGCGATACCCTGTCGGCCATTGCCAAGCGTTACAATGTGTCGATTGCCGCACTTCGCTCGGCTAACGGATTAAATGGCAGCGTGATTAAAGTTGGCCAGCGTTTAAAAATTCCCGCCTCTTAAGGCTGTTTACGAAAAGCTTCTCGATCTTATGTCCAAAATTAAATTATTAAGCCCTCGCCTGGCGAACCAGATTGCCGCCGGTGAGGTGGTTGAGCGTCCTGCCTCTGTCATCAAAGAGGTGTTGGAAAACAGTCTGGATGCCGGCTCCGATCGTTTGGATATTGATATCGAAGATGGCGGCATTAAGTTAATGCGTGTGCGCGATAACGGTATTGGCATTGATAAAGATGATTTACCGCTGGCCTTGAGTCGCCATGCCACCAGTAAAATATACCAGCTCGATGATTTGGAGGCGGTTGCCACCCTGGGTTTCCGTGGCGAGGCCTTGGCGAGTATCAGCTCCGTCGCCCGCCTTACCATTACCAGTAACACTGGCGGTGACAGTGGCTGGGCTGCACGCGCAGAGGGCCGTGATATGGTGGCCGAGGTCACCCCTGCGGCTCACCCTCAAGGTACGACGGTCGAAGTACGGGATCTGTTTTTTAATACCCCGGCGCGACGTAAATTCCTGCGTACCGAAAAAACCGAATTTAATCGCATTGATGATGTGGTGAAACGCCTGGCACTGTCGCGCTTTGACGTGAGCTTTAACCTGCGCCATAACGGTCGTGCCATTCACAGTTTGCGCAAGGCCACCAGCCAAATCGAGCAGGAACGTCGCGTTGCGCAAGTGTGTGGCCCGGCGTTTATGGAAAACGCGGTACATATAGATGTGGAGCGCAGTGGCTTGCGTTTGTGGGGCTGGGTGGCTCTGCCAACCTTCTCCCGCAGTCAGGCGGATCTGCAGCATTTCTATGTTAATGGTCGGGCGATTAAAGACAAACTGGTAACTCACGCGGTGCGTCAGGCCTATCAGGATGTGTTATTCCACGGTCGTCATCCGGCGTTCGTGTTGTATCTGGATCTGGATCCTTCCACGGTGGATGTCAACGTTCACCCCACCAAACACGAAGTGCGCTTCCGTGATAACCGCATGGTGCACGACTTCCTGTTCCGCAGTTTGCACCATGCCCTGGCCGATGTGCGTCCGGAAGATCAGTTGCCTGGTAATACGCTAACGGCGAGTGCTGGTCCACAGGCAACCGGTATTGAAGCTGGAGAGTTTAAGCAGCAGGAAGCGATAAGCTTTCGTCAGGATGCAGCGCCAGCAGGATCTCAGGCTGGCAGCGGCGGCAGTTTGTTTTCACCCAACGGCGGTTATCAACCTGCTGCGCCATCAACGGCGGGTGTGGGCGAGGCGATGGCTAATTACGGTCAGCTCTATCAAACCGCTTCGCCCGCTCAGTCTGCAGGTTTTAGTCCGTCTGCACCGCAACCGAGTCTGGATGAGGTGGCACAGGAAAATACTGAAGTGCCGCCGTTGGGGTACGCCATTGCCCAGTTAAAAGGCATTTATATTCTGGCGGAAAATGCCCAGGGCCTGATTATAGTCGATATGCATGCGGCTCACGAGCGTATTACCTATGAACGCATGAAAGCTGATGTTGCCGGTGAAGGCCTGAAGGCGCAGCCATTGCTGGTGCCGGAAACCATTGCCGTAAGCCAAAAAGAAGCCGACTGTGCCGAGCAGCACGCGGAAGTATTTCTGTCGCTGGGTTTTGAATTGCAGCGCGCGGGGCCAGAAAGTTTATTGATTCGTCAGGTACCAGTGTTGTTGCAAGGCGCTAAAGTTGAGCAGCTGGTGCGCGATGTTTTATCGGATCTGGTGGAATACGGCACCAGCAAGCGTATCGAAAACCACATTAACGAATTATTGGGAACCATGGCCTGTCACGGTTCGGTACGTGCCAATCGTCGTTTAACCATTCCGGAAATGAATGCCCTGCTGCGGGATATGGAAGCCACCGAGCGCAGCGGCCAGTGTAACCACGGTCGCCCGACCTGGACGCTGCAAACCTTGGATGAACTGGATAAACTCTTCTTGCGTGGCCAGTAATTTATGTTAGGTTTTTAATTTAAGGCCATGGAATCCATGGCCTTGTCTGCATCAAACTTAATGAGTTCCAGCGCATTATCGGCAGGCACTGGGCGTGAATACAAATAGCCTTGCCCGTAATCACAGCCCTGTTGGATTAACATGCTTTGATGGGCAATGGTTTCTATACCTTCGGCAACCACCTTTAAGTTCAGTTGATGCGCCATGGCAATAATGGCGTTAACAATCTGTTGGTCGTTGTTGTCTTCGATGATGTCGCGAATAAAAGAGCGATCAATCTTTAATATGTCCAGCGGTAGTTCTTTCAGGTAGCTTAGTGATGAGTGCCCGGTGCCAAAGTCATCAATGGCGATAGTAATGCCGAGCTGTTGCAGGTTGCGAAGTTGTTTGTGGGTAAACTGAATATCTTGCATTAACATAGATTCAGTGATTTCCAGCTCGAGCAAGTTCGCAGGTAAATTATGCAGGTGCAGTGAGCGAGAGATCTGGTCACTAAGTTCTTCATTGTGTAACTGGCGCGGGGACAAGTTGATGGCCAGGCGTACGGGCTTTACGCCTGTATCCAGCCATTGGCGCAGTGTTTGACAGGCATTGTCGATAATCCAGTGGCCGAGAGGAACTATTAAACCGGTTTCTTCCAGCAGGCCAATAAAGGTGTCGGGAAATAACAGGCCTTTGCTGGGGTGTCGCCAGCGAATTAACGCTTCAAAACCCACGATACAATTTTGGCTGAAATCAATCTGCGGTTGGTAATAAAGTTCAAATTCCTGTTCATTAATCGCTTTGCGCAGATCGTTTTCCAAAGCCATATTCTCAATGGCTCTGGCGGTCATGTGGTGGTCAAACTCCTGGTATTTGTTGCGGCCTAGGGCTTTGGCGCGATACATAGCCAAGTCGGCATTTTGCAATAGCTCTTCACTGGTGCCGCCATCTGCAGGTGCTGTAACCAAACCAATACTGGCAGAAATAATGGGTTCGGCTTTACCCAGTTTTATCGGGTCACGCAGGCTTTGCAAAATATGCTCGGCTACAATTTTAGGGCCGTCCTTGCTGTGACTGTCATTGAGGATGATGCAAAACTCATCTCCGCCCAGACGGGCGATCACATCGGTGTTTCTGACGCAGGCTCGCAAACGCTTGGCGACGATTTTGAGCAGTTCATCCCCGGCGTTGTGTCCCATGGAATCATTGATGCGTTTGAAATTGTCCAGGTCAATAAACAGTAATGAAAAAGGGTTGTCGGGTAGATTTGGGCGGTTAAAGGCATCGTTAATGTACTGCATAAATGAGCGGCGGTTAGCCAGGTCAGTCAAACTGTCATACATCGCCATGGAGTGCAGGTGGTTGGTTTGTTCGCTGATCTCTTCCTGCATGGCGGTAAGTTGCAGGCACACTTCCTCTTCGGTTGAGTTGAGAGTATCGATTTCATCTTTCAGCCAGTGTTTAGAACGATTCTTTTTGAGTTGCTCCAGTGCTTCGGAGAAGTCGCCGGTGGTCAGTTTGGGAAGTAGTTCGGCCTGGCGATGAAGTCTTTGGATGGGTTGCCAGAGGAATGTCAGAATCAGTACGCAAGATAAAGTGATACCGCTTAAGGCGACGACAACCTGGAAGCCCCTGGCGGCATTCATTAGCTCAGCGCTGTTGCTGGAGTCCTTGATGATGATAAAGAAGTTGCCATTGTTACTTTTTTCGAGGGTGGTTAAGCTGACATCGTAGGTTTTTTCTTCATATTGCAGCTGCAGGTTTTTATTAAGAGCGTCTTCCAGTTTGTATTGGGTTTGCAGGTCGTTGATGATTTTTAGAGACAGGTCCGGGTTGGTGATTTGTTTAATGTCATAGTTCCAGCGTTCTATATGGCCGGCGTATTCTTTGCCAATACTTTGGCCGGGAGTGATGATGCCAAAGTTCGTGTTGGCGATTCGACTGAAGTCAATCAGCATGTCCGCCATCAAAATATCCAGAATTAAGTGATAGGTGTCACCTTCTCTGTCTAATATTGGGCTGCTGATAACTTGCAGGCAGCTGGTGTCGCAGTCGATATGCCAGTCAGGCCCAAGGGAGATGGCAATGGAGGGTGCCGGTTGCTCTTGTGACGATTCTTGCGACTGTTCTTGAGGTGGTTCATGCGTGTGCCAAATCAGTTTGCCTTCGCTGTTGTAGAGCGCAGCATTTTCGATGTTCCAGTTGAGCTGCAGAATAGGCCAGTTTTCTTCCAGCATAACGGCCATATAGTTTTCAGTGGTGTAGCTTTCGGTACGCAGCAGGGGAATAACATCCATCATCTGCAGGTTGTAATGGTAAGACTGTATTAAGAGGCCGTTAATTTCCTTGTTAATCTTTTCGAAGCTTTGTTGCTGTTGTTGGCGAGCGAGATTTTGCAACTGGTAACTGTTTAGAAATACCAGAAAGCCGGTCAGAGTAACCAGAATGACCAGTACCAGAACAATCGCTTTCCACTTTAAGCTAAAAAACATAACGCTGTACTCAGAATTTATAACTCACTTCTGCGGTAAACAGGTTCCAGTTCTCTTTGGCGGTTGCCAAATCGTTTTCGACCTTGGGTAACCAGGCCGTACCCGATATATGATGAAATTCAGCGGCGAACAACCAGTGTTTGTTGGGCTCGTAGCGAATGCCCACAACGCTGTCTTTGGCAAAACGGTTGTGGCCCGGGAAGCCTGTGGCGGCTTCGTAATCTTCGCCATCTTTGTCGTCCTTGTCGGTATAGGATGCGTCATAGCGAATAAAGGTTTGCCAGTGATCATTGAGCTGATAGCTGGCTGACACATAGTAACCTTCACCCGGTGTTTTGGATTCTGTCCCGGGGCCGTAGATGTCATTGATGTAATAGTCCAGGCGTTGGTACTCCGAGGTAAATTGCCAGCGCCCCCAGTTGTACTCTATCGACCAGGTGTCCATGTCGATTTCCGTATCTCCCGGGTAGCCGTAGAGGGGGACGGTGACAAAAACCATAGGGGCAACCTGAATCGTTTGCGTACCTGGTGTGGGGACAAAGTCGACGGTGATATTGGTATAGGTATAGGCCAGACGCAGGGCGCCACCGAATGATTCCACCAGCAGTCGACCAATATCCCCTTTGCCGTCGTCGAGTTCTCCTGATAGGGGCGCGAGAATATATTCCTCTTCAACGTTGTCGGTTAATTGCGGTTCGCCTTTGAGTAATTCGAGTTGAATATACGTTTCGCCAAGATAGCCCTGAGCATAAAGAGAGATGGCGTCCGAGGTGTGGTAAACATCGCGCAGGAAATCCCGGTAAATAGATTCTGGCAGCAGAATAGAAGGGCGGCTTGCTGCTACATCGCGGGTGTCGTTATGGAATCCAATCGGGTTTTTTATGCGCCCGGCACGCAGCCCCAACTGCCAGTTCATATCTTGTACCAGAGTTAGGTCCGCCAGGGCGTAATCGGTGTAAATATCATCGCGGGAGGTTGCTCCAGCCTGGCGGTAAAGTGCCTGTGCAGAAAAATGCAGGCGCGACCAGGGGCGCCAGGTTACCCCCAGGGCAATATTGGTCATGTCAAAGCTGGTGTTTTCGCTGTCGCCAAAAAAGCTGTTCTCAGTGGTATAAATCAGACCTTGGCTGATATAGCCATGGACAGAGAGCTCCTTGAGCTCGCTACCGCCTTCGGCAAGCGCCAATGCCGGGATCAGCCCTGCTGTGGCAAATGCTCTAGCGCAATGGGAGTATACGCAGCGTTTCATTGTCCTTTCCTGTTCTGATATAGCCGATACTGCCGGGTGTGCTGACCAATCGCTGGATCATTTCGTGTTCATCTTTGACTTCAATGGGCGCCTGGCCGATGCCTGTGTACACCAGACGGTCCCACTGGCGGCGCAGCTGGTGGGGTAAAAGGGCCAGAATGGAGCGCACAAAGAGTTTGTGGTTTGGGTTGCTGTCTTCCATCACGAAAACGGTAATGGGTGAGCCGTCGGGCCAGGCGCGCAGGCGCATGGAGAATATGCTGCGGGCCTGATTGACCGTCATCTTGTCGAGGTGGGGCGGTGGATGCATGGCGAGATGAATCGCATTCTCGGCGACGGCAGGTGCTGCAAGCCAATACAAGCATAAGAGCAGCCAGAATAAGAGACGCTTGGTGCGGGCGTTACTGAGAAGGTTGCTGGAGTAGGGGCTGTACTTCACTGGATGCTTGTCCCTGCTATTGCCTGCTTCGGTCCTTGCCGAGAATCAGCCTGGGGTAATGCCAAATGCTTAAGTGGTGCTTAAGAGTGAGTGTAGACAATATTCACAGTTTTTGAGGGGAATAACTGACTTGCCGGTTCTTTGTGGTAAAGCCTGATAAAATGCGTTTATAACGATTGAGGGTGTTGGCAAGTCTATGAAGCCGCTGGTGATATTTTTAATGGGGCCGACCGCGTCGGGTAAAACTGACCTGGCCATCGCGCTGCAGCAGCGTTTGCCGGTCGATATTATCAGTGTCGATTCTGCATTGGTGTACCGGGGCATGGATATAGGCAGCGCCAAACCCTCGGCTGAGGAGCAGGCCCTGGCGCCACACCGATTGATTGATATCCGCGATCCCGCCGATAGTTACTCCGCTGCCGACTTCCGCGCTGATGCCTTACGTGAGATTGAAGCCATAGTCGCACAGGGCCGAATCCCACTACTGGTGGGTGGCACCATGATGTATTTCAAGGCGTTGTTGGAAGGCATGGCCGATATGCCGGCGGCTGATCCTGCCGTTCGTGCTGAGATTGAAGCGCTGGCTGCCGAAAAGGGTTGGCCACATATTCATCAGTTGTTAGCTGAAGTCGATCCGCAAACGGCGGCGGAGATTCACCCCAACCACTCTCAGCGTTTGTCTCGTGCGCTGGAGGTTTACCGTGTCTCCGGTCGGACCATGACCGAATTGCGTGTCGAGCAGCAGCGCGATCAGGATGATCTGCACCAGAAATATAACGTTGTGCAGTTTGCCATTGGCCCCCGTGACCGCTCGGTATTACACCAACGTATCGAAAAGCGTTTTGGTGTGATGTTGCAGCAGGGCTTTATTGATGAAGTTAAATCTTTGCGTCAGCGTGCCGATCTCCATAAAGACCTGCCTGCGATTCGAGCGGTGGGTTACCGTCAGGTATGGGAATACTTGGACGGGGACTACGATTATGAGGAGATGGTCGCCAAAGGTGAAGCGGCAACCCGCCAGTTGGCCAAGCGTCAATTGACCTGGTTACGGGGTTGGGAGGGCCTGCATTGGCTCTATACAGACACTGAAACCGGTGAAACAGTAAAAAAAGCTCAAGTTTTACTTGAATTGTTGAACTTTTTGCCCCATCTACCTCTATAATAGCTAGGGCGTATAACTATACGCTGCTTATGTCAGTTTTATTAAACGCTTGGTGTTCACTTCTGACTTGTCCCGAAGAATCATAATTAGGGCTTACAGGTCGGGTCCTTTGGGTGAATGCTTTTATTTTTTGCTTATTTCTTGTTCAAAGGAGAATAATTATGTCAAAAGGGCATAGCTTACAAGACCCTTACTTGAATGTGCTGCGTAAAGAGCGCATTCCCGTTTCCATCTACCTGGTAAACGGTATTAAATTGCAGGGGCAAGTAGAATCTTTCGACCAATTTGTTGTACTGCTCAAGAACACTGTGAGCCAGATGGTCTACAAGCACGCTATTTCCACCATCGTTCCATCCCGCGCTGTGCGTGTTCCTATGCTGAACCCACAAGCTGGCCAGGAAGGTGGCGAAGGCGAGGGTTAATCCTTTCGCTGTTTTATGAGGTCTTCCGTTGTTTTTTGAACGACCTGAATCCGGTGAACTGGCGGTGCTGGTTCACCTGGAATTCCCCCAAAATTCTGATCCCGACGATCCCCGCGAATTTGAGGAGCTGGTGTTATCCGCCGGTGGTGATCCCGTTGACTTTATAACCGGTCAGCGTGCGACCCCTAATGCCCGCTTTTTTGTCGGCACGGGTAAACTCGAAGAATTACGCGCGGCGGTCAAGGCTCACGAAGCTGAGCTGGTGATCTTTAATCACACCCTGTCACCGAGTCAGGAGCGTAACCTGGAAGCTGAATTGCAGTGCCGGGTGCTCGACCGTACCGGCTTGATTCTGGATATCTTTGCCCAGCGCGCCCGTACCCACGAAGGTAAATTGCAGGTTGAATTGGCCCAGCTGCGGCATATGTCGACCCGCCTGATCCGTGGCTGGACCCACTTGGAGCGCCAGAAGGGTGGTATCGGTTTGCGTGGTCCGGGTGAAACGCAGCTGGAAACTGATCGGCGTTTGCTGCGCGGACGTATAAAGACTATTGAGAAACGTCTGGAGAAGGTTCGCAAGCAGCGCGATCAGGGCCGACGTTCACGCCAGCGTGCCGATGTGCCAACGGTGTCTCTGGTGGGTTATACCAACGCCGGTAAGTCGACGCTGTTTAATTCGATTACTGATGCCGGGGTGTATGCCCAGGACCAGTTGTTTGCAACCCTGGATCCCACCATGCGGAGGGTAGAGCTGCCCGATGTGGGGGCTGCAGTTTTGGCTGATACGGTAGGATTTATCAGTCACTTGCCACACCGTCTGGTGGAAGCCTTTCGGGCGACCCTGGAAGAGGCGTCCAATGCCGACCTGTTGTTGCATGTGATCGATGCCGCTGCCGAAGAGCGTTTGCGTAATATCGATCAGGTAGAAGTGGTACTGGAAGAAATTGGCGCTGGTGAGCTGCCGCAGTTAAAAATCTATAACAAGATTGATTTGCTGCAGGACTTTGAGCCTCGTGTGGATCGCGACGACAGTGGTCGCCCGATTGCCGTTTGGCTATCTGCACAAACTGGCGCTGGGGTTGAACTCTTTTACACCGCCGTTGCCGAATTGCTGGGCGAGGAGCTGATTCAGGAAAAATTGATCTTGCCGCCAGCACAAAGTCGATTGCGGGCTAAACTCTATGAACACAATGCGGTTACTGAAGAGGCTTACACCGACAAGGGTGAGAGCGAAGTAAGTATTCGCATTCCCAAGCCTGACCTGCTGCGTATACTCAGTAATGAAAACATTCACTGGCAGGATTTGCAGTGGCTGGAAGGTAATGCCAAGGCCCATCTGGATGATACGCCGGATTGGGAACAACCTTAAAATGTATCAGTAAGATGATTTCTGAATAGCCACAATTTTTGAGTGATAGTTTTCTGGTTGCAGGCTTTGTTAGAATCCCTTTAGTTTGGTGCTAGTCGAAGGCGCCAATGACAATAACCGATGGAGATAACCTATGGCCTGGAATGAACCGGGTGGTAACAACCAAGACCCTTGGGGTGGCAAGCGAGGCAATGATGGCCCGCCCGACCTCGATGAGGCACTGAAAAAATTCCAAGAGAAGATTAACGGCCTGTTCGGTGGCTCCAGCGGCGGTGGTGCCGGCGGTAGTGGTGCACCGGGTTTAAGTGGTGCCAGCATTGTGTTCTTGCTGGTTGCACTGGTTGTTGTCTATGCCGCATTTGGTGTGTATCAGGTGAACGAACAGGAGCGCGCCGTTGTGCTGCGTCTGGGTGTTTACTCTGAAACCAAACAGCCAGGTCTGCGCTGGAATCCACCGTTGATTGATAGTGTCACGGTTGTGAACGTCACCAAAGTACGTCTGCACAGCTCCAAAGGCCAGATGCTGACCGAAGACTTGAACATCGTTGATGTGAATCTGTCGGTACAGTACAAGATTGCCGATGCCTCCGAGTTTGTACTTAAGGTACGTAACCCCGAGCGCAGTCTGGCAGAAGCCACTGATTCGGCCCTGCGCCACGTTGTCGGTTCTACCGAGATGCACGAAGTACTGACCGAAGGTCGTGCTCGTATTGCTATCGAGGTTCAGCAGCGTTTGCAGGAATACCTGGATGATTATCAAACCGGTATTCAGATCAACACCATTAACGTGGAAGGCACCTCGCCTCCCCGTGAAGTACAAGCTGCATTCGATGATGTGAACAAGGCGCGTGAAGATGAAGAGCGTCTGAAGAACGAAGCCGAAGCTTACGCTAACGGTATCATTCCGGAAGCGCGTGGTAAGGCCCAGCGTGTGATCGAAGAAGCCAACGCCTACAAAGCCCAGGTGGTTGCCCAGGCAGAAGGTGAGGCGCAGCGTTTCGAGAAGCTGCTTACCGAGTACAAAAAAGCCCCTAAGGTTACCCGCGAGCGTCTGTACCTGGATGCTGTGCAGCAGGTCATGGCCAACAGCTCCAAGATTATGGTTGATGTGGAAGGTGGCAATAACATGATGTACCTGCCGCTGGACAAGATTGTTAGCCAGTCCAAGGTAAGCCGCAGCGCCGAGGAAATCTCTCCGACTGTGATCCGCGAAATCAGTAACCGTGTTGCTGACCAGCTTCGCCGAGAGTCCATCAACACACGTCGCAGGGAGATTCGCTAATCATGAGTAATAAAATGTTAGGCGTGTTGATCAGCTTGGCGATTGCCCTGATTGTTGCCTCCAACACACTGTTTATCATCAAGGAAACCGAGCGCGGCGTTCTGCTGAAATTTGGTCAGGTGGTAGATGCTGATCTGAAACCTGGATTGCACATTAAAGCACCACTGATGCACGAAGTGCGCAAGTTCGACGGCCGTGTACTGACTCTGGATGCTGCCCCAGCTCGATTCCTGACCCTGGAAAAGAAAGGCGTTATCGTAGATTCCTTCGCCAAATGGCGCATTGTGGATACCAGCACCTTCTACACCGCGACTAACGGTGAGGAATTGACTGCCCGTAATGCGTTGGAGAAGCGTATCAACGAAGGTTTGCTGAACGAATTCGCCAGGCGCTCGCTGCAGGAAGTGGTAAGTGGTGAGCGTGATCAGCTAATGAACTCACTGACCGATGAGCTTAATGAGGTGGTTCAGAAGAGCTACGGTGTTGAGCTGATCGATATCCGTGTGAAGCGTATCGACCTGCCAGAGCAGGTAAGTGACTCGGTATTTAACCGTATGACTACCGAGCGTGAGCGTGAAGCCCGTGAGCATCGCTCAAAGGGTAAAGAGCAAGCCGAAGTGATTCGTGCTGATGCCGATCGTCAACGCACTATTCTGGAGGCGGAAGCCTACCGTGACTCCGAGCTGCTGCGTGGTGAAGGTGATGCGGAAGCCGCGGCCATCTACGCCAATGCCTACAGCAAGGATCCTGAGTTCTACCGCTTTGTGCGCAGTCTGAATGCCTATAAAGAGACCTTTAAAGGCAAGGACGACCTGCTGGTAGTTGATCCGGATAGCGACTTCTTCCGCTATCTGAACGACACCAAGGGCGGTTCCAGCCGTTAATCGCCTTTAAGACACATTTGCCGTCGATTTGACGGCAAATGGATGTTCTTTAACCGCAGTATTAATGGTAGAATTACGTAACCGGGTCATTTGGCCCGGTTTTTTTGTGTCGGCAGCCCTGAAAGCGGGTTGTTCGCAAAGGTAAGGGTGTCACGCAATGTGGGAAGAACTGGGCAGGGCTCTATGCCTGATGTTGGTACTCGAGGGTATCATGCCGTTTCTTAACCCCGGGCGTTGGCGCCGTCTGGTTGCCACCCTGGCGATGGTCAATGACCGTCAGCTCCGTCTGATGGGGCTCGCCAGTATGTTATTGGGCATCGGACTGCTATACCTCATTAAGTAGCGCATAAGCTACAGACTTTAAACGCAATGCATAGATAAGGGATTGTAAGTCACAATGACCTACGCCGATCGCTGGTTACTGCCTGACGGAGTGGAAGATCTTCTGCCACAGCAGGCACAATCTATCGAACAACTGCGTCGTCGCCTGCTGAATTTGTACGGTGGCTGGGGCTATGAAATGGTGATTCCGCCACTGCTGGAATACACCGATTCCCTGTTAATTGGTCTGGGCCGTGACCTCGACCTGATGACGTTTAAGGTGACCGACCAACTCAGTGGTCGCACCATGGGCATCCGTGCGGACATTACCCCACAGATCGCCCGCATTGACGCCCATAGCCTGAAGCGCTCTGGGCCGTCCCGTTTCTGTTACGCCGGTCATGTACTGCACGCCAAGCCGAAGTCGGCCTTGGCCACTCGCCTGCCAATTCAGGCTGGTGTTGAGCTTTACGGTGAGGCCGGTTTGGATGCCGATATTGAAGTGGTGTCCCTGCTGCTGGAATCTCTGCAGGCCGTGGGCCTGGATACCCTGCATATCGATCTGGGTCATGTGGGTATCTTCCGCGCCCTGGCTGAAGCGGCTGGCTTGAACAGCGAGCAGGAAGAAACCTTGTTTGACCTGTTGCAAGGTAAAGCGGTGACCGAAATCGCCGCCTGGATTGATGCCAATATTCAAGACGCCGCTATGGCTGCCATGCTGCAAACATTGCCAAGCCTGGCCGGTGGTCAGGACATCCTGGCGGTAGCGCGTGAAAAACTGGCTGAGGCGCCAGACGAAGTACTGGCTGCTATCGATGAGCTGGAAGCTGTGGCAGAGGTTGTGGCGGCTCGCTACAGCAATGCCAAACTGTATTTTGATTTAAGTGAGCTGCGTGGTTACCACTACCATACCGGTATTGTGTTTGCGGCGTTCGCGCCAGGTTATGGTGAAGCTGTGGCTAACGGTGGTCGCTATGACCATATCGGTGAAGTCTTTGGTAATGCCCGTGCAGCAACCGGTTTTGCGGTAGATCTGACCGCGCTGGTACGTTTGGGTATCGGTGAGCAGGCGTCGGGCAAGGCGATTTTTGCGCCGGCAACCGAAGAGGCTGGTCAATGGCAGGCCATCATCGCGCTGCGTAGCCAGGGTGAAAAAGTGATTTGCGGTTTGGGCGAGCAGGCTGCGGCCGATGTGGCCGAACAGTGTGATCGTCAACTGGTGTTGGATGGCGGTGAATACCGTGTTCAACCCCTGAATTCTTAATTTTTTATTGCTAGTGAGTTAGACAGACAATGGGTAAGAACGTTGTTGTACTGGGCACCCAGTGGGGTGATGAAGGTAAGGGTAAAATCGTTGATCTGCTGACCGACCAGGTTTCTCTGGTGGCCCGGTTCCAGGGTGGTCATAACGCTGGTCATACTCTGGTAATCGACGGCAAGAAAACCGTCCTGCACCTGATTCCCTCCGGTATCCTGCGCGAAGGCGTAACCTGCATGATCGGCAACGGTGTGGTTCTGGCCCCCGATGCCCTGATCAAAGAGATGGCTGGCCTGGAAGAGCAGGGTGTACCTGTTCGCGAGCGTCTGCGTCTGTCTCCAGCATGCCCGCTGATTCTGCCTTACCATGTTGCCCTGGATCAGGCTCGTGAGATTGCTCGCGGCAACGCCAAGATCGGTACCACCGGTCGCGGTATTGGCCCTGCCTACGAAGACAAGGTAGCGCGTCGCGGTCTGCGTCTGGGTGATCTGATGAACCCGGAGCGTTTCGCCACCAAGCTGAAAGAAGTGCTGGAATACCATAACTTCGCGCTGGCTAACTACTACAAGGTTGATGCCCTGGATTACGATAAAGTCCTGGCTGACGCTCTGGCCTGGGGTGAACAACTGAAGCCACTGATTGCTGATGTGACCCACGACCTGCATACCGCTCGTGAAGCTGGTGAAAGCATTCTGTTTGAAGGTGCTCAGGGTTCCCTGCTGGATATCGACCATGGTACCTACCCGTTTGTAACTTCTTCCAATACCACTGCTGGTGGCGTTGCGACTGGTTCCGGTGTTGGCCCTCTGTACCTGGATTACGTTCTGGGTATCACCAAGGCGTACACCACCCGTGTAGGTTCCGGTCCTTTCCCAACCGAGCTGGGTTGTGAAGTGGGTCAGCATCTGGGTGAGAAAGGCCACGAGTTCGGTGCCACCACCGGTCGTCAGCGTCGCACCGGTTGGTTTGATGCCGTTGCAGTTCGCCACGCGATCCGTATCAACTCCATCTCCGGTTTGTGTCTGACCAAGCTGGATGTACTGGACGGCCTGAAAGAAGTGAAAATCTGTGTTGGCTACAAAGATGCCAACGGTAACGACATCAGTGTTCCTTTCGATGCTGAAGGTTGGGAAGAAGTACAGCCAGTTTACGAAAGCATGCCTGGCTGGGATGAGAGTACCTTCGGTGTTCAAAGCTGGGATGCCCTGCCTGCCAATGCCCAAGCCTACATCAAGCGTCTGGAAGAGCTGGTAGGTGCGCCTGCCGATATCGTTTCCACCGGCCCTGATCGTGTTGAGACCATTGTGCTGCGTCACCCGTTCGCCTAAGCGGCAACCGGAACCAGCCTCGAAAAACCGCCACCTAGTGTGGCGGTTTTTTTATGTCTGCGATTTAGGTGTTCTAAGGCCGGGGTCAGACCCCATCGCAGGCACGTTTTAGTGGGACATAAAAAAGCCCGCTCAATGAGCGGGCTAAAGAAGAGAAGAAACTGACTAACTAAAAGCTTGGAGAGCGCTTACCTACTAAATTCGGTTTAGCTGCGCAGATCGTCTGCAGCAATAGCACTCAACAAGCTCAGGGCAACAGTGAAAGTAACAGTAGTAATAGCCATGTGAAGCTCCGTTGAGGTGTTTGTTTAACTTGGTAACCAGTTTACTTTTTGCCCTGATATGTATCCAATGTTTAAATTTCACAAATTATATGATTTGAATTCATGTTGTGTGGTGCTTACGCAGGGGTACGACCCGCAGGGTACCCACCAAAAGTAGGCGCTTTAGGCGAAACGCTTCGTGGGGCAGGCTCTCGGACCCCATTCATGGCAAGTTGAAAGAATCATAGGCATAAAAAAGCCCGCTAAGAAGCGGGCTAAAATAAGTAACACTGAGGAGAGTGTTAAAGAGAAGAAACTGACTAGCTAAAAACTTGGAGAGCGCTTACCTACTAAATTCGGATTTATTTCTGCAGATCGTCTGCAGCAATAACGCTCAACAAGCTCAGGGCAACAGTGAAAGTAACAGCAGTAATAGTCATGTGAAGCTCCGTTGAGGTGTTTGTTTAACTTGGTAACCAGTTTACTTTTTGCACTGATATGTATCCAATGTTTAAATTTCACAAATGATATGATTTGTATTCATGTTATGGTGCCAAGAATGCCGGGGTACGACCCGCAGGGTCGGACCCCTGGTATGCGGCACAAAGGCGGGGTCTGACCCTGCGGGTCAGACCCCATTCGTATTTTCGTGAGGAAAATTGCAGATAAAAAAAAGCCCGCAAGATGCGGGCTTCAAGGATTGCAGGATAATAAAAAAGTAAAACTGACTAACTCAAACTGTTTGGAGAGTGTTTGCCTGATGTTCTTAGGCGTGGAACGCGTCTACGTGTAGGTCGTCGTAGGCGATCGCCGCCAGCAGGGTCAGGGATACAGTGAAAGTCAAAGCTAAAATAGTCATGGCTGTGTTCCTCTGAAAAGTTCGCTAACCGTTTAAGTTGAAATCAGTATAGGTTTTCGCCTGATAGTCCTCCAATGTTTTGTTGTCACGTGTATAATGAATTCAAATCATATTGTCTGTGGGCAGTGAAATGACTGGGAGGAATAGCGATGGATATCCGTCAATTAGGCCGCATTGACCTGAATCTGTTAGTGGCACTGCAGGCGTTGCTGGAGGAGCGCAATGTCTCCAAGGCGGCAGAACGGCTGTTTATCACCCAGTCGGCAATGAGTAAGACCCTGGGTCGCTTGCGTACCCTGTTTGATGATCCATTATTTACCCGCACCTCAAGTGGTGTTGTGCCAACGCCGAGAGCAGAAGATCTGCAGCTACAGCTGGCCGCGGTCTTGGCTGACGTTCAGGGCTTGGTGGCCCCCAGTGAGTTTGATCCTGCGACCTATCAGGGTAATTTCACTTTGGTGATGCCCGATTATTTGGGCTTGCTGTTATTGCCAGCCTTAATGGAACAATTACAGGAAGAGGCACCGGGCATACAGTTGCAGGTGATTAGTCGGGCTGAGCACCAGCTTGACCGCCTGGCCAGTGGTGAATATGACTTTTGTTTGCAAATTGAGCAGCGTTACTACGCCCCTGAATTTGAAGTGATTACCCTGGGTGAGGCGACGCCAGTACTGGTGGCTCGCGAGGGGCACCCCTTACAGGGCACAGATTACAGCTGGGAAGATATCCTTAAGTATCCACAGCTGCAGCTCTATATCCCGGATCTGGAAGAAGCGGAATTCTTCTACGAAAACCCCGATATTATTGAACGCTTAAGCGAGCTTGAGCCAACGCTTGAAATTGCTCACGTATTTACCGCACTGCAGGTTATTCGGCGAACCGATTTTATTATGGCGAGCCCACCGATGTTTGAGCAGGAAGAGCGTTTAGCGGGTGGGGTTATTCCATTACCGTTACCGGCTGAGGGGCAATTTGATTTGCGTTATGTGATGGTGACCCATCAGCGTACCCAGCGATCCTTACCGCATCTTTATTTGTTACGGAAAATCCTGGCGTTTATCAGCGGTTATCGTAAGCAAATGGGTGTGCCATCGTTATTGGAACTCGGCAAGAATGCCGAGCTCGAGATTGTGAAAGAGATTGTGAAAGAGATTGTGGCTGGGAATTAGTTCTGGTTCCAGCGGATGCACTCTTCCAAGGTGACGCCATTGCCACCAAAAATATCCAGGGCACTGCCAATGGTGAGATCGACTTTGCCGCTGGAGAGTTGATCGACCAGTTCCAAATCTTCCAGTGATCGTGCGCCACCAGCGTAGGTCACCGGGATTTGGCAGTTTTGCCCCAGATGGCGCACCAGGTCTTCATCAATACCGCCCTGCAGACCTTCAACATCAGCGGCGTGAATCAGAAACTCAGCGCAGTGCTTACTCAGTTGATGCAGGGTTTCAGTATCAACACGCGTATCGGTCACGGTTTGCCAGCGATTGGTGGCGATATTCCAGCCCTGCTCTGTACGGCGACAGCTTAAGTCCAGAATCAGTCTATCTTTACCGGTGACCGCTTTGATTTTTTCCAATCGCTCCCAGGAAAACTGATCATTCTCAAACAGGTAGGAGGTGACAATTACGTGCGATGCGCCGGCCTCCAAAAACTCCGCTGCGTTATCAGCGTTAACACCGCCGCCGAACTGCAGGCCGCCGGGCCAGGTTTGCAGGGCTTTTAATGCTTCTTCTTTGTTACCTGGGCCCAGAGCAATTACGTGGCCCCCGGTGAGGTTGTGTTCGCGGTAGAGTTTGGCGTAATAGGCCGCATCATAGGGACTGACATAGTTAGTGTCGGCGCCTTCATCGTTCAGGCTGCCGCCTACAATTTGTTTGACCTTGCCTTGATGCAGGTCGATACAGGGGCGAAACAGGGTCACCGGGGTTCTCCGCTGGGTGGTTGGGATCAATTGGGGTTCTGAATGGGGCCGGGGTACGACCCGCAGGGTTGGCCCCCTTCGTGCCAGGTGCGGGGATTATACCGGAAAGTATGTTTACTCGGCAGTGGCTAGCTCGGCTTCTATTTCAATGGTGTCGGCACGGGGAATGGCTGTACCCACTTCCAGCTCTTCAAACCAATCCAAAAAGCGCTGAATATTATCGCCGGTGAAAATGCGACCGTGCTGCGGTGCCATGATGTCGATATCCAGTTTTCGTACCCGATTAATCCAGTCGAGTTTAGCCTCGTTGGAAGGCATCCAGCGCTGGTGGAATTTTTTCATCTTCGGAATATGTTCATCGAAGTCTTCCACCTTCATAGGGGCATTAACGGGTTCAAGTGCTGCGCCAACATCTCCGCTCATTAATACTTTGGCGTGGGGGTCATAAATATGGAAGTTACCCGATGAGTGCAGGTAGTGTGCAGGCACCATTTCTATTTCAACGCTGCCCAGAGTGATGGTACCGCCTTCATCGGCGATCGGCATATAGGTAATATTGTTCATGCCGAAGTGGCGAATAAAGCCTTCCCACAACCAGGGAGAAAACAGTCGGGCGTTGGGCAAGGTTTGGTCCCATAGCCCTAGCGAGGAAATAATATCCGGGTCCTGGTGGGAGGCAAAAATATCGGTAATTTCTTCCAGGGGTACCTCTCGTAAAACTGCGGCCAGCATCGGGGCAAATAACTCAATACCACCGGGATCCATCAGTAGTGCTTTTCCGCCTGCGCGTAACAGGTACTGGTTGGTGTCAATAATCTTTTCTGGTTTGTTTTCATCGCGGCCAAACATCAGCCAGCTGGTCTTGTCACTGGAGATCAGTTTATGTGTTTTCATAGTCGTGTCGTCTCTGATGTTTAACGCAGTGGGCTTAACGTGAAGGCAGTGCCAGCGAAGTCAGGGTTAGATCAAGCAGGTGTTGCGCCTGTAACAGATGTTGTTTGATGTTTTCCGCGGCAGAAGCAATATTGGCAGCGATGACTTCAAGCTGAAGTTGAAAGCTGCCCGCTTGCGATGCTTCCACTTTGGACGTGCTGGAAATTATGGCTGCGGATCGGATTTGCTGCTGGCTTTCATCCAGCTGCGATTTCAGTGTCCATAACAATCTTTGAAAGGACTCTTCCTGCTGTTTCAAATCACTTTGGGTTTGCTGTAATGGCGTGTTGATAGATGCAATAAACTCGGCAGTTGTCGCTGTATCCTTGACCTGCAGAAAATGCTGTAGGGCCTGATTAACCCGCTCGCGATTGGTTGCCTGGGTGGAAATGGCAATGGCATTTTGGGTAATGGCATTGGCCTGCTGAATCGTGGTTACTGCCAAGTCCTCAATAAAGCGGGTGATCGCACGAAAGCCCGATGCCTGTTGGCCTGCACGGGCGCTGACGGCGTGAGCATTCTTGGCAGTTAATGCCAGCTGCTCGGCAACCCGGGTAGCAAAGTGCAGTTCGGCGGCTATTTGCGCTGCCAGTACAAAGGTTTCGGGCTTGGCCATAACACTTGGTAAAGAATCGGTTATAAAGGGGGCTTCTTTTAAAAGTAGTGGTTTTTTTGAGATTTGCGAGTGCCGATACAATACTGTTGTGCTGAATCAATAGAAGGAGATTTAATGGCGCTTGCCTCTTCATTACTCTGAATAATTGATAGGTCGAAGAGGAGAGGCAGGGGGCTTGGTGATTTGATTGTGGATATTAAATTCAGCTCTAATCCGATCCAGAGTGCCATCCTGGCGCATGGCAGCAATGGCTCTGTCGAATGTGATACGAAAGTTTTTACTTTTGGCGTTATTCTTACTCCAGCAGATGTATAGCCCTCCATCGACATAATCTTTACCAACGACCTCCAGATTGTAAGATCGATAGGGGTAATGGTGTTGAAAAACATGCCTGGCCACCAAGGCGTTTTCCAACATCAGATCGATGCGATCAGGCCACTGAATCATATCAAGCAGTTGCTTTATACGGCTGACTTCTACGCGGATAACCTTGCCGCTGTCGAACAGTGCTCCGAGGGTTTCGCTTACCGCGTATCCTCGCACAATGCCAATGCGCTTGCCGATCAGATCTTCAGGACGAAGGTTGCTATTATTACTGCCTTCCAGCGCTAAAAAATGGCCGTCTCCGCTGGCCATAATTTCGCGGGAGACGTCGAATAAACCCTGGACCTCACTATTAATCCAGCAGCCAAACAGGCCGTGGTGGTCGCCTTTTTGTGCTGAGTACATGGCCCGCTTCCAGGGGATAAAAACCAAATCCATATGATGGCCTTCACGTTTAAATGCCTGTCGGGCAATCTCGGTGACAAAGCCACCCTTGGGAAGCTGTTCTCCAAAAAAAGGAGGCCAATCGACCGTGGCAAGCCTGACGGTTTCAGCGCTGACTATGCAGGGAAGATAAAGAATCAAAGCCCATAGCTTGTATCGAAGAGGGGTAGCCATAGTTCGCAACAAAAAATCACACAGATATGACCTTTATAATAGAGGTGGTTAGTCATATAGACGCAGTCTTTGACAGTGTGTTCTTCAAAAAGTTAACAAAAGCGCGGGTTTTGGCCGGAATATTCTCGCGCTTGGGGTAGAGGATGCTGATGGGGAAGCTGGCCGGTTGGTAGTCGGGAAGTAATCTTACCAAGCTGCCCATGGCGAGTTCTTCCTTGATGGCGTAGGTAGGCAGTACGGTGATACCACCGCCCTGTAGCGTGGCTTGTTTAATGGCGATATGGTCATTGCAGATGATCTTGCCCTGTAATTGGATCTGCTCTTTTATCCCGTCTTTGCTCATTTTCCACGTGTCGGCCATCTGGCCTTCCTCTGGGTTCCAGATAATGCAGTCGTGGCTGGCGAGCTCCGTTAAGCTTTGTGGGGTGCCTTGGCGGGCGAGATAATCCGGCGAGGCACAGCAGACCGCGTGGACTTCACAGAGGGGTTGGACAACCAAACTGGAGTCAGGCAGATCGCGCATGCGCAGGCAGATGTCATAACCTTTAGCGATGATATCGCTATAGGACTCAGTCAGAAAAAGCTCAATAGAGACCTTGGGGTATTGGGCCTGAAAAAGTGGCAGCAGCGGAGACAGTTGTAGGCGACCAAATAAGGGTGGGGCGGTAATTCTCAGCGTTCCCTGCGGTTTTTCTTGAAAGCGTGCAGCAACATCTTTGGCCAGTTCAAGTTCCTGAACAATGCGTTGGCTGTGTTGATAGAGTGACCAGCCCTCATCGGTAATCGTCAATTGCCGGGTTGATCGCTGAATCAGAATAACGCCCAGTTCCTTTTCAAGGGCGCTGATGCGCTTGCTGACGGATGATTTGGCAATATTAAGCTGCTCGGCAGCTTTGGAAAAACTGCCGGATTCTATGACCTGGTTGAAAATCACCATGCCTTGCAATTGGTCCATACACCCGCCTGTTGCTCACTGATCGGGTGTTTCCAAAAGGAAACACTAACACCTATTTTGTGATCTGTGTTTCCTTTTGTCTAGCAATTACGCGGCTAGGCTAAGAGCACTTTTATTAGGAGCACTTCGAGTTACCGCAACTTAGGCAGGTCTTGCAGCCATCCATGACGATCACCGCTTTGGTGTGGCACTTTAGGCACAGTTGAGCTGTTGGTGGATAGTCACTGCTGGATGAGGTTTCCAGCTGATTTTGCTGGTCATACTGTTGGCGCTTTTCTTCCAACACCTGTTTCTGCGCGGGGCTGAGCTCTTCCTCTTGAATCAGGCCGATAGACTTCATATGGGCTTCAATGGCATCACCGATCTCGGCCACCAGTGACGGCATAAAACGGCCGCCAGATTTAAAGTAACCACCCTGGGGGTCAAAAACCGCTTTTAACTCTTCAGCCAGAAACGTTACATCACCGCCCTTGCGGAAGACGGCAGAAATAACGCGGGTCAGAGCAACAACCCACTGAAAGTGTTCGAGGTTTTTGGAGTTAATAAAAATCTCAAACGGGCGACGTTGTTCGTGATCGGTGTCGGGGTTTAGCACTATGTCGTTGATGGTGATATAGAGTGCGTGGTCTGACAGCGGGGTTTTTATTTTATAGGTTGAGCCTACCAGCATTTCCGGACGATCAAGGTTCTCGTGCATATGCTCGATTTCACTTGTGTCCTGGACGTCGGCTTGTTTATCCTCATTTTTGTTAACAATGGCAAAGCCGGTAATTTTTTTATCGATCTTGGCGGTGTTCATAAATCCTCCCTAAAATTTTCCGTAGTAGCCTTCTTTTAAGGCGTCATACAAGTTGGCAGCGGTATGGTTTTCGCCATCGTATTCCACGGTGTCGTTGCCTTTGAGTTCTACCGTGCTGCCGTCCTCAAGGGTGAAGCGGTAAGTGGTATTTTCCAGATCCTCTTCTTTGACCAAAACACCCTGGAAGGCCTCGGGATTAAAGCGGAAGGTGGTACAACCCTTCAGGCCTTTCTCGTGAGCGTAGAGGTAAATATCCTTAAAACTGTCGTAGTTGATGTCGGTGGGCACGTTGATGGTTTTTGATATTGAGGAATCCACCCATCTTTGTGCGGCCGCCTGGACATCGACATGTTGCTGCGGTGTTATATCATCACTAACCACAAAGTAATCGGGCAGCTTATTGGCTGAATCACTGGCATAGGGCTCGGCATTGGCATTAATCAATGCGCGGTAGGCCAGTAGTTCATAGGAATAGACGTCGACTTTTTCTTTGGACTTTTTGCCCTCGCGAATAATGTTGCGCGAGTAGTGGTGGGCAAAACTGGGTTCGATACCATTACTGGCATTATTCGCCAGCGACAGGGAAATGGTGCCGGTCGGCGCGATGGAGGTGTGGTGGGTAAAGCGACAACCGTGTTCGACAATATCGTCGATGATGCTGGCATCCTCTTCGCCAACCTTTTGCATATAGCGGCTATAGCGGGCGTGCAGTATTTTAGCGCTGACCTTGTCACCCAGCTGATAGTGATCGGCAAGTTCAGGGCGCAGGCTTAAAAGTTCTGCAGTAAGTTCGACATCCTGCTCGAAGATAGGTGCAGGGCCTTTTTCCTTGGCCAGTTTCACGCCTTCGCGCCAACCTGTGATAGCCAGTGCTTTACTGACTTCTTCAGTAAAGGCGATGGAGTCCGGACTGCCATAGGCGATACCCAGCATGGTCAGTGTTGAGCCCAGACCCAAAAAGCCCATGCCATGACGGCGTTTACTGAGAATTTCCTGTTGTTGTTGCGGCAACGCCAGGCCATTAATTTCCACCACATTATCCAGCATGCGGGTAAAGATGCTGACCAGGCGAGAGAATTTCTGCCAATCGAAACTGACCTCATCAGTAAAGGCATGTTTGACAAATTGGGTGAGGTTGATGGAACCCAGCAAGCAGCTGCCATAGGGGGGCAGAGGTTGTTCGCCGCAGGGGTTGGTTGCACGAATGCTTTCACAAAACCAGTTGTTGTTAAATTCGTTAACCTTGTCAATCAGAATAAAACCCGGCTCCGCATAGTCGTAGGTGGACACCATAATCTGGTTCCATAGACGATCGGCGGGAATTATCTTACTGACTCGACAGGCAACCAACCCTTCCGGGTTGCGCACATAGTTATTGCCCAAGTGAGGCAGTTGCCGCCAGCAGACTTTTTCCGGATTAGCCAATTCTATCGGATCGCTGAGCAGTTCCTGCTCGGTGATAGGAAATGACAAAGGCCAGGGGGCTTTGTCTTTTACCGCTTTAACAAAGTCATCGGTGATCAATAACGATAAATTAAATTGCCTCAAGCGGCCGTCTTCGCGTTTGGCGCGAATAAAATCCTGCACGTCGGGATGGTGAATATCGAAGGTCGCCATCTGCGCACCGCGCCGCCCGCCCGCGGAGGAGACGGTAAAACACATCTTGTCAAAGATATCCATAAACGACAGTGGGCCGGAAGTATGTGCGCCAGCGCCAGAAACATAGGCCCCTTTGGGGCGTAACGTGGAAAACTCATAACCAATGCCACAACCTGCTTTAAGTGTTAGTCCGGCTTCGAGGTTTTTTTGCAGTATGCCTTCCATGGAGTCTTCGATGGTGCCAGACACGGTGCAGTTGATGGTAGAGGTGGCGGGTTTGTGATCACCTGCCCCGGCATTGGAAATAATACGGCCAGCGGGAATGGCGCCGTTTTCCAGTGCCCACAGAAATTCTTGTTGCCAGTGACGTTTTTGCTTGGGCTCTACATTCGCCAGGGCTTTGGCGATACGGCTATAGGTCTCGTGCAGGGATTGGTCGACGGCATTGCCTTGCTTGTCCTTAAGGCGATACTTTTTATCCCAGATGTCACTGGATGCAGGTTGCAGTTGCAGGGTGGCCATATCGAGGGATTGGCCGAGGGGCTGATCCGGGAGTTGATGGTTGTCCGCTGTTGGCTCAAGTTCCATATGTTGTTCTCATATCCAGGTTGAGGGGCTAGATGTAGTGGTTTGGCCAGTGATTATCGCGTGGTGGATAGAGCAGGTGTTGATCTGGATCAAGCGTCGGGGTGCGCTACTCCTTAAGGAGTAGCGCCAACTTCTGTGCAGGGCAGGAGAGTGAGGGCTGGGGGGTGGAGGCTAGGGATGAGGAGAGGTTAGCCTCTGCTTTTACAGGCTTCGAAGTCGATACCTTTTAGTTGTGGCACAAAGTTACAGGGCCCCTGGCGACTGTCGAGTTGGGAGGCAATAATGTCATCCCAACCGGTGCGGCAGGCATTGGTGCTACCCGGCAGGCAAAAAATCACGGTACCGTTTGCCATGCCGGCAATGGCGCGGGACTGAATCGTGCTGGTGCCGATCTGCTGTAGGGAGATCTGACGAAACAGTTCGCCAAAACCTTCAATGGTTTTATCCAACAGCGGGCTAACCGCTTCCGGGGTGCTGTCCCGAGCAGTAAAACCTGTGCCGCCGGTGATAACCACCGCATGGGTTTTATCATCGGCAATCCACTGGGAGAGCTGGGCGCGGATCTGATAGATATCATCGATCACAATAGCTTTACCAGACAGCTGGTGGCCAAACTCCTTCACTCTATCCACTAAAAGGCCGCCCGAGGTATCGGTATCCTCTGTGCGTGTATCGGATACGGTAAGGACCGCAATGTTTAAGGGAATTAAGGTTTCTGTTGTGTGGTGTCCCATGGTATTTCTCTTTTGTCTGTACTTTTTACGGCTAACTTAACCGCCTAGCATTGCCAGGTGTTTAGTGCTGCCGCTTATGCCCTGCTCGAGTTGATGACCAGCAAGCTTGTGCTGTACCAGATGGTGTAATCGCTGGGCAACGGCATCCGTGGATTCGTTGAGCAGGTGAGGGCGTAAATCAAGATTATCGTCAGCAAACAGGCACAGATGTAATTTACCTGATGAAGAAACTCGCAGGCGATTACAGCTGTTACAAAAATCCTTGCTATAGGGCATGATCAAACCAATATTGCCGACGAAGTCCGAGTGGGCATATTCCAGCGCAGGACCAGCGTGGGCATCGCGTAACTTGGGAATCCAACCTTGCTCAAGCAATTGTGTTTGTAATTCGGTACCGCGAACATGTTGAGCTTCAAAGAAATCGTGATTGTCTCCGGTTTGCATCAGCTCAATAAAGCGAATGGTAACTGGGCGGTCTTTTACGTAGGAAAAGAATTGATTTAACTCTTGCCAGTTGTACTGGCGCAGTAAAACGGCATTGAGTTTTACTGTTTTTATACCTTTGCTTATTGCGAGGTCTATACCGTTAAGGACTTCTCGCAGCTTGTCCTGACCGGTAATCAGGTGGAATGTCTCTGGACGTAGGCTGTCGGCACTCAGGTTGAGGTTGTCCAGACCGGCGTCAATATAGCTGTCAATCTCTTTGCTCAGCTTGTAACCGTTGGTAGTCAAGGCAACGGTTTCGATGCCCGGTGTGTTTTTACAAATGGCAATAATATCGGCCAGATCCTTACGCAGGCTGGGCTCGCCACCGGTGAGGCGGATTTTTCGGGTGCCACATTGCGCAAAGGCTTTGACCAGGGCTTCTATTTCCGCCAAGGTGAGAAAATCAGGTTTGCCTTCACTGCAGTAACCATCGGGCAGGCAGTAATTACAGCGGAAATTACATTGATCGGTAATGGATAGGCGCAAGTAGGTAAAGCGCCGTTTAAAATTATCTGTCAGTCTCATAAGCCTTTCCAAAAATGAAGCCTTGGATTTAATTCCAAGGGCTTCTCGGGAGGCAACTACATTTCTGTAGCAACCCGGCAGTTCTTTCCTCTGGCTTTTCTGTCACAAGCGTGAGGAAAAAACTGCGGCCAGCAAACCCTACATCCAAACCAACCGTAGGGAGAGTGAGAAGAGCAAAGCCTGGATGCTTAGGTTTTGCTGGCTCGGCAGTTAATCGTTAATTCCTTATTTTTAGTTAAAGGAAAAGGTTAGAACTTCGCAGTAGCGGTAAGCCACAGCTTGGAAGTATCGGTTAAGGCGTTGGTATCATCATCCTCCGAGAACTTGGAATATTTCAGGCTCAGGCCGTAATCACCAAACTTCTTGGCTGCGACAAAACCGTATTCAGTACCGTAGCTACTGGTGCCCGCTACACTGCTGTCATCAGCATCAATCTGATGGTAATTGACCGCCAGTTTAACGCCGGCGAGTTTGGTACTGACAGACGCGTAGGTGTCTTCAATACCACCGTCGATGTTACCCACACCTTTGTTCAGGAACTTATCTGTCCAGCCCTGGAACTTATGCAGTGTTGCCAGTGGCGTGACAAAGAATCCGTCACTATCATCGGCCCCTAAGACCTCTTGGCCCGCCTTGATGGTGAAGTCGCCCAGCTTGACGCTACCTTCGAGTAAATAGTAATTGGCATCATAGCTTTTAGTATTGTCGTGGGCGTCGGACTGTTTGGCGTACTCCAGGGTGTAGCCAAAAATATCCTGTTTGCCAGCCAGACGTAGACCGGTAGTTTTGGAAGACTGCACTGCAGCATCTTCGTTATCCAGGTCATAGTGGTAGGCGGTTAGTTTACCGATCGGTAAGCCGCTATAGCTGACATTCACCAGCGTGGTGCTGTGATCATGATCGCCAACAGGGCTGTCTTCACCGAAGATACGATTCACGCGATTGATATGGGCCAGAAAGATTTCGGTGTTTTCAATCGCTTTGCTTTTAAAGGAAAGCCCGTCATAGGTCTGTTCATTTTGACGGAAGCCTACGCCACCGACAAAACGCTGGTTATCGAGCAGAATACGTTGGCGGCCATAGGTCGCGGTGTTGTCTTTATACGTATAAGCAACCCAAGCTTGGTTGACTTCAGTGCCTTCTGGGTCGGCAATAATCGCTTCGCCTGTTACAGATGTGTCAGCAGGGGAGGTTCGGTAATCAACACTGCCGAGTTCGGTTACATCATCCATTTCCACCAAACCGCTAAAGCCATTGAACTCTGCAGTTTTATAGGTCAGGCGTGTTCTCAGGGTTGATGCTGAGGTATTGAGATCTTGCCCAGCGTTAACATCCTGGTCGACATCTTCGTAGCGCATGCGGAAGCTTAATGTTGCTTCACCGTTTTTAATCGCATCGGCAATGGTCGTTTGGTCTTCTTCTGCCAAGGTCGGTGAAGAAACCGCACTAATTGCAGCAGCTAGAGCCAGGAGTTGAAATTTTTTCTTCATGGTGGCGTCCTTCAGTTTCACGGTATGGTCGTTGTTAGTGGGCTTAGCTTAAGTGACCGTTATGTGACGACTGTTGATCTGCGTCAAAAGGTTCCAGTGGGTATTTACTTTGTTCTTTGGCTACCGCTAAAGAGGTATATCCTGGCGAATGTATTCGATAGTGGTTTGCAGCTCACTGTCGTCACAGTGAGTGTTATATTTTTTCTTTAAACCCAGCTGTGAAAGTTCATAGTAGTGAGTTGCTGTCACATCGTGATTGGCCAGGCAGTGTTTAACGCAGGCGAGCGGGCAGCCATCGATGGCGATAATATCCCGACCAGACTTGGCTTTCTTAACAAGAGGTTTTACATTGCCGCCAACGCCAGAAATGCAGGACATTTCTGCCAGTTGTTGATCGTTTAGTGCAACGGCGGTGTTGTTTGCCAGCTGGGCAACGTTCGAGCAACCCGAGCAGGCGTAGACTAAAGGCCGAGAGGCCTCTTTATTTTGCATCTCTTTTTCTCTTGTTTAACTGGGCTCCTGTGAATACTCACAGTCTACGCCTTTATCAAGAGAAACATTATTCCTCTAAAGAGATAGTTTGAACCACTTGTTTGAACGGGTTGTTAACCCTGTCGGCCATCCGCCCGAGGTTGCGAAAGAATGGGCCAATAGATTACGGCAAACACTGTGTAGCCTACACACCATATAATTGCTGCAGCAAACCAAAGGTGAGTTGTCAGTACTGGCAATAACCAGGTGCCCAGTACCCGTATCAATGCTGCACTAATAATTGCGGCAAAGGCGAGGCTCATCAGTGGCGCTGGCTGCAAGGGCCGGCCGGTATGCCCTAAGGACACACGAGCCATCATACTGATAATCATGGTGCCCATCGCACCGGCAGATAATGCATGTAACGCTGTGGCATAACTTAGTAATTCGCTGTTAACGCTATAGGCGACCGCGAATATACCAAGTGGAATAAATGCATAAGCGGCGTGTAGCGACCATAACAAGGGAACCGACAAGGTAATCCAGGTTCGCCATCTAATAAAACGTATAAGATGCAGCGAACCTGTGAGAAGTAATAAGCTGGTAATGACGACAGAGGGAAGCTCAATCCCCAGCCCCAAAATAATAGCTAGAAGTATGGTCGAGGCAATGGTGCCGATTTCTATCGCTTTGAGCGGTTCGGCTTTCGGCGTTTTGGTGCCATTGGCGGTAAAGAAAGGAATCAC
The DNA here is from genome assembly GCF_042854845.1 of Maricurvus nonylphenolicus. Classification (GTDB taxonomy): domain Bacteria; phylum Pseudomonadota; class Gammaproteobacteria; order Pseudomonadales; family Cellvibrionaceae; genus Maricurvus; species Maricurvus nonylphenolicus. Next base: position 5,091,700 of record NZ_AP031498.1, on the reverse strand, counting down.
CCTGCCGCCCAGGATTGTCATGATCAGAACCACCAGCCATATCATTAACTGTAATGCCTGTTGGCTTAGTGCCGCTTGATCGTTAATAACACCGTAATGAAAAGCGCCGTTGGCTAACAGCATGGCAAATAATACGGGAATAAAAATTAAGTTGCGGTATTGGCGGATTTGAATCAGCGGGCGCGCCAGAAAGTAACCACCCAGGGGAATAAACAGTAAATCAATAATGGCGGTGAGCAGAAGCCACTGATTTTGCAGCATAAGCAGTCTGGCTCCCAACCATAAACCTGCCAGTATCAGTAACGGTGCCCCTTTGATGCCTGTAATGCCGGTCCAGTTTTGTACGGCGGTTAACAGAAAACCAAGAATAATGGCTGCAACAAAACCAAATAACATTTCGTGGCCATGCCATAGCAGCATATTGCCGTAGGGAGTCAGGCTAATCCAGCCTTGCAGCAGAGCCAGCCAGAGCAGCATGGCGATGGCTGAAAAAATACTGCCGCTAAGGAACAGGGGCCGGAATGCCAAGCGTAATAAAGGTGTCAGTGTACTGCTGCTGGCGGGGTCTTCAATATTTAGCATTAATCCAGTTCCAGGAAATTCTGTTGTTGTGCTTCAACCACGCGCTGGCGGAAGCGGTCGGCCTTATTGGCAAAAAACATCACGATCATACAGGCGGCCAATACACCGTACAGTAGCATAAAGCTGGCGCTGTAGATGCCCAGGGCATCTTCAATTAAACCAAAGGCGATAGGCAGAGTGCAGCCCCCCAGGCCACCGATGGCAGCGACGAAGCCGCCCACCGTACCCATTTGATTGGGATAGTAATCGTGGATAATTTTATACACGCTGGCTCTGCCAAAGCCTTGTGCAATGCCAATAATAAAGATAAGGATACTGAACACTACAACATTCACTTCAATGCTCAGGTGCACATCGCGGCTGACACCGTGAATCGTCATGGTCGTTGGTGGGTAACTCAGGAAAAACAAACAGGCGATGCAGATCCAAAATACATTCCAGTTTACGGCCCGACCGCCATAGCGATCGGCAAACCAGCCGCCCAGGGCGCGCACCAGGCTGGAGCTGGCGGCAAAAAACAGGGTTAGAGCCATGGCTTGATCGACGCTGAGTTTATAGGCATTAACATAATACTGCGGCAACCACATAATCAGCGCCAGGAAGCTACCGAAGACAAAATAATAGTAGAGGCCAAAGCGCCATACCTGCAGGCGGCCCAGTTCGCGCAAGGCCAAGGCGTTAAATGCTTGCGGTTTATGGTGATGGCTTGAGGGGGCTAGCCAGGCAAATAGCAGAGCCATGGCGATAAGACCAAAACCGTAAAAAGGGCCGACGCTTAACCAGCCGAATTGGTTAATAATAATCGGCGCCAGGGCTAAGGTAATGGCTGCCCCGGCATTGCCGGCGCCAAAAACACCCATGGCCGTACCCTGGGTATTGCGGTTAAACCAGTCATTAACGTAACGAATACCCAAGGTAAAAGAACCGCCGCTAATACCTATCCACAAACCCAACCATAAATAATCGTTGTAACTATCGCTGTACGGCAACAGAAACAGGGCCGGAGCGACGGCCAGCATTTGCAAAGTAAATAAATGCTTGGGGTTAAAGCGGTCGGCCAGAATACCAAAGGGGATGCGTGCCAGGGCCCCGGTGAGCATCGGTGAGGCAAAAATAAGCCCCAGTTCTGTAGCCGATAGTGCCAGACTTTGTTGCAGTTCAAGTGCCAGTACGGCATAGAGAATCCACACAGAAAAATTAGCGGCAAAGGCCAGTGTCGCCATAGCCAGGGCACGGTTGGCGCCATTGATATGTTGTGCGATATTCATAGCATTCTAGCGTTATCTTGATGGTGTGCCTTCACTCTATTAAATCCCTCCCTTCGATGCTATCGGCTACCCCGTCTGTTTTGCTGGGGATATTGGCTCTACCCCTTTGTGGGTAGAAGCCCCTTAAGTACTGGTATTGCTGGACTTTTTTGTTTGCTCAATATAGGTAGAGGCATTGCTTTACAGCCTTCGCGTGGGTTTTTAAAGCCGCACCAACTTGATGCAGGTCAACAGGCAGCTATTAGGATGGCAGCAGACTGCAATGGTCTGATGACGTCTACTACCTGGAGGGGTTATGTCTGGTGATCATAAAATTAATCTGTTCGCACTAAGCGACCCAAAAATTAAAACGCTCCATATCACCTGGTTTGCGTTTTTCTTAACCTTCGTGGTCTGGTTTAACCATGCGCCGTTACTGGTGTTTATGAAAGAAGCCTTTGATATGACCTCGCAGCAGGTTAAAGCCCTGATGATTTTGAACGTGGCTTTAACCATTCCGGCGCGGATTATTATCGGTATTCTGGTGGATAAGTTAGGGCCGCGGAAAGTCTATAGTTCGTTACTGGTGCTCTCGTCGTTTCTCTGTTTGGCATTCTCTATGGCCAACACGTATGAGCAGTTAGCGCTTATGCGTTTCCTGATGGGCTTTGTGGGTGCCGGTTTTGTGATTGGTATTCGCATGGTGGGTGAGTGGTTCCCCCATAAGTCTGTGGGTGTTGCAGAAGGCATCTACGGTGGTTGGGGTAACTTTGGTTCGGCTGCCGCTGCCATGAGCTTGCCAACCCTGGCGTTGCTCTACGGTGGAGAAGATGGCTGGCGTTACGCTCTGGCTACTACCGGTATCATTGCGGGTATCTACGGTATCTTTTACTACATCACTGCGCGCAATACGCCCAAAGGCTCCACCTACTTTAAGCCTAAAAAGTCCGGTGGTCTGGAAGTCACCAGTTACAAAGATCTGTACCTGTACCTGTTGATGAATATTCCTATGTACATCGCCCTGGGTGTGCTGGCCTGGAAATTGTCTCCATCCGGTTTGGCGCTGCTAACGGATACCGCCATGTACAGCATCTGGGGTATTCTGGTTGCACTCTACATCTATCAGGCTAAACAGATCTGGAATGTAAACCACGAGCACTTGAAAGCCGGTGTGCCTGAGTTGGATAAATACAAGTTCAAGCAGGTTGCTATTCTGGATTGGTCCTACTTCGTTACCTTTGGTTCCGAGCTGGCTGTAGTTTCCATGCTGCCACTGTTCTTCCTGGAAACCTTCGAAGGTCTGGATCCTGTTAAAGCGGGTCTGTTGGCGTCAGGTTTTGCCTTTATGAATTTGGTGGCGCGTCCAACCGGTGGCTGGTTCTCGGATAACTTTGGCCGCCGCAAGTCGCTGATGATTCTGATTGGTGGTTTAGCTGTTGGCTACTTTATCCTGTCGCAAGTAAATTCCGGCTGGTGGATTCCTGCCGCGGTGGCTGCGACCATGATGTGCTCCTTCTTCGTACAAGCGGGTGAGGGTGCTGTGTTTGCCATCGTACCTTTGATTAAGCGTCGTATGACCGGACAAATCGCTGGTATGGCGGGTGCCTACGGTAACGTGGGTGCGGTAACCTACCTGACCATCCTGAGCTTTGTAGACTACAGCACCTTCTTTATGGTGATTGGTTGTTCGGCTCTGGTGATCTTCTTTATCGCGGCTATGATGGATGAGCCTCGCGGTCAGATTTCTGAAGTACTGCCAGATGGTACTGTGCAGATGATTGATGTAGGTTAATAGATCATGTGTAGCCATTAAGGAAAACGTTGCATGACCGAATTGCAACTGGATATAGCCCGCTTCAGTGAGGCGGGCATAAAACCCATTAACGAAGACTCCGTCGGTTGTTACCAGCCTGCGGAGTCTTACCCGTTAATGAGCAAGGGAATTACCCTGGCTGTGGCCGATGGAGTGTCAACGGCTGAGGCAGGTCGGGAAGCCAGTGCTACAACCATCGAACGTTTTATTGAAGAGTACTATCAAACCCCGGATACCTGGTCGGTATCACGCAGTGGCGAAAAAATACTCTCGACGGTTAACCTGCGCCTGTTTCGCAAAAGCCATGAATTTACCAGCGAGACTAAAGGATATTTGTGCACCTTCAGTGCCGTAGTGGTAAAAAGCCGGACCCTGCATTACTTCCATGTAGGCGATAGCCGGGTTTACCTGTGGCGGGATGGTGAGTTAAAACAGTTAACCACCGATCATGTTGCTACCATTGCCGACAACCATACCTGTTTAGCGCGAGCGATGGGAATGGATAGCCGTTTGCATGTTGACTATGGCCATACCCCGCTGGAAGAAGGCGACAGGTTGTTGTTGACCAGCGATGGCGTGCACGATTTTATCTCGCCGGAGAGCTTGGCGAGTTTGATGGGTGAAGATAAGTCTGCTGAAGAGATTGTAGCCAGTCTGAAGCAGGAGGCGATCAACGCTAAAACCGATGATAACCTCAGCGCTATTGTCGCCGATGTAAAAGTATTGCCTGGGGAAAATCTGGATGACTACAGCGCACAGCTAACGCGTTTGCCCTTCCCGCCCGATTTAGCGGTGGGAATGAAGTTGGATGGTTATCGGATTGTTAAAGAAATCTTTGCCTCCAGCCGCAGTCAGCTCTACCTGGTGGAGGACGAAGCGACTGGCGAGCAGTTGGCGATGAAAACCCCGTCGCGCAACTTTGAGGACGACGTATCTTATATTGATCGTTTTATTCAAGAAGAGTGGATTGGTAAGCGCATTCACAGCCCGCATGTTGTCAAGGTGATCGATCAGCTTCGTCCTAGAACTGCTCTTTATTATTTAATGGAGTTTGTCGAAGGCGAGGGGCTGGATGATTGGATTGCCAGACATCAACACCCCAGCCCCAAGCAAAGTATTTCAATTGTTAAACAAATTGCCGAAGGCTTAAAAGCCTTCCACAGTAATGAAGCGATTCATCAGGATTTAAAACCGGGCAATATCATTATTGCTAATGATGGGCGGGTGATTATCTTGGATTTTGGCTCCGTCTATGTTGCGGGCCTGGCTGAATTACAGCGGCCTTTAAAACATGAAGGTGCTTTGGGGACGGCGAGTTATTCTGACCCCTTGTACCTGATGGGTCGCAATCCGGGTATACAGGGCGATGTCTATGCCCTGGCGACCTTGGCTTATGAAATCTTTACCGGGCACTTGCCTTACGGTAATGGCGTAGAAGAGTGCCGTACGGCCCTGGATTACGATCGCTTGCGCTACCAGTCAGCAACTAAGTACAACCCGATTATCCCCGTGTGGTTTGATTCTGCATTGGAGAAAGGGGTTTCTTTTGAGTTGCAAGAGCGTTATCACTCGATTGACGAGCTGATACAGGATTTGACACAACCTAACCCTGAGTTTTTGCGTACGGATCCGGTTGTGGAAAAAAATACCAGTTCGCTACTGTTCTGGAAGCTGTTGTCCGGATTTTGGTTTTTGTCGTTTTTTTTGGTGTTGTATTTATTTAGTCGGATGGAATGAGGGGAATAAACTCAAGGAGTGTTAAAGACACTGCGCTCCTGCCTACGCAGGAGCGACAGCATCGAGTTTTAGATTAGGATTCAGCCAACAGATTTAATAAGTTGGATGTAGTGATAATGCCAACCACTTTGTTATCGGTAGTTACAAACACTCGATGAATCTTATTGATCAGCATGGTTTTGGCGATATCGCTGATGCTGGTATCTTCACTGACAGAGATGACTCGCTTTTGCATAATCTGATGAACAGTGCAGTTTTCTTCCGCGTTGTGCGTCCACTGATCCAGTTCCAGGTGATCAATATCGTTACCGTAAGCGGCTTGATAGTAATCGCGGAGAGCATCAACCTTACCGGCGTCGCCTTGATTCTCAAAGCGGAAAATATCGGTCACACTGACGACGCCAATTAATTCATTGTCGGAAGCAACAACAGGGGCACCGCTAATTTTCTTTTCGCTGAGAAAGGTCGCCAGATATTTTATGGACCAGCCCTCATAGGCGAAAAGTACATCTTTACTCATAATGTCGGCGGCGGTGATATTGTTCATATTCTATTCCTCTTTTTGGTGCATTGCCCTATTCTGGGGCGTCTACCTTTGGTCTATTAATGGATAACCTTTGTACCCATTATTGTAGATTAGGGCCGTTAATTATTGAGCGAGATCAATATATTTACGTGAACTGGCAGAGGTGTTGTGAGTAGCCGTGAGGCATTGGTGGTAGATAGTTTTTCATGGCACTGTACTTGATAAGGATCAATGGGTAATAAAACCGAATTGATTAGGCTTTGTGGCTTTAACGGTATCAGGACGAAGGGTGTCTACTATGGGGGCTGTAAAGCAGGTTGATATTGCTGTTATTGGTGCGGGGCCAGCGGGTTTAAGTTTGGCCTGTGCGCTGGCTTCAAGTGGTTTGCAGCTCTGTTTAATTGATCCACAAAGTAAAGCTGAATTAAGTGATCCGCCTATGGATGGTCGCGATATTGCGATGACGCATTTGTCGAAAACCATCTTGATGGAAATGGGTGTTTGGCAACGCTTTGAATCTGATGTGGTTCACCCGCTGTGTGAAGCTACAGTGCAGGACGGTAGTTCTCCCTACGCGCTTCACTTTGAACGCAGTGATGATCCTGATGCCCCCTTGGGTTACCTGGTGGCAAATCACCAGATTCGCAAAGCGCTGTTTAGTCAGGCGCAAACGCTGAAGAATGTTGATTGGCTTTATGAGCAGTCGGTTATCAGTACCAGCGCTTCGGGCTCAGGTGGCCGAGTTGTATTGGATAATGGTGACGTGATTGAGGCAAGCTTGGTTGTCTCTGCCGATAGCCGTTTCTCCACAACGCGCAGAATGATGGGCATTGGTGCCAAAATGAAAGATTTTGGCCGGGTGATGATCGTCTGCAATATGACCCACCCTGGCAGTCACCGCAACACTGCGCAAGAGTGTTTCTACTATGGCCGAACCTGCGCAATCCTACCCTTGGGAGAGAATACTTCATCTATTGTCATTACCGTTCCTGCTGCCAAAGCCGAGGAATTAACAAGTTCCAGTCCGGAAGACTTTGAGAGTTGTGTGAGTGATATGCTGGAGCATCGGCTGGGTAAGTTAACCTTGGTTAGCGAGCGTTTTTCGTATCCCTTGGTGGGGGCCTATGCCGATAAATTTGTCAGTCCAGGTTATGCCTTAATTGGTGATGCAGCCGTAGGTATGCATCCTGTAACGGCCCATGGTTACAACCTGGGTCTTCGCAGTGCCGATACCCTGGCCAAACAAATTTTAAAGGCTAAGCAGCAGGGTAAAGATATTGGTTCCCTGTCTGTGCTCCAAGGTTATGAGTGGCGGCATCAATTGCTGGCTAAGCCGTTATACGAATCTACCAATATGATTGTGCGGTTATATACTGATGATCGGCCTTTGGCGAAGTTGGCGAGGAAGGCGGCGATTCGGGTAGGTAATAATATTGCGCCGTTTAAAAAATTAGTAACACATAGATTGACGCAGATACGTTAGTTCTTTGGTATGCCATCCCCGTGAAAACGGGGATCCAGTTTAATGGCGCCTGCTAGTCCTCATGTACGCATTCCATTAACACCCACTGTAGTATTCGGCGTCAACGATCTTCGTATCCCTGGATCCCCGTTTTCACGGGGATGGCGTTATAGAGGTCTGGAGTGACGGTGGGGTTAGCTAATCCACCGATCGTAAGGAATAACGTCAACAAGCTCGCCAGCTTCAATATTACCCTCGTCCGCCGCCAATCGAATATAACAATTCGACTTCACCATTGAAGACAACATCCCGGAGCCCTGACTACCGGTATCACAAACCTGCCAACTACCATCTTCCAGCTGCGCTAAAACACCACGCTGAAAATCCGTCCGCCCTGGATGTTTACGTAATGTATGCTCGGTTGTCGCCTGAACGGTGATAGGCGGTTCGACAGTTTCTCCCGCCATTTTTTGAATGGCTGGTAAAGCGAGTTGATGAAAGGTAACCGCTGCAGATACCGGATTACCGGGTAAACCAAAAAATACCGCGGCCCCAACATGCCCAAAGGCAAAAGGCTTGCCGGGTTTTACGGCAACTTTCCAGAAGTTAACTTTGCCAAGTTCGTCGAGAATGTCTTTGGTGTAGTCGGCTTCGCCAACAGAAACCCCACCAGAGGTAATGATGGCATCGCAACTACTGGCAGCATCCTCAAAGGCGCTGCGCAGTGCGTCTTTATCGTCGGGTAATATGCCCAGGTTCAAAATATCGATGCCCAGGCGTTTTAACATGGCCTCGACGACAAAGCGGTTACTGTCGTAAATGCAACCGGGGTCGAGCGTTTGTCCCGGTAAGCGCAATTCATCACCGGTAGAGAATAGGGCAATGCGCAGTGGGCGATAGACGTTTGCTTCGGCAAGACCAAGTGATGCCAGTAGACCCAGGTCAGCAGGTCTTAGGCGACGGCCTTTGTGTAAAACCACTTCACCCAAACGAATATCTTCCCCGGCTTTACGGATATGGCTGCCGGGTTTGATGGCCGTTAAAAAGGTAATGGACTCGTTATCCGCCGATGTGTCTTCCTGCATGACCACGGTGTTGGCGCCGGCCGGGATTTGCGCGCCGGTCATAATGCGTACACATTGGCCTGCTTGCAGTTCTTCTGTATAGGGGGCACCGGCAAAGGATTTACCGACTTGGGTGAGGGTTTTATTGCTCGCGTTAATGTCTTCTGCCCGGATGGCGTAACCATCCATGGCAGAGTTGTCGTAGCCTGGGACATTAATCGGCGCGGTGATATCTGCCGCGAGGATTCGGTCAAGGATCAGTTCCAGGCCGACAGTTTCTGTGTACGTTAACGGTTTTACACTGTTAAGCAGTTGGTTGATGGCTTCATTAAGCGGCATCAAGCCTGGCGCGTCGCAACAGCCCATAATGTTATCTATCTCGATTTTTGGCTTGCTTTAGTTTTGGTTAACCATCCATACGGCGGCTTCTACCCGAGAGCGAAGCCCCAGCTTTTTCAGGATATGTTTTACGTGGACCTTGACCGTACCGTCAGAAATATCCAGCTCGCGGGCAATGAGTTTATTACTTAAGCCTTTGGCGATTTGCTTAAGGATATCGTGCTCGCGACTGGTCAGGCTGGCGAGCAAGCTGGTGCGGCTGTTGTCACCCTTGCGAATAGCGCCGGCGAGAATATGGGTCAGTTTGTCACTGATCACCATTTTACCCAGGGCTGCTTCTTTGATTTTGTCCAGAATCTGGTCTGGATCCATATCTTTTAACAGATAACCATCGGCGCCGTAGGTGATGGCACAAACCACATCTTCGTCGTTATCGGAGACGGTCAGCATAATAATGCGGGATTCAATTTGTGCTTCGCGCATGGCCTTCAGGGTTTCCAGACCGTCCATGCCTTGCATATTCAGGTCCAGCAGAATCAGGTCAGGCTCATGTTGCTTGGCCAGTTCCAAGGCCTCGGCGCCACTGCTGGCTTCAGCAATTACTTCGAGATCATCTTCCAACTCTATTAGCTGCGACAAGCCTTTACGCAAGAGTGGGTGATCGTCTACCAGCATCAGTGTTGCACTTTCAAGAGTGGCGGAGCTCTCAGACATTTCCTCGTATCCCCTAAAATCGGTCAAATTTTTATAGCTTCCACTTTGGCGAAGGCGCCTTGAAATGGCAAGCCTGCCTCGGAGTTTACTTGACCTAGATCATCCAGTTTTCACTTCACGGAAAGTGGGGGATAGAGGTCTTTATCCCCTAATGGGTAGCTGTCTATTGATGGCGGAGCGGTCATAGTCTGGGCTGAGGGGCTGTTCTACCACTTTGTGGGTATGTAGCGTTTGAGATTGCCTGATTATCCCTACTCCTTTGTGCAAGTTGAGCAGATTCCGCGGCCTGCCGCATAGTGAGCCTGACCTTATTTAAATCATGGGAGAAGGTTATGACAGATTCACGTACGGTGGATCCTGTAGGTGGCTCCCCCGGCAAATCTTCTGGGGCAGACATTCATACATGGGATCCTGAAAATGCTAGTTTTTGGGACGCAGAAGGAAAGCGGGTTGCCAATCGTAACCTATGGATCTCCATTCCGAGCTTGCTGTGTGGTTTTGCAGTCTGGCTTTATTGGGGCGTAATCACGGTTCAAATGCTGAACCTGGGTTTCCCTTTTGAAAAATCAGAATTATTTACACTCATGGCCATTGCCGGTTTAACCGGTGCTACTTTACGTATTCCGAGTAGTTTCTTTATTCGGTTATGTGGTGGTCGCAATACCATCTTCTTTACTACTGCATTGTTAATGATTCCTGCCTTTGGTGCAGGTATTGCGTTGCAAAACCAGAATACGCCACTGTGGGTGTTCCAGGTCTTGGCCTTACTGTCCGGTATTGGTGGCGGTAACTTTGCATCATCCATGTCAAACATCAGTTTCTTCTTCCCGCGTAAACAGCAGGGCTTGGCTCTGGGCTTGAATGCTGGTCTGGGTAACTTTGGTGTAACCACCATGCAAATCCTGGTACCGCTGGCCATGACCTTTGGCCTGTTCGGTGCGATGGGTGGTGAATCCATGGTGTTGCAAAACACTTCCGGTACCTTGATCGGTAAGATTCCTGCAGGTTCTGAAACCTATATTCAGAATGCGGGCTTCGTATGGTTGCTGTTCCTGATCCCTCTGGCCTTCCTGGGCTGGTTCGGTATGAACAACCTGCGTACCACCGATGTATCACCAGAAATCCCTGGTGCCCTGGGTAGCTTTAGTATTGTCAGCTTTATGCTGCTGATCGGTTTTGGTACTGCGGCGTTTGGTTTGTGGTTATTACTGCCTGAATCAGCCAACGGTTCCGGTTTCGGTGTACCCAAAGAAATCGTACTGGTGCTGGTTGTTGCCTCTACCGTATTCCTGCTCAAGCAGATTCCCGGTCAGATTAAAGGTAACCTGAGTCGCCAATACCAAATCTTCGGTAACCGTCATACCTGGGTAATGAGTGTGATCTACACCATGACCTTCGGTTCCTTCATTGGCTTCGCAGCATCTTTCCCGCTGTCCATTAAAGTGATCTTCGGTTATCAGCATCTGATGGTAGATGGGGTAATGACTCACGATACGGCTAACCCTAACGGTCCTAGTGCGTTGATGTACGCCTGGATGGGGCCTTTCATCGGTGCACTGATCCGTCCTCTGGGTGGCTGGGTATCCGATAAGCTGGGTGGTGCTCTGGTAACTCAGGTGTGTTCTGTAGTGATGATTGGTAGCGCCTTGGGCGTGGCTTACTACATGAAGGCTGCCTACAACTCTGCAACCCCTGAAGAATACTTCGTGCCTTTCTTCGCCCTGTTCCTGCTGCTGTTCGCGGCTACCGGTATCGGTAACGGTTCAACCTTCCGTACCATTGCCATGGTATTCCCTAAAGAGCAGGCGGGTCCTGTACTGGGTTGGACTTCTGCGGTTGCTGCTTACGGTGCCTTCTATATTCCTAAGGTACTGGGTGAGCAAATTAAAGCGACTACCCCTGAAGTTGCACTGATTGGCTTCGCAGCGTTCTACGGCGTGTGTGTCTTCGTTAACTGGTGGTTCTACCTGCGCAAGGATGGTGAGTTCTATAACCCTTAAATCACTCATCCAACCTCAAAAGGCCTGCTGTTAACTAGCGGGCCTTTTTCGTTTTGGGGGGATAAAAATTTGCTCTTTGACCGGTGGTTCACAAATAATTGTAAAATTTATTCCTAATTTCTTATTGTTATAAAATGGTTTTCCCATTACTTCTAATAGAAGTTATAACAGCATTTTCAGGCGCCAAAACCCCATATTTTGACGTCGGTTACATCACTTATCTTGTACACACTTGTTAATAGACGACAAGATGCTGTCTATATAATCGCTATCTAAATTCAGTTTTATATAACCAATTTGCTATTCTGTCAGCATCTCCTAATCTTCTAGTGTTGTGTAACTAAAAAATAATATTCACAAAACACAAAGGTTACGACTATGAAGAGCAAGAGACTACAAAATCGCAGCTGTTCCACTCTCGTTTTAACTCCTTTGGCATTCGCTATATCCATGTCTTCTTTGTCTGCAATGGCACAGGATGAACTTGAAGAGTTCGCCCTTGAAGAAGTCGTGGTTACCGCACAGAAACGTGCGCAGAGCTTGCAGGATGTTCCTATTTCAGTCAGTGCTGTTGGCGGTGAAAAACTGGCAGAGGCCGGTATTGAAAACCTACAGGACTTGTCGGCCTATGTTCCCAATCTAAAGATTGTCGAAGGCGGTCTGGTGCCGCAAATGTATATTCGCGGCATTGGCTCTGGGGCTAACCAGGGTTTTGAGCAATCGGTGGGCACCTACTCTGACGGCATTTATATGGGCCGCAGTTTGCAATCCCGCTCGTCGTTTATGGATCTGGAGCGTGTTGAAGTCTTGCGCGGACCACAGAGTATTCTGTTTGGCCAAAGCTCGATTGCCGGTGCCATCAGTCTGGTGAGTGCCAAACCCACCGATGAATTTGAGGGTATGGTCAGCGCCAGCCATGCGCCGATGAATGATGAGACGGAATTGAATGCCTATGTGTCGGGTCCGTTAACAGAGAATCTGAAAGCTCGTCTGGCGGTGCGTGATAAACAGGAAGATGGTTATTTACGCAATCGTACTATTGATAAGCATGCGCCGGAATTGGATGAGCAAGCAGCGCGATTAACCTTGGCCTGGGATATTAACGATTCCCTTGATGCTTCTTTGAAAATCGAAACGGCCAGTATTGAGCGGGATAATGGTCGGCCGGGTCAGGTTACAGATTTGGGCGAATATGTTCTCTATCCGGGATTAGTGGGAACCTTGGTTGATAATGAAGAGTTGGATAATAACCAATTCTCAAATAACTTTAACTCGATGGAGTTTGATAGTGATGCCTATGTGCTTAATGTAAATTATGAGTTAAGTAATGGCATTGTATTCACTTCGATAACGGCTTACACCGAGTTTGATTACGATGAAGAGAACTATGATGGTGAGGCTTCAGAAGTAAATTTACTTTCCCTTGATATGGATGAGCAGTTTGATCAATTTAGCCAAGAATTCAGATTGACATCTCCTGGCGGAGAGACAATTGATTACATTGTCGGGCTTTTCTATCAGGAATCGGAGCAGGAGTATCAGGAAGATGCGACGCTGATGGTCTCCAGTTTAGGTTTAGGGCCCTTGCCTACACCCTTTGATTCTTTGGTTGTTCGTCCTTTCAAGCAGGAAACCGAAACCTGGGCTGCTTTTGCGCAGGCAACCTGGAATGTTACCGAAGAATTTCGTATGACATTAGGCCTGCGTTATACCAAGGATGAAAAGGAGGGAACTCGTCAGCAGGATACATTCTCTGTTAATGTCCCTGGGGTATTGCAATCCAATGTTAGTGCGATAGATGGCTTACCATGTACGATCAGTGCGGACTGTTCTACAACAATGTCAACTGCATTAGGCGTTGGCTTTGGATTGATAGATCACAGGTTAAAAGACGATTTCAGTAAATCAAATTGGACTCCGTCTTTCAATATGCAATATGACCTAACGCCAGACGTTATGCTTTATGCCACCTATTCAGAAGGCTATAAAGCCGGCGGTTATGATGCGCGCGGCATTAACAATGCAACGACCACAAATAATGTTTTCGGTTTACCAACCTTGGCATTGGGAGGTGAAAATTTTGAGTATGATCAGGAAGAAGCCGAAACGCTGGAACTCGGCGCCAAAATGACCTTACTCGATAATACTGCTGAGCTTAACATCGCTATTTATCAAACTGACTATACCGATATGCAGGTGAGTGTGTTTGATGGCACCTTCGGCTTTAATGTACTTAATGCCGGTGAAGCTACGGTTAGAGGTATGGAGTTGGATGGTCGCTGGCGGCCAACAGCAAGTTTGCTATTCACCGCTGGTATCGCTTATCTCGATTTTGAGTGGGAGGAATACGAAGAGGCTGTATGTCCCGGACAGGGCCCAGCAGTATCAACTCCTAACGGCAACTGTAGTGCCAAAGGGCGCGAGAATTTACAGACTCCAGAGTGGACCGCCAATTTAAGTGCTAATCACACTATGCCAATTGGTGATACCTTAGAGTTGCGTACAACTCTCGATGCTAATTTCAAGGATAATCACTACACCTCAAACGATCTGGATGATCGTGGTGAGCAGGCCGGAGCGACAATTTATAATATGCGTATTGCCCTGGTATCTGGGGACGATAAATGGCAGGTAGCGGTTATCGGCAAAAACTTATCCGACAAGCGCATTATGAATTACAACGTAAGTCTCTCCCAAGGTGCCTTTATTGGAGTGCTGGATGATGATGGTAATGGTGTTCCTGACGGCGGCCGCACCGCCCAAATCAACCGCCCCAGAACCGTTGCAATCGAAGGCCTCTACCGCTTTTAACTACATCAACCCGTCGTCTCTCTCTGATGTTATTGCCAGCACTTAACCGTGCTGGCTTTTTTGTCTCTATCAGGTGTGTTATAAAGTTACACAATTAATAGGTATGTTTAGATTTACTACACCTTCCTCGTTGTAACTTGTATGTCGCTGTTAAAGAAATCCAAGAAGATCAAAGTTCCCGTCGCCAAATTAGTGCCCGGACTTTATGTAGATCTGGAGTTGTCCTGGAACAAACATCCCTTTCTATTCAGCCGTTTTAAGATTAAAACGCAGCAGGAAGTGGATATTATTCAGGGACTAGATCTTCAGGAAGTTACGGTTATCCCCTCTAAAAGTGATGCTAAAGTTCCCGCTGCAGATAAACAGCAGGCACCTGTTCAAGTCGCTTCGGAAGAACAGCTTTGGCAAGAGAAAGAAGCTAAAGTACAGGAAGCAGCTCAATACCGTCGTAGACGCAGCGAATTGGCAAAGCGCTACAAAGAAACAGTAAAAAAAGTCAAACGCCTGACGCAAGACCTCAATGTATCTCCAGCCAATGCCATGCGTGATGCGGCAGAGGTTGTGGATGAAATGGCCAAGGCATTTGAATCGGATGGCGATATTTTAATCAACCTTATCAATATCTCGCCGGATGATTATTCGTTTTATAACCACGCGCTAAATACTACAGTGTTGGCAATGTTGGTTGGGCGCTCTTTAGGGATTAAGGGCGAGCAATTGCGAGACCTGGGTATTGGCGCCATGTTGCATGATGTTGGCAAGGCGTTGTTGCCTTCCGCCGTGGTGATGAAGCGTGGCCCCTTAACCAAAGCGGAAAAAAGTCTGCTGCAAACTCATACTATCGCGGGCGTTAAGCTGGCCAGTAAAGTGCACGATCTGAGTAAGGATGCCAAAGCCATTATCGCCCAACACCATGAATTTCTTGATGGCAGCGGTTATCCACAGGGATTAAAAGGCGAGGCTATAAATAACAACGCCAAGATTGTTGCCATTACCAATATTTACGACAATCTGTGTAATCCGCCCAATCCAGACAATGCACTACCGCCCAAGGCGGTAATGGCGATTTTGTTTGCCAAATATAAAGGCAAGCTTGATGGCACACTGGTACAGCGTTTTATTACCAATATGGGGGTTTATCCGCCGGGCACCGTTGTACGTTTGTCGGATGACAGTATTGGTTTGGTCACTGCGATTAATGCCAAGGCTTTATTAAAACCGCAGGTGTTGTTGTACAGCCCTGATATTCCTCGGCGCGAAGCCCTGTCGATAGATTTGGCTGAGCAGGATGAAATTTCTATTACCGATGTGCTTAAGCCTGAAGATTACGATAAGCGTATTTACGATTATTTGGGGATTAAAGAGCGGGTTGGTTATTTCTTTGAAATGATCGATATGAATCGATAATTGGCGTTAAGAAATCTACAGTTAATACATTTCTCCATTCTCTATTAATGTCATTCCTGCCTACGCAGGAATGACATTAAGGAAGTAACTGCAAGAACCTAAAAAGTATTCTTAAGGCTAGCTTAGTTAGTACTGATAACTCACCGCCACCCGCAGCGTTCTAGGTTCTAAGGGATGGAAGTGATTATCTTCTACCCCGGAAGCCTCACCCGGCAACCGCGATTCATAAAAATAATCGATATCATGATCGTCACTATCAAACAGGTTTAACACATCGGCCTTAACCGTCCAGGGGCCCTGGGTATAACCGACACGCAGGTTAGCAATAGTGGTGCTGTCAGAGGTAATATCACCACTTTCATCTAACGGGCGCTCGCCAAAGTAGCGCAAACGCAAGCTGCCAAACCAGCCGCTATGGAATTGGGCGCTAACGCCCGCTTGCCATACATGTTCAATCGCGCCGGGGATATGATCACCTTCGGGGCCCGCATTTTTAAAACTGGCATCGGTGTAGGCGTATTCCAGATCCAGATTCCAGTGTTCGTTTAATCGGTAATAGGCGGTAAGTTCAATGCCATGACGTTCAGATTTACCGCTGGCTTCGGTATTGCCGGCATCACCCACAAACAGCAGTTCGCTGTCGAGTTCCAGATGCCACAGGGCGAGAGAAGTATTTAAACGCTCGGTAAAGAAGCCGCGCACACCCACTTCATAACCTAGAGAGCTCACTAACGGGTCTACAGGGGAAATGCTGGAACCGTCGGCAGGATCAACCTTAATAGTCGAACCACGGGCGTCATTGGAATGGAAGCCCTCGCCAATGGAGGCATAGGTCTCCCAGTTTTCGTTGAGGGTGTAAATCACGCTGGCTTTGAGTGAGGTTAGGTTATCGTCTTCACTACCGCTGTTGCTATCGAGGTTAACGCCATTGGTGTTGGTACCGGCTTTATTATCGACATCAAAATCGTAGAAGTCGTGGCGCACTCCGACAATGGTTTTTAGTTTATCTGTCCACTGCAGTTGGTTTTCCCAAAACAGGCCAACGCTTAGCTCTTCAACGGCATCCTTTCTAACGGTTCCCAAACGCTGGCGGTCTTGGGTTTTATAAAGCGCGACTTCACCAATATCGTCATAGCGCACTTCTGCCCCCAGACGATTTTGCATGGGTTTTCCAAACAAGGTTTGTGGTTGCAGTTGGTAGTTAACGGAACCACCATAGATCCAGCGCTTATCCACCTGTTCAAATTGATCGCCATTCGCGGTGTCATCCAGCAGGTAAGTGAAATTAGACCACAGGTTCATATCGTAGTTGATGGCGTAGGCAGAGACTTGCCATTGTTTATTTTGCCATTGTGCATTGAGGCTATAGCGGCTGGACTCACCGCCGGTGGAGGTATCGATAGAGCCGAGCTCATCAATAATGCCTTGATTAACGGCACGCTGTGGAATCTGATCGGCACTGTCCCAGCTATTGTCATAAGCCATTAATGAGATACTGAATTCACCGTCAGCCATGGCTTGGGTGTGCTTTAACAGCACATTGGTTTTATCCAGGTCTTCGTCAATATCCTTCCAGGGGCCTTCATAAGTGTTGCGCTCAATGGCATACAACAGATCGCCACCGGCAAACTCAATGCTGTCAGTTAACAGCAAGCGACGGTAGTCATCTTGCCCCAGGGTCAGTTCAGCTTCGCCTTGATCGCGTTTAGTAAAGGTTTGCATAGCGGCACTACCTGCGCCGCTAAAGTCACCAACATCGGCGTAGTAAGCGCCTTTTTTATAGGCAAGGGTTTTGACGGTTTCAGGAATTACAAAATTCAAATCGGTATAACCCTGGCCGTGGCCGTGGCTGCGCATATTCACCGGCATACCGTCGACAAAGGTGGCAAAGTCGGTGCCGTGATCGAGGTTAAAACCGCGCAGAAAATACTGATTGGCTTTACCAGTGCCGCTGTGTTGGGTCACCACCATACCGGGCACCAGTTCCAGTACCTCACCGGTACGCAATAATGGGCGGATGGCAATTTCTTCCTGGCTCACCACACCCTGGGAGGCACTTTGCGCAGCACCGATTAAGTTAACCTGGCGACCGGTCACTTCCACTTGTTCCAGTGAGTCGGGATCGTCTGACCAGCTGGTCAAGGAATAGCTGGCGATAAGGGCCGCGATGGCTGAGCTTAACAGGTGTTTTTGCATAAAGGTCTCCGCAGATAAATGCCGGTTGACTGGCGTCTTAAATCGTTTATTGTGTCTGAAAAGTGACCAGAGAATAACCAGCGGAATTTAACTTGGCAAACAAAAAGCGTATAACTATCAATAAGTTACGTTATTTTGGCTGTTAGGGCAGTTTTGGCTTTAGGGCCTGAATAGCGCCGATTACCACTCGGTTTTTTGGGGTCATAAGATGTTGCCGATGTTTGAGATAATTGATGTTTAAGCGTAAAACTCAAGTTAATGCCCTGCCGCAGTTGGGCGAGTTGGAATTGTCAGTGATGGAGGCCTTGTGGCTGTCACCGGGGCAGGGCGCGCGTGCTTTACACCAGGCTTTGCCTGAGTCCCAGCGTTCCAGCCTAAGCACCGTGCAATCCACTCTCGAACGTCTATACCGTAAAGGTTTGCTGCTGCGTACCAAGCAGAGCCATGCCTACCTCTATTCCCCCAAGGTACAGCGTTCAGAATTGTTGGGGCGTTTAATCGGTGGTGTGATCAAGCAATTACACAACGGCAGTCTTGAACCGATTCTGTCCAGCTTTGTCGATTTTGCCGACCGTATCGATGACAGCACCCTGGACCAGCTGGAAGAGCTGATTCATGAGCGCCGATCACAGCGACAGGAATCCCAGGGCGATACTGCTAAGGAGGAGGCCGATCGTGATTGAGTGGTTCGCTTCTGTGGCCTTGATGTTATTAGGCCTGTGGTTTGTACTCGCTAGTGTATTGCGCCTGGTATATCCAGCCTTTCGCGTGTTATTGCATAAAGTCTCTGCAGCGCAAGCCAGTTTGTTGTTGCTCTTGTATGCTGCTTTGCCTGTCGTGGGCAGTATCTGGTTAGTGGTGAGTTTGTACTGGCCGGATGTCGCGCGTTGGTTGGTGGTAGAGCATTGCCATTCCGGTTTATGCAAACCCCATGGGCCGGTAAACAGTTTGGCTATTGTGCCGGCACTGCTGATTGCGCTTTTCATTTGTGTGCGTTTGGCTCAAAAAGTTCGCCAGTTATATTTGCCGGCGCAGCGCTTACTAAAGCAGTTACGCTTTGTGGGTAATGCCAAGCAGGATTATATTGAGTTACCGGAAGATCAGGTGGCGGCATTTACTGTGGGTGTTTGGCAGTCAGATATATTCCTCAGCAGTGGTTTACTGCAACGCTGTGACGAGCAGGATATAGCGACCATTGTTGCCCATGAAAAAGCTCACCAGCAGCGCTACGATAATTTGCGTCGCATTCTGATGAGCGTATTGTTATCACCTCTGCCAGGAACCTGGTCGCGACAGTTGATCGAAGATCATCAGCTGATGTGTGAAAAAGCCTGTGATCAAGCGGCCACACGAGTGAGTGATCCAGAGTCTGTTGCGGAGCTGATCATCAAGTTGGCTCGCTGGCAACAGCCAAGTCCAGCCTATGCCAGTGCTTTTGCCGATAGCCATGCCCGCTTGCGGGTAGAGTCACTGTTGCAATCGTCACCGCAAGCCAGGCCAAGCCTTTATGGTTTGTTGGTAGTGGGGGTTGTTGGTCTGTTATTGCTGGCCGATCCGTTACACCATTTGCTGGAAGGCTGGCACTAAGCCGGCCATGAGATTATAGCCAGCGGCGCACACGCATTTTGTATTGTTCAAACTCCTCACCAAACAGCTGCTGCATGGCTCGCTCTTCGGGAATAATTTGGCAGCGGGTAATATAAAGCATAAAAACCGGGACCAGAATCCAGGCCCAGGCGGACTGCAGGTACACACCCCAGGAACAAAGCATAAGTGTCAAACTGATATACATAGGATTGCGGGTATATTGAAAGATACCTGAAGACACCAGATTGCTGGCGCTCTCAGGTTTCAGAGGATTAATGGTGGTTTGTGCATGTTTAAAAGACAGCATGCCTCCCAAGCCAATGCCCAAGCCGGATATGAATAGCAAGAAAATCAGTCCCCAATAGAGGCTACTCGATAAGGTGGCTAAAAACGCTACAGGGGTATTGGCTGCGATTAACCACATGGCTGCAGCACTAATGACCATCACCAGCGGTGGTGGAATTTTGTTTTCCAAACGCGTTAACACAGTCTCTCTCCTTTTCTTATTGTCGGTATCTGTCCCGGGTAAGGCTAAACTATCCAGCCGCTGTAAGGTCAAGCCCAAATGCTAGATGTTTATTTCACCGATCAAATAGGTGGCTGCATATCCGGCAATGGTTACCCTGTCTCCAATCAGCTCACACCAAAGCTCGCCGCCGCGGCTGGATAACTGTTTGGCATAAAGTGATTTTTTACCCAAGCGTTCAGTCCAGTAGGGCATCAGTTGTGTATAGGCCGAACCGGTAACCGGGTCTTCGGGGATGCCGTACTTGGGGGAAAAGAAGCGGGCGACAAAGTCGTATTTATCTGACGGCGCCGTGGCGATAACACCGCGTTTATCCAACTTTTGCAGTTCGCTGTGATTTGGTTCAATCGCCAGTATGTCTGCTTCACTGTCAAATACGGCTATCCAGTCTTCGTTAGCCAAACAGGCAAGGGGCGTTTTTCCCAAGCCCTGGACCAGGGCTTCAGGGCAGTGCTGTGGCTCTGGCGGTTGGGCGGGAAAATTAAGGGTTAAACGCTGATTATCCTGCTTGACTGTCAGTAAACCAGAGAGTGATTGAAATTTAATTTCAGGCTCACTAAAACCCAGGTATTCGAATAATACATAGGCAGCGGCAAGCGTTGCGTGACCGCAGAGTTTTACCTCCCGCACGGGGGTAAACCAACGAATGTAAAACCCGTCGTCCTCTGGGACAAAAAATACTGTCTCTGCCAGGTTGTTTTCACTGGCGATATTTTGCATCACTTCGTCGGCCAGCCATTGCTGTAATGGCACCACGGCAGCGGGATTTCCGGCAAAAGCCTGTTGGCTAAAGGCATCGATTTGATAGATAGGTAAAGACGTCACAACCTGTTCCCTGTCGTTGAGTTAAGACAGGGAATAAATTATCAAACTACCCTAGGCAATGCTAGACAGCCAGTAACGTCGGACTTGGTTTTGTTGCCTATTTCAAGTATTTGTCAGACAGGGCCTTTATAAGATCAGGATTGGCTGAGAGAAAGGCGTTAAACTTGTCGATGACATCGGTGTGTTTGATGGTGGATAAGTGATAGTGCCCCTCTGTGTGAGGTAGAGACTTGTCAAAGCCCATTGCACCGTCAAATTGAGTATCCACTAAGTGTTGGGCGACCACTACGTTTGAATAGAAGCCCTGGGTTTTGCCCAGTAAAACGTCTTTGGCTAAGCGGTCCATTTGATAGTGACGTTTCAGTTTTAGGCTGCCAGCTGCTGCCAGGTCACTGTACTCTTTTGGTGTGAATCCGGTTGGCATACCTAAGGCTTTAATGCTGGTAATGCCTTTGCCGATATTCGCCTTGGGAACCAGGACGCCGTCGGTAAAAGGCACGGCGGGTGAACTGTAGATAACTGATATCCCTTCTTTTTTATCACCGCCCCAGAATGCATTGTCGGGGAATTTAAAGTCCACCAGGTTGTCTTCCAAAAACTCGTGATAGAGTCGGTTGATAGCCAGAGGTTTGTATTCAAAGGTGATACCCGCATCTTTGGCAAAGGCATTTAAAAGCTCTTCTGAAAAACTCTCGCGTTTGCCAAAAGCATAGAGAGGGAAGTAATCCAGTTCTTCTACGCCGACCACATAGGTTTGCTGGGCGTGCAGGTTGTGGCCGAAGAATAGCAGGGAGTAGGCCAATACTGACAAGATAATCTTTTTCATGATGTCTCTTCTCTTATAAACGCCAGACGGCTAGTAGTTGAGCGGTATTATCTCTAAGGCCATCTTCACCGAGTTTGTTGTCCCAGTACTGGTACTCAATACCCACGAAGAAGGTCTCCTTCATGTCGAACAGCACCTCGCCAAGGTCCATGCGGATTTGTGGTTGTGCCAATACATGAGATTCCAGATCTGTCCTGCCAAAGGTATTGCGCTGGCTGCGACCGTCGATATATTCAACATGGCCTTCCACGGTCCAATTGGTGGAGCCAATCTTGAACGGGTAGGCAAAGGAAAAGTCCACCATATAGCTGCTGCCTTCATCGAAAATGACAAAGTCAGTGGCTGAGTCATCGGCATTGGAGTGATTTTCGTAAGCTGAGATCAACAGATTGGAGAAGGCAAAACCGGGAATATCCAGATCAAAACGCACGCCTGGCAGAAACCACCAGCTGTCGACTTCCGGGGCAAAGTTAAAGCCCAGGGTGATACCGATATCTTTCACCGGGCCGAACTTGAGTTCCTTACCCGTCATCTTGCCGAGGCTGAAATTGGGATACCACTCGCCGTAGAACTCGTCGCCATCGGTGGTACCCGGATCTTCCTTGTCAAAATCCAGATAATCAATAAAGAAGAAGTTGTCGCCGTATTTCCAGCCGCTGGCGTGCTGGAAGGTAATGATGGTGGTATCTCGTTCACCGCGATTGGTGGCGGTCTGTTTGAGATCACCCTTCTGAAGATGAATCTCGTTAACGCTCCAGTCGGCGGCCTGAAGCGAGCTGCTGATAAGCAGGCTGCAAACGAGTGGGGTAAGGCGAAAGTGGGCATTGATAGTCACTCGATATTCCTCAGTCAGAAAACGCAATAAGGACGCTGTGTGGCTGTAGCGTTTAAGAGTGTTGTATCAATGGATAATAGTAGACGCTTGCAGGCTGTGCAAAAAATGGACAAATACCGGCCGCTTCTAAGAAATAGGCCGGTGATTTCAATTGATTGTTTGTGGTTCTATTAGCTTGGATCAAGCTGTAGAGGTGACTTGCTGCTCGATAAAGCCTGGTTGGAATCTGCAGACAACCCGGGTGCCGCCTTCTTCGCGGGGGAAGATCTCTACCTTGCCGTTAAGGTGGCGGCTACGCTCATTCATAATCGCCAGACCATAGTGATTGAGCTTTTCCGGTGTGTCGGGAATACCAATACCGTCATCATCAATCAGCAGTTCAATAGACTTGTCTGCTAACTGCTTCAGGGAAATACTCAGATGCTCGCCTTTGGAGTGGTTAATGGCATTCTGTGAAGCTTCACGAATAATCTGTAGCAGGTGAATTTCCTCGGTGGGATTCAGCGGCAGGTTAGAAAGTTGGTAGTGCAGATTGACATGCATATCCGTGCGTTCGCGCAACTGCTTGACGGTATTTTCCAGAGCGCCTTGTAAACCACCGGTATCGATTTTTAAGCGGAAGGTGGTTAGTAATTCGCGCAGTTGACGGTAGGCCGAAGACAGTCCTTCACGCAATTCATCAATAATCGGTTGCTGCAGATCGTATTTCTGTTTGTCGTGGGACTTTTGCAGGCGGGTTACCTGGATCTGTAAATAGGACAGCGCCTGGGCCAGGGAGTCGTGCAGTTCCCGGGCAATTACCGTACGCTCGTTAAGCATGGCCAGGCGATGTTCCTGATCTTTTTGTGCCGACAGCGATAAGGCCAGGGCAAACTGGTCGGCAGCTGAGCGCAATAATTGCTCTTGCCACTCCGGTAGCGGCGTCATTACTGGCGAGCGAACATTAATAACGCCGTAGTGCATATCATCGCGAACGATAGGGAACTTCTCGTTGAGGCTGATGCTATCAATCGGGGTAAACGGAGCTTGGCCCTGACAGCCTTCACAGGAACGCAGAGTACAATCGGTCGTTGGCGTTTGATGTGGTGCCAGTTGCAGATAAGGTTTATCGCCCTGTGCCGTAAACAGGCATAGCTCCAGCGTGGTATTGCCATGCATGGCACCGGACAGGTCATCAAGCAACTGCTGGAAATCCAGAGGCTTATTGTGGCTGTCGAGGATGCGTCGTGCGGTATTTAACAGAAACTCCAGGTTAATATTGTTACGGCGTAATTCCTGAGTGCGTTGTTTTACCCGATCATCGAGCTCATCGTACATATGGCTAATGGATGTGCTCATCTGGTTAATCACTGCGCCGAGCAACGCCAGTTCATCGCGACCATCGACTTCAACCTGATGACCAAAATCACCCTTACCAATACGGTGCGCCGCTTGGGTTAACTGTAACAGGGGTTTTTCAATACGGTTCTTCAGCAGGTAAAAAATCACGCTGCCGACACTGACGGTAATAAACAGCACAAACACCTGAAACAAGCGCAGGTTGCGAATGCGGCCTTCGGCCTCCTTCTGGAATTGATCCACCAGCTCGTCGGTCAGGTGGACCTGTTTGTCGATCATCTTAATCGGCAGGGCGGGAAGAGAGACTGAGTTGGCTTCACTCACCAGCAGGGGTTTAAGTTCTTGCTGCCAGTGATTATAGGCACGATAAAAATAACCGTTGAGCGGGTCACTGGAGTTCAGCGAGCGTTGCTTAATGAATAGAGCATGGTTCCAGGTCTCATCCAGCCTATCGATGGCCTCAATCGCTTCCTGCTTTTCGCCTCGCTGCAGCGCCAAGCCAATATGGTAAGTCTGCATCCGCATGGAGCCGGACATATTAATGGCCTGGGCGTCCTTATCGGACATATCCGTGACCCAATAGGAAATAAAGATCGACAGCAAGCCGATGCCAAAGATGGAGGCCAGGGATACGGTAATGTAATTCATCACCGAATAGGAATAACGCTGTTTTATCTTTTCCATAGGCTGCTTTGGCGCTGAGTGTCGAATGGCTATCAAGTTACAAATAGTTTGCCAGTATCTGCCCGTTTGCGGTTGCTCTGGCTGCTGTCTACCCCCAATGAGTATACGGGGCAGTTTCCTGCTAAAGAAATTCACTGACATTGTTAAAAGTTATTATAAATCAGTAGGTTAGCTATTTTGGCCTTATACCCCTTTGGGGGTAGATAGTCTATTAGACCCCAAAACCCGTATGGCGTGAGTTGACCTAGGTCAAGTTGGCCAGACATCAGTCTTTCTATATTCCTTCTCAAGCGTGCTGCCAGAGGTTTTGCCAGATGTGTTGGTTGTACCAAAAGTAGCGCTCATATAAGTAGCCTGAATCAAAACGCCGGATGTCCAACTACACCTCTGTACGACAGGGCAAACCAAGGTGAGGAAAATAGCATGAGTCAGTTTTTAGATAAGTTGCGTTTTTTCAATGTGAAAAAGCAAGACTTTGCCGGGGAGCACGGGGTCACGACCAACGAGGATCGCTCGTGGGAAGATGGCTATCGTCGTCGCTGGCAGCACGACAAGATCGTCCGCTCGACCCACGGGGTTAACTGTACCGGCTCCTGTAGCTGGAAAATTTACGTTAAAGATGGCCTGGTGACCTGGGAAACCCAGCAAACCGACTACCCGCGTACCCGCCCGGATCTGCCTAACCACGAGCCTCGTGGTTGTCCACGTGGCGCCAGTTATTCCTGGTATATCTACAGTGCTAACCGCCTGAAATATCCGAAAGTGCGTAAGGCCCTGCTGAAACTCTGGCGTGAAGCGCGCTCTCAACACAGTGACCCGGTAGATGCCTGGGGTTCTATTGTGTCTGACCCGGCCAAAGCCAAGTCTTACAAATCCCGCCGTGGTTTGGGCGGCATGGTGCGTTCTGACTGGAACGAAGTGAACGAGATAATCGCTGCTTCCAATATCTATACCGCCAAGACCTTTGGCCCTGACCGTATCTCTGGCTTCTCGCCGATTCCCGCTATGTCGATGGTGTCCTACGCAGCGGGTTCACGTTACCTGTCATTGATTGGTGGTAACTGCCTGAGTTTCTACGACTGGTACTGTGACTTGCCACCAGCGTCACCGCAGATCTGGGGTGAGCAGACAGACGTGCCTGAATCCGCTGACTGGTATAACTCCGGCTATATCATTGCCTGGGGTTCCAACGTACCGCAAACCCGTACCCCGGATGCTCACTTCTTTACTGAAGTGCGCTACAAGGGTACCAAGACCGTTTCGGTTACTCCTGACTATTCTGAAGTGGCCAAGCTTACCGATGAGTGGATTCCTGCCAAGCAGGGTACTGACTCCGCTGTTGCCATGGCGATGGGTCATGTGATTCTGAAAGAATTCCATGTTGATAACCCCAGCGAATATTTCACCAACTATGTTCGCACCACCACTGACTTCCCGTACCTGGTACGTCTGGATGAATCTGAGCAAGGTCTGCAACAGGGTCGCTTCCTGCGCGCTTCTGATCTGGCCAACAACCTGGGCCAGGAAAACAACCCAGAGTGGAAAACCATTGGCCTGAATGAAAAAGGTGAACTGGTTTCTCCTACAGGTTCTATTGGCTACCGCTGGGGTGAAAACACCGACGGTAGTCGCGGTAAGTGGAATATTGAACAGCGCGACGGTGCTACCGGTGAAGAGATTAACCTGGCGCTGAGCTTGAAAGGCAGCAGTGACGAAGTGGTTGAGGTTGCCTTCCCGTACTTCGGTGGCCAAAAGCACGAATACGAATATTTCGATCACACCGATCACAGTAATGTGCAGCTGCGCAAAGTGCCCGCCAAGCGTGTAACCCTGGCCGATGGTACCGAGACTCTGGTCGCGACTGTTTACGATTTAACGCTGGCTAACTATGGCGTTGACCACGGTCTGGATTGTCCTAACACCGCCAAGTCGCTGGATGATGATGCGCCTTACACGCCAGCCTGGCAGGAAAAAATTACCGGTGTACCTCGCGAGCAGATTATTAAAATCGCCCGCGAATTTGCCACCAATGCCGACAAGACCCATGGCCGTAGCATGATCATTATCGGTGCTGCTATGAACCACTGGTACAACATGGACATGAACTACCGCGGCGTTATCAATATGCTGATGATGTGTGGTTGTATCGGTCAATCCGGTGGTGGTTGGGCTCACTACGTTGGACAGGAAAAACTGCGTCCACAATGTGGTTGGTTGCCTCTGGCCTTTGGTCTGGATTGGCAGCGTCCACCGCGTCAAATGAATGGTACGTCTTTCTTCTACAACCACGCCGATCAATGGCGCTACGAAAAACTGGAAATGGAAGAAGTGGTTTCACCACTGGCTGACAAATCCAAGTGGAGCGGTTCCATTATCGACTATAACACCCGCGCCGAGCGTATGGGTTGGTTGCCTTCGGCACCGCAGCTGGGTACTAACCCGCTGGAGCTGTGTAAAAAAGCTGAAGCCATGGAAATGGATCCGAAGGATTACACCGTTAATCTGCTGAAAAATCGCGAGCTGAAATTTGCCTGTGAGGATCCGGATAACCCGCAAAACTATCCGCGCAACCTGTTTATCTGGCGTTCTAACCTGCTGGGTTCGTCCGGTAAAGGTCACGAGTATATGCTGCGTCACCTGCTGGGCACCAAGAACGGCCTGCAGGGTAAAGATCTGGGTGAAGTGGGCAGCAAGAAGCCAGAAGATGTGGTGTGGCACGATGATGCGCCGGAAGGCAAGATTGACCTGGTTGTCACCCTCGACTTCCGTATGTCTTCTACCTGTGTTTACTCT
Organism: Maricurvus nonylphenolicus; assembly: GCF_042854845.1. Lineage (GTDB taxonomy): Bacteria > Pseudomonadota > Gammaproteobacteria > Pseudomonadales > Cellvibrionaceae > Maricurvus > Maricurvus nonylphenolicus. The sequence goes on along the minus strand of NZ_AP031498.1, from coordinate 5,064,388 downwards.
GATATCGTACTGCCTACCGCTACCTGGTATGAGAAAGACGATATGAATACTTCGGATATGCATCCGTTTATTCACCCACTGTCCAAAGCGGTAGACCCGGTATGGGAATCCCGCTCCGACTGGGACATCTTTAAAGGCATTGCCAAGCGTTTCTCTCAACTGACCGAAGGTCATCTGGGTGTTGAAAAAGATCTGGTTACTGTACCACTGCAACACGATACGCCAGCCGAGCTGGCTCAACCCGATGGTGTTAAAGCCTGGTGGAAAGGTGAGTGTGATCTGATCCCAGGCAAGACTGCACCGAACATGGTGGTGGTTGAGCGTGATTACCCTAACACCTATAACCGTTTCACCTCGCTTGGCCCATTGATGGAAAAACTGGGTAACGGTGGTAAAGGCATTAACTGGAACACCGATGAAGAAGTCGACTTCCTGGGTAAACTGAATTACACCCACCATGAAGAAGGCCCACACAAAGGTCGTCCAAAAATTGAAAGTGCCATTGATGCGGCAGAAGTGATTCTGAGCCTGGCGCCGGAAACCAACGGTCATGTGGCTGTTAAAGCCTGGGAAGCTTTAAGTAAAGTGACCGGTCGCGATCACACCCATCTGGCCAAGCCGAAGGAAGAGGAAAAAATTCGCTTCCGCGATATTCAGGCGCAGCCGCGCAAGATTATCAGCTCGCCAACCTGGTCCGGTTTGGAAGACGAACATGTGTCCTACAATGCCGGTTACACCAACGTACATGAGCTGATCCCCTGGAGGACCGTAACCGGACGTCAGCAGTTCTATCAGGATCACGAGTGGATGCGCGACTTTGGTGAAACCCAGTGTTTGTACAAGCCACCGGTTAACCTGAAAACCGTTGCGCCTATGTTGGGTAAAAAGCCAAACGGCAACAAAGAAATTGTGTTGAACTGGATTACACCGCACCAGAAGTGGGGTATTCACTCAACCTACTCCGATAACCTGTTAATGCTGACCCTGTCACGTGGTGGCCCCATTATCTGGATCAGTGAAGTGGATGCTAAAAAAGCCGGCATTGAAGATAACGACTGGATCGAAGTCTTTAACGTCAACGGTGCTATCGCGGCCCGTGCGGTTGTCTCCCAGCGTGTGAACGAAGGTATGAGCCTGATGTACCACGCCCAGGAACGTATCGTGAATGTACCGGGTAGTGAGGTCACCAAGACTCGCGGCGGTATGCACAACTCCGTAACCCGCGCCATTATGAAACCCACCCATATGATTGGTGGCTACGCACAACAAGCCTACGGCTTTAACTACTACGGCACTGTAGGTTGTAACCGTGATGAGTTCGTGATCGTCCGTAAGATGGACAAGGTTGATTGGCTCGATCAGGAACATGAAGCAGCATTGGAGGGGGCAGAATAATGAAAGTTCGCGCTCAAATTGGCATGGTGTTAAACCTCGATAAATGTATCGGTTGTCACACCTGCTCTATTACTTGTAAAAACGTTTGGACCAGCCGTGACGGTGTTGAGTACGCCTGGTTTAACAATGTTGAATCAAAGCCCGGTGTTGGATTCCCGAAAGAATGGGAAAACCAGGAAAAGTGGAACGGCGGCTGGGTTCGTAAAAACGGCAAGCTGGTTCCTCGTCAGGGTGGTAAATTGCGTATTTTGTCGAATATTTTCGGCAACCCGGATCTGCCAGAAATTGACGACTACTACGAGCCGTTCGATTACGACTACGAACATCTGCACAATGCGCCGGATTCCAAGCATCAGCCAGTAGCACGTCCGCGCTCGCTGGTAACCGGCAAGCGTATGGAGAAAATCAACTGGGGTCCTAACTGGGAAGAAATTCTCGGCACCGAGTTTGAAAAGCGTAAAGCTGATAAAAACTTTGACGATGTGGCACAGAAGGAAATCTACGGTCAGTTTGAAAAGACCTTTATGATGTACCTGCCACGTCTGTGTGAGCACTGCTTGAACCCTGCCTGTGTAGCCAGCTGCCCAAGTGGCGCTATCTACAAGCGTGAGGAAGACGGCATTGTTCTGATCGATCAGGATAAATGTCGCGGCTGGCGTATGTGTGTGTCCGGTTGTCCGTACAAAAAGATTTACTACAACTGGAAAACCGGCAAGTCCGAGAAGTGTATCTTCTGCTACCCACGTATCGAAGCCGGTCAGCCTACTGTATGTAGTGAAACCTGTGTAGGTCGTATTCGTTACTTGGGTGTACTTCTGTACGATGCGGATCGTATTGAAGAAGCCGCGAATACGCCGCTGGAAAAAGATTTGTACCAATCACAGCTGGATATCTTCCTCGATCCTAATGATCCGGAAGTACAGCGTGCCGCACGCGAAGAAGGTATTCCAGACAGCTGGATCACTTCAGCGCAGGAATCCCCAGTGTACAAAATGGCGATGGATTGGAAAGTGGCTCTGCCGCTGCACCCAGAGTATCGTACTCTGCCAATGGTTTGGTATATCCCACCTCTATCGCCTATTCAAAATGCGGTTGAGGCTGGCACCATCGGTATGGACGGTGTAATTCCCGATCTGAAGTCCCAGCGAATCCCCATTCGCTACCTGGCCAACCTGTTAACCGCCGGTGATGAAGCACCAGTTCTGTCTGCACTGGAACGTATGCTGGCCATGCGCTCCTACAAGCGTTCACAGCAGGTGGACGGTGAAGAAAACCTCGCGGTATTGCAGCAAGCTGGCTTGACCGAGCATCAGGTGGAAGAAATGTACCGTTATATGGCGATTGCCAATTACGAAGATAGATTCGTGATTCCATCCAGCCATAAAGCTTATGCTGAAGAAGCCTATAGCATGAAGAGCAGTTGTGGCTTCAGCTTCGGTAACGGTTGCTCCGACGGTAATAACGATACCAACCTGTTTGGTGGAAAGAAACAAACCTACCGTCAGCAGGGCGATCTGGCGCGGGAAATTAAAGTTGTACACCTGGAGGAAAACTAATGGACCTTCTACGTGTAATCTCCCGCTTGCTGGATTATCCGGATACTTTTCTGGCTGATCATGAGCGTGAAGTGCTGGGCGTTATTCGCTCAGCCAATATCAGCCTGGTCTCGCGTACCGAGCTGGAGCATTTTGTCGAAACCCATCTGGCCAAAGACCTGATGGACTGGCAGGCAGAATACGACGCGCTGTTTGAACGTGGTCGTTCACTGGGTTTGTGGTTGTTTGAGCATGTGCACGGCGAATCCCGCGATCGCGGTCAGGCCATGGTAGACCTTACCGCCAAGTACCGCGAAGCCGGTTTGGAAATCTCGCAACACCAGTTGCCGGATTACCTGCCCATGTTTTTGGAATTCCTGGCTACGCAAGGTGAGGAAGGTGCTAAGGAGTGGTTGCTGGATGTTGAGCATATCCTAGCCTTGTTGCTATGCCGCCTGGAAAAACGTGGTAGCCCCTACGCTGTACTGTTTGAAACTCTGTTGGATGTGGCCTGCAGCCAGGTTGATTTAACCGAAATGCGTGCCCAGGTTGCCAACGAAAAACGTGACGACACTAAAAAAGCGATCGACAAAGAGTGGGAAGAGGAAGAAGTTACCTTCGGTGCTGATTCTTTGGAGAAGAGTTGTGATCAAGCCGCCCGACGCCCCTCTGAGTCCCAGCGTAAAGATCTCGATGTACCGTTAAACTGGGTTGGCTTTAACGAAGCCGGTCCAGCTCTGGAAGGAGTAGCAAAATGAATAGTGTGAACCATTTTTTATTTGGTATTTACCCTTATATAGCGCTAACCATTTTCGTACTGGGCTCCCTGGTACGATATGACCGCGATCAATACACCTGGAAAACCGGCTCCAGCCAAATGCTGGAAAGTAAGCAACTGCGTAAAGGCAGCCTGCCGTTCCATGTCGGTATTATCATGGTGTTGTGTGGCCACTTTGTCGGTTTGTTAACGCCACACCAAGTGTGGGATTTCCTCGGAATTACCGCAGGCATGAAGCAAATCTTCGCCATGGCTATGGGTGGTTTCTTTGGCCTGGTCTGCCTCTACGGCTTGGTGATTCTGATTGCCCGCCGCTTGGGTAACGACCGTGTGCGTGCCACCAGCTCTACCATGGATATCACCCTGTTGTTCCTGCTCTTGGCGCAATTAATCCTCGGCTTGATTTCCATCTTTGTCTCCTTCGGACATATGGACGGTGCTGAGATGTTAAAGCTGATGAGCTGGGCACAAAACCTGGTGATCTTTAACGGTACTACTGCTGCTGCCAGCATTATTGATGTGCACATTATCTTCAAACTGCATGTGTTCCTGGGTATGACACTGTTTGTAGTCTTCCCCTTTAGCCGCTTGGTGCATATCTGGAGTGTGCCTGTTAAATACTTTGGTCGTAACTACCAGGTAGTAAGAACCAAAAAAGCAGGGCTATAAACAGAAACACCTACTGTGCCATCCCCGCGAAAGCGGGGATCCAGAAGCTTTCTACAGGGTACATTTCTTCCAGTAGAAAGCCTATAACACACTACAGCGTCATTCCTGCGCAAGCAGGAAGAGCCTGCCCCGCGAGCGCAGTGAGCGCTTTGGGTATCCAGTGTCTTTATCAAGAGAGTGATTAAAAACATGATCCGCGTAAACAACACCACCTTCGACGAAGATACCATCCTCTCCGAAATGCAGTACCACAGCGGCGAAAGTCAGCGTGAATCGATGATTAAAGCCAGTGAATCATTAATCATTGCCGAACTGTTTAAACAGCGTGCCTTAGCACTTGGCATTGGCGATGTGGCCGATGAAAATTTCGTCGATGAGCTAATCGCGGAAGATGTTAATATCCCCAAGGCAACACAAGAAGATTGCCGTAACTATTACGATCAAAATCTCGATAAATTCTGCACCACGCCACTACTGGCAGTTAAACATATCTTGCTGGCTGCAGATCCTGAAGATGAGATGGCACGTATCGAAGCTACCGATAAAGCCAAATTACTCATTCGCCAATTGCAACAGGATGAATCCATTTTTGCACAATTGGCCGAAGCCCATTCCCGCTGCCCATCCGCCAAAACCGGCGGCCAACTGGGACAAATTACCCGCGGTCAAACCGTACCGGAATTTGAACGCCAACTGTTTTGCTGTGAACCAGGCTTAGTCCTAAAACCCATGGAAAGCCGTTACGGTATTCATGTGGTAGCGATTGACCACCGCGTTGAAGGTCGCCAACTAACCTTTGAGATGGCCGAAGAACGCATCGCCGACTACCTCAACGAAAAAGTACGCCGCAAAGCCATTGCCCAATATATCGACCGTCTTATCGCGGACGCGGATATTGAGGGTTTTGATTTCAGTGTTTCCGAGTCGCCATTATTACAGTAATTTTCAATTACTATCCAAGTACGACTACATTAGAAACTCGCACAATCATCACCAACGCCATTCCCGCGAAAGCGGGAATCCAGGAATTACGCGGGAATGCCGGATAGTACTAGATAGTCTCCACACATATGTACTATGCTTGGGTCAGTTTATTAACGCAGAGATAAATCTATGCAAGTCAAAGACCTGATGACCAAGGATATCCATGCCCTAAAAGCCAATGCCTCACTAGGCCAGGCTCGCCAATTAATGGAGCAGCACCGCATTCGTCAGATTCCAGTCATAGACGGTGACAATGCCGTGGTAGGTATTGTTACAAAGAAAGATGTCTACGCCGCCAGCATTTCCAGCCTCACCCAAAATATTGGCAAGCGTCAGGAAATCCTGGAGCAGGGCGTAACCGTAGCGGAAATTATGACAGCCGATCCAGTCACCATTGGCAGTGAGGAACGGGTTTCAGCAGCCGCTTCCCAATTACTGGAATTACGCGTTGGCGCACTACCCGTTACCGAGGGTAATAAACTGGTCGGCCTGATCAGCGGTACCGATGTCTTGGCGGTTGCCGTACAGCTGCTGGAAGAGAAAGGTAGTTAGAAGAGGTTCAGGAAATCAGGCAGCTAGGCTGCCTGAATTACAATCGGGTTCTCTTTGCGATCAAATATCACATAACGGGATAAATCCTGTCCCGACGACAAATCATTCGCCATCTTATTTAAAAACGGTTCCGCTTCTTCCGTAGTTGGCGCCTTTGCACCTTCGCCTGAAAGAGCCGCGATCAACACCATATCCCAATCCTGAGTTATTCCGTCCGCTTCACTGGCCAGCGCCTTAAAACTGTCGATTTCAGCCGGTAATTTATCCACACACATCACCGGAGACAGGGTACCTTTCTTCTCATCACGCTTTTTGGCTTTTTTGACAACATCCGATGCTGCAAAGAGGAATAATAAACGTTGGGCATCAGTCTGCTGTTGGGCCTGCTCAAGCAGGTCGTTAAACTTCTCAATCATGGAATTATCCTAAGGTTGCTTTCGGCTATGATACTGGGATTTGCTGGGTATCATCCTGATATATATCAAGCAGGATAGAGGTCGTCGCCATTAAGTACTCATTAGTAAATATATAAGGATAATAGTTATTTCATTTTGTTATAGAAGGGCTGGGAGCATTCCTATCAAGGGAATACGGATAATAAAATAAGGATATGGTGTTAAAATCTACCCAAGAGCGAATGACTATTGTATCTTACTGTCATGATACTAATTGATGGTTTTGAACGTATGGCTGGCCTATTACCTCTAACGAGTGGGGAAAGATCCTAATGCCTAATGCTAGGTTTGGCGTTGAGACGAAATCTACGTCTGTCGTCACCAAGTTCTTATATCGAATGTTTTCAGGTGAAGGCTTGGATGTCGAAGAAATCTTTGATCGCTCCGATATTAACCCTGAACTCTTTGAGGACTCTCAATATCGTATTTCACATGAGAAGTTGATGCATATGTGGGAGGCGGCAGGTGAATTAAGTCATGATCCTGATTTTGGGCTTCATCTGGGGGCAAAAGCACCTACTCCTGCCTTTAATGCTGCTGGTTATTTGGCTATGACCAGTAAGAATTTAAGGGAAGCAATTGAAAGCTTTGATAAATACATTAAGTTATATACCGATAGCGGAAGAGTCACTTTAGAAGAGGGCAAGGATATATCAAAACTCAGCGCTAACTTTCTTAGCGACTGTGAGCCCAATAGGCAACATACAGACTTCTGGCAAGTGTTTATCTATCGCTGTTTTAATTCCATTGTAGGTTGGGAGTTGCCCTTAGAAGAGGCTGGATTTCAATATCGCAAGCCAGATGAAACTTCGAGCTATGATCAAATTTTCAAATGTGACCTAAAGTTTAATCAAAAAGAAAACTATTTATGTTTTCCGACAGTCTATCTTGACTACCAAACAATTGGCTCTGATGCCGCACTTCATAAAGTTCACGAAATGCAGGCTGTACAACAGTTACATGCCTTAACTGAAATTGGCATCCTGAATAAAGTAAAAAGGGCTGTGTTTGAATCACTCCCTGATAAGGATATTGAGTTGCAGGATGTAGCCGACATGCTGAATTTAACATCTCGTACCGTTCAACGTAATTTAGCTAGCGAAGGCACTACCTTTAAGAAACTGGTGGATGAGGCTCGAAGAGACTATACCATTGCGGAGATAGAAGGTACTGAGTTTACAGTTGCAGAGGTCGCTTACCGCTTAGGTTATAAGGATTTAAGCTCATTTTATCGTGCATTTAAACGTTGGACGGGAACTACTCCCGTTGAGTATAGGGAAAGATGCCACAAGGGAGGTTCTACAGAAAATAAGCAGTAGGTTGGCCTTTTTTTCGGGTTAGATTACAAGAAAGAAAAAGTCCTCGCCGAGAGCTGCAAGGACTTAGGCAATACCTGAATAAGACCTACAACTTATCTTACTGAGGCCTCCTATTAAGCGAGAGAGACTGAGAAATTCTCCGTGTTTAGATGTAACCCCTTATAATGATTTAGTTCTTGGCTGCCTCATCAATGGCTTCTAAAAGTTTCCTATAATATTTGTAACTTCTTTTCGAGCTATCTTGCTTTTCAGTATCAATCTCCGTATTAATATCAGTATGTATGGGAACCCTATTGGCCAGGTGTGAAAACATATGGGTGCCAAAGCCACTGTCCAAATCGTTAACAATTCGTTTTTTCCATGGGCGACGGATAATTTGTGTTGTTAAGCGGCGAGTTGTTCTCGCTAGCAGCATAATATCGTCGGCAATTTCTTTAGCACGCATCAGTAGATGGTCGCGTGGTACCACTTCATTTACCAAGCCAAGTTCCAGAGCCCTCTGGGCATTTATCGGTTCGCTCGTTAGAAGTGCATAAGCTGCAGGTTTTACCCCAAGTAATTCTTGCATGCAGCTATGGATACCACTGCCGGGAACAGAGCCAAGAGCCGCAAAGTGGGGGTCAAAAATAACAGTATCTTCTGTGCATATAGTAATGTCGCACATGAGGCAGAGTTCGGCGTTAAATCCCGGTCCGTTCATGGCGCCTATCGTTGGTATTTCCAGGTCATTTATCAGTGAGGAAACGTTATTACAGCCATCTTTATAGGCGTATTCATATGCCCAGTATTCCAGATCTTCTGCTTCCAATGAAAAGCCGTCTGGATCTACACTGGCCATGAAATGAGGACCGGTGCCAGTGAAAATCATAATTTCGTTGTCAGGGTCTCCACCGATCACTTTAAAAAGTTGGCTGATTGATCGGTGATTCTCTACATTTAGCTGAATTGGGCCACCGAGTGTGTGCGCTTGAGCGACAATTACCCCGTCCTCACTACGGCTTAATACATAATGATCCTTAAAATCTTCTTTATAGTCACTAAACTGTGGTGTAGGAATAAAGCTTTGTAATGACATAAAGTAGCTTCCCTAAATAGTTGTACTGACCTTTAAGCGTTTGTGAAAGGTCAGCACAACTCTACGCTTAATACACAGCTATGCGTTTTGTATAGCGTGACATTTCATTGACATGAAATGACAGGGCTAGAGTGTAGGCCCAGAAGCCACCAACAGCTCTCCTTCGGGTAAATCAGTGAATTGCTGGAAGTTGGTAATAAAGCGCTGAGCCAGATCACGTGCTTTTGCATCCCAGTCATTAGCATTGTTATAAGTATTCTTGGGGTCTAAGATCCCTGTATTGACGCCTTCTATCTTTTTGGGAATAGCAAGATTGAAATAGGGGATTGTTTCAAAATCTTCTTGATCAATAGAACTGTCAAGAATTGCATCGATAATACAGCGAGTGGCCTGTATGCTGATTCGTTCTCCAGTTCCGTTCCAGCCAGTATTAACCAGGTAAGCTTCTGCACCAGCAGCATTCATCCTCTCTTTTAGTACTTTGGCATACTTGGTGGGGTGTAAGCTTAAGAAGGCGGCACCAAAACAAGAAGAAAACGTTGGGGTAGGAGCTGTGATCCCACGTTCTGTTCCTGCCAGTTTTGAGGTGTAACCAGATAGGAAATAATACTGAGCTTGCTCCGGTGTAAGTTTTGATACAGGCGGGATTACGCCAAATGCATCAGCTGTTAAGAAGATAACTTTAGTCGCGTGCCCGGCTCTGGATACCGGTTTGACGATGTTGTCGATATGGGCGATGGGATAAGAAACACGGGTGTTTTCTGTTTTACTTGAGTCGCTATAATCCACTTTACCGTTACTATCAACCATGACGTTTTCGAGTAGGGCATCGCGTCGAATCGCATTGTAAATGTCTGGCTCTGATTCTTTACTTAGATTGATAGTTTTGGCGTAACATCCGCCTTCAAAATTAAAGATACCATCGTCGTCCCATCCGTGCTCATCATCGCCAATCAGCTCGCGCTTCGGATCTGTGGATAGAGTCGTTTTACCTGTTCCTGATAGCCCAAAGAAGATTGCAACATCTCCTTCTTCCCCTTTGTTTGCCGAACAGTGCATGGAGGCAATATTTTGTCGTGGAAGGAAGTAATTCATTATAGAGAAAAGTCCCTTCTTCATCTCACCACCATACCAAGTGCCACCAATGAGCTGGATCTTTTCGGTTAGATTGAATGCGACAAAATTCTCTGAATTCAAGTTTTGTTTCTGCCAGTCAGGGTTTGTGGTCTTGGCGCCATTCATGACAACAAAATCGGGTGAGAAACTTTCCAGCTCCTCATCTGAGGGTCGGATAAACATGTTTTTAACAAAATGAGCCTGCCAGGCTATTTCGGTTAAAAAACGTACGGATAATCGTGTGTTTTCATTGGCTCCACAGAATGCATCGACAACAAATAAGCGCTTTCCGCTGAGTTGGTTGGTAATGATGCTTTTCAGGTGACTCCACGTATTTTCACATATTGGTTTATTGTCATTCTTTCCTTGATCCGACCACCAAATGGTATCTTTAGTATTATCGTCTTTAACAATGTATTTGTCTTTTGGCGAACGTCCTGTAAACACACCGGTATTGACGGAGATAGCACCAGACTCTGTAATGATGCCTGCTTCATAACCACTCAAGTGAGATTTTGTTTCTTCTTCGAACAGTAAATCATAGGAAGGGTTGTGGATAATTTCAGGATTGTTATGAATTCCATATTCGGAAAGATTTAAGTTCTGTTTATTGGATACCATTAAATACTCCAGATTTAAACTGTATTAAGTTTAAAGCTTATATGCTTCCTATTGAGTTGCTACGACTCTTGATAAGGATTACTTTGTTCTAAGTTATCAACGATAGTGGGGTGCGATTGTGCCAAGCGCTATATCTGCTTTCGTAGGGCTGGTGCTGGATTTGTAAATTGTAAATCAACAGCATGGATGTGAAATTGCCCTTAAGTGCCAAGTTTATGGCATTTGACGAAAGTGAATTCTGCTAAAGGAAATCATCCTCACCGTAGTGGTGAGGATTAAGGCAAAACTATAAATAAGGGACGTTGGCTCCCAATAGTCTCCTAGTAAGCGCAGAGAGAATTTTAGACTGTTTCGCTTTCTATAACGAAATTCCAAAATACTACTTACAGGTCATTGGAATGGCTTCCATAGACGACATCAACTCTACGCTTAGGATTTAAGAAAGTACTTTGCATAGCATGACATATGCTTGGCTTTAACTGACAAGGTATAAGGCGGTGTTCGTTTGATTGTTTTTGTTATAAGAGAGGTTGAGTCTGGATTAGCATCTTATTGGGGTTTGATACCATAAATTTGTCAGCTTCAGGCATACGTTGGAGTTATTCGAGGGACATATAATCTTTGTCAGGTAAAAGGGTGCGTTAGGTAACTTGGAGGCGAAATGAGTAGTAAGCCAATAAATTTCCGCAAAAGGTTACAGCAGCGAGTAAGAGGGACTCATGATTCTCCCTGCTTGTCGATCTGTACGCACAAACAGGGTGATCTCGTGTGTCAGGGGTGCGGTATGCTTCGCGAAGAAAAAAGGTCTTGGAAGCGCTTAGATGAGGCAGAGAAAGAGGTTGTTAGAAGTCGTGCAGGTAATCGATTGATACAGATGTGCACAGAGTTTGTTAACCCCTGAATAGGGGGGTAGAGAGTTATTATGCCTATGCTGATGCTGTGATAAATTATCAGGCAGACGCAAAAGTCGCATGAATTGTTGTGATTTATGATGTCGTAGCCATTAAAAAGTGAGTAAGTATGAGTGATAAGAAAATACATCTAGGTAATTTAAGGCTGGCGGCTTTTGTTTCCCCGGAAGCACCTTTGGCAGCATTTATTATGGTGGTGGTGGTATTTATTCCACCGTTCTATGCCGGATCAATGGGGTTAGGTTTAAGTGTAGTTGGTCTGATTTTTGGCTTAACTAAATTGTGGGATGTAGTTACCGATCCTTTATTTGGCTTTTTGTCGGATAGTTGGCACACCCGTTGGGGGCGGCGTAGACCTTGGCTGGTTGCTTCTGTGCCTTTAATGATAATTTGTACCTACCAGGTGTTCTCACCTGATCCACCGGTAACAGGTTTATATTTTGCAGTCTGGATGATAGTCCTCTATGTGGGTTGGACGTTGGCTTCGGTATCACATATTTCTTGGGCCGCTGAACTCTCAACAGACTATCATGAGCGTTCGAGGATTTCGGCCTATAAACAAGGGGCTGGCCTGGTAGGAGGCGTAGCGCTCATGTTAATGTTGGCTATGGCCGATCACATTCCAGGTTTTACAGAGACTCATCGCATAGAATTGATCGCCAAGATACTGATAATTGCTTTACCTTTGTGTGTGTTGGCAGCATTGTGGGCAGCTCCTGAGCCTTATCAGAATACACACCAGCCGAGGTTAAAAGCACTTGATAAGCCCGCGCGTGTGATCCTTGAGAATGGCCCTTTACGTCGCTTACTCATTGCCAACCTCTTACTGGGTATCGCCACGGGCAGTATTGGAGGCATGTTCCTATTTCTGGTTGAAGATGTGTTATTGCTAGGGGATTGGTCTTCTTTTGCACTGTTACCATGGTTCTTCTCAGGGTTGATATTCTTGCCTCTATTTATGAAATTAAGTAATAAAATTGGTAAGCATAAAACATTGTGTGTGGCGCTTATCTATCATATTTTTGCCAGTCTATCATTTCTATTTCTTCCAGCTGGTGATGCTGTCTTGGCTTGTATAGCACTATTGTTTCTTGGCGCGAATCAGGCGGTTGGGACATATATTCCAGCTGCGATTATGGCTGATGTTACCGATTACGATGCTGTTAAGACAGGAAAACAGAGAACCGGTTTGTATATGTCGTTACTGCAAACCAGTAGTAAGGTAGCTGCAGCATTATCAGTAGGCCTAAGTTATCCTATCTTAAGTGCTATAGGATTCGATGCCTCCCCGGATGCCCATAATTCAGAGGATGTTCTAAATGGTATTCGTTGGATTTTATTCGCCTTACCGGGAGGGCTATATCTGGTTATTATTGGCATTATGTGGCGATTCCCACTAGATGAGGCAAAGCAAGTTATCTTACGAGAGCAATTAGTTCAGATGAATCGAGCTGGCAGCCCAGATCCCGTCTAAAGTGGTTAGAACTGATACGATTGAATTGATATTTCAGTAGCTGCAGTCGCCTGTTGTAGAGGTACAGCAGGCGAAGATTTTTTAAACAGTACTCTTCTACCGTCCCCCCTCTTTCTATAGCTGCACAGTAGGCAAGATAGCATGTGAGTAACAATATCGTGAGCTAAACTAGCTAGAGATACAAAACTTACCCTCTCTATAGCTAAATATGAAGCTCATACTAAATCTTTTAATGATATTAACGGCCCTTAATATTACTTTTTCGAAGGCTGAAAGCGCATTAATTATCGTGACAGATATTGGTAAACAGGGAAGTCTATTCGAAGTTCTGGCTGAAGAAGCACTCAAGAGCAAAGGGGTACCTATTACCCAGATAAAATATCAGCCCTTAAAAAGAGCCTTCCATACTTTAAAAACAGGTTATGCCGATTTAATGATTGGCGTTTATTATGCGCCGGAGAGGGAGCATTCCTTCCTGTACTCAACTCCTTATACAGAAACAGAAATATCATATATAGGGATGGCAAATCAAGATATCTGTTATTCGAGCCCTGAGGATCTTCAATCCTACAATATTGGCGTGGTAAAAGGAGGGTCGTTATCATTTTCAGAGGTGACTGGTGTTCAGAGTGATAATTTTAAAGGCGTTATACGTACTGAACAGAATCTGAAAAAGTTAATTGCCGGTCGAATAGATCTATTTATTGAGAACAAGTATGAGGTGTCGGCGTTGATAAATAACCAACATCCTGAGCTTAAGGATAAATTAGTTTTTCTTGACCCTCCAATCTGGACTGTCGAAATATATGCAATCTCAGCCAAATCTAATCCAGATCACGAAGCCATTATCAATACTTTTAACAGTGGAATTCAAACTATCAAGCAAAATGGTTTACACGGAGAGATTGTAAATCGATTTGAAAGTGATTACCTTGAAACTGTAACCAGAAGATGTCCCTAATACGTGGTTCTATGATTGCTAGGCTGCGAAGATTTGACCACTATTTCTCTCAGATTATTCTCCTTCGAGACTGTAACCTTTGACCTTGTCAGTATCCTGGGGATAGTGTCGAGCAGACTGATAGAAACAGACCGATGCTATTAGTCCCATAGGTGTTAACATCATCAAGGCGATTTTAAGGCCTTCGGCTCCACCGCCGAGCATATCGGAGGCTGCGCCAACTACCGGTGGTGCCCAAGCTGCACCAAATAAAATACTGAAGAAAGCGGCCAGAGCCCAGGAAATAGCTTTGCTTGATGGTGCAACTACATCTTGCGATATACTGTTTGCTGCAGGTGTGCATGCGACAAGGAAGATTCCCGCCAGTATCGCCATTAGATAGCCAATACCTACTAGATCAAAGTGCAGTGCGATAAAAAGAGTAATACTGGCTATGCTTGGCATGACTGCCATTGTATAAGCTCTCCCTCTTATGTTTTTTGATTGCCAAAAATCGGCTAAAAAGCCACCCATCGGACCACCAATGATACCCATTAAGCCAATCGTGCCTCCGATCATTCCGGCTTCCGCAACAGATAATTCTTGAGTTCGCATAATGAAAGCAGAAATCCACACCATAAACCCCATAACCATGGCCAGATTGGCTGCATAGCCCGCATACATCCAGCGTAAGGTTGGTATTCTAATAACGCTTAAAACTTCCTGAAAAAAACCGCGATGATTGCCTAGTTCATCAACAGGTTTTACCGTTTTATAATCTTTAAGGAAGAAGGCCATTATGCCTAGAATGATTCCTGGAACTGCGAAAACATAAAACGGCACTCGCCAGCTATCATACGTTTCACTAAGATAGCCACCCAGCATCATGCCCAAGGCCATTCCCAGCGGCATGGAGGCACTAAATAGCCCCAGAATGCGAGCGCGGTTTTTTTCCGAATATGCTGAACCTAACAGTGCTGTTGAGGCAGCAGGAAACCCTGCCTCACCAATTCCCACGGCTAATCTGGGTAACAATACACCAGCAAAGCTACGTGCTGTACCCGTGATAAAGGTGAACACACTCCAGGTAATCCCCATGAGACCCAAAGCTTTCCTTCGGCTCCAGCGATCTACCATATAGGCCATGGGAAAACTAAGAAAAGCCATGCTGATAAAAAAACAGAATGTAGCATGCCGGCTTGGGTGTCGGTAAGGCCGAGATCTTCTTTCAAGGGCTCCATCACAACAGAAAGAATTTGCCGGTCAGCATAATTAATCATGTACAGCAAAAAACAGATAGCAAAGATACTGTGTTTTTCAAATCCGGTTAGCTGAAAAGCTCTTTGGTTGGGGTAGGACTTGATACCTTCGTGACTGTTTGAGCTCATTTGATGTACCGGATGGTGATTAATGTGAAAAAGCTGAAGTAATGACTTCTTCATTTCATCATGACATCAGCGAATGCAAAGCCTCTCATCTAGGGCAGATGAGGGCTTTTTAGTGGTTACTGTCTATTTCTTGGCTGCTTCATCAATGGCTTTCATAATTCTTTCGATGTATTTATTGCTTTGTTCTTTTCGCTCACTTGGATCAACGCCAGCTTCAGTTTCCACGCCAACATGGATAGCGTCGCGTTTTGCAAGATGGCCAAACATCTGAATGCCAAAACCGCCATCCAAATCATCAACGATACGTTTTTTCCAGGGGCGACGAACAATTTGTGTTGTTAAGCGGCGAGTGGTACGTGCTTGCAGCATAATGTCATCTGCAATTTCCTTAGCGCGAGTCATCAGCTGGTCGCGTGGTACAACTTCATTAACCAGACCAAGTTCCAGGGCTTTGTATGCATCAATAGGTTCACCGGTTAAGAGAGCATAGGCAGCGCGTTTCACGCCTAGTAACTCTTGAAAACAGCTATGAATACCATCTCCAGGCACAGAGCCAATGGCACAAAAATGTGGATCAAAAATAACGGTATCCTCAGTGCAAATGGTGATGTCACACATCAGGCAGAGCTCTGCATGCCAGCCTGGACCATTCATTGCACCAATGGTAGGAATTTCGAGGTCGTTAATCAGAGAGGCAACGTTAATGCGGCCATCTTTATAAGCGTATTCGTAAGCCCAGTACTCTAAATCTTCAGCTTCCAGAGCAAAGCCCTCTGGGTCAATGCTGGCCATAAAGAAATCGCCTGCACCGGTGAAAATCATAACTTCGTTTTCAGGATCTGAACCAATAGTTTTAAACAGCTGACCCGTTGCGCGATGGTTTTCAACGCTCAACTGCAGGGATTCCCCCAAGGTATGGTGCTCAGCAACAATAATGCCGTCGTCACTCCGGCTGAGATTATGTGTTTCTTTGAAGGTTTCCTTATAATCTTCAAACTTTGGTGTGGGAATAAATTTTTGTAGTGACATGACTGTACATCTCCTGAGAAGTTAAAAGGTGTCTTGTCGTTGAAAATTCAGGAGCCACCTTATGGTGGCCCCTGTAATAGGCTTGCCGTTAGTATGTCCAGGTAACGGTAGCACCGTAGGTGCGAGGACTGCCCTGTACATAGGCAGCGCCATCGGAAGTGCTACCGTAGTCGATGAAGTCTACGTTGTAGCCTTCATCAGTTAGGTTTTTGCCCCATACAGATACAAACCAGTTGCCATCAGCTGACTCAAAAGCAACACTGGCATCAATGAGGTCGTAGGCATCTTGTCCGGAGGTATTGTCTGGGCCGAAATACTGATCACTGCTGTAGCTGTAGTTAGTGGCAAAAATCAGATCGCCCGCATCAGCCAGAGCCATCACGTATTCAGCGGAGAAGTTAAAGACATGCTCAGAAGAGTATTCCAGCTGATTGCCTTTATTATCTATGCCACCTGCTGCCGTACAGGCTGCTCCGGTAAGGGAGTTGTCGACTGCTTCCTCACAATATGCATCAAATGTTGCATCAACATAGGCGTAGTTTGCATTCAACGTTAGCCCTTCTGCTACCAGAGCGGTCAGTTCCAGCTCAACACCCTGACTTGTGGCATCGGATGCATTGGTGGTGATCGTTGCACCAGATGAATTAACGCCCTGTACTTGCAGATCCTGGTAATCAATGTAGAACGCAGAAGCGGTATATTGCAGGCGGTTATCCCAAGCAGAGCCTTTTATACCGACTTCAAAGTTGTCAGCATTTTCCTGATCGAAGCTATCAGTTGCAGCTTGAGCAGCATTGGCTGGGCCAAAGTTAAAGCCGCCACCCAAAGAGCCTTTTGAGTAGGTCGCATAGAGCATGACCTCTTCGGTAAGCTGATAATTGGCAGTTAATTTAGGGCTCAGCTGAGTCCAATCATCTTTTACTTTAACGTTAGAAAACTCAAGCTCATCAACAAGGACGCCAACAAGGCCGTCAGCCAGACCGTGGATAGCTTCTTTTTCCTCATAGCTGTAGCGCAGGCCAAATGTAACGTCCAGCTTTTCATTAACGGTATAAGTGCCTTGGCCATACAGGGCAATGGTATCGCCCTCTATTTCCAGAGATTGAAACTGGTTGTTATCGATAATGGGATCAACAAAGACATTGAAAAACTCTTCGCGCTCACCTTCGTCGTGGAACAGATATAGGCCTACTGTCCAGAACAGATCGCCGTCCATAGTGAAGGCGCCAGTATCGACTGATGAAACACGGAACTCTTGGCTCACAGACCAAGAATCATCTTCAGCGACGTTGTTGATACTGATACCGGTTAAAGAACTGTCATGGTTATCATTGTCGCGGGTGAAGGAGTTTTTAATATCGCGGTAGCCTGTGATACTTTCGAAAACGATATCTTCACCGGAATAGCTTGCCTTAAAGGAGAACCCTTGATTGGTTTGTGATCCTTCACCGTCTTGGTCAGTGGTTACTTCATGGCGGTCATCAGGAGAAGTGACGGTAAAACCAGGCGCAAGTGCCAATGGCTCAAAGCCGGTAGAGCTTCTGCTGGAATTATTGTTGTTGATGTGCATGGCAGTGCCGGGGTTAGAAGGGTTGTGCTCGTAATCCATAATGGCACGCAGATCCCATTGCTCACCTTCAAACAGCAGGGTGGCACGGCCGAAGTAACTTTCCTCGCGGCTGAGGTCATTGCCGGTAGTCAGGTTTTTGGTAAAGCCATCACGTTCATTGCTACCGCCTACGAACTTGCCAGAGAGGTTTTCAGACAGTGGTCCGCCCACCATAAAGCGGGTTTGGCGGGTATCGTAGTTACCTGCGGTGACAGAAAACTTTGCT
Organism: Maricurvus nonylphenolicus; assembly: GCF_042854845.1. Lineage (GTDB taxonomy): Bacteria > Pseudomonadota > Gammaproteobacteria > Pseudomonadales > Cellvibrionaceae > Maricurvus > Maricurvus nonylphenolicus. The sequence goes on along the minus strand of NZ_AP031498.1, from coordinate 5,046,312 downwards.
TCAAACTCGTCGCTTGGCATTTTACTATGAACATTCACTGCCCCGGCAATCGCATTTTTACCGTACAGAGTGCCTTGAGGGCCGCGCAGAACTTCTACACGGTCCAGATCGAAGAAAGCCATATCCATAGCGGCACCACGGGAGACGTAAACGTCGTCAATAAACATGGCAACCTTGGGGCTGGCGGCTATGTTGTCGCGTACAGAACCGCCGACACCACGAATAACGACTTTCTGTTCACCTAAGCGACCGCTGCTAATTTGCAGGCCGGGAGCGAGTGAGGTTATGTCGTCGGTACGGGTAATTTGGGAGCGTTCAATTTTGTCACCAGAAACGGCAGATATTGCCAGTGGGATTTCTTGCAGGGTTTGAGAGCGACGTTCAGCGGTAACAACAACTTCTTCTAATGATAAAAGATCGTCGTCCTGAGCGTAAATATGAGTGCTGGTACTAACGGTCAGCGTAGCAAGGATAGACGCGCTCAATGTGTTGAGCTGTAAGTTCTTCATTCTATAGATCTCCTCATGTTTTGCTGCATTGATAATTTTTTTACTTCTATTCTGCAGCGAATTTAAACTTTACGCTGATTTTTACTTTGGGGAGTTCGCATTTTGTGTCATTTGATTGGCGGTAGATGACGCAAAAATAGTTTGTTGTAGAATCCTATAGAGGTATAGCAAGTAGAAGCACATGACTCAAAAGCCATGAGCTTTCTGTGAATGGGATTTTTAGGGCGATTCTGTGAGGATGCTAGATATATGATGCGATGCTGGTGCCTTTGAGCTTTCTGATCGTTGTATACACCGAATAGAAATACTTCATTTTTGATGATTCGTACTTAGTAATTGCGTTCTTATAGCTAGATCGCATAGCAATAGCATCTAGCCATCTAGCTACGTGTGGGTAATCACTGAATGGAAATGCCATCTTTCTTAAGCGGTATATATTCACTACCCAGGAAATATCCGCTAGACCAAATGCTGTGCCGCTCAACCATTGACTGCTAGCAAGGCGGTCTTCCAGGTAGCTGACAATGTCAACCAGTTCGGAAACGCTGGATCGTATTTTTTCCTGTGAAAAACCTTCGGCTGATGAGAATTCCCGCATAAAATCAACCAGGTATTGGTTCTTTACTGAGGCCTCATAGTGGTTTAACTGATCGGTATTCATTTTCCGAACCGGTTTGAATAGAAACTCAAAACTAGAGACTTTGAGTGAATCCTGTATTTTTGATGATCTTGACAGAGCTTCTGCAAGAAACTCTTTTCCTTCTTCTGTTGTGGGTTGGAGCGACTTGCCGGGGAAGTTTTCATCGACATAGGTGATGATGTCGTTGGACTCGGTAATCGTTATTCCGTCATGTACTAAAACAGGTACAACGCCTTTAGGATTCAGTTCTTGGAATTCCTGTGATAAATGCTCGTATTTTTGAAGGTTTATGTGGTGGCTGGTCCAATGCACACCTTTCTCTTCCAGAACCATACGCACCCGTTGCGAGCAGTTGGAGGCTGCGAAATGGAACAGGTGTAGGCCTTTAAGGTTCTTGATGTCATTTCGAGTGGTTTCAATAATCGGCATGTCTGTTCCTGCTCCTTCTTAAATACGGTGGCTATCTACTAATGATCATTATGCCGATAGTCACGCTGGTGAATATGTGCCGCAACCTGCCAAAGATATGGCTTGAAATGCCATTAAGGGTGTCATTTAGGGGCTATCGATTGTCAGAAGGGGCGAACCTAATTTGATCTTTCTGTCAGTAGGATAATTATATTCCTCAAGTGGGATATCAGATTGCTCAAGACAATCACTGACGATTGAAAAATGAATAGATTAAGAGGACTTTCAATGCAAAAGAAAATACTCATAACCGGGGGTACAGGCTTTGTTGGCTGTAATATGGCTAAAGCGCTTGCCGATAAGGGCTACTCGGTGGTTTCGACCACGCGAGGTAATGCTGCTGGTCCAGTCTTGGCAACATATAGCGACTTGATCAGCGTTGAAACTGTTGACCTCACGAACAAGAGTGAGGTGAATGATCTTTTCTCTCGACACAGTTTCGATGGCATACTGATCATGGCAGCTGCTCATCAGGACTCCAATTCGCGCGCTGAAAATAATACCGCCTATGACATGATATTTAATACGCTGAATGCTGCCTGTGATGCCGGCGTGAAGCGCGTAATCATGGCTAGCTCCATGGCTGTTTATGGTGGAGAGAGACCGCCTTTTAACGAGTCAACGGCTTTCTCGCCAGAAATCTCCTATGAGGATGGGAGAGGGTCCATCCCACTGCCTAAGTTTGAAGTGCGAATTCGTAGGGCGATTGAGCAAGTACTCCTTGATTATGGTACGCCACTGGAAAATCCTACGGGTAGTGGTGGTGCAGACCAGGAAACTGGTGAAATGAAAGGCGCTCATACACTTGATGTTGCGATTCTGCGTTTTCCGTTCCAGTTTGGCCCTGGCTATGCCCGAATGGGCAATCAGATGGCTATTGCTGCGCATGCAGTAGCTGGTCGCATTAAAAATGTTGCTGAGGTTCGTGGCCATAAGAATCTGCCGCTAAAGCCACTGTGGAGTATAGTCGGATCGATTCTGCCACCTCTGTATGTTAAGGATACTGTCAATGCATTTATTTGTGCGTTGGAGGTGGATGAATTGCCTCATCGTATTTACAATGTTGTAGGTAATTACCCTGGTGGCGTTAAGGGCCAAATTGAGGCCTTATACCGTGCTGCACCTGAGGCGCAAGAGATTCTTGGTTTTGATCCGGAAGAATTTCCAGATCAGATGAATGATCTGGGGATAAATAGTGACTTGATCAAAGAAGATTTAGGTTGGGAGCAGTCTTACTCTTTAGAAGAAGCTTTTAAAGAGTATATCGACTGGCTCAAAGATGAAAATAATATGTACTAATAGGGTGTAATAACTCTGTTATGAGGGGCAAGCTATAGTTAGCTTGCCCCTTTTTATTATGGAACTAAAACTACCTTGCCTATAGATTCTTGACTGGCAATAAATTCCTGGGCTTCGGCTGCTTGCTCCAATGCATAAATCGTCGTCGGAGATTCCAGAGGCTCGGTTTTTAGCCATTCTTGGCAGTACTGTAGGACATCAAAGATTTTCTCGGTCTCTCTGTAGTTATATACCGATGCGATAGTAATTTGCTGGGAGCGATGCATAATGCCATCAATGGCCTCTGCGCTAAGTGGCGCTCTGCCGCCAGCATAGCCATAAATAACCCAGCGACCTAAAGGTCGAATAGCTTTATAATCTGTTTCTAGGGTGGGGCCACCCACACTATTCAGGGAGACATCAACGCCTTTACCCTCGGTAATGTTTAGAACTTCTTCTACATAGTCTGTCTCGCGGTAGTTAATTGCATAATCTGCACCTTTAGTTAAACAATATTGGCGCTTAGCTTCGCTGCTGCATAGGGCTATAACTGTATTACCGTGCTTCTTTGCAATTTGAGTCATTAAGGTGCCTACGCTACCTGCTGCAGCGTGAATAAGAATGGTTTCACCTGGCTGAACGTTGCCTGCTAAGCTGTAGTGAGTGTAGGCGGCGGGCAGGCTGGATTGATAGACGATTGCTTGTAAGAAACTGGCTCGATCTGGAATCTCAAAGGTTGTCATTGCCGGAGCGGCTGCATATTCTGCATAACCGCCGGTGTGCATAAAAGTGCCTACCCGCATACCTACCTTGATATGCTCTACATTCTCGCCCACCTCAATAGCTGTACCTACAACTTCTCGTCCGAGCACTGCAGGCAGTTTGGGTGGGTTTGTATAATCATCTTCCCGCATTTGAATGTCTGAGAACATAACGCCTGCAGCTTCAACTTTGATAAGAACTTCATCCTTTTGGGGGATGGGGATGTCTATATCAACGACTTTTAATTTTTCGGATGAACCGAATTCATCGATTTGTACGGCCTTCATTTTTTATCTCCTGACTTGTGCTGTTATCTAGGGTTTCAGGTCAAAGTTCATATATAGAATTTGTCTGCAAGTAGTAAAAAAGCGCGGCCTAAGCCGCGAAGAGAGAGACAACTGTGCCTGTCATATCTTTATGGATGCAGCGTTTTCATGCTTTCCGAGTGTGTTGATAAGACAGCTATAGATTCTGATGTTCATTACTCTACGCTAGGTTCTAGGCTCATTGTTTGGCTTAGCCTGACATATCTTTGCCAGTAGCTGCCGGGAGGGAGATTTAGCTCTTAGGGCGTGGTTTTCCGGACAATTGATTGTCGTTTTCGGAAACTATGTGCGAAGGATGCTTTTGTTATTCTGATTTCCAGCGTGTCATTAGACGCTTCAAATTATTTCTGTATCTAGAGTGAATGACTATGAAAGTATCTTTTATTGGATTGGGTAACATGGGTGGAGGCATGGCCTCTAACGTCCAAAAGGCGGGTTTTGACTTTACTGTTTGGAACCGCACAGCATCAAAAATGGATCCTTTTGTAGAGAAAGGTGCCAAGGCTGCTGAAACCTTGAAGCAGGCAGCCTCTGATGCTGATGTTGTTGTTACCAGTTTGATGGATGATCAATCTATTCTGGATAGTCTGCAAGGTGAAAATGGTCTGCTGGCAGGACTCAAGCAAGGTGCTACACATGTTTGTGTAACGACCATCTCGCCTAAGTGCGCTGACAAGTTGATGGAAATCCATAAAGAGCACGGCTCTCGCTTCGTTGCATGTCCGGTTCTGGGACGTCCAGATGCCGCTGCTGATGGCTCACTGATTGCGTTGCTGGCCGGTGATGCCGAAGGTATCGAAACCGCCAAACCGGTGATCGAATCCTTTACCAAACTGCACGATGTGATGGGGGATGTCCCCAGCCATGCTTCTACTCTGAAACTGTGTCTAAACTACAGCGTTATTTCCAACATTGAATTGATGGGTGAAGTTTATACCGTTGCTGAGAAAGCGGGACTGGACCTGAACAAGATGGCCGGTTTCTACCAGATGATCTATGCAAATCCCATTTTGCAAATGTATGCAGGCAAAGTGAAAGACCGTGACTTTGATGATGGCGGTTTCAAAATGACTGGCGGTTTGAAAGATATCACTCTGATGCTGGAAACAGCTGGCAGCCTGGGGGCGACCTTTGATATAGGCGAGATCATCAAAGGCAAAATGGATGAAGCTCTGGAGAATGGCATGCAGGATAAAGACTGGAGTGCTATTTACGAGATTTCCCGTGCTCGCGCTGACTTGAAATAAATAATGCCGGGTCAGTTTACCCGCTGATAGTCCAGATTTCTGAGGAATAAAAAATGAGCGATATGATTAAAGGCGGTGAGCTGTTACTGCGCTGCCTGCAACAAGAAAAAGTAAAGCATATTACGGCCATCACCGATGGTACCTATATGACCATGTTGGAGCCGCTGGAGCGGTTGCAGGATGAGTTGGGTATTCGCTTGATTGTGCCTAAGCACGAAGGCGCTGCATGTCACATGGTTGATGGTTACGCGCGTGTAGCAGGTGAGCCGACGGTCATCATGGCCTGTGCAGGCCCTGGTGCAGCTAACCTGGTTTCCGGTTTGTTGTGTAACCAGGCTGAAGGTACCCCGACTATTGCTATTACTACCACTCGTCGTAGTGAAGTGGCAGACTCATATTCTCAGCAGGCCTGTATGCAGGTTGGCGATCAGCATGGTGTCTTTAAGGCCGCTTGTAAGTGGAGTGGTAAAGTTGATCACTGGCACCGTCTGCCTGAAATGGTTCGCCACGCGTTCCGTATGGCCACTACCGGTACCCCAGGTGTGGCACACCTGCTAGTACCACAAGATATTTTTGATAGCCTGGGTGATCCAAGCACTGTTTCCTTGCAAACGCCAGAGCAATACCGCTTTAGTGCTCAAGGTAAGCAACAAGCTAACACTGACGCTGTTAAGGCTGCCGCTAAAATGCTGGTAGATGCTACCTTGCCAGTGGCTTGTGCGGGTAACGGTTGTGTTCGCGCCTTTGCACAAGATGAGCTGAAAGAGCTGGTTGAATACTTGGGTATGCCTGTTATGAAGACTGGTCACGGTATGTCGGCTTTTCCTTGTGGTCATGAGCTTGCGCTGAATGCGGGTAACTTCGGCGGTATGGCATGTCGCCTGGAGTCTGATGTAACGCTGGTGATTGGTACTCGTTTGGGGGAGTTGAGTGCTTTTGGTAAAGCGCCTGCCTGGAGCGATCCTGAGAAAACCAAGATTATCCAGATTGATAGCGAGCCTACCAACATTGGTTTGAACCGTCCTGCCGATATTGGCTTGGTCGGTGATGCAAAAGCAGTATTGGCACAATTGATTGAGGCTGTAAAAGACTTAACCGAGAAGCGTGAAAAGCACGCTCGTATGGATGAATTCAAAGCGCTGCAAAACGACAGTCGTGATCAGCTCGATACACTTATCGCAAATCACCAGGATTCCATGTGTGTCGGTACCGTTTATGCCGAGCTTAACAAGTTCTATGGCAACGACGCCATTGCTGTTATTGATGGCGGTAACACGGCTTGGTGGTCATTAGGTTGTCACCAGGTTAAAGAAGGTGCTCTGGTCATGGGCACCATGAACTATGGACACCTTGGTTGCGGTCTACCAATGGCTATGGGGGCTAAGTTGGCAGAGCCTGGTCGCCCTGTTTACTGTATTACTGGTGATAGTGCCTTTGGCTTCAACATTCAAGAGCTTGAAACGGCGGTACGTGAAGACTTGCCAGTTGTTGTTCTGGTTATGGTAGATGGTGCCTGGGGGATGGAAAAAACTGCGCAGAAACGCAGCTGGGGCCGTGAAGCACCTTGGTTCTGTATTGAGCATGACAATATCCGTTACGACCAGGTATGTGAGTCCATGGGTGGGCATGGTGAATATGTCACCAAAGCTTCAGAAATTGCGCCGGCTTTGGAGCGTTCTATTGCGTCCAATAAAGCATCTGTTATCCACTGTATCATCGATCCTGATTCCAATGTGTGGCCTCCAGGCATTGAATTATGGAACGCATTGCGCTCCGGAAACTTTGAAGGTCTGATCTAAAATTGCCTGCAATGGGCAACTTTTATAGATCTTTCTAGAGACAATTAAGCCCCTGTTTTCTGGGGCTTAATTGTCTCTACTCTCTTCCATTTCTTTTGTTGCTAAAGAGTTATTGTATGTCTTCCCTCACTTTGAATTATCAGAACTTTATTGCCGGTCAGTGGTGTGATTCAGATAGTGGCCGCACTTTTGAAGTAAGAAACCCCGCTAAATGGAGTGAGGTGGTACACAGCTATCCAAAATCGACAGAAGCCGATGCACATCGGGCTATCGACAGTGCTTCGAAAGCATTTAAGACTTGGAGAGATGTATCGCTTGCAGAGAAAGCGGCCATTATGCGTCGTACTGCTGAGCTTATCCGTGAGCACCGGGATCAAATTGCTGCCATTATCACGTTGGAAAATGGCAAGTTGATCAGTGAGTCTCTGGTAGAAATTGATAGCGCCTTGCTTGAACTTGAATACCAAATTGGTGAAGGAGTAAGACAGTTTGGTACGGCTGGAGAAAGCTTTAAAGGTGGCATTCTTGGTCATAGCCGCAAAGAGCCGCTGGGTGTTGTGTCTGCCATTATCCCTTGGAACTTCCCCTTTAACGTTCCGTTCCGGAAGCTTGTGCCTGCTTTAATGGCTGGTAATACGGCTGTTTTGAAACCTGCTGGCCAAACACCTGCGGTCGGTGAATTGGTTGCACTGCTACTGGAAAAAGCCGGCTTACCTGCGGGTGTATTACAGTTTGTTACCGGTTCTGGTTCCGAACTTTCTTCCAGTCTTGTAGAGCACCCTGCTATTGAGGCGGTGACCTTTACTGGTTCTACTGAGGTTGGTCGTCAGATTGCGATTGCCGCGGCCAATACTTTTACTCGCACCCAGTTGGAAATGGGCGGTAAAAACCCGCTAGTTGTTTTGGCTGATGCGGATCTGGATGCTGCAGCCGAAGCTGCCACTGTGGGTGCATTCTCCTGTGCAGGCCAGTGGTGTACTGCCACCAGTCGCCTGATTGTAGAAAGCAGTATTGCGGATGAACTGATGAAGAAAATCCTTGAGCGCACTAAAAATTTGTCGCTCGGAAGTGGGGATGACGATAACGCTACTGTGGGGCCTGTATGTGGCAAGCACCAGCTGGATAACATCCTCACGCATATTGAAACCGCAAAAGAGCAGGGTGCAACGCTGTTGACAGGTGGTGGACAGGCGAGAGGTGAAGAGCTGAATGATGGCTGTTTTGTTGAGCCGACCATCTTTGATGGTGTTAACACCTCTATGGAAATCGCCAAAGAAGAGGTGTTTGGTCCGGTGTTATCGGTTATGCGGGTAGAGAATTATGAAGAAGCCTTGGCGCTTGCCAATGATGTGCCTTACGGTCTGTCTTCTTCGATCTTTACCACTAACTTTGAAAAAGCGTTGCATTTTACTGAGCACTCTGAAGTGGGCTTGACCCATGTGAATATTCACTCTGCTTACAAAGAGCCACAGCTTTGCTTTGGCGGCTATAAGGAGTCTGGGTTTGGATTGCCAGAGGCAGGTAGTGCCGGTATTCAGTTCTTCCAGGAAGAAAAGGCCATATATTTTAAAAAGTAGCCTTTGAAGAATAGTTTTAAAAGTAGCTTTTATAAAGGCGTGGTTAAGGCCCGCGGCATGACTAAATATCATCGACGGGCCTGTAGATAGAGTTAAGGTTGTAGGTAGAAGTATGTTGGTCGAGAACTACGATATTGTCATCATTGGTGCAGGCCTTTCTGGCATTGGTGCCGCGGTACATTTGGGACGAGATTGCCCGAATAAATCATTGGCTTTATTTGAATCCCGCGACAATATTGGTGGTACATGGGATCTATTTCGCTATCCAGGTATTCGCTCGGATTCTGACATGTTGACCTTGGGGTATAACTTTAAACCCTGGATGAGTGAGCAAACCATTGCTGATGGTTCTTTAATTAGACGCTATATTCAGGATGCTGCTGACGAATATCGGATCAACGATAAAATACAATTCGGTCAGCGGGTAACCTCTGCTGAGTGGTGTAGTGATAAGCAGTGTTGGATACTCGAGATTACCAACCAACACAGCGGTGAGTGTAAAACCGTTAGCGCCAATTTTGTGATGGCTTGTACAGGATATTATAACTATCAGGAAGGTTATGAGCCTGAATTTACTGGAAAGTCAGATTTCAACGGACAGATTGTTCACCCTCAGCATTGGCCTGAAGACTTGGATTATAGTGGTAAACGTGTAGTCATTATCGGCAGCGGTGCAACGGCCGTTACTCTTGCACCGGCTATGGCACCGACAGCATCGAAAGTAACTGTACTGCAACGATCGCCTTCCTATGTTATGACCCGGCCTAAAGTGGATCCTCAACTTAAGGCTTGGCGTGAGCGTTTTTCGCCTAAGTTGTACTACCGTTTGGCCCGTTTAAAAAATATAGCGTCACAGTTTATGGCGTATCAATTTTGCCGTTTCTTCCCAGAACGAGCAAGAAATTCTATTCAGGGGCATGTGTCGGAATCCATTGGTCCCGATACGGATATGAAGCATTTTACACCGCGTTATAACCCGTGGGATGAGCGTGTTTGTGCCGTGACAGATGGTGATTTATTTAACGTTGTACGTGATGGCCAGGTGGTGATGGAAACTGATCATATTGATCGATTTACCCAGGAAGGTATTCTGCTGAAGTCCGGAAAGCAGTTAGAGGCAGATATCATCATTACTGCAACGGGATTAAATGTTCAGATGTTGGGTGGTATTTCATTGACCGTAGATGGCAAACCATTTGATTACACAAAAAAAATGGCCTATCGCGATATCTTAATACAAGATTTGCCAAATATGGGATTTGTATTTGGCTATACCAATGCATCTTGGACGTTAAAAGCAGATTTGGTAATGGCATATATTGGGCGTATTCTCAATCATATGAACAAAAAATCGTCCAAAGTTGTTGTGCCTCGCAATACCGGCGGTGATCCGGGCGGCGAGCCGTTCAGTGATATGCAGTCAGGTTACATCATGCGTGCACGAGACAAGATGCCAAAGCGAGGAAAGAAAGTGCCTTGGCGTCTTTACCAGAACTATCCTCTAGATTCTTTGATTTTAAAATACACTCCGGTTAGTGATGGCAAGTTGGAATTCATTCCTGAGAATACATCAGCGTTTGATGTAGAAGGGATGGAAGAAGTTAGTGTGTAAGCAGTATTACCTCTATTCGGCAGGTTTATCTTAAAGCTTATTAGAAGGAATTGGATATGTTAAGCAATGGGAAACAGTTTTTACATATAGGGGGCGTTGCTCTCTTAGCTCTTTCATTTGTCCTTGTTCTCGCGACAGCATGGGGGCCGACTTTGGGGCATATAGGGGATCCAACCTGGTCTATGCATCAGGAATTTCATGCCTTTAGGGAGATCTTTATGGCAACCTTGTTTAGCCTGACAGGTTTGTATCTGTGTCTGGTGCCTTTAAGAAAGGGCAAGAAAGAGACGTTGTGGATAGTTGCATTCTTGAGTGCTGGCCTGGTTCTGGGTTTCTTTGTGGGCTTGCCTATTACAGGGATTGGAAAATCCGGAATAGAGCCTTATATCAATCATGGACTACAGTTGATAGCGATGATAGCAGGTTATCTATTGTGCCGATCCGCTTCGCGTATGTAATATTTAGAGACGTGAAGTGGAGTACTAGGATGGCTCCACTTCATTGCATGCTATTTGTCTTGTTTGAGATAAACGGTCTTTCCTGAGACAACCGTTTGCTGCACCTCGATTGTTGGTATCTGTTCCAGTTCGACGGACAAGTAGTCAGCACCAAGCACAACAAAATCCGCCAGATAGCCGGGCCGAATCTGCCCAAGTATATCGGATCTATTCAGCAGCGCTGCATTAGAGCGTGTATGCGCAATCAGTGCCTCTTCCCTGCTTAAGAGTTGAGCTTCCTCAAGTATTTGCTCGCCATTGATAGCCCGTCCTCTAGTTGCCCAATACAGGGTTCGCATAGGTTCTATCTGTGAGGCTTTGGTTCCATCCGTTCCGAGTCCCCAAGTGATGCCGCTTTCTTGGATCATTCTCAGCGGCGGCATCGATAAAACATCGGCTCCATAAGATTCTTCTACGGCTTTAGCGCTGCGAATAATCGGCATACTGCGTACTTGCACACTAATCCCTAGCTGTTTGCTTCGCTTCAATAAAGCGTCAGTAATGCCTTCGGCGTGCGTAAAGGTAATTTGATTAGCTTGAAGCGGGAAGTTGCTAGAAAGCTCTTCAATAATATCCAGGTAGAAATCAATAGTTAAAGCATTTACTACATGGATTTGAGCAGATAGCCCTTTATCTAACATACTACTAAGCAATTTCATTACTTCAGTGCGTTGATAGTCAGTGATGCTCTCTTTCGTGATTTCCGAGTCCAGAGTGTCGTGCATTGGAACATACAATAGTTCACCAATGGCCAGGTGATCATAAAAGTTATCGCCAGTATTCATGTCCGGCAAGTTGTTTAACGCTTTGATGGAGTCTGCAGTGCTGTCTACATCTCTGATTAAACCGAGCACAAAATTACTGAGCCAATCTGGCAGCATACGTAATTGCAGAGCGCGATTAATCATCGCTGTGTTAATTGAACTCAGAGATGCTGTGCGAAATACACGTAGTGAAAGTTCATTACTCTGGTGCAGATATTCTATAGCCTCATAGGCGTCTTTAGAGGCTAATGCCCCGGCAGGGTCATAGACGCTGGTTATACCAAGCGCGTTATAGAATTGTTGGGCAGAGCGTGCACTTTCAAGTGCCTTTTCTTTGGCAAGTGCAGGCATAAGTGTGCTTGCTTGCAGAACCATGCCCATACCGCCGTTTAAACGTGAGGTGGCAATGCCTTGTTGATCCCGTTCTACCAGGGTGTTTAGTGGTGGGCCGAAGAGCTTATCAATAGCTGAGTTAGCTGTTATTTTAGACTTCTTGGATGAAGCTTGAATAGGAGCGTCTATTAACTTCAGGAAAGCTGAATTTACAAATGCATGAGAGTATTGGGCTTGAATAAAGGCAGGACGATTGCCTGTAATTTGGTCTAGTTCTTGACGAGTAAACCCTCTTGGATCATCGGCGAACTGCTCCTGATTCCAGCCGCCTAAAACCAGTAGCCATTCATCCTTTTTCAGTTGCTTGGCATGCTCCTGTAAGCGCTGAAGAGCCTCCGTTCTGAAGGATATGCCATCCAGTCGAACTGCAGAAGACCAATGGTAGGATCCTCGGATATAGTGGTTATGATTGTCGATAAGGCCTGGTATGACCGTACGGCCTTGCAGGTCTATAATCTCGGTGTCCTTATCGGCTAGTGCAAGAAGCAGATCAGAACTACCGACGACGGAGAACTTGTCTCCTTCAGTGGCAAAACCGTCAACGATAGAAAACTGTTCGTCAACGGTTATGACATTGCCATTGAAGTACACCTTGTCTGGTGCGGCCAAGGTTGTGGTTGGTGAGTAAGTTAGTAAGGCTGTCGCAAGACCAATCAAACTCCTAATAAGCATAAAGTTACCTCTATGGATTGCGTTATAAAGCTCAAGCTATAAAAGCTTTAGCAAATCATAGTAGGCTTACATCTTTAAACTGTACTTTAGCCGAGGACGACAGAACTATTGCAGCATCTACCTGTAGTTAAATATCAGGCCGGACCAAAAAGTCCCTCGAATTGCTGATTAACCACGCCGTCATCATTAAGCTGACTTTCCGGGAAATAATTAATCCATACACACCAGTAGAGTCCCGCTTTTACAGTTTCTACTCTCTGTAGTTGGCCTTTATCGGAATGGCCGAAGAAGTCGACTTGCGTGATTGTTGTTCCTCTGTGGTTATACCAGATATTGACGCTGGCATATTCGGGGTCATAGCTGGCAACAATATCCTGGCCGCCAATCCTGGTATTAACAATATTGCCCTTTTCACGGATATAAGCTTCGGTATAAGCCATGGAATCCTGGCCAATGGTAAAACCCCAAACCAGTTCCTTGCGACGCAAGCGGTTGTCATTGACGTCCATGGTGTTGAACAACAGCTTTTCTGAGTTGTGGTGTGGCACAGTGCCCCACAAAAAGATAATTTCTACCAAATGATCCAGTGCCCATAATAAAGGGTTTTTAGTGAAAGCAGGAATCTTGTTCAGGAATACCTCACCATTAGGGTAGGCTTTGGCAAAAGCACCAAACGGCATGCGGAAGGTTGGCCACTCCTGCATTTTATTGTCACTCCAGCGGCCATCACACTCGCGGGTACCGTACATCTGTTGTATTGGTTCGCCGGTGGTGTTATCGCGCATGATCAGGTTGTTGCCGTGTTGGGCCAGCACTTCTAGATCAAGCGGTTTGCCGTTTATCTCAGGTTTATATCCGTGACCGAGATGAGTCATACAGCAGTAGGTGATAATAATATTTTCACCGCCCAGGCCCTTATCATTACCGGCCAGGTGAGGGCGTTTTATATGGTAGTCCGGGTGAGCCCTGGCTTCGCCATTATTTTCCAGGACGATAACGCTTTCATCATCGCGAACATAATCCCGCGCTTCTTCAACACTGTAATAGGTAGCGCGGTTTTGTTGATTACGCAGACCATAGTGCAACCAGATATAGGGGAAGCCAATAAAAAACAGGTTGATGGCAATAATGGTGTAAACGGCCAGGGAACCGGGTAGGGCAAAGGTGTAGGCCAGATAGCCTGCCAGTGCGGAACCGATTAAGCCGATACCCACCAGCTTATATTCGTGGCGAATCGCAAACACCATATCCTTGCGATGGACTGTCAGTAATGCCTGGGTGATATCACCCAGATCACGAAAATAGATAAACGCTGTATAGGTGGCCACGGTGAGTGCCAGCCAAACGATAACTTGAATAAAAACAGGTTCTGTCAACATGGAATTACCTCCGTAAATCGTGACGTTTACTGGCGATTAACATCGGTGCTGGGGAAAAAGTTGTACCACATGGCATAAAAACAGCCGGCTTTAACGGTTTCGACTCGCTGTAGTTGGCCGCAATTGGAGTTGCCAAAAAAGTCGATCTCAGACACGGGCTCATCGCTATACCAGATGCCCAGGCTTTGATATTCCTCGCTCCAGTGCACGACGATCTGTTTATCACCAACCACGGTATTGATCAGATTACCTTGCGCTCGCACAAAATCCGCGGAATAACACACGTAGTCGTCACCAACATTAAATCCCCACACCGGTAACTTGGGATGCAGGCGATTGTCTTTATGTTTTAAGGTTGGGAATACCGGCTCGGCTTCCTGTTTTTGGCGATGGATGGCCATATAAAACAGCGCTTCCCAGAATTTGTCATACAGGGCGACAAGCGGATTTTCTTTCATTAATACGCGGCGGCGTTTAAACACCTGGCCATTGGGATAAGCTTTGGCAAAAGCGCTGAATGGCATTTTGAATACGGGGTATTGCGGCATCTGTGGCCCTTGTTCACCGCTACACTCATAACGCCCCCAAAGTTGCTGGATGGGCTCACCACTGTGGGTATCCCACATGATCAGGTTGTTTTCTATTTGCGACATCACCTTAAGGTTGACGGGTTTGCCTTCAATTTCTGGTTTATAGGCCATGCCAAGGTTGGTTAATGCGCAATAGGTCATCACTACATTTTCGCCGTTCAGCCCTTCTTCATTGCCTACGATGTGAGGGCGCCAAAGCTCGTAATCGGTGTGGGCGCGGGCGGCACCATCCTTTTCAATAACCAGCACTTCATAATCTTTGGGAATAAAATCTTCAGCTTCTTTCACAGAGACAAATTCTGAAGAGTGTTGGGCCGAGCGCATCATCCAGCCGGGATTAAAATAGCCAGCGAGTATCTGCAAAACGGTAATCGCAATGATCCCCACCGTCAGGTACAGATTGCCGACGGAGTAAACCAGGTGGGTGTAGGCTGCAGCTGCCATAGCCAGGATAGACAGCAACAGATACACATGACGGCGATACCAGGTACTCATAACAACCTGGCGTTTCGTCTCCAGCCAGAATTGACTGACATCGGCCAGATCGCGAAACACCAGGTAGGAGGGCCAAAGGCAAAGCCCCAGTGCTGCCCAGTGGGCGATGTGAATAAGCAGATCGAGTTTCTCCATAGGGAAGATCTCCATGTTGAGGGATTCAATTGGATTGTTTAATAACTGATCAGTGGCTATTATCTTCCCATCCTAATGATAATATTGTCAATGATAAAATTATCATTGTTATTTTTATCAATGATAGATTTATTAATATAACCTTATGATATATATGGAGTTTTAGGCAGAAATTGCGTAAATTAGCCAGAGTTAACCCGAGGAGAGCCAAGATGGCTGATAGCAAACAGTCCAAACGCCCCAGAGCCCGTCAAATGAAGCCGGAGGAGCGCAAGCGCCTGTTACTGGACACGGCAGTGAGCTGTTTTGCAGAAAAGGGCCTGAGTTCGGCCAAACATGCCGATATTGCTGCGGCCTGCGGTGTGGCGGTGCCCACGGTGTTCTCGTACTTTCCGACCCGTGAAGATTTAACTAAGGCGGTGTTAAATGAAGTGGCACGGCTGATCCGCGACAGCATGAAAGCTTCTCTGGATTGCGAAGGCAGTAACGAAGAGCGGCTGTTTAACAATGCCGTTCAGATGTCAGCGTTAACTCGCGAGCATCCTGACTATATGAAAGTCTGGATCATGTGGACAACCCATTTTGCCCCCGAGATTCAGGGGCAACTCAAGTTGTTTGAAAAGGAGCTGCTGGACGTACTCTGCGAGCTTATCCAGCCCGGCTCTTCACAGGCCGATCCCGATGAAGCCACCCACGATAAGGCCAGAATCATCGTGGGAGCCAATATCTTTTTGATGAAAATGATTTTTGATGGCATCGATGAAAAACGCCAGATCAGTTATATCAAACATGTGATTTCGTTTGTGTTGGCGGATATGGCTTAAGATGTTTACATATTTCCGAGTGTATGTGCGCCATCAACAGGAAGCGCCACTCCATTAACAAAAGACCCCGCTTCACTGGCTAGCATCATAAATGGCGCGGTTAACTCATCAAGTTCACCGGTTCTCTGAGCTGGGGATTGTTGGATGTATGCCCGCCCTTTCTCACTATTAAAGTAATCTTCATTAAGTTCTGTGACAAAATAGCCAGGGCATAATGCATTAACGCGTATATGTTTTCTGGCCCACTCCAGCGCCAGAGTTTTACTTAACTGAACAACGGCTGCTTTGGATGTGGCGTAACTGCTTTGGGATATCGCGGTGCGTAAACCCAGGATAGAAGCGGTATTAACGATGCTGCCTTTTGCCTTGGCGGCAATTAATCGTCTGCCTGCCTCCATCGCTACCAGCCACATACCTTTTAAATTGGTGTCCATCACAAAATCCCAACTGGTTTCATCGGTAGCGATGGCCATTTTGGAATCGGCGACACCGGCATTGTTGGAAACGATATCAATAAGACCAAACTGTTTGCTGCCTTCATCAAAGGCATTTTTAACACTGGTCGCGTCGGTAACATCCATAGGTACAGCAAAGGCTTTTCCGCCCATGGTCGTGATGTCATCAACCAGAGACGTCAGGCGATCAAGTCTTCTGGCGCAAACGATGACCTTTGCGCCGTGATCAGCTAATACTTTAGCAAAGTGAGCACCAAAACCACTGGACGCACCGGTCACCAATGCAACACGATTGCTAACGTCAAAAATATCATTTTTCATACTTGATCTTACCTATTGAATAAAAAAGCAAGTGCCACCGAAGGAGGGTGATATAGTGTGGCACTTGTGCGAGAGAATAATTATCGATCAGTTGCAGAGAGATTGAGCAACTGGTGCATGAGAGTCGATAGCCTCGCCACTTTCAGAGAGTACTGTGAATAAAAAATTAGTAGCCGATGTAACAAAGTTCTGAGTGACCCTTTCCTCAGGCGCTAATACTTCAAATACATGGGGTGCGCCTTCAACAGTGAACAGCTCACAGTCGACCTGCTGTGCTTTTAATCTGGCTGCATATTCAACGCATTCATCATAGAACAAATCTATACTGCCAACGCCTATCCAGGTTTTGGGTAATCCGTTCAGGTTTTGCCGTCGAGCAGGCGCTGCGTAGTCGGGTAGAGCGTTAGCTCCACACTGATTAGGAGCAAGATAGGCATTCCAGGCAACACGATTGGCCTTGTTATTCCACAAGAAATGATTGTCGGCATCCAGTTGCTTATTGGCTGCAGTTCTATCATCAAGCATGGGATAAAACAGCACTTGGGCAGCAGGTTGCTGGCTGCCTATATCGTATATCTTTTGTGCTAGCGCTGCAGCTAATCCGCCACCTGCACTGTTTCCTACAATGGCTATACGATTGCTGTCGATATTTAAATCTGATGCATTTTGTAACAGCCATTGCCAAGCTGTATAAGCGTCATCTAAATCAGCGGGGAATGGATACTCAGGAGCTAATCGATATTGAGGAACAATAATCTTTACGCCCAGACGACGAGCCGTTTGGGACGCTGTTTTGTCCAACTGATTGGGACGACCGGCAATATGACCTCCACCATGAAACCAGATGATCGCGCCATCACAGGATACATTTCCTGGTGTGAAAATACGGATTTCTACACCCTGATAGGTCACGCAATCAAGATAAACACCGGCTACCGGTTTTTTCTTAGTCGCGATATTGAATATAAAGCGACTGAAACCAAGTAAGGGCCTTAAGGCGAAAGGTAAGCGAGGTGCTTTCAATACCGCGCGTCTAAGCTCTGGCCGGATAGTGTCTTTTTTCATAGGAGAGGCCTTTGACTTACAAGTACTTTACAAACCAATCATGTTGCAGTTGTGAGCCACGTTCAAAGCCATCAAAGTAAATACCGTAATGGTCAATGCCCTCGATCACTTCATAATACGTAGGAACAGATTCCTTGGCTTTGAGTACTTCATGTACGGCTCCACCACTTTGGCGAATATCGAACATCTCTTCATTGCCCGCATCAACAATCAGTGTTGGGACGGAGACTTTTGCCGCTTGCTCAGAAATATTGTATTGCAACATTCTGGCAAGGTTGGGGGTTCCAGACATAGTGCCGTAAGGATCAATACCCTGCGGAATTGCGTTTATTTCACCGCGAGCGATTTGTGTGGCACGCAGTTGAGCTACTTCACGGAACGGCTCTGGGATGTCAAACAGCATAGGTACCTGGATGGTCAATGCCTTGATGCGAGAATCTGTAGCGGTCGCATAGGCCGCTGTACCGCCGCCGTAACTGGTACCCCAGGCACCGAGGCGATCAGTATCCACATTAGCTTCGCCACAAAGGTAATCAAAACAAGCGCGGAAGTTTTGCACCCAATCGATAGGGTCAACCACTTCACGAGTAGGGCGAACTTTCAGTGTTAACTCTTCGCCCTGCTCAGTTTCGGGCACGGAATCGACGGGTACCAGAGTCCCTGCTGAACCGTACCAACTGCTTTGTGTCAGGCTGATACAAATCATGCCACTGGCGGCAAATTTAGCGGCATAACGCTCGGCGGTTTTTTTGTCGCCGCCCCATCCATGGGTTAGGGCAATGCCGGGTACTTTATCGTTTTCTGCCAGGCCTTTAGGCCTATATACATCAGCATCCAATGGTACACCCAGACTCCATACGGTAACTTTTGTGCGCTCGACATTGTCTGGCATTACCAGATCGGGATACTTAACAGGTTCAGACATGGGGCTCTCCTCGCTAATGGGCGTTCTTATTTGCCATTGAATTCAAATGTTGGGCGTTCTTCACCGGCCAGGAAAGCCTTGATCGCCCCTTCAATTGCATTGCGAGCATCTTCCGACTTAAAGATATCTACAGCCATATCGGTCATCAAATTATCGGCTGCTTTAACGCCACCATTGCTCCAGGCGCGTAACAGTTTCTTGTGGGCTGTGTGAGCAAGGGTTGGGCCAGTAGACAGTTGCGCTAACCACTCATCACATGCCGACAGTAATTCCGCCTGTGGTACTAGTTGAGTAATTAAACCTGCATCCAAGGCTTCTTGAGCGGAAACGGCTTCAGCGGTTAGGGCCCATTTCATAGCGCGGGTACGACCCACTCGATCAGCAACGCGCTGAACACCACCTAATAAGGTGAAAACCCCTATAGTTTTTTCCGGGTGGGAGAAACTGGCATCTTCTGCGGCGACTAATACATCGGCACGCAAGGCCATCTCCAAACCACCACCGGCACAACGTCCCTGGATAGCGACAACGACAGGGACCGGTAAATCTTCGAAAGCATTACAGATCATGATTGCAGCATCGGATTCCTGGCGAGTTTGCTCATCTTCCCGATCAAGCCAAGGGGTAATATCACCACCGAAGCTGAAATCGGGGCCTTCTGAGCGAAGGAAAACACCACGCAGGCCTTGAGTATTTTTCAGTTGCTCAAGCATGCCCGCAAATTCAAACATAAGATCTTTACTTAGGCGGTTTTGCGGCGGGTTGTTAATCACAATGGTGGCAATACCATTTTCAAATGAATAGGTTGCTAGGCTCATAAGATTTCCTCGGTCGTTGTGCCAGTATGTTGCGTTACTGGGATGCATCATCTTGTTAACCAAGGTAACTCATGTGGTTTCATGATGCAACCATTGTGTGAGGGCCAATAAAGTAAAAGAGTGCAAAGCACCTTGGTAGGGCGATAACGGATTTGGATTTAACTGACATGAGAAGGCATCAGTAACTCTTAATGAGTTCTGATGCCAAGTGATGGTATGCGGTTAAAGGTGTAGCTAGTGCTTGGCAGAATTATTCTGCGCAGATGGCTTCTTTCGTTTTATGCTTGGGTTGTGCGTCGTTTTGGTTGTTAGCCTCGTGCTGCTTTTTAGAGTCCATAAATCTTCGCCAGCTTTCGACAACGCCACCGCCTCGTGGATTGTCAATATTGTAGCCCGCATTGGTAAAGACTTCGCCAAGGCTGATTATCTTGCGATTTTTTACAATAGCTTGGCGGCTATTACCGTATGCGCAGAGTTTACCTTGGTGGAAAAAACGGCTCTCGAAATAAAAATACTTTTTATCCCAGCCCATAAATTTCGTTTGCACGGAAAACTTCCTCAGGGGAGGGATCTCCTTTATAAACGTAATCTCAAGTGAGTTGACGATGACCTTGTAGCGGTTTTTGAGTATGCCGAGGCGTAAACCTGTTCCCATAAAGAAATCGAAACGGCAGACATCAATCAACGCGATAAAACGCGAGTTGGTCAGGTGCAGGTTAAAATCACAGTCAAAGGGCCAAGTGCGAAAGTGCATGACTCTTGGCTCAGTCATTGACTGCATCTTGGGCTGCCAGAGCTGGCGCAATAACATTCGCAGCATACGAAAATAGAGATTCATAACATCACCTATAACTTAAACATATTACCAGCACTATCCATTTAAGCCTTGGCCGCTCAGCGGCTAAGCGCAGGCGGTGGTTATCACGAATCACTTCGATGGCTGTAACTTGTCTTGCGTGTCCAAATTGCATTTGGTTTCATAATGAAACCATGCGGAGCGTAATAAATCAAGTGTTTTTGTTCGTTTTTTGAGCGAAGGGAAAGATAAGGGGGCGGGGCTTGGATTGCCCCTATGAATGTAGTTTCTTAACTACGAGATCTTCTTATACGCTTACCGCCAAGGCCCGGGCCTTTGACTTGTTGAAGATCGTTTAGCTCCAAGGGTTCGCCACTGGCGCTGATCGCTCCAACGCCTTGGATAAGCTTGCCAGTTTTGCTTTCAACAACGTACATACGTTGCCCTTCTGGATTTGGCATATATTTGTCGCCCCACTGCATGAGTGACATCAGTACCGGGAACAGATCGATACCTTTCTGAGTTAGCACATACTCTTGCTGGGCGCCGCCATCAATGGGTTGCTTTTCCAGAATACCCTCGTCGATAAGACGGTTGAGGCGATTGGAAAGTATGTTCTTGGCGATACCCAGTTTGCGCTGAAATTGGCCAAAGCGGCGCAGCCCATCAAAGCAATCGCGGATGATCAGCAGGCTCCAGCGTTCGCCGACAATCTCCATCGATTGGGCGATGGAGCAGTTCATATCTTCAAAAGAGGTGTGTTTCATAGCTATCTTCAAACAATCTTTGCATAGATGATAATCAATTAGATTGCTTTATGCTACCTTTAGGTTTCCTTTTGAAACCTAAAGGTAGGGGGAGGCGCAGCCGTTATTCGTGGATGTTATAAGTGTCCATACGCCAGTTGTAAGCCTTTTCATTGGCCCAGTCCAGCAGCCATACGATGGCGCGGCATCCAGAGTCATGGCATAGCTAGAATGAATTGGCAGTTTAGCTAAGAGTGCATAAACAGAAAATACCAAAGTTTCATGGGGGTACCTCAAGAAGATACAACGAATAAAAAACCCCTTACCGCAAGCGGTAAGGGGAAAAGCTCATGGGTTAGAACTTAAAGCGCAGAGAACCGCCGTAGGTGCGAGGCTGGTTGGCGTAACCGCTGATAGTGCCGTTTTGTGCTACACCATCAAATGCCGCAACCAGATATTCTTCATCAAGAATATTGCGACCCCACAGAGAGAATTCAAACCCGTTGGTTAAGATCCAGGTGACAGAGCCATTGAGTTCCTTGACTTCACGAGTAAGTTCATTGGTGTACTCTGGTGCTTCAAGGTAGCCATCACGCAAGTTAACTTCAGATTCGTAAACGTAATCGGCGCGGGCAATTAACTCCATGCCATCACCAAAGACGTGTGTGTAGGTACCTCCCACAGAGACTGAGAACTCTGAAATATTCGCAGGCTCTGCACCGGATAGATCGCCGAATGGTGAGCCTTCATACTCTTTGTACTCTGGATCCAACCAGGTTACCGAGAGGAATAAATCCAAAGGTTCT
The DNA here is from genome assembly GCF_042854845.1 of Maricurvus nonylphenolicus. Lineage (GTDB taxonomy): Bacteria > Pseudomonadota > Gammaproteobacteria > Pseudomonadales > Cellvibrionaceae > Maricurvus > Maricurvus nonylphenolicus. The sequence goes on along the minus strand of NZ_AP031498.1, from coordinate 5,024,413 downwards.
ACCGGACGGTACATACCTTCAAACTCTACCCCGATGGTATTTTGCTCACCGGCGTTAGACAGAGCAAAACCAGTGCCGGTAAAGGTGTTGGACTGAAAATCTTCAATCGTTTGATCAAAGATAGCCAGATTTATCGAACCCTTGTCGAAAGATGTTTTTAGTCCTATTTCAAACACTTCAGACTTTTCCGGTGCCGCAAAACGCGTACCGTAAGTCAGGTTGGTCAGGTTCAGACCTGCAGCAGTCAGTGCGGCTTGATCTTCAATAAACGGACGGCTATCGCGAGTCATGTTGACCGAGGCGGCTTTAAAACCAGTAGCCCAGCTCGCATAGACATTGGTGTTTTCGGTCAGGTCATGGGCCAGACGCAATGTCCAGGTCCATTCGTCATCGTCGACTTCACCATCTTCAACGGCATTAGATACACCCAGGAATGGAGGCAGGAACTGCAGAGCTGTTAGTGGGTTGCCGGTGAGATCTAGTTCAGAAAAGACTTCATTACTTTCAATCCCAAGCTCGTACTCCTTCTCGTCCTTGGTGTAGTTAAATCCTGCGGTCAGTGTTGTTGTATCGTTCAGATCAATATCAACAGTACCAAAGAAAGATATGGCAAAGTTATCGAGCTCGTAGGTCTCATTGGTATAACCCGTGCTGTGTTCAAAAAGATCACCTGAGGCTACACCCAATGGGCCAAGAGCAGTTTCTACTGCATCAAGATCCTGAGTTCCACCGGTTAAACCTTGAATAAGCAGATCGGCATAGGAGCGGAACTGTGTGCCGTAGGTCAGACTGGTATCGAACTCTACTTGCTCATCAAAAATATAAGCGCCTAACAGGAAGTTTACCGGTCCGTCGAAGTTTGAGGTCAGGCGGAATTCCTGTGTGAATGTCTCGATTTGTGTGTGCTCACCCTTGGAGTTAATCAGGTCGGCGGCACTGAAATCGCGATCGTCATTTTGGAATGCATCGGTCTCACGGTAAGAGGTAATTGAGGTTAAGGCATAGTCACCCAGCTCGTAGTCTACCTGTATCGAAATACCTTTGTTCTCGATGTCATTTTCTGAAATGATGGTTTGATAAAGATCATAGGAAAAGGGATCTTCGGATGCATAAGGCGCGCCACCAGCCAAACCGGTTAATATGGTTTCCAGGCCTGGATCGCTAACCAGGTTACTGCCGCCACAGCAAACATCTTCAATCTTGCCGAAATCAGCAATCATGCGAATGGAAAGATCTTCGGTTGGTTCAAACAGTAAATCACCACGTACATCCCAACGGTCACGGTCGTTAGATTCTTTATCTAAATTAACCACATCCATATAGCCGTCGCGTTGGTTAACATTGGCAGACAGGCTATAGGCAATGTTATCGGTGATGGGGCCCGTGATATTGCCTTTGGCGACGGTGGAGTTGTAGTTGCCGTAGGAAATCTCGGCAGAACCGCCAAACTCATACTGGGGTGCCTTGGTGACAATACTGATAACACCGGCGGAGGCATTTTTACCAAACAAAGTGGACTGAGGACCGCGCAGGACTTCAATGCGCTCAATATTAGGCAGGTCAGAAATAGCTGAAGCTGAGCGTGAACGGTAAACGCCATCAACGAATACGGCAACAGAAGATTCGATCCCCGGATTGTTATCGCCGTTACCGAAGCCGCGAATAATAAAGTTGGCGGCAGCGGCGTTAGCTCGTTGCTCGACGCGCAGTGAAGGTACGACCGACTGCAAATCGCCGATATCACGAATCTGCGCCTGTTCTATCGTTTCACCGCTGGTAACCGATACCGCAATGGGAACCTCTTGCAGGGTTGTTGCACGTTTGGTAGCGGTTACCACAACTTCTTCCAGCAGTAGATCCTCTGCAGAGACCTGACCTGATAATCCAATAATGGCACTAGCTAATAGAGTGAGTTTATAACGCATGACTTATCTCCCGATATGCTCTCTCAAATAGTTATTATTTATCTTGGTTGCATTATGCAACCCCAATGGTAGCGTCATGAAACCTTAAAAGGCAACAGCTAAATATCAGTTTGTGGATAATTAATTCGAGCGGGGAGGGGAGTATGCAGAAGGAAAGAAGCCATAACTGCAGTGACGCAGTTATGGCTTGTGCGGCAATGTTATGCCAGAGACTTACTTAAAAATGTTAGCGCGGAGCCTAAAAACTGTTGTGAAACAGCAGCTTGGGGGGCAAGTATTTCAAACACATGAGGAGCACCTGCGATGCTCAGATATTCTACAGGTACACCTGCAGCCTCAAGGCGTTCCGCATACGTGGTGGCTTCCTGATGAAATAAATCTACGCTACCTACACCAATCCAGGTTGGGGGTAGGCCACTCAAATTGTCGCGTCGCGCAGGTGAGGCATAACCTGGTAATGTTGCATCGCCTACGGAATTTGGAGCCAGATAGGCGTTCCAGGCTACCCGGTTTTCACGGTTGCCCCAGACATAATGACCTGCGTCATCAAGGCTGTTGTCTGCAGCGGTGCGATCGTCCAGCATCGGATAGAAGAGCACTTGCGCAGCAGGCTGAGGGCCTCCCTCGTCAACAAGACGTTGACATAAACCTGCGGCAAGACCGCCACCGGCGCTACTTCCAACAACAACTATGCGTTTAGGATCAATGCCTAGTGACTCCGCGTTGTCCTGTATCCAGGTCCAGGCGGTATGGCAATCGGTATGTGCTGCTGGGTAAGGGTGCTCAGGCGCCAGGCGATAATTTACAGTAATGGCTGTGGCACCGGTTAACTTGGCTACCAGTGAGGCACCGCGACTTAATTGGTTTGAGCGGCCGGCCACCAGGCCGCCTCCATGAATCCAGAGGAGGGCAGCACCACTGCGATTTTCCTGTGGGGTAATGGTACGAATCATGGTGTTTTCGAGATTAACTTCACGCACGTCAACACCGGCTTCGGGCTCATTGTAGGTAAAGAATTCATACTGCAAGCGACCGGCTTGTAGTAGTTTGGGGTCGTGGAACGGCAAATTTGGTGTAACGCTGTATACGTCTCGCAGTTCCGCATCGAGTTTCTCTATCGGGAAGCGACTGTCGTTATCAGGTAGGAATGGGCCATTGGCCCCTGGGTTGGTCCAGGCATCTTCGAGGTTATCGGCATCGGTATATTTGGAGTGAATACCTACAACTTTCCAGCGGTTTTCAAGTTTCATAACCTGGAAATTAACGACAAGGCGTTCTAACTCCTGGTCGCCGGCACAGCGCGACCAGATAACATCGATCTCAGCGCCGGCTTCGGTAAACACACGAATGCGTTGATCAGGAATATCGGTATGGGTGTAACCTAAGGCCTGTAGCAGTTCCTGCTGAGCCTGGAAGAACAAAAATACATGCTCGTCTGATGTGAGCCAACTACTCATCGCCGGCGGTGCACTGACAAACATCGGGCTATTCCAATAGTTGGAAATAAAGGTGGCTTCGTCATTACTTTCGCCAGCACCCTTGGCGACCCAGCGGTCAAAATATTCTACAAAGAACCAGTCATGGACTTCCTGCTCAATGGCTTTGGGGTCAAAATTCATAAAGCTCAACTCCTCTCAAATCATCGCTCGCTATGAAAACCTGATAAGCAAACCGTTGCGGTCGGAATAACTGGAATGGCGTGACCAGTAAAAGTCGCAAGGTTTCATGTTGAAACCATTATTAAACAACTGTAGACTTTTTGAAATCTTTTTTTTGAGGTTATTGATTCTGTGTTCATGGCAGGGAATCGATAGACCTGTTCTAAGTATATTCCGGTAGAAAGTGTTTTGGGTGTGTTTATCCCGTTAGCTAGTTATAAAAAGAGGTGGTACTCAGGATGTTTGAGAATAAGGTTGTGTGGATTACTGGCGCTTCATCTGGCATTGGACTGGCATTTGCTGAAGCCCTGCATAATCAAGGCGCAAAGCTTATTCTGTCGGCATTAACTGAGGATGAGTTAACGCCTGTTGTGGAGAGGCTGTCCGGTTCATTTCCCTTAGCGTTTGATGTCAGTGATTTTGACGCCTTACCGGGCTTGGTTGAGTTAGCCCTAGGCGCTTTTGGCCGAATTGATGTGCTTGTGAATAATGCCGGTATAGTTCAGCGCTCATTAGCTACCGAAACCTCTTTGGATGTTTATCGCAAAGTGGTTGATGTTGATCTTATGGCTCCAATTTCTCTCACTCAATTGGTGTTGCCGCATATGTTAGAGCAAGGGCAGGGCCGCATTGTTGTCATGTCCAGTGTTGCAGGAAAAATTGGTTCGCCACTGCGCAGCGCCTATTGCGCGGCAAAGCATGGGCTGTTTGGTTACTTTGATTCACTGCGTGCCGAGGTTTTACATAAAGGCATTGCGGTACATACCGTAGCGCCTGGTGCCGTCAAGACTAATCTTGCTCATAACGCTTTGCGGGGGACCGGTGAGCGTTACGGTGTGCCTGATGATTTTACCGAGGGGGGGTATTTGCCCGAATATTTGGTTGAGCAGGTACTGAAAAGAATTCAGCAGGGCAAATATGAAATCATTATTGCCCGAGGCCTTGAGAGAAAGATGCAATTATTGCACTGGTTATCCCCTGAGTTTTTTCACCGTCTTATTGCAAAGATGAGCCCAAAGTATATTGAAGAGTTTAAGCAAACCCATGGTTGATAAAGCGCGTCACTGGATAAGTTATTGGATAATAACTGTCGCTTTATTGCATCTTCTGTTTGCTTTAATAAAGTTTAAATCGGAATACCTGGCGATAGTCAGCAGTGGGCTCTGGAATAGCGTTGATACTGTTGATAAGGGGCAGGCCGTCTGGTTTTTTCTGTTTGGTTTAGTATTTCTTGTTGTGGGTTGTCAGCTTTATACTTTAGAAAAATTGAAGGTTAAACTAACAGGGTTTCCAAGTTTGATGATGCTGATGTTAGCGATTATGGGAACTGTATTAATGCCTGTATCAGGTTTTTGGTTGGTTCTACCTCCTGCTATCGCAATGTTTATTTATCGTTAGTGGGGCGTGAAGGTGGAGATAGATAAAGCGCTTTCCTTATCGTGTCGAGTTCTCCATTCTTTTCCATGATCTCAATTCTCTCCAGAAGCTGGTTGAGGATAGGGATGCGTTTATCAAACAGTAAGAGAATATTGGAAAACGGAGTCATTGAGCTGTTAAGCGTAATTGGTGTGAGCTGATTTCGTGTGATGCCTAACGATTTGTAGTTCCAGTAAATAGATGACTCACTCATCATTAAAAAATCAGCTCGATCACTCATGATCATTTTAATAGCGGAGGGTAGAGAAGGCGCGTCTTTTATTTCTAGCTGGTAGCTTTTTAAGATATCTCGGTAGGATGTATAGGTAACGGTACGTATTTTAAGAACGGTCTTGCCTTTGAAGTCTTCAGGATGTACGTATTTCTTTGCATTGCTGGATTTTACCCATAACTTTGTTTCAAAGCCTGCGATGGGAATCGCTACAGCATTCAGGCTTTCGGGAGAAATCGTTATATCTTTATTGGAAGATTCCGGGATAAGGCTTTTGTCGAACATATAGCTTACCCAGTTGTCGACTTCCTGATGGGAAATTTTATCAATGACACGAAGCGTGGGTATTTTCACTGTAGTAATACGAATATCTGTATCTTCAACGAGTTTTTCCATCAGCTGATTGATCAGGCCCTTCTTAGGATCCCCTAGGCCATTCATCGAGGCAAAAGAACCAATTGATTCTGCGGGTAGCACCAGGGTTAGGTGAGGAGAGTCTTCCGCATAGAGTGGAGTCGACAAAAAGGCGATACAAAGTGATATCAATAGCAGCGTTATTCCGTAATGGAATAGGTTTGCTGGCCTTATATATTCTGATCTTTGCATTTTGCTCTGCGTTGGTAGGTTATGCGTGTAAGTATAGGCTCCAATAGTTCAATCTCCTGTATTTAAGTTGCTTGCTTAAATTTCGCATGGGTAGGTATACGTTATAAGGTTGCATGATGAAACTTAATGATGGTAGATTAGTTTTTATAAAGCTGCGAAAACATAGTGGAGAGAAGTAATGCAAAGAGGTTGTTATGTCGGGTTTCGATAAGGTTGTAGAGAGTTACGAGGCCGCCATGGCAGGCTTGGAAGACGGTATGACGATCATTGCAGGTGGTTTTGGCCTCTGTGGAATTCCCGAAAACCTGATTGCCGAGATTAAGCGCAAAGGCACACGTGATCTACAAGTGGTTTCCAATAACTGCGGTGTGGATGATTTTGGTTTGGGGTTGTTGTTGGAAAACCGTCAAATTCGCAAGATGATTTCCTCCTATGTAGGTGAAAACTGGTTATTTGAGGAACAGTTATTATCTGGTCAAATTGAAGTTGAATTGACTCCTCAGGGAACCCTGGCTGAGAAAATGCGAGCAGGTGGTGCAGGTATCCCAGCGTTCTTTACCGCAACGGGTTACGGTACCGAAGTTGGTAAGGGGAAGATGGTTAAGGAGTTCAATGGGCGCAACTATATTCTTGAAGAATCTGTGACCGGTGATTTTGCCATTGTTAAAGCCTGGAAAGGTGATCGCTATGGCAATTTGGTATATCGCCATACAGCAATGAATTTTAATCCTATGGCGGCTACGGCTGGAAAAATTACTGTGGCAGAAGTCGAGGAAATTGTTGAACCCGGTGAGTTGGACCCTGCACACATACACACGCCAGGAATCTATATTGACAGACTCATTCAGGGCACATTTGAAAAACGTATAGAGCAGCGCTTGGTTCGCGAAGCATAGGGGTGAGGTAATGGCTTTAAGTCGAGAGCAAATGGCGCGTCGTGTGGCCCAAGAGTTAAGAGACGGTTTTTATGTGAATTTAGGCATCGGTATTCCAACCCTGGTTGCCAATTGTGTGCCTGACGGTATCGATGTGATGCTGCAATCGGAAAATGGTTTGCTGGGTATTGGCCCGTATCCGCTGGAACATGAGGTGGATGCCGATATGGTCAATGCGGGCAAAGCGACAGTAACCGCCGTGACAGGTTCATCGATTGTTTCTTCCGCTGATTCTTTTGCAATGATTCGCGGAGGTCATATTGATTTAACGGTGCTGGGGGCATTTGAAGTCGATGTCAGTGGCAATATTGCCTCCTATATGATCCCTGGTAAAAAAGTTAAGGGAATGGGTGGCGCCATGGATCTGGTAGCAGGTGCCGAGAATATTATTGTCACCATGACCCATGCTTCAAAAGACGGTCAGTCTAAATTATTGAAAAACTGTTCATTACCGCTAACAGGCGTCGGCTGTATTCGCAATGTGGTCACGGATTTAGCGTTCATAGAGATCAAGGATGGTTGTTTTTGGTTGCGAGAGCGAGCACCTGGCATATCGGTCGAGCAAATTGTCGAATTAACGGAAGGTGAGCTGGTTGTGCCTGATGTCGTCCCGGTAATGGATATATAAAGTATAAAGAAAATGAGGTTAAGTGATGATAAAGCATGTAATTAAGACTATTGGTACTGCCATTTTATGTTTGCCCGTGTTGAGCTTAGCGGCAGTAACATTTCCTGAAGTCGTTTTACCCGACTCTGTTGAGCGCAGTGCGATTAAGATCTGGAGTGACGGTCGAGCGTTGGATGCTGATATCTACCGGCCTAAACAGCTTGATGTAGCCGATAAGGCGCCAGCCATTGTCACCAGCCATGGTTGGGGGGGAAGTAAGGAAACTGCCGCTCGATATGCGGCCAAGTTCTCTGAACAAGGCTTTATCGTTGTAACCTTTACCCACAGCACTTGGGGAGAATCTCAGGGTAACCTGATTTTGGAGGTTTCACCGTTGCAGCTTGATGCTGAAGGCAATGCAGAGGCTAAAGTCCATGTGGTTAGAAACCTGGTTGATCCAATTGACTGGGTTCAGAATGTGCGCGCCGCCGTTGATTACCTGGAGGGGGAGCCGAATGTCGATAGCCAGCGCATTGGCGTCTGGGGAACCAGTTTTGGTGGCGGTGTTGTATTAACTGCTGCGGCTAATGATGATCGCATTAGTGCCATGGTTACCCAAGTTGGTGCATTCCCTGTAGCATCTGGTCCAACCCTCGCGCATGCTAAGCAGCGTGCTATTGATATTGCCCGTGGCAAGCTGCCGCCCATTCCTGAGAATCTGGATGGATTTCCTGGCTTGGACGGTTATCCCAACTTGGCGCGCTTTGTTCAATATAATCCCATCAAAGCTGTTAGTGATATTCACATCCCGACAATGATCATTACTGCAGAAAATGAGCAATTCTTTAAGAATGAAGAGCACAGTGATGATGTCTACGCAAAACTCAAAGGTCGAGCTGATCTACCCACCCATTACAAGTTGATAAAAGGTATAGACCACTACGGTATCTATTTTGATGGTTATCAGGAAGGTAGCGATCTGGCGCTTAAGTGGTTTAACGAGCATCTCAAGTAAGAAGCGATAATGATCCAGTCTACGGCTCAGTTCTTTACAAAGATTATGCAGCGCTGGCTGCCGAATGCTTTTTTGTTTGCCTTGATTCTCACATTAGTCGTACTGGTGGCGGGAATCTTGGGGCAGGATAAATCCGCTGAGCAAATGGCTGGCTATTGGGGAGGTGGTATATGGAACTTACTCACCTTTTCCATGCAGGTATTGCTAACCCTAGTCGCGGGTCATGTTGTGGCCCAAGCGCCCTTGGTTAAGCGCATGCTAAGAGCGCTTGCGGGTGTGGCACATACACCTGGGCGGGCCATTGTGCTGATGACGCTGGTTGCCATGTTTTGCTGCTGGTTGAATTGGGGTTTTGGTCTTATTGCCAGTGCCTTACTGGCAAGGGAAATTGCGAGAAATGTTGAAGGCGTTCATTACCCTCTCTTGGTAGCATCCGCCTACAGCGGCATGTTGATCTGGCATGCAGGTCTTTCAGGCTCTATTCCCTTAAAAATTGCAGAGACAGGTGAAGATACGGTTTCCGCTGTCATGGCTGGCCAGATTATTCCCGTATCAGAAACAATCTTTAGCTGGCCTGTTTTAGTTATTGTCGGTGTATTGTGGGCAAGCTTGCCCCTGATTAACAGACTTATGCATCCTGCACCCAGTGATACTTATTGTGTTGATGCCAAACAGCTAGAGGATCAAAAAGTTATTGCGCCGAGTATTAAGAGTTTACCTCCAGCAGAGAGGCTTGAGCATAATACTTTGATGCCATTATTGCTGGTTGCTCTAGGTGGTTACTACTTAGTGAATTTTTTTATACAAGGTGGTGCTATCGGGCTTAATACGATTAACCTGATTCTGTTACTTGTAGGCTTGGCTTTGCATAAGACCTCCGTTAATTATCTAGCCGCTATGGATGAGGCCGTGCGCGGTACATCTGGCATAGTGCTCCAATTCCCGCTCTATGCAGGCATTATGGGCATGATGGTGGAATCCGGGCTGGCAGCCTCTATTTCTCAGTGGTTTGTGAGTATTTCTACGGCGGAGACTTTTCCGCTTTTCACCTTCCTTAGTGCTGGTATTGTGAATTTCTTTGTGCCTTCTGGTGGTGGGCAATGGGCGGTACAGGGCCCGATTGTGATGCCTGCGGCGGAGGCGTTAGGTGTTCCGCTAAACGAGGCTGCAATGGCAGTAGCGTTTGGTGATGCCTGGACCAATATGGTACAGCCGTTTTGGGCATTACCCTTACTGGCAATTGCAGGTTTGGGCATCAAAGATATTATGGGTTATTGCACCGTTGTATTGCTCTGGTCAGGCATGGTGATCTGCGTAGGAATGCTCGTTTTCTTTTAGGCTGTTGGAACCAGGACAAAGGTGCTGGCTTATATGTGTTGTGATTAACCCAGTGATTTTTTCATAAAGTTCAGGTGGTAGGTCATGTGCCATATCTTTTATACAAGCTAATTCTGCATTTGGAATGGATTCTGCTGTGTGACGACCGCATTCAACAGCAAATAGCGGATCTTGTTCGCCATGGATAACTAACGTAGGAGCTTGAATCTTTGCAAGGCGTAAGCTGCGATCTCCATCGACAATAATCGCAGTCATTTGTCGTTTGAAGCCTTGAGGATAAAAGCTGCGTGCCATATCTTTTGCGACTATTTCCTGCCTTGTTGTTTCATCAAGGGGAAAGCTTTTACTTCCCAGTATCCGTAAACATTCAGAATTGTGTTGAATATATTTCGCTTTATTTATGATGAATGTTTTTGTATTGACAATGCTCTTAATAAAGGTATTCCGAACCACATAGGGAGCAGGCTTGGGAAGAGATGGAGAGCCACTCGTAGACATAATTGAAGTTAAAGAAAGTGTTTTACCCGGAAAATTTGCCGCGATTAGCTGTGCAATCATACCGCCCATTGAGGCCCCGATAATGTGGGCTTTCTCTATGCCAAGTGCATCCAGCAGGCCTACGCAATCTTTAGTCATATCATCGAGAGAATAAACCGGTGATATAGGGCCTCCCCATAATTGATGTAAGAACAGGCGTAGCAGGCCCGGCTCTTTGGATTCAGAGTACTTTGTTGACAGACCGACATCTCGGTTATCAAAACGGATAACAAAAAAGCCCTTCTCGGCAAGGAGCTGGCAGAAGGCTTGCGGCCACATGGTTAGCTGCTGCCCAACACCGGCGATAAGTAACAGATAGGGATCCTGTTGATTGCCGAAGGTCTCATATTCGATATTGATACCGTTACTGTGAATTTGCGGCATTACATTTCCCATGTTGTAGCACTTATATTGAATAGTGCTGATTCTGTCACTTAATATTAATATTGAATGGTTGCGTGATGCAACCATTTGTCGTAATGTTATAGAGAAGGTTCAGGCGATGGCGTTCGTGCCTGACTAAATTTCACTCATAAAGTAGCGATTAAGGAGTTTTACTTGCGGTAGGTGAGTGGTCCCATAATATAAAAATAGCGAGACCTAATCATGAAACAGACCTTAAAACTGGTCGGCAGTATTCTGTTGCTCAAATTATCGTTGATAGCCCCTCACAGTCAGGCATTATTTTTTGACTATACGGAAACCAAGCATCCCATTGTTCTGGTTCCAGGTATTTTTGGTTTTGATTCCATCGGTGGAGTATTTGATTACTACCACGATGTTATTTACCAATTGGAGCGATCTGGCGCAGAAGTTTATATGGCATCTTCAGTAACGGCTGTAAACAGCGGTGAAGTGCACGGCTTGGAGTTAAGTAACTGGATTCAGGCCAATATTCCTCCCGGTGAAAAAGTTAATTTATTTGCCCACAGCCAAGGGGTTCAGGCTGCTCGCGTTGCAGCAAGTCTGATTCCAGACCGTATTGCCAGCATTACCAGTATTACCGGCGTTAATAAGGGGGGAATTGGTGGTGACTTTGCATCAACATTTATTCAGGAGGGCAATCTTATTGACCAGTTTGGTACCGCCATGGGTAACTTTATTGATTGGTTATCAGGTAACGAAGTGGGCAGTGCAGACGGCTATGCGGGTTTCTATGCGTTAACCCCGGAAGGAAATGCCGAGCTTAATGTTAATCATGGCTGGGGTGTAGATCAGGTTAATGCCTGTGGCACAGGACCTGAAGACGTGGATGTCTATGGTCACAACGTAAAGACCTTCTCGTGGGTGGGTACAAGTAAGATTACCAATAATTTCGATCCTTCTGATGTGCTGTTTGGCTTAACTGGACTTTTATTCCCTGGTGAGCATGACGGGCTGGTACCACGTTGTAGTCAGCTTATGGGCAATGTGATTTACGACGATATGAAAATGAATCATATGGATGCAGCTAATCAGGCGTTAGGATTTACTTCAATTTGGTTGGACCCGATCTATCTCTATCGTGGTCATGCCAATCGTCTAAAACGCCGCGGTTTATAAGGTGAAGACGTAGAGTATATTTGTAATGAGAAGATTGCTGCGGCAAGTAACAGGCCGCAAATGGCTCTGGGTGGTTCTTTTAGGTTGCTTGATAACTGGCTTTTCCGTCAGGTATCAAGAACGGGTAAATCCCAAAAAAGAGCCACTTATTTCTGTACCGGAAATCTATTTCCCCGAAGTTAATCAGAATGAGTTAGTTGCTGAAATAACTGGCTTGCAGCAATCGCAGGAAAAGATTAGTCATGCGGACTTGTCTGCTCGATTAGCGGATATCGAGATGGATGGTGCGTTGTTGGCAGATGTTGACGGCAACCTGATTTTGTCTCCTCAGATCAAAGATTTCTTTGAATTTCTATTTGTAGCTGTAGGCGATGTTGATGCTGAGCTGATAGTTGCGTTTATTCACTATTATGCCGATGAGAATCTGCCTGTTACTGCTGCAAAGCAGGTTAAACAGGTGTTAAGTGATTACCTTATCTATAAAGAGCGTGCCCAGCAGTATCTGCAAACGGAAACCCCACCCACTGGCGCAACGCCTGTTGAGGCTATGGCGCAGGCCTATCAATATTTGGCGTCACTGCGTCGCGAGCAGCTCGGATCTGCGGTGGCCACGGCAATCTTCGCAGAAGAGGAAGCCTACAGTGATTATACCCTGGCTAGAATGAAGCTCATGGGGAGTCCTTCACTAACAGATGAGGATAAAAAGCAACAGCTGACAATACTGGTGAATAATCTTCCGCCAGAACTGGCACAGATTGAAAGGCGAAAGCAAGAACGATCCAACACAGCAAAAACCACCATGGCGATTTTGCAATCCGGGCAAAGCCTTCCTGAAAAACGACAACAGCTTGAGAGGATCTATTCTGCCGAGCGTGTAGACATTATTTTAGATCAGCAACGGCAAGAAGCTGCCTGGCAGCAGCGATATGAACATTACCGTCGTGAGCGACAAGGACTGCAAACCAGTGCAGGGCTTTCTGACATGGATAAGCAAGCAGCGATAATACGATTACGAGGACACTACTTTGCAACACCGCAAGAGCAATCAAAGGCCAGTGTATACGATGCGATGTTTGAGCAATCGGTTGGATCGCAATAGCGTAGTCTACCCGGTCACAGATTTATCGTGACTTACAGGGCGATAGCGGCTAGCATGGTTTTATTATGAAACCATATGGTTTGGGCGCTAAGAAGAGGTTGTTACCGATGAGTTATGTGCAAACTGGCGACGTTAAGAAATCTGCGTGTATTTTATGCAGTGTAAACTGCGGCCTGGAAGTCACCGCAGGCGGCAAAGACGGTCGTGAACTGATTAAAATCAAAGGTGATCGGGATAACCCCTCTTCCGAAGGTTATATCTGCGATAAGGCGTCAAGATTGAATTATTACCAAATGGGTGAGGATCGCATTGATTCTCCTATGCGCCGCAGAGCCGATGGTAGTTACGAAAAGGTAGATTGGGATACTGCTATTGCTGAGGTTGCTGCAGGCCTAAAAGCCGTTAAAGAAAAGCACGGTGGCGATAAAATTCTCTTCCTCGGTGGTGGTGGTCAGGGTAATCACCTTGGCGGTATGTATAGTCAGGGGTTACAGAAGGTTCTGGGGGTAAAATACCGCAGTAATGCGCTAGCCCAGGAAAAAACCGGTGAGTTTTGGGTTAATGGCAAGATGTTCGGTGGCCCGGCCCACGGCGGGTTTGAAGAGGCGGAAGTCAGTGTTTTCCTGGGTAAAAATCCCTGGCATACCCATGGTTTCCCGCAGTCGCGTAAGGTTTTACGTGAAATTGTAAAAGATCCCAAGCGCTCTATGGTGGTCTTTGATCCCTGCAAAACCAAAACTGCTGAGATGGCTGATTACCACTTACAGGTGGTTCCAGGTGGTGATGCCTGGGCCTTATCCGCCATCATTGCCGTCATTATTCAGGATGGTCTGGAAGATAAAGCATTTATTGAAAAACACACCAGCGGCTTTGAGCAGATTAAAGATCATTTTATGGCCCTGCCTGTTACAGAATATTCGACATTGGCGGGACTGGATGAGACGCTGGTAAGAGAAACCGCACATCGAATTGCCAAGGCTTCTTCCGTAGCGGTGTTTGAAGACCTAGGCGTGCAGCAAAATATTAACAGCACGCTGGTCAGTTACCTGCAAAAGGTGATGTTTGTTATTACCGGTAACTTTGCTAAAAAAGGTACGGCCAATATGGCCATCCCACTTTTGCTGCTTACCGAGGCGGGTAAGGGCAAGGTGGGTAAAACTAAAGGTACTGACAAAAACAAAGCTGTTCCATCCAAAGTGAGCCCAGTATTAGGTTCAAGAATCATCGCCGGCTTGCTACCTTGTAACGAAATTCCTGATGAGATTATTACCGATCACCCCAACAGGTTCCGAGCGGCCATTATCGAGAGTTCGAACCCGGTACATTCCTATGCCCAAAGCGAACGAATGCGAGAAGCGATGCAGGCCTTGGAATTCTCTGTCGTCATTGATGTTGCCATGACAGAAACCGCCAGGGAAGCCAGTTATGTCTTGCCAGCTTCCAGCTCATTTGAAAAGTTTGAGTGTGTATTTTTCCAAATCGACTTCCCTAAGAATACCTTCCATATTCGTCATCCGGTAGTGGAACCTTTAGCGGGTACTCTGGCTGAACCAGAAATACATAGTCGCTTGATCGAAGCGCTGGGCGGCTATAGCAAGGCTAATGTAACGGTACTAAAAACGGCGGCAAAACTAGGACGTAAGGTCTTTGCTGCAACCTTTGGCGCTATGTTAGCCATTAATCCGAAGCTGTTTAGTGTTGCTCCCTCTCTGCTTTACCGCACACTTGGTACAACGCTTGAAAAAGGAGCGCTAGCACCTACAGCGACATTTTGGCCGCTGGCGCACCAGTTTGTACGCAAGCACCCGAAAAGTGCTGCTCGTGCAGGCTATGGCGGATCTGCCTGGCGGGCCGGTGAAAAACTGTTTAATGATTTGATCACCAAAAAGTCCGGTATAGTCTTCACTGATTCGGGTGAGGATTATGCTGACTCCTGGAATCGTATGAATATCCCCGATAAACGTATTCGTTTATATCTTGAGGAGCTGTTTCCTCAGGTGTGTTCTCTTGACGAAAACCTATTGACTGACTCAAAGGAGTATCCCTTTATTCTTACGGCAGGTCAGCGTCGCAGTGAAACATCTAATACCATTATTCGTGATGCCTCTTGGGATAAAAAGAGTAAGGTGGCGAGCTTGTATATTAGTCCTGGAGATGCAAATAAATTATCGCTTGCTAATGGCGACAGTGTAAAAATTACAACTAAAGTAGGTTCTGCTGAAACCTATGTTGAAGTCACTGATCATCAGCCCGATGGATTTGTTAGTCTGCCCAATGGTTTGGGGCTGGATTATATTAATGAAACCGGTAGAGAAGTTAGGGTTGGCGTTGCTGTAAATGATTTAACGTCGACCAATGATAAGGATTTTTTTGCAGGAACGCCTTGGCATAAAAGAGTACCTGCAAAAATTGAAAAAGTTGCATAAATACTCATTGGCAATTTCAATCGGGCATTGCAAACGGAAAATTGAGATGCCCTTTTATTACTTTATATCTTGTGCTTAAAGATAGAAACAGCGAATTAAATTGTTAGTCGAGTTCGCATATCTGGTCGAATTGAATGAGTTGGGTTGTCAACCTGGGGCTTCGTGCTTCAAAAATAAATCCAGTCCGTAAAATACTTTCCATTATCGGTAGAGTGGTTGTGGAGGCAGAGTCTCTTTTCAGGGATGCATACTACTGTCGTTCGTCCTTTAAGTTATCCTTACTCCAATCAAAGATGTTAAGGAAAATAGGCTCGAGACTCCTTCCTTTTAAAGTTAGAAAATATTCATAGCGTTGGCCAGATATCCCCATATTTTTCCGTTCGATAAGTCCATTCTCAACAAGACGATCAATACGTAACTTGAGGATATTCTTGGCGATTCCCGTCTCACGTCGAAAATCCGAGAACCGGCTGGTTCCACGAAATGCCTCCCGCAAGATCAGCCAACCCCAGCCATCGCCAAGAATTTCAGCAAATTGAGAAATTGGACAGGTTTCTGGTTTGTATTTTGCCATGCCCCCTCCGCTTAAAATGGTTGTAAAATGAAACCATGTTGGATATCATCCTTATGGTTTCATTATGAAACCATATTTGAGTTATTTCAACTGGCTGTATATTGCAATCACTTTACAAATAGAGCGGATATATCCCAGCTGTCTATTTTTCACTTGAAATGTTGAACGGGCGCTGAATCTGTGAAGGTAACGCTCCAGGGATGCTGATTCCGTTCAATGCAGATATATACAGCCCGAACCAATCAATACTGGAGATCGATTTCCGGTTATTGTTTGAGGAGCAAACATTGATGAAAAAAATACTACTTTGCTGTTTAGCACTTTTGGTTGTCGGACTTGTATCGCTTGGGTTGTGGATCCAAGGAGGCAGCTCAAAGCCAGGCAATACAGCCAAGACAGCACTTGATGATACGCCGTTCCGTACTTATGAGGCAGTTGTACCAGATAGCCCTCTCAAGCTTACGCATTTTATTTCTGAAGCAAATGAGATAAACGTCTCTTCCAGCCTGATTGTGGGCGAGAATGAGATGATAGTTGTTGCGACACAGGGAACGAAATATGCGTCTGAACGCCTTGCCGATGAAATCGAAAAAATGGGCAAGAAACTTACTTATGTGTATTTAGGTCACGCACACCTTGATCACTCACAAGGTGCTAGAATTCTCAAAGATCGCTTCCCTGATGCAAAATTTATTGCTGAGCCAAAGGTGGCCGCACTTCAACAACTGCGTATGACAGACGATGATGCCCGCGCCGTTAAACGCTTTGGTGATAACGCCGCTGTACCGTCGCTTCCTTTTGAGGCCTATGATCATGATGTATTGATGTTAGAAGGAAGGGAAATTCAACTCTGGCATGATCAATATGGTGATGTTGGTATTGGTCATGAAGATGAGCCTCATACAGTAGTGTATATCCCTGATCTAAAAGCGCTGCTGCCCAATGATATTGCTTATTATCGTGCACATATGATGATGGGAGGCAGTACCAAGGCAAGCCGTGCTATATGGAAACAGCAATTACGTGATTATATGAAAATGGATTTACAGGTGGTGATTCCAGGGCATCTACCACGGAGTCAAAGCGCAGATATGACGCCATCTGCTGTGCTGGAACACAGTCTGACGTACATCGAAGCTTATGAGACTGCATTAGAGGGTAGCGAAAGTTCCGATGAGGTCATTGAGAAGATGCTGGAAAAATACCCCGGTATGGAGCACACCTCTGCGCTTTTTTTGGGAACTTACATGAACTTTGTTGAAACCCACCGGTTATTATTTAATCCACGATTGGAAAAGGTTATGTCATGGTTTCCCAGCTCATTTGTGCAATGGTTTGACCACACCATGTGGGAAAAGAAAAAAGTAACGCAGAATCTCCCACACGATCATGAGCATATTTAATGAAAATGAGTCAAAATCAGTATAAAGATCTATGACACTGTAGATACAAAGCCCCGGCTATAGCCGGGGCTTTGTGTTAAAGATCCATTCTCACTTGTTAATCAACAGCCAGCTCTATCACGCAGTATGCACACATAAATGAAGAGCTCTCCTGGGAACCTCTTAGTCTTCTTGGGCGGTACCCATCAAGCAAAGCGCTAGAAGTAAGGTCGCAAGGACGCCCGATCCCCCTGCAACGGGGGAAGGTAGAAAGCCGTCACGCCCGAAAATGATCAAAGTCGCATTGGCCAGCATGGCGATAACCCCAGCCAATACAGTTAAGCCTCCTAACAACTTGTTTCCCTTGGCAATTGTTGCCATTCCGAAAATAAGCGCAGCAAAGCCTAGTAAGAACTTCGCTGCGTAATAGATCATAAAAGATAAGGCTACGACAGATCCTGCTACAGCCCCAAGGGTATCTAACTGATTGGCCGCTTCGCGAAATGGTTCGAACATAGTGAGGCCGATACTAACCTGTACTACATTGAGCACCGCGCTGAATGCAATAGCAGACCATCCCACGAGAGAGTTTTTGGCCTGCACCATCGCGGCTCCGGCAAATGCTATGAGAATGGTGAAGAGTACACCTTCCAGTCCCCATAGAAGTTGCCGAGGTACATCAACCTTGGCGATGTAGAGCACAGTATAAAGTACCTGTGTAGCCGCCAGAGCTAACAGTAGATATGCTGTGATTTGAATGGTTCGCATTTTGCTGAATTCCATAACAGTAACCCTCGTGTTTTTATGTCTGGCGCTTGCTCACAGTGCCGTAGTAACTGACTACTTTAACATACTTTAATTTAGTCGACTTCAGACCGAATGATTTCTTGCTGCCGGTAGTTTCGTTAAGAGCGATTACTTTATGGGTTCTGGACAGGACATATCACTACAGTGATCTTTCTCTTGTCTTTGATGCTCGTGATTCTATTGTTTGCTTGGACCTTTTTTCTTACAGATTGTCTCTATTGTTAGTCTTTGAGGATTTTGTTAGGTAAAACAGGACTGGAATTAACAATAAGGTTAATAATACTGTTGTGACCATTCCGCCCACCATAGGTGCTGCTATCCGACTCATCACTTCCGATCCGGTACCTGTTCCCAGCATCACCGGTAACAAACCAATAATTACCGCAGCACTGGTCATCACTATAGGCCTAACCCGCGAGCTTGCCGTTTGGCCGATGATTTGTCGTAGTGTTTCAGGAGATGGATTTTCAGTTTTAATTTCCTTGTAGGCCTGATTTAAATACACCAGCATAATCACACCGGTTTCTACCGCCACACCTGCCAGGGCAATAAAGCCAACGCCCACGGCTACGGAAAAATTAAATCCAGCCCATTGCATTAACCATAAGCCGCCAATCACCGCCAGCGGCAGGGTGCCGATCAAAATGCCAATTTCCGTAAAACGGCGGAAGTTAATAAATAATAAAATCACAATAATGGCGAGGGTTAAGGGAATCACATAAGTGAGCTTTTCCTTGGCCCGTTGCATATATTCGTATTGCCCTGCCCAGTTAATGGAATAACCGGGTGGCAGTTGAATATTATCGCTGACCAGCGTTTGGGCCTGTGCAACGTAGCGGCCAATATCCTGTGTGGCCAGGTCGACAAAAATCCAGCCGTTTAAGCGGGCGTTTTCACTTTTTATGCCCGGAGGACCATCTTCGATAAAAATATGCGCCACATCACCCAGGGCAATACGCTGGCCCGAGGGCGTCACTATCGGCAAACGTGCGAGCTGTTCCGGTGAATCCCGAAATGCTTGTGGGTAACGCAGGTTAACCGGATAGCGTTCCAGGCCTTCGATGGTTTGGGTTACATTGGTGCCGCCAATGGCGGAGGCTACCACTTGTTGAATATCGGCAATATTTAATCCGTAACGTGCCGCTTGGGCGCGTTTAATATCGACTTTGATATAGCGGCCACCCGCAACACGTTCGGCATAGGCCGAAGCGGTATCGGGCAATGTGAGTAATAGCTGCTCGATGTTGGCGCCGATTTTTTCGATGGTCGCCAGTTCCGGTCCTGCCACTTTAATACCCACAGGGGTTTTAATACCGGTGGATAACATATCGATACGGGTTTTAATGGGCATTACCCAGGCGTTGGTCAGGCCGGGTAATTGCACCAACTGGTTGAGCTCTTCGCGTAACTGTTTCGGCGTTAGGCCTTCACGCCATTGATCCCGTGGTTTTAACTGGATAAAGGTTTCTATCATGGTCAGGGGTGCGGGATCGGTGGCGGTATCGGCGCGACCAATTTTGCCAAACACGGTTTCCACTTCCGGCACGGTGCGAATTAACTTATCGGTTTGTTGCAGCAGTTGTCGCGCCTTGCCAATGGAAATGCCCGGGTGGGTGGTTGGCATATACATTAAATCGCCTTCATCCAGCGGCGGCATAAATTCCGAACCCAGTTGCTTGAGTGGGTATAGGCCTGACAGGGTAATAATAAAAGCCAGCGACAGGGTTATTAATGGATGTCGCAGTGCCCACTGAATGCAGGGGCGGTAAAGTGCAATCAGGGTGCGGTTAACGGGATTTTTATCTTCTGCAACGATATTGCCGCGAACAATATAGCCCATCAATACCGGCACCAGGGTAATTGCCAGTATGGCTGCGGCGGCCATGGCATAGGTTTTGGTAAAGGCCAGTGGTGCAAATAATCGGCCTTCCTGGGCCTCCAAGGTAAACACCGGTAAAAAGCTGACGGTAATAATCAGCAAACTGAAAAACAGTCCCGGCCCAACTTCTGTTGCGGCCTTTTCCACCAATTGCCAGCGAGGAGTATCGGGTGGTGACTGTTCGATATGTTTGTGCAGGTTTTCAATCATCACAATCGCGCCATCCACCATGGCGCCAATGGCAATGGCAATACCGCCCAAAGACATAATATTGGCATTTAGCCCTTGCCAGTTCATCACTAAAAACGCCGCCAAGATTCCTAAGGGCAAGGTAATAATTGCCACCAGTGCCGAGCGAACATGGAATAGAAACACCACACACACCAAGGCCACCAGGGCAAACTCTTCCATCAGGCTGATCGTGAGATTATCAATAGCTCGTTGAATTAAACTGGAGCGGTCGTAAACCGGTACTATTTCAACGCCTTCCGGTAATCCCTGTTGCAGGGTAGCTAATTTTTCTTTGACTCCGGCGATGGATTGTTGAGCATTTTCGCCAAAACGCATTACTACCACACCGCCGGTCACTTCACCCTCGCCGTTAAGCTCGGTAATACCGCGGCGCATTTGGGGGCCCAGGCTGATATCGGCAATATCTTTTAATAGCAGTGGTGTGCCCTGCAGGTTTAAGCCCATGGGGATATCGCGCAGGTCATCCAGGCTTTTAATATAACCGGTGGCGCGCACCATATATTCCGCTTCACTCATTTCAACAACCGAGGCACCCACTTCCTGGTTGGCTTGTTGAATGGCCATGCTGACTTGATTGAGTGGGATACCAAAGGCGCGCAGTTTGTCCGGATCAACCTGTACTTGATATTGTTTAACCATGCCGCCGACGCTGGCAACTTCCGACACGCCGGGCACGGTTTGTAATTCAAATTTTAAAAACCAGTCTTGCAGGCTGCGCAATTGGCTTAGATCGTGGCGGCCCGTTTTGTCCACCAGCGCGTAGAGGTAAACCCAGCCGACGCCGGTGGCATCCGGGCCCAGTTCGGCCTGTGCGCTGTCGGGTAGTTGTACCTGATTTAAATATTCCAGTACCCGGCTGCGAGCCCAATAGAGGTCGGTGTCGTCATCGAAAATAACATACACATAGCTGTCGCCAAAAAACGAAAATCCTCGTACTGTTTCGGCGCCGGGTACAGATAACATGGCGGTGGTCAGTGGATAGGTCACCTGATCTTCGACAACCTGTGGAGCCTGCCCCGGATAGCGGGTTTTAATAATGACCTGCACATCGGACAGATCCGGTAGGGCATCAACCGGTGTTTGTTTTACCGCATAGATGCCAGCAACGGTCAGCATAAGTGCAATGATCAATACCAGAATGCGATTATGGATGGACCAGCGGATAATGGCTTCAATCATGGTTGTGCTCCTTGTCGATGTTGTCGTTCATCGAGTGAGCACTGTGGTCTATAGTTTTATGAATCGTGGTCTCATGATTCATAGTTTTATGATTCATGGTTTTATGATTGCTGTGGTCCATCATGGCATCATGGTCGTGCATGTCAGTGGCCGGCGGAGAAACCTGTGGCGCCTGCATACGTTGAAAATCCGAGGTAATGCTGGACTCTGAATCCAACAGAAACTGCGCTGAGGTCACAACCGTGTCATTTGTTTCAAGACCAGAAATAATTTCTATATAGTCGCGGCTGACTTTGCCGATCGCCACCGCTACCGATTTAAAACGGCCTTCACCCATCGAAAGGACAACACGCGTTTGGTCTCCACTGCGAATAACTGCTTCAGCGGGCACCTGTAAGCTGGCAGTGATTGCATGATGGTGAATGGTAATCTGGGCAAACATATTGGGTTTTAAGGCGCGATCACTGTTATCAAAGCGCAGGCGAATACGCAGCGTGCGAGTCGCTGCATCCAGGGTTGGGTAAATGTAGTCCACCTCGCCAGCCCATTCGCGGCCGGGTAGATAGTCCAGGCGCATGGTGACTTTATCGCCGTGGCTGACCAGGCCGGCATCGCGCTCAAAAATTTCGGCAATCACCCAGACCTGCTCCAGGCTGCCGATGGAAAGAATATTGTTACCAGGCTGAATAAACATACCTTCGCGGATACCCAGGCTTTCAATAATGCCCGTCTGTGGCGCGCTGACGGTAATCAGCCGCTGTACCTGACGGGTTTTCTGCAAACGTTGGATATGTTCGGCGGGAATTTCCAGAGCCATCAATCGCTCCCGGGCCGAGCGAATCAGTTGCTTGCCGCCGCGGCGCAGGGCATCGACAAATTCTTCCTGGGCATTAACCAGCTCGGGGGAGTAGAGCGCATAAAGCGGTTCTCCGGCTTTTACGGTTTCACCTTCGGCTTTGGCGTAGAGCTTTTCCACCCAACCGGAAACCCGGGCATGAATATGCAGCAGGCGGTCTTCATCAAAGCTGATATAACCGACACTGTTGATTTGACTGTGGAAGGGAGCCACGGTGACGGGGGCTGTACGAACGCCCAGATTATTTTCCACCGTCGGACTGATAGTGACCGTGCCTTTCTCTTCCTGGCTTTGATTATCCTCTGCGTAAACCGGGACCAGTTCCATGCCCATGGGGGAGAGGCCGGGTTCATCGCGTCGATAATTCGGGTCCATAGGGGCGACCCAATATAGGGGTTGTTCTTCCTTAGGCAAGGCAGTGTCGGAAGAGGACAAAAATAGGTGATAACCCAATAGGCCCGCGGTAAGGCCTATTAACAGGCCCGCGATTCCAAACAGTGATTTCATGATTAACTCGATCTAATAATGCGAAACGAAAACAGCGTTCATGCAGAACAGCTGTATGCAAATATCAAAATGCCGAGTTTGAGTTAATCGAGCTGAACGCCCAGGGTTAGATGCAGGCGCGGATAGGTGGAACAGTATGAAGTGGGAAGGTGATTAAACGCCGGAGGCCCGGTATCAACGGGTTCGCTGAGAATAAACAGCAATTGTAATAAAGGGGCGTCTACGGAGCATTGTAACTCCGCCAGCTTGGCACTGTCGGGCACACCGTTTTCACAATCACCGAGTGTTGGTGTATCGAGATTGTCTTCTTCACAGCAAGGCATATTTGCCATGGCGGCATGGTGAGCCGTGTTATCCATGGAGGCTGCTGAAGCGGCGTCGACACTCATGGGCACGCACAGTGCCATCGCGGCCAATAACCAATAGGCAGCCAGCAGCGTACCCAAAAGGCGGGTAGGGGATTGCTGATAGCGGAAGCGGTTATTGAATATCATGGCTAAAGTATAAACCTTACCCTTGGGGCAAGGTCAATATCAGCGGTGGTTTATAGATACTTATAGATAGAAGTCGTAATCAAACGCTTGCAGGTAATCCACAAGCTTGTCCTCGGGCAAGGGGCGGGAAAAGAAGAACCCCTGAATATAATCACAACCCAGCTCTTCCAGCAGTTGCAGCTGGCCGCGGGTTTCCACCCCTTCGGCAATGGTTTTCATGCCCAGTGCCTTGGCCATAGCAATGATGGTAGATACCAGCGTTAGGGCTTCTTCATCTTCTTCCAAGTCAGACACAAAGGAGCGATCAATTTTCAGGTTGTCGATCGGAAAGGTGCGCAGGTAACTGAGTGAGGAATAACCTGTACCAAAGTCATCCAGCGAAATAGTGCAGCCGGCTTTTTTCAGTGTGGACAGGTAATCGGTGAATTCAGAATTCTCCGGCGCCAGAATGCTTTCGGTAATTTCAAACGAGATACGGTCGGCGTTGATGCCCTGCTCGCGAATAATTTCCAGCCAGTCTTCATGGGATCTTTTGGCTTTGGGAAATTCTGCCACCGAGCGGTTAACCGCAATGGTGATGGGGCGGCACTGGGCATTATCCAGGGCTTGTAGCTGCCGGCAGGTTTTTTCCAGTACCAGTTGTCCCAGGTCTTTCGCCAGCTGAAACTCTTCTGCTACCGGAATAAATTCCATCGGCGAAATAAACTTGCCTTCGTGTTGCCAGCGTACCAGGGCTTCGCATTTTTCTATCTGACGATTGTGCAGATCAACAATCGGTTGATAGTAAACCTCCAGCGCACCTTCCTGCAGCGCCTTGGTGAGGGCGTTCTTCAGGTACATTTTATAGTTGCTGCGCTGCTGCATTTCTTCGGTAAAGAATTGCGAGGTATTTTTACCGCTGGCTTTGGCGTGATTACAGGCCTGGTCGGCCTTGGCGATGGCGGTTAGTGTTTCATTGGCATCATCGGGGCAGACGGCAATACCGATAGAGGCGGTAATCTCAATCGGGCTTTGTTCAATCATAAAAGGTGCGCGAATGGCATCCAGCACTTTGGCCGCTACGGTTTCCACGGTGGTGATATCTTCCAGCATGGGTAGCAGAAGGACAAATTCATCACCAGCGTAGCGCGCCAGGGTGTCGGTTTGGCGCAAATTGGTTTCCAGGCGGCGAGCGACTTTTTGCAAAATAAGGTCGCCGACATGGTGACCCATCGAGCTGTTTAGGTCACGAAAGTTATCGATACTGATTAACATAACCGCCGCTTTGCGATCCTGCTGTTGCAGTAATAATAACTGCTGTTCAATACGCTCCAGTAAAAGTTGGCGGTTGGGCAGGTTGGTTAACAGGTCGTAGTGCTCGTGCAGTTGGACCTTTTGCTGCGCCTGCTTCAGGTCACTGATATCGTGAAATACCGCAATGTAGTGATTGCTGTTACTTTCCGGCTCCGTAAAGCGTTGAATGCTTAGCCACTCGGTGTAGGTTTCGCCGGACTTTTTGCGATTCAGTATTTCGCCAGACCAGAAACCATCGGCATTGAGGTTGTGCCACATGGCTCTGTAGAAGTCATCATCATGCAGGCCGGACTTTAACAGCGAACCAGGTGTCTGACCCGTGGCTTCACTCAGGCTGTAGCCGGTAATACGGGTGAACGCCGGGTTGACGTAGATAATACGGCTATATTGATCGGTTAGTACGACACCTTCTTCGAGGGCGTCGACCATCATTTCCTTGATATTCAAATGGCCCTGGGTATTACGCCGTTCCAACTCGCCAGAAATCAGGCCAGAAAATAGCAAAAATAAGGATTCAACTGAGTGGATATCCTCCAGCGGTGCACTGAACAGGGCAATAAGGATTCCCTGTACCTGGCCTTTGCTGTCTTTAAGCGGAGCCCCCACATAGCTATCAACCCCCATCTCCACCAGCAGTTCATCTTTGGGATAGGCGGCTTGGGCATCGCCGTTGTATACACAGATGGAGTCTTCGCAAACATTGGCGCAGGGGGTATCAGCCAGTTCGTAGCTGAAGTTTTCGCATATTTCCTGATCGTGGGCATAGGCGACAGTGGTGGCAACGCTGTAGTCGTCACTGAGTTCGGCGACATAGGTATGCTCGGCGTCGATAGCCTGGCTCAGGGCCTGAACGATAGTGTTGAAAAAGTCTTCACCCCGGGTGGAGGACAGGCTGGAAACGATTGCGCGAACTTTGCTATCAATCATGGGGCTAAAATGCTGCCTTACGGTGTTGTGCCGGGGTAAGTTGAGTGAATATATTCGAGAGGATTAACGGCAATTATAGTCCAAAGTTGAGATCTCTGTCGTTTTGTCTAACTCCTTAATTTATAAGGCATTAATCTATATCAACTGGTGGTGATGCCGGCTGATTTAGTGGTTGTTCGACTTTGGTCTAATACCGATCACTGACGCATGCAATTGGGCGGGAAACCTATACAATCGTTGTATTAGAGAAAATAGTAAAGACAGTATTAACTCCCGTAAAAGGAGATGGATTTGGAAGGACAGCTGCTGGTTCTGGTGTTGTTGTACGGGAGTTTCCTGTTTGCCATAGCCTGGTTAAGTGACCATTACCGCCGACGCTTGCAGCAATCCTGGCTGCGGGCATTGATTTATGCTCTGTCGATTGGGGTGTACTGTAGCTCCTGGACATTCCTGGGAGCGGTGGGGACAGGGGTGGAAAGCGGTTGGCATTTCATGCCCATCTATCTGGCCCCGATCTTACTGTTTATTTTTGGCTGGCCTTTCCTGCGGCGTCTGTTGATTGTCAGCTCGCGCAATAAAATTACCTCCATTGCTGATTTTATCGGTTCCCGTTACGGCAAAAACCAAACCCTGGCAGCCATCGTTACCTTGATTCTGGTGGTAGGTACCCTGCCTTATATTGCTCTGCAGCTGCGGGCGGTGGGCATTGTTTGGTCGGGAATGGATCTGGCCTCCGGTGGTGATGTCGAGTTTGATCACAATACCAGTTTGATTGCCGCGTTAGTGTTGGCCTGGTTTGCCATTCTGTTTGGCACCCGGGTGATCGAAGGGCCGGACCGCTTGCGCGGCATGTTGTCGGCGATTGCTGTTGAATCATTGATCAAGCTGGTCGCCTTTGTGGCGGTAGCTGGCCTGGCGATCTGGTTGATGTTTACCGTGGACTTTAGTGCGGGCGGCGAGCTCCCCAATTTTAAGATGGAGCAAATCGGCTCGCCGTTATTCGTTACCGAAATGTTGTTGGCGGCGGCGGCGATTGTCTGTTTACCCCGTCAGTTTCATGTCATGGTGGTGGAGTATCAACGCCGCCAGGATTTACGCCTGACCCGTTGGCTGGTGCCAGCCTACCTCGCCTGTTTTGCCATCCTGGTGCTGCCGCTGGCCCATGTTGGCCTGGCGTTTTTTGCCGAGCATGATATTGCCCCAGACAGTTATGTACTGGCCTTGCCCTATTGGCTGGGCAACCAGTTTATGATCAATCTGACCATTATCGGCGTGATCTCGGCCGCTACGGGTATGGTGGTGGTATCGACCATTGCCCTGTCGATTATGATTTCCAATGAACTGGTGGTGCCGCTGTGGTTGCGGGTGCGTTCGCAGCCGGATCAAACCGCCAGCCTGGGTCGTTCACTGCGTGTTATTCGCCGCCTGTCCATTGTTGTGGTGTTGTTGCTGAGTTGGTGGCTCGAGCGCACCATGAGCAATGTCGAAGGCCTTGCCTCGATGGGCTTAATCTCCTTTGCCGCCTCGGCGCAACTCTTGCCCGCTGTGCTGGCCGCACTCTACTGGCCCCAAGGCCATGCCCGTGGGGTTATCGGTGGTTTATTGGTGGGTACTCTGCTGTGGGCTTACTGCCTGCTGCTGCCGGTGTTGTTACCCGCCGATCACGCCTTGTTGGTTACCGGTCCTGGGGGGATAGGCTGGCTGGCTCCGCAGAATTTATTCGGCATGGGCTGGCTGGATCCTTTAAGCCATGGGGTGTTCTGGAGCTTGCTGGCCAACGTCCTGGTATTTGTGGTGTTGTCCCGTCGTGCGACCCTGTCGGCGTTGGATCTGCGCCAGGCGGCCGCGTTTGTACGTTTGCGCTGGCATATGCGCCGCCAGCGACTCAATCTTGATCCTTCCGATATTGAAGTTCGGCAGCTGCAGTCTTTGATCGAACCCTTATTGGGGGCCGAGCGTACCCAGGCCCTGTGGCGGGATTACGAACAGCGGGTAGGGCATCGTTTACTGCCCCATGATCGGGTGCCGCGCTTTGCGGTCTATGATGTGGAGCAAGAACTGGCGGCGATTATTGGTGCGGTATCAGCCCATAAGGCCATGCAGTTATTAACCCGCCAGCAGCCTGTCGAGCTGCAGGAATTTGTGTCACTGGTGGGCGGTACTTCGCGGCAAATTCAGTTTAGCCAGACGCTGCTGCAAACTACGCTGGAAACCGTGCCCCAGGGCATCAGCGTGGTGGACCACAATATGAAACTGGTGGCTTGGAACCAGCGCTATCAAACCCTGCTCGATTACCCGCCGCGTTTGCTTTATGTCGGTTGTGATATCGAAAAGGTGTATCGCTATAACGCCGAACGAGGCTACCTGGGGAACAGTGAGGAGGATGTGGAAGGTGCAGTACAGCGTCGCCTCGACCAGTTGCGCTCCGGTGTGCCACACCGCATGGAGCGGGAATTACCCAACGGTAGTGTGATTGAAATCCGTGGTACACCGCTGGAAAACGGTGGTTATGTAACCACCTACACCGATATTACCTCTTACCACGATATGGTTGGCCAGTTGGCGCAGGCGAAAGAAAATCTGGAAGAGCGGGTGGATATCCGCACTTCCGAGCTGCGTGAAGCCAATGAATCTCTGCAACGGGAGAATCAGTTGCGCGCGCGGATGGAGCAAGAGCTAAAAAGTGTACACGCCAGTAAAAGCCGTTTTCTGGCCGCCGCCAGTCATGATCTGTTGCAACCCATTAATGCGGCGCGATTATTTGTTGCTTCCCTAAGCGATAAGGTTGATGAGAATCCTACTGAGCAGGCCAACCCGGATTTAAAACCGGTTGTGGATAACCTCGACAGTGCTCTGGGCCAGGCTGAGCAACTGATTAACTCGTTGCGGGAAATTTCCCGTTTGGGCTCCGGCAAGGAGCGGCCCAAATACGAGAATATTCCTATCGCCAGTTTGCTGCAGCCATTAGCTCAGGAAGCCAAGGCACTGGCTGAAAAACAGGGCCTGAAGTTCCGTTGGGTGAACAGTTCGGAATGGGTGTTTACTGATCCACATCTACTACGCCGGGTATTGCAGAACTTTATTTCCAACGCCTTGCGCCATACCCGTACCGGCTCGGTGCTTTTGGGTTGTCGACGCAAGCGCGGAGCGATAGAAATTGAGGTATGGGATACCGGCCCTGGTATTGCCCAGGAAGATCAGGAAAAAATCTTTGAAGAATTCGAGCGGCTACCGGGTACCGCCGGTAACCAGGGCTTGGGGCTGGGATTATCCATTGCCCAGCGTATCGCTCAATTGTTAGGCCATCCGTTAAGTATGGAATCGGAAGTGGGCCGTGGTTCGGTGTTTCGCATCAAAGTGGTATTAGGCCGTGAGCAGCAGGTACAGACCGTGGCGCCCAGTGTCAGTGATCCGCGATTACAAAATCTGTCTGTGTTGTGTATCGACAATGATCAGACCATTTTGGCAGGCATGCGCTCGTTGTTAGAACAGTGGGGGTGCCGGGTGACCACCGCGGCGGATTTGGGCCAGGCCCTGAGTGGCTGGTCGGAGCCCCAGGCGCCGGATTTGGTGTTGGCGGATTTCCATCTCGACAATGAAACCGGCCTGGATGTATTGGAGGCGCTGCACTATCACTGGCAGAAACCGATTCCGGCGGTGGTGATCAGTGCTGATAACAGTGATGAAGTTAGTGGTCGGGTGCGTGAGGCGGGGTATCAGTTTATGGCTAAGCCGGTGCAGCCGGTGGCTTTGCGGAACCTGATTCGGCGTAGTACCAGAAAGCGTGCCACGAATGGGGTCTGAGAGCCTGCCCCACGAAGTGTTTTGGGTACCCGCAGGGTCAAGACCCCGCTTGGGCACCGTTTTGGGAATTACGGCGCGGACGGGGTCAGACCCTACGGGTCTGACCCCAGTTAAGAACTCCGCAATAGAATTAAGAAGGCCGCCCAGCCTCAAAAGCACTCGTCGGATTAACCGCCAACTGCTCCATCGTCAACGCTACCTGTGTGCGCGAATGCACCCCAAGCTTGCGAAAAATCTCCGTCATATGTGCCTTAATCGTCGCCTCGGTAACATCCAGCTCATAGGCAATCTGCTTATTCAGCATGCCCTGATTCACCATGGTCGCTACCCGAAACTGCTGTGGTGTCAGTGTCGCCAGGGCCTCAGCCACATCGAGCTCCTGTTCATTGGCAGTAGGCGTCTGTTCTACGCCAGGTGGCAGCCACAGGTGACCTTGAATCACGGTATTTAAGGCCTGTTGCATCACCTCCGGCGGGCAGCTTTTTGGCAGGAAGCCACTGGCACCGTGGTCCAGGGCACGACGCATAATCTCGGGTTCTTCGTGTGCGGAAACAATAATGACCGGGATATTGGGGAAATGTGCGGTTAAATGCACCAGGGCGCTAAAGCCTTCGACACCGGGCATATGTAAATCGAGCAGGATCAGTCTGGCGTCTTGATGTTTATCGGTGGATTGCTGCAGGCTGGCGAAATCACTGGCTTCTACCAAATCGGTCTCACCAAATTCGCTGGTCACAATATTGGTGAGCGCGGTGCGAAACAGGGGATGATCATCGGCAATGATGATTGTCGGTCGTGTGGCCATAGATGAGTCTTTCCCGCGATAAGCCATGCACTGGCGTTTAACTATTATTATAGACATAGTGTATCGGCACCTGTTGGTTGTTGACAAGGTGCAGTACGGACTCACGCTGCCCTGCCTTATTATTGTTGTTGACCGCGGCGTAAAAAAATCCACCCTCATTAGCCAATAAGGGTGGTTAAGTGCAAAGTATTGTACTTACAGTAGTAGGGTTTGCTGCGGGGGAAAATCTCTCTTGCCTAAACTTGATAACGATAGTGAACCTGTAAACGACTTCATTCTATTAGACCTTTGTCTAGTCCAGTCTTTCATATAGCTTCAGCTTTTATTCCTGCTGTTTTTTATTGTTTCTTTTAATGGGCGATGCCGCCTTTTCTTAGCGTCTTAGACCTAAGTCTAAGGTGGTTTCTTGTGTTCCTAGACCAAAGGCTAATACCTGCATTGGCGCCATGGGTCTTAAATGGGTAATGGAGAGATAAAAATTATTAAAGAAGTAAAACCATAAACGTGTAGAGAAGATAAGTGAGACAGTCATGCAAACCTTTGAACGTCTAGAGCGAACTCCCGCAACCATTTTCAACCCCAAAGCGTTTAAACCCAAAGCATTTAAGCCATTGACGCTGGCAACAATGATCGCTGCATCCATTGTTGCTGTTCCTGCTTCTGCTGATGCGGTACTCGATCGCATTACTGCACTGGAGCAAGAGCTAACGGCGTTAAAAACCCAGTTAAAAGAGAAGGAAGAGCTGCAGCATAAAAAAGGTGTTGAGCTGAAAAAAGGCACCCGCTTCCAGTACGGTGGTTATATCAAACTGGATTCCAGTTGGAGTAACTACTCCGATGCTCAGCGCGCCAACAATGTTGGTGATGACTTCCTGGTGCCTTCAACCATTCCAGTAGGTGATGGCACCAATGATGGTGATACTGTGATGGATACCAACGCCAAGTTCAGCCGTCTGTGGTTTAAAACCACCACTGAGACCAGCGCCGGTACCGTGTCCAGTTATATTGAAACTGACTTTAACGGTAGCAATGACGAGCGTTTAACCAACCAGTCGTTTAACGGTTTACGTCATGCATTCCTGAAGTGGGATTACTCCGATTCCAGCTCATTATTGTTTGGTCAAACCTGGAGTACCTTCTTTAACGTTGGTGCACTGCCAGAAGCCATCGACTTTGTTGGCCCTACCTCGGGCACCGTATTCGTACGTCAAAGCCAGGTGCGCTGGACCCACAAACTGGGTAACGGTTCTTCTGTCATGTTAGCGGCAGAAAACCCTTCCGTAGGTGTGTGGGATGGGGGTGGCGGTTTTGCCAACAATGATACCGATGATAGTGCTACGCCAGATCTGGTGGCGCGCTATAACGGCAAGGCCGGCAACCTGAGCTACAGCCTGGCCGCTCTGGGCCGTGAGATTACCTACGACGATCAAGCCAACGATCAGGACGATGATGATTACGGTTTTGGTGTCAGCCTGTCGGGTAAATATATGTTCGACAATGGCGACGATATTAAATTTATGTTCAACCACGGCAACCTGGGCCGCTATGTAGCGCTGCAGGCATTCCGTGATGCAACCGTTGAAGCGGACGGCAAACTGGACCTGGTGGATGTGACCGGTGGTTATGTCGCCTACCGTCACCACTGGAATGATCAGTGGCGTTCAACCCTGAGCTATGCCTACTCCAGCGCGGATAATCCCAATTCGCTGGCGACTTCTGACTCGGTCACTAAAGAGGTGAGCAACGCCAACCTGAACCTGATCTATTCTCCCACCAAAAAGCTGTCATTTGGTGCAGAGTATATTTACGCAGAACGCGAAGTGGAAAGTGGCCTGGACGGCGACCTGAAGCGTGTGCAGTTTATGGGTAAATGGGCTTTCTAGCGGCATAAATACTGGGGTAGCGGAGGTAAGGCGGCAGGCTTAGCCTAAGGTCTAATACCTCCAATCCTCAGGGTGCCGTATAACTGATCATGATAGAGATTCATGACTTTTTCATGATCATAACTATAAAGAAGAGGTGATACGCCATGGCGTTTAAATCTGAGAGCGATGCCAATGCTTATTGGAAGGAAAACATCAGCTTGGTAGTCAAATTAATGGTGGTCTGGTTTGTCGTATCTTTCGGTTGCGGCATCCTGTTTGTTGATCAACTGAACGCAATCCAACTGGGCGGTTACAAACTGGGTTTCTGGTTTGCACAGCAGGGTTCTATCTACACATTTGTGGTGCTGATTTATATCTACACCGTGAAGATGGCCAAGCTTGATCGCAAGTACGGCGTTCACGAAGACTAAAGGTGACCATTATGGAACTTCAAACTTTAACTTATCTGGTCGTCGGCTTTACCTTTGCCCTCTATATCGGTATTGCGATTTGGGCACGTGCAGGCTCGACCAAAGAATTTTACGTTGCCGGTGGCGGCGTAAACCCAGTTGCCAATGGTATGGCAACCGCAGCGGACTGGATGTCGGCGGCGTCATTTATTTCCATGGCCGGTTTGATTGCCTTTATGGGTTACGGCGGTTCGGTATTCCTGATGGGATGGACCGGCGGCTTTGTGGTCTTGGCATTACTGCTGGCACCTTACCTGCGTAAGTACGGCAAGTTTACGGTACCGGAATTTATTGGTGATCGTTTCTATTCCCGTACCGCGCGTATTGTGGCCGTGGTGTGTCTCATTATCTGTTCTGTAACCTATGTTATCGGTCAGATGAAAGGTATCGGTGTGGCTTTCTCCCGCTTCCTGGAAGTCAGTTATGACGTAGGCCTGTTGGTCGGTATGTGCATCGTGTTCTTCTACGCTGTACTCGGCGGTATGAAAGGTATTACCTATACCCAGATTGCCCAGTACTGTGTACTGATTCTGGCTTATACCATTCCAGCCATTTTCATTTCACTGAACCTGACCGGTAACCCGTTCCCGCAACTGGGCTTTGGTTCTACCCTGGCGGGTAGTGATGTATATCTGCTCGATAAACTCGACCAGGTCGTTACCGAACTTGGTTTTGCCGAATACACCACGCAAGAACGTTTAAGCACAACGAATATGTTCGCCTATACCTTGTCTTTGATGATTGGTACGGCCGGCCTGCCTCACGTGATTATCCGTTTCTTTACCGTACCTAAGGTTCGTGATGCACGTACCTCTGCCGGTTGGGCGCTGGTATTTATTGCCATTCTTTACACCACTGCGCCTGCGGTTGCCGGTATGGCCCGTTTGAACCTGATGAATACCATCGAGCCTGTTAAAGGTCAGCACCTGGTCTACGAAGAGCGTCCACAGTGGTTTAAAAACTGGGAAAAAACCGGTCTGTTGAAGTTTGAAGATAAAAACAACGACGGTCGTATCCAGTACACCTCGGACAAAACCACCAATGAAATGGTGAAAGTTGACCGTGACATTATGGTTCTGGCTAATCCGGAAATCGCCAAGCTGCCTAATTGGGTTATTGCCCTGGTGGCCGCCGGTGGTCTGGCCGCTGCTCTGTCAACCGCAGCTGGATTGCTACTGGCCATTTCCTCGGCGATCTCCCATGACTTATTGAAAGGCGTATTGATGCCGCACATCGATGAGAAACAGGAGCTAAGAGCCAGCCGGATTGCCATGGCGGTGGCCATCGCTGGTGCCGGTTATCTCGGCTTTAACCCACCGGACTTTGCCGCCGGTACGGTAGCCCTGGCATTTGGTTTGGCGGCATCGTCTATCTTCCCGGCTCTGATGATGGGTATCTTCAGCTCCCGTATCAACAAGGAAGGCGCCATCGCCGGTATGGTGGCGGGTATCACCGTAACCCTGCTGTACGTGTTCCAGCACAAAGGCATTATGTTTGTGGCCAGCACCTCGTTCCTGGGTGATATGTCACCTAACTGGTTCCTGGGCATTGAGCCTAACGCCTTCGGTGCGGTGGGTGCAGTGGTGAACTTTGCGGTAGCCTTCGTGGTATCCCGTGTTACCCAAGAGCCACCAGAAGAAGTTCAGGAACTGGTCAAGCATATCCGTGTACCGGTAGGTGCCGCGGAAGCGCACGACCACTAAGGAGAGTAGAAATACCTTTGACACCTAAGCATTGATCGTTAAGTTTTGATCCATTGGCTATGGTCTTGTGGCCCCGCAAGGGGCCCTTTTTTCTTAGCTGGTTATTTATCCTGAATTATTAGTGTTATTCCGAAATCTATTATGTCATTCCTGCGAAGGCAGGAATCCAGTGTCTTGAAGTACTATTGTTATTCTCTCCTTAAGGGCGATAGTGTTTCTTGCAGAGACTTAAAAGCTAAGGGTTCTTGCCTTCGCAGGAATGACGTACACTAAGTAACAAACCCTACACAGGCGCAAACTATGAATATCTTTACCAATAAACATGTTGTTGTTGCCCTGTTAGTCGCCCCTATTCTGGCGATCCTCAGTTATTTTGCCATCGACCATATGGTAGGCGAAACTCCGCACGCCGCCAAAGCCGGCTCCAGCTATCAGCTGGTGGAAAAACCCAACTGCCGTTACAACAGTGGCCGCTGCGGTTTAAAAAATGGTGAATTCGAATTAACCCTGCAGGCGGAATGGCGCGGCCATACTCGTATGCTGTTACAACTCAGTTCTGTACATCAACTGGATGGCGTAAAAGTCGCCTGGGCCGAGGCCAAAGAAGGCGGTTGGGAAGCCAAACCTGTGGATATGCAAGCGACCAATGAAGCGGGCACCCAGTGGCAGGTAGAAATCTTCCCGGAAGATCCGCAAAACAATCGTATTCACCTGGTCGCCTCCACCAATGAAACCCTTTACTTTGGTGATGCCGCCATGGCGTTTACCCGTTATGAAACGGCTTTTGATCAAGACTTTAGGCAGTAATCCTTTTTCGTTTCGCCATACCCGCGAAAGCGGGTATCCAGTGTCCTTAAGGAAGCACGCGAGGCAGCTTCAATGAATGCAGCACCTCCCAACCCAGAACTCGATGCCATCCAGGATTTCCTCCTATCCTGTATCCCCTTCGATCAACTAACCCAGAAACAACTCAACTTTCTGGTCTCCCGTCTACAGATTCAATATTACTGTCGCGGTCATGTATTCCTTGGTGATGAGGATCTGGGTGGTTTACGTATTGTGCGCAGTGGTGCCGTAGAGTTACGTACCGAAGACGGCACCTTAATTGATAAATTAGGCGAAGGGCTGAGCTTTAATTTAATGGGCCTGCAGCAAGAGCAGCCCGGCATATGCGCTACCCTGATTGAAGATTCGCTGATCTATTTTATCGCCGAAGAAGACTACCAGGCGATTCGTCAACAGGATCGCGACTTCGACCGTTTCTTCCACAGCCAGCGTAGTCGGCGTATTCGCAGTGCTGCCCGTACTCAAACCGATCCCGGTACCCTGGTGCGATCCATCAGTGATGTGATGGCAACCGATGTGCTCACAGTAGATATCAATACCAGTATCCAACAAACGGCCCTGGTAATGTCGGAACGGCGGGTATCATCGGTGTTGATTGTCGAAGATGGAGAATTAACCGGCCTGGTGACAGACCGTGATATTCGTATGCGTGCGGTTGCCACCGGTATGGGTCTCAATGCGCCTATTGAAAAAATAATGACTCATAATCCCGCTGTACTTACTCCACAGGCAACCCTGTTCGATACCACGCTAATGATGACGCGCTCGGGTTATCATCATGTGCCTGTCGTTGAACGCAGAGAGGGTGGGGATAAGATTGTCGGCATTGTCACCGCCTCAGATATGATGCTCGCCCGCCAGGATGATCCGGTTTATCTGGTGCAACATATTGGCCGGCAAAATTCGGTTACCGATTTAAAAGCCATCGTCGATTCATTACCAAACCTACTGGTGCAATGGGTAAACGCCGGTACCCGCGCCGATCATATCGGCCATATCCTCACCGCTATCAGTGATGCGGTTACTACCCGTTTAATTGAAATGGCTATCGCCGAGTTAGGTGAGCCTCCGGCCCGTTTTTGCTGGTTGGGTTTTGGCTCGCAAGGCCGCGGCGAGCAATTGCTGGGTGCCGATCAAGATAACGGTCTGGTGATTGATGACAGCGTCAAAGACAGCGATAAACTCTGGTTTGAAAAGCTCGCCCACCGCGTGTGTGATGGCTTAAACCGTTGTGGTTACGTCTACTGCAATGGCAAAGTTATGGCCATGACCGATGACTGGCGATTACCGCTGAGTGGCTGGCAGCAAACCGTTGATCGCTGGGCTGACACCCCAACGCCGGACGCGGTGATGCGAGTGAGCATCTTTTTTGATATCCGCAGTGTTTACGGTGATGCCAGCTTATGCCAGCGCCTGCAACAGCATATGCTTAAGCGGGTACAGGGCAATAGTATTTTCCTTGCCGCGCTGGCAGAAAACGTACTCGATATCCCGCCGCCACTGGGCATCTTCCGACGCTTTGTCGTCGAGCACGATGGTGAACATCGCGATGAATTAAATCTGAAAAAACGCGGCCTGTTGCCCATTATCGATATAGTACGTATTCACGCCCTGGCCAATGGCATTGCCGCTATCAATACTCACGAGCGCTTGCAGGCACTAGTCGATCAAAAAGCCATGGCGATGACCGACAGTCGTAACCTGCAAGACGCCATGCGCATGATTATGAAAATACGCCTGCAGAAACAATCTGAACAAGTGATTGCCGGTAACGAGGTTAGCAACTACCTTAACCCCGATGAACTTTCACCGTTGGCACGCAAGCAGTTAAAAGATGCCTTTAATGTCATCAAGGATGCGCTGCAAGCTGTAAAAATGAATTATCGTCCAGGCATGTGATATGCGTTCCTTGCCTTTGCGCCGTGCCTATTACCGTTTAAGAAATCACGTTAAGGGCAGTGCTGCCGATGCATCGTCTCTATATGACATATGGCATCACACCTTTTTTTCGCCAACAGAACAAATTCGTGATCTGGAATTCTTGGTGGTGGATACCGAAACCTCTGCTTTAACGACACAGGAAGGTGAGTTACTCAGTATCGGTTGGGTCGTTATTAAAGACAGTGCTGTAGATCTGGGGTCCTCCCAGCATCACCTGTTGCAAGTCGAAGAGAGTGTTGGCCAAAGTGCCGTAATTCATCAATTACGTGATTGCGAACTCGAAAATGGTATCAGCCCTGAAGCCATGATGCGTATGTTCCTCCAACAGGTACGCGGACGGATTCTGGTATTTCATCACGCCGATCTGGATATGGCGTTTTTGGACCAACTCAGCCTCCAATGTTTTGGTATGCCGTTACTGCTGCCCTATATCGATACGCTACAGGTGGAAAAGCGGCGCCTTCTTCACAAGCATCAAGCTATTGAAAAGGGCGCCTTACGGTTGGCAAGCTGTCGTCACCGATATAATCTGCCTGATTACCCTGCCCATAATGCGTTGATGGATGCTCTGGCTACAGCTGAGCTATTGCTAGCTCAGTGTGTGGGTAAAGGCAGAGATGTTCGTCTGAGGGATCTCTATTAAAGCCTATTGGTTTCCGTAGCAATTGGGGGTAAGCGTTCTTCTCCGCCAAAAAAATCCGGGTCTAACATTACTTTATAGATTGGTACATGTATGCTTTCTGAGCGTGGCCAGGAATCAAGAGCAGCTTTAAGTTCGTCAACCTTAGATGGTTTTTTGCCTACAAGGTTTTCTTTTTCTTCCGGATCACGATCGAGTTTATAGAGTTCATACTCGCCGCTTGAAAGGGCAATCAGTTTCCAAGGGAAGCGGTAAAGTGCTTCACCGTCGGCAGCGTTGATGAGGTAGTCAGATGGTTTGTGGCTTTCCACCGTTTCTGAGTTGGAAAGTTGTGGCCATGTATTTACGCCATGTATTCCAGAAGGAATATCCAACCCCGTGGCAGACAATAGAGTTGGTAGGACGTCCTGTACGGTTGTAAAGTGTGAAAGCTTCCTGGGGCTAAGTTTCTCAGGCCAGTGCAATACCGAAGGCACTCGTGCACCACCTTCATAGACTGATTGTTTACCCTTGCGGAAGGGGTAATTATCCGCTCCGCCATCGAGTACGTTGGTGCGAATGAATTCCAGAAATGTGAATGGCGCCGATCCATCAAATACTGTATCGAGGCCTTTAGCGACCTTAACCAATGGCGGTGATATAGCGTGTTGATTAAGGCCTCCATTGTCGCTCATAAACCAAATGAGGGTATTGTCCAGAATCCCTTCACGTTTCAAGGCATCTTTTATGCGACCAATAGCAGAGTCTAATTCAGTAACCATGGCTGCATGAATACGTCGATTTTCATCACTGATATGACTGTATTTATTGATAGTCTCTTTGGGGGCTTCATTGGGTAGGTGAGGAGCATTAAAAGCTGCGAAAAGAAACATAGGCTGCGTTTTGTTGCGATCCTCAATTAATCGCTCTATATCATTTGCTATCAAATGTGTGCTATAGCCGTTTTCTCGTAGCGTTTTACCGTTACGTTGCCAATCCAGGTGTCCTCCGTGTACATGATCCCAGTAACCTATTCCGCCTGTTACATGGCCATAAAAATAATCGAAGCCCCTTGCCATTGGATGATACTCGGGTTGCTGAAACCCTAAATGCCACTTTCCAGTAAGAAAAGTTTGATATCCATTTTCCTGAAAATATTGAGGTAATAGTTTTTCGGAAAGTGGTAATCCTTTGGGGTTTTGTTTTGAAAAGGGCGAATAAATTCCAAGTGTCTGAGGAGATTTGCCGCTAAGTAGCGCTGCACGGGTTGGACTGCAACTCGGCTGTACATAAAAACGGTCCAGTTCAATACCGTCGGCTGCTAGCTGATCGATATTGGGTGTATTAATTTCACTGCCATGATAGCCAACATCATTCCAGCCCATATCGTCAACCAGAATAACGACAATGTTAGGTTTTGTTGTTTCGTTTGCTGATACTGAGCAAGAAATATTAAGAGCCAGTAGAGTGAGCAAGAATAAAAACGTGATATTTTTATTAAACATATTTGTAGCCCATCAGTAAGGTTGATGATATCCAGGGTTCGCCGATTAGTGATCAGCAACTAGTTCAATGTTTTTTCTTTCTTGCTTGTAGAGATCGGGCAAAAAATCAGACAGGTAGCCCATTTCTTCAATTGCATGGACCATAAGGTCTGTGGGTAGTTGGCCGTTGGCTATCAGGGTTCTGGCCAATGCGGTATTGCCAATAATGCTTTCAATCGAGGTAACTTCTTTATTGGCTTCACGTTTGTGAATCTGTCCCAACCAGAACGTGGAGCGCATGACGGAACCAAAATCCGTTTCATTAACGACATGGCACATTGAGCCCATATAGAGAGGTTCTTCCAGCAGCCCCGTTTTCGCGCAGACAACAAACTGGTCGTCGCGTTCTTGGTATTCTTCAAGGAAGTCGGCGGGGTTTACGAACTGAATGCGCAGTTTGTGGAGATCCTTACCGATGTATTCATGTACAAGATGGCTCGCCCCAACAATTTCGCCCGGGATTTTGTTTTCCCAATCCATCCAAAGATGTGCCGTGGGATGCCACATCTTATAGTGCTCACTGGTTTGCATATAGTCGGCAAACCACCACTTCACCATATCGGGTTTAACCGCTGGCATACGCGTTAACGCTTTAACCACATAGATACCGTTGGCCTGGCGCTGAACACCGGTTTCAAGCTCGGTAAAGTTTTCGGCTAAAACGCCCTGCGTTGCGCGGTAGGGGCTAAAAGGGTTGCCGCCGGTGATAATCAACAGCAGGGCAATGACGGAAATAAGGATAAAAGGGCGTTTCATCGTTTGTACTTCTCTATGGTTGATCGGCTTGCTACAGCTGCCGCCTCTTGATGACTGATGGTGGAAGCTATCGTCATAACCCCTCACTTAGTGCACGATACACCAGTAGTGCACATATGTGCAATATCTGCACTTTAAGTGCACTCAATCAAGTTGTGACGAGATGATGTGGGTATTTAGAGGGTGCAGAAAGGCTCTCTGACGCTGTGGTGGCGCCAGGAAGTGTAGTGTTTATGGGGGCTGGCGGCTGATTTATGCCTGTGACGAGATGCCCCGGGCGGCATTGATGATGGGCTCTATTTCGTCCTGGGGAATGCCCAGGTTTTGCAAAATAAAGTGCGCCCAGACGGTACTTCGATCAGTGTTGCTGGGTTGGGTAATATTTTCCAAAACCAGCCCCACAAAGCCCCAGCTGATTAGGGCATCCAGGGTTTCTGGTGGTATAGCGGTAGAAAAGCGCTGCTGTTCCAGACCCTTTAGCGTGGTATGCATAATAAACTCACGCTGACTCTCCCTCACCGCTTCTATCAGTAAGCGAGGATACTTAACCAATTGCGCTGTAACAGGGTCGGCAGAGACCTGGGTAAATACCGCCATGGCACTAACCGTAAGGGCTACCGCCTGGTCTTCATGTTTTTCGGCAATCAGAAAAGATTCAGCGGCATAGCGGCTAAAGCGCTCGCCAATAGCGGCCTTAATACAATCTTTTTTGTTCTCAAAGTGGTTGTAGAAGGTGCGGCGGCCAACATCGGCGGCATCGGTAATTTCGTCGGTAGCGGTCTCGTCGACACCTTTTTTCAGTATGAGCTCGATGGTCGCGGTCATCAGCTGTTGCCGAGTTCTCTGGCGGCGGCGATCCATGCGATTGGGCTTGGTATCCGTTGCGGATGTACCTGTAGAGCTCATTAAAATACCTTGAAAATCAATTGGTTACATTTTTTTGCCGAAGTTACTTGGCGGCAATAGGCCTAGTTTATCAGGTGTTCAGTATCTATGCGCGAATAGTTCTTATATTGTATTGCTCTAATGCGCACTGTTGCTCAAGTGTGCAAAAGCGGTTTATGATGATTCCAGTGTCGAATGACGCTGGCTGTCTCAAAGGCAGATTCAAAGATAGGTTCCAAGAATAAATTCAACGATAAGAATTAAGAGCACTCGAGGAGAGTTGACTATGTTTAATCGCACGGCGGTGTTTACCGCTATTTCGGCGGCTATGCTGGGTTATGCGCAAACGCCGGTGTTGGCAAATGACGATAGTTTTGCTTTGGAAGAGATTGTTGTAACCGCGCAGAAGCGTGAACAAAATCTGGTGGATGTACCGGTATCGGTACAGGCGATTACCGGTAAAGGTCTGGCCGATGCCGGTGTGCAGGACTTTGCTGATCTGGTGAATGTATCGCCATCGTTGGCGCTGCAGGATAACCTGACCTCATGGCAGAAAAGTATTTATATTCGCGGCGTTGGAACCACCATTAACAGCCCAACCGTAGAATCCAGTGTATCGACTGTGCTTGATGGTGTTGTGCTGGCACGCCAGGGTCAGTTCTTTTCCGAGTTAGCGGATATTGAGCGTGTTGAAGTGTTGCGCGGCCCACAGAGTACCCTGTTTGGAAAAAATGCGTCCGCCGGTGTATTGAGTATTGTGACCAAGCGCCCAAGTCTTGATGAGACTGAGGGCAGTGTTGAAGTCGGTTATGACGAATACGGTGAGCAGCGCATGAAAGGTACCTACGGTGCCCCGATTAGCGATGATATGGCTTACCGTTTAAGTGCCAACTACAAGTATTCAGATGAAAGCCATTTGGAAAACGTTAATGTCGATGGCCCGGATCTGGATGGTGACAAAGGTTATGCCCTGCGTGGCAAGTTACTGTGGGAAGTTAATGACAGTACCGATGTTTTATTTATAGCCGATTACGGTCGTAATCATGGCCCTAATGGTGTGCGTGTCATGCGCTCGGTGGGTGATACCACAGCCACCGTGGTCAATGATAATGGCACTGAAGCCCTTAGCATTGATGAAGATAACCGCCAGGTTAATATCAATGACAGTAATGAATATGAAGCGGAAGAGTGGGGCATAAGCGCCGAGGTAAATTGGGATCTGGATACTCATGCGTTAACGTCCATCACCGCCATGCGCTCCTGGGATTTTGATAACGATATCGATATCGATTCCGGTGGTCAGGATGTTCCATCAGTTTCCCATATGGGTGTGGGCACCCCCTATTTCCGCGGCATTATCACAGGCAATAAACTGTCCAAACAGTATTCACAGGAAATTCGTTTACAGTCTACCGATGCTTCTGATTTGCAGTATGTTGTTGGTGCACTCTTCTGGGCTACTACCTATGAAGCTGACGCTCAGGAAAGGCGTACGGTATGTTTCGGTGCTCCATTCGTGAGTATAGGTGCTGATTGTTTGGCCAGTGCTCCATTTGCCAGTCTAGTTAATCTATCCGATTCAGATGAAACGGAAATCGATACCCAATACTACGCGCTGTTTGGTCAAGCGGACTATGCATTGACGGATGAGTGGATGATAACCGCGGGCTTGCGTGTGCAGCACGACAAGTTCGAATGGGACAAGAAACGATTAGGAGTGCTTGCCGCCGGTGATTTGCCCATAGCAGAC
The DNA here is from genome assembly GCF_042854845.1 of Maricurvus nonylphenolicus. Taxonomy (GTDB): domain Bacteria; phylum Pseudomonadota; class Gammaproteobacteria; order Pseudomonadales; family Cellvibrionaceae; genus Maricurvus; species Maricurvus nonylphenolicus. The sequence goes on along the minus strand of NZ_AP031498.1, from coordinate 4,981,939 downwards.
TATGAAGGCAGCGGTGATGTTAGCAATACCGAGTGGACCGGTAAGCTGGGTGTGCAGTATATGTTGAACGAAGAGTCCAATGTCTACGCCAGCTATGCCCGTGGTTATAAAGGCCCGGGTGCGCAAATTGGCAGCGCGTTTACCGAGCCCCTGGAACCGGAAATTGTTGATGCTTTCGAACTGGGTTACAAAGGCCGCTTGATGGATGGTCGCCTGGGCATTAATGCCGCGTTGTTCTGGCAAGACTTTACCGATACACAGGTATCCTACTATGACGTAGTTGATAGTGCCTTCCGCCCAACCAATGCCGGTGAAACCCGCCAGCGTGGTTTGGAAGTTGATGCCATGTTTGCTGCAACTCAGGAGCTAAACCTGAATGCCAGTGTGACCTATCTCGATGGCGAGTATAAGGAATTTGAAACCGCCTGTTATGTTGGGGATACCGATGCTAACTGTGCTATTGACGGTTCCAAAGATGTTGCTGGCGAGGTAACACCTTATTCGCCTGACTGGAAAATTGTATTGGGTGGCCGTTATACCAAAGCCATTCCAGGAACCGAGGTTGATGGCTTCCTGCAGTTAAACTATCGCTGGCAGTCAGAGACTCAGTACCAGGCTGACCAGAACCCACTGACTCTGCAAGACGAATACGGTGTGTTTGATTTAAGTTTTGGTCTGGAAGACCAGGCAGGCCGTTACGAAGTAACTTTCTATGTTCGCAACCTGACCGATCAGGATTATGTGTCGAACCTGGTAGCCTTCGAAGATGCCACCGGTGCAAATGAAAGTGTGGTTCAGTTTGTACCAAAAGCCGCAGATCGTTACTTCGGTGGTTCAGTGAAGTTTAATTTCTAACCTTCTCTCTCTCTCCATATTTATGGAGAACGCTACTCTCTCGTAGCATTAGGGTGGCCTGCTTATCGGTAAGTGGATAGGTGGGCCTTTTTTGTATTTGATTTGAGAGTATTTTTAGCACCTATGCCGAAGTAAAAATCTGATCACCGTCATTCCTGCGTAGGCAGGAATCCAGTGGCTTAAGAACTCTGTCACTTATTGTTGGCTTGATATGTATTTTTGCTCGCCATCCCCGTGAAAACGGGGATCCACTAAACATCACTACTGTGAAAAACTAACTAATCTCCAACCGCTTCAACAACCGATAAAAATTACTCCTATCCACACCCAAAGCCTTCGCCGCTTGCGCTTGATTACCCTGACAATCTTTCAGGGATTCCTCAATTAACTGGCGCTGATAATTCTCAGTAGCTTGTTTAAGTGTCAATTGATCCGCTTCTAAGACCGGTAATGTAACTTTCCGAAAGGTTTCAGTAGCAGGGCGCGTTTCAATATCCAAATGCTCAGGTTCAATCGTCGTAATCCGCTGGGCATCATCATTCTGATAACGTGCCTTAAGCAGTGCCCGGTTGATTGTGTGTTCCAGCTCCCGCACATTACCCGGCCAATTATGCTGTAACAGCAGGCTTTTACTTTCAGGCGCAAGACGAACATTACGAAGCCCAAGGCGCCGACGATTGGCTTCCAGAAAATGACCGGCTAACAGCAGAATATCTTTGCCCCGACTTTGCAGATCAGGCACATTAATGGGGTAAACACTTAAGCGGTGATAAAGGTCGGCGCGAAACTTACCAGCAGAGACTTCTTTTTGTAAATCCCGATTGGTTGCTGCGACTATGCGCACATTCACTGTGAGGTAAGCATCGCTGCCCACTCGCTGTATTTCTCCGCTTTGCAGCGCGCGTAATAACTTCGCCTGTAATAGCAGGGGAATTTCCCCGACCTCATCCAAAAACAGTGTGCCGCCATCTGCCAGTTCAAACTTGCCCGCACGAGATTGAGTGGCACCGGAAAACGCCCCCTTAACATGTCCAAACATTTCACTTTCAATCAGGTTCTCAGGTAGTGCCGCACAGTTAACATAAATCAGCGGTTGATCGGCACGACTGGAATGCTGATGAATCTCGCGTGCGACAAGTTCCTTACCAACACCGGTTTCACCACAAATTAAAACCGCCAGATCCGATTGGCTAACGGTTTCAATTTCGCGGTTTAATTGTTTGATGGCGCTGCTTTTACCAATGATCGGCTGTTGATGTTCATTAATCACCGCCTGGGTAATTTTGTGTTCCTGGTCGAGCTTATTTTCCAGACGCTGAATTTGTTGTGCCACTTTCACACTGGCTTCAGCCACATGAATAAAGCCACGCAGTTCCAGTGGATCAATATCATCAAAAGTACCCGGTTGCATGGCATCCAGAGTAATCACTCCCCAAGGCGTATCATCAATAAACAGCGCCACACCCATGCAGTCGTGTACCGGCAATTCTCCTGGAGCATCTTCCACCAATCCGTCGTAAGGGTCGGGCAGGGCGCAATCCTGTTCAAAACGTACCGGCTCGCGGCTTTGCAGAATTTTTGCCAGCCGTGGATGTTCGCTTACCTCAAATGATCTTCCCAGGGTGTCAACGCTTAAACCTTCTGTCGCCAGTGGTACCAGACTTGGTCCCTGTAGTTGCAGCAGTGCAGTGGCATCACAGGGGAAGGTATTTCTAAACGCAGCCAGCAGGCGTAAATAACGCTGGCTGGGCGACAGTGGCAGGGATAAATCAGCAACGATATTCACCATCGCCTGGGTAAATGCAGGAGTTGTCATAATGACCTCATGTTGTCCTTTTGACATTTTAGTCTTTGGTGTCAAAAAGACAACTTTAATTAAAAGTCTATAAATATCAGTGGGTTACATATTGGCACGGCTTTTGGAATAAGGAGGGTGATAGCCAAAGAAAGGAGAATCCTTATGAAAATAGTTAAAGCTGGACTACTGAGCACCCTTTTACTCTACGGCAGCATGGTGGCTGCAGCAGATTCCAATGGCCACGTAAAAGGTCGAGTACCTGATCAGACATCAGGGCGCATGCTCGGCGGCTGGAGTGGTTTTTTAGTCGGCGGTGCCGCCGGTGGAATCGCAGGTGCCATTGCGATGGGGTTAGCCGGACTATGGATGGGCGGAGAGGTGCAGGAATCTGCCGGCCTGGCTGGTGATGCCTATGAAGTCGAGCTCGCTGATGGCGAGCAAGTGGTGATTCGCTCGCCGAATCGCCAATGGCAAACCGGTGATGCAGTTGCGGTAAAGGGTAATCGCCTGGTTGCCCAACAGTGATAGACGCTAAATAAAATAGAAAGGAATAAATATGTTATCCCAAAAAGCCAAAGATATCGTCAATGCGACGCTACCCGTTGTAAAGCCCAACTCGGTAGCCATTACTTCCGTGTTTTACCCGTTAATGTTTGAGCGTTACCCAGAAGTAAAAGCCTACTTTAATGAGGCGCACCAACTGGAAGGTAGTCAGCGTAAAGCACTGGCCAATGCGGTTATTGCCTATGCTGAAAATCTGGATCGGTTGGAGGCGCTGGGCGATGCGGTTTCCCTTATCGTACAAAAACACGCTTCACTCAACATCTTGCCAGAACACTACCCGATTGTTGGTGAGTGCTTATTGGCTGCGATTCGCGAAGTGCTGGGCGAGCCTGCGACCGATGAAGTGATTGCTGCCTGGGGCGAAGCTTACCAACAACTGGCTGATATTCTGATTGCTGCGGAAGAGAGTGTTTATAAGCAACATGAAACACTGCCAGGCGGCTGGCGCGGTGAGCGTGAGTTTGTACTGGTACGCAAGCAGGTAGAAAGTGATGTGATTACTTCGTTTTACTTTGAGCCCGTAGATGGTGGTGAATTGGCTGTATTTGAACCGGGGCAATACACGGCGATTACCCTAACCATTGCCGATAAAACCGTAAGACGTAACTACTCTCTGTCGAATTCACCGGGTGAAGACTTCTACCGCTTAAGTGTAAAACGCGAAGTCGACGGTTTGGTATCGAATTATCTTCATGATGATTTGATCGTGGGGGATATTGTTAAGCTTACACAGCCCTGTGGTGATTTCACCTTGAGCAGTAGTCAAAAGCCGTTGGTCTTACTAACCGGTGGTGTCGGTATTACACCTACGATCAGTATGTTATTGCCTGCGCTGCAAACTGGGCGCGATGTGCATTTTATTCATGCGGCGATTAACAGTCGTCACCATGCGTTTAAATCCTGGTTGGAATATCTCGCCAGTGAGTTCACGAATCTTAAACTGACGACGATCTACAGTGAGCCCTTAGCTAAGGATAATTGTGATCTGACAGGTTTTATTGATCAGCAAAAGTTGGATCAGTTATTACCTGAAGCTCGTGATCTGGATTTGTATTTCCTGGGGCCAAAACCTTTTATGAAACTTGTGTATAACGCAGCGCCTGATCTTGGGATTCCGGCAGAGCAAACGCATTTTGAGTTCTTTGGGCCGTTGGAGGATTTGAGCGAGGAGGAGTTGGTCGCTGAGGTGTAACGTCTCTATGGATAACGTCTCGATTTATCCTGGTAAATAATTACCCAGGATAAATCGAGCTCGCATGGTATCTGCTATGGTTATTTATACGTGTGATTTTTTTCTTGGGTATATCCAGGCTGCTTTATATGCAAAAATCAATTTGCTTTTATCTTTGCTTGCTACTATGGGCGCCTCTCGCTTATGCAGAGAAATTGGTTTTTACCGAATATGATTTTATTGGCCGGTTAGGGGCGCCCGAGGATCAGCTTTGGTATGACAATATACAGGAAGCGTTAAAGCGACTCGGTCATGACTTTGATGTTCGTTTCGAACCCGGTAAGCAGGCCATTCATCACGCCTTGAGTGGGCAATCAGATGGTTTGTTGTTTCAGTCTCCCATGCTTAAGGAATTATTCCCAAGTCTGGTCAGAGTGGAATTTCAACTCGCTGTTGTGCCTATTTACCTTTATGGCATGAAAGAGCGAGAGTTAGACTCTATTTGCGAACAACGTATAGGAATGCTGATGGGCTTTGACGAGTTTTCTGTCCGTCTGCAGGAACTCTTCCAATGCCCGAAACCGGTGACGCCACATTATGGGCATTACATGAAAAAGATGTTGATGATGTTAAAGTCTGAGCAGCTGGATTGGTTCCTGGCTCCTGTCGTGATGGAGCCTTTTCTAAACGCTCATGTAGACAAGCAGTTCTATCGCTTAGGGGCCTCGGAGATAAAGCTGCCGGTATATATGTATCTCAGTGAGCAAAATCAGGCACTGGCCGAGCCCTTATCCGAGGCGCTGGCTGAGGTCTATCGAGAGAAAGGGGTGGACAATACTAGCTACCGTCCCGTTCGGCTTGGTGAGAGCCTTCAGCGTTAAGTCGGCTTAGATTCGCCTATTGCATCCTTTTGGTCGTTTGGTTAAATTGGTAATACCAGTTTGATTTGTGGCGATTTGAGGTAGATGTGTTCCCGTCTAAGGCAGGTTTCAATATTCGTTGGCTGAGGAAGCTAAAGACAGTTTGTGCTGCAGTGCTTTTATTGCCTTTCTGCGTTGTGGCAGAAGATGGGGACCTAGTTCGTCCCAATATACTTCTACTCGTCGCCGAAGATATGAGTTCCCGTGTCGGCGCCTTTGGAGACCCGGTCGCCATCACTCCGAATCTGGATCGTTTGGCACAAGCCGGTGTTCGCTATACCAATGTCTTTACTACCGCTGGCGTGTGCGCCCCCAGCCGTGCAGCGTTGATTACCGGTGTCTCGCAAATCGCGATTGGTGCTCAGCATATGAGAACCTCTTCCTACCCCGGCCCCGCGTATCGCAGCGTTCCACCTGCCGAGGTTAAGGCCTTTCCTGAACTGTTACGCCGAGAAGGTTATTACACCTATACCGATAAGAAACTGGATTATCAATTCAGTGGTAGTGGCAGTAGCTCTGGGCCCTTCACAGTATGGAATGACGAGGGCTTTGGAACCCATTGGCGCAACAGGGAAGGCGAGCAGCCCTTCTTTGGCATGATCAACTTTATAGTCACCCATGAAAGTGGTTTATTTCCCGAGTGGCATTTTCCCAAAAGTGCTGCCCATCTAATGCTTGGCCTGTTGCACAGCTATTACCGTTGGGGTGAAGAGCTTGTTGTTAAGCCTGAAGACGTGTTGCTGCCACCCTATTACCCGGACACGCCTGTGGTGCGTAAAGATATCGCCCGCCACTACAACAATATCCACCTTATGGATAAACAGGTGGGTGAAATTTTACAGGTACTGGATGAAGATGGGTTGGCAGATAACACGATCGTCATCTGGACAACTGATCATGGTGATGGCTTGCCAAGAGCGAAACGTGAGCTGTTTGATTCAGGAATAAAAGTACCGTTGATAATCCGCTGGCCAGAGCGTTATCTCCCTGCTTATGTAAAAGCAGGCTCCATGGACCAACGCCTGGTGAGCTTCCAGGATCTTGCGCCAACCATCCTAAAACTTGCAGGAGTAGATGTCCCAGCGTTTATGACGGGCAATATTTTCGCAGGTGAAGCGCTTTCCGAAGAGCCTCGTTATATCTATGCCGCCAGGGATCGCCTGGACGAAGCTGAAGACCGCCAGCGTGCGATACGAGATAAACAATTTAAATATATTCGCAATTATCATGCGGGCACGCCGGGCGCTATGCATCTCGCATTCCGCGATAACCTGGATATTATGCAGGAACTCTGGCGTTTACAGACTGCTGGCGAGTTAACCGCCGAGCAGGAAAAGTGGTTCACGCTTAGGCCAGAGGAAGAGCTGTACGATATACAGAGTGATCCCCATGAGCTAAACAATCTGGCGGATACCCCAGGCTATGTTGATGAACTTGTGCGTCTACGAGCTGCTCTGGATCAGTGGTTAGCTAAAACTGAACTACAAGCCGACATGCCTGAGTCTGCAATGGCGCAACGCTATTGGCCCAATGCGAAGCAGCCGATTACCCCGGTGCCCGACATGACGTTCAATAGGGCTAAATCCTTATTAACCATTAATTCTCCTACCGAGGGCGCTTCGATTGGCTACCAGATCGATGGTGGTCCCTGGTTGATTTACAAAAAACCGCTAAAGATTCTAGACGCCGAAAAAGTGGTAGCTAAAGCAGTGCGTTATGGCTGGCAAGAAAGTGATGAAGTGTTATGGAAGATGTAGTGAGCAGCTAAAATTATAACCAGGTTAAGGAGCGTAAAGCCCCTTGATCAGGTTGGGGCTAGGTATTATATTGGTTCACTGGTAATACCAATATATAAAGATAGAAAGAGTGAGAGTTATGCCCCGGTTTGTCATGCGTTTGTGTGTTCCCGTCTTTGCTTTCCTTCTGATTGCCTGTTCTGACGGTACTCAGGTGGTGAAATTAGCTGATAATCAGCTTTCTGTGGGGCGTGCTGAGGTCTCGCTAAATGAAAAGTGGGAGTTTTATAAAGGCAGCTTATCATTGGAAGAGGTCAGTTTTTTAACGGCTTCTGATAAGGAGTGGGAGCCAATAAATCTGCCTCATACCTGGAATGCCGAAGACGGCTATGACGGTGGCAATAACTACTTCCGTGGCGATGGCTGGTACCGCAAGCAGATTAAGGTGTCGGACTCACTGGCTGGTAAACGCTTTTATCTGCATTTTGATGCGGCCAATTTGATTACTGATGTCTATGTGGATGGTCAGCATGTTGGTGAACACCGCGGTGGTTACGCAGCATTCCGTTTTGATCTTACGGATTACATGACTCCAGGTGCGGAGCACGAGCTGGCCATTAAGGTAAATAATGAGCGCAATAATGATATTGCCCCATTAAGTGCGGACTACACCTTCTTTGGGGGAATCTACCGTGATTTGTCTTTGATCGTAACTGATCAGGATCATATCGAACTGATGGACTACGCCTCTGCCGGTGTATTTCTGCATCAGCAATCGCTGAGTGATGAGCGAGCTGAAGTTCGTGCCGATATCAATCTGGTTAACAAACAAGATCAAGCCGTTGAGCGAGTACTGGAAGTCAGTATTGTTAATGCTGAAGGTGAAACCCTGCAACGTAAAAGCCAAGCGGTAAGTATTCCTGCTGCTGGCAAAGTATCTGAGCTCGTTGAGCTGGCGATTGATAACCCGCGCCGCTGGAATGGTGTTATTGACCCTTACCTGTATCAGGTGGCTGTTCAGTTAAAAGACACTGATCGCGTTGTGGATAGCATTACCCAACCATTGGGTTTGCGTACCTTTGAGGTTGACCCTGAAAAAGGTCTGCTGCTCAATGGTGAGTACTACGATGTTAAAGGTGTTAACCGCCATCAGGATCTCGAGGGTAAAGGCTGGGCGATAAGCGACGAAGATCACAAGCGTGATTTCGAGATTATTGCCGATATGGGTACAACCGGAGTACGTCTGGCTCACTATCAGCATGACCCCTATGTTTATCAATTGATGAATGAAATGGGGTTTGTGACCTGGGCTGAAATTCCGGTGATTAACGAAGTGCCTGAGTCGCAAGCGTTTGAAGATAATGCTGCCGAGCAGTTAAAAGAACTGATTCGTCAAAACTTTAATCATCCTTCAATTTTGTTCTGGGGGATTTCCAATGAAGTGAGCATGACCGGTTTAACTCCGGGCGGAGTGGAAATCCTTAAACGACTTAATGTATTGGCCAAGCAAGAAGATGATAGTCGTGTAACCACTGCAGCAGTTCTGGGGCATCATCAAGGCGATGATATTTGGTATGTAAACGATATCGTTGCCCAGAACGTGTATTACGGTTGGTATTACGAAAAAATCGCCGATATCGGTAAATGGGCGGATGAATCAAGGGCCGCGTTCCCTAATCGCGCCTTTGGTGTCAGTGAGTATGGCGCAGGTGCTGGCCCCAGTATTCATACGGCAGAGCCGAAAAAAGGTGATCACTCTGAAGAATTCCAAAACCTGTATCACGAAGGTAACTGGGAAGAGCTGAAGCAACGTCCTTTTGTGTGGTCGAAGTTTATTTGGAATATGTTTGATTTTGCGGTTGATGGCCGTGATGAAGGTGAGCGTCCGGGTATGAATGATAAAGGCCTGGTGACTTACGATCGCAAAACCTATAAAGACAGCTTCTACTGGTATAAGGCTAACTGGAGTAAAGAACCGGTCCTGTATGTCACCAGTCGACGTTTCACTGAGCGTAAGCGTGCAGAAACCGATGTGAAAATCTATACCAACCTGAGAGATGTTGAGTTGCAGGTAAATGGCCAGTCTATTGGCTCCAAGTCTCAAACTGGTGAGTACAAAATCATCTGGAGCGATATAGAACTCTCCATGGGTGAAAACACTATTGAAGTTGTTGGTCGTGATGCAGAGGGTAAATTGCAGCGTGATAAAGTTCAGTGGACTCGAGTAGAAAATGACGATACCCGTATCGCCGCTGTTGATGGTGTTTTAGGCATCGATTTACAAGAGCATCGCGTTTTCCATGTTCCCTATGGCACAACGGTCGAGAGCCTGAAATCATTGATCAAATTGCCTTACGGTGCTTCACTGGATATGTCCCAGACGGGCGAAGGCTCTACCCTGGTTGCGGTTGGCGATAAATTTGAAGTGGTTGCTAGCAACGGTGATCGTCAGGCCTATCAAATTGCCGAGGGGGCTCTATCTGTAGCCAGGCCCATCAAAGTCAATGCAGAATTGGCTCACGGTATGATGGGGTATCCAGCGGCACCGGCGTATAAAGCCGTTGATGGTGAAGCTGTTGCTTCTGTGGATATGGACGCCGCAAAGGAACTCGAGGTTTCCCCCGTCTGGTTAACCGGTGATCCCAGTGGTAATCGCGGTGGCCAGTTCAAAATCGATTTAGGGGCTAACTATTACATCGACAGTTTGGAGGCAACCTGGCTATCAGGAGAAATGAGTGAAAATGGTAAAATGCTTTACACCATTGAGCTTGCCAAAGATGTTGCCCTGGACGAAACGGTATTTGTGGAAACTTATGAGACCGTTGTTGATAAATCAGATAACGAGATCTCTCACCGTACTCAGGATGATATTCAAAAAATAGCGCGTTATGTTCGTATTAATATTCTGGACTCAACGTATTTCTTTGAAATTCCGCTCATCGGTAAGTTTAAATTGGTGGGAGCCACGGAGTTATCTGTTGATGGTGGTTTGTTGTTCTCGCATGCGCTGGATGTGGATTATGGCAGTCATGTGATTTCTATTCCTCGTGGCATGACCATGGTGGAGCTAACAGAAAATCTGCAGCTGGTGAGTGATGAATATCAATTGCTACTTAAGCAGGATGGTCAGATCATTGATGAGGGGCAGCCGCTAACCGAGCAGCAGTATGTTGTGGTGGCGTCCAAAGATGCTGTAGAGGCACGAAAAGAGCGCTATGCATTGCTGTTTACGGATCCGGCAAAGGCGATTGCTAACAATGACTAGATCTATCACGGGTAATGGCTCTGGGCTGTTACTCGCGTCGCTTCTGTTAGGCATCCCTGTGCCAAACCACAGTGAAGCCCAAGTTCAAGCTGAAGATACATGCAGTCATTATTCTGAGGCTCGCCAAGCGTTCTTTGGCGATTTGCATGTGCATTCCAGTTATTCCGCCGATTCTTACTTTCGGATGGGATCTCGAACAACGCCGGATGATGCGTATCGCTTCGCGTTAGGCCAGTCTATTCCCTTGCCGCCTTTCGATGCCGAAGGTAATAGCGCCCGGTTTTTAAGTATTGATCGTCCTCTGGATTTTGCCGCAGTTACGGATCATGCCGAAGATCTGGCTGATGTCAGATTGTGTAGTGATCCAAGTTGGGGGGAGAGCGGTAGCTTGTCCTGCGGTCTCGATGGTATGTGGAAAGCCTTTTACGATATGGCAGCCGCTAAATTTCGAGATAAGAGTTCATGCCAGGCTGAAGAGGGCGTTTGTGTTGAGGCCAAAAAAAGTGTCTGGCAAGACACCATTCAATCCGCTGAAGCCTATAATAAACCCTGTGAATTTACCGCATTTGTGGGGTACGAATGGAGTGCGACACAAAACGGTGCCAATATGCACCGCAATGTGATTTTTCGTAATTCTGAAGTGGTGCACACACCCATCAGTGCCAATGATGCAACCACGGCTGAACAGTTGTGGCAGGGGCTGGATACCAATTGTCGCAACACCGGTAAAGGCTGTGATGCGATTACCATTCCCCACAATATGAACTTGAGTAAAGGGATGATGTTCTCGCCGTTAATGGGTAATGGTGAGTTGATGACACCGGAGGTGGCCGCTCAGCGACAGTCCTACGAAACCCTGGCGGAAATTATGCAGCACAAGGGTGACTCTGAATGCTTCTATGGTTCAGGCCTTGGTGAAGATGAACTGTGTAATTTCGAAAAGTTACCTTACAGTTCATTTCTGGGTAAATATGTCGAGTTTATGCGCAAGCCGCCGGCTAACGATACCCGCTATATGCGTGAGGCCCTACGGGAAGGTTTACGGCAGGAGCAGCTGCACGGCATCAATCCATTCAAAACCGGTTTTATTGGCGGCACCGATACCCATATCACCGCACCAGGTGCAGTCGAAGAGTCCAACTATGCCGGTCATCACGGTGATCAGAACTTTTCCAAAGAGTTGCCGGTGGAAAAACAGTTGCCGGATTTTGTCGAGTCAGGCCCGGGTGGCTTGGCGGTGGTTTATGCCGAGCAAAATACCCGCGAGTCATTATTTGCTGCAATGAAACGTCGTGAAGCTTATGGCACCACGGGACCACGTATTGGTGTGCGCTTTTTTGGTGGGGAGAACATACCGCAAGATGCCTGTTCCTTTGACGCGGAAACTCTGGCGAAACAGGGCTATCAACACGGTGTGCCCATGGGGGGAGATTTACGTCTTGAATCGACGGACGCCAGTCCGCGCTTTGTGGTTTTAGCCCAAGCTGATAGCGGAACCTTAAAAAATCCCGGTACGCCGTTACAGCGTCTACAAATCATAAAAGGTTGGGTTGATGCCGAAGGGCGCTCACAAGAAAAGGTGATGGATGTTGCGGGGAATCCCGATAACGGTGCCAGTGTCGACTTGGCTACGTGTGAGTCGCAGGGGGTGGGTTTCCAGAAACTCTGTGCGGTATGGGATGACCCGATGTTTAATTCAAAACAGCAGGCTTACTATTACGCCCGTGTAGTAGAAAATCCCAGTTGCCGTTGGAATGCTCATGTGTGCATGAACAATCAGGTGGATTGCAGTAACCCGGAATCAGTACCTGAGCACCTGCAATCTTGCTGTGATGCCTCTGTGCCCAAAACCCTGCAAGAGCGAGCCTGGACATCACCGATCTGGTATAGCCCGCGTTAAAGATTTATTCACCAATCAATCGATGTAACCATAAGTCTTGCCATCCCCGCGAAAGCGGGTCTGGCGAATCAGTATTGTTACTTAAATCGCGCAGCACTGTGCTGCGTCAAATTAGTAATGACTCGCTGCAAATGCTTCTGCATGGCTTCACGTGCCAGTTGACTGTCACGTTGCATTAAGGCTGACAGAATATCTTCATGATCCTGAATGGTAGGCAGAGACCCTTCGGTACGCAGATCCTGGTGGAACTGGGCACTAATTTCCGATTGATTACGCAGTTCCCACAACCAGCGTATAGTGGAGGTAATCGCACTATTACGACAGGCATCGGCAATTACCATATGAAACTGTTGGTCAACCTTCTCGGCGGCGTCTGCATCTTTATCTTCATTGAATTGCTTAAGCTGACCCAATAGTTGAGACAGTAGCTGCAATTCATTATTGCCAATACGTTCGGCAGCCAGTGCGGCGGCAGCGGCTTCAAAGTGCATTCGCGCTTCCAGAATCTCAAACGGCCCTGGCAAGTCTTCCGGTTCCTGGGTGGTATTGGTTTCTGTTTCTTCTGCCTGTTCGCGAACGTACACGCCTGAACCTGGTTTAACTTCAACCAGTCCCATTACCTCCAAGGCAATAATCGCTTCACGCAGCGGCGGGCGGCTAACGTTGAATTGCTCCGCCAGGGCACGCTCTGAGGGCAGACGTTCTCCGGGCTGAAAATCCCCATTGTGGATCATGGTACTGATCTTTTTATAGATCTGCAGATACAGGCGTTGAACCTGAATCTCATCGGTCGCTGCTTTAGGCATGAAATCGCTTACTGTTAACTGGTCGATTGGTTGAGCCAATTATACTGGCCTCAAGTTATGTGTACTACCTTATTTAGTGGGATTTGATCTTATGAGCACAGCTATATTGCATTTTAGATTAGCTTCTATAGAATTGGTAATACCAATATGGAATTGGTAAAACACCCGTGTAGCGGGTGGTTCAAATAGCTAGGTAATAGTCTATGGGGCGTTTACAGCCGTTTATTGCAGGTCTTATCGCTGTGTTGGTCCTCACAGGTTGCCAGCAAGACAAGCAAACCGTACTGAAGCTGGGCCACGGCCTGGATCAGGGCCACGCCGTGCATAAGGCACTTGTGCATTTGGGGGAGAGGCTGGATCACTATTCCGCCGGTGAGATGCGCCTGGATATCTATTCTGGCGGCCAGCTGGGTTCCGAGCGGGAGATGATTGAGCTGCTGCAAATCGGTAGCCTGGCCATGACCAAAGTATCCGCAAGCCCTATGGAAGGGTTTGTACCTGCCATGAAGGTCTTCAGCATTCCTTATGTATTCCGTGACCACGACCATTACTGGCAGTTTCTCGACAGTGGCAAAGGTCAGGACTTATTAACGTCTGGCGATAAATATCGCCTGCGTGGCTTGGCCTATTACGATGCTGGCAGCCGCAGTTTTTATACGACCGAAGCGCGCGTTGATAAGCCCGCTGATTTGCAGGGCTTAAAGATACGCGTACAGAAAAGCCAAACCTCCGTCCAGATGGTAGAAACCTTGGGGGGAGCTGCTACACCGATTTCCTGGGGCGAGCTTTATACCGCGCTGCAGCAGGGCGTTGTCGATGGTGCGGAAAATAATCCTCCCTCCTTCTATCAATCTCGCCATTATGAAGTGAGCCGTTACTTCGTATTGGATGAGCACACTTCTGTGCCGGATATTATTTTAATCAGTCTACCCATTTTGCAGCGTTTGAGTGAGCAGGAACAGGGTTGGTTAATGCAGGCAGTGGCCGACTCCGTCGTATTTCAGAAACAGCTCTGGCAAACCCAAACCGAAGAGGCTTTAGCAGCTGTTAAGGCCGCAGGCGTGGAAGTTATTGTGCCGGATAAAATACCGTTCCAGCAGGCGGCTTTAACCATGCACAGCTCGATAGAGAATCCAGAAGTGCAGGCATTAATTCAGGGGATTAAGCGTATGGAGGCGAGTCACTGATGTATGCCTTCATGACAAGGGTCGACAACTTGGTGAAGTGGACATTGTTCTTTTTAATGCTCGCTATGGTGGTGGATGTAACCTGGCAGGTAGCCAGTCGTTATGTCTTTATGCGCCCCAGCTCCTACACCGAAGAGATTGCCCGCTTCCTGTTAATTTGGATCAGCTTTCTGGGTGGTGCTTACGCCTTCCGCAAAAAAATGCATTTGGGTATTGATCTGCTGACGGAGAAACTCTCCGTGGATAAGCAACGCATTGCCAATCTGTTTAGTTATGTTGTCTCTGGTTTGTTTGCCTTGTTGGTGTTGGTCTTTGGTGGCAGTCAACTGACCTTATTAACCTGGGAGCTGGAGCAGGTCTCCGGCGCTTTAGGATTGCCCATGGCTTACGTCTATAGCGTAATTCCGATGAGTGGTTTATTGATCGTTTGTTACAGCCTGGAATTTATGATTGCAGAAGTGCGCAGGGGAGATTGCTAGTATGGAATTTTCTGCGTTGGCGATGATCCTGATTTTTATCATTCTGATGGCGCTGCATGTCCCCATTGCCATCTGTATTGGCATGGCAACCATGGTTGCCATGTTATTTACCATTGAATCCACAGCTGCCTTAACAACCCTGGCCCAACAAATGGCCGGTGGTGTTAACAGCTTTGCTTTGTTGGCGATTCCCTTCTTTATTCTGGCGGGGCAATTAATGGGGCAGGGTGGTATTGCTCATCGTTTGATTGAAATGGCTAAGGTATTAATTGGCCGTTTACCCGGTGGTTTGGCGCTGGTCAATGTGATGTCTTCGATGTTGTTCGGTTCTATTTCCGGTTCGGCGGTGGCGGCGACCTCTGCCATCGGTGGCTTTATGATTCCGGAGATGAACAAACAGGGTTATAAAAAAGAATTTAATACCGCCGTTACCGTTGCATCCTCTACCACCGGTTTATTAATTCCGCCCAGCAATATTTTAATTATCTATTCCCTGGCCAGTGGTGGCGTATCCATTGGTGCTTTGTTTGTTGCCGGTTATCTGCCGGGGGTATTGATAGGCTTGATGATTATGGTCAGCTGTATGGCCTATGCCATTTGGCATAAATACCCGCGAGCTGAGCGTTATGGCGTAAAAGCCAGTTTTTTTAAAGTGCTGGATGCGGTGCCCAGCCTGTTAATGATTGTGCTGATTATTGGCGGCATTGTCGGTGGTATTTTTACGGCGACAGAGGCCAGTGTGTTGGCGGTACTCTATGCGCTGTTTTTATCGGTGGTGGTTTATCGCCAGGTAGCGATTCGTGATCTACCGGCAATTCTGATCAAGACGGTAGAAACTACTGCTATCGTAATGTTTCTGATTGCTACCTCGGCGGCTATGTCGTGGATGCTGTCCTATGAACAGATCCCTCAGTTGTTGAGTGAAGCCTTATTAGCGATGTCTGAAAACCCGTTGATGGTTTTATTGATGATCAATTTGATCTTGCTGTTGGTGGGTACTTTTATGGATATGACTCCGGCAGTATTGATCTTTACCCCGATCTTTTTGCCCGTAGCGGCCGAAATGGGCATCTCGCCGCTGCACTTCGGCATTATGATGATTTTGAATCTCTGTATTGGTCTGTGTACACCACCGGTAGGTACTGTGTTGTTTGTCGGTTGTGGTGTAGGCCAAACCCGTATTGCTGATTTGATCAAACCACTGTTGCCACTGTATGGCGCCATGTTGGTTGCCCTGGTGCTGGTGACCTTCTTCCCGGCAATCAGTGAGTTTTTACCCCGCTGGTTTGGGTTGTTGTAAAAAAGAGTTGTAAAAGTGGTTGTAATGAAAAGCCAGAATGAAAACAAAATAGTTTTGTTAGGTGAACCCTTATTGGAGCTGACTCCAATCAGTGGCCAAAGCTACAACATGGGAGTTGCTGGCGATGTGCTCAATGTCGCCGTAGTGGTATCCCATTTGTACGGTGAAGCGCATTTATTAGCGGCGCTAGGCCTGGATTCTGGCAGTGACAAAATATTACAGTTTGCACGCGATCATGACGTGAATACCGAAGCGGTCGTTATTGATCATGCCCATAAGGCGGGCATGTACTTTATCAACAATGATGCCTTGGGTGAACGCACATTTACTTACAAGCGTGACAATTCTGCCGCTAAACATTTTTTTGGCGATAGTGATCAGCTTTTGACTGCGCTGAACAAACTTGAAGCCGTTAGCCATATCTATTTTTCGGGCATTACCCTGGCACTGATGACAGAAGCAAGCCGTACGGCTTTTGTTGCCTGGTTGGATAATTTTAGACGTTCAGGTGGCCTGGTCGTTTTTGATAACAACTATCGTCCAGCGCTATGGCCCTCCGCTGATGCCTACCTGAAGGCCTGTGAGTGGGTATTGTCTAGAACAGATATTTTTCTGCCCAGCTTGGATGATGTCATGTTGAGTTTGGGGCTTGTCGACAAACCGGCGGCGATGGCTTGGATTGTTGCTCGCGATGTACCGGAAGTCGTGGTCAGCGATGGTGTACAACCACTTACCCTGATGGTGAATGGCACGACAGAGTTAATTGATGTCATCGCGGCGAATCAGGTGGCTGATACCACCGGTGCCGGGGATGGTTTTAATGGTGGTTACTTGGCGGCCCGTTTAAGCGGGGCGTCGGCGCAGGATGCGGTCAAATGTGGCATGCAATTGGCGGCCGATGTGGTTGGTCATAAAGGCGCAATATTGCCAGAGGAATATTGGGCAAAGGTTTAGCAAGAGAGTGGAACTATGAAAAGTACTTGGCGGTGGTTTGGGCCAAAAGACAGTGTCAGCCTGGAAAAGATTGCGCAGGCTGGAGCCACAGGGGTGGTGACTTCGTTACACCATGTGCCAACGGGCAATGTCTGGCAGTTGGAAGATATCTATGCCCGTAAAGCAGAAATTGAAGCCGCTGGCCTTGAGTGGAGCGTGATTGAAAGTATTCCGCTACACAATGACCTGAAAAAGCGTACCGGTAACTATAAAGAGCAGCTGGAAAACTATAAACAGTCTATCCGCAATGTGGCGCAAGCTGGCATTAAGGTAGTCTGTTACAACTTTATGCCTGTGGTAGATTGGACGCGCACCAGCCTGAGTTACCGCTTGGCGAATAATGCCGAAGCCCTGCGCTTTGATTTGGCTGATTTTGCGGCCTACGATGTCCATATCCTGGAGCGCAATAACGCCTACCAAAGTTATGACAAGGAAGTGCTTATGCGGGCTGAAGAACGTTTGACAGCAATGAGCCAGGAAGAGCGTGAGCTGCTGGAAAAGAATATTATTGCCGGTTTGCCTGGTGGTGAAGGTAGCTACGATCGCAGCTCCATACGCGAAGAAATTGAAGCCTTTATCGCGTTAGGTGTGGAAGGTTTCCGCAATAACCTGATTGCCTTCCTGCAAGAAGTCATTCCTGTGGCGGAAGAGTGCGGCGTGAAGATGTGCATCCACCCAGATGATCCTCCCTTCTCACTGTTTGGCCTACCACGTATTGTTTCTACCTCTGATGATGTGCGTAAACTGCGTACCGCCGTGCCCAGTGAATCCAACGGTCTAACGTTGTGCGCTGGCTCTTTTGGGGCCCGCGGTGATAACAATCTGACCGATATGGCCCGCGAGTTTGGTAATGTGATTCACTTTGTGCACCTGCGTAATGTCACCCGCGAAGAAGACGGCTCCTTCTATGAGGCCGATCACCTCGGGGGTGATAACGATATGGTGGGGCTGATTGATGCCCTGCTCGACGAAGAAGAGCGCCGTATCGAAACCGGCCGTACCGATATGATTCCTATGCGCCCGGACCATGGTCACCTGATGGGTGATGAAATCGGTAAAGAGGGCGTCAATCCAGGTTATTCCTATGTCGGCCGTCTGAAAGGACTGGCAGAGTTGCATGGTGTGATCCATGCTCTTGAATATCAGCGCAATGTTTAGAGGCGACTATTGTGAAGTTAGTTATGCACCCGGACCGTTTATTTCCCGCTGATACCACCACCCGTGATATTGCCCGTCGCCTGTATGGCCAGATTAAAGATCTGCCGATTATCAGTCCCCACGGCCATACCGACCCGAGCTGGTTTGCCGAGAACAAACCCTTTGAGAACCCATCGGCGTTGTTGCTGCAACCGGATCATTACCTATTGCGTATGCTCTACAGTCAGGGCATACCGCTTGAGGCCATGGGTATTCGTCGCCGTGATGGCGGAGATGTTGAAAGCGACCCCAAAAAAATCTGGCAGTTGTTTGCGGAGCACTATTATCTGTTCCGTGGTACCCCTACCCGCATGTGGCTGGATCATGTCTTCTCTGAAGTGTTTAATCTGGATGAAGCTTTAACCGCTGATACGGCAGAGAGCTATTACGAGCATATCAATAGTTGTTTGCAGCAGCCCGAGTTTTTACCGCGTGCGTTGTTTGAGCGCTTTAATATCGAAGTGATCGCCACCACCGAATCTCCCCTGGATGATTTGCGTCACCATCAGGCGATTAAAGACAGTGGTTGGCAGGGTCGCGTGATTACCGCCTTCCGTCCTGATCCGGTGATGGATCCAGAGCACGATGGTTTTGTAAGCAATCTGAAACAGCTGGCCAATATTACCGGTGAAGATACCCAAACCTTCAGTGGTTATCTGGCGGCTTTAAAAAAACGTCGTGAATTCTTTAAATCCATGGGCGCCACCTCAACTGATCATGGCCATCCAACCGCAGTAACGGCTGACTTAACCCGGGCTGAAAGCGAACAGCTTTTTGCCGGTGCCCTAAAAGGTGAGTTAACCCCACAACAAGCAGAATTGTTC
Organism: Maricurvus nonylphenolicus; assembly: GCF_042854845.1. Taxonomy (GTDB): domain Bacteria; phylum Pseudomonadota; class Gammaproteobacteria; order Pseudomonadales; family Cellvibrionaceae; genus Maricurvus; species Maricurvus nonylphenolicus. The sequence goes on along the minus strand of NZ_AP031498.1, from coordinate 4,962,944 downwards.
CGTGGCCAAATGCTTACCGAAATGGCGCTGATGAGTTTGGATGACGGCTTGATAATGCAAATTCACCCGGGTTGTCACCGCAACCATAACCAATCCCTATTTGAAAACTTTGGCCGCGATAAAGGCGCTGATCTACCGGTGGCCACCGAATATATCAGTGCGTTAAAACCGCTATTAAATAAACTGGGTAATGATCCGCGCTTCAACTTGATTGTCTTTACCCTGGATGAAACAGCCTATAGTCGTGAGTTGGCGCCACTGGCTGGTCACTATCCGGCGATGAAAGTGGGACCAGCCTGGTGGTTCCATGATAGCCCGGAAGGTATGCGCCGTTACCGTGAGCAGATCACCGAAACCGCCGGCTTCTATAACACCGTAGGTTTTAATGACGACACCCGTGCGTTTTTGTCCATCCCGGCCCGACATGATGTGGCGCGACGTATGGATTGTACCTTCCTGGCACAATTGGTAGCAGAGCATCGCATTACTGAAGAAGAGGCTGCGGAAATTGCCTACGATCTCACCTATCGCTTGGCGAAACAGGCGTATAAGTTATGAGCCGTCTAAACGCTAAAGCGCTGGCGCAGTTACCAGAAGCGGTTGCTGTTCCGCAATATGTTCGCCGCGCGATAAAAAGCGCTATCGTTCATTTGGGTATCGGCGCTTTTCACCGTGGTCACCAAGCCTGGTATACCGAACAGGTGTTGAATAACGAAGGCGGTGATTGGGGCATTACCGGTGTCAGTTTGCGCAGTGCAACAGTGCAACAACAGCTGCAACCCCAGGATGGCCTTTACACGTTGCTAGAGAAACAGGGAGAAGAGCAACGTCTGCAAGTCATCGGTGCAATTAAAGATGTGATTGTGGCACCGGAAAACCCCGGTGCACTCTTGTCCCTGTTAAGTGATGAGGCTACCCAGGTAGTTACCCTGACAATTACCGAAAAAGGTTATTGCTACGATTTTGCCGCGGACAGTCTGGATGAAAAAAATCCGGATATTCTTCACGATCTGGAGTATTTTCCATTTCAGCTTAAAACTGCAGTGGCTTATTTAGTGGCAGCCCTGCGTACACGCCGCAAAAACAAACTGCCGTTAACCGTGATCAGCTGTGACAACCTGCCAGCCAATGGCCGTATTCTCGAAAAAGTGGTGTTAGCCTTTGCAGAGAAAATCGATACCACACTGGCGCATTGGATAAAAACCTCGGTTGCCTTCCCTTGCAGTATGGTTGATCGTATTGTGCCAGCAACAACGCCAGAAGATATTGCCAGTGTGCGAGAAGTGCTTGGTATGGAAGATTTAGCCGCCGTGGCTACTGAGCCCTTTGCTCAGTGGGTAGTAGAAAGCAACTTTAAAACCCCGGTACCCGCCTGGGATAAAGTCGGTGCTCTGTTTGTCGACGATGTCGAACCCTTTGAAGATATGAAGTTGCGCTTGCTTAACGGCAGTCACTCCATTATCGCTTATCTGGGGTATTTGGCCGGTTACGATTACGTACATCAGGTGGTGGCAGATAAAGACTTTGCGGCTTTTATTCGTGCCTATATGGATAATATCGCTACCCCAACTTTGTCCATGCCCGATGGCTTTGATGTGGAAGCTTATAAAGATCAGTTGTTGGCACGTTTTGCCAATGCATCCTTAAATCATAAAACCTCTCAAATCGCTCAGGATGGTTCGCAAAAGATTCCCCAGCGCTGGTTGGCTAGTTTGCGTGAGAATGGGGCTGCTGGGCGAGATATATCAATACTGGCATTAGCACTGGCTGGCTGGATTCGTTATTTACAGGGGCAGCGTGATAATGGCGAAACTTATACCATTATTGATCCTGCTGCTGATCAACTGACGGCCATGACACTTCGCGTTTCAGGATCTGCTCAGTTAGTGCCTAATGTATTGGCTGTGGAAAGCATCTTTTCCGGCTTGGATAAAGAGCTTCCCGATCTTGTTGCTCAGGTTATTGATTGGCACAAACAGCTCATTGCTGAAGGTTGTCAGTCGGTAGTAACCTCCTTTATTTAATCCACTAAACGGCTACTTTACACAAGCCTGATTATTGATCAGGCTTTCTCCCGCCTTGCTGTATCTGGCCTCCCCTTGTTTATCCACAGCTTCTCCCGCCACTGATTCACTGAATCTGTGGATTTCTAACCCGTGCACTTCAATGATCCGGAATTTTGCGCTATCGTGACTTACCCACAGAGGAGCCCAAAGAGGAATTAGTCGCGCGATATGAGTGTTCAGATGAAGTCTACCTTAGAAACCCTGTTGACCAGTAAATGGTACTGGGGCTGCCTGGCACTGTTAGGTGTGGCTATGGAAGCGGTCGCTCTCTATTACCAATATGTATTAGGTGATGAACCTTGTCAGGTGTGTATTCATATTCGTATCTGGGTCGCGGCATTTACCTTACTGGCGGCACTGATGCTGATCCTGCCAAAGAATAAGTTGCTGAATCTGTTAGGCCACAGTGCCATGCTCGGTTGCATGATCGGTTTCTTCGAGCGCAGTAAATATTTATACGATGTGGAAATGGGCCGCGGTGATGGCAGCTGTGAATTCTTTTTGGGATTCCCGGAATGGTTTGCGCTGGATAAGTGGTTCCCGTTTATTTTTGAAGTGCGCAACTTGTGTGGTTTCACCCCGGATATGATTTGGGGGTTGAGTATGTCGGAAAGCCTGCTGTCTATGTCCGTGGGATTGATCGTTGTTTCCGCGGTAGCCCTGGTATTAAATGGCATCAAAGCGCTGAAAAACTAGGCGTATTTTTCTACTGATTGATTATTAAGCGGGAACCGTAAAGTCCCGCTATCTCTGTCTTTGCGATCCTTATCCACAGCTTGTCACGGTAACGATTCACGGTTTCTGTGGATGTTACAGAAACGTTATTCTATCCACACCCCAAATGAGAAAATTCTTCTGTCGTTTTGTTCAGAATCGGGTTGCAATTTTTTGGCAAAACCCTGCTGATTTTTTCACATTTGCGGCGGGTTATTTATTAAGCGGGATTGGCAAGGTCACGGCTGATAAGGGATCCGGAGCCTTATCCACAGCTTGCCCAAGGAGTGATTCAGTGTTTTTGTGGAGAAAGGAAAAGAGAGAAAGGGGTAAGGGTATTTCAAGGCGCCACAAGCACTCTGAAATACCCTAAGGCGGATTACTTACAGTACTTCAAACAGACCTGCAGCACCCATACCACCACCAACGCACATGGTGATAACAACGTATTTTTCACCGCGACGTTTAGCTTCCATCAACGCGTGCATTACCATACGCGTGCCACTCATACCGTAAGGGTGACCGATAGAAATTGCACCACCGTTAACGTTCAGGCGCTCGTTAGGAATGCCCAGCTGATCACGACAGTAGAGTACCTGAACGGCGAAGGCTTCGTTTAATTCCCACAGGCCGATATCGTCCATTTTTAAACCAGTGCGTTGCAGCAGTTTAGGAATGGCGAATACAGGGCCAATACCCATTTCGTCTGGTTCACAACCGGCAACCGCCATACCGCGGTAAACACCTAATGGCTCCAGGTTGCGTTGCTCGGCCAGTTTGCTGTCCATCATCACAACCGCAGCGGCACCGTCAGATAGCTGAGACGCGTTACCGCCGGTAATGCAGCCACCTTCACGTACAGCATTCAAACCGGACAGGCCTTCCAGGGTGGTGGAAGGGCGGTTACCTTCGTCTTTGCTCAGGGTCACTTGCTCTTCACTGGTCTCGCCGGTTTCTTTATTCATCACCAGTTTGGTGGCGGTAACCGGCACAATCTCATCTGCAAACAATCCGGCTTCCTGAGCGGCAGCAGTACGCTGCTGGGATTGCAGGGAGTATTCGTCCTGGGCTTCACGGGAGATGTTGTAGCGCTTGGCTACCACTTCAGCGGTATCCAGCATTGGCATATGAATATTGGGTGAATTGGCAATCGCCAGTGGATCCACCATGCGGTGAATATTCATGTGTTCGTTCTGCACCAGACTGATGGACTCACATCCACCGGCCACCAGAATCGGGGCACCGTCGAACATAATTTGTTTGGCACCAGTAGCAATGGTCATCAGGCCGGAGGAACACTGACGATCAATGGTCATGCCAGAAACGCTGGCAGGCAGGCCAGAGGCGATAGCGACTTGGCGACCCAGGTTGGCAAACTGTGTGCCCTGTTGGATAGAGGCTCCAAAAATACAATCGTCGATCTCGGCAGGATCAACACCAGCGCGTTCAACGGCGGCTTTTACAGCTACAGAAGACAGGGAAGGCGCTTCCAGATTATTAAAGGCTCCACGGTAGGCTTTACCGATGGGCGTACGAGCGGCTGATACAATTACGGCTTCTTTCATAGTGAATCCTTACATTGTTTTAATGGCCTAAAAAGGCTGGGCATAAAAAAGCCCGGCTATAGTGCAAATGCGAGAGAGCATAGCCGGGCTAGACAAAGCAATCGAAAATTCGGTTTAAGAAATTACTGCTGTGACTGAACGTAAGCCATGGCTTTGGTCAGGAATTTCTCACTCTGCTTGGCACCAGATTCCAGCTCGGACTGATTGCTGGTATCGCAAACGCCTTCCCAGTTTTCCAGAACCTGCTCAGGGGTTTGCTGAGCTTCTGGCAGGAAGATACCGTCGGTTTCAAACAGGCGGGTGCTGGCGTAACCACCGGCACCGGCACACAGAATCATGCGGGTTGGGGAATCTTTGTGGCACAGGGTTAAGGCGCCTGCGGTGACAGATTCTGCGGTCAGCATGTTGTAAATTTCCGGAGGCATCAGATCTTCGGTCATGCGGGTACCAGCGGTTGGTGCCAGGGCATTAACGTGAATATTGTTCTTGGCGCCTTCCAGTACCAGCGTGTTCATAAAGCCCAGTACCGCCATTTTGGCTGCACCGTAGTTGGACTGACCGAAGTTACCGTACATACCGCTGGACGAGGTGGTTACCACAATACGGCCGTAGTTCTGTTCGCGCATGATATCCCACACAGCTTTCGTGCAGTTAACCGTACCCATTACGTGAACATCCATCACCAGTTGGAAGTCAGCCAGATCCATCTTGGCGAAAGATTTATCGCGCAGAATACCGGCATTATTGATCAGAATATCTACACGACCCCACTTGTCCATGGCCTGCTGAACCATGTCTTGTACTTCGTCAAACTTGGCAACGTTAGCGCCGTGAGCGAAAGCTTCGCCACCGGCTTCTTCAATCAGGCGTACAACTTCCTGAGCTGCGTCGGAAGAAGCGCCACTACCGTCACGGGCACCGCCCAAATCGTTAACCACAACCTTGGCGCCGCGCTTGGCCAGCTCCAGTGCGTGTGAACGACCCAGGCCATTACCGGCACCTGTAACAATGGCCACCTGGCCTTCATATGAAATTGTCATAATGTTTCTCGCAAATCAGTGTGTAAAAAATTATTTAACCATCTGCATGCCGATCCACTCGGCTTTCAGGGCTGGTTTGTCGCTGCCTTCGATTTCTACTTCTACCTCATTGGTCAGCATAAACTGGCCAGGGTTTTTCTCAACCGCAGCAATCAGTTTGGCGTGGCAGCGAATACGGCTACCTACTTTTACTGGCGCGATAAAGCGAACCTTATCGAAGCCGTAGTTAACGCCCATGTAGACACCTTCAATCACTAGGTTAAAGGCTTCAGAGAAGTGTGACAGCATGGACAGCGTTAAGAAACCGTGGGCAATGGTGGAGCCAAATGGGGTTTCTTTGGCTTTCTCTGGATCCACGTGAATAAACTGGTGATCCCGGGTGCAGTCGGCGAACTGGTTGATTTGATCTTGGGTGACCGTGAACCAGTCACTGGTTTCCAGTTGTTGGCCAACGCTGTTTAAAACTTCCTCTCGGGATACTATTTTCATTGCTCTCTCTCCTTTTTGGTATTCGCCATTCCCGCGAACGCGGGAATCCAGGGCTACGAAGTCGTACTTCTCAGCTAAAGCATTGAGATCAAACTAAGTGCCATCAAACTGGATTCCCGCGTTCGCGGGAATGGCGGTAATAAAGTTTGTGCAAGGGTTGTTAGAACCACTCTTCCTGCATATCAAAGTTGGTAGTATCCAAATCCGAAATCAGCTTGGCCCAATGATAAATCTCTGGCAGCTCAGCACGGAAGAAATACTGCAGTGCGTGCAGCTTGCCACGGTAGAAGTGCTCATCACTTTCATGTGGCTGCTTGGCCAGTGCATTGTCAGCAACGATACCCTGCTTTAACCACAACCAGGCAATCACTACATGACCAAACAGATCCAGGTATTTCACTGAGTTGGAGAAGGCTGCATCGAGGTTCATGGACTGAGTTGCGCCCAGCACGGTTTCAGTAGTTTTCTTCAGTGTGACAATGGCTTCAGCCAGTTGATCGGCATAACCGCTCAAGGCATCGGACTGTTTGGCGATCTCGATAGTTTTTGCCATTTCCGTCAGGCAGGCGGTATAACCGGCAAAGTTATTCATCGGTACTTTACGGCCCAGCAGATCCAGCGACTGAACGCCGGTGGTGCCTTCGTGAATCGGGTTTAGGCGGTTGTCGCGGTAGAGTTGTTCCACCGGGTGCTCATTGATATAACCGTGGCCGCCGAGTACCTGAATGGCCAGGTAATTGGCTTTAGGGCCGTACTCGGATGGCCAGGTTTTAATAATGGGTGTCAGGAAATCCAGCAGGGTATGGGCGGCCTCACGTTCTTCTTTGGTGGGCGCTGTGCGGTAATCATCATCCAACTGGGAGCCCAATAAACACAGGGCGTATGCACCTTCGGAGTAGGCTTTTTGAGTCAACAGCATGCGGCGAACATCTGTATGCTGAATAATATTTACGGGTGGGGATAACGGATCTTTGTTAGAAAGAAGACGGCCTTGTGGGCGTTCTTTGGCGTAATCCAGAGAATACTGATAGCCGGTCAGTCCATTTAACGCCGCGGCAGTACCTACCATGATGCGTGCTTCGTTCATCATGTGGAACATGTAGGTCAAGCCTTTGTTTTCTTCACCTACCAAATAACCGATGGCGCCGTTATTTTCTCCAAAGCTCAATGCGGTAGAGGTCTGTGCGCGGCCACCCATTTTGTGGAACAGGCCGGCCAGGGCAACATCATTGGCTTCACCCAGTGAACCGTCTTCATTGACCATAATTTTTGGCACGATAAACAGGGAGATACCCTTAACGCCTTTAGGGGCGCCTTTCACGCGTGCCAATACCAGGTGTACGATGTTCTCGTTAAGGTTCTGGTCGCCGCCGGAGATAAAAATTTTGTTGCCGGAAATACGGTAGCTGCCATCGTCATCTTTAACGGCGGTGGTGGTCAGGTCGGCGAGACCTGAACCGGCACCGGGTTCAGTCATAGCCATGGTGCCGGCAAAGCGACCTTCACGCATGGGTACTACCCATTTTTCGATTTGCTCAGGGGTGCCGTGGGCTTGAATCAGGTTGGCGTTAGCATTGGTCAAGCCGGTATAACCCATGGCAACACCACCGGCGGCACTCAAGTAAGCGTTTACGGCGCTGGCAACAATACCGGGTAACTGCATGCCACCCAGTTCGAAGTCGGCGGTGGTGGAAGCCAGGCCGGATTCAATTACCGCATCAATGGCCGTTTTTAGCTCCTCTGGCTGATGGACTTTTTCGCCATCAAAGGTGGGTTGGCTGTTATCGAGCAGCGAGCGAATTGGCAGCAGGTACTTTTCGGCCACGGTTTGTGAGGTTTTCATGGCCGCGGCAAAGGTCTCGCGGCTATGGTCGGCGTAGCGAGGACGCTCAGTCAGGCCTTCGGCGTCAAACAGCTCATAGAGCATAAATTCCAGATCGCGTTCGCTGAGTATTGGAGCTGCCATAGGATTTTCCTTCGGAGTCAGTGCTTTGATAGTATATAAGCTCAATTGTGGCTAGCCGGGTGCGATATCGCCATTACCTCCAGCGTAAAGTTCGCTATTAACATGGGTGATGAGTGGCTATAACGGATGCTTATGACAGATGTAAAAACAGGACAAAACGGCTCTGATAAACCGGATGTGGTCTTTGGCCAGTTATTAAAGTTCTGGCGTGGAGTGCATGGGCTAAGCCAGGAGTCCCTGGCATTAAGCCTGGATGCCTCCACCCGACATATCAGCTTTTTGGAAAATGGTCGGGCCAGCCCCAGTAAGGCGATGGTAGAATCTATTGCGGAGGTGCTCGAGTTGGGTGAGCGAGACCGCTGCCACCTGTTATTGTCAGCCGGTTATAAACCCGTCGCCAAACCTGTCGACTTTTATGCGCCTGAATATAAATGGCTGCGCAAAGCCATGATGCTGTCGTTAAAAGCGCAGGATCCCTATCCGGCTACTTTAATGGATAGTTATGGCAAGTTATTAATGGTCAACAAAGGTTGGGTGCAGTTCTTTCAAAACGCCTGCCCGGATATTGAGCTCGACAGTGTCATTAATCATTACGATTTAATTTTCCTCAACCCTTCTAAACAAGAGCTGATGCCAGTTAAAGAAAATGCACTGGTATTAATGCTGATGTCATTGCAGCAAGAAGCCATTCTCAATCAGGATAAACGCGTACAGACACTTGTTGATCGTCTGTCCGCTTTGCCGCAAATCCCCAAAGACTGGCAGAAGCGCGCTGCCAAACTCGAACCTATGGCCAGCTTCCGTATTCCGGTAGTGATTGATGGCAAGGAGCAGTCCTTTTTCAGTGTCAATCAGAACGTGGGGGAGATGGGGCCAACGGGTTATATCTCTGAGCCGCGGTTGGTGATAAATACGCTGTATCCTGAGGATGAGTCGTTGGTGCTGGAGGTGTCAGACGCGCTTCAGCATCCTTTGTTGCCTTATTAATCAATCAGCAGCACTATTGTTTTTTGTTGGGGGTGGCTTGCTTGTGGGGCGCCCTGTATGTTCAACTAGCGCTACTGGAACTTTACCTCTCTTGGTCATGGATGATATGTCATATTTCTACTCTACCCTTCTGCTTTGTTCTGTCGCCTTACGGAGGCTGACGGCTTACTCGTATTTCTCTCGCTAGACCTTCTTTTCTTCGGAAAATGATGCGCTTATAGCTTTTTGTGTGTGTTTGTTTTCCAAAAAATCCTTATTTATCAATATGTTACGCATAAATAATTGTTACATGTAATATTTCTTGACCGTATTACATGTAATGGTTTAGTCTAAATTCATGAAAGCAAAATCATCTGCACATTATCAACGTGAATACCGCAAGCGCCTGCGTGAGCAGGGGCTGGTGAAAAAAGAGGTATGGATCCGCCCAGAGAATGCCAAGCAGCTGTCCGTGATGGAAAAGCAGTTGCGGCAGGAGGTGGATGAAGATTGGTTAAAAGGAGTAAGTGCTATGACAGTAGGTAATCAAGCGTGGACAACCACGGGTTTGTATGAGGCGCTCAAGGATGTTGAGTTATTTAGTTCTGGTAAGGCGAGTGTTGAATTAATTGACGGGGTTGAGCCCGCGTTACACCTGGTAATGAATGAGTACGGCGATTTGCCGGTGTTTCTGACTGTGTCCGGTGAGCAAATTATTGTTGAGGCGGTTTTGTGGTCCGTTAATGAAGTGAGTGATGTGGCGGCCTTTAACGATGCGGTATTGCGTACTCATAAATACTTCCCGCTCTCCACCATTAGTTTGGATCACGTGGGCCCCGATGCCGATTACTACCATATGTTCGGTGCGTTGAGTTCGTCTTCCATTCTTGAGAATGTGGTTTTTGAAATCGAAGTGTTGGCCAGCAATGTGATTCAGGCGACGGAAGCCTATGCTGATTTTCTTACATTCCAGGTTGCGGCTAGCTAGAGGGAAATTGTTATGAATATTTGGTCCAAAATGATGACGGCCTTGCGCGGTGGTGTTAATGAAGCTGGCGAAGCCATTGTTGATACTCAGGCGTTGCGTATTCTCGATCAGGAGGTGCGCGAAGCAGCCGAAGATTTAAAGCACTCGAAAGACAGTCTGGCTGATATTATGGCCAGACAGAAACTGGCAGAAAAGAAGTGTGCTGATATTCACAAGCAAGTTGAAGAGCATGAGGGTTATGCGCTCAAAGCACTGGAAAAAGGTGATGAATCGCTGGCTCACGAGGTGGCTGAAAAGATTGCTGATTTGGAAAATCAGCTAACACAGGAGTCGGAAGCTGAGCAGGGATATGCTACCAGTGCGAGTAATTTACGAACAGCTATCAAGCAAACCGAGCAAAACCTGAAACGCTTAAAGCAGCAGGTGGATACGGTGAAGGCTACTGAGAATGTACAGCGTGCTCAGGCTGCTGTTGCTGAGCGACACAGTGGTTCGCAGTCAAAAATGCGCACGGCAATGGATTCTCTTGAACGAATTAAAGAGAAACAGGCTCTGAAATCCGCGCAGATGAAAGCTGCTGAAGAATTAGCTGGGGAGACTACGGGTTCTTCGCTGCAGGCTAAGTTGCGGGAGGCTGGTATAGCTCCGGCGGGAAAAAGCGCTGATGATATCTTAGAGCGTATTAAAAGTAAGAAAAGCTAGAAGTAAGTCGTCCGTCTAATGCGGGCATCTATATAAGAAGAAAGTAAAGCACTAAGGAGTAGGGCATGTTTGCAATTTTGTTGAGTGATCAGATGGATCCTTTCTATCAAAATATCACTTCCTTTCCTACGGTGTTTTTTACTTTTTTCTTGTTGTTGAGCGTTTTTTATGGGCTCTTTGCTGTATTAGGCTTGCTGGATCTCAGTGTGATTGACATTGATGTGCCGGAGGCTGAATACAGCCCTGCTGATGGGTTATCGGCTGCCAGTGTGTTGGGCGGGTTGTTATTGCGTTTAGGGTTAAACGGCGTACCTTTGCCGATTATAGTGGTTTTGATATCACTATTTGGATGGTTTCTCAGCTATTACGGTGTTTACTTTTTTATAGGCTATGATCCCGTTGCGTTCACGAAATATTTGTTTGGTGTTCCGATCTTTTTTATCTCTCTATTTGTGTCGGCTTTTTTGACTGGTCTGATCCTTAAGCCACTTCGGCCGGTGTTTCAAGCAATGGATCAGGAAGTGGAAAAAAAAGTAATTGGTCGTGTTGGAGTGGTTAGAACTACAACGGTGAGCAAGACATTTGGTGAGGCGAGTGTTGAGGACGGTGGTGCTGGCTTGATCGTCAAGGTGCGCTCGTACAATGACGAAGAATTCAAACGTGGTGATAGAGTGGTTCTGCTTGAGTATGTTGAAGCAGAGCATGTTTATCGAGTTATTTCGGAGCAGGAGTTTAATGCTTAGATTTCTCGATTAAAGGGCTGTTCTTACACATATTGATGTCAGGGCAGTGTAGATTCTTAAGGCTTAGTCAAAAATTGGTTGGGTCAGTGTTAAAACGGTAGTTCAAGGAGAGATGATATGTCTCAGGAAATAGCGACATTGGGTGGGGTTGTCACATTTGTTGGTGGCTTCTTTTTGTTTATGGTGGTATTGGCTGCTCTTTTTAAATCCTTCTATGTCAAGGTGGAGCAGGGTATAGCTTTAATCAAAAATGATCTAAGTAGTCGGCCTAAAGTGTTTTTTACCGGGGCCTGGATCATACCTGTGATTCACAAGAAAGAATTGATGCGTATCTCTTTGATTACCATGGAAGTTGATAGGCGTGGTAAAGATGGGTTGATCTGTGCTGATAATATGCGTGCAGATATTACAGTCGCATTTTACTTGCGTGTTAATGAGACTCCAGAGGATGTTCTCAAAGTGGCTAAGTCCATCGGTGCAAGTCGCGCTTCTGATCGCGATGCAGTTAATGAGTTGTTCAACGCTAAATTCTCTGAAGCACTCAAAACGGTCGGTAAGCAAATCGACTTTGTTCAGCTGTTTGAAAATCGTCAACAATTTCGTGATAAGATCATAGAAGTGATTGGCGACGATTTAAATGGTTATGTGTTGGAAGATGTTGCCATTGATTATCTGGAGCAAACGCCGAAAGCATCCCTGGATCCTAGTAATATTCTTGATGCCGAAGGTATCAAAAAGATTACTGAGCTGACCGCAGAGCAAAATGTTCGTACCAATATTTTGGAGCGTGACGAAGAGCTGGCAATTAAGAAGAAAAATGTAGAAACCGTTGAGGCTATGTTGGAATTGGAGCGTCAGCAGGCTGACGCCGAGGCCAAGCAGGAGCGTGAGGTTGCTACCATTCGAGCCCGTGAAGAAGCTGAGACCAAAAAGGTTCAGGAAGAAGAGCGTCAAAAGGCTGAGGCAGCTACGATTGAGGCTGATCAGAATCTGGCTGTTCAAACTGAAAATCAGAAACGCGAAATTGAGGTTGCTGAGCAAAATCGTCAGCGTGCTGTAGTGATTGAGGTAGAAAAAGTAACGCGCGCACGCGATCTGGAAGTTGTTTCCCGTGAACGTGAGGTTGAGCTGCAGAAGATTGAAGCAGAAAAGGCGGTTGAGGTTGAGAAGAAAGAAATTGCCAATGTGATTCGTGAGCGTGTAGCAGTTGATAAAACGGTTGCGATTGAAGAGGAGCGTATCAAAGAGGTGCGTGAAGTCTCTGAAGCTGATCGCGCCAAGCAAACTCAGGTATTGGCAGCTGAAGCGGTTGCGGAAGAAGATAAGGTTAAGCAGGTGAAAGCGGCTGAAGCTGAAGAGCTATCCGCCAAGCATAAGGCTGTTGAGGTGACTACCCTGGCGCAGGCTGAACTGGAGGCCGCGGCAAAAGAGGCCGATGCCAAGAAGAAATTGGCTGAAGGTGTTCAGGCTGAGCGTGCTGCCCCTGGTTTGGCGGATGCCAAAGTACAGGAAGCTAAAGCAGATGCCTTGGAAAAAGAAGGAGTGGCAGAAGCCCATGTCATTAAGGCTAAAGGTAATGCAGAAGCTGAGGCATTACTGGGTGTTGGTAAAGCACAGGCGGAGGTGACTGAATCTCAAGGTGATGCTGATGCGAAGGCTGAACGTGAGCTTGGTTTGGCCAATGCCGAAGTGACTCGAGAGCAATTTAAAGCTGAAGCCGATGGTTTGGTTGAGAAGTTTGATGCCATGAATAGCATGAGCGATCAAGCTCGCTCTCACGAAGAATACCGCATGGGCCTTGAGACTGCGCTTAAAGAAGCGCTGGCCTCCATTGACGCCGGTAAGGATATCGCCAAAGAAAATGCTGAAGTGCTGGCTACTGCTCTGCAGAAAGCCAAGATCGATATCGTGGGTGGCGAAGATCACTTCTTTAATAATTTCGCCAAGTCGCTGTCTATTGGTAAGGCCGTAGATGGGCTGGCCGATAAGAGCGGTACCATTCAAACCCTTATCGATCGCGTTGTACACGGTAAGCCATTGTTGGACCCTTCAATCCTCAGTTCCATGAAGGAAGAAACTGCTGAAGTAGACTAGTGCAGCATTGAGTGTTCTGGTTTAGTTCGAGCTGGCGCCTGGCGCCAGCCATAAGATCTTTCATGGGATTGTGTAGTTAAGGGAAGACAAAAATGGTGCAGCAAGAAAACGCCAAACCTGTTGATGAGAGCATTGTTGATAACGCTGTTGCGGAAGGTGGTGCTTACGAAATTATTCGCAAGCGCCTGATTGAGCAGGGGCGACAACTGAGCGGCAAAGCAGCTGAGCTAAACAGCGCAAGGCTAGAGGAGTTTGGCAGCTCCGATATGAATGTTGTTGGTCGTGTTCGGGTACGTACAGACAATAACTGTATTGCCAGGGATATTGTGCAAGTGGGTGATCACTTGCTGTTTGGCTACAACGTCTTTATCGGCTTAAAAAAGGAAACCAGGGTTGAAGACGTCTTTGCCTTGTTTTCTCTGCAGTCCGGTGAGTCCGGCTATGATATGCAGCCTGCTAGCCCAACAGAGAGTTTTCTCACGCAAACCAGTTTTGTTAACGACTTTGAAGAACTGTACCGTTACTACAAGCACACCAAGCTGATTGAGTTAACCGTTAAAAACGGCAAGCTATTGGCGGGCTTTCAAATCGGTGAGCGCATGGAAGATATCAGAGTCTTCCGCTGGTCTATTTCTGCCGACGGTAAAACGATTAACTATATCGATAACCGTGGTGAGCGGGACATCCAGCTGCCGCCGGCCTATGACTTCGAGTGGACAGATGTTACCCGTGAAGACAGTGTCCATGGTCGGCATCCCCACATTAATATTCTTGATACCGTCTTTATCGATACCATCGGTGGCGATCTAACCATTAAAGTTGAAAATAATACCGAAGATGGTTTGGGTATCTTTAGTGAGTCTGTCGAGGATAAAACCCAGTCTCTTGATGATGCCCAGATCGCATTCTCCGATGTTGGCGATTTGATTCTGCTAAAGGTTCGTCCTTATCGGGAAGAGGAGTGGCGATACTATATCTTCAATAAGCTCACCGAGTCCGTATTACGTGTCGATGCGATTGGTGAATCCTGTGTCCAGCTCCCCGAAGACCACGGTATTATTTTCCCTGGCGGCTATTACCTGCAGACGGGAGAATTCAAATCATTTGATGAAGAGGTCGAGGGTTTAAAGTTTAAGCGTGCCATTCGCTCTCCTAATGGTGAAGATGTACTCTATGTTTTCTACGAGCCAGAGCAGGGTGTCATTGGGCTGTTTGCCTATAACCTGATTGAAAAACAGCTGCAGAACCCTATTTATGGTCATGGCTATGCGTTAGCCGAAAATGGTCAGCTGGTAATCTTCTCTGCGGAAGGAGAACCTACTCGGGTTCATCCTATGCAGATATGGCAGACGCCTTACGTCTCCGCTGAATATGCCAGTCAGCAGCCAGCCAGTCAGACCTTCTTCGGTCGTATTGGTAATGCCGAATTGGTGCGCGGCGTTTCGGATCTCTACAGCGTTTGTCGAATGATCGATAATCAGTCGGTCTCGTCACGTTTATATGAAGAGTTGGTTAAATCTGCAAAGAAATTATTCGACGATCACTATTGGCTGGAAGAAAAGGGTACAGAAGCACCAGAGCTTGAAGGCCTGCCGGAAATCATCAGGGAGGTCGCGAATACTGCCGATCTGGTTATTGATGAATTTGAAAAAGTAGAGAGTATTCGTCAGCAATCTGCGAAAACCATGCAGGAAGCTGAGCAGGTACAAACTGATCTTGTGCAGTCTGTTCGTCCGGACAGCTGGGATACGACAGAAGAGTTTGTTGATGCTTTGGGCAAGTTAAGGCGTCAACGCGGTCACTTGGTAACGATTCGAGAGTATCGTTATATCAATATAGCTCGGATTGATGAAATGGATCAGCAATTACGAGGCTTGGAGGATACCTTAAGTGAGCAAACAGTAGCGTTTCTCTCCGATGAGAAGGCGTTAGAGCCCTATCAGGTCAAAATTAAGGACATTAATCAGCAGGTAGAAGATGCCAAAACCATAGCTGTTTTGGAGCCTTTGATTGAATTAATCGAGGATACTGCCTCTGGGTTGGATATCCTATCGGAATTAATGGCGACCCTAAAAGTCCAGGATGCTACCGTAAGAACACGTATTATTGATGCTATTTCACTGGTCTACTCACAACTTAATCAGAGCAAGGCGGGTGCCAAGCATAAACAAAAAGACCTGGGCTCTGCTGAAGCTGTGGCGCAATTCGGTGCCCAGTTCAAACTCTTCTCACAGAGTATTACCAATGCGCTGGGGATGTCTTCTACCCCTGAGAGATGTGACGAGCAGCTATCCCGACTGTTAGTTCAATTGGAAGAGCTGGAAAGTCAGTTTAGTGACTTCGACCAGTTCCTTGCCGATATTATGGATAAGCGTGAAGAGGTCTATGAGTCCTTCGAAACGCACAAGCAAAAGCTGCTAGATGAACGCCAGCGAAAAGCCCAGAACGTGGCGGATGCGGCGGGACGAATTTTGGGGAGTATTGAAAAGCGCTCGTTGAAATTTACCGAGGCTGATGAGCTTAACACTTACTTCGCCTCCGACGCTCTAGCAATGAAAATCCGCGAGCTGGTCGAGCAGCTGCGCGAACTCGACAGTGCCGTCAAAGCTGATGATATTGAATCCCGCTATAAAGCGATTAAAGAGCAAGCCTTGCGTAGTTTGCGGGATAAATCCGACATCTATGAAGATGGAGGCAATATCATTAAGTTGGGGCCAAGACATAAATTCTCAGTCAATACTCAGGAATTGGATCTAACCATTATTCCCCGTGACGGTGCATTGAATGTGCACCTCACCGGTACGAATTATTTTGAGCCTATTACCCATCCGGATTTGTTAGCGCTGAGGCAATACTGGGATATCACCCTCGAATCAGAAACACCGAAGGTTTATCGATCAGAGTATTTGGCATCGCTCATTCTGGATGCCGCACAACATCAGCGCCAAGAGCTGAGTATGGATATGTTGCGTGACGCCCTGCGTGACGATAAACGTATCAATCAGTTGGTTCGAGAATTTGCGGCGCCACGTTATAAAGAAGGATATGAGAAGGGTATCCACGATGCTGATGCCGTCGCGTTGTTGCGAGAACTTGTACCGGCCTTTGATCGAGCAGACTTGCTGCAATACGATCCCCTAAGTCGTGGCCTGGCACAGATTTATTGGGCCAATATTAAAAATATCGCACAGGCTACAGCCAAGCTTGCCAGTGACAATGGCGAGCGAGCAAAGATTTCCTATGAAACCTGGCCGGAAAGGGCGCAGTCGGCATTACAGATGCAATCCCTTTTTGCCAGCAATGATGCTGTTGAGCTACTGGCCGGGGAGATTCGTTTGGCCATGCAGCACTTTGTTGAGTTGCATCCCTTGCCTGTTAAGCCATTGGATATTCGCCGGGCGGCAGATTACCTGGTGGCGGAATTAGGGCGTGAGCGTGTCGAATTTATCGGCAGTAAATATGCAACTCAGCTGGTAGAAGAGCTGAAGCGTTCTGTGGATGATTCAACCTGGCGGCGTTACTTGATGTCTCTGGAAAAAATGCTGGGTTGGCCTGCTGAACGTTGGAATTTAACGACTGCCTGGTTGCAGGCGTTGGTGGATGAAAAATCTCTGACTCATCTTAGTCGTTATATTCCCGAGGCAACGGCGTTGATTAATGCCGATGCCCGTCTGGAGCGGCGTTTTACCGAAGTCGATCTGGAGCTGAGTGTTGATGGGTTGTTGGGGGATCATGAAACCATTAATGATCGCACCCTGAATTTCGCGCTGGATGAATTCCTGCAGAGACTGGAATATCACCGTTATGAGGTTGTTCCCGCGTACCACAAATACCTGCAGGTGCGTCAGGATATCATTACCTCAGAGAAAGAGTCTTTGCGGCTAAATGAATTTAAAGCCCGTCCGCTCAGTTCATTTGTCCGCAACCGTTTGATTAACGAATCCTACCTGCCTTTGATTGGTGACAACCTCGCCAAGCAAATGGGTACGGTAGGTGAAAACAAGCGAACAGACCTAATGGGCCTGTTAATGATGATCTCGCCACCTGGCTACGGTAAAACCACCTTGATGGAATATGTGGCTAACCGGTTGGGCTTGATCTTTATGAAGATCAACTGTCCTTCATTGGGTCATGAGGTGGTATCCCTTGATCCTCAGCAAGCGCCTAATGCTACGGCCAGGCAGGAATTGGAAAAACTCAATCTGGCTTTGGAGATGGGTAATAACGTTATGCTGTATCTGGATGATATCCAGCATACCGATCCCGAGTTCTTGCAGAAGTTTATTTCACTCTGTGATGGTACCCGCCGTATTGAAGGTGTTTGGAAAGAGAAAACCAAAACCTATGATATGCGTGGTCGCAAGTTCTGCGTGGTGATGGCGGGTAACCCCTACACCGAATCCGGTGAAGCCTTCAAAATCCCTGACATGTTGGCCAACCGGGCTGATATTTATAACTTGGGTGATATTTTGGGTGGCATGGATGAACAGTTTGCCCTGAGTTATATCGAAAATGCGCTGACGTCTAATCAGGTGTTGGCCCCATTGGCGGTGCGTGAAATGGGAGATGTTTACAAGCTGATTGATATGGCGGGTGGTGCAAGTGTGGCCACGACTGATCTATCCCATCAGTACAGCGGTGCTGAAATCAATGAAATTACCGAAATTTTTAAAAAGATGATGGTGATTCGCGATGTTGTACTGAAAATTAATCAGCAATATATCGCTTCTGCCGCGCAAGATGATAAATACCGTACAGAGCCGTCATTCAAATTGCAGGGTAGTTACCGCAATATGAACAAGATGACGGAAAAAATCTCGGCGGTTATGAATCAGGATGAGCTGATGCAGATGATTGCCGATCACTACTTGGGTGAAGCCCAGCTGCTAACCACCGGTGCCGAGGATAACCTGTTAAAACTGGCGGAATTACGCGGCAATATGGATGCCGAGCAGGAACAGCGTTGGCAGCAAATTAAAAAGGATTTTATGCGTAACAAGGCCATGGGCGGTGATGATGCTGATACCGGTGGCAAAGTGGTCGCACAATTGGCTGATTTGGTTGATGGTATTCAGGTATTAGGTAGTGCTGCTACTCAAAAGCTCCAAGCTGAGAATGACGAGAAGCCAGCAGAGTCTGAGGCAGAAGCTTTGCCGCAGCTGTTAGAAAAGCTTATCTCCGCCGTCGAGTCTGCCAAGCCTGATGTGAAGGTTGTCAATCAGCCGGTACCGGGAATGGATAAAATGCTGTCAGTACTGGCAGAAACCATTGAGCACAGTATTTTCCCTCTGGTGCGTAGTATGGATAAGAAGCTGGAAATTGATCTCAAGACTCACGATAAAATGAAAAATATATCTAATCAGTTACGTGAACTTGAAGCCTCTATCGCCAAACCAAGTTAATCATTGAGGGAATACCAATGGATTGTCCACAGTGTAAGGGATATCGACTGGAGCCAAAGGAGCTCGAAGCAGGTTTATTGGGGGCGGGATGTAATAAGTGTGAAGGCGTAATGCTGCCGCTGATGAACTATCGCTATTGGCAGGATCAGAATCCGGTTGTTGATAATATTTTTGAAGATATTGTTATCGAGGATAGTGAGCAGGCTAAAACCTGTCCCAAGTGTTCCAGGTTTATGAGCCGTTTTCAGGTGGGCGTCGATACTGCCAACCGCATTGATATGTGTACTGGCTGCGACGAGGCCTGGCTGGATAAAGGCGAATGGCAGCTCCTAAAGCAGCTGGATTTACATGATCGCTTACCCAAGATATTTACCGATGCCTGGCAGCGTAATATTCGTCTGAAAAAGCAGGAAAATACGCAGAAAGAGCGTTTTCAGGAGCTATTAGGAGAATCTGATTTCAGTAAGGTGGATGACTTTAAGCAGTGGTTAGATCAGCACCCAGAGAAACATCAAATCAGGCTGTTTTTACAGATGAATTTTAATAATTAATCTGTTAGGAAAACATAATCACTAAAAAACTACACAAGGAATAGGGAATATGAGTGAAAATAGAGATTATTTGGAAATGACCTTCCGCTCAATCAATTGCTTTGCTGATGATGGGACATTACAAGCTTCAGAGTTGCAGGCAATCTTCGATATCGCGTTACGTGATGGCGTAGTGGATGCCAACGAAACCCGAGTACTTCGTAATATCATCAAACGCATCAAAACCAGTGAGCTTACCGAAGAAATGAAGTCCACTCTCAAGAAAATTGAGGAAACTGTCTGCTAATTAAATTGATGAGGAACTGGTAATGGATGATGTAAGGGCTGTAATCGCGATTTTTATTTCATGTATTAGCGGATACCTGGTATTTGATTTGATAGCGAATGGATTTTCGTGGGGCTTGCTTATCGCGGCCATTCTTGGATTTATCATAGTCCATATACTTTGGCCGCGAAAGCGAGACGGCGATAGTGCTTGGTACGATGTGCTAGAGCTTATTTTTGATCTCCCATATCGATGTATAGCCCTATGTGTCAGAGGGATAGGTAGAGCTATAAAGGGAGGTGATGGCGATATAGGGATTGATATCTAGCGGTTATGAAACACTATTTGAAAAAAGGAATTGATGCAGTAAGTCCTCTGTTCGATAGGGCTGTTGAAGAAATTACTGCCAACATCTCATCTGTTAAAGAGATAGTAAATGGCTTGCCTGTGTTTGTTTCTTTAGAAAAGTCTGATAAATACCAAGATACAGAATATGATGAAAAGCACTATTTTATAATCCCCTACGAACTCTCAGAATATAAGTTTGCCCTGCATACAATGAGGTGCCTTCCTGATGATGTCCCAGAGATAAATAATCTACCAAAAAGAAGAGTGTTCCACTTTGCTAATGAGCATGCGGAAATTGCTCTTAAGCATTATATGTTGGAGAGCGCGAAAGAAGTTGTTGAGGATAAGTATCAGAATACCCCAAGTACTTTAGAGTCTCTCGCTAATGATATCGATGCTTTAGATGCTAAACTGACCTATGGCATGCTTTTGGTCGGAGCTGCTGCGGCTATTGTTAATCCAGTTGTCGGTGCAGGTATAGCGGCTAAAGCAATACTTCCTGGTGTTGCTGAAATCTTAACCAAGTATGGTTTAAGGCCTGCTGGAGAAAAGATAAGTAAAATTCAGCTAGAAAAAGAAGTACGTCAAGCAGAAGTCAATATTACAAAGCAGTTTGAGAGCTCTGATACCTTGCGTGTTGTGAACCCTATTCTTCAAGAGCTAGAGCTTGCTCTACGTACTAATGAAAGAGAGCATGACCCATTAACTGATCCTAATCTGGCGAATGGCAGTATATCTGAGCTGCCTAATGAAAGATGGCGAGAATTAACTGAGACCGCAATTTTTCATGCTTATAAAGACGTTTATGAGGATGATTCTCAGCATCAGAAGGCAAAGTTAGGGCCTGAGGATCTGAGATGGTTGAAAACAATATTCGAAAATTTCAGAGCTAAATAGCTTCTTGTTATGGTCATAAATGTCTTAAAGGAAATGGCTCGCCCCTATTTACAGGAAAAGTATCCAGATGATGCTCTAATTCTGGAGCACGCTTGGGATAGAAGGGAGCTCTATATAAGCCGTAACTGTTTTGGTAACGGCAATGACAATAGTTGGGACTGGTACTTCGAAGGTGAAAGTAGCGTCACGGTGAATTCTCTGGAAGAGATATGCCATTGGTTAAGTGGTTGTGAGTATATTTTAGATCGTGACTTATTTAATCAGGAAGACTTTTGGCAGCACCCCGTAACCCTTGAGCATACCCGAAAGGGCGATTGCGAAGATCAGGCTCTCTGGGCTTGGAGAAAGATGGCTCTTTTGGGAGTAAAAGCAGAATTTGTTGTTGGCTATTTAGAATCTGATCACGAAAACCATTTGGAAGGTCATGCCTGGCTAGTCTATGAACATGAAGGACGTAAATACATTTTTGAGGCAACAGGTCATGGCCAAGAGGAAATGATCTTGGCCTTTGAAGAGCATTATCTAGAATATATTCCCGAATACAGTGTTGATCTGGATTTCAAAACCTATATCTTCAAGCAGGGGCTAAGCAATCTTTAGGCTGGATTGAGTGCCATTCAGAATTTTTAGTGTGATTAAAGGGTGATCAATGAGTGAGTTGAAAAATCGAATAGAGAAGTGGTTGGTAAATCCTAGAAAATTTATTTCTACTCCTGTTATCTCTTCGGCATCTAGGGCCGTTCATGAGAGTAAAGATGTTAGTCTGCAATTAAAAAGCCTTTCTTGTGTTAGAAAGAATGAGGCTTCAAAGGATGAGGTAGTTATTCTAGGATTTTGGCTATTTGAGGATAATGACTCTATTGTTATTGATGGGATTATTCACCTTGGTAATGAGTTCAGCGAAGAAGGTGAAGTTTTCAGCATGAACCTCAGTATCCCTTTAACTTGTGATTCTAATAAGGCTACATTTTGCTTCATGGTGTATGAGGAAGATGCTCCTATTCTATTGGATCCCCATGACCCAATCGGGTTGGCTGCTTTTCACCAAAACTCTTCAGTGTCTGTTTATAAAGGTGACTTTAGAGAGGAGATTAACCCTCTTACATATGCGTTGAATATTTCTAAATCTAATGAAATAGAGTTTGATGCTGGAGATAATGGCTGTTATCGCTTGTCTTATGGGATTCTTGAGATTTAAGGGAATGAGCAAGCAAAGCTAAAGCATCACAGTTGCTTCGACGATTCATACTACACTCAAAACTGGAATGCCATACCTAGCAGTAGATCAGGATTTACGGCTAGAGTTTATGGGGCGTTAGCCCCACACCTGTGTATAAAGCTCAATCACATCTTCAGCGCTGGGCACCCGAGGGTTATTACCGGGTGAGCCTGACGCAAGTGCCTGCTCTGCCATCAGTTGGAGATTGGTAAAGAATTTGTCTTTGTCTGCACCGAACTCGCTGAGGGTTGGCACCTGCAACTCCTTATTCAAAGCCTGCAATTCGATTAACAACTTGCGGTTGGCCGTTTCAGTATCATCTTGAACATCGGCTACTCCCATCAAACGCGCACAATCAGCATAACGTTCCGGAGCACCGGGAATAGAGTACTCGGTCACGGCGGGTAACAGCATGGCATTGCTTAATCCATGCGGTACATGGAAGTGGGCGCCGATTGGTCGACTCATGCCGTGTACCAAGGCAACGGAGGCATTGGAAAAGGCAATGCCGGCCAATGTGGCGCCTAGCATCATGGCTTCTCGTGCGGGTCGATTCTCCGGTTCGTTAAATGCGGTACGCAGATTAGGGGCTAATAATTTAATCGCGGCTATCGCTTGCTGATCACTAAACGGATTGGCTTTTCGGCTGACATAGGCTTCGATGGCATGGGTCAACGCATCTATGCCGGTATCGGCTGTCACTCGTGGAGGCAGACTTAAGGTGAGTTCGTAATCAATGATGGCGGCAATAGGCATTAAGCCGATACCCATGCACAACATTTTTTCATCGCTGGCGGCATCGGTAATAATCGTTGCCCGGGTAGCTTCTGAGCCGGTGCCGGCAGTTGTAGGAATGGCAATGACGGGAATGCCGGCTGCGGTTACCTGATTGGGCACCTTGTATTCTCGCATATCGCCGCCGTGTTTCGCTAAAATCCCAATGGCCTTGGCGCTATCAATTGCGCTGCCTCCACCCAGTGCAATCAGGCTGTCAAAATTACCGTCGACAACGAGTTCTACTGCCGCTCGAATTGAGCTATCGGTGGGCTCCGGAATACAGTCTGCGAAAACACCAGCTTCTATGCCTGCTGATGATAAAAGGCCACTGATGCGATCAACATAACCCAGTTGTTGCATCATGGGGTCGGTGATAATGCAGGGCGTTGTATAGCCCAGATTGTGAAGGGTATCTGCGAGTTTATTAATGGCTCCGGCACCGACTTCCATTACTTTGGGTAATACGATGGTACTTGTCATAGTGTGGCCTCGTTTTTGGCCAGTCTAGCAGATCTGTCTGACAGGCCAATTCTTTTAATCTGATTTCAATCCCTTACTCCCAATTTTAATGGAGGTCATGTGTGCATCTACTGTGGCCAATAATGTTAATCCTCTGGCCAGAGTGGTTAATGTCGAACGCTCTAAAATTCGTGATGCTATAGGAGAGGGCGATATGGGTACTGATGTCGTACCGGTACTTTGAGAGCGCCCCGTTATAACAATAGATCCCTATAGAGGAGAGAGTGATGTTTTCAAAGAAACAGCTTGCCCGTGAAGTGGCTGCAGTGTCTGCTGCCGTTCTTCTATCACCTGTTGCGAATGCTGAAAGTTTCGGCATTGAAGAGATTGTCGTTACCGCCCAAAAGCGTGCGGAGAGCGCCCAGGAAGTACCTGTCGCTATTTCGGCGTTTAATGAGGACATGGTGACCAATACCGGGGTGGATACCCTGACCGACATTATCCCTATGATTCCCGGCCTGACGGGTTCGACCTACGGCATTGCGACCAATACCTGGGCCATTCGCGGCATCAGTACCAATGACTGGAGCGTGGGTTCCGAGCCCAGTGTCGGCGTATTTTTTGACGATGCTTATATAGGTCGCAACGGTTTGGCCACCGGAGCCTTCTTTGATATCGACCGCATCGAGGTGGTCAAGGGCCCGCAAGGGACACTGTTTGGCCGCAATGCCTCAGTCGGGGCGATCAGTATAGTTTCCAATAAGCCTGAGTTTGACACTAACTATAAGCTCGGTGTGAGCCTGGGTAATGAAGGCCAGCGTGAATACGATGTTGTGGCCAATTTGGAAGTCAGTGAACAGCTTGCCCTGCGCGCGGCCTACCATGGGTCACGGCTTGAGGGTGTCTGGGACAATGTCACCGTTGATGAAGAAGGTTTCAGTGATAACGACAGTGTTCGCCTTATGGCACTGTGGACCCCCGCTGATGATCTGGAGGCGCTGTTGACGCTGAGCTACAGCGAGGCCGACACCAATATGCACGGTGCCTACAATCCTTCGTTATCATCAGAGGAGCCTGGCGAAGAATTTCCGGATAAGGTTGCGCTGAATACCAAAGAGCGTGAAACCAATCGAACTGACGGTGTTAACTTACGCCTAACCTGGGATCTGAATGATGATCTGACGTTAACTTCTATTACCGATACCCGCAGTTTTACAAATACCTATAACCAGGATTTGGACGGCGGTACTGCCGATGCCACTGTCGATTACATTCTGGCGGCAGGCCAAGCTATGGCAGCGGCAGCAGCTGGAGGCCCTGCATTTGATCCAATGTTCCCTTATACACTTGGCACCGGTGGCGTAACCATTGAGTTGGATTTGACACCGACAAAGCAAAGAAGTATCTCCCAGGAATTTCGTTTAAATGGCAGCACGGACAGTCTCGATTGGTTTGTTGGTGCCAGCTATTTCAGTGAAGATGTCAGCTCTGAAACCACCGTCTACTTGCGGGACACCACAGGCACGTACCTGGCGGGTTTTGGTACGGATGTGATGGCCCGTGATCATAGTGCTTATGATGGAGAGACTCGGTCACTTGGTGTTTACGGTGATGCGAAGTGGATGATCAATGAGGAGTGGTCAGTGACCGCGGGTCTGCGTTGGTCTCAGGATAAGAAAGACTGGTGTACCAATAGTCTTGAGACAGACGCTGGTTTTATCCCGGCCCCGACTAACGGTGAGGTTTGCAGCAGCGAGACATGGAGTGAGGTCACGCCGCGTCTTATCGTTGATTACGCATTGAGTGAAGACGTTATGTTGTTTGCCAGTGTCTCCAAGGGTTACAAGGGCGGCGGCTTTAATGCCACAGCCATCGACCCGACAGGCGCTAATACCTTGGCGACGTCGGTTGCCAGTTTCGAGCCGGAAACCAATACCGCCTATGAGCTTGGCTTAAAGTCTACCCTGTTGGATGGACGTATGCAGTTCAATGCTTCTGCTTACTTTAACGATTATGAAGATCTGCAGATTCAAAAAGAGAGTCTCGGTAGCGTCGTTATTTCCAATGCCGCAGCGGCAGAAACGCAAGGCCTGGAGCTGGAATTAACCTATATGCCGGTGCAGGGACTTACCTTGATGGCCAATTACACCTATCTGGATGCAGATTTCCAGGAGGGCGAAACCACAGATGTATCGGGTAATCCCGTCGATCTGAAAGGCAAGGTGTTGACCTATGCTCCGGAAAACACATTTTCTGTCAGTGCAAACTACGAGATGGCTATTGGCGCAGGTACTCTGAATTGGTTTGCCATGTATAACTGGCAGGATGATTTTTACTTTGATGTTCCCAATACACAAGCTGAAGGAGACTATGGTTTGACCAGCGCCAAGGTGACCTTTATTCCGGACGGTGAAGCGTGGGATCTGGCTCTGGGGGTGGATAATCTTACCGACGAAGAATACGCCGTCTACCGCCAGGATATTGGGCTGGGTGCCGGCCAGCAAATGAACCGCGGCATGCCACGCCTGGTGAGGGCTGAGTTTAATCTCTACTTCTAATACCTCCAATCTCTCCCTGTGAGTTTTATGCCGGGCTTGCCCGGCTTTTTTATAGTTTTTACTGGGGGCTAGCTTACGTCGTACGTTGGCCAAAAAGATCAATGATCGGGCCAGAAGCGTTATAGCTGAATAGCCGTTCTGGCCGTAACCTAGGTCTTAACATTGCGGGATAGCCGCTTCCCTGCAGATAAATCCGATATTCGTTATCACGAGATGTGTTAGGAGTCGAAATGAATAAACAGATAGATCACAGTTTGTCGATTAATAATGGCCAATTAAAGATAGAGGACTGCGTAGCCAGCGAACTTGCTGAAAAGTTTGGAACCCCGCTGTACGTGATTTCTGAAAGCCAGCTGCGAGAAAATGCGCGTGGCTTTCAGCGCGCATTTGGTGATCGCTGGCCTGAAGGCGAGGTAAATATTTTACCCGCAATTAAGGCAAACTATACCTTGGCTTTGCGTTACATTCTTACCGAAGAGGGATGCGGCTGTGATCTGTTTAGTGAGGGGGAGTTGTGGGCAGCACTGAAGGCCGGGGTTGATCCTGCTAAAACCTCTCTCAACGGTAATAGCAAAGTGGGTTTTAGTAATAATATATTGAAAACCGCAATTGAACATGGGGTGAAGATCACCATGGACGATGCCAGCGAATTTCCACTGATTGAAGAAGTTGCCAAGTCCTTGGGCAAAAAGGCAGTCGTTCGTATCCGCCTGCGCCCAGAATACCCGGCCCTGACAGCACCCACAGATTTTCTGGTAGAAACCGTTCCCACCGAAGTGGCGACGCAAGTGTATAAAAGCGGCATGCCGATGGAAGATGTGATTCCTTTGGGTAAAAAAGTGTTGGCATCTGAGCATGTAGATTTTGTCGGTATCCATATCCACCAGGGGCGCCATTCACGTAATCTGGAGTTCTGGAAAGGCACAATGGAAGGCTTGGCCTGTGCGTTAGGTCAGCTCAAGCGTGAGTGGGAAGGTTGGGAGCCGCAGGAGATTGATTTGGGTGGGGGCTTTCCACCGCCTCGCGATCCAACGGCCCGTGAAGTGGATCGCTCGGCCTGGTTTACCACGCGCGTATTGCAAGCCGGAGTAAAGATTGGTGGCCTGTTTGATGCTCGCAACAAAGTGGTTGAAAGCATGATGAACCTAGACCGATCAACTGACCCCGTTGGTACAGATCCACTTGCCGACCTGGCGCCAACCATTGATGAATACGCCCAGGTCGTTACCGACACCCTGCGAACTGAACTGATCAAGAATGGTTTAAACCCGCAGGGTAAAAAATTGGAAATTGAGCCGGGCCGTGGGCTTTATGGCGGGGCAGGCTTACATCTAAGCAAGGTTACTTTTATTAAACGCCAAACCAAACCACTCAAGCTTAACTGGGTGAATACCGATACGACGGATTCTTTCCTGAATGACAGTGTCGCGGAGCATTCCCGTTTCCGCTATATGCTGGCTGACAAGCCCATCGATAATTTAAGTCCGGACCAGGTGATGACAGCTGATCTGGTGGGATGCAGTTGTAATACAGATCGCATTATCAGCAATGCCAAATTACCTGCCAGTGTGGAAAGTGGTGATGTGGTGGCCTTTTTAGACACCGGTGCCTATCAGGACTCTTCTGCCAGTAATTTTAATGCCATGCCTCGTCCGGCCACTGTGCTGGTTAACGGAAAGCATGCCGAAGTGATCAAACGTCGGGAAACCTACGAAGATGTCTTCAAGCGTGATTTGGTTCCAGCGCGATTTGAGAGTGAAACAGAATGCTAACTCGTTGAGGCTGTATTGATAACACCGATAGCAAACCTCGGCTTAGCCCGAGGTTATAGGCGAGAGGTTTACGATCCGCTAGTTATTTGGAATAAGTATGTTTGATTTTATACCCTTAAATGTTGTGATTGGACTGGAGCTATTCTACGGTAGTTTTATCGCCTACTTCTGGATCAACTTTTTCTCAACCCTAAAGGATAAAGATTTTTCGCATATGCCGGAGGGCTACCTGCTGCATGAAAAGTCATTTGTTTGGCCTGATGCGATTATCGTGGTGCTGTTGTTTGCTTCCGCGGCTTTATTGTGGATAGGTAACCCGTTGGGTGAGCGACTATCGCTGGTTGCCGGTGGCATGATGTTATTTCTCGGGGTTATCGATATTGCCTATGAGTACGCCAATGATATGTACAAAGCGCCTCGGGCCAGTATGGGGGACTTTATGGGGACCATCTCCCTGGCAGTAGTAGCACTTACGATTATTAACCAGTTTATATAACAAATCTGTAAGATCATGTAGCTGCAGCCGTCACAATAGATAGCCTTTACCAGGGAGGCGTTCAGGTTTTCCCGTCTGCCTAACTGTGCTACTGTCATTCTTGGCCAGGAATGACAGTCGTGCGGGTATCGAGAATGCAAAACTTCAGAACTAGTGCAGGGGTTATCAGTCAGCCCGATAGTATTCCATTGGTTTATCTTTCCCGCCTTATGGAAGTTATGCTGGAGCATGGTAAGGATGCGGGCCCTTATTTGGAAGAGGCCAGTATAAGTCTGCCGCAACTGGTTGACCCCAACGACGCTATATCAAAAAAAAGCTATGATGCCCTACTGGAGCGCTGCTTAAACAATATTGATATCCCGGCACTTGGGTTAAAAGTTGGGCGCAAAAATTCACTGCTCGATTTCGGTGTTTTGGGTTATGCCACCCTGTCCTGTGAGACCCTGTTGCAGGGGCTGCAGATGTTTTTTCGCTATCAGTCGATCACGGGCGCAGATTCATTGTATGAGGAAACCTTTGACGTAGACGAGGAAATGATGAGCATCAATATTCGTTGTCACCAGCCACCGGGTAAACTCTATCGTTATTGTACCGAGGTGGCGCTGGGTGAGTGGGTCAGTAATGCGACAAACATAAATATGGAAGGCAAGCAGGTACACTTTTCTCGCGTTGATGTGACTTACGCCCGACCAGATTATGCCGAGCTGTATGAAGAGGCATTACACTGCCCTATTTTCTATGAGCAGCCTGAAAATAAAATTTATTTTCCGGCAGAATATTTGAATATGCGCATGAATTTTAGTGCAGCAGGATCTGTTCAGGCGGATTTTTACGAGCAACAATGTCAGGCGGTTCTCAAACACTTAAAGCAGCAGAGCGGCTTGGTAGAGCAGGTGCGCCGCTTGCTTGTACAGCAGCCTAGCCGACTTCAAAATCCGGAGCTAGTCGCCAAGCAACTGAATATGAGTTATCGCACCCTGCGGCGGCGCTTGGGTGAAGAGGGAACTACTTTCAAGGAAATCAGCAACGAAATACGTATGGGGATGGCTTCGGAATGTTTACTGCAAACCGAATTATCCATCCAGGAAATCGCCTATCTGTTAGCCTATTCCGATGTCACCAGTTTTCAGCGTGCCTTTAAAAAGTGGAGCCAGCAAACCCCGGGTGAATTTCGTGAAGCTGGCTGTAATCCGTGAGCTGTAAATTCAAATCTTAACAGTTCCTCACTGGCCAAAAATATCAATGCTTGGGCCAGAATCGTTATAGTCGGTCTATCTAACCACCTGTAACCTCGGTGTATCCCTGCCGAGAAAGTTACAGCATGAATCATTCCGACACCCTTCAGTGCATCGAAAAAGATAATCCCAGAGAAATTGTGGCGGCTATTGTTATGGGCGTTGTGGGTTTGTCGCATTTTTTAGGTATGCCGGTCATTGCTGGCGCCTTGGCTGACGGCTATGGCCTCACACAATCCCAATTGGGTTATCACGCCGCAATTGGTGTTGCAGGTGGCATCCTGGCATCCGTACTTGTATCTGTACTGGTTACACGGGTAAACCGTCAAGCTCTGTTGCTGTTGGGGTTATTGATAGGGGGCGCGGCTAATGGAAGCGTTGTTTTTGCCCAAGATTTTTATGTGCTCTTGGGGTTGGCTTTTTTAACGGGCTTGGGAGGCGGAATTGTTTACGCGTTGGGCATTGCCCTATTGGCTGGAACACATCACACCGGAAAAAACTTCAGCCTGCTGATGTTTTCACAAGGTGTTTTCGGTGGCTTGGAGCTTTATTGTCTGCCGAAGATTGCAGCTGAATACTCCGCTCAGGGGGTGTTCGTCTCACTCACGTTAGCCTTTTTAATGGTCATGCCATTGAGCCTGCTGGTATCTCGCTATTATCAATCGGAGCCAGAACCGGTTTTGGCTGATTCGGGTTCTAGCTCCCGTGGGTTAGCCCCCTGGTTTTGTCTGGTGTCTATCTTTTTCTTTTATTTGGCGGTGGGTTCTTTCTGGACCTATGTTGAACGCTTGGGCGTGGGGGCTGGACTCGGTGGGGAGACAGTTTCCCGCTTTTTAACCATAGGGAATTTCTTGGCACTGTCAGGCTGTGTGATTGCCTATTGGCTCAGTGAGCGTGTGGGGCAATCTAAACCATTAATGCTGGGGCTTATCGCTATGGCACTGACTTTTGCTTTTTTAAGTGTCGAGCTTAATGCGCAGATCTATTTGCTGGGCATGCTGTCATTTTTCCTGCTGTGGAATTTTATCGATATCTTTCAGTTGGGTACATTAAGTGAAATTGATCACTGTGGCCGACGAGTAGCGCTGGTGCCCGCCTTTCAGGCTGTTGGCACAGCCCTTGGGCCTGCAGCATCGGGTTGGTTGTTGGTTCGTGGCTGGGTGTTGAGCGATATAATGTTAATCGGCAGTCTTTCGCTGGTTATGTTGCTGTGTTACTCGCAACGCAAATTCAAAGCAAAAATTAATTTACTTATGGAGTGATTCCTAAATGACAAAGCGAATATTAATTGTCGGTGCAGCTTCCGGTATCGGTAAAGAGGTCAGCCTGCAGTTAGCAGCCAAAGGTTATCAATTGGCACTGGTAGATATGAATGGGCAAGCCCTGGTTGAGATGAAGGCCCTGCTTGGCAGTCGCTATCCCGGTGTCAGGGTTGAAACTGAGGTTTTGAATATTACCGACTATTATCGCGTCGGCCCGGTTTTTGATGAGCTGGCCCAGCGGCTTGGTGGGCTGGATATTGTCTTTGCCAATGCCGGTATCGATCTGGGTAGCGAAGTTGGCGATGCTGATAATTTCCCCGACGTGCGTAAAACGATCGAAGTCAATCTGCTGGGAGCCATTGCCTGTATTGACAAGGCTATCTCACTGTTTAAAAAACAGGGCCATGGTCATATCGCAGTAACCTCTTCCCTCTCCGCTATACGAGGTATGGCGGGTAATGGTTACGCGGGTTACTCGGCTTCGAAAAGCGGTATTAACCGTTATATGGAATCACTCTATGCGGAATTAATGCGCGACGGTCTGCACAAATCAATCACGACGGGCACCATAATGCCGGGTCATGTTATAACGCCAATGGAAGATAAGGGAATGTCAGTCACGGTGGCGGCGAAGGCGATTGTTAAAGCCATTGAGACACGAAAACGCAGTGTTGTTATCACCGGGCTGCTTTGGAATATCGCGCGTTGGTTGATGCCTATTCTTCCGACGCGCTTGATGTTGGCTTTTGATTAGCGTTGGAATGGTTGCTACCGAAATTCCGTGAGTCAGGAATCTCGGTAGCGTGAGCACTTAGCCCGCGTTAGCCACCTGGCCACCATCCAGCACAATGGTATTACCGGTCACCCAGGCAGACGCCTGCGAGGAAAGATAAATCGCGGTACCCGCTGCATCTTCCGGATTACCAATACGTCCACGCGGAATCGCTGCCGCCATCTGCTCTTCATATTCATCCAGCATATACGCGGTCATCTTGCTCGGGAACAAGCCCGGTGCAATACCGTTAACGTTGATATTGTCTTTAACCAGCTTGGCCGCCAGGTGCTGGGTCAGGTGTTTAATGGCTGCTTTACTGGCGGAGTAGGAGAAGTTATCCATCGCCGGTGTGGTGTAGGCATTGATGGAGGCGATATTGATCACACGGGCGGGATCTTCTTTGGTACCGGCGGCGCGCAGGCTGGGCAGTAGTGCTTGGACCAGGAAGAAAGGCGACTTAACGTTTAAGTCCATCACCTTGTCCCAGCCATCTTCAGGGAATTCATCAATCGGCGCACCCCAGGTGGCACCGGCGTTATTGATCAGGATGTGTACCTTGTCTTCACGTGATTTGATGTCATCACAGAAGGCGGTAATGCCTTCCAGGGTGGATAGGTCGGAAGGGATGGCAATACATTCGCCAAATTCAGACAGCTCTTCGGCGGTCGCATTCAGCTCTTCTACTTTACGGGCGGTGATATAGGTGCGTACGCCGTTTTCTACAAAACCGCGAGCCATCATGGCGCCAATACCGCGGGAGCCGCCGGTAATCACTGCGACCTTACCTTCAACATTAAATAGTGATTTCATCATCTTTCCTGTTGTTGTCTGTCCAAATTAGGAAGTTTCTCTCTTAGGCGTCATTGTCCATTGAGCCAGCCGGATTGCCATTACCTGGGAGGTTATAGCTTAAGGCCTAGGCGGTTGGATTAACGCCTTGTTTCGCGGCCTGTTGCCAGGCCCGGGGTGACTGCCCCGTCCACTGTTTAAAGTGGCGACTAAACACCGCCACTTCCGCATACCCCAGATTCAGGGCCAGATCGGTAATACTGATATTGGTATAGCGCAAATAGTGCTCGGCGGTATCGCGGCGATTCTTTTGGAGCAGTTCGCGAAAGCTGGTGCCTTCATCGGTCAGTTTACGTTGTAGGGTACGCGGGTGCAGGTTCAGCCCGGCGCTGACCCGCTCCAAGGTGCATTCGCCACTGGCCAGCAGGTTACTGATGATATAGCGGGCCTGGGCTTGCAGGTTATCCGGGTAGGCACGTTCCAGAAATTGCACGCGGCGCTGAAAGTACTCCCGTAACTCTTCTTCGTGCGAGGCGGGTTTGCGTTGCAGCCATTGCGTGGGGAAGCGGACACCGTCGAAGTGGCTGTTAAAAACGATCTTCTGCTGGTACTGCCCCGGTATCTCGGTCTGCTTGCTTTTATCTGGCGCCGCCTGTCGCACGTGTATCTGCAGGCCCGGTTGGTAGCCGCCCAATACGGTACACACCGTAATAAACATATGGCCGACACTGAGCTGAATCAGTTGTTGCAGGCCATAGGCGTTGGTGAATGCAAAGTCCAACACAAATTCTGTGTATTGCTCATCGCTGAGAATATCGACGCTCACGCCCATAGCGTGCAGATGGATATGACGTTGGCTCACCTCGAGCACTTCGCGTAAGGATTCTTGCTGTACGCTGAGAATGGACAGGTCACCAAAAATCATCGGACTTTGGGTGGTGGTCAGTTGCAGGCTAAAGAGGGGCGCGTTACACACCTCACTACTGATATCCAGCAAATCTGCCAGGCGCTGATAGGAAACCAGGGCGTCCGGCTCCTGTAGCTGCGCAGCACTTAACCCCACCTGTTCGAGGATGGCAGTAGGGTTTTGTTGATAGCGGCTGACCAGGGACCAGTAACCTTCAATGGCCCCGCTGCGAATTAAATACATGGCTATAGCCTAGAGGAAGCTGTCGTAAATAATCAACTTGGTGTCGTAAATAGTCAAGAGGTGGGTTAAAGCCTGGCCTACACTGAATAACATAATAACCAGCCGGAGCCTGATATGACTGATACCAATACCCCCGCTTTAGAGATGTTAATGGCCATGATGGATGGCCCTGTGGTCTCCAAAGAGCACACCAAAGAAGCCATTCTGATTCACGATGAAGACCTGCCCCATGTCGAGCTGCCCGATGGCTCCACCCTGCAGTTGCTGCACGTGGACTTAAACCAAAACCTGTGGGTTGTGCGTAACCGCTTTAAGCCGGGCTTCTGCATTGATACCCACTACCACACAGGCCCGGTATTCGCTGTGACCCAATCCGGTGAATGGTTCTATAAGGAGTATCCGGACAAGGTCAATAAAGCCGGTTCCTACTTGTTTGAACCTGCCCACTCCCATCACACCCTGACCGTTGCAGAGGATGCAACAGAGGAAGCCGTGGTGTGGTTTGCCATCTTTGGCAGCAACGTCAACGTCGATGACGAAGGTAATGTCACCAGTATTTTGGATGCCCAAACTGTACTGAAGGCCTATCGCGCCCTGTGTGAAGTCAGTGGGCAAAACTGTGACAAAGTCATTGTGATTGGCGAAGACTAATAGAAAACTGGGAGAGTGCCCATGGCTGATCTGAAGTCTGCATTTGTAACCGGGGCCGGTGGTTTTATCGGCCGTCATCTGGTGCGGGAATTATTAGCGCAACAGGTAGAGGTTGTTGCCTTGATGGTACCCAATGAGCCGGTACCGGAAGAGTGGGGCGATCGGGTCAGTATCGTGATTGGCGATGTGCGCAAGCTCGTTGATCTGGCCGACGACATAGGTCAGGTGGATACCATTTTCCACTTGGCTGCTGTGGTCAGTGATTGGGGCGCTATGCAGCACCATGTGGACATTACTGTCGCCGGTACCGAGCAGGCTATTGCGTTGGCGTTGCAAATGGACGCCGCGTTTATTGTGACCACCAGTGTATGTGCCTATGGTTCGGCGTTAGCCAAAGGCAAGCTGACGGAAGACATGCCTGTGGGTACTGTCTCTTCTCCTTATGACTTTTGTAAGCAAGAGCAGGAGCGAGTCACCTTAGAGGCGGTGAAACAACAGCAGCTTAAAGCCACCATTGTCCGCCCGGGTAATGTTTTCGGTGTTGGCAGTGGCCCTTGGGTTAATATGATGCTGGAGATGATGCAGCAGGGTAAACCTTGCCTGATGGGTTCCGGTGAATGGGATGCGGGTCTGTGCCATGTAAACAATTTGGTGGCGTTGATGTTGGCGGCCGCTCGAGCACAAGAACAAAAGTGTGAGATCTATAACGCCGCCGATGGCTTTGGTGTTACCTGGAAAACCTACCTTGAGCGTCTCAGTATCGTAGCGGGTGCGCCTGCACCTAAATCCATTCCCAATATGGTTGCCAAGCTAGCCGCTCCGGTATTGGAAACTATCGGTCGCTGGCGTAAACAGGAAGAGCGCCCAGCGGTTACCACCCAGTCCTATCGCCTGGTCGGTGGTGCCAATGAATTTTGTATTGATAAAGCAAAGGCGCAATTGGGTTATCAGCCGGTGGTGTCATTCGAACAGGCCATGCAAGAACTGGCGGACCACTACAATCACATAGCCCAAAGCGAAGCAGACTGGGTGTGGGTTACGGGTAGTGCCAGCGGTTTGGGGCGCTATCTGACCGGACAGTTATTGCAAAAAGGTCATCGCGTATTGGCAACGGATTTGACCCAGGATGGTTTGGATAATGCCGCCAAAGACGAAGCTTGGGATCTGGACCGTGTACAGCTGGAAGTGTTAAACGTTACGGATCTTGATGCCTGGCAGCAGCTGTTCAAAAAATATGATGAACAGGGCGTTAGCTTTTCTCATCTACTCAATGTGGCGGGCATTATTCGTCCTGGCTACAGCTTTGAAAATACCGCCCGCGAAGTTGGCTTGCAGATAGATGTTAATGTTATGGGCAGTGTCAACGGTTGTGACACCTTACTGCCACATTTCGAAAAGTTGCAACGCGGTCATATTATTAATATTGCATCCTACGCAGGATTTGGCCCTGTTCCTGGTGTTGTGGGTTATGCGGCCTCCAAGGCTGCGATTCGAAGTTTTTCCAATGGCTTGGCCCTGGATTTAAATATGGCGGGCTCACCTATCAAGGTGTCCTGCGTATGTCCGGATTTAATCGCCACGCCTATGCTAGATCATCAGGTTGGTTTTGGTGATCATTCTCGCTTGGTGTTTAGCGGCTCGCGACCCTTAACGACTGAAGAAGTTGCGGCAGTGGTGTTAGGAGAAGTGTGGCACAAGCAGCCTATTCAGGTTGCGGTACCGAAAGTTAAAGGTTTCTTTGTGCGTTTGTTAGGTATAAGTCCTGATGTGAGTTCTCGTGTCTATCAGCTTATGGCCAAACGCGGTGTAAAAAACCTGGAGAAAATTCGTCGCACAAACGCGTAATTCATATGTTGTACCAAGCAAGGCTTGTTATGCCTCATGCGTTTAGCTGGGGATAAATAAGCCAGCATTTTTATCGACCCGTTTGATAAATCTGATATTACTTCAGAGTGATAGCCATCACAGCGGCATGTAACCGCTATTTATCTGATATCGCGAGTTCACCACATTAAAAAAGAACATGGTGAAGCAGCGATTCATAAAGGGATAAAAATGTATGAATCATACAGATTTTAATCGGCGCCGCTTTTTGGTGAGTGCTCTAACGTTTACCGGAGTGGCCGCCGCTGGAACGCTTACGCCTGCCGTTCTGCAATCTAGCCAGGCCTGGGCGGCAGGTGGCGCTGCCAGTCCCGCTGATAACGCAACGCTCGTCAAGGTGGCGCGCTTGCTATACCCGCACGACAGTTTACCGGATGATGTTTATCATCAAGCACTGAATCATGCTTTAGCCTACGTGGCAGATTCTGCCCAATTCTCACAGCTAGTGACCCATGCGCAAATACAGCTTGATGCTATGCAGGATAAACCTTTCCTGGCATTGGATGAGCAAGCGCAAATAGCGGCGTTGCAAAGCGTGCAGGGTGAAGCCTTCTTCGGCGCCATCCTTAGCGCAGTCACCGTTGCACTTTATATGCATCCAGCCGTATGGAACCTGATAGGTTATGAGGGGCCCTCGTATATGCACGGCGGTTACCTGCATCGTGGGGCCGGGGTTATTGATTGGTTGGAGCGTGCATGATGGAAAATAAACAATTCGATTTAGCAGATGACAGCGTTGTTGTGGTTATTGGTTCTGGCGCTGGTGGCGGTACCCTGTCAAACGAGTTGGCGCAAAAGGGTATCCGTGTAGTCTGCCTGGAGGCGGGTAATCATATGAGCCTGGCCGATGTTGAAAATGATCCTGTATTAATGAACCAGCGTATGGGTTGGCTTGATAAGCGTTTAGGATCAAGCACCTGGAATTGCAAAACGGTGGGCGGCACAACCATGCGCTGGTCGGGTATTGCTGCGCGTTTTGCTGAGCATGAATTCCGGGCGCGTACCACCTATGGAGAGCTGGAAGGCACCTCATTGATTGATTGGCCCATAAATTTGCAGGAGCTTGAGCCATACTACGCGCGGGCCGAAGACAAAATGAGTGTCAGTGGTACTAATGGCCAACCAGCTTCTTTTCCGCACAGTAATTACAAGGTTATGGCTGCAGGTGCGCGTAAGATTGGTTACACGCATATCACCCACCAAGGTATGGCTATCAATTCCGCTCCGCGGGATGGCCGCCCTCCCTGTATGCAAATCGGCTTTTGTTTTTCGGGCTGCAAAATAGGCGCAAAGTGGTCAACCCTGTATACAGAAATCCCCAAGGCTCAGGCGACGGGCAATTTTGAACTGCGAGCTGGCTGTAGAGTTTTGCAGGTATTGCATAACAACGCGGGTAAAGTGACTGGTGTTATTTATGCCGATGCTGAGGGTAATATTCAGGAGCAAAAAGCCAGAGCCGTAGCCGTAGCGGGAAATGCAGTTGAGACAGCGCGTTTATTGCAGCATTCCGCTTCTGCTCTGTTTCCTCAGGGCTTGGGTAATCACTCCGGACATTTGGGGCGCAACTATATGCGTCATGTGATGACGTTTGCTATGGGGGTGATGCCCGGCGAAGTTAACTTTCACCGCGGCGCACGCCAAACCGGCCATATTGAAGATGAACTACATCATGATGCCAGCCGAGGTTTTGCCGGTGGTTATTATATCGAGCCCATTGCCAGTGATCCGGTCACACTCAGAAGTATAGGCAAGGGCATAGCTGCACCCTGGGGCGAGGAAGCCGCCGAGATGATGGAGAATTATAAATATCTCGCGGGCCTGAATATCAGCGGTGAGGATCCACCACAATTGTCTAATGCCATTGAATTGCATGCAACGGAAAAAGATCAGTTCGGCGTGCCTATACCGATGGTGAAATATAATCTGCACGATAACAGTATTGCTATGCAGCGCCATGGCAATCGACAAATGAAACGGATTTTGGAAGCAGTGGGGGCGAAGAAATTCTGGTCATCAACCGGTGAAGGTGCAGGCAGTCACAATATGGGGGTAGCACGCATGAGTGCTAAACCTAAAGACGGTGTGACCAATCGCTGGGGGCAAGTGCATGAAATCCCCAACCTGTTTGTCTCTGATGGCAGTTTGTTCTCCACCAGTGCCGCGGCTAATCCGACGTTAACCATTGTCGCCCTGGCAATTCGGCAGGCAGAACATATCGCAGAACGTATGACCCGCAGGGAACTGTAAAAATATAAATAGCCAGCCTGTGTCACATCGGCTGGCTATTTATTAACGGTTTATAACAGTTTTTCCAGTAGGCTAACGATATCCTTTTTGCCCATATATTTTGGTGCCGCATGGATATCCAGAGCCTCTGCATAGGCGCGTTTGGCGATTGTGGGTAAGTCTTCAGCCTTTAAGGCTTCTGCTTTGGCCGGAATATGAATACGTTGATTAAGTTCTTTTAACGCATCCACAACCAGATTTGCCAACACCTCTTCGCTTTGATTGGCGCTGCTAAGATTTAATGCCTTGGCCAACTCTGCCAGTTTTTCAGTTATGGCATCTTTGGAATATTCCACCACCAGCGGCAACAATATGGCATTGCCTAAACCGTGAGGCGTGCCATAAATTGCACCCAGCTGATGCGAAATTGCATGCACATAACCCAGCGGCGCTTTGCGGAATGCTTTACCCGCAATCAGCGATGCTTTGGCCATGGCTTCGCGGGATTCCAGGTTGCCGCCATCTTCTACAACGATCGGCAAGTGTTTAAAAATAGTCGTGATCGCATCCAGTGCGTGGGCATCGGTTTCGGCAGTCCCCAGTTTGCTGAGATAAGCTTCGATCGCATGGGTTAATGCATCCATACCTGTTTCCGCGGTAATGCTTGCAGGTAGTGAAGCACTAAGGGTTGGATCAAGTGCAGCAGCGTGGGCAATGGTGCGGCTGTCGATAATAAAACGTTTGGTATGGGTATGGTCTTCCGAGATCACGGCCGCAGGCGTAACTTCTGAAGCAGTTCCCGATGTCGTGGGCACGGCATACAGTGGTAAGGGTTTATTTTTGCCTTTACGAATGCCAATCAGTTTTTCTACCGGTTTTTCATTGGTGGCGGCAATCACAATGGCTTTAGCGGCGTCCATGGCTGAACCACCGCCAAAGGCAACCACGCAATCACAGCTGTGCTGTTGCTGTGCTTTTAACCCCTGTCTTACGGTTTCGTAGGTGGGGTCGGGAATAATGCCGTCGTAAACCGCGCTACCAATATCTTTGGCGGTAAGGGCATCAATCAAAGATTGAATTTGTCCACGTTTAACCGCACCGGCCGTGGTAACGATTAAAACCTTTTGGCGCTTGGCTTGGGCAATTTTATCAGCCAGTGAAGCAACGGCGTTGCTACCGACAAAAACGTCGGTATCGCGCATTTTCATCAGCTTCATAAACTGACCCATGGCTTTAAGCTCTATACCATGGACTTTAAAGCGGAGTTTCTCCGCCAGGGTGGCTTGGGTTTGTCTCATTGGTCTCTCTCTGGCACTGAGGTTAGTGCTTGCAAATAGTTGATTGAAACGGTGTTTGGCGAATTTTTATTCGCTTCTAATTAACGTTTCTCTCCAGCTATAGCAGTGTAGAGAGTGGCGGCGGAAACACTGTTAAGAATGTTACGTTTGCCTAATCAGGGCATGTTATGACGACCTATCAGCCCTGAGCCAGAGATAATACTGCCATGGCCGGGATAGACGGTATTGATCTCCAGCTTGGACAGTTTGTTGAGGGTGCGCAGTGTCTGGCGGCGGCTGGAATAGATTGACGGTACAACCAAACGGTTGATCTTACCGCTGCCCAACAAGGTATCCCCGGTAATCAGGCTATTGCTGTGCGGGTGGAAGTAACAGCAGCTATCCCAGGTATGGCCGGGTGTGTGCAGTACCTGCCATTCATCAAACCCCGGTAGAGATTGACCACCGATAAGGCGGTAATCGGCTGCAAGCTTGGTGTTTGCGCTGGAATCTTCAGCGGTTTTCTCCAGCTTGGGCTGTTTGGCGGCCGCGCGGGAGCGATCTTTATTGAAATACATATCCCAGGCTCGGGCCCGAAAGCTTTCGCGGAAGCTGGTACGAAAACGGGTTAAAAAACCGGTTGGGTTGTTGGCCAGCTTGTGATGACCCCTGCCGGAGGCATGGGGCAGGGCAACGTCGGCGCCGCAGAGTTTGGCCAGTGCGGCAATGCCACCCATATGGTCCGCATCATCGTGGGTGCAGATCACCAGGTCGACATCGCTAATCGGGCGGTTTAAGTGTTGCTCAATAAAACCCAGTACATAGCGGTGGCACTTAATGGCTACATCCACCACCAGCAGGCGATCCGGGTATTCGACAATATAGCTGTTAACCAGGCGGGTTTTGACTTGGTGGATCTTCATGGTACTGATTACATCATCTTCTAAAAGCACTTACTCAGGGTAATGCTAGCAGCTTTTCTATGCTCTGGATAATGGTCCCTTATAACCAAGAAAAGCTCCCTTTGCAGTGACTGCAAAGGGATCGGCAATGATCAAAGTATCAATCTACGTTAATCCTATCCCGACAAGAGAGAGTTGGTGATTTTCTCTTCCAGAGAAACAATCGGTTAGCTAATTAAATATTGGCAGGGTTCAAGCATAGGGCATCGACATACCTCATTACTATGACCTCGGCGGTCATGGATTACCGTCTGGGTTTGGCTAAGAATCTCTACAACATAAGGTATACATATGGGAGATATAGCCATGACCGACAATCAAACACCTATACTGGAATTATTGGCCAGCATGCAATCTGGCGGTGTGGTATCCAAAGACCACGCTACTGAAGCTATTTTATTGTTGGAAGAAGATCTCCCCTGGGTAGACCTGCCCGATGGCTCGCAGTTACAGCTGCTGCATGTGGATATCAACCAGAACTTATGGGTGGTAAGAAATCGCTTTAAGCCGGGTTTCTGTATTGATACCCATTACCATACCGGGCCTGTATTTGCGGTGACGCAATCCGGTGAGTGGTTTTATAAGGAATACCCGGACAAAATTAACAAAGCCGGTTCCTATCTGTTTGAGCCGGCTCACTCCCTGCACACCTTGACGGTTGCTGAAGACGCAAAAGAAGACGCTGTAGCCTGGTTTGCTGTATTTGGCAGTAATGTTAATGTTGATGAGAATGGTGATGTGACCAGCATGGTTGATGCTCGAACGATTCTGAAAGTTTACCGAGCATTGTGTGAGTTAAAAGGTGAATCTTGCGATAACGTTATTGTTATTGGCGAGTAATTCTTTACCTGCATACAAACCGCGTTGATCGAAAGTTGTGATTGGCGCGGTATATAAATATCGTTATCCCCCTCTACCGCCGTTCTGGCGGTTTACATGCCTGTCCCTATAAAGCGCTCTGGGCTTATTTTTCTGCCGCTAAATCTGCGCCTAAGCCCGCTCCCAAAGCTGTCCAAGTCTGCTAAGCTATCTAGCAATGATGGTTTCCTGTAACACTATGTTTATTAAGCGTTTTTTTACTCCTCTATGGCTTTGCCTGTTGTTTTGCGGGGGCGTTGGGGCTGCACAGCCTCTGGCTGTGGTGTTCGGTATGGACAGCACCAAAAAAGGCGATGCCCTGGGCCAATACCGTATTGAGATGATGAGGCAGGCCCTGGAGGCCAGTGGCGTTGACTATACCTTCAGCATCTATGAAGACCTTATGAACCAAGCGCGGCGCATGAGTTATCTGGATGAAGGCAAGCGCTTTAATGTGGCTATTCAGGGCACCAGTAAGACGTTTGAAGAGCGCTTTTTGCCGGTACGAGTGCCGATTTACCTGGGGCTGGGCAGTGGTTACCGCTTGATATTGATGCGCTCGGAGCTGCAGGCTGAGCTGAATGGGGTGCGTAATCTCAAGATGTTGCAGCAATACAGCATCGGGCAGGGGACCGCCTGGTCAGATATTGATATCTGGCGCAATGCGGGCTTTAACGTTATTGAAAGTTCCTACAAGAATCTTTTTGGTATGGCGGCCAAAGGCCGATTTGATTTATATTCCCGTGGCTTGTTCGAAGCCTATGAAGAGCACCGCATTTTTAGCCAGCAATTCCCTAACCTGGCTGTGGATAAGGCATTACTGGTTTACTATCCCTTCGCCATTTATATATTTGTTAGCCCTAAATACCCAGAAATTCATCAGGCGTTAACAGAGGGCATGCAAGCTCTGTATCGCACGGGCAAATTGCAAACGTTACTCGAAGCCAACAGTGCCGTGGCGACGGCTTTGGCGCAGGCCAATTTGCAACAGCGGCAGCGGATTGATTTGCCAGCCTATAATATGACTCCTGAATCCGAAGCGGCGATTCGTCACTATGTCTTTAAACTCCAGTAAGCTCTCATTAAATTTGGCGATAGCGCTAGCGTCGGCGGGCATTATCTACACGCTTGGGTTATTGCTGGCGTTGCTGTTTATTCAGATGCCGCAAGCGGTGGAGCAACTGGAAGATGATCTTGATCAAATCGCCGATAGCCTGACCAGTCCGGCCACGCAGGCGGTATTTGATTTGGATAAAGATTACGCCAACAACATTCTCGTGGGGTTGGGTAAGTTTCCCTATATTACCCATGCAACCATTATCAGTGATGATAAAAAAATCTTGTCGTCAGTGACGCTGAGAGAGGAAGCCCATACTGAGAACCAGGTTTTCTTGCGCCTCTTAAATTTACCGCACACGAAAACCTATAAAAGAAAGCTCAGCAACGAGCGTTTCCTGCCTAATAGTTACGGTATGCTGATCTTTGAGGTAGATATTGAAACCTCACTGGATCCTCTGTTCACCCGCATGAATTATATTGCCAAACAGGGTTTGCTGGGGACCTTGTTATTGATGTCAATTGTTTACGGCATTGTGCATATTCTTATTACCCGGCGTTTATCCAATATTACCCGGCAATTACAAAAAGTCTCTCCGCACTCACCAAAAGGTATTCTTATTCAGGGATATGGCAAAGATGACGAAATTGAAACCTTAACGAAAGGCATCAACCGGTTTATCACCTCATCGGAGCACTTCTTCAGCGAAAAAGAGCGTGCGGAGAAGGAGTTGCTGGACCTTACCCAGGATCTTGAGAACAAGGTTGCCGAAAGAACTCAGGACTTAATAAAGGAAAAAGAAAAGGTCGAGTTTGCTTTGGAAGAAGCGAATAATGCTAACCGCGCGAAAAGTGTTTTTCTGTCCAATATGAGCCATGAGCTGCGTACACCGCTCAACTCTGTGATTGGTTTTACCCGCAGAGTATTGGATAAAGAAGCCGAACAACTGTCGTCGCGCTCTCAAGAAGGGTTGGAGCGGGTACTCAACAATGGCCAGTATCTACTTAACTTGATTAACGAGCTGCTGGATATTGCTAAAATTGAAGCGGAGAAAGTCGAACTGGATTTGACCACCTTTGATTTATCCCTGTTGGTTTCCACCTGTTGCCATAATGTCGAAGCAACCGTAGAGCAACACGGCTTGAAACTGATCAACCATCTGCAAGAGCCTCTGCTGATTGAGGCCGACCAGAAAAAAATGCAGCAGGTCTTTTTAAACCTGATCAGTAACAGTATTAAGTATACCGAACGAGGCCATGTTGAGATTTCTCTGGTGAAGCGAAGTGAACACAGCGTATCCATTGCCGTGCGCGATACCGGTATAGGCATTGCTGAAGAGGATTTCCCCAAACTGTTCGACCCCTACAATCATGTCCACAGCAACCTAAATAAAGAGGTGATGATCCAGAGCACTGGTTTGGGGTTGCCGCTGTCCTTCCGGTTGGTGGAGCTGCACCATGGCCGAATCAGCGTTGAGAGCGAAATTGGCAAGGGCTCTACGTTTACCGTCAGACTGCCAACACGGCAAGATCGCTAGATAACCTTATGAAAAGTATGCCAATTGCCGGTAACTTGCGGGTTTCTTTACACTCTTTCTGTTATGTTATAACATCTTGCGTTTCCACGTCTTAACCTGTTACAGGGCATTTCCAGCGGTATGAAAACGATCCAGGCCTATTCTGATAAGGCGGCTATTAGCCTGTCACTCCTCTGTGCGCTTCATTGTCTGGCTGTGCCTTTATTGGTGGTCTACTTACCGACCTTGGCGCTGCCTGCGTTAACCGGTGAGGCCTTGCACCTGTGGTTACTGGTTGTGGTAATCCCTGTCAGTGCCTTTGCTATGTTTCTGGGTTGTAAGCAGCATCAACGTTATCGGTTGGGTTTCTTTGTCGGGACAGGCCTTAGCGTATTATTTATCAGTGCGATCTTTGGTCACGACTGGTTTGGCGAGATGGGCGAGCGCGTTTTGACGTTGGTTGGTTCCAGTATCATTGCCTTCGGCCACTTCCAAAATTTTAAGCTATGCCAAATCGATAAAGATTGTGAGTGCTCATCCAATACTAAGGCGGCCGCCTAGTGAAACGTGACTACTTCGTTGAGCGCGAGACCTTAACCCAGGGCAGTACACTTGCTCTGGATGAGGTGATTGATGAGCTGGCGTTCAATGAGCAGGGATTAATCCCGGTGATTACGCAAGAGGCCTCTACCCGTGAGGTCTTGATGATGGCCTGGATGAATAAGGCGGCAATTGAGAAAACCCTTGAGAGCGGTAAAATGGTTTACTGGTCTCGCAGCCGTGAACAGTTTTGGCTTAAAGGTGAAACCAGTGGCCACTTCCAGGTGTTGCAATCGATGCACTTTGATTGTGATGGCGATTGCCTCTTGTGCCTGGTTGAGCAAACCGGCCCTGCTTG
Source organism: Maricurvus nonylphenolicus (assembly GCF_042854845.1). Classification (GTDB taxonomy): domain Bacteria; phylum Pseudomonadota; class Gammaproteobacteria; order Pseudomonadales; family Cellvibrionaceae; genus Maricurvus; species Maricurvus nonylphenolicus. The sequence goes on along the minus strand of NZ_AP031498.1, from coordinate 4,918,327 downwards.
CCATACCGGCCGCAAACATTGTTTTTATTATGAAGTTGATGCGCGTCAGCGTGTAGTGTCTATCACCAGTTCAGCACCCTAGTCTCACGACCTGGGGGCTGCCACAATACAGTTTTCCCCATGAGCAACCATTCGCAAAACGATAAAGCCATTCAGGCTGTCCCCACCAATATCATTACCGGCTTTTTAGGCGCCGGAAAAACCTCTGCTATTTTAAATCTACTCAAGTACAAACCTGAGTCCGAGCGTTGGGCGGTACTGGTTAATGAATTTGGGGAGATTGGTATCGACGGCAGCCTGTTCGGTGGCCAGCATTCTGAAGGCAGCGGTGTATTTATCCGTGAAGTACCCGGCGGCTGCATGTGCTGTGCCGCAGGCCTGCCGATGAATATTGCCTTAAACCAATTACTGCAAAAGGCCAAACCCGATCGTTTGTTGATCGAACCTACTGGCCTTGGTCATCCAGTGGAAGTGCTGGAAGTCTTATTGGCGGAACATTATCAAACCGTGTTAAGCGTCGAGAAAATTGTCACGCTGGTGGATGCCCGTAAACTGACCGATTCCCGTTACACGGAACATAACACCTTTAATCAGCAAATCGATATTGCCGATGTTGTGGTAGGCAATAAACAAGACTTGTATGAGGCGGGGGATAAAGAGCGTTTGGTTGACTATGTGAATGCTCGCCCGGTTAATCAAGAGGATGACTCTGTCAGTGTTCTGTTTGCCGAGCAGGGACGGATGTCACCGAATATCTTACGCGGTAAAACCGCTGCCGTTGCCCATCTGCATCACCACCATCACCATCATGAAACGCAGGCAGGCGAGAACATTAATGAACAGCCGATTCCTGACAGCGGTTATCTCAAGGTTGAAAATGAAGGCGAAGGCTTCCGCTCTGTAGGTTGGCGCTTTGACCCGGAACTGGTTTTTGACAGAACTAAATTGTTTAGCTTCCTCAGCGGTTTGGTGGTCGAGCGAATGAAGGCGGTGTTTATTACCGAAGACGGTATCTTTGGTTACAACCTGACTCCTGACGCCTTAACCGAAATGGAGCTGGATGATTGTCTGGAAAGTCGTATCGAAATCATTGCCCCTGAATGCGAAGAGCAATGGCATGAGCAACTGTTGGCGTGCGTGAATAGCTAAGGTTGTTTTTTAGTCGCGTTATCTAAGGCCACGGTTCTCGTGGCTTTGCGCCTGTTATCCACAGCTTCCTCAGTCGATCATCCAAGATAACTGTGGATGTTCTTATTGAATTACCCTTTATTTACTTCATTGATTAGCAACACAATCCCGAAGGGCTAAAGTGTTACGATAAAATGCCTGTTAAGCGTTAGCGGCAGGAGGCTGATAACCAATCTTCGCCGCCAGTTCCTCTTCTTCATACTGCGCTTGCAATGACTGCAATGGCTTACCTGCAACCGCTGTGACATCTTTAGGATTTAATTCCTCGCCACAAGCAGAACAACTCATCACCGGGCGTGTACGCTGACCGCAGGTTTGGTGGATATGAATAATGGGCTCCTCGCCAGCTTCAACCATCCATTGGTTACCCCAATCTACTAACGACATGATGACCGGATACAGGCCTTTGCCGCGTTCAGTCAGGCGGTATTCAAATCGGCGGCTGCTTTCTCCGTAGGGGACCTTCTTTAAAACCTCGTGTTCCACCAGATGCTTGAGCCGGTCTGTGAGTACATGGCGGGTCATGCCCAGCTGTTGCTGGAATTCTTCAAAGCGGCGGGTGCCCAGAAAGCAGTTGCGCAGGATCAACAGGCTCCAGCTCTCGCCAATCACCGCCAGGGTTTTGGCAATGGCGCAGGGGTTGTCGGCGTGTTCGGCCCATTTCATAGGTGTCTCCGGGGCTGCTGCTGGTTATTTGTCATGCAATTGTAGCTTGACTAGTTCCTTTTGGGAACTTAATATTGGTTTTTAGTTCCCAAAAGGAACTTATTATTGATTTTTAGTTCCCAAAAGGAACTTATTATTTTGATTCCCCAATCCCTGCTCCGGATGTGATGAGGCCCCACTATGACTGTGTCTGAAACCAAAAAAACCAATGCCGTCTGTGCCAGTTGCGATATTGGCTGTCCACTGGTGGTGGAGTCCAAAGATGGCGAGGTGGTGAAAATTGGCACCCACGATAAGGCGCCGATTAAAGACTATATCTGTATGAAAGGCGCGAACGCCCATGTCGGCTTTACCAGTGAGCACCGTATTACCAAACCGTTAAAACGTGTCGGTGAGCGTGGTGGTGACAGCTGGGAAGAGATCAGCTGGGAGCAGGCCATGACGGAGATTGCAGAAAAGTTGTCTCAGGTTGTGGATAAACATGGCCCGGAAAGTCTGGCGGTGGCCACCAGCCAGTGGAATACCTCAAACGATAATGGCATGGGCCGCCGCTTTATGAACCTGCTGGGTTCCCCTAACTGGATTAGCGGCGTGGCCCTGTGTGCGGGGAATACTGCCGCAGTGAACCGCATGACCTATGGCTGGTTCCCCTACGCGGATTTTAAAAATACTAAATGTGTGGTGCTATTTGGCCACAACCCGCGTAAACATTCCTGGACGCCGATTTACCACAAGGTAAGGGCAGCGCAAAAAGAAGGCGCCAAGCTAATTGTTGTTGATCCCCGTCGTAGCTCCAATGCTGACCTGGCCGATGTTTGGTTGCCGATAAAACCGGGCACCGATGCCGCCCTGTGTCTGGGTTGGCTCAATGTCATTATTGAAGAAGAGCTCTATGACAAAGATTTTGTTCGCGATTGGACGGTGGGTTTTGATGAGCTTAAAGCGCGTGTTGCGGAGTACCCGCTGTCCAGAGTGGCGGAGATCACCGGTGTTGATGAAGAGCTGATTCGCGAGGCTGCCAGAGTGTATGCCGAAGCCGAGTCGGCTTGTATTCCCTGGACCCCGATTACCGACCAACAGCGTAACAGTACTTCCGCCATCCGCTTGCAATGTATTTTACGTGCGCTTACCGGCAATGTAGACAGCAAAGGCGGTGATATTCTGCATGGTTTAAACCAGGACATCATGCTTGAGGATGATCTGGAGCTGCATCATATGTTGCCCCAGCAGCAAAAGGATAAACAGCTGGGGGCCGATAAGCATCCGGTTTTTACCTACCGCGGTATGGAGGCTTTAAAAGAACCTGCCAAACGTGTTTGGGGCAGGGAGTACGTTAATCTGCTAACGGGATGTTTTATGGCTGTTCCCTACAGCACCTTTCGTGCGATGGCGGGGCAGGGGCCATACCCGGTCAAGGCTTTTATCAGTTTGGGTAACAATAGCCTGATGGGTTATTCGAACATGAAACTGATTTATGACGGCATGATGAATCAGGATCTAGTGGTTGTACATGAACATATTATGACCCCCACCGCACAATTGGCCGATTATGTATTGCCGGGTGACAGCTGGGTAGAGCGCAACACCTTTTATGATTCCCTGGGCTGGGTATCAGCGATCATGATGTCGAACAAGGCTATCGAGCCACCGGGTGAGTGCCGAAGTGTGTTTGACTTTTGGTGTGACCTGGGACGACGTATGGGGTTTGAGGAATACTTCCCCTGGCAATCAGTAGAAGAGTTGTATGATCTTCGGTTGGAAAAGCTTGGCATAAGTTTTGAGGAATTTTCTCGCACCAAGGCGATGAATGCCCCTAAGTTGGCCTACAAAAAGTATGAGCAAACCGGTTTTGCCACACCATCGGGCAAGGTTGAACTGGAATCCAGCATTTTGGCCGATCTCGGATTCGATCCTTTGCCCTATTACATCGAAGCCCCTCAACCGGATGCGGATTATCCGTTAATGATGTTTACCGGTGTCAGAGAAGATGAATTCTTCCAGACCGGTCAGCGTCATATTCCTGTACTGAGAAATCGTAACCCAGAGCCCAAAATCTTTCTTCACCCGCAAGATGCCGAGGCGTTAGGGGTTGAAGACAATGAGTGGGTATATGTGGAAAACCCTGCGGGCAAAGTCAAAGGCCTTATGGCAATCCGCGAGAATATGCCAGCAGGTGTTGTACGTGTACCTCATGGTTGGTGGCGGCCTGAAACGCAACAAGGCAAAGAACATCTCTCCAGTGCTTGGGAGATCTCCGATGCGCAACTGACCATTGATGATGTTGCGTTTATTGATCCTGAACAGGGGATACCGCATCTTCGCGGCATGCCGTGCAAGGTTTATAAAGTATAAATAGTGATGTAAAACAAATCAGAGAGAGACAATATGAGTTTTCAATACCCCAATTTTGGCAGTAATAGCTTACCTACTATCTTTGAAGCGTTTCCTAAACGTGCATCGTTAATGATGGCATTGATGGTTGATGTGATGTCGGACACCGAAGAGCTATCGAAGTTGGATAAAGAACTGATCTTTACTTTTACTTCTTATCAAAATGCCTGCCATTTTTGTTTTGAGTCTCACAAGGCAGTGGCTCAGGCCTATGGTATGGATCAGGAACAGTTTGCCCAGATTGTTGAGGATATTGAGGCCGCCGATATTGAACCGCGTTTAAAGACGGTGTTTGCATTTGTGCAGAAACTTTCCAATTCGCCGTCGAAAATAGTCGAATCTGATGTTGAGGGATTAAGTTCTGCCGGTTATAGCGAAGCCGCGGTTGTGGATATTATCAGCGTGTGTTCCCTGGCGAATTATATGAATCGATTTGTTGATGGCCTGGGGGTGGATATCACCAGTGAGCAGGCTCAACAAATGGGCGCTGCGATGTTGCAGGGGGATGGTTACGACATGATGCGGCAACATGTTGAAGGCCTGGCATCCGAAGCTTAAGCATGTTTAAAAGTTGGCAGATTAAATTTGGCTGCCGACTTTTTATACCAGCTCACGGTACCATTGATGTTCAGGGTCGTTATCGAAGGAAGGGTTTCATTGTAACCCGACCTGATAATCAGGTGCCGCATGTACTGCAGCGTAATCGGCGGCATTCGGTGGTCCGGGTTGTACCCAGGATCTTAGTGGTGAAGAGACTCAGTACTCACCAGAATGGTCCGGTAACCTGGGCGTTGAATATCGCACGCAGTTGACTGATTTCATTGATATCAAGGCGGGTATCGATCTTCAGTATATGGGTGAATTCAACAACACTACCGATAATGACCCTGTAACGTGTCAGGATGCTTACACCAAGGTCAATGCCCGCATTCAGCTTGCCGGTAACGATGAAACCTGGTCCGTTGCTCTACTGGGTAAAAACCTGACCGATAAAGAAGTCGCTACAGCGCCTAACGATATTCCATTAGGCAACCTCGGTTTCGCCGGTAGTTACTTCTACTTTATGGAAGCCCCAAGAAGCTATGAAGTTCAGGCGACTTACCGTTTCTAAAGTAGGACATTTCTAGCAACAAAATGTAGCTATGCTTTATGCACGCCGTTCATCTCTGTTTCGTATGAGGCAGAGATGAGCGGTTTTTTATTGGCAGCATGAAATTTACGGCTGAGGGTAAGGCACCACATCTAAATCTGCTTTGTAGGGACCATAAAAGTCATCATAGAGTTTTTGTATGGTTCCGTCCCTGATTGCCTTTTTTACGCCTGATTCTATAAATGCTTTTAGCTCAGGCTCCATGTTTTTATCAATATAGTAAAGCAAGCCTACAGAGAGTTCGTCAGAGCATTCAGATAAGGTGAACAGATCCTTATCAATCTGTGCTGCTGCGGCTGCAATGCCAAAACCTTCTACTGTCATCGCCAGGTAGTCAACACGCTCAGCAAGCAACATTTTAATGCCATTGCTGTAAGACTTTACCGTTGTTAGTTTGATGGGAATGCCAAAGAAATCTACGGCTAAGTCAACTTCCGATTTATGGGCTATCACTGCCAGTCTGGCATTACTGTCTTTATCTAATGCGTAAAAGGAGGTCTTATTGCTGCGTTTTGAGATAATGGCGCATTGTAGCTGAAATAGCACTTCTGATTTGTCATATTTCTCGGCGAGGTCGGGGAAGGTAATATAGGTACTAAACTCTGCCGCTAAAAATACCCAATTGGGATAGGTGTCTTGGCTGATGGCTTGATGAACCCTGAGGGTGGGCATCGACTTAAATTCCTGTGAATACTTGCTGTCGGACAAAATTTTATCCATCAGTAAGTGACCCACATTGGTTGTTTTGAACTCTTCTGATTTAATGTCCTCGTCGAATGGCGATGCGCTTAAAAAGGTAATGTCGGCTGTGTGGGTGTAGCTTGATGCAACGGCTATACCTATCCATAGGACGCTTCGAATGTAGGTAGAGAGATCACCAAGAAAAGCGGATATCGTCATTATGTGGCCACTGGGACTAAGGCTCTATGGGAAGGGCTTGTGTATCATTACTAATATTAGCCAATGACTGAATTTTCTCAAAGCTAAGAGAGCTGTGCTTACGGTAGATCTTCGCAATGGTGCCGTCGTTTAGCATACGTTCTAATTCTCGATTAAATCGGTCTCGCCAAATCTTGCGCGAGGGGTGGAATCCCATCCACATAGGGCTGGTTGAGTAGGCGGGATGTAAAAAGCGTATTTGCTTGTTTTGGTAGGGCGGTAGCGCTGTCAGTGCAATCAGGTCACCGTAGGCGGCGGATAAGCGTCCACTCAGCAGCATGCGCCACTGGCTGCTGCCACTATTCACTTGTGTCCATTGGACATTTATGTGTTGCTGTAATAATTCCAATTGCGGGTTGCCACGCAGAATGCCAACGCTCTTGTTTTCGAATTGCCGCAGGCCTTTATAGGATTTGAAGTCACTGTCGTCTTTAACAATAAAGCCAGCGATATAGAAGTGCACGGGGACTTCCGTATAGATCAGTTGCTCAAGGTAACCTGAGGTGTAGGGCATGACATCCATACTACCGATGATGACATGGCGCGCGCAGCGTAGCGGCGGCATCATGGCATAGTCGGCTTGTAGGCCCATGGTAGCGCTAATTTGATCGATGATGTCGACCAGAATGCCCCGTACCTGTTCTTGGCTTTTATAGTAATAGGGAGCCAATTCAAATGAGCAGACTTTCAATGTCTCTTGGGAGTTGTCCGCAGAGGTCGTAGCGTGGCCTACGTTCGCAATTGTAAGTAGGCTCAAAGTAATGTGTAGCCAAGATCTCATATGGCAATCAAAAGCAGCTTTATCATACTGCTTAAGTATAGATGCCTTGCTTGGTGGGCAATACCCCAAAGTCTAGGCTTTAGTAGAGAGGCAGCAGGTTTTTTGCGGAGTTCAGGCTAAGTTATTGTTGTTTAGACAATTACTTGGAATATAAGGACAGATCCGTAAACTTAAGGTCTGTCGATATAGGTTTTAATTTATGACTTTCATAGCCTCTTCTTTTGCCACAATGGGATAGTCTTCACGGCTTGCACGAATAGGTATCTGAGAACTTTTCATCTCGCCCTTATGTTTAAGCACAACATGGTCAGCGTGAACCTCTAATAGCTCACCAATAAAAGGCATATCGCCGAGTAGTTCGGGTGCTCGGTAGCACACAATATCACCTGTCGTGAAAGTTGACGCATCGGTGTTAAAGTTAAATGGACATTCTTTGTCTTTCTCGGTAACCATGGATTTCATTGCGGTATCCTGTATCTAGATCGTTAAACGTATTAAGGTGTTTCGGCCTGCGAAATATCTTCAATAGCGGATAGAACACTTGTTTCAATCTCTGAGAGGAGCTCTTTCTTCTGAGTATCCTTATCATCGATTGCGGAGCCCACCACATGGAAAACAGCCCTTTGCAGTTCGATGATGTGAAGCAGTGAGACCTCCCAGTAATCATGTAATGGCACGGCATTTTCCAGCTTGCTTCGGACTATGTTAGGTTCATAGAGCCAGGCCATCAGGCAATATAGGGCGGCATCTACCATGCTGAGCTCGAGATTCTTTGCGTTCCCGTAGCCCAGCGATGCAAATTTTTGTTTGGCCTCAGGGCAGCGTGTATAAAACAATTTAAGTGCATAAGGTGTAATGTCTCCCACCTTCTCTGCGGTGTTATCTAGAATTTCTTCCAGTAACTGTTTCTTTGTGGCTGACGTCATTCGAACTACCCTTTTACTCCGATCGGCCCGGATATTAATGGCCCACAATAAGCATGTTATCCGGCCGAATAATCTGAGAATATTTCGCGCAGATCCTTTTTACTGATTTTCCCAGTAGCTGTGTGTGGAATTTCATCGATGAACTGAACGTCATCTGGAATCCACCACTTGGCTACCTTGCCTTCTAGGAAACTGAGGATTTCTTCTTTCCCGGCATTGACACCGTCAACTTTTTTAACGATCAATAGGGGCCTTTCAGTCCATTTAGCATGAGGAACGCCAATAACGGCGGCTTCTGCTACTGCAGGGTGGCCAATGGCGGCATTTTCCAAATCTATGGAACTAATCCACTCGCCTCCCGATTTAATGACGTCTTTAATTCGATCGGTAATTCGCATAAATCCCTGTGGGTCTATGCTTGCTACATCGCCTGTTGGAAAGAATCCATCATCATTCAAGGGGGCACCAGTTTCCTGGCGGAAGTAGCTGTTACACACCCAGTTACCTTTGACTTGCACTTCGCCTGTGGACTCGCCATCCCAGGGTTGTTCGGCGCCAGTTTCGTCGATAATGCGTATATCAACGCCAAAGATTGGACGGCCTTGTTTTACTTTAATCTCATCAAGTTCTTCTTTGGGAAGCTTTGCCATACCAGATTTCAGTGTATTGAATACACCCAAGGGGCTGGTTTCTGTCATGCCCCAGCCTTGCAGTGTTTTAATGTTATGGCGTTGCTCAAACTCGCCTATGATCGAAAGTGGACATGCGGCACCGCCAACAACAACACGATTGAGGCTCTCCAGTGTTTTTCCTGTTGTGCGTAAATATTCGAGTAAAGCTAACCATATCGTTGGTACACCAGCAGATATTGTTACACCTTCACTATCAATTAATTGCTGTAAGGTTTCACTATCGCCCATCTGGCTTCCAGGCAGTACAAGCTTGCTGCCGACGATAGGTGCAGCATAGGGAATGCTCCATGCATTAACATGGAACATGGGGACGATGGGTAATACCGCATCGTGGCTGGATAGGCACATGACATCCGGTGTGATTGTGGCATAAGCATGCAACAAGGTGGAGCGGTGGCTGTAAAGAACGCCTTTGGGATTACCGGTGGTGCCAGATGTATAACACAGCCCACTGGCTGCATTTTCATCCAGTTCAGGCCAGTCAAAAGCGTCTGGTTGGTTACCGATATAACTTTCGTAATCCACGACACCGGACAAACTGGTTTCTGGCATATGCAGAGAGTCGGTTAATACGACAATTTGCTTGAGGCTTGGAAGTTTGCCTTGCAGTGTTTCCAGCAATGGCAAGAAAGCAGGATCAGTAAACAGCAATTTATTTTCGGCGTGGTTGACAATGTATTCGACTTGCTCAGGGAAGAGGCGTGGATTAATGGTATGGCACACCGCACCATAGCTGGGAATGCCGTAGTACAGCTCAAGGTGGCGGTGGTCATTCCAGGCTAGCGTGGCAACACGATCTCCAGAGCCAACGCCGCTGCCTTTTAACGCATTGGCCAGTTGTCGAACGCGGCGAAAGGCATCAGCATAGGTGTAGCGATGTCTCGGGTTGTCGGGGGTCACCGACACAATTTCCGTATCTTTATGGGCCTTTTCGGCGAAGCGCATGACCGATGTGATCGATAGCGGTAGTGTCATCATTTGACCGGACAACATGAATTTTCTCCTGAATATTGCGAACTAATTTCGATAGTCTGGTTATGGGTTATGAAAAGTTGAGAGGGTAGTGCCCCATAACTCTAAAGAATGACGGAGACCAAATGATTTCATCGGGAGTGACCGTAACGCCTTTGGTGCGCTCACAAAACTCTAACAGCGCATGACGGGCTTCCATCCTGGCCAGTTGGTTACCAAGGCAGAAATGTGCACCACCGCCAAAGGATACGTTGGCGTTTTTCTCGCGCAGGATGTTAAAAGTATCGGGGTCTTCAAAACGGCGTGGATCGCGATTACCTGCAGCCAAATGCAGCCAAAGTACGGCATCTTTGGGTAGCATCTTACCGCCAACTTCAAAGGGTTCGGTCAGTACGCGCCAGATGAAATGCACGGGCGTGTCATAACGCAGGCCTTCTTCGATTGTGGCGTTTACCTTGCTGGGATCATCGCGAAGAATCGCGAGTTGATCAGGGTTTTCGAGTAAAGCGCGTGTACCATTACCGATCAGACCGATAGTGGTTTCAAAACCAGCAATCACTAATCCGATGGTTTGTGAAATGAGATCGTACTCTGAAAGGGTTGAATCTTGCTTGGCTGATAACAGCAGTTCGCTGATTAAATCGTCTCCCGGATTCTTTTTTCGCTTGGCAATCAGGTCTTCAAAGTAATCAGCCATATCGTTACCGGCTTGTGCGGTAGCTTTTTGATTCTCTGGCGGTAGAAAGCGGCCGAAAAACGCATTTGTGCGTTGTGCGGTCAGCAGATCAAACATTTCTCGATCTTCTTCGGGAATACCAACAATCGAGCAAACCATACGTGAGGGGATCACCATAGCCATGTCTTTGATGAGATCTAAGCCACCTTCAGCCATGGCCTTATCCATAATTTCTTTAACGGTTTCTTCTACCGAGTTTTCCATTTTCTTAACCGTTTTCATGTTAAGAGAACGTACGACAAGCTGTCTTAAGCGTGCATGGGTTTCGCCGTCTTTATTCAGCATGAAATCGTGGAAGCTGCCGCGCTCGTCCAATGGATTAAAACCAGGGGAACTACCATCTGACAGGGTCTGACTGGTTTTGGCGTGCCTCAATACATGGCCAATATCGTCAAACCGAGAAATGCGCCAGGTGTTTACCGGTGTTAGGTTGACGGGGTCATTCTCGCGCAATGCGTTAATTTGCGGGTAGGGGTTAACGCGATAGTCTGGCTCAAAAGGATTCAGGCCTCCCCAATCACCGGGGCCACCATTAGCCGTAACATTTTCTTCATGCGCGGTGTAGTCGATTTCAATGTTCATGGATTCCATAGTGATTCCTCTGCTTCAATTCTTTAATATCTAATAATTGTTTGGGTATATCCGCTATTAGAATTCAGTGAAGAAGTTTGCAAGGTCGGTTAAGGCCTGCTCTGCTTCGGGTAAATAGGGTGAAAATGCTTGCCACACATGCACCATCCCTGGATATACTTTTAGTTCACCTTGGCCTCCGTTGGTTTTGTGCTTTTCGAAAAAACGAAGGCTGTCATCGAGTAGTACTTCAGTATCGCTGACTTGCATATGTAAGGGTGGCAGGCCTTTAATGTCTCCATGCAGTGGAGAAACGTTTGGGTCGTTAAGTGGGGTTGTGCCACCGTAGATGGTACCAAGGCCCTGAATGGCTTCTCGAGTGAGTAAGACATCTGTTTGCAGATTGCTGTCGATAGATTCTCCGCTGGCGGTAAAATCACTGAGTGCAGAAAACGTAGCAGCAGCGGTTGGCATACTTTTTAGTTGATTCTGACAGTTAACCAGTGTTGAAAGTACCAGGCCTCCACCAGCAGAATCGCCAACGAGAAACAATTGCTTGGCGGTTTGTGGGCATGTGGGAGCATTGTCCCAAAGCCAATTGGTCAGACTCACAGCATCATCCAGGGCTGCAGGGTAGGGGGCTTCGGGGGCCAGTCGATAATTGGGGACAAGAATGGCCATCCCGGTGCGTAAAGCAATACGTGATACCATCGCTCGATGGGTTTCAGCAGAGCCGGCGACCATTCCGCCGCCGTGTAGATACAGCATGCGCCGATTATGATCGGCATTACTGTGGTACACCCATTCACATTCGAGCCCATTAACGACTACAGGGGCTATGTAAGTGTCTGGTGCCAAGTCCAGGGTTTTAAGCATGGCGGGGGGTTTGTTTTCAAACCCCATAAATACCCGATCTACGGTTTCGCGCAGACCAGGAATAAATTCGCTTGGGTCACGTGCAGCTAATCTATCTGTTTCGCTGCGCATATAGCGCTCTACTTCGAGTGCTTCGTAATGTGTCATGGCGAACCTTTGTATGGCTGTTATTGAATGGTGCTGTGTTTATTTTGACGATTTAGAGCAGTTTGAAGATGTCGTAAACAACTTCACCGTTCTCGAAGGTTCGCAGCTTACCCACGCAAACGATATCGTTGAGCCAGCTGTACTTTTCTGAGTTAGTTTCGATGTAAGGGGCGCTACGGAAGTAAATGTCGTCACCAGTCAGACATTCACCTGCTGCGGCTCGACCCATCAACTCTTCAGTCATGCAGACGATGCCGTTGTAGTGAAGGTAGGCTTGGCTGCCATCGTCCAGAACGGCGTTCATGCGAACATCCAGTTTCCAGGTGCCATTCGGCATAACTTGAATCCAGTCTCCGGCAGGGGGAACAACCTCGCCACGGATATGGGGGCCTTCGAAGCTGGCGTTAGACACTTCAAAGATGAGTCTATGGTTAATTCGTGCGGCGGCATCAAAGGAGATGCTGCCCTTTAATGTCATTAGATATGCGGTTTGGGCGGATTCAACAACCATGAGATTCTCCGGAAGTAAGTTATTTGATTGAGTGCATTATTCCGTGGTGCTGAATAGCTGACCCCCCTTATATCAATAGAACTCACAGCCACTATTTGTGGTGGTGAGTGGGGGGAGGCCTGGGGGTACACTTTGGTGCAATAAGTCATTTCTATCAGCTAAGGTATTGTCCATGTCGTCAACTATTAAAAATCGCAGTATTGTTCTGGCTGTCAGGCCTACAGGGGTTCCTGGTAATGACTGCTGGAGCGAAGTTAGTGGTCCAGTACAGGGGGTGGCCGAAGGGGAGGTGATGGTGCGTGTGATCTACGTGTCGATTGATCCTGCCATGCGTGGCTGGATTACTGATCAAGCATCCTATCTGTCTCCAGTCGCTATTGGTGGCACCATGCGAGCTTTGGGTATTGGGCAGGTTGTTGAGAGCAGAAATAAGGATTATGTGGAGGGGGATTATGTTAGCGGCATGTTGGGAGTTCAGGATTATGCCACGCTCACCCCGGATGCATCATTGTTGAAGGTTGATCCGGCATTGGCTCCCTTGCCTACTCAGCTTGGATTGTTGGGGATGCCTGGTATGACAGCCTATTTTGGCTTGCTTGAAGTGGGCCAGCCCAAGGCTGGCGAGACTTTGTTGGTCTCTGGGGCGGCGGGTGCTGTCGGGGCGCTGGTTGGGCAAATTGCCAAAATCCATGGTATGCGAGTGGTGGGTGTTGCGGGAGGCAAGGAGAAATGCGACTTTCTGATAAATAATCTGGGCTTTGATGCCGCCATCGATTATAAGTCGGAGCCTGATTTGTCTGAGGCTGTACAGCGTACTTGCCCTGAAGGTATTAATTTGTTCTTTGATAATGTTGGTGGCGATATTTTGGCTGCTGCAATTAAAAATTTGGCCCATGCTTCTCGCATTGTAATCTGTGGTGCGATCTCGCAATACAACACAGCAGATACCGTGAAGGCAGAAGTAGATTATATTCCTATTCTTTACAGTTCTTCTTCCCTTCAGGGGTTCGTTGTACTCGATTACGCTTCTCGCTACGGTGAGGCCGTAGTGGCGTTAAAGCAGTGGATGACAGATGGATTGGTTAGACCTCATGAAGATATTCGAGAGGGGTTAGAGAACTTCCCTGAAACCCTAAATGCGTTGTTCACAGGAAAGCATTTCGGTAAATTGATTCTAAAGCTTTCAGCCTCCAATTGAGGTGCCAATATGCCTGCTTGGTGTGGAAAAGTTTTTGCATGGTGCATAAAAGGCTGCTAGAAGAAGTAGTGCTGTCTTGTGTTCTATCAGAGCTTGAAGATGTTGGCGCGGTGCCGCTATACTCATTCCATGACAGTATTTGACCAGCGTTATATTGTAGATCTTATCAAGACCAGGCCGCCTCAATGTGCATCAGGCCTGGTTGAGCGAACCTGCCTTGAGCAATTGCAAAGAGCAGAACGGTCACGTATTAATTCGCTGGTTCTGGCCCCTGTAGGTTATGGGAAATCCAGTTTATTGGTGCAATTCTATAACCAGTTAAGTACTGAGGGAAAGAATGTTGCCTGGTTGTCCATCAGTGAAGATGATGCTGATGCTGTACATTTCCTTGCCGGTGTTACGGCTTCTTTACAGTCGTTAGGAGGCAGCTTGGGTAATCTGACTCAGTCGTTGTTGACCTCGGGACTGGGTGTTTCCTATAAAGTTATTCTCACCACGTTACTTAACGAAATTCTGTTATCTGAAAAACAGATCACGCTGTTTCTTGATGATCTTCATCTTGCGGTTTCTGAAGAGTTTGTTGCTGTTGTTAGTGAACTTTTAGAGGGTGGGCCTGAAAACCTTCATATAGTCTTGGCGAGTCGTACTTCGCTTCCTGTCTTTAATAAAATGCGTGCACGTTTAAAGCTGGTTGAGGTAAGCAGTGAGGATTTGAAGCTTAGCTATGATGAGGCTGAGCAGCTTTTGCAGAAGATTTGTCCCGATAAGCACTATGAAGTCGATCTGATTTCGCTTATGGAGAGAATTGACGGCTGGGTTAATGGTCTGCAGATTGCTGCACTCTCGGTCAATGCTGCTAAAGATGTGGATGAATATATAAAGAATTTCTCGGGTAGTGGACGAGATTTCTCGGAATATATCGAGCATGACATATTTGACAAATTACCCGCTGAGACGCAGCGGTTTCTTGTGGAAACCTCTATTTTAGAGGTGCTAACCCCTGAATTATGTGATGTTGTTACAGAGGGCAAGGACAGTAAGCAGCAACTGGCTGAACTACAGAAATTAAATCTGTTTCTTGTTACGCTTGATGAGGAGCGCGATTGTTATCGCTATCATCACTTCTTTCGGGACTTTTTACGTTCGAAGTTGACCCAAGGTTGTGATGATGGGCGAGCCAAAATGCATCGGCGGGTCTATACCTGGTGTCAGGAAAATGCATTAATTAATGAAGCGATTGACCATATGCAATCAGCTGGTGATTGGGCGGTTGCAGGGGCTGCTATCGTTAATCATCTGGAGGAGATGTTATCTCGCAATCGACTGTCTACGCTCAAGCGATGGATTAAGAATTTACCGACAGATTTAGTCGACACCTCACCCGCATTACTCTTGAGCTTGGGGTGGGTTGCTGCGTTGGAACGAGACAGTGCGAGTACATATAGCTATATCGATCAGGCAAAGCGATGTGGACTTGAGGCATTAGAGTCTCTGCAGGTCAATATAGATGCATTAATCGCCGTGGTTACTGTGGTTGAGGATGATGCAAAGAAGATCTCGCTGCTGGCCCAAGGTGAAGCTGAATGTATTCCGGAGGATCAGACCTTTTTTAAGAGTGCATACACATCCGCTTTGGTTTATGCGCTTATGTACGACGGCAAGTATGATCAAGGTCACCGCTTGGCTGTAGAGCAGGAGATGACTTACCTCGATAATAATTTCAGAGCTGTGGTTTATTCACATACATTTCGAGGGTTGGGGTATCGTCTTTCGGGCAACTTGGCCGAAGCGTTGGAGCAATATAAGTTATCTCAGGCTATAGCACAGAAAAAATTTGGTGATGGCTGGATTCCTTTCAGTGTCCCTAATGCCCTAATGGCTGAAATCTATTATGAATGGGGTGACTTCGAGACGGCGATAAACTTACTGAAAAATCAGGAAGTGATTCGACAGGAGTCATCCGTTATTGAGCCGTTGATTTGTGCGTATCAGATTGCTTCGCGATTGGCGGCAAATGATGGTGACAGGGAGAAAGCGTTACAGATATTGGCTGAAGGTGAAGCGTTAGGGCGGCAGGATAATTACATTCGACTATTGGTTGCTATGCTCAACGAGCGTATTCGCTTGTTGTTGGCATTTGGACAGGCGGAGTCTGCTCAGGTTGCCTATCATGATCTTCTGGCTTTGGGGGGGCAGCGAGATAAAGGAGATAATTGGTCTGAAGTTGATTATTACGTGACTCTGGGGGCGTGCCGCTATTTGCTCGCCTCAGGAAAGGCGGATGAGGCTCTGCCTCTGCTCAGTGAGCAGGCGGGGTTGGCAAAACGTTACAATCAGCATCGTCACCTGTTGAAGCTGTTATTGGTGGAGTCAGATGCCCTGTTACGGCTTGATAAGCAAAGGTCTGCGGTCAATAGAATGAATGAAGCTATAGTGCTGGGAGCCAAAGGGCGCTTTCAGCAGAGTTTTTTAGATGCTGAGCAGAATGTTCAAGATTTAATTCGAGTTGCGCTGGAGCGCTGGACCGATAACTCGAATAATAGTGATGTAGTGGTGGATGCTGACTATATTCAGTTGCTCCGTGATTTGTTCAGTGTGACACCCAGTAGTGAACCTCCGGTCGAGTTGTCGATCGATTTAGATGGGCTGGATCCGCTAACACCCAGAGAGGTAACCTTGCTGCAGCTATTAAGCAAGGGCTTAAAAAACAAGGAGTTAGCGGATGAAATGCACTTGAGTGTACATACGATCGCCTGGCACCTAAAAAACCTCTACTCCAAACTAGGGGTGGATAACCGCACTGCAGCGGTTAATGTCGCAAGACACCTTAATCTTGACTGACTCCATGTAGACCTTTGGCGCGAGTTGCTCCTGGCTCGTATCCTGTCCTACACAGCAATACTCTCTGCGTTATATCACAATCTTCTCTGATTGCAGGCATTTAATGCCTGTATCTCATAAGGCCATTCTTATAGTGGGGCTACCCCCTTCGGATTGACGGGTTCATTTCTACTCAAACGAGTGGGTTCCTGTAGGTGGTAGCTTTGTAATCTTCTTCTATCAGCAATAAAACTTGGCGGACTTGGTTGTTTTGGATGGACCTGGTCTTAAAGGCGAGTGAAATAGATAGAGGAGAGTTAGAGAATGACCACTCAGAAAAAATATGACGTGCTTGTTATTGGTGCAGGCTTGAATGGTTTGTATGCTATTCAGAAATTGAAAGATACCAATTTGAGTTATCGCTGTGTGGAGCGCAACGCAGATCTTGGTGGCACCTGGTATAAGAACCGTTACCCTGGTTGTACGTTAGATTCCGAGACGTTGACCTATCAGTTCTCATTCTCCAATGAACTCGTAGATGAGTATAGCTGGGAGCGTCGTTTTTCTATTCAGCCTGAGCTTCTTGAATACATTAATCATGCTGCCGAGAAATTTGATTGGCGTGATCATATCGATTTCGATGTTCATATTAAAAATTCCATCTGGGATGAAGAAGAATCCTGTTGGACGCTTTCAGATGAAAATGGAGAAAACGAGTACAAAGCCAGATACGTTATCTTCGCAACAGGTCCGTTATCTGAGCCGTTGTATCCTGATTACCCTGGTCGAGATGATTTTGAGGGCTTGCAAGGCCACAGTATTAACTGGGATGAGCGATTTGATGATCTCACCGGTAAACGTGTGGCGGTTATTGGTACTGGTGCGACAGCGATCCAGATTATTACTGAAGTGGCTAAGAAGGATTGTCAGCTTAGCGTGTTTCAGCGTAATCCTGACTGGGCGACCCCGCTGGGTAATGGGCAGTTAACTGACGAAGAAAAGGCCAGGTATAAGGGGGAGGCTGCCCAAGAGAATTTCACCAAGTTACATAACTCTTTTGCCGGGTTTGAGCATAACTTTATTATGGAGGGCTCATTCCTTGAGCTGTCTCCAGAAGAGCAAAAAGCGCATTTAGAAGAGAAATACTACGCGCCAGGCTTTTCTTTGTGGTTGGGAAGTTATGCTGATGTCATCATGGATCCTGAAACCAACAAGGTGGTCAGCGAATTTATTGCCGATAAGGTTCGTTCCCGTGTTGATGATCCAGTAATCGCAGAAAAACTAATTCCCAAGAATCACGGTTTTGGTCTGAAGCGTGTACCGCAGGAAAGTGGTTATTACGAATCATACAACCGCCCAAACGTAGAGTTGGTGGATCTGCTGGAAACCCCTATTACACGCTTTACCCCCAAGGGTATTGAAACTACCGAAAAAGAGCACGAGTTTGATGTCATTGTTTATGGTACTGGTTTCAATGCCTTTGTTGGGCCGTTCGAAAGTATCAATATAGTAGGTAAAGGTGGTGTATCACTGAAAGAATATTGGGAAGACGGTGTAAAGAGCTATTTAGGTATGAGCCCTCACGGTTTTCCTAATACCTTTATGCCTCTAGGCCCGCTTAACGGTGGCACACTCTGTAATTTCCCGCGTTGCATCGAAACCAATACTGATTGGGTCATTAAGTGCATTCTTGCGGCAGAAGAGAAAGGTTGCACCCAAATTAACGCCCGTAAAGAAAGTGAGGCTGAGTGGGTTAATACCGTTGCTGAGGTTGCTAGCACTTTGCTGATGTCTACTGTCGACTCTTGGTTTAATGGTCAGAATACTGATCATCGACCTAATCAATTCCTGGCTTACTTTGGTGGTTCTCCAAATTACCAGCTGCGTCTTGAAGACGAAGTTGAAACAGATTATTCAGGTTTCGAAATGACCTGATAGAGGCTGTAAGTCTGTTGTATCGAAATGATTTAAAAATTTGGAGGGTAGGTTATGTCTTTGTTAAATGAAAAGGTCATTGTAGTGACAGGGGCGGCTTCTGGTATTGGTCAGGGCACGGCATTGGCTATGGCTCGTGAGGGAGCAAAACTTGTGCTGGCTGATGTGAGTGTGGCAAGTGGAGAGCAAACACTTAAGCAGGTTGAAGAGGCTGGTGCTGAGGCCATTTTCGTTCAAACCGATGTTACTGATGCGCTACAGGTTGAGCAGTTAATGTTGGCTGCACTTGATCGTTTTGGTCGATTGGATAGTGCGTTTAATAACGCTGGTATTGAAGGTGCTATGTCGCCTATGGATGAAATAGATATTGCTGAGTTTGATCGCACTATAGCGGTCAATCTCCGCGGTGTCTTTTTGTGTATGAAGTATCAGGCCCAAGCGATGATTAAGAATGGTGGCGGCTCTATTGTTAATAACTCCTCTGTTATGGGATTGGTGGGCGCGCCCCAGATTGCGGCTTATTCAGCCAGTAAATTCGGCGTGGTGGGGCTCACAAAAAGTGCTGCGCTTGATTATGCGAAAAAGGGAATTCGCATAAATGCCATCTGCCCAGGAGGTGTAGAAACACCGATGGTCAGTGAAATTTTGCAACAGCAGCCAGGTGTATTGGAGGAGGTGTTGGCCTCTGTACCTGCCAAGCGTTTAGCCTCGCCTGAGGAAATTGCGCAGGCTGTGATGTGGTTATGTTCGGACTCATCGAGTTTTGTGACGGGAGCTGCGTTGCCAGTTGATGGTGCTTATACCGCACAGTAAAAGCCGATTGTGTATCCGATCATAAATTGTGAAGTGATGGATCATCATCTAATGATGGTTCATCCATGATGTAAAGGTGATGAGATGGTTAAAGTTACGTTTGTATCCGCAGATGGCAGTTCTGTAGATGTCGAAGGCGAGGTGGGTCGCTCTGTCATGGAGTGTGCTGTTGAAAACATGATTCCTGAAATTGAGGCGCAGTGTGGTGGTGCGGGTGCATGTGCGACATGCCATTGTTATCCAAGAGAGGAGTGGATGGACAAGCTGTCACCGAAAGGGGATTTTGAAGAAATGACGCTGCAGGGTGGGTTAGCTGAGGTAAAACAGAATAGCCGCTTAGCATGCCAGGTTTTATTAACAGAAGAAAACTCAGGCATGATTATCGATCTCCCTGAACCTGCTTTCTAACTATTACCTACTAATCATAGTGTATCAATACCCCTAAATAAGGTGGGGACGCGAAATGATGAACATATCATGCTAAGAGATGTGCAGGATGTATTTGTTGACTGATTTCTTGGTCGGTGAAGGCATGTTTATCGTAAGAAAGAAAATTACAAAAATAAATGATAGCTGAGAATAGAGGTGAGTGATGAAACAGAAAAAGATTGTTGTCAGTATTTCACAGGCATTAATGGTAGCCATGGCTGGGGTTTCTGCTCCAGCTATGTCAGTGCAGCTTGAAGAGGTCATTGTAACCGCACAGAAACGAGCTGAAAGTCTTCAGGATGTGCCAATTTCAGTTGCGGCAATGACTGGTGACAAGATTTCCGATGCAGGCATGCGTAACCTTGGTGATGCCATTAAACAGGTACCAAATGTCACTATTGTGGGTTCTGAAATCGGTGATAGTGTCAATATTCGCGGTATCCAGTCGGGTAACCAGGCCGGTTTTGAGCAGTCCGTCGCTACGTTTGTTGATGGTGTATATCGTGGTCGTGGTGTTCAATCGCGATTCTCCTTTCTGGATGTAGAGCGCTTAGAGGTTCTGCGTGGTCCCCAGGGCGTTCTGTTTGGTAAAAACGTGGTTGCAGGTGCTCTCAGTATTACTTCTGCAAAACCGACCGATGAACTCACAGGAGCGGGAAAAGTATCTTATAACGTCGATCTTGATGAAACCGAGTTTACTGGGTACCTCTCCGGTGCTCTCTCAGACTCTGTTACTGCTCGTATAGCTGTGCTCGATCGTACTATGAATGAAGGATGGGTTGAAAATATCCGCTATGGTAACGATGAACCAGAGACCGATGAGCAGGCGGCGAGGATTTATTTGGTGTGGGATGCGAGTGATACAACATCGGTGTCTTATAAGCTTGAGCATGGTACTTGGGATAATCAGGGTACATCTTGGGAGCTGCAAAATGCGGGTTCATTAGCGGCGTTAGGTCTTGAAGACAGCTACAATGGCAAATCTGCGATTGGTACAAACCCGTTAGACCCGGATCCTAATCAAGAATTGGGCAGTAGTCAGTTGTTTGATGGAGATACCACGGAAACCTCACTGACTTTAAATCACAGTTTTGCCGATGACGGTGAGTTAACGGCAATTGCATCCTATTCAAAATATACATCTGACCGCATGGTTGATGCCGATATCAGTACTTTGGATACGCTCAACTTTAATGATGAGGAAGACTTCGAGCAGAAAACATTTGAGATTCGATACGCTTCAAATCAGGAAGGCGCAGTTGAATACATCATTGGTGCATTTTATCTGGATGCAGATTTGGTGGCTGAAGGTAATACACCTTTAGGTGTTTCAGCGTTGAATGATCTTGCTGGCTTAAGTTGTGCGGCGGGTGGTGGAACTACCGTAGCGTATGACCCGAATACAGATGACCCTGCAGTGGCAGCAGCGCTTGCGGCAGCTACAAATGCTGGTCTTGGTACTTCGGCGGCTACGGCGTCTGCATGTTCTCAGGCTACACTTGCGGGTCCTATTACCGCGCTTGGTGTTGATGGTTTTAATCGCTATGTAAAACTGGACCAGAATACGGAATCCTGGGCTACTTTTGGTCAGTTAACCTGGCACATGAGTGAAACGCTACGCTCTACCTTCGGTTTACGATATACCAGTGAAGAAAAAACCGCTTCCCACAGTTCCGTGGTATCTGATTACGGTTTGACGAATAAAGCTCCATCCTCGGATCCCCTGGCGGGGGCTTTGGCTGGCCTGTTTGGTGAATATGTTCCGCACAGCTTTGATGACTTAAAGCGTAAAGAAACCAGCTGGACCTGGTCGGCAAATCTGCAGTGGGATTTTTCCAGTATGGGGATGGCTTATGCGAGTGCCTCAACTGGATTTAAAGCGGGGGGATTTAACTCGTTTTATTTGAGTCTGGCTCCGGATCCTTCTGAAATTGGTTTTGATGAGGAAGAGGTTCTTACCTTTGAGATTGGAGCAAAGCTCTCGCTGCTTGATGGCGCCGGTGAAATGAATATTGCTATGTACCGTTCTGAGTATTCAGATATGCAGGTTTCGGTATTTAGCGGCCAAACAACCTACAACGTAGATAACGCTGCAGAAGCCGTAACACAGGGCATTGAAATTGACAGCCGCTGGCAGTTGACTGATGAACTTCTGCTTACGGCATCTGTTGGATGGATTGATTTCGAATTTGAAAACTTTGATAACCAGGGATGCACCAATGCGCAATATCTTGCTTATAGGGAAGAGGCATGGGCTGGCGGTACTAACCCTGCGGCAGCTTTCCTCAGTAATGGTGATTGCGCACAAGCTGGCGTAAATGATTTGTCTGGTCGAGTAGCAGCGCAGACACCCGAATTTACTGGTAGTGTGTCGCTGGCTTATGAAACATCCATTACAGATGCTTGGACGCTTGGTTTAGGGATGGATGTGAGCTATCGAGATGAATCCTATCGTCAGGATGATCTGGACGAAAACTCTTTGGATGATGCATCTACCCAGTTGAATGCGTCAGTGCGGTTGGCTTCTATGGATGGTTGGACGTTCATGTTAAATGGTAACAATCTGACTGATGAAGAGTCTTTCACGCTAAGTCAGGATATTCCTTTAGCGTCAGGATCCCATTTTGCACAAACTATTCGTCCACGCACGTTTACCTTGTCAGTAAAGTACGAGATTTAATTAATAGATATCTTCGTATTTTAATCTCGATAGCATTAAGTAATGAGACTAAATACGGGCTGCTCTAATGCGGCCCGTATTTTATCGAGAGTGTTGTGAGTCGTAACTGGCAGCGGCTGTAGAATTAGACATTATAGATAGATTAGGTTTTAGAATGACTCAGGTAACTTACGAACTACGAAATAATATCGCAGTATTACAACTTTCAAGCCCCCCAGTGAATAGCCTGGGTTTGAGTATGCGCCAGGCTATTATGAGTAACTTTCAGAAGGCGTTAGCGGATGAGAATGTGGACGCTATTGTGCTAGCGTCCTCTGGAAGTATATTCTGTGGCGGTGCTGATATTAGTGAGTTTGACGGGGATTTGGCCTTCGCTTCCCCTAATTTATCTGAGTTGTGTGATTTTGTTGAGGGTACAAATAAGCTTGTCATTGCGGCAATCAATGGTATGGCGCTAGGTGGTGGATGTGAGTTGACCTTGGCCTGCGATTATAGAATCGCCGATAAAAAAGCGAAGATTGGTTTGCCAGAAGTACAGTTGGGTATATTGCCCGGGGCTGGAGGAACGCAGCGAATGCCTCGATTAGCTGGAGCCCCGTTAGCACTTGAGATGATTTCGTCAGGTAAACCTGTAGCCGCGCAAAAGCTATTAGAAGCTAAGGCCATTGATCGTCTGGCTTTGGAAGATGAAGCGTTACTTGAAGCGGCAGTAAATTATGCTGAAGAGCTTGTCGCAGATGATGCCCCACTGAGAAATTGTGCAGATATGGCGGTAGATATAAGTGATCTACCGGAAGATTACTTTTTTGAATTCCGTCGTAAAACTTCAGCGCGCACTCAAGGCTTCTATGCACCTGAGCAATGTATTCAGGCTGTGGAAGCGGCGTGTGCATTACCTCTGGCTGAAGGTATAGCTTTTGAAGCTAATCTTTTCAGAGATTGTATGGAGACGCCACAAGCAAGAGCGCAGCAGCATCTGTTCTTTTCTGAACGAGCGGCAACCAAGATACCTGGTATTCAATCCAAAACTCTAATACGCCCTATCAATCGGGTTGCTGTGATTGGGTCTGGAACCATGGGTGGTGGCATTGCCATGAACTTTATCAATGCTGGTATTGAGACTGTCGTATTGGATCTTAATGCAGAAGCGTTGGAGCGAGGTATTGCCACGATACGGCGTAACTATGAAATCAGTGCCAAGAAGGGGCGATTTACTCAAGCTCAGGTTGACAGTTGTTTGTCCTTACTAAAATCAACCACTGAATATTCCGATATTAGCGATGTAGATCTTGTGATCGAAGCTGTTTTTGAGCGGATGGATATTAAACAGCAAGTATTTAAAACTCTGGATGAAGTTTGTAAGCCTGGTGCCATTCTGGCAACCAATACCTCGACATTGGATGTAAACGAAATTGCCGCTGTCACATCACGGCCAGAAGCGGTTGTAGGCACCCATTTCTTTAGTCCTGCCAATGTGATGCGTTTGTTAGAAATTGTTCGTGCCGAAAAAACGGCCGATGATGTTCTGATGACGACCATTAAATTGGCTCAAAAAATTAAGAAAGTACCGGTCGTGTCAGGCGTGTGTTGGGGATTTATTGGCAATCGTATGATAGAGCCTTATGGGAGAGAGACTGCCCGGCTGATCCTGGAAGGGGCGTCACCAGCACAAATTGATCAGGCGCTGACTGATTTTGGTTTGGCGATGGGTTTCCCTAGTATGGCTGATTTGGCGGGTATCGATGTGAGTTATTTAATTCGCCAGGAAAACGCTGAGGCTTGTTACCCTCGCGATCCCCATTACGCTGCAATTCTCGATAAACTCTATGAGTTGGGGCGTTATGGTCAAAAAAGCGGCCGTGGCTTTTACATTTATGAGGGGCGTGACAAGCGCGAGGACCCGGAAGTCATGACATTAGCCGCGGATCTGGCAAATGAGCTTGGCATTAAGCAGCGAGCTATTACTGATCAGGAGATTGTCGAAAGGACTATGTATGTACTGATTAATGAAGGCGCGCAGATTCTCGATGAAGGTATTGCTTATCGCTCGGGTGATATTGATATTGTCTACTGTAATGGTTACGGCTTCCCGATTTTCAAGGGGGGACCAATGCAGTTCGCCGATGAAATTGGCTTGGATAAAATACTTGCAGCACTGAATGGCTACCGACAGTCTCTGGGTGATTATGGTGAAGAGTGGTTCAAACCAGCACCTTTATTGGAACGTTTGGTCGAACAAAATAAATCGTTTAAAGATTATCAGTAAAATCGTATTTGGCTGATAACTCTATTGATTAGTCAGCCGTATTTAAAGTTATATAGGAATTGTGCAATGAGAGATGCGGTAATTGTTTCTACGGCTCGTACACCGATTGGTCGAGCATTTCGTGGTGCATTTAATAATACCAAATCACCAACGCTGATGGGGCATGCAATTGCACATGCCGTTCAGCGTTCAGGTATAGAGGGTGCAGAGGTCGATGATGTTATTGTCGGTTCGGTATTAAACGCTGGCAGTGCCAGTATGAATATTGGCCGTTTAGCGCCAATGGCTGCTGGCCTTCCTTATTCCGCTTCAGGCCAGACGATTGATCGTCAGTGTGCCTCTGGTCTGATGGCGATCGCTACGGCTGCTAAGCAAGTGATGGTTGATCACATGGATGTGGTTGTTGCTGGAGGGCAAGAAAATATTTCTGAAATTCAGCAGAAATATATGGACTGGGCCGCCAGCGCCATGGATGAAAATGTTATTAAGAACGCCAAGAATGCCTACATGCCTATGTTGCTTACCGCTGAAAACGTAGCGAAAAAGTACGGCATCTCTCGAGAAGAGCAGGATCAGCTGTCATTGGCTTCTCAGCAGCGAACGGCAGCTGCACAAGCGTCAGGAAAATTTGATGACGAAATTGTTCCTTTGACGACGACCAAGGCGGTATTTGATAAAGAGACTAAAGCCGTTTCCTATGAAGAAGTCACACTTACCCAGGATGAAGGTAATAGACCTTCGACGACACTTGAGAGTTTACAGAGCCTTAAACCCGTTGTTGAAGGCGGTATTATCACTGCCGGTAATGCGAGTCAGTTGTCAGACGGCGCTTCAGCGTGCGTTGTTATGGAGCGAAAATTGGCTGAGCAGCGAGGTTTACAGCCTCTTGGAATTTATCGAGGCATGATGGTAGCTGGCAATGCGCCTGAAGAAATGGGTATCGGGCCGATTTATGCCATTCCCAAATTATTGAAAGCTCATGGTCTTACTGTCAATGATATCGGTCTTTGGGAGTTAAATGAGGCTTTTGCGTGTCAGGCACTGTATTGCCAAAAAGAGTTAAATATTGATCCAGAAATATTCAACGTCAATGGTGGCTCTATTTCTGTAGGTCATCCCTATGGTATGACTGGTTCACGATTGGTAGGGCATGCTCTTATTGAGGGTAAGCGCCGTGGTGTTAAGTATGTTGTAGTCAGTATGTGTGTTGGCGGGGGCATGGGGGCTGCCGGCTTATTTGAAGTGGCATAAGGTTCTGTCTCTTAGAGCGAGAATTTCCCATGTCGAGCGATCTTAAGGCTCTCTCTCCAGCGGTCACAGGCATTAACTAATTTTGTAATGATGTGATTACGCTGTATTTCCGCATTAGTCATGCGGACTTTCCTATGGGCTTGTCATCTATAGCGGTGGCAAGCCCTCTTTTTTTAATGTGTATTTTTCAATCGTTCACCTTGATTGCCCCAAGTTTATAGGGGGGAAGACTATTAGTTATGGTGGTCATCCATAGGGTGTTATTCGATACATTTACCATTTGCCTCACAATCTTCCTGATATCTATTACGGCAGATCCGTATGGCACTTTCTTTGAAGTAAGGAATTAAATATGAGTTATGACTTTGTCAAAGTAGATCATGAAGCTGGTGTAGAAGTTATCGCTTTAAATCGCCCGGATGTTCGCAATTCACTTAACCGACAACTTAGACAAGAATTACGAGAAGCCCTTGAGCAGGCAATGGACAACGATACCGTTAGAGTTATTGTACTTGCTGGCGAGGGAAAAGGGTTTTGTTCGGGAGCTGATTTGGCCGAGAAGATTGAGGATACTGGGGAGCAGGATTTTTTAGCCAATGCTGTTCGTGAAGAATATAACGGCATAATCAAAGCTATCGTCAATGGTCCCAAGCCGGTCATATGTGCAGTGAATGGAACTGCAGCAGGATTTGCCGGAGCCCTGGTGCTTGCGTGTGACTTGGTTGTAATGGCAGAAGATGCATTTATATATTCTGCCTTCAGTGCAATTGGCCTGGTTCCAGATGGTGGTTTTCACTTCTTGCTTCGTAATGCAGTTGGTCCACAAAAGGCTTATGAAATTATTGCCTGTTGTCAGCGTTTGGATGCCAACAAATGTATAGAGCTGGGGTTGGTAAATCGGGTTGTGGCCACAGAAAACCTGCGTGAAGAGGCTTTGTCATTCGCTAACCAACTCAGCAAACTAGCTCCTTTGAGTTTACGGCACTCCAAGCAGTTGTTGAAAGAGGCTGCAACGGGTGAGTTGTTGGCAATTGCAGACCGTGAGGCTGGATTTCAGGAAGTTAACCTGCGTAGTAAAGATCATCAGGAAGGCGTCCGTGCGTTCTTTGAAAAGAGGCCCGCAGTATTCCAAGGGTGCTAATTGTTACTCATTAATAATGAGTTAAAGAGTAGATATATGAAAACATTAATTTGTCACGTCGATGAAATGGTTGTAGATGAAGTAAGGCCAATCGAAGTGGGTAGTGAGTCGGCATTATTGTTTCGCCTTGAAGACGGGTTTTATGCCACTCAATCCCGCTGCACGCATATGTTCCGCTCTCTGGCAAAGGGGAAAGTCAAAGACGGTAAAATTGAATGCCCGCTACATCGAGCAAAGTTTTGTATAAAAACGGGAGATGTCAAAGAGTGGGCAAATTTTCCACCTGGTGTTCAGTTGTTTAATGTTATCGCCAGGGAGAAGTCTTTAAAGGTGTACGAGGTCGCGATTGAGAACGGGGCGGTGTATGTAACTGGTTAGTTGTTCGGCACTGTTTATGTAAGCCTAGCGTTGCCCATTTGATCAGTCATATCAGCCAGAATGCCCCGTACCTGATCTTGGCTTTTATAGTAATAGGGAGGCAGCTCAAATGAACAAATCTTTATTGCTTTTTCGTTTGATGGTTTATGTTTGATCTCAGGCGCTGTCGTGGATGATGCTGTGGAGGCGGAGTGAACGAAAGCCAGTAAACTGAATAGGCTAATCAGGCGGAGACTGGCGTTCAGAGAGCATCTCATGCAGGCTTAAACTATCGCTGTTGGCACTGCTATGTATAACGCCCTTGATGCAGCGGCTGTGTAAACCCTGAGCTTGTGATTCCTCTCACTGCCTAGCTGCTATAATGAGCAAAAACAAGGTCTTACGAGAGTCAGCCTTTGCCAACCCTGCCGCACAGCAATCGCCTGCTACACAACCTCATGCTCACCCTGATTATTGCTGCGCTGTATTTTGTCAGCGGGCGGCTGGGGCTGCTGATGGCGATTCCCCCCGGCTTTGCCACCGCTGTATGGCCGCCATCAGGTCTGGCGGTGGCGGCAGCGTTGTTATACGGCCCGCGGGTGCTACCTGGTGTGTTTCTGGGGTCGACTTTAGTCAATCTCAGTCTATCGGTGGAGCAGTGGCAGTGGAGTGATATTCAGGCGGCACTGCCGGTGGCGATCCCTATTGCTGTAGGTTCCAGTCTCCAGGCATGGGTCGCCAGTGCCCTGGTACGGCGCTCCTTCACTATTCCTTCCCCCCTGATCGATCCACGGGAAATCCTGTTGCTGTCGCTACTGGCGGGTCCCATGGCCTGCCTGATTGCTGCCAGTGTTGGCACCGCAACCCTTTACAGCCTCGAGTTGGTGACTCTCACGAATGCGCCCATCGGCTGGTTTACCTGGTGGGTGGGTGATGTAATCGGCGTGCTGGTGTTTACACCACTGATCCTGGTGATGGTCACCAAGACACCTAACAATCCTATTGGTCGTCGCTTACAGGTGAGCTTGCCGCTGATACTGGCTTTTGCTCTGGCGATAGTGGTGTTCTTTTGGGCGCGCAGCACTGAGCAAGCGCGCATTGATGACAACTTTTCTAGGCGAGCGCTAATAGAGGAACAGGGGCTGGAGCGGCATGCATCGAATATGGTTTCCGCAGTGGGTGCCATTAAAGGCCTCTATGCCGCCAGTAATTTCGTCGACAGCAACGAGTTCAGTCGTTTTTATGCTGAACTTGTCGAGCATTACAGTGGTCTGGAGGCGGCGGCCTGGGTAAAGCGAGTGCCTTTAGAGGAACGGGAGGCGTTTGAATCAGCCCTGAGCGAGCAGGAGTTCAGCTCTCCCTATATTCGAGTACCTAAAATAGGTGAAACTGTTCCCGCCCCGCAGCAGGCCGAGTACTTTCCCATTTTTTACAACGCTTCGCGTCTCAGCTTCAGTAATCCTGTCATTGGGCTTGATCTTAGTGCGGAGGCTCTGCGGTTGGCCGCTATGCGAAAGGCTCGGGCCGAACACCGGCTGATTGCCACCGCTCCGATCACCCTGACCAGCAGTCCCAATGCCGAGCCTGCCATCATTCTGTTCTTGCCGTTGTTCAGCGACGAGCTACCCAAGGGTGATGCTGACGGAGAATTGTTGGGTTTTATTGTGGGCATGTTTGTTATCGATAATTTCGTCAACAGTGCGCTGTCGGTGGGCCGTGAGCGCGATCTCATTCTGCATATCAGTGATGTTACCAACCCAGACCAACCTATAGAGCTTTACCATGAACAGGAACATCAACAGTCCGACATCGGGTGGGAGAAAATCTTCGACTTTGGCTCACGCCAGTGGCATATCAGGCTGACGCCCACGCCGCAGTATTTGCGTGAATTGCACGGCCATACCATCTGGTGGGTGCTGATGGGTGGCATGTTGTTTGTCTGGCTTACCGGTGCGCTGTTGCTGATTCTGACCGGCCGTGAATCGCTGGTGCGTCAGGAGGTGATCGAAAAAACCCAGCAGTTGCGCCATGCGTTGCACAAGGCCAATGATGCCAGCGAGGCTAAGAGCCGTTTCCTGGCCAGCATGTCCCACGAGTTGCGCACCCCGCTTAACTCCATCATCGGTTTTACCAGCCGCTTGTTACGTAAGGCGGGTGACAGGGACTTTGATCAGCGTACAGTGGATTCGCTTACTACGATTGAGCGCAACGGCCAGCACCTGTTGGAATTGATTAACGATATTCTGGATGTCACCAAGATTGAGGCCGGTGAGATGGTGCTGAATCTGGAGTCTATTCAGGTGCAGGAAGTTGTCGACGAGGTGAGTAAAAAAATTGCCCCGCTGCTGAGTGCGGAAGGGCTGGACTACCGGGTGCTGGTCGATAAGGCTGTTGGGCACCTGCAGGCAGATCGACGCCGTTTGGTGCAAATTCTGCTCAACCTGTTTTCCAACGCGCTGAAGTTTACCGAACAGGGCAGTATCACACTGGAGGTCACACCTGAGACGCGCAGCCAACAAGCGGGGCTAAGGTTTTCTGTCACCGATACCGGTATTGGTATTAGTAGCCAAGATCAGCAGCGTCTGTTCCAGCGTTTCAGTCAAATAGACAGTCGCGTCACCAAAACGGTGGAGGGAACTGGATTGGGGCTGGTTCTGGTGAAAGAGTTTGCCGAAATTCACGGTGGCGAAGTTGAGGTGTGCAGTGAGGTGGGTAAGGGCAGTCAATTTAGCGTGTGGTTGCCTTTGACTGTGACTGTAGATTAGAAACAAAAAAGCCTCGCTAGAAGCGAGGCTTTTTTGTAGTGTTTGGTGCCCAGGAGAGGACTTGAACCTCCACGCCCTTGCGAGCACTAGCACCTGAAGCTAGCGTGTCTACCAATTTCACCACCTGGGCAAAGCGACTCGGGCTTGTTTAAAGCAGTGCCCTGTCGAGGTCGCGCATATTAGTGGGGGCAGGGATTGATGTCAATCGCCTATACTCAAAAAAATGAAAAAAATGCCGTTTAGGCTACGTCGAGAGAGCTGCAATAGGGGTATTTGTAAGGGGAATCCGGTATAGTCCGCCCCGCAAGCCCTTGCTGGCTCTAAGTTTCCCGAATGTTGGCTAATATTTGGGCATAAAAACAAAAAATCCCTGTATGGGTAAAGGATACCGTTGACTAAGCAAACACCCACATCTGAGGCTAACGCCAAAGACCCGCATGCCAATCGCGAGGCTGCCAAATACGACAACCCCATCCCCAGTCGTGAATATATTACCGAGGTGCTGGAGGCCGCTCCGGGCCCTATGACCCATGAGGCCCTGTGTGAGGTGTTGGGGCTGGTTGACGAGGACTCTGTTGAGGCGCTGCGTCGCCGTCTGATTGCCATGAGCCGTGATGGCCAGTTACTCAGTAACCGTCGCCAGGGTTATGCACCGATTAACCGTCTGGATCTGATCCGTGCGCGGGTGCAGGGTCACAAAGACGGTTTTGGCTTTGCTGTGCCCTTGGCTGGGGGTGATGATCTGTATTTGTCTTACCGCCAGATGCGCAAGGTATTTGACGGTGATGAGGTGCTGGTGCGCGAGAGTGGCCGCGATTACAAAGGTCGCCGTGAAGGCGGCATTGTTGAGGTGCTGACCCACAATACCCATCAGATAGTGGGTCGCCTGTTTAATGACAATGGCCTCTATTTTGTGCGCCCGGATAATCCGCGCTTAAGCCATGACGTACTGGTACCCGTTGATCGCCTTGGTAAGGCCGAGGAGGGCCAGTTTGTAGTGGTGGCTATCGATCAGCAGCCAGGTCGCAAACAGCAACCAGCAGGCCATGTGCTGGAGGTATTGGGCGATCATATGGCGCCGGGTATGGAGATCGATGTCGCCATCCGTGCTGCCGGTATTCCACACCTGTGGCCCAGTGAAGTGCAGGCCGAGGCCAATGGTTTGCCTGCCGAAGTGGATGATGCCGATAAGCGTCATCGGGTCGATTTACGTGATTATCCCTTTGTCACTATCGACGGTGAAGATGCCCGTGATTTTGATGATGCGGTCTACTGTGAGCGCAAGAAGTCTGGAGGCTGGCGCCTTTATGTGGCCATTGCCGATGTGTCCCATTATGTGACCGTAGGCAGTGCTTTGGATCAAGAGGCGCAGGTGCGCGGCAATTCCGTGTACTTCCCGGATTTTGTGGTTCCTATGCTGCCGGAGGCGCTGTCCAATGGGTTGTGTTCTTTAAACCCGGAAGTTGATCGCCTGTGTATGGTCTGTGAGATGACCATCTCGGAAGCCGGGCGCGTTAGCGGCTACACCTTTTATGAAGGCGTAATCCACTCCCATGCCCGCCTGACCTATACCCAGGTTGGTCAGGCCCTGAGCGAAGACGTTACCTCCAAGTCAAAAGCCAAAGGAGTGCGCAAGCTATTAAATAAGGTGCTGCCGAAAGCGCTGCAGTCTCAATCCAAAGCGGATGCCAACAGTATGCGTGCGCAGCTGGCCCATGTGATGCCACACCTGGATGAGCTGCATAACCTGTATAGGTCTTTAAGGGCGGCGCGAACCGAGCGCGGTGCGATCGATTTTGAAACCACCGAAACCCGCATTCTGTTCGATGAGCAGCGCAAGATCGAAAAGATTATTCCAGTGGTGCGCAACGATGCGCACAAGCTGATTGAAGAATGCATGTTGGCCGCCAACGTCTGTGCGGCGCGCTTCCTGGAGAAGCATGAGCTGCCGGGGCTGTACCGTGTTCATGAGGGCCCTAAAGAACAGAAGCTGGAAAACCTGCGTGAGTTCTTGGGTGAGATTGGTTTGGGCATGCCCGGTGGCGGCGCGCCCGAGCCGAAACATTATCAAACCCTGTTGCAGTCCATTGAGGGCCGCCCCGATGCGCACCTGATTCAAACCGTGATGCTACGCAGTTTAAGCCAGGCGGTGTATCAGCCGGATAATAAAGGCCACTTTGGTTTGGGTTATACCGCTTATGCCCACTTTACCTCGCCCATCCGTCGCTACCCGGATTTATTGGTGCATCGCGCTCTGCGCCATGTGATTCGCTCCAAGCAAGAGAGTAAACATGTTAAGCGCGTAAAAGCGGCCAAGCCGATCGCCAAGAAACATATTTACCCTTACGACCTGGATGCCATGCTGATCGCCGGTGAGCAGAGCTCCATGACCGAGCGTCGCGCCGATGAGGCTACCCGCGATGTGGTCAGCTGGCTCAAATGTGAGTTTTTGCAGGACCATATTGGTGATGAGTTTGATGGTGTGGTGAGCTCGGCTACCGGTTTTGGTTTGTTTGTCGAGTTAAAAGACCTCTACGTTGAAGGTTTGATTCACGTAACCTCCCTACCGCACGATTATTATCACTTTGAGGCGGCCCATCATCGCTTGGTGGGTGAGCGTACCCGTACCGTATTCCGTTTGGGGGATGAGGTGAGTGTGCGGGTTGTGCGTGTTGATCTGGATGAGCGCAAAGTCGATTTTGAATTGTTGGAGCACCGCCCTGGTAAGCAGAAGGGTAAGAAGGCTGCCAAGAATATTAAAAAGACGGTAAAGAAAGCGACCCGCGGAAAGGCAGAAACCAAAAAGCCGAAAAAGAAACCGGCGGGTAAAGGTGCAAAGAAGGCTAGCGCTAAAGCAGCAGAAAAACCGGCGGCCAAGAAAAAAGCGAAAAAGCCCAGTAAGGGTGTTCGTGTGCGTAAAGCCAAATCCCAGAAGTAAATTGATTCGTCATACCTGCGAAGGCAGGTATCCAGCGTCTTCGACGTCGTAGATAATAATCCCGTAATGGTGAATCGGGACATTAGAAAGTAGAGAAATTTCAGTGGCTCAACTAGAACCCATCTTTGGCCTGCACGCGGTGCAGGCCCTATTAAAAAGCGCACCACAGCGCGTGCAACAGTTGCTTGTATTACGCGGTCGTCAGGACCAGCGTTTACAAAAAGTATTGGCGGCGGCACAAAAGCAGCAGATCGCTACCAAGCAGGTCGACCGCAAAGAGTTGGATAAACTCGTGGAAGGTAATCACCAGGGCGTGATTGCCATGGCACGTCCCGGCGAGCTTCACGATGAGAAGTTCCTCTACACTATGCTGGAAAACCTCGATGCCACACCTTTTTTGTTAGTACTGGACGGTGTGACCGACCCGCATAACCTGGGTGCCTGTTTACGTACCGCTGAAGCAGCCGGTGTACATGCGGTGATTGCACCGAAAGATAATTCCGCCAGCCTTAATGCTACCGCGCGTAAGGTGGCCTGCGGTGCAGCGGAAGTGTTGCCTTATATCAGTGTCACCAACTTATCCCGTACACTGAAAAAACTGCAGGAACTGGGACTGTGGACCATCGGTACCGCCGGCGAAGCGGAGCAGTCTGTGTATCAGGCAGATTTAAAAGGTCCTATGGCGTTGGTGATGGGCGCTGAAGGAAAGGGCATGCGTCGTTTGACCCGTGAGCACTGTGATAGTTTGATCAATATTCCTATGGCAGGTGAGGTCAGTAGTTTGAATGTGTCGGTGGCGACGGGTGTGTGTTTGTTTGAGGCTGTGCGTCAGCGTTCTTAGTTCTTAGTTCTTAGTTCTTAGTTTGAAAGACGGGGTACGACCCGCAGGGTCGGACCCCTCGTGCGTGCTAATTATATTGCCGGGGTCTGACCCTGCGGGGCAGACCCCACTTTTCGGAAGTCGTTTTGATGATGTCGATTAAAGAGCCCGGTGAATCCAAACCCTACGGTACCGATGATGCATCCTTTCAAGCTGCCGGTGGCGTCGAAGGAATTCGCAAGCTGGTAGATGCCTTTTACGATGCCATGGAAGTCTTACCGGAAGCCAAAACCATTCGCGAAATGCACCCGGATGATCTGACTGAATCCCGCGACAAACTGGCCCGCTTTCTGTGTGGCTGGTTAGGCGGCCCCAAACTCTACCGCGAGAAGTACGGCTCCATCGCTATCCCCCGTGCTCACAATCACCTCGATATCGGTGTGGATGAACGCGATGCCTGGTTGCTCTGTATGGAGAAGGCGCTGGAAGATCAGCCCTTTGCCGACGATTTTAAAACCTATCTGCTAGAGCAGTTGTTTGTACCTGCCGAGCGTAGCCGTACCCGGTAGCGCGCGTTAACCTTCTTCACTATAGGGGATGCAGGGGTTTTTATTCTCTGCAGGCCCGCCTTGGCTCAGCTGGGACAGGCTGTGAAGCCGTTCCAGATCACTGTCATTATTCGCCAGACGCAAATTAATACTCGCCATGGTTTGCAGCGGTGAGCGCGATAGCATAAATACGCAGCGAGCCGCGGTGTGTAGTTGCTGATTGGCAATAGAGGCGGCGTTCGGTTCGCCACTTTCAACGGCGTGAATGGCGTCGGCCAAGGCTGTTGAATATTGGCGTTTGGGGTCGTTGTCGGCGGCAGCAAAGGCGCTGGCAGAGGTTGTTAAAGCAAGGCCCAAAGTCAGTAAGCGAAACATGGCAAGTTCCTTCTTGAGTTAATTGTTATTACGATTTTTATTGCTTATCGCTATCCCTAGCGGGTGGCGCGCAAATCATTGTAACTGCAAATATGACTGGATTTGGGGGCGTTTTTAGACGAATTTTTACAGTGAATAGCAAGTCACTACTGTCCTGATTATATGGACATATTGAAGTGATAGTTGGAGAGGGAGGGGTCATGCCTCCCAGGATAGGAGGCATGTTTTAAGCAGGAAGGGATTAGCTGCGGGAAGAGCGGCCTTTCGGGCCACCTTTGAAGCCCTTGCCTTTATAACCACCTTTGTAACCATCACCGCGACGACCACGAGGTTTATCGTTGCGAGGGCGATTGCGACGGCTTTCGATAATTTCCTGCTTGTCATCATCAGACGCCAGCGCCATACGAATCTGCTGATTGCGCACGCGCACTTTCTGCATATGCTGCATCAGTTCTGCTGGCATATCTTTTGGCAAGTCTACAGTACTGTAGTCGTCGCCAATCTGAATGCTGCCAATATAGCTGCTGTCGATATCGGCTTCGTTGGCAATGGCGCCCACGATATCACCTGGTTTCACACCATGGTTGTAGCCAACCTCGATACGGAAGCTTTCGCGTTCAATGCCATCATCTTCGCGATCTTTACGGCGTGGACGCTCACCGCGCTCGCCTCTGTTGTTGCGTGAGTCGTTACGAGAGTCATCGCGATCTTTGCGGTCCTTGCGTTCTTTACGTGGACGCTGCTCTTCAGGCGGCAGTACCAGCGGGCGTTCTTTCTGTGCCATAAAGGCCAAGGCAGCGGTAATGTCGATTGGATCGGCATCGCTCTCTTGGCTGAAGCTCATTACCAATTCGCGGTAAAAGGCCAGATCCTGATTACCCATGACTTCATTGATCTGCTCTTTGAACTGGGTAACACGCTTGTCGGCCACTTCTTCACGAGAAGGCAGATCCATACGAGGAATAGTCTGACGCGTAGCACGCTCGATGCTGTAGAGCATGCGTTTTTCACGAGGCTCAACAAACAGAATCGCAGTACCGGTACGACCCGCACGACCAGTACGACCAATACGGTGAACGTAAGCTTCAGTGTCATATGGGATGTCGTAGTTAATGACGTGGCTAACGCGCGCTACATCAATACCACGGGCGGCAACGTCGGTAGCAATAATGATATCCAGTTTGCCGTTCTTCAGACGCTCAATGGCGCGCTCACGTAACTGCTGGCTCATATCACCATTCAGGGCAGCCGCAGCGTATCCGCGGGCTTCAAGCTTTTCAGCCAGCTCGGCAGTGGCGGTCTTGGTGCGCACAAACATAATGATCGCATCGAAGTTTTCCACTTCCAGAATGCGGGTCAGGGCTTCCAGTTTGTGGGTGCCGCGGGCCAGCCAGTACTTCTGCTCGATACGCTCAACGGTTTGGGTGGCAGCTTTAATTTGCACCACTTCAGGATCGGTCAGGTAACTGTCGGCAACCTTGCGGATTTCACGTGGCATGGTGGCGGAGAAGAGTGCTACCTGAACCTCGTCTGGAGTTTGATCCAGAATCCAGGTCACATCATCAATAAAGCCCATACGCAGCATTTCATCGGCTTCATCCAGCACAACGCTTTGCAGGTTATCGAGCTTTAAAGTGCCGCGCTTGAGGTGATCCATCACGCGACCTGGGGTGCCTACAACTACTTGTGGGCCACGGTCCAAACCACGCAGCTGACCACGGTAATCAGAACCACCGTAAATAGGCAGTACGTGGAAACCTTTCAATTTGGCAGCATAGGTCTGAAATGCTTCAGAGACCTGGATGGCCAGCTCGCGGGTAGGCGCTAGCACCAAAACCTGAGGTTTTTTCAGTTTACAGTCGATACGACTTAATAGCGGCAGGGCAAAGGCAGCGGTTTTACCCGTACCGGTTTGTGCCATACCGAGGATATCTTTGCCTTCCAGCAAGTGAGGAATACTGGCTGCCTGAATCGGGGAGGGGGTTTCATAACCCACTGCTTCAGTTGCAGATAAAACAGCGTCCGCCAGGCCGAGATCGGCGAAGCGCAGGGAATCATTGGACATAGGAGTGCCTTGAGTACATCAAAAAGGGATGTGGCTTTAAGCCTAGCAGTCCATCGTCCAAGCGGTACGCACCTAATCGCGTCCGAGGAAAATAAGGCGTCTAGCCGTGGTCCCGGGGGTAAAGAGGGCGCGCATTGTACGCACTTTGATCGTTGAGCGCCAGCAATATTACAGCTGGATGCCGTGGGGTGGGGGAAAAGGGAGGCCCGGCAGCGAACGGTGCTCCGGGCCCTGGGGGTGTCTTATAAAATGGCGCTTTGGAACAGTTGCTCTACTTCGGGCAGTTGAGCCTGGTAATAGTGGGTTTTGGCTGCCGTGAAGATCATTAGATACAGTTGCTCGTCCTTAATGGCCGCCAAAACATCTCCGTGCTTAAGCAGGCCCTGCTGGGTGAAGTAGGACACTTCAAAGCGGAAGCCATTCTGCTCGCCAAACTTGGCAGGTTTTAGGCCTTGGGTGTTGATGGTCAGCTCGCCGCCAGCGAGGTTTTTCAGCGAGGTTCTTACCAGGGCTTCAATATCAAAGGGCAGCATGTCGGATTTGAAGCTTGGCATGGGAATGCTTTTGCTGGGTGATTTAAACAGGGATTCACCTTCGCTTACCTTACCAATCAGCATCAGCTGGTTTAACTGCTCTCCGTCAGTTGTCCAGGTTTGTACCTTGGGGCCCGGAGGGAAGGGCGATTTATTCCAGTCGCTGCCTGGAGTTACGGTAAAGCCTTGGGCTTGTACTGCAGTATTGGCTGGTACAAGGCTGTATTGAACGCAGGCGCTGAGGCTAAGTACAGCGGCAACTAATAAGCTGCGGGTTATCATCTTTTTCATTGTTATTGTCCTAAAGAAGAGAGGTAAAACTCGATCATTTGTTTATCTGATGCATCAGGGCGTTGTTGCAGATATTGCTCGAACATCTGCTTGGCATCAGTCTTTTGCATGTTTCTCAAGTGCAGATAGCCAAGTTCTTTGTAGCTTTCTGCCGGTGGGTTGGCCTCCGCAATGCTTTGGCCAAAGGCGTCTATGGCTTGCTCGATATAGCCCGCCTCCTTTTGCCGAGTGGCGAGAAGTCCGCGGAAGTAATGCACTTGAGAAGCCGGGTAACCCATCTTGATATGCTTATCGAGTAGCGATTGGGTTTGTTCATATTCCTGCATTTCGATGTGATTGCGCATAAAGTCGAAATAGTGGGGAGTCAGTGTTTCGACCAGGCGCTCTTTACGAATATGGAATGTGTCGTGACTTTGTTTAAGGATCTGAGTACGAGCTTCTAATTGAGCTGCCCTGTTTTCAGGTTGTGGATGGCTTGCAAAAAAGGAGCTGCGTTTATTTCTGGTTGCATCGGCTTCTTGCTCAAATTTGACGTAATGCCACAACTTGGCCGCTTCTTCCGGGTCGTAGCCATTATTTATCATCAGCTTCAGGCTGTATTGATCAGCTTCTAGCTCTTGCCCTCTACCGTAAGCGGATGAACTACCAGCAAATGCCAGGGTGGCGAGTCCGCCGGTGAGAAATACATCAAACGCCGTTGCGATTGAAGCGCCGTCACGAAGCCTGCGCCACTGGGTGATTTGGTGAGAGCGTAGATAGTGCCCAATTTCATGCGCCAAGACCGCAGCCAGTTGAGCTTCGTTCTCTACACGCAGTAACAAACCACTCCATACGTGCATCATTCCGTTGGGGTACATGGATGCATTAAAGTGCGGATTCTGAATGATGTACGTCCTGATATCGCCGCAGTAATCTGAGGCTAAGTTGCAGGTCAGCTCGCTAATATAGGTGTTTAACTGTTGATCTCTAATGAGGTGCGGTGAGCTTTGTAATTCCTTTTCAAATTTATCAACCTTGTACCAGAAACCGCCTTCGTCAGAGTTTTTATCTGGGCGGTAGCCGGGTGGAAAGTCCGCATCCAGCGGATTGGCCTGAGTGGTAAGTGCTTGCATACTGGCTAGCACTACCACACCAATTAAATATAGGTATTTCACAGCTGGCTCCTGTTATTAAGCAGAGGGCAGCGTTTTCAGGAGTGCATCAACAGTTTTAGCCGCAGTGCCGGGTTTACGAAGGTCACCGGTTGTGCTGTGAAGGAAGTTAAACCAAACAATCTCGCCAGACTCCAGATCTACCAGTGAAGCGAAAGCGACTTGTTGGCCAAGAGGAACGCCAACGCCTAAAACGGCCATGCCAATTTGCATGGCAACACGACCGGCACTGGCATAGCTGTCACGCACGAAAACAAACATGGCGTAATCAGCATCGGTTGCATCGCGTAATGCGGTAGCTTCTTTACCGAGAGTCCAGTCAAACTGGCCCTTCTTTGACGGTAACTTGAAAGTTCCCATGTGGTGGAACATGGCGGAGTGGCCAACCACTTCATGAAGTTTTTCCAGCTGGGTTAGCGTGTCTTCCGGATTTTTGCTGTCGGCAATAAAGCGTTTGTAATTAGCTTCTCGCTCGACAAACTCATTTTCCAGCGCTGTTTGAATGTAGCCCTCAGCATTTTCTGTCCATTCGGCTTGGGGTTCTGTTAAACCAGCGGCGGTCAAAATGCTTAGCTCCACATCCAGTGGCATCACAACAATGGCTGGTTTTTCTGCGGCTTTGCTTTCGTTGCTAGGAGCAGCTTCCAGATGAGCCATCTGTTTTACGGGTGTGGTTACAGTACAGGCAGATAAGAAAAGCAGTGTGGTAAAAATCAGGAAAAGGCGGTTGTGCACCATAAGATACAGTTCCTTGTATTGTGTATGTTGAATATCCTGCCAACAAGATTACCCAAAACTCGTGGGTAAAGGCAATAACTACTAGGAGTTATTGCTTAGGACGTCTGGCTAATAGTCTGTCTAATGTATTAGCAAACGCCTGCTTATCCTGTTGTGAATAAGCCGCCGGCCCACCGGTATGGGTGCCGCTGGCCCGCAGGGTGTCCATAAAATCACGCATATTGAGGCGCTGGCGAATATTCTCCGGCGTGTAGCGCTCGCCGCGTGGGTTGATGGCGTGGGCGCCCTTTTCTACCACTTCGGCGGCCAGCGGGATGTCGGCGGTGATGACGATATCGCCTTCGTTGGCTTCCTGGACGATGAAGTTATCGGCTACATCAAAGCCGGAAGAGACTTGGATGCTTCTTATATAAGGCGAGTTGGGTGTGCTCAGGGGCTGGTTGGCCACCAGCAGGGTTTCCACTTTGGTGCGCTGGGCGGCGCGAAAGAGGATGTCCTTGACAGGCTTGGGGGTGGCATCGGCGTCGACCCAGATTTTCATGGTGTGGTTATTCCTACTGCTAGGTGGTGTATATGTCATGCCTGCCAGAGCAGGAAGGGGGATTATATAGCATCAGGCCGGGGTATGACCCGTAGGGTCAGACCCCTTCGTGCCAGTTCATAGAAGGTTAATTCTTGGTTGGGGCTGGGGTCTGACCCTGCGGGTCAGACCCCAAGTGAGGAGAGCATAGGTTAACCCTTGCATTATCAGGTGCTTGTACATAAAATACGCGGCCCGAAATTGGCCTGATTTCGCCTTATTCCTATTTTTACAAACAGGGATTAGGCAGGATTGGGTCCTCCTTGCCTCACTGGCAGCACCCTCATGTAGGGGCTGAGCGGGAGGCTTAACCCGTAAGGAGCTATTAATGCGTCATTACGAAATTGTATTCCTGGTTCACCCGGACCAGAGCGAGCAAGTACCTGGAATGATCGAGCGTTACACCTCTGCCATCAATAACGATGGTGGTCAGGTTCACCGCTTGGAAGACTGGGGCCGCCGCCAACTGGCTTACTCCATCAACAAGATTCACAAAGCTCACTATGTTCTGATGAACGTAGAAGCGACTGAAGCTGCGATGGAAGAGCTGACCACTAACTTCCGTTACAACGATGCTGTTCTGCGTAACATGGTTATCCGCACTGACGAGGCTGTTACTGAAGAGTCTCCAATCATGAAAGCGGAAAAAGAAAGCCGTGAGCGCAAGGCTAACCGCCCTGAGCGTCGTGAAGCCCCTGCTGAAAAGCAGGCCGAAGAAGCTAAAGAAGCTCCAGCTGCTGACGCCGCTGAAGAAGCTGGCGAAGAGTAAGGAGTTAGCACATGGCACGTTTTTTCCGTCGTCGTAAGTTCTGCCGTTTCACCGCTGAAGGTACCAAGCAGATCGATTATAAAGATCTGGATACCCTGAAAGCGTACGTTTCTGATACTGGCAAGATCGTACCAAGCCGTATTACCGGCACTAAAGCTAAGTACCAGCGTCAACTGGCTACCGCTGTTAAGCGCGCCCGTTACCTGGCTCTGCTGCCATACACGGATTCACACGAGTAAGACAAACACGTGCGCGCACTCGCTGATTTTATTATGCGTGGCCGCACACAGGCCGCAGTGGTTGCTCTGATCGGGAGCTGGTTTCCACTGATTAGCCCGGCCACCGTCGCCTTGGTGACATTGCGACGTGGCACAACAGATGGATCGATGATCCTTTTGTGGGCGTTGTTACCGGCAGTACTGGCGTTTTTCGTCAGCGATATGGGCCCTTTAATGCCCGTGGTAACAATCCTTGGCCTGGTAGCAACCTATGCGGTTGCCCTGCTGCTGCGAAGCAGCGCTTCCTGGCCCCAATTATTGGTGGGGTTGGTAGCACTAAGTACCTTGGGTGCCTTGTTGTTGGCATCCTTTGTACCCGATCCAGTACAGGCCCTGACGACATCGTTGGGAGAAATGCTGGAGCAGATGCAAGCCCAGGCACCGGAAGGTGCGGCCATCGAAGTACCGACTGAGGTCTTTGTGGTGGGCTTGATCGCATACGTAATTGCCATTAACAGCTTGTTTAGCTTGCTGTTAGCGCGTTGGTGGCAAGCCCTGTTGTATAACCCTGGTGGGTTTCAGACAGAGTTTCACCAACTGCGGTTAAAACCCGCAGCGGCAATTACCAGCCTGGTGACCACGGCTTACTGCATGTCAGTGGGTGGTGATTACCAACTCTGGGGCAGCTTGTTTATGTTGCCGCTGTTGTTGGCTGGTGTAGCGATTGTGCATCGAGTAGTGGCTGCCAGAAGATTGGGCGTGCAATGGTTGGTGTTGTTTTACATGGCGTTGGTGTTGTTTAACCCCATCGTAATGATGGTGCTAACAGTCATCGCCTTTTTAGATACGTGGTTAAATTTTCGCGGTCGCTTGCGGGAAAAGCCTTAGTTTTTACAAGCT
Organism: Maricurvus nonylphenolicus; assembly: GCF_042854845.1. Taxonomy (GTDB): domain Bacteria; phylum Pseudomonadota; class Gammaproteobacteria; order Pseudomonadales; family Cellvibrionaceae; genus Maricurvus; species Maricurvus nonylphenolicus. The sequence goes on along the minus strand of NZ_AP031498.1, from coordinate 4,876,201 downwards.
GGGTTTTCGCAAGATCGCACAGACTACATAGAAAGAGGATTAACGAAATGAACGTTATTCTGCTCGAAAAAGTAGGTAAGCTGGGTAATGTTGGTGACCAGGTTGCTGTTAAAGCCGGTTTCGGTCGCAACTTCCTGATCCCTCAGGGCAAAGCTATCCCTGCAACTCAAGCTAACATCGCTGACTTCGAAGCGCGTCGCGCTGAGCTGGAAGCTGCCGCTGCCGAGAAGAAAGCTGCTGCAGAAGCCCGTGCTGAGAAAGTTGCTGAGCTGGCTGTTACCATCGAAGCCAACGCTGGCGACGAAGGTAAGCTGTTCGGTTCTATCGGTACTCGTGACATCGCTGAAGCAATTACTGCTGCCGGCGTTGAAGTTGCCAAATCTGAAGTGAAGCTGCCTGAAGGTGCGCTGCGCGAAGTTGGTGAGTTCGAGATCGACATTCAGCTGCACTCTGAAGTTATTCAGGCTGTTAAGCTGTCTATCGTTGCTGAATAAGCAAGTGATAGATTAAGTCGCTAGTTGCTGGCGGCTTACCCAGAGGCGTTGTTGGGGCGAGGAGACTCGTGCTGGCAGCGCCTTTGTTGGTTTTGGGGTTACGAGCGAGTATGTACCGAGCTTGCTTTTAAAGCACCCGCCATTCCCGCGAAAGCGGGAAGGGCCTGCCCCGCGAGCAACGCGAGTGTAGTGGGTATCCATGGTGGTAAATATCGCGTAATTCGTGGATTCCCGCTTTTGCGGGAATAGCATCAATGAAGATTTTGCGAGATTCCGTGAGGCTCTAGTTACTGGAGGTTCATCGAACCTTGCAGCCAAGCCCATAAGCCTGCAAACTAGATCCCCTTTTCCTTATCAAGACTATCGAGAACATCCGGATGTCCGACGCCCATTCATACGACCCTGGCTATGACGCGCACTACGACCAGCCCGATATGGTAGGTCACGACGAGCCCGAGGCCAGCGCTGAAGATGCCGCCATGCCGCACTCTATCGAGGCGGAGCAGGCCGTTCTGGGCGGACTGATGCTCGATAACGGGCGCTTTGATGCGGTGGCTGAGGCCGTGGGCCTGAGTGACTTCTACCGCGAGAGCCACGGCCGTATCTTCGAGCTGATTGGCAAGCTGGTGGATGCCGGCGCGCCGGTGGATGTGATCACCCTGGCCGAAGAGCTGGAACGTCACGGTGAGCTGGAACAGGTCGGTGGTCTGGCCTACCTGACTGAGCTGCACGACAACACCCCAAGTTCTGCCAACGTAGTGGCCTACGCCCGGATTATTCGCGAGCGGGCAACCCTGCGCTCGCTGATTGCGGCGGCGGGCGAGATTAGTCGTTCCAGTTTTAGCCCGGCGGGTCTGGATTCCGATGACCTGCTGCAAATGGCCGAGCGTCGGGTGGCAGAGATTGCCGAAGATCGCCCGAAAGAAGGCGGCTTCCTGGGCGTTAACGAACTGCTGAAAGTCTCGGTCGAAAAGATCGATCAGCGTTTCCGCTCCGACGGTAATATCACCGGTTTATCCACAGGCCTGGAAGAACTCGATCAGCGCACCTCCGGCTGGCAGCCCGGCGAAATGATTGTTTTGGCCGCGCGTCCTTCCATGGGTAAAACCGCACTGGCCCTGAATTTTATTGAAGCGGCGATTATGACCTCCGACAGGCCCGCATTGGTGTTCAGTATGGAGATGCCGGCTGACTCCCTGGTGATGCGGATGCTGTCCTCCATCGGCCGCATTGATGCCGGCAAATTGCGGGACGGCTCACTGACCGAAGAAGATTGGCCCAAGCTTTCGGCAGCCGTGGCCAAGATGAAAGACAAACCACTGTTTATTGACGATACGCCGGGCCTGACGCCTCAGGAAGTGCGTGCCCGTACCAAACGAGTGGTACGTGGTCACCAAATGAAGGTGCAGGAAAAGAACCCGCAAATGAGCCAGGAAGATATCGAGTCCAACAGCAACCCGTCGCTAATTATGCTCGATTACCTGCAGCTGATGACGGTGGCCGGTAAGAGTGAAGGTCGAACCCAGGAGATCTCCGAAATTTCCCGATCCTTAAAAGCCCTGGCCAAAGAATACGAATGCCCGGTGATTGCTTTGTCGCAGTTAAACCGTGGTGTAGAGCAGCGCCCCAACAAGCGCCCGATGAACTCCGACCTGCGGGAATCCGGAGCGATCGAGCAGGACGCCGACGTGATCCTGTTTATTTACCGTGACGAATACTACAACGAAGACAGCCCCGACAAAGGTGTGGCCGAACTGATTGTCGGTAAGCAGCGTAACGGTGAAGTTGGTACCAGCCGTGCGGCGTTTGTGGGTAAGTACACTCGCTTTGAAAACCTGGCACCTGATTACTATCAAGACGCAGATTACTAATTACGCATAAATATGGATGGGGTCTGACCCGCAGGGGCAGACCCCAAGTACTTGCTAGAACATGACCGGGGTCTGACCCTGCGGGTCAGACCCCATATCCAGAGACAAAAAGATATGCAGATTTTCCACCACATTGCCTCCCTCCGCGACGCCCTGAAAAAAGAACGCATGGCCGGTAAACGTATTGGTTTTGTGCCCACCATGGGCAACTTGCACCAGGGGCATATCTCCCTGATTGATCGCGCACGGGAAACCAACGACATTGTGGTGTGTTCTATTTTTGTTAACGGTCTGCAATTTGGTCTGAACGAAGACTGGGATAAATACCCACGTACCTTCGAAAACGACTGTCAAAAATTGCGTGACGCTAACTGCGATTTTTTATTCCACCCGGACGATGTGGAGATGTATCCCAACGGCATGGATACCCAAACCCGGGTTATCTGCCCGACCATGACTGATGTGTTGTGTGGTGCCAGCCGCCCGGGTCACTTTGAAGGTGTAACCACGGTCGTGTCCAAACTGTTTAATATCGTCCAGCCCGATGAAGCGGTATTCGGCATTAAGGATTATCAGCAGTTGGCGGTGATTCGTCGCATGGCTGAAGACCTGTGTATGCCGGTACAGATTACCGCCGGTGATATCGCCCGTGAAGCCGATGGCCTGGCCATGAGTTCGCGCAACGGTTATCTCACCGAGGAAGAGCGTCCAAAAGTGATTTGTTTAAACCAGGCACTGAACTGGGCCAAGGAACAAATCGAGCAGGGGCGCAAAGATTTTGATGCGGTGCGCGAAGAGGCAATTAAACAAATCGAAGATACCGGTTTCCGTATCGACTACTTCTCTATTTGCGATAGCAAAACCCTGGAAATGGCGGCGGTTGATGACAAGCAAATCACCATTCTCGGTGCCATGTATACCGGCGGTGCGCGTTTGATCGACAATATTTCTCTGTCCCTGGACTAATATCCCAGCGAAGGTCTGTTCCTCAATTAGGGTTCATGAATTTTTGTTCATGAGCCTTTGGCTTTGTTGCATTCGTGTTCATTGTCACCTAACGTATTGATCACAATAGTTAGTTGAAAAGGATTTGATCATGAAGAAGTTTATCTCTGTCGCCTGTTTAACCGCCCTGTTGGCTATCACGGGTTGTGCATCAATACCGGACGATTGGTCGGGTATGTCGGAAAGTGAAATCAGCTCATGGCGCGGTCAAGGTTTTGCTGCCGAAGAGGCGCAAACATGGAAGGCCTCGGGTTTCGATGTCCAGGACGCTACCGCCTGGAAAGACGGTGACTTCGATGTAGAAGAGGCTGTCGAGTGGGGCGAGATGAAATTCTCGGCGACAGAAGCCAAAACATGGCGTGGTGCCGGGTTTGATCTTGATGATGCGGTTGACTCACGCGACAAAGGCCTGGCCCCAGTACAGCCAGAGAAAGAGGCAGAAAGCCAGCCGGAACCTGCCGCTCCTGTAGATGCTGAAGCAGAGGCCGCCAGTGCACAGGAAGAGGTGCCTGCAGCAGAAGACGCAGTCTCACCCGAGCAGGCGATGTAGACGTCCCTTTCAGTTTATAAGTCCGTACATGGCGTTAGCTGTGTACGGATCCTGATTATTCCCCGCCTGAATTGATATAGCGATAAGTCCAAGACCACCTAAAAAATTTATACCTTTTTGGTATGAATAACCCGCTCTCTTCATGTTATCGGCTTCTATACTTAAAACACTTTACTCTTTGGATAGATGCCCAACAGGAATGTGGTATGAGCAAACGGATTTTAGTCATCGAGCCCAGTCAGTCTATTGCCCGCCTTTATCAAAGTCAGCTTGAATATATCGGTTTTCACACACGGGTTTCTCACAACCTCAATAGCGGTTTGCAGGCATTGCAAGAAGAGCTGCCAGAACTGATTGTGTGTTCACTGGAGCTGGAGGATGGTACAGGTATCCAGCTGTGTGAAAAGTTGAAGCGTTCAGCCCGAACCGTCTTGGTCCCCGTGATATTGCTGTCCAGCCAGACTTCGGATGCCTTGAGCGATGATGCTTTTAGCGCCGGTGCTACGGACTTTATCAACAAAACCAGCAGTCTCGATTTTATTTTGGAACGTATAAAGTCGGCACTGTTTCACCACTGCACTATTCCCTTCGATTCGCGTCACGATACATCCAGCTTTACCATCCTGATTGCGGAAGATTCTCCGTCACAACAGATGCTCTACCAGGAGTTGATTGAACCTCTGGGTTACCGCCTGATTCAGTGTCGGGATGGCGCCGAGGCCTGGGACACGATTTTATTTGAGCGTGATCGCATAGACCTGATCGTCTCCGATTTACATATGCCGCGTATTAATGGCGAAGAGCTTTGTCACCTTATTCGTTCTAATGCCGCGTTAGATCACATACCGATTATTGTGGTCACCGCCATTAGCGAAAAGGAAACCCTTATGCGTTTACTGCAACGCGGTGTTACGGATTATCTCTGCAAGCCATTCTGTAGCGAGGAGTTTGTAGCCCGCCTGCGTGTACACCTGCGCAACCGCTTACTGTTTAAAGAGCAGCAGTATTTACAAACTGAGTTAACCAGTATTAATCAAAACCTGGAGCAGCTGGTGCGTCAGCGCACAGAAGAACTGCAGGAAGCCAATATCACCACCATCTATAAATTGGCGTTGGCTTGTGATTACAAGGACCAGGATACGGCCTTCCATATCAATCGTGTGCGCCACTATATGGAAGACCTGGCACTGGCCTGTGGTGTGGCGCCGGATTTGGCCTACGAAATGGGCTACTCCAGCATGATGCACGATATTGGCAAGATTGCGATTCCCGATTACATCCTTAATAAATCCGGGCGTTTAACCGCCGATGAATGGGAGATTATGCAAACCCACACGCTTAAAGGGGCAGAGATACTTGGTGACAAGCCTTTCTTTAAGATCGCGCGAGATATAGCGCTTTATCATCACGAAAAATTTGATGGCAGCGGTTATCCCCATGGGTTGGGTGGTGAGGATATTCCCCTTGCGGCGCGTCTGATTGCGGTTGTGGATATCTTTGATGCACTCACCTCTGTGCGCAGTTACAAAAATGCCTGGGAGATCCAGGCGGCGTTGGATGAGATACGTGATCTGTCGGGTAAACACCTGGATCCCGAGCTGGTCAGTCAATTTATCACACTGCAGGAGTCGGGAGCTTTTGATTATATTCGCGAGCGCTACCCGGTTGATCGATGTTTGGGGCTGCAGGAGGGGATGCGGCTTTGCTAGCGGGCACTGCTGTTAGGTGGCAATAAGACAAATGACTGGGCAAATTGGCTCATTCATCAACTATATGCCTGGTTTGGCATATCATGACCTATAGCCAGCAGGGGGGATGGTTTAGAATCGACGGGTTTAGACCAAGGTCTAATGTTGGGTAAGATAACGAAACACGACAATAAGGCTATACGATTAGCCAATAATTTTGATCAAAAATTAATCCACCGCGTTACCTATCAAGGTGGTTACAAGTCATTAGGGAGTTAGCCATGTCCGAATTTCCGGTCCACCCGGTGCCAGCAGAATTTGCTGCCAATGCCCATATTACCCGTGAAAAGTACGATGCCATGTACCAGCGCTCAATCAGTGAGCCGGAAGCCTTTTGGGCCGAGCAAGCCAACGAGTTCCTCGATTGGCAAAAGCCGTTTACCCAGGTTAAAAGCTTCGATTTTCATAAGGGTACCGCCGAATGGTTCGCCGATGGCACCTTGAATGTCAGTGTTAACTGTATCGATCGCCACCTACCTGCGCGCGCCGATCAAACCGCCATCATCTGGGAAGGTGATGATCCGAACGACGACAAGAAGATTACCTACAGCCAGCTGTCCAGCGAAGTGAACAAACTGGCCAATGTGTTGAAAGCCCGCGGTGTGAAAAAAGGCGATCGTGTCTGTATCTATATGCCGATGATCGTTGAAGCCACCTACGCCATGTTGGCCTGTACCCGTATCGGTGCCGTGCACTCCATTGTCTTCGGTGGCTTCTCCCCGGAGGCCCTGAAAGACCGTATTTTGGACTCTGACTGCCAAACCCTGATCACCGCTGATGAAGGTGTGCGTGGCGGTAAGTCTGTTCCACTGAAAGTGAATGCCGACAAAGCCCTGGCGAGCTGTCCGAATGTACATACCTGTCTGGTAGTTGAGCGTACCGGTGGTGACATCGCCTGGACCGAAGGTCGCGATGTTTGGTACCACGAAGCCGTAGCCGATGTGAGTGAGCAGTGTGAGCCAGAAGAAATGGCCGCCGAAGATCCCATGTTTATTCTCTACACCTCCGGCTCTACCGGTAAGCCAAAGGGTGTATTACACACCACCGCTGGTTACCTACTGCAGGCGGCCATGACCCACAAATACACCTTCGACTACCAGGAAGGTGATGTGTACTGGTGTACCGCCGATGTGGGCTGGGTGACTGGTCACAGCTATATTGTTTATGGCCCATTGGCCAATGGTGCAATCACCTTGATGTTCGAAGGTGTACCCACTTACCCAACCGCCTCTCGCTGCTGGGATGTGGTCGACAAGCACCAGGTGAATACCTTCTACACTGCACCTACTGCCATTCGTGCATTAATGGGCGCCGGTGATGAGTTGGTGACCAACACCTCGCGTAAATCCCTGAAACTGCTGGGTACCGTGGGTGAGCCAATTAACCCGGAAGCCTGGGAATGGTACTACCGCGTAGTGGGCGACAGCCGCTGCCCGATTGTAGATACCTGGTGGCAGACCGAAACCGGTGCCCATATGCTGACCCCGCTGCCGGGTGCGACTGACCTGAAGCCCGGTTCAGCAACCCTGCCGTTCTTCGGTGTAGAGCCGGTGATTCTGGATGCCGAAGGCAAGGAAGTGGAAGGTGCCTGTGAAGGTAGCCTGGCGATTAAGTCGTCCTGGCCCAGCCAGATCCGTTCTGTATACGGTGACCACCAGCGCTGTGTGGATACTTACTATTCCACCTACCCAGGCTACTACTTCACCGGTGACGGTGCCCGTCGTGATGAAGACGGTTACTACTGGATTACCGGCCGTGTAGATGACGTACTGAACGTATCGGGCCACCGTATGGGTACCGCTGAAGTTGAAAGTGCACTGGTGCTGCACGCCGATATCGCCGAAGCCGCTGTAGTAGGTTATCCACACGACATCAAAGGTCAGGGCATTTACTGCTATGTAACGCCAATGGCCGGTGTTGAACCGACCGATGAGCTGAAGAAGGCCCTGGTTGCCCTGTGTGTGCAAGAGATTGGCCCCATCGCCAAGCCAGACCTGATTCAGTGGGCTCCAGGCCTGCCGAAGACCCGCTCCGGCAAGATCATGCGCCGCATCCTGCGTAAAGTGGCTGCCAACGAGCTGGAAAACCTGGGTGATACCTCCACCCTGGCCGATCCATCGGTAGTCGATCAACTGATCGAAAATCGCCTCAACCGCTAAGCCATAGCGGCGCGAAGGCGGGGTCTGACCCTACGGGTCAGACCCCATTTCTTTAGTACAGATCTCGCCTATAACTGACCGACGCTTGTCGCCCACTCACTAGACTCTCCCTCCCGTCATGGCATACTGGCGCCTCAATGATTAGGCCCCGTAGTGATGGATATTACCTCCACAGACTTGTTCAATATTGCCGGTTGGTTAGCGGTTGCCGTGTTTGCTGTATCCGGCGCTCTGGCGGCCGCTGAAAAGCAGCTGGATGTCCTCGGCTTTGTCTTATTCGGTACCGTGACCGGTATTGGGGGCGGTACCGTACGTGATTTAATTCTGGGGGTGGAAGTCTTCTGGGTGGCTAACCCGATTGATCTGAAGATCTGTATTGCCTCGGCCATCATTACCTATTTTGCCGCACCGCACTTTATCGCCCGCCAGCGTTGGTTGCTGTGGATGGATGCCATGGGCTTGGCACTGTTCAGTGTGTTGGGTACCGCCAAGGCGGTGAGTGTGGGCGTAGACCCGGTAGTTGCCTGTACTATGGGCATGATTACACCGTCATTTGGTTCGGTGATTCGCGATATTCTACTCGATCGTCAGCCGCTGTTATTACAGCCCGAAATTTATGTCACAGCGGCCATGGTGGGCGCTGTAAGTTACCTTGTGTTGAACCTGTTGGCCCTGCCGCAGTTAGTGGTATTACTGACTGCGATTGCCTTGGCCTTTATCTTGCGAGCCTTGGCAATCATTTATGATCTGCGCTTGCCCAAATTTAATAGATGAGCGTGTGAAAGCTGGCTCTCTACTCGGTTATAGAAGTTATGTCTGTAAATATTGATGCCTGCTGGGATATCCCCAACCCCTTTACCGTAAGCAAAACCGTTGCTGCGGAACATATCGATGGTCTAAACCATGTCAACAATGCGTATTATGTTATGTGGTGTCAGGATGCTGGCTGGGGGCACTCGGAGCACCTGGGTTTGGATCTGAATAGCTACCGCGAGCTTAATCGCGCTATGGCGATTCGTCGCAGTGAGTACGACTATATTCTGTCGGCCTATGAGGGCGATGAGATCATTGTCGGCACCTGGTTAACCGGCAATGATAGCCGTTTGATGATGGAGCGTCGCTTCCAGATTATCCGTGTCAGTGACGGTGCAACATTGTTACGCGGGCGTTGGGATTTGGTATGCATTGATATGGAATCCGGTAAACCCAAACGCATGCCGCCGCCGTTTAAGGATATCTATGGTGCTGCTGTGGTCGAAATAACAGATAGTTCAGAAGCTTAGTCAGGTTTAGGTATTTGTTAGGTGGCAGTGTGAGCGATAAGAGCGACGAAGATCTGTTCAAACAAATGATGGGGGATGTAACCCCCATTCAAGTTGAAAAGCGTGTGGCCTTAAAAAGTGATAAGGCTAACACTGAGACGTTGCGTGAGCGACGTAAAGCTGCAGAGCAGGAAGAGCTTTCAGAATCCAATGAATTATCTGGCGAGTTTATTGAACCGGTGGACCCGTTGGATGAACTGGCGTTTCAGCGTCCCGGTGTACAGCACGGGGTTTATAAGAAATTACGCTTGGGCAAGTACGCGGTTGAGGCTCGGTTGGATTTGCACCGCCATACCGTCGAGCAGGCGCGGGTAGCTTTGGATCAGTTTATTAAAGATTGTATTGCCAACGATATTCGCTGTGCCTTGGTGACTCATGGCAAGGGACAGGATCGTCGTCCACAGCCTGCGTTATTAAAAAGCTGTGTGGCCCATTGGTTGCCGCAGTTAAAAGATGTGATGGCTTTTCATTCGGCGCAAAAACACCATGGGGGTGTTGGGGCGACTTATGTGATGTTACGGAAGAGTGATCGTAAGCGGCAGGATAACTTAGAAAGACATCAGAAGAGGCATTAGTTCTTAATTAGTCTGTGGCGCTTGCGACGCATTATTGCCTTTCAGGGCACGCTGTTCGCCATCCATGGCCGCTCTGCGTCGGCGTCCTGCCTCCGAAGGCCCTGAAAGGCAATAATGCATCACAAGCTTAAGTTCAGTTTGAGTGTTCTTTTCGAAAGGTTATTCCGTTGTCATTCCATCTTCACTAGCCAATTGGCCAAGTTGCCGAACTTGAATAGCATCACTACCAGCACGGCTTAAAATATCCGACAGCACTACAACCTTATCGTTTTCATCAAAGTCATCGCGAGCAATCAGCATATTAAATGCCGTAGCGAGGGTTTTCTCGGCATCGCTGGAGAAGTTGATTTTAAAGTTGAGTAGATTGTGGTTCATCGATAACTGTCGACGTGTACGACCGTCATTGGTGAATGCCAAAACCGGTGCGTGTGGACGACAGTTGGTTAAGTAATTGGCCATTAAACCACGGCGGGTGATGACGACAATGCCTCGGGCATCGAGCGAGTCGGCTAGATGGGCGGCAGCGGCGGCAATATGTTGCTTGTCGTTATCCATAATCAGGTTTTTGGAAAACTGTAAGCCCGGATTGCGCTCGGAGGTACAGGAAATATCGTTGAGGTATTCCACACACTTGATGGGGTATTTACCTACGGTGGTTTCACCGGATAGCATGATGGCATCGGCGCCTTCATAAACGGCGTTGGCCACGTCAGTCACTTCGGCGCGAGTGGGCATGGGGTTTTCGATCATGCTCTCTAACAAGTGGGTGGCGACGATAACGCGTTTACCCATTTCGTTGCACAGGCGTACGATCTTGCGCTGAATATTCGGCAGGTCTTGTGCGTGAACTTCTACGCCCAGGTCGCCACGGGCAACCATCACACCGTCGGCTTCGCTGATGATGTCTTCAATGTTGCGCACGCCTTCCTGGTCTTCAATTTTGGCAACCACTTTTATCTTGCTGGCTTTATCGCCCAGCAGTTCCCGCAATTGACGAATATCATTGGCTTCGCGCACGAACGACAGGGCAATAAAGTCAACTTCCTGTTCAACGGCGAAGGCAATGTCTTGTTTGTCTTTTTCGGTAATCGCAGGCAGGTTTACGCGAATGCCTGGCAGGTTCACGTGGCGTTTACTTTTCAGTACGCCGCCATCAATCACCCGGCAGCGCATATTCAGTTCTTCTTTACTGAGTACTTCCAGGTTGATAAGACCGTTGTCTACGGTAATACGATCGCCAATGTTCACATCCTGTATAAGGTCATCGTAATTGATGGGGATGGAGGTTTCTTCGACGTTTGCTGCGCCACGGGCGACGATCGAAATAACATCGCCATCTTTTAGGTTGAGGTCCGTTTGCAGGTTGCCGGTGCGAATCTCAGGCCCCTGGGTATCCAGCAGGATGGGAATCGGGTGGGCGACTTTTTTGTTGAGGGTGCGTATGGCTTTAATCACGTTGGCGTGAGACGCGTGATCGCCGTGGGACATATTCAGGCGCACGACATTCATGCCGGCATCGTAGAGTTTTTCCAGCATTTCCAGCGAATCAGTTGCTGGGCCAATGGTGCAGATAATTTTTGTTTTACGCATAGTCCTCGTTCCAACCTGGCTTAGGCCGCCATTAATTCATCGATAATGGCAGCTTAAGTCAGCGCTAGCTTAAGAACAAGTTATTGTTGGCACCAGTTGGCCAGAGTGTCTACCCACGCTGGGTGGCTGTTGAGGCAGGGGATCAGTTCCAGCGATTCCCCGCCAGCGGCAATAAATTCTTCCTTGCCTGCAATTTCGATCTCTTCGAGGGTTTCCAGGCAGTCGGTTACAAAAGCTGGGCAGAGAACCAACACCCGTTTGACCCCTTTAATCGCAAGGTTTTCCAGGGTATCACTGGTGCTGGGCTCTAACCATTTTGCGCGTCCCAGGCGGGATTGAAAGGCGATGGAGTATTTTTCGGCGGGGATACCTGCTTTTTCCACAAACAGTTGAGTGGTGCGCAGTACTTGGTGACGATAGCAAGTTGCGTGTGCCTCGGAAGGTTTATCGCAGCAATCGGTAGATTGCAGGCAGTGCTTTCCGGTTGGATCCGCCTTGGTGAGATGCAGTTCTGGCAAACCGTGGTAGCTAAAGACCACATGGTCGTAATCGTGGCTGAGCTTTTCCTGGGTGCTGTCGACCAGGGCCTGAATATAATCCGGTTGTTGATAAAAAGGCGGCAGTACATTCAGTTTGATATTGAGTTGGTGTTTGGCCACGACGCGCTTGGCTTCTTCCACCGAGGTCGTAACCGTACTGTCGGCATAGTGTGGATACAGCGGGATGAACAGTACTTCTTCAATATCTTTTTGCTGTGCCAGTACGAGCAGTTGGCTCTCAATGCTGGGATTGCCATAACGCATGGCCAGGCCTACCGGCATATCCAGGCGTTGCTGCAGTAGCTTTTGCAGTTCTACAGAGAGCGTGATCAGTGGCGAGCCGTCCTCGGTCCAGATACTGGCGTAGGCTTCCGCGGAATCTTTTGGTCGCTTGGGCAAGACAAACAGGCTGACAATCAGGCGCCTTAGTAGCCAGGGCAGCTGGATAACGTAGGGGTCCATCAGAAACTGATTGAGGTATTCGCGCACCGGTTGTTCTTCAGGGGCGTCAGGGGATCCCAGGTTTGCCAGTAATACGGCCCGTTTAGACATAAATAGCAGCCTTTCTTGACGATTGCTTAATCAGTGATCACTTTCGCCGGGTTATACGTAGCGGCTGTGATTTTGGATTGCACTTTATCATAAAGAAGAGATAAAAACGCATGGCCTACCTTCAGGTGCAGGTAGGCCATGTTTGCGGGGGAGCATTAGCCTTTGTTTGGCCTTTTGCTCAAGGTGTAAGTTAGTTGATAGAGGGCCGGTAATACGACCAGCGTTAGTAGGGTCGAAGAGATAATACCGCCAATCACCACGGTGGCCAGTGGGCGTTGCACCTCTGCACCGGTGCCGGTATTAAACGCCATAGGCACGAAGCCCAGGCTGGCCACCAGGGCCGTCATCATAACCGGACGCAGGCGTTGACTGGCGCCATCGCGAATAGCATCGAGTAAAGATGCACCTTTTTGTCGCAGTTCCCTGATAAAGCTCAGCATCACGACACCATTCAAAACGGCTACCCCCGACAGGGCGATAAAGCCGATGGCGGCAGAAATAGACAGTGGCATATCCCGTAAACTTAACGCGAGTACACCGCCGGTTAATGCCAGGGGCACACCGGTAAAGATAATCAGTGCATCGCGCAACGAATTAAAGGTGCTATAAAGCAAGCCGAGAATCAGTAACAGGGTTAAAGGTACAACAATACTGAGGCGTTGGCTGGCGGACTGCAGTTGCTCAAAGGTGCCGCCATATTCAATCCAGTAACCATCTGGCAAATCCAGTTGCTCGCGCATCATTTGCTGGGTGTCGATAATAAAGGAACCCAGATCGCGGTTTTCCACATTGGCAGTGACCACGATATTGCGTTTGCCATCCTGGCGATTGATTTGATTCGGGCCCTCGGTTTCGACAATATCGGCGATTTCACCTAAAGGCACATAGCTGAGATCCGGGTTGGCATCAACAGGCAGGGCTATGGGTAATTGTGCCAGGGCTTGTGGATCGTGGCGGATGCTTTCATCCATACGCACCAAAAGCTTAAAGCGACGATCGCCTTCATAAATAATACCGGTTTCTATACCGCTGACAGCAGCTTGTACGGCATCCTGTACATCGGCGATGGTTAAACCCAGTAGTGCCAAATGATCCCGCTGAGGTTCTACGGAGATCATCGGCAGACCTTTCATCTGTTCAACACGAACATCCCGTGCCCCATCAATGGTGGCGAGCAAGTCGTTGGCCTGGTCACCGACTTGCGCAAGCGTATCGAGATCATCGCCATAGATACGCACGGCAACATCGGAGCGCACACCGGCAATTAGTTCATTAAAACGCATTTCGATGGGTTGGGTTAATTCGTAATTGTTACCAGGTACGGCTAACACAACCTCGCGAATTTCATCGACCAGTTGTGTTTTGCTTTTGTCCGGATTTGGCCACTGATCGCGTGGCTTTAGCATCAGAAACGTATCGGCAACATTGGGTGGCATAGGATCGGTGGCAATTTCGGGCGTACCGATTTTGGCAAACACCACAGCGACTTCTGGAATCTCACCGATGGCCTGCTCCAGTTGGCGTTGCATATCCACCGATTGCTGCAGGCCTGTTCCGGGAATACGCAGTGCGTGTAAGGCGACATCGTGTTCATCCAGCTGGGGTAAAAACTCAGTGCCCATGCGGCTGGCTTGCCAGCCACTGAGCAGTACCAGAAGGGTTGCGATGCTCAGCAATATATAGGGACGTTTCAGTGACAGGTTTAGTAGCGGCTGGTAAGCCTGGCGAGCTTTCCGCATCAAGGCGTTTTCATGCTCGCCGACTTTACCGCGTACCAAAATGGCGACGGCTGCCGGCACAAAGGTAACCGAGAAGATCAAAGCACCTAGTAAAGCGGCGACAACGGTAAAGGCCATCGGGTGGAACATTTTGCCTTCCACGCCGCTGAGGGCAAAGATTGGCAGGTACACCAGCATAATAATCATGACACCAAAAACGGCTGGTCTGAAGACTTCACGGGTACTGATGATGACTTCCTGTAAGCGTTCTTCCAGGCTTAGCAGGCGTCCCAAACGTTGTTGAGCCAGCCCCAAGCGACGTAGGGCGTTTTCCACCACGATGACGGCACCATCGACAATCAAACCAAAATCAATGGCACCCAGGCTCATCAGATTACCCGATACACGGTTAGTGCTCATGCCAGTAATGGCAAACAGCATACTGAGTGGAATAACCAGTGCCGTAATCAAGGCCGCACGCATATTACCTAACAGCGCAAACAACACCACAATCACCAGAATGGCGCCTTCAAACAGATTGGTTTGTACGGTGTTAATGGTTTTATCCACCAGAGTGGTACGGTTGTAGATGGGCTCGGCAACAATACCTTCTGGCAAGTTGGTATTAATGGTTTGCAGTTTGGCGGCGACGGCTTCAGACACTGTACGACTGTTCTCACCTAACAACATAAAGGCGGTACCCAGTACGGTTTCTTCACCATTGAGCGTCGCGGCACCGGTACGCAGTTCCTTACCAAAGCGAACAATGGCAACATCTTTAATGCGTACCGGCGCATCGTCGCGTTTGGTAATAACCAGTTGCGCGATATCATCCAGGTTTGTCAGTTGTCCCGGGGAGCGAATCAGCCACTGCTCGCCATTACGCTCGATGTAACCGGCACCAACATTTTGATTGTTGGTTTCCAGGGCGCTAACGACATCGGCCAGAGTGATTTTATAAGCCAGTAATTTTCCCGGATTGGGAACAACCTCGTATTCACGGGCATAACCACCGACGCTGTTAATTTCGGTAATGCCGGGAACCTTGACCAATTGCGGGCGAATAATCCAATCCTGAATGGTACGTAAATCTTCCAGGCTGTAGGGAGTACCTTCAGCGGTAACGGCACCCTCTTGAGCCCTGACCGCGTAGGTAAAGATTTCCCCCAGACCACTGGCGATAGGACCAAGGGCGGGTTTAATGCCGGGAGGTAACTGCGAGCTAACCCCTTGCAAGCGCTCACTAATTTGCTGGCGCGCCCAGTAGATATCCGTACCTTCTTTAAAGATAACGGTGACCTGGGATAAGCCATAGCGAGACAGTGAGCGGGTGTAGTCCAGCTGTGGAATGCCGGCCATGGCATTTTCTACCAGGTAGGTAATGCGTTGTTCGGCTTCCAGTGGTGAATAGCCGGCGGCCTCGGTATTAACTTGTACCTGAACATTGGTGATATCCGGTACCGCATCGATAGGTAGTTTGCTGGTGTGGTAAAAACCCAGCGCGGCAATCAGCATGGTGATACCGACAACCAACCAGCGCCTGTGCACAGCAAAGGCGATTAATGTGTTCATCATAAATTACCTGTGTTGTGTTAGTGGTCGTGGCTTGCACCGTCTTTTAAGATATCAGCCTTCAAGATAAAGCTGTTTTTTGTTACGTACTCGGTACCGGGTTTTAAGCCGCCAAGTACCTCCACATAGTCACCATCACTTTCGCCTAGCTCCAGCATCCTTACCTCAAAGGTGTTGTCGTATTGTGCAAACACCACGGTAAAGTCACGAAAGTTTTGCAGCGCCTGTTTTTTAACGGCCAGGGGAACGGTTTTAGTGCCGGTTTGAATGTGTGCTTTCACATGCATACCCGGACGCCAGTGGCCGTCGGGGTTGGTTATAGTGGTGCGGGCGCGAGCGATATGGCCACCGGTCATTTGCGGTGCGATATAGGTTACCTTGCCATTGGCTTGCTCGTGTTGATGCAAATCGGAAACGATAACGTCCTGACCCAGAGCCAGCTTTTCGATACTTTCCGGAAAGGCCGACATTTCAACCCACACCGAAGATAAATCGGTGATTTCCAACAAGGCTTGATTCAGGGCGCGAGCGCCATTACTGATATGGCGTTCGGTGACTTCGCCATCGGTCGGACTGCTAATGGTATAGCGTTGCAGGGTGTCGGTATTGCGCAGGGTGACCAGTGTTTGTCCACGCTTAACCTGGTCTCCGGTATTCACATGTACCTTTTCCACAATACCGGGGTAGGGGGCGTTAATCTGATAGATATTATCTTCAGGAATGCCAATTACACCAAACAGGGTATCGGAGAACGTCAGGGTTTGTGATTGCGCGCTTTCGGTTTCGATACCGGACAGTGCTATCTGGCGATCACTGATCGTGGTGCGCCCTTCATGGCTTTCGTATTCTGCTTCGGAGTGATGGTGATCGAATGTAGAGCTGACGGATACATCAAACGAATGAGGCTCGGTTACCACCTGTTCGCTAACGAGAAAATTGTTTTCCGGGCGAAAGCTAAGTAGGTCCTTGCTGCCGTCTAAACGGTTTAGGGTTACCTGTACATTCACTTCTTTGGGATCAATTTGTTCGCCTTGATGGTAGGCAAACAGACGCATTTCCGGTGGTGTGCCATTTTCAAATATGGTGACTTCAATGGCAAAGTCATCATCGGTTAATAATTTACCGCCATTAGGGCCTTCCGCTTCACTGTGTTCTTTATCGTGCTGATGCTCGTCATGGTGATCGCCATCGTGATCGCTATTGTGATCACTAAGGGCGTACACATGGACAGGCAGTGCGGCTGAGGCCAGCAGTAGTGCGGGTAATAGTAGTTTCTGTAAGTTGTTCATTATCTGTCTCCTTAAGCCTTTGTGTTCAGGGCCTGGCCGGTCAGGCGTTCCAGTTCCAATAGCTGTAGAAAGGCTTGGGTATGCAGTTCAATATTCTGGCGTTTAAGGGCAAAGAGTTCGGCTTGGGCGTCGGCCCATTGCAGTACGGAATAACGTCCTTGTTGATAACCCTTTTGTGTCGCACTGAGTAGCTGCTGCGCTTTGGGCAGTAGTTGAGACTGCAAGGTATCGATTTGCAGTAGCGAGCTTTGCAGTTGTTGTCTGATTTGATTGAGGCTGAGCTGCAATTGACGTTGAAGTAATTCGCTGCGTTGCTGGCTCCATTGCCGCTGTGCCTGTGCTGCGGCAATACGCCCCCGATTGGGATTGCTAAAGGCCAGAGGCATAGCGGCGCTGAATACCAGGGCTTGATCGTTGCTGCTTTCTAACTGGCGTATGCCTAGGCCAACGGAGACATCAGTTTTACCATTGGCCTGCGCCAACTGAAGACGAGCATCGGCCAGCCGTTGTAACGCAGTTTGTTGCATATACGCGGGAGAAGCCTGTAAGGCACTGAGTAGGTGCTCTTGCTCGGGCGCGTTGGGTGCGTGTAACAAATTGCCTGTGGCATTAGCAAAGTCTGCCTCTGCTAACCACATGGCGGTGAGATTGGATTTGGCCTGTTGCCATTGAAGCTGCAGTTGTTGTTGACGCGCTTGAGACTGCGCCAGACGCAACGCCATTTTCGCAGCATCGGCCTTGCCGACGGCACCGGCTTTTACCCGATGTTCAATCACGCTCAGAGCGTTTTTTTCACGCTCTATCCGTTCAGTCAGACTTGTCTGTAAGGCTTGCAGGCGCAGTACCTGATAATAACGCCGGCTGGTTTCTGCCAGGGTATCGAGTCGCGTCAGTTCGTACTCATTCTGCAGCTGTCGTTCTTTGGCGCTGGCGAGTGCAACACGTTTCTGGCGTTTTTGGCCTAACTCAATGACTTGGCTAAGGCTTAAGGTGTAGCTGGCTTCATCGCTACCACTGTAGTCACCACTACCGGCCAGGTTTTCAGCTTCCAGTGAAAGTGTTGGTGTTGGCCGCAAACTGGCTTGCAGGCGTTCAGCCTCGGCCCCTCGAATCAAATAGGGATAGGCCTGCAGGGCAGGGTTGTATTGCAGGGTTTGCTGCAAGGCCTGTTGCAAGCTAATGGTTGCTTCGGCATTGGCTAACGCACTGGTGCCATATGGCAGGCACAATAGCAGCCAGCCCAGGGTGGCTGCCCGGAAAATCGGTTTCATATCTTACTCCGACATAAGAGTATGCATCGCTGGTACAACGGGCACGCACAGGTGAGCCGGCTGTTATAACCAGTTATTAATCAACAAAAAGTATGCGTTTGTCGGAGTTAAGCTGTAGGAGGAGGTAGTGGCGGACGATGGGCCAGACTGAAGTAGCTGGTATGCCAGTATTGAGGTTGTTGCTGGCGGCTGGGTCCAATATGGGGGAGGCTGTTATCCAGTGGCAGCATATGGAAACACAGATGCACATGGGCATCTTTATGTTCATGATCAGCCTGAGATTCGTCGTGATGATCGTGCTCTGTATCGATATGGATATGCGCTATATCATGACCAATTTCGTGAGATGAGAGATCGCCGTGATGTTCATCCATAGCGGCGCTAGCTAGCACAGCATTGCCGATGCAGCTGACGATAAATAGCGTAAGGATCAATACGGATTTCATTGGTGCGATAGATTGTATCTATTACATTGGCTGACAAGACCATCATGATACGGCAGTTGGGTAAGAAAGAAAATAGATGTTATCTGTCTTAACAGTTTCTAAACAGTTAGAGGGACTCAGTTAGGATGTTAATCTCGCTACTATCTGCGGTGTTTGGATCGTAAGTGATGGTGCCGATCATATCTTCGAGTGTTTTTCCCCTTGAATGAATATGTCTACTCTCATGCTCTTCTATATAATCTGTGAATTGTGTTGTGTACTTAGTAAAGCTCCTATCAAGCTCTTCTGCAGTTTTGAACAACCTGTAGGCTTCATTAAACTGGTAAAGGTGCATGTAGGCTCTACCGAACATAAATAGGTCGTATGCGCTGTATCCGTCCAGGAACAATTTGTGGCGATAGGCATTCTTGGCTATATCCCATTTTTCTTCCTTGTCGGCGCAGTAGCCAAGTTTTCCCCACAAATTAGAGCGCCAAGGCCTCATCTCTGTTGCTATCTTGGCATAGGTAATACAGTTTTTGTACGCTCCAAT
Organism: Maricurvus nonylphenolicus; assembly: GCF_042854845.1. Classification (GTDB taxonomy): domain Bacteria; phylum Pseudomonadota; class Gammaproteobacteria; order Pseudomonadales; family Cellvibrionaceae; genus Maricurvus; species Maricurvus nonylphenolicus. The sequence continues at coordinate 4,856,968 of NZ_AP031498.1, read as the reverse complement.
CTGTGCAGCTGCTTTGGCCGCGGCCCAATAAATATCGGAGTGCTGGGTGCCATTATCTATTCTTTCTTCTGCCAAGATTAATGCGGCGGTATAAGATTTGTTTTCCATTTCGACGCGTAAAAGATCAAAGATTATCGCATCCTGTAAAAAGTCTGAGCCTGCTTTGTTGATATTGGGAGCATGTTTAGGGATTTCATTATGAATAATGAAAACCATCTCGTGGTAGCTTCCTCCCCAGCGTGGGTAGGCTGTTCTTAGTAGTGACAGCCAAATAAATGGGGATTGTTTGAGCCTCTCGGGAATTTTTGCAAAATATTCGCTGGCATTACCGTGTTTTGACGATCCTCTGATGAGTAGCAATTTATCTGCGTGTGCTTTGAGGAGTAACGGGTTTAGCTCGATAGCTTTGTTAAGATGAGGTGAGGCTTTTGCTAATAGTTTTTCCATTTCATCAAACTGTTGTTTGGTGGTGTCCTTCGCCCACTTTTCTCCACGCGCTTTTCCCGCTTCCTGGAACCAATGTTGCGCCAGGAAAAGATGAGCATATGCAGAGCTGGGGTTTGCTTTAAGCCAGTCATCAAGCAGCTGTTTTACATTGGCCGTGTCTTGTTTTGGCCATACCGTCTCTATTCCCCAATAGTAGGTTTTTAAGGAAATTTTTCCGTTTAAGTAGTCATCGTTTTGCTGCTCCAAACTTTTGTCTAGTCTGGAGAATTCTCTTGCTTGCAAAAGATCTCGGTGAACAAGGATGGAGCGATCTGTGTTGAACCATATATAGCCGCTAGTAATAACGGCTATTGCTGCAAAGCTAAAAATTAACCACCATTTATCGATGCGCATGGATACTTCTACTTCGGAGAGGTTTGGGGGTTACTCACTGGTGTTGATAGCTTTTAGTATAGTGGTTGGAAATCAAACCGAAAGTTTGCAGGCTTTCGAATTTAATCTTGCTTTACTTCTACCTGGTCGTCATATGAATAAGTGCTCTATATGTCGCATAGTTCTATGCCTGTTCTAATAACTTTGGCAGGGGTTTCGTACAATTATTGGTTATGGATTTATCGCGATCAAGCAAACCGCTGATCCAATCAAACATCACATTATTGGCCAAGGTAGCGTTGCCAATATGGCAGTGATTGCCCGCGTGTTCCTTATTGGTGAATACACGACCAGTAAAGCTGTTTACATTAACCAGGCTTTTGGCCTGCCGGTAAAACTGATCAAGGGGGACCATATGATCTTCCCGGCCAGCCAATAACAAATAATCCTGGGTAACCCGATGGGAAATACTGCGGGTGTTCATCTGTTGCGCCCATTTCAGATAATCAAAGTAGGTTTTACTGCCACTGACTTTGAGGCCGTGATTCATAGCCCAGGCGGAGATGACATCCTGTTTGGCAGCTTTTGCCATCAAGCTATTGAGCGTTGATTTCATATTGAGCTTAAGCAGGGTATTTATGATCCGCATTTTGGGGGCGCCTATGCGGTTGGCCAAACAGTCGTAGAAGTCTTCCATCACATCATCGGCAATGACCCGTTTGATACGTGGCTCAAAGGCTGCGGCACGGGTAGCCAAATAACCACCCAACGAAATGCCCAGTAACGTGCAGGCTTTAATATTAAAATGATCAAGCACAGCAGCTACAGGCAGCTCCCAGTTGTTGGGCATAGGCATATTAAATTCTTGTAGCGGGAAGCCCTGGCCAGGCCCTTCAAAGAAAATAACTTTAAATCCCCATTCTGTTGCTTCAATCAATTGAGGCAGTAATTCTTCAGCGAAGGAATCGAAGCCACCGTGCACAATGAGAATATCTTTCTGCTCACCTTTAGCGGCGACAGTGAGGGCGGGTAAATAGCCATTAAGGTAAGGAATCTGTTCCCGTCGATAAGGAATATGCTGGCAGGCCTTATCAAATAGCGATGTCATTTTGCGGTAGGCGATCTTTTTATCCGGATCACTATCAGCCATAAAGAATTCTGCGGCGCGATAATAATAGGTAGCATGACTAAAACGCTGTTCGCTTTCAGCTTGCTGGGCATAGCGGCTAAAGACGTGTTTCCAGCTTTCGAAATCAGTGATCTGTTGTGCTATCTCGTGTAGTTCTTCCTCTGGCAGGAACGGTAACCAGCGATTAAATTGAAAATTAAAGTGGTCTTCTGCGTGGAAATCCCGATAACCAATAACTTGCCTAAACATATATTGCACCTTGAAATAAACAGAAGTCTAAAAAAGGGGCTCTTTCGAGCCCAAGCGGAATGTGGCAATTCCTGAATTAATGGTGAGAGTTGCCACTGAGAGAATGCAGCTAGGATTTATTTAAGATGGTAGGCTACCGATACACCAAAGGTAAGTGGTGCGCCATAGGTTACACGGGATACATTACCAACGCCGGATGGGCCGCTGACCAAAATTTCTGCCTGGTTACCGAGGTTCTCACCCCAGGCAATTACTTCCCAGGTTTCATCCGCCGATAACCAACCCAAAGAGGCGTTGAAGATATCCTTGCCTGGACGATCCAGGTCGCCAACGTCAGCATCTCGCAAACCGATCACATCACTGCGTGAGCGGTAATCCACGCGCAAGCGCAGGCGATCATCATTGGCCAGGTGATGTTCATAGATGGCACCGATATGGCCACTCCAATCGGGAACCTCTTCCAGTTTTTCCCCACTGAGATCGCCGAGTTCATCGTCCATACGTTTGTCATACTCGGCATCATAGTTGGCATAGCTTCCGACCAGGGTAAAGTTTTCCGTTAACAGCCACATAAAGTCTGCTTCGAAACCGCGGATAGTGGCTTCACCGGCATTCTCAACAATGCTGGTGCCTGACGACAGAAAACCAACGGTTTGAATATCTTCATAGCTGGAATCAAAAATGGCTGCATTTAAGCGCAGACGCCGGTCGAGCAATTCGGATTTAAAGCCCAGTTCCATGCTTAAGACCTTCTCTTCATCGTATGGTGTGGTCAGAGCTTCGAGATTGGCTGGCTCGGGGTTAAAGCCGCCAGACTTGGTGCCGTTGCCAACGGTGAAGTAGATATTGCTGTCTTCGTTAAACTGATGAGTTAATGAAATTTTACCGGTAACGGAAGACCAACTTTCATCGGTGTCACCAACTACAGGCGTGGTTGGATCATCCATAAAATTGGAGGCAAGCAGTGTAGAGACGTTTAAACCTGGAATAAATGAAACGATCTCATGCACAACGTCATAGTCTTTTTTATCATAGCTATAGCGTAATCCGGCGGAAATTGCCGTTTGGTCTGTAATATCGTAGGACAGCTCACCAAACAATCCGTAGCTGTCACCCTGGTTTTGTTGGTTAAAGCGTTGTACCACTTCCATCTCCAACGCGGTAAAGGCGGGATCATTGGTAAAGATTTCACGGGTTTCTTCACGTTCATGATTTTCGTGTAAGTAATACAAGCCTGCTAGCCACTGAATACCTGCATCTTCGAGCAATCCGTTTAGGCGAACTTCTTGAGAATAGGTATAAGCATCGTTAAACGAGTTTTGCACCACGATATCCAGCGGACTGCCAAACAAGTCAACACGTGCCTCGTCTTCACCACTGCGGTAGGTGGTAATCGAGGTGAGATCAAAATGCTCAGTGCTCCAGTTAACAGTCGCCGACAGGCCCCAGATTTCACGGTCATAGAACAGGTTGTCCGAGTTGGACACTTCCCAGGGGTCATCGCTGACTTCGGTAAGGATTAGCGGTGCAAAGGCATCGTCGGCTTGATTGTCACGCAGCTTGCGTGGTGCGGGGTTGTCTTTGTTATCTTTACTCCAGTTACCGCGTAGAATAATTTCTACATCATCACTGGCTTCAAACAGCAGGGTGCCACGTACAGCCTGGGAATCACTGTCATCTACGCTTTTGCCTGTGGTGGCGTCTTCGTTGTAGCCTTCCTGTTGTTGGCTATAGAAGGCTACACGCCCTAATAAATTCTCCGTAAGTGGACCATTGATTACCGCTTCGGTTTCGATTAAATCGTAATTGCCTACGTTGACCTTGGTATAGAATTCATTTTCAGCGGTGGGCAGGCTACTGATTACATGCACAACACCGCCTGCGGCATTACGGCCGTAGGTCGTACCTTGTGGACCACGAAGCACTTCAACACGGGAAATATCAAAGGCCGCAGCGGAATACATAAAATCCCGGGCGATCACTTCTTCATCGATCATCATCAGTACACCGGCACCGCCGGATGCAGATCCATCGCCAGAAGATACACCGCGAATACTCAAACGCTGCTCGCCGGGGAAACTGCTGGCAAAGGTGGCGCCGGGGGTAAATTCAACCATGCCTTGTACATCGTTGATATTGAGGTCCTTGGCAGTTTGGCTGTCGAATACATTTACCGCGACGGGAATGTCCTGCACGCTTTCGGTAATTTTTCGTGCCGTCACTACAACTTCTTCCAGTTGCAAAAGCTCAGCCTCACTGGCTTGAGTTATCAAGGGGGTTGCCATGGCGATCGCCAGCGACAAACTGGTAGGGATCAATGGGGTTTTCATCTTGCTCTTCATGATACTCTCCTGGGAGATTGTTATTATGGTTTTTGGGTACTGCTTAGCGTTACAGCGGTTACATGCTCAGATAGCGCGCTGGGCGCCCAATAAAATAAAAGCCATTAGCGTTGGCTCACCGGAGCGGTTGTGCCAGGCGTGACGGGTACCGTTTTGTACGACGCAGTCACCGGCTTTTAATAAACGCTCCTGACCGTTATCCAATTCCAGATAAATCTCACCTGTGAGAACAATGCCGTAATCGATGGAATCGGTGGTGTGCATACCCGGTGCATCCAGTTCCAGATGTTCCAACAAACCGGGGAGTGTGGTTTGCAATTCCGCCAAGTGATCTTCACTAGCTTGCATATCCGGTGTTTCACCGGCTTGTGGTGGAAAGCTGATCATGCGGAACACGCTGCCTTCCCGCGATGGAAAATAACTCGGTACCCCGGGCAAACTACCTTGATGCGGTACTTGACGATTTGCCTGGGTGGACCAGAGTTCAAAGGATTGAAAACCCGGCATAAATCGGACTTCATTGGCCTGTATCTGGTCGTCGGAGATAAAGATGGAATGACCGGTTTCATCGTGACCGGTTACAACCTGGCGTACTGTCACGTCGCCTCCTTAATCGTGTTTTTACTGAATGGCTAGGGGAAAATGTTGAAGGCCAGCGTAACAATGCGGTTTGGCTTGTGTTTTACATTTCGCGCACTATTATTTATATTTAACGCATGTTTGGTTGAATAATGGTCAGTATGTCGTGCCTGAAAGCGCTTTCTATATACGCAGCGCGGTACTAGCGCCGTGTCTGGACCTGATTAAAGAGCTGGGTAGTAGCCCTGATGAGGTGTTGCGCCTGGCGGGATTCAGGCCTGCTCAGCTAGCCGATCCAGATTGCCAAATCGCGCATCACGATTTCTTGCGAGTGATAGAAACGGCGGCGGAGATAACCGGTTGCGCCCACTTTGGTTTGTTATTGGGCGAAAGGAATAGCCTGCAAAGCCTGGGATTACTGGGATTGTTATTGCGCTCAGCTCCGTCATACCGGGCCGCGATTCAGGAGATGATCAAACATCTCGGTATCCACGTGAAAGGCATCACCCGTGAGCTACACTGTGATAATGGGGTTGCCTGTTTGACCACGCGGTTTGAAAACCCGGATGTAGCTGCGTCTATTATCGCTACACAAATGAGTGTCGCGACCAACTGGAAGATATGTCAGCTACTATCGCACCATCTTTGGCATCCCTCCTCGATTAACTTTATTTTCGATGAGCCGGAAAACAGCTTCTTTTACCGGCGTTTCTTTAATACTCCGGTCAACTTTAATGCTGACTTTAATGGGGTTGCGTTTAAGGAGGCGGACTTGGATTTACCTCTGCGAGAACATGACCCGATGTTGCATCAGGAAATGCAACGGCAGATTTCCAAGATTGAAAAATCGTTGTCGGATTCTTTTGTCGACGATGTGAAGCGTTTTATTTCCCAGAATATGGATGCCGGTATTTGTAATATTGATGCGGTTGTACGCTTCTTCCCCTTTCAGAAGCGCGCTTTCCAGCAAAAACTTAAGCGAGAAGGGGTCAGCTACCAGGATCTTGTTGATGAGGTACGCTTTCAGCGAGCAGAGTTCCATTTACTGAAATCCAATTTAACCCTGTCCCAGCTGGCAGATGTGTTGTGCTACAGAAATGTCAGTGTTTTCTCGACGGCATTTAAGAACAAATATGGTATCTCGCCCTCGGCGTGGAAGGCTGACAATCTGTGAGATACTTTTTGGCCGTCTATTTATTATTCGTAGTTTTTCCGGTTTGGGGGGCGGCAGATTCACAGCGGGATGATCTCAGGTTTGGCATTTTTGCATTGAAGCCTTGGTATTATATCGAGGACAGTAGATCACAGGGGATTATTTTTGACATTATAACTACCGCGGGAGGGTATATAGGTAAGAGCATTACACCTGTGCCGGTTCCGCCTCGGCGTATAGCAACAGCATTGGTTGAGGGCCACTTGGATGTTGCGCCCATTATTCGTATCTCAGGCCTTGAAGGGGTTGTCTACCCGGAGCAGAAAAGCCTGATAGTCGGTGAACAACAATTATTTTCTCTAACGCTGGCATTAGTCGGGTTGAAAAAACGGGCGTTGAATCTTAACTCGCAAGCAGAACTTAAAGGTTACCAGATTGGCGCTATTCGTTTTCACAATGTGCTTTTGGGAAAACTAACCGTTCAGCCACAAACCTACAGCACTGCAGAGTCGTTGCTGAAATCACTTTATGCTGGCCGTATTGATCTGGCCTTTTCAGCCATGCCCACGATTATGGCAGGGGCTAAACACTTGGGCATTAAAGATCAGCTACATGTCGCTTTAACTTTGGACAAACGCAGTTATGCCAATCTGGCGTGGAGCAAGAGCTCAGGTTTACAGAATCCAGAAGTATTGGCCGAAAAGTTTGATCAGGCTCTATTGAAAATGGTTGAGACCGGCGAGGTTGAGCGTATTATCAAACGTTATTCCTCGACAGACTACTTTCAGGTGGGCAAGTAGAATGAAGGTAGGCGGTCGATTAGTCCCCACAATGATGCTGTTAGTCTGGCTGCTTATGGCTGGTATCGCATTGGCTGCTCCCCCTGCGGAAGTGTCTAGACCACTCGTTTATTTGGAGCATGTGGATTATCCACCCTATTACTACAAGCGTGGAGAAGTAGATCACGGCACTGCAGTCGATGCCCTAAATGCTATTCTGACTCCGCTTGGATATTCATACCGTATTGAAGTGATGCCTATTGAGCGACTCTATACCGAAGCGGGATCCGGCTATGGCGATTTGACCATGGTGCATACCTATCCAGGGTTAACGTTGGAAGACTATCCGGATTTCTTATTGGTATGCCCCACACCGATGAGCCGCATCCCCATTCGTTATTACACCTACCAGCTTGAATTAACAGAGCTGTCGCGCAAGGCGTTGAGTAAGCTGCGAATAGGGCTGTTTCGTTACGCCAGTTTTCAGCGTGGATTAACCCAGCGCGAGCAGATGGGAAATATATCTCGCTTTAACGATGTGCGTTATATGTTCCGTGCACTGTTAGCCGATCGTATCGACCTGGCCATCAATGGCCCTTACTCCATGCGGGTCATGGCTGAACAGCATGGCAGTTACTTCCCTTATGAGTTGAATATTGATCTGGGCAATATAGAGAGTTTTGTTGCTGTTACTCAGCGGGCGGAAAAGGAGTTGGGGATTTATCAAGCCTTGTGCCAGCAAGCGGCCAATTGGAGCATTGAAAGGGACTTTAAGCACGCCCTTGGCAAGCATATGAAGTCCTACCTTAAGTCTCTCTCAGAATAGTTATAACGTCTTGTTTTGACTGCAATTTGTCCACTCTGTTGATTATTGTTGCAGGCGTATGACGGATGGATGAATTTTAAACTGACCTCCGCAAGTCAGGCTGTGTGTGCCTCCTGAGTAGTTATCCACAGCTTATTTTCAAAGAAATCCAGAGTAACTGTGGATTAGCTTTATCGTTTACCAATGTCGCCTGAAAAGTGGTCACAGATCACACTTTTCGCCCCGTTGTTATTTTCTTTGTAACCTTTTCGCATGTCGCCCGTTGGAAGGGATACGGCAGGCAGTCCCTTGTCGTAGTACAGCGCAGCGATGGAACTTCTTATCGGATCATCGTTAGCGTCTTTTATCTGAGCAAAAGCGAAAGGAACAAAATGATGAACTACAAAATTCTCGTGGCTTCGATCTCCCTGCTGGGGGGCATAGGTATAACTCTATCAACGGCAGTGCATGCAGAAGATGTCGATGTTGATGATGTAACGATGGATGTCATTACTGAAAACCAGGAGCGCCATGGTAGAGGTTTACCACATCCGGCTCGTGAGTTAATTGCGGAGTATATGCTGGAAAACGGTGATATTACCGAAGAAGATCTGGAAGCGCGCAAGGAAGAGCGACAAGCAACCCGGGAAGAGCTGCGGGCATTAAAGGAATCCGGTGATGAAGAAGCCTTAAGTGAAAGGTTGGCGGAGTTGGCAGAAGCCCGAGCCGAACGTCGTGAGGAGTTAATCGCTTATTTGGATGAGCATGAAGATTTGAAAACAGAGCTAAACGAGTTACGCGCTGAGCGCCAGGAGATGCGAGGCCAGATGCGAGAGAAAATGCGCGAGCGTATTCGTGAGCGTCGCGCTGAAGCAGCAGAGTCTGAGTAAACAGTCACTATCAATTATATGGATGGCGCAGCCTGTCGGTTGCGCGTTTCCTGCTGTGGAGAACCGTTATGAAAAGAATAATAAATCCCCTGGCCCTGCTGTTATCGACAGCGCTCTTAGCTTGCTCCTGTGTGGTTTTTGCAGAATCGCTACGTACACAGGCTGACCAGTCATTTTCGCGAGGTAATTATCAAGACGCTTTAGAGTTCTATCAGCAGGCGTATAGCGCCAATCCTGGCGACTGGGCCTTGCAATACAATATGGCAGTTTGCCACGTTAAGTTGGGTAACTGGGCGCAGGCCAGAGAAGACTTTATGGCCTTAAATCAGCAACAGCCGGACAATCCACTGGTGGTCTATAACCTGGCGATTACCGAGAAGAAACTGGGTAATGTGGATTTGGCCAGAGATATGTTTTTCGACCTGTCGCAGGGAAGCGAAGATGAAAGTTTGGCCCTGTTGGCTTCTCGCCAGTATCGTCAATTGGCGGGCAATGAAGTATCAGTGGGTGCGGGCCCCAGTCAATGGATTGCCAGTATTGATGTCAGCTACGGTGTTGATGATAACGTTATAGATAGCAGTACCAGCGAAAGTACAGAGGACAAGGATAGCTTTCTGGAAACCCTGGTCACCGCACGCTGGTATCAGGATGGCGCACATAAAAAAGATTCCTGGTATTTGGAAGGTACAGGGCTATTTTCCCGTTACCAGTCGGTATCTGATTACGATATGGATCTGATCATACTGGGGGTTGGTAAATCCAATGCTACAGATTTTGGCCGCTGGCTGGTGGGTATGCGAGCGGAAACATCACAGTTAGGTGGTGAAGATTATCTGCAGACCCTGTCGTTAAATCTGGGGTTGGAGGGGGATTTCAATCATCAAAGCGGTTGGTCGGTAAATCTTCGCAGGCAGGATATCTCCAGTCAGTCCAGTGATTACGATTACCTGGATGGCGATAATTACCGGGTGGATCTGGCCTATTTAGGCAAACTGGATAACGGTTTACGCTGGAAGCTGAGATACCGCTTCGACGATGACAGCCGCGATGATTTAATCAGTGGCAGCGATTTTTATAGTTACTCTGTTAATCGCCACGGTTTGATGTTGCAGGGCATCTACCTGCTGGATGAATGGATGTTTATCGGCAAGCTGGAGCATCGGATCAGTGACTACAAGGATGATCATATTATTGATGGTGTTGAAGATCATCGTCAAGACAGTCGAGATCAATTTTCCCTGCGGGCCGAAAGGCGCTTGTCTTCCAATTGGATTGTCAGTGCCGATTACAGTTACACCAGTAACAGTTCCAGTTTGTCGCAGTATGATTATGATCGCGGCGTGTTGATGTTAGGGGCTGGATTGCAGTTTTAGGGTCGTCAGTTCTGGTTGGCGAGCCGATATTCACCCGGTGTCATTTGAATCTTTTGTTTAAACAGGCGGCTAAAATAACTGGCGTCCTCATAGCCCACACGATAGCTGATTTGTTCTATACCCAAAGTGCTATTGGCCAACAGTTGTTTTGCCGTTTCCAGGCGAATCCTGTGCAGGTATTGCATGGGTGTGTCTCCCGTCGCATCTTTAAAGCGACGGCGGAAACTGCGCAAACTCAAGCCCAATTTATCGGCCAGTTCTTCCAGCAGAAAATCCGATGAAAAGTTAGATTCCAGCCACTGTTGCGCTGATTGTATGCGCGTATCGTTGTGGCTTTTTTGCTGGTCCAATGCCAGCTGAAATTCCACTGGCGCTTTGGGAATATCCATCAAAAAGTGGCGCGATACCTTGGCCGCTACACTCACGCCCCACAGTTTTTCAATCAAATAGATACCCAGCTCCACACCCGAGGTGACACCAGCAGAGCAAAACAGTTTACCGGCCGAGGTAATATTTTTCTCAGGTTGCAGAATCACTTTGGGGTAGCGCGCTTTAAACTGCTCGACCATGCGCCAATAAATAGTTGCCACCTTGTCGTCCAGTAAACCGGCCTCTGCTAACAAAAAACAGCCCGTATGCAAACTGGCAATCAGGGCGCCCTGTTGGTGCTGTTTGATAAGCCAGTCGACGGTGGGCTGATGGTTGGCTAACAGGGTATCAATCTCGCCCCAGATACCGGAGATCACCACAAGCTCGGTTTGTTTGATATCGGTAATGGCGCAGTCTGGATGGTAGTGGGAACCACTGAAGGTACTGACCTCGTTGCCGTCCTGGCTGGCGACCACAACCTGCGGATTGTATGAGGGGGCTGTTGCATCCTCTGCGTGCTGCCTGGCAACGGCGCCGGCATGGAACAGGTCCCGGGCCATCACAATACTCATCTCCATAGACCCGTCAAACGCCACAATGGTAACCGCTGTGTTATTGGCAGCCTTCATAAAACAACCCCCTTTGCTATAGCGCTAAATTAGCCTGTTTGAGGGGGTAAATCAATTTGGCCGTTTTGTCCTGTTGGAGGGTGTTTTCGGCCAGGGGCAACTGCATGGTTGGGGCATAAGATGGAAATCACGATAGTTGTTTAGCTTGATGCCACTTACCAAATAGATGATGAAAAGGAGACAGCCATGTCTGTTGTGTTATACGAAAAACGCGGAAGAATTGCCTACATTACCCTTAATCGTCCCGAGGCGATGAATGCCATTAACGAAGAGATGCACCTGAAATTGTGGGAAACCTGGCAGGAGTTTGATGCCGATGACGGCGTTGATCTGGCCATTGTCACCGGTGCTGGCGACGAGGCATTTTGTGCCGGTGCAGATTTAAAGACCCATGCAACTGATTGGGTAAAGCGTAGCCAAAGTGCACTGTTCCCCCGTGAAAAAATCAAAGATGGCCTGGGTGGTTTAACCCGTGGTTATCACCGTATGTACAAGCCTGTTATTGCAGCCGTTAACGGCTGGGCGCTGGCCGGTGGACTGGAGACTGCGATGGCCTGTGATATTCGTATTGCATCGGATAATGCTCAGTTTGGTTCCTTCGAACCGCGCCGCGGTTATCACCACGGTGATGGCGGTATTGTTCGTGTCGTAAATACCTGTGGTGTGGGTATTGCGCTGGAAATGAACCTCACTGCCGAGCCGATTGATGCCCAGCGCGCACTGCAGTGCAATATGGTATCGAAGGTTGTGCCCCAGGCAGAGCTGATGGATGCAGCAGAAGAAATGGCTTCACGTATTCTGCGCAATGATCAGTGGGCTGTGCGTTCCGCCAAGGAAACTATTTTTAATGTGATTGGTCGTCAGCTTGATGATCAATTGGCCCAGGAAGCCTATATGGGGTACACCGGTGCCAGTAACCCGCCGGTAGCAGAACTGCTGAAGAACTTTGCCGACAAGACCGACAAAGGTCGTGTGGGTAAAAACAAAACCGAGCTGTAGTCAGCTTTGGGTTTGGGAGGGGCAGGGCATGCCTCTCCCTTTTTTCCTGCCGCTTAAGCATGGGCTGATTGCTACGATCAGCTTTACCGACTGCCTCCTACCTTTGTGCCAAGATCGGGTTTATTCTTTTCGTTCTTTTATAGTTTGTTCCAGGATCCATGCCTTAAAGGTTTCGCTACGGCTGGTGGGCAGTTTGTAGCTGGGTTGCGATAAGACAAGTTCAACCAGTGATTTAACGGGATGCTCTATGGGTTTAATCAGGGTTCCCGAGGCCAAGTCGTCACGCACAAAAATCTCGGGCACAAAGGTTACCCCCAAACCATCTCGCGCCGCATTGATGGCAAACACCTGCCGATCAAATCTGAAACCCATCATTTCATCAGGAGCTTCCACACCAATAGCTCGCAGCCAAGTATCAGATGCACCTCCGGGGCTGTGGGTTTGATGCAGAATATTCCAAGATAAAAGATCGTTGGGGCTGGAAGGTTTTTGTTGTTGAGTCAGATAGGCGGCAGAGCATACCGGTACAATGGTTTCCTGGAATACGGTGGCGTCGTTGGGGTTGCCACTGATGGGTTGGTATTTGAGGATCAAATCAATCAAGTCGCTGTCGCGGGTCTGTTCCGGGTCACGGTTAAGCAGATGAAGTTTGATGCCCGGATATTCGCTACAAAAGTGAGGCAGTCGCGGCATAAGCCAGCAGGCGGTGAAGGTGGTCGGTGCGGATACGGTCAGATTACCCGACAGGCTTTCGCGGTTGGTGAGGTTATGGGTCGCCTCTTCAGCATTATTCAGAATCGCACGAATTTGTTCACAGTAGCGCGTAGTAGCATCGTTGGGGATAAGTCGTTGGCCCTGGCGGCGGAACAGGGGTTGTTCCAGAAACTGTTCGAGCTTACGAATATGCTGACTGATGGCACCTTGGGTCAGGTGAAGTTCTTCGGCGGCGCGGGTCAGGCTACCCAGGCGCACGGTGGCTTCAAAGCTTTCCAGCAGGGCCAAGGGGGGGATTTTGCGTTTCATGGCGGTTGACCATAGGTTTATAGTTATTACGTTTGCTAATGATAGTTTAAGGCTTATCGCTATTCATAGGGGGTTTTTAGGGAAATAATCAGTTTGAAACCGTGATTATTCAATAAATACTAATGATTCGGGCTATAAAGCCTGCTTATTCAGGAGAGACCCTATGACCGCGATGAATGAACCCCGTGCGACCTTTCGCAAAATGACCGAGGCCACCGCTGAGGATTGGCGCATTATTGCTGAAGGTGAAACCAAGAATATGGCCGGTCTGGCAGACCGTATTCTGGCTGAGCTGGAGGGCCTTAAGGGTGGTATTCAGCCTTTCCCGGTCAGCCGTTATGAGCACAGTTTGCAGAGTGCTACTCGCGCCTACCGTGATGGCGCCGAAGAAGAGATGGTAATCGCCGCACTGATTCATGATATTGGCGATAGCCTGGCGCTGTTTAATCACGGCGAATATGCCGCTGCGATTTTAAAGCCTTACGTATCCGAGAAAACCTATTGGATCATCAAGCATCACGATGAATTCCAGGGCTTTTACTTCTGGGATCATATCGGTAAGGATCCCAATACCCGTGACCAGTACCGTGATAATCCCTGGTTTGAAGACTGTGCCGCTTTTTGTGAAAAGTGGGATCAAACCGCCTTCGATCCGGAATACGATACCCTGCCGCTGGAGTTTTTTGAGCCGATGGTGCGCCGGATTTTTGCTCCGAAATCTATGGCATAAATATCCAGGGGATATATACCGACAAGGATTGTTGGGTTTCTGTAAAGGCGACACATCTGTGTCGCCTTTTCTATTTGTCTGTTACCCATGTGACAGCTCGTTGCCGTAAGAGATTGCTATATTGGCCAATCGATAAAAAGATTTCTTGTGATAGGTAGAGAGACTATGGGTACCTTTTATATTGAGTATGAATATTGGTTAGCCGCCTTCCAGTTGGTGATGGCTATGTTGGGGATGGGCGCCGCCCTAACACCCAAGGACTTTCGGGAAGTGTTGATTGAGCCCAAAGCTGTCTCTACAGGAAGTTTAATCCAGGTTTTGCTGGTGCCGGTTATAGGCCTGCTATTTATTCAGGTGTTTGGCCTTGCCGGTGGTGTTGCCGTAGGTGTGGCAATCATTGTGTCTATACCGGGTGGCTCCTCATCAAATATTTTTACCCACTTTGCCAGGGGCAATATCGCGCTATCGATAACTATCACGGCATTAACGACACTGGCGTGTTTGATCACTGTGCCGCTTATTCTGGATGCCTTAATCTCGGGGTATATGCGGGATGGTTTTGCTGTGCCTCGTATCGCGATCATGAAAGAGATCGCATTAACGCTACTGTTACCCCTAACGTTGGGTATGGCCTTTTTACGCTATTTTCCTGACTGGGCTGAAACATTCTCTACCTGGTGTGTTCGCGCCTCCTTGTTTGGATTATTGGTGATTGTTGTAGGCTCTTCTATGTCGGGTCGTCTCGATGCTGAGGTATTTGGCCAAGGCAATATGTTGATGCTGAGTTTATTGCTGGTAACACTGGTTTTCTTAAGTTGGCTGGTGTGTCGTTTGATGGGATTGTCGACCTATGATGCTGCCGCGATTGAAATGGAAGTGACGGTACGCAATATCAACCTGGGCATTATGTTGAAAGCGTCTTTATTCCCTGCTGTTGCGGGTGTCGCTGATCCCGTTGGGGATATGGCTTTATTCTCTTTGCTATTTTATGGCGCGGTGCAGATGTTGATATCTGGGGGCATGATCGCCTGGAGTCGTTTATTAAGGGGAACCACTGCGGCGGCAACGTAATAAAGGTCTAAACAGAGGAAGGAAAGGCAGGGGATTGTTCTTAATCCCTTGCCTGCTAGGGTGGTTTATCCTATGGCGCTGTTAGTTTGAGGTGCTTGCTGGCTGTTGGCTCGTCGCTCAATGCCCAGTATGTGGTAGTAGGTTGTGGGGAAGAGTCGCGCAACAAAATCCATAATTTTTGCGTCTTTACCAATAATAACTCTGGCCTTGTTTTTCAGTACGCCATTCAGAATTTGCTGGGCAGCTTGTTCGGGGGTTGTTTTTACATTGCTCTGGAAGCGCTTTTCCATTTCAGCTTTGCTGGCAGCTAAGCCTGAAGTCTTAAACTTGGCGTTATTGATAATGCCTGTCTTTACGCCGCCAGGTAGCACACAGGTGACGTTCAGATGTGACTTCATATATTCATGACGCAGGGCTTCGGTATAACCTCTTACGGCAAATTTTGACGCATTGTAAGCGCTGTTACCGGGTACAGCGACCATACCAAAGATACTGGAGACGTTAATGATGTGCGCATCTTCAGCGTCAAGGATATAGGGTAGGAAAACCTGGGTACAGTAAACGACACCCCAAAAATTAATATTCATCAACCAGTTAATATCATCGATACTCTGGTTGGCTACCGTATCCATCAGTGTGACGCCGGCATTGTTAAACAGCATATTAATACTGCCGAATTCTTTGTGTACCGTGTCGGCAAAGGCTTTGACTGCGGTTAAATCAGAGACATCAAGTTCGTGTATGCTGCATCGTCCATCCTGATCTTGCACCATTTCCCGGGTGAGCTTTAGCGCGTCAAGGTTCTTATCCGCCAGGGCAACCGCGCAGCCCTGTTGTGCCAGCTGAACGGCCAGAGCTTGACCGATGCCAGAGCCTGCGCCCGTAATGACGGCTACACGTCGATGAAATGTTTTCATTGTTTAACTCCCAATGTTAAAACCCATTTTGGCAATGGTTAACTATAAGGGGAGTGAAGATGAAATCCCTGTTACGTGGGATACAGAAAAGGCCATGGATTATTGGCTATAGGTAGTGTTGCTCGGACTCGTGGGCAAGTGCTTCTATGTCATTGACGATGTAGTGCTTGTTATCCACGGTCAGAATACCCCGGTCGGTCCATTCTTTCAGTATGCGATTAACTCTGGGGCGTGACCCAAACGAAAGCAGCGCCAGATCGTTCTGGCTCAAGCATTGCGGAATACGGGTCCCACCTTCAACAGAATTCCCGTGGTCATTGGCTAAATGCACAATCCTGGCGGCCAGCCTGGCTCTTAATGGAAAGTGGGCTATCGCCTCCAGCATGGTGAGTAAGCCACGGCTGGTTTCCGCCTGAAACAAATACAGGTGTTTGTAAATAGAGGGGTGATTGTCGGCAAAGCTAATCATTTGGCCCCGAGGGATGGCAAGCATATCAGTGGCCTCAATCGCTTTCATATCCAGATGCAAAGGCCTTTCAGTGGCGATGGCATCAGGAATCCACTCTCCCGCTAATTGATCTGACAGAGAAAGCTCTTGCCCCAAACTGCTGGATATGGAACGTCTTATGCGGCCTTCAAGAATGCAAAAAATATGGGTTTTACGCTCACCCGGCTGATAGATAAATTCATTGGCTTTATAGCGTTTAACCGATGCATGGCCAGCCAATACTTCCAGGTCTGCGGTGTCAATGCCGGTAAACCAGGGGCAGTTAAGTATGGCATCCATGATGCGTGGAGAGTTTTTCTCGCTGGGCATGGCCGATCCTTTCTGCAGGACTCTATAAGGGGGTGGTGCTTCAATCAGTATATGTCAGTTGTTACTGCTTAGCTATAGACCAAGTTTACACGGAAATTAATCGCTTTTATGTGTTCCGCTTGTAACACATCTCTCCTGAAACCTTCTGATAGAGTCAATTAACAACGTGATCCCGGTAAGTAATTTATACCTGGTGAACGTATGAGATTGAGTAGCGTTTATTATGAAGGTAGGTACAAGATGGTCGATACCAAGCAAACTGAAAATAATCAAATTCAGCACCTGGATGTGTTGATTGTTGGGGCTGGAATTTCCGGAGTGGCTTGTGCTTATCACTTACAGAATAAGTGCCCGAATAAAAGCTTTTTGATGGTTGAGAGTAAATCCCGTTGGGGCGGTACCTGGGAAACGCATAAATACCCCGGTGTTAGATCTGATAGTGACCTCTATACCTTTGGTTACAGCTTTAAACCTTGGAACGGTGTGCCTATTGCAACGGCTGGTGAGATTCTTCGCTACATGGAAGAGGCAATTGAAGAAAACAGTCTCAATGACAAGATTACCTACAACACCCAGATTACCTCGGCGCAATGGTCTGATGAGAAAAAGCACTGGACGGTTAGCCTTAAAAATACAGAAGAAAACCGTGAGTACACCGTAACGACCAGTTTCTTGTGGATGTGTGCCGGTTATTACGAGCATGATCAGGGTTATACGCCTGATTTTCCCAATATGGAGAGCTTTAAAGGCGACATTGTTCACCCGCAAACCTGGCCGGAAGACTATGACTATACCGGTAAGAAAGTGTTGGTGATCGGCTCAGGGGCAACGGCAGCAACACTTATTCCTGCTATGGCTGAAGATGCTGAGCATGTCACTATGCTGCAGCGTAGTCCTACCTATTTCGCGCCGCTGGAAAATAAAAATGAAATGGCGGATATGTTGCGGGAGCTGGATTTACCCGAAGAGCAGGTACACGATATTACCCGTAAAAAGATCCTCCACGATTCTAAGCTCATTCATCAGACCTCGAAAGAAAACCCTGAATACGTAAAACAGGCGTTGCTTGCCGAAGTTGAAAAGCAGGTAGGCTCCAAAGAGATTGTCGAGAAGCACTTTACGCCTAAGTACCGCCCTTGGCAGCAGCGTTTGGCTGCCGTGCCCAATGGCGATCTGTTCCATTATGTGCGTGAAGGTAAAGCGTCAGTGGTTACCGATACCATCGAGAGCTTCGTGGAAGAGGGTATTTTACTGACCTCCGGAGAGGTGTTAGAGGCAGATATTATTATCACGGCAACCGGCTTCAACCTGAAAATGTTGGGTGGTGTCGATATGCGCCTTGGCAATGGTGAGCCATTCTATCCACATCAATCCTGGGCTTATCGCGGTGTGATGTTCTCCGGTGTACCCAATTTCGCCAATGTCTTTGGTTATCTGCGAACCAGTTGGACTATGCGTGCCGAGCTCATTGCGGATTATGTATGCCGCTTGCTCAATCATATGGATGAGAAAGGGGCACAAGTGGTTACACCTGAACTACGTCCTGAGGATGAGGGCATGGAGCCCATGTACTTTATTCCAGAAGAAGATTTTAACCCTGGTTATATGTTGCGTGGCCGTCATTTGATGCCCAAACGCGGGGATAAAGAACCATGGTCTTTCGAGCTGGATTATTACAAAGAAAAAGAGATCTTGCCTAACTGCAGCTTGGATGACGATGCGCTGGTTTACCAGTCCTGAGGAATCGACATGCAGATTGAAGTTAAACAAGCAGGAAGAAACTTTGAGGCATTACACGAGGCGATGCAGGCCTATGTGGATGCTCAGCGTTTACCTTTTATCAGCACGGTGATTGTCAAAGGCCAGGAGGCCATAGATGTAAAGCACTGTGTTGCAGATCAGGGCAATGGTACGACGCTAACCTTAGGTGACGATACTCTCTTCAGAGCCAACTCTGTCAGCAAAATTGTTACCTCGATAGCGGCAATGATGTTACGGGAGCAGGGATTATTAGCGCTGGACGATCCGTTACAGAAATACTTGCCGGAGTTTACTGATCTTCAGGTCTTGGATTCCACTAGCGAGAAAGGTCAGGTGCCAGCGCGCAGCAGCATAACGCTACGCCATCTCCTCAGCCATACGTCTGGACTGTCTTACGGATTTATCGAACCGGAAAGCGTCATCGATCAACGCTATAACCAGGCCGGTGTTAATCCCATGCTGTTACCCGCGGATTCAACACTGGATGATTTGTGCAAGCTGTTGGCGCAGTTGCCGCTGGCGTTTCACCCCGGTGAAGGTTGGCGATACAGCTTTGCGACCGATGTTATGGCTCGGGTGATTGAGGTGGTGTCAGGGCAACGTTTTGACCACTTCTTGCAAGAAAATATTCTTAATGCGCTGGGCATGGTTGATACCGGTTTCTATGTGCCGAAACAAAAACAGTCACGTTTTCTGCCCGCCTATAGCTTGGCTGATCCAACAACCTATTCAGCGCCGGTTGGTGACGTCATCGATAGTCCTGTAGCAGGCATGTTTTCACAGCCGACCCAATTGCTTTCTGGTGGTGGAGGTTTGGTGTCTACCCTGCATGACTGTTACCAGTTGTTACGTTTGATTATGTCTGGGGGGCAATACGACGGAGGCTCACTGTTAAGTAAAGAGTCATTGCAACTGATGCAGCAGGATCAATGCCCTGCAGATGTTTTCGTGCAGAGCCCGTCCTGGCATATGCCGTCTACCAAATTCGGTTTGGGGTTTGCGATTAAGCAGAAACCCGAGCAGGGTGAACCGGCCTCGGCTGCGGGGGAATTTCACTGGGGCGGTATTTTTGGCTTGCACCTCTGGGTTTCTCCCATAGCCAATATTGGAGGCCTGTGTATGACTCAGGTTTTCCCCGGATTTTTGCATCCATTTAGCCGTCAGTTTAAGCAGCTAGCCTATCAGCTAGCTGCCGATGACAGTGCGGAATAAATATTTACTGCAATATTTTCGGTCAATGTTGTCGGAAATGTTTCCTGGGAAACAGGTGGTTTGTTTTTCAGCTGATAAATTAATCAAACGCTAAGCAGGCAGTCTGGTACTGACAGGTTTAGCTTATAAACGATACCAATAATAAACAATTGCTTCATTCCAAAGGGCAATATATTGAGAGCGAACTTATGAACATATCCAATAAGAAAGGTCTTGCCGCGCACCCTTTATCCTTAGCGATTACCTTGAGCAGCTGCATGATGGCAGGTATGCAGGTCTCCGCTGAAGAGATCAACAGTTTAGCGCTTGAGGAGATTGTAGTTACGGCACAAAAACGTGCACAGACCCTGCAAGATGTTCCCATTTCAGTGAATACCGTTGGCGGCGAGAAGCTTAACGAAGCGGGTATCGAGAACCTGGAAGACCTGGCTAACTACGTGCCTAACTTTACCAAGTTTGAATCTGGCGTTGGCCCGATTATGAAAATCCGTGGCATTGGCTCAGGCGCTAACCCCGGTATTGAACGCTCTGTTGTCCTTTATATGGATGATTTGTCCTACAGCCGCGCGACCTTGGCTAATGCCCCCCTGCTAGATCTTGAGCGTGTTGAAGTATTGCGTGGTCCGCAAAATGTGCTGTTTGGTAAAAACAGTGTGGCGGGTGCTCTGTCGTTAACATCAGCCAAACCTACCGACGAATTCGAAGCCAGCGTTTCAGGTTCCTATGACGGTCGTTACGATGACAAAGAGTTAACCGGTATTGTCTCTGGTCCTTTGAGCGATACGGTACGTGCTCGTTTGGTGTTGCGTGGTCTGGAATCCAGCGGTTACTACGATAATAAATTTACCGGTAATGACGAGCAGCGTCGTAATAGTCATACCGGTCGTCTGACGTTAGCTTGGGATGTCAGTGATAAAACGGAAGTCATTTTTAAAGCGGAAAAAACGCGTGTTGATAATCGTGGTGAAGCCAGAGAGCTTGCTTTGGGGTATTTGAATAACGGCTCAAACCCTGATGCGGTTGCCTTCACCGGTCTTAATTATGCACAAGCGGCGGCTGCCATTTCAGGGGCGGCTGGCTACGATATTGGTAGTGATTCTATAGGAACCAATCGTACCCGTAGATCGAATATTGATGAAAGTCAGGATATTGAAGTTGATAACTATCAAATAACGCTTAATACCAGCTTTGAGCATTTTGATCTGACATCGGTAACTGGTTTTGTCGGATATGAGGATAAGCGCATCGGCGATACCGATGGCAATGGCGTTGCACTTTTCTATAACGATTCGGAAGAAGAGTATAGCCAGTTCAGTCAGGAAATCCGTTTGACTTCTAACGGTAGCAGTAGTTTTGATTGGATTGCCGGTATTTATTTACAAACGTCAGATTTGGATTCACTGGATAAGGTGGTTACCCCGCAAAATAATATTGTCAGTGCCGTGTATGACGCTGGTTTGTTTGGGTTAGGTACACCGTTTAATGAACGTGCCTTTGTTACAGACTTTTCTACCAAGAGTGACATGGCGGCAATTTTTGCTCAAGGAACCTGGGAGCTACAGGATGATTTACGTCTGACCTTGGGTGGTCGTTACACCTACGAGAAAAAAGAAGGTGAGCGCCGGGCCGATACTATCAATGCCTTAACCGGTGGCGTTAACGATGACTTGACCGATTTCTTAACTGCGGCGGGCGCTGTTCCGGGAGCAGGTTTATCCAACGATATTATTGCCAATATCGCTTACAGTCTATTTGCGGGTGTTGATCTGGATTCTTTGGGGCAGTTTGTTGAAGACAATGCCGCCAATCCTGTAGCCATAGGCACATTTGATGCGATTGCCAATGCATTAAGTGGTATCTACGGTGACGGATCAGTGGTTAGCTCTGCCGACTTTGTCCGTCACAATATTGATCCCGATCGCACAGAAACCGCCTTTACCCCATCGGTTATCGTTGAATACGATCTCAACGAAGATCACATGATGTACTTCTCTGCCTCTAAAGGCTTTAAGGCCGGCGGTTTTGATGCTGAGGCCTCTCGCGCTAGCAGTGAAGAGTTTGAAGATGAAAACGTCAACGCCTATGAGATTGGCATGAAGAGTGTCTGGATGGATGGCAGTGCCGAAACCAATCTGGCAGTTTTCTACACCGAGTATTCCGATCTGCAAAGCAGCTCATTTAATGGTCGTAACTTTGTGGTGACCAATGTGGGTGAAGCGGTAACACAGGGCATCGAGCTGGATGGACGCTGGCGTATTGCTGAGCCATTAACCTTAACTGGTGCACTGGCGTTTACCGATTTTGAAGCAACAGAATTCCCAGGTGCTTCCTGCAGTGCCTCTGAAAAGTTGGCCGGTGTAGATACCAGTGAAGGTTGTGACCGCTCTGGTGACAGAGACCGATCGCTGTCAGGTACATTAAGCCTTGAATATTTGCAGGAGTTCACCCCTGGTGTTGATTTCCGCGCAACCCTGGATCTGAATTATCAGGATCAGTATCTGGCTGATACCGCAACTCGCGATAAACTGACAGAACAAGACGCTTATACCCTCTATAACCTGCGTCTGGGGCTTGAAGGTGATCGCTGGTCGTTGGCACTGCTGGGTAAAAATCTGACGGATGAAGAGGTTATTGGTTTTGCCAGTGAAGTACCTTTCTCCTATGCGCTGACCGGAGCACCGGCTTACAGTACCTATCTTGCGCCTCCGCGTACTGTAGCCTTGCAATTCGCTTACAGTTTGTAAGCGTTTTTAGAGAAGTATCCTACTCAACTCATCTCTCTCACCTCTATTGATGGTGACTTCGTGGCATGCATCGCATGCCACTTTTTTTATAGTGCTAACGTTCTTGCGAAAAGGTGTACTGATATGAATCTGCAAGCTCAAAAAGAAACTGACAACAAACTTAACTCATTGAACCCCATGGGTTATACCAGTTTGGTTGATGTCTTCAATCAGGCCTGTCAGCAATTTCATCATCAGATCGCCTTTAGTTGCCAGGGAGATGTACTGGATTATGAAGAGCTCGGCGATTTAACCGATAGATTAGCCACCTACCTGTTGGGCGAATTAAAACTTAACAAAGGTGATCGAGTCGCGGTTCATTTGCCGAACTGCACAGCCTTCCCAGTGATTGCCTGGGGAGTGCTCAAAGCAGGTTTGGTGTTAGTCAATATCAATCCTCTGTATACCCAGCGTGAACTTGCGCATCAGTTAAGAGATTCAGGTGCTGTGTTGGCGTTTACATCGGGTGCAGCAGTACCTGGTTTTATGGAAGTGTTAACCGTTGGAAAGGGGGTAGCGGATATAGCACATATCATCCATGTGGGTGAATTTGCCGGTGATCACGCAGTGGCATCCAATGGCATTAATGTACAACCTTGGCAAACATTATTGGCGAATGTCGAGGCTAAGCCAGAACTGTTTCCTGATCTGACGATGAAGGATATTGCCTTGTTGCAATATACCGGTGGTACAACCGGTCCAGCCAAAGGCGCGATACTGACACAAGGCAATGTCTTTGCCAGTGCTATGCAATCACAAAGTATATTGCCCCCGCAGGAAGCGCGAGCATTGGAGGACGCGATTATTATGCCACTGCCTCTCTACCATATTTTTGGTTTTGTGATGAGTATCGTTAATGGCTGTCTCCAAGGCGTACATTCGGTATTGATTGCCAACGCCAGCGATTTGGACTCTGTTATTCAGGCAATGAAAGATAACCCCTTTATGTGTATGGGGGCTGTCAACACGCTTTATGCGGCATTGATGCGCCATCCGCAATTCGACACCATTGATTTTAGTCGCCTGCAGGTCAGTATTGCCGGCGGCACAGCATTGATGAGTAGCATTGCCGATGAATGGCAGCAACGTACTGCATCGACAATTCTAGAAGGTTATGGTCTTTCAGAAACAGCTGCATCGGCTACCTGTAACAAAGTCGATGCAAACCAGTTGGGAAGTGTTGGCAAAGCGTTACCGGGTATAGATGTTAAGGTCGTTGACACTGAAAATCTAAAACTGGCGAATGGGCAAGAGGGTGAGTTGCTGATTCGCGGCCCTCAGGTCATGCAAGGTTATTGGAATCGTCCAGAGGCCAGTGCAGAAGTGATTGATCAGGAGGGCTGGTTTCGTACCGGCGATGTGGCGATTATTCAGGATGATGGGTTTATTCGTATTGTCGATCGCATTAAAGACATGATTATTGTCTCTGGTTTTAATGTTTATCCCAATGAGATTGAGGATGTAGCGAGTGCGCATCCTGGTATCGTTGAGTGTGCTGTCGTAGGTGTTGCTGACGAGAGAACTTCAGAAGCCGTTAAATTATTTGCTGTACGATCCGACCCTGCATTAGATGAACAGACTGTACGAGATTATTGTCGTGAGCAATTGGCGGGTTACAAGGTTCCCAAACATGTAGAGTTTCTGGAAGCCTTGCCAAAATCGACTGTAGGTAAAATATTAAGGCGTGAGCTTAAGCAATAGTAATTTTTATGTTGAGGTGCTTAAACTGTGAAGCTGATTTCCGCTACAAATCTGATAAGACTATTACTGATCGTTACGCTTGCACCCATCTTTATTGTGAGTGTTTGGTGGGCTATTCATGCCAGCGGAAATGAGCATTTAGTACGTAGTTTTCAGATATCTACGCTAAGAGGCTATTTGGGACCGCATATTAATGATCATCACAGCTTTGATACCCGTCCTATTGCAGCGAGGGGCGGGCAGCCTTGGCCAAAACATACGCAATATAATCAGGAAAATTTGTCTCCGGAATTACGTCGGGTATTAACAGAATCAAAGTCTAGCGCTTATCTGGTCATTAAAGATGGTGAAATACTTACAGAGCATTACTTTCATCCCTATGGCAGATTAAGTAAGACTAACTCATTTTCCATTGCAAAAACCATAAATACCTTGCTGGTTGGGGCTGCTATCGATGATGGCTTGATTGAAAGTTTTGATACCCCGGTAACCCACTATGTGCCAGAACTTAATGGCTATGCTGAGGGAGTTACCTTAGCGAATTTATCAGCCATGACCAGTGGTATGATCTGGCAAGAAGTATCGCTTTCACCCTTATCGCAGATAATGAGGTTATTGTATGGCTACGATGTAGACAGCGTGGCTATGCAACAACCATTCTATGGCAACCCAGGCAGCAAATTTAACTATTCCAGCGCTTCAACTCAGCTATTAGGTCTGGCCTTGAAAAGGGCGCTTAATGGTCGCTTATTAAGTGATTATCTATCGGAGAAGTTTTGGCAGCCAATGGGTATGAACGATAGCGGTTTATGGCATACCGATGCCAATGGTAATGAACTTGTGTTCTGTTGTATTAGTACCAATGCGCGTAACTATGCCAAGTTTGGTCAGCTGTTAATGCAGCAGGGTATTTGGCAGGAGAAGACGTTAATATTTTCTGACTTTGTAAAGCGAATGTTGGCCGAAAATATTGAACCCTATTATGGCCACTCTGTGTGGAGAGGCAAGACCGAGGCAGTAGAGTACAGTGCTTTAATGGGGCACTTCGGACAATACGTAATCATGGTGCCTAGTGAGAATATGGTCATTGTACGTCTGGGTGAAAAGCGTCACCCAGACTTTATGATTAATTCAGGTCCCGATATTCTTGAGACAGAAGTGCGGTTTTATGTAGAAGCTTCAATGGCTATTGTATCCATGAGTTTAGCTTCGCTCGATTAACACCATACGGACGCCGGTGGATGACCAATCGAAATACCACCGCCCTAAAGGTTGGTTCTTTCTCTTGGAATGCCCAGTTGCTGTTCTGCATGCAGGTTAACAACGGCAAAGGTTTCGTTGATTTCGAAAGCCAAGTGTTCTATTGAGGTTATTACGTATCTCAGCTGTCAAATGAAAGTATATTCTTCACTTGTTGCTTAGTAGCTGTTTGATAATCTTTATTCGATGAGCGGTTTCAGGGGATTCCCGTAGCGCGATAACCAGATCCTCAGATTGAAGGATAGAGTGGGTTTCAATAAGGTTTGACTGTTTTTGGGCAATATAATTCATTACTTTAGGGTCTGTTATCGCAACATCCGTTCGATTTCCAATTAGCATACGAAAGAGAATGTCCTCGTCTTTAGCGAGTACAACATGGTGAGAATACCTGCCTATAGCGGTATCAATTTCGCCAGGATAAACGTATGTGCTAACTACGCCTATCCGATAGTTATTGAAGAGATTATCTATCGAAGTAAAAGAAAGCGGAAAATCCTTTCGCTTCATTATCGCAATAACAGATGTATCGATCGGGGGAGATGCTATAAAGCCTGGATTAACTTCAGAGGGCCACGCTGGGTAATAACCGATATATTCGTCAGTTTTGGCGAGAGACTGGGCTCGTTTCCACGGAAAAAACTCGATTTCCAGTCGTATATTTTTTCTCGCCAGTAACTCAGACAGTTTTTCTACAGATCGGCCATGACCTTCCAGAAGTGATCCCGAGTAGGGGTTCCATTCCAGTGATGCTACCTTCCAGATACGTTCTTCACCGCTGGCGACAGAGGTAATGAGCAATAAACATGAAGCTGCCATTATGCAGATATATCGGTGACTTAACTTAGTCATGCAGCCTCATGCGTTAAGGTGTCATTGATCTACTTACTATAGACTCAGGAAATGATGGTTTCAACGCCAAGCACACTGGGCAGTATTCAAAGCCACATTAAATAAGGTTTTGATCTAGCGGGAAAATATGGCCGGAAGGTCTAACAAATGTATTATTCTATGACCCTCTGGCTTGCTATGGTCATATTACAAAGCCTGCACGCGGCTGCGCTGTTCCCAATGGTTACCACTGTAGCGAGTTGTATATTTGGAACCGCTGTTGGCCCAAAAGAATTGTCGGTTGAACATAAACTCAGGGTGGTAATTGGGGTGTAGTGACGCCAGTGGGTAGGGTTTGTTACGGCTGAGTCCGCGTTTTTGTGTGGCTTCCAGTAAATATTCTTTGCCGTCTTTAAAGAGCACAACCCAGGCGTGGCCTTGGCCATCAACATCGCCCAGGGCAACACGGGCATCTTCCCCCATGGCGATCAACCAGTCTGCTAGCAGTATGGCATGGTCTTCGCAGTCGCCGCGTGGATAGTAATAGGCCTGGCGGCTGGATTGCCAGACATCAGCTTTGCCGAAATATTGCTTTTCGTCCAGGAGGTAACTTTTGCGTTGCGCAAGCACATAAAGCGGCAGGGCAACGTTGTCGACATCAAAAGGTTTGTAACCTTCGAGAAAGTTATTGACCAGATGGTGGGTGTCATCGATATCTGAAGCAGACATGCTGTAAACCATGCGCTGCAAATTATCGTGGTAGTAGTAGACCACAGGGTTATGTTTGCCGTCGACGCCGCGCAGCATGTCATTGACCTGATAGGATGGCAGACGCACATCTTTCGGTAAGATATGCAGGGCTGACCGTTGGCGAGAAAATTCCACCCCTTCAGATTGCAGCGAGGTTTCTGCCGCAACAACCTGTTGTCGTAAGGATGTCGACAGTGGACTATTGGGCTGTTTATTCTCGTCCGCCAGGTAGTGGCCGATAAGCACTATAGCGGCAACCAACAGCTTGAGTACGAAATCCCTGAGCTTTGACATGGGTTAAGCCCTAACCCCTAAAGCCAAAGGCGACAATAATCGCCACAAAAATCAAAATGGTGGAGGCAAAGATAGAAACCGCGATATTGCCCTTTTTCATTTCCTCTTCGATATCAACACTTTTTAACAGCTTTTTGTCGACCCACAGCAGGCTATATACGCCTACCAGCAGAGCAACGATGGTGTAGCTGAGGTTAATGGCCAGGTTAATAATAGAGGCAGAGAAAAATTCGGCTCCCATAGTCTTTTCCTTTCAACAAGAATCATAAGTTAAATGGATAGATGTATACGGAAGGGGAGCTGCTGAGTGGTGGACGCCTAAACCCTGCGTCGCTACATTCATCCTTTTCAGCTGATCATATCTGTATCAGTATATAAATCAATAGGATGGAAAATATTTCTTTGGGGGTAGTTGAAAGGGAACTTGGTTTGTCTGTCCTTCAGGAGAGTAACTATCGGTAAATTTACTTATTTCGGTACTCACGAGGGGAGCATCCGTGCCAGGTTTTAAATGCTGCGGAGAAAGATGTGGGATCACCATAGCCAAGCAATAAGGCGATATTAATGATGCTGAAGTTCTGGTCCTGCAGGTATTTTACGGCCAGAGAGGATCTGACCTGCTGCACGAAATATCGGAATTGCGTATCGCGCTCTTTTAAACGTAGCTGCAGGGTACGGCTAGACATGTTCAATGCGGTTGCCACACTCTTTACCGTGCAATTACCGGTGGGTAGTTGACGTCGAATCACGGTGTACAGGTTAGTCGTAAAAGAATCTCTGGCCCAGGATGTAAAGCTTAAGAATTCTTCGAGCTCTTCTTTCACATTGTCGTAAACAGATGTGGATACGTGCAGTTGTGGCAGATCCAATACACTCTTGTGGTAATGAAGGCCGCTGGTTGGCTGGTCAAAGTGCAGTGGTGCCCGGAATACATCCTGTAATGCTTTGGTATCACTGGGTTGAGGGTAGGTGAAGTCCACTCGCACCGGTCTGACAGGCAGTACACAAAAGCCGTCCATCAACATCACAGAGGAAGTCAAAAAGCTATCCGTTAGCAAGCAGTGTTTGGATTTAGCAAGCCCTTCAAAATCCATTTGTAAGATAAAGTGCTCGCCCTTTCGTTTAATAGAGGATTGGATGAAATCACCCATGGCGGGTGTCATGCCAGGAATCAGATTGATCCAATCGCGAAAGGTGTTACTGGCTGAGGCCAGCGACATATAAAGGTGGAAGCTTTCCAGGTAATTGATCCGCCCGATCAGCAAGCCCAGTTCGGTATTGCCCGTTTGCTGCAAAATTTCTTCATGCAGGTGCAGGTACTTTTCGGCGGGGATGGTTGTATCAGGTGTATTGAGCACATCGATATCGATACCGACCTTCTCGGCAACAGGCTCCAGCGCTAGTTCTAATGCATCGGCGACTTTGGCCAGTGCCATTAATGAGCCTGCATAGACAAAACTCATAATCTTTTCTCGCTACCTGATTCTTCTCTTTACCTGTTGCTTCCAGGTTGTGCCCGTCTGACCTTCGTATCCTATCGTGATATTTGCGCGTTTTCCATGGAATTTACGCATTCTCCAATGTTTTGGGGGCTGGTTTCCCTAGAATAAGTTAACAACCAGCCTTACGAACGCACCAACCGTGTCATGGCTTATGCGTTATTTCTAGCGGTTATAAGTCGGTGAATTAAGGCAATTGCAGCAACAGTAACAGCAACAGGAATTACATTATGGCGGTTATCGAATCTCAGCTGGATACCCAGTCCGATACTTTCAAAAACAACAAGAAAGTGATGACGGCAGCGGTGGATGAATTTCGCGGTATTGAGCGTCGCGTAATTGATGCGGCGCATGCCAAAGCAGAGCGTTACATCAAAAAAGGTTACATCCCGCCCCGTGAACGTTTGAGCCTGTTGCTGGATGCCGGCGCGCCTTTTTTAGAACTGTCGACCCTGTGTGGTTATCTGCAAGATGAAGACACCGATGGCTCCGGTGCCGGTGGCAGCTATATCGCCGGTATTGGTTATATCAGTGGCGTTCGCTGTGTTGTGGGTGTTGATGATTACCTGACCAAAGGCGGCAGCATTGGCCCGATGGGCGGTAAAAAACGCGGTCGCATGATGCAGATCGCCATGGAGAACAAACTGCCAATGGTTAACCTGTCACAGAGTGGTGGTGGCAACCTGAAATTGGCCGGTGACGGTTTTGGTGAGTCGGGCATTATGTTTGCCACCCAGTGTCGTTTATCGGCGATGGGCATTCCACAAATTACCGTAGTACATGGTAGTGCCACGGCCGGTGGTGCGTATCAGCCGACACTCTCTGATTACCTGATTTTGGTGCGTAAGCAGTCCACCATGTATTTGGCAGGGCCTCCGCTGCTGAAAGCCGCTACCGGTGAAATTGCCACCGACGAAGAACTGGGTGGTGCCGAGATGCACAGTGAAGTCGCCGGTACCAATGATTACCTGGCAGAGAACGACGCAGACGGTATTCGTATTGCGCGTGATGTGACCAAGAAATTGGGTTGGAATAAAAACAAGCCGATTAAAGAGGTGGTTGCTTATGAAGAGCCTCTTTATGCAGCCGAAGAACTGCGCGGTATTGTACCGGAAGATTCCAAAACCCCATTTGATATGCGCGAAGTGATTGCCCGTATCGCTGACGGTTCCGACTTTCTGGAGTTCAAAGCCAATCTGGATAGTGGAACCCTGTGCGGCCATATCGAAATCGAAGGTCAGCCTTGCGGTGTGATTGGTAACAACAGCCCTATTACCGCTAAAGGCGCCGCCAAAGCTGCACAATTTATTCAACTGTGCGAGCAGTCCGGTACTCCGTTGTTGTTCTTAACCAATACCACCGGTTTCTTAGTGGGCACCGAACCGGAACAAGCCGGCATTATCAAACACGGCGCCAAGTTTATTCAGGCGGTGACCAACTGCACCGTGCCAAAAATTACCATCATGGTCAGCGGTTCCTACGGTGCCGGTAACTATGCCATGGCAGGTCGCGGTATGGGGCCTCGCTTCGTATTTGCCTGGCCACGCAGTGTGGTATCGGTGATGGGACCTGCACAAGCCGGTAGCGTTATGCGTCAAGTTGTGGAAGCCAAAATGGCCCGTGCCGGTGAGATTACCGATGAAATGCGTGCTGCTGTTGATACGCTAGAAAAAGACACGATTGAAGCCATGGAAGCAAGATCCAATGCGCTGGCCAATACGGCGCGTGTTTGGGACGACAACATGATTGACCCTGCTGATACGCGCTCGGTAGTGGCGTTTGTCTTAAGTGTTTGTCGCGAAGGCGATGAGCGTGAGCTCAACAGCAATACCTTTGGTATTGGACGTTTATAAGACACGTCTTCTTATAAGAACTGTCTTCGGCAAATTTAGGAATTAAATAATTATGAGCAAAATTACCAAAGTATTAGTTGCCAACCGTGGCGAAATTGCCGTTCGCGTGATGCGTACCGCTCGTGATCAGGGTTACCGTACCGTTGCGGTATACAGTGAAGCCGATGCAGGCGCTTTACACGTGCAGGAAGCAGATCAAGCGGTTTGCATTGGCCCCGCGGCTGTCGGTGAATCTTATTTGGTTGCCGATAAAATTCTGGCAGCTGCCAAACAAACCGGCGCTGACGCCATCCACCCGGGTTACGGTTTCCTGTCAGAAAACGCAGCGTTTTCTGAAGCCTGTGAAGCCCAGGGTATTACCTTTATCGGTCCGCGCAGCGAAGCCATCAATTTGATGGGCAGCAAACGTCTGTCGAAGATCGCCATGATTGAAGCCGGTGTACCTTGCATTCCCGGTTATCAGGATGCCGATCAGTCCGATGAAACCCTACTGGCCAAAGCCAAAGAAATTGGTTTCCCGCTGATGGTAAAAGCCTCTGCCGGTGGTGGTGGCCGTGGTATGCGTTTGGTGTTTGAAGAAAGCGAATTGGCCGAGCAAATCCGTACAGCGCGTTCGGAAGCCGAAACCGCCTTTGGTAGCGGTGAGCTGATTCTGGAGCGCGCCGTTATCGAACCGCGTCATATTGAAATTCAGGTATTTGCCGATGAGCATGGTAATGCGGTGTACCTGGGCGAGCGTGATTGTTCTATTCAGCGTCGCCACCAGAAAGTGGTTGAAGAGGCGCCGTCGCCGTTTGTTGACCCAGAGCTGCGCCAGTGTATGGGTGAGGCTGCGGTTAACGCTGCCAAAGCCTGTAGCTATCGCGGTGCCGGTACCGTTGAATTCCTGGTTGATGCGGATAAAAACTTCTACTTCCTGGAAATGAATACCCGATTGCAGGTAGAGCACCCGGTGACCGAGTTGATTACCGGCCTGGATCTGGTGGCCTGGCAATTAAAAGTCGCCGCCGGTGAAACCCTGCCGCTGACTCAGGAGCAGGTTGAGTTAACCGGTCATGCGGTTGAAGTTCGTTTGTACGCCGAAGATCCACGTAACAACTTTATGCCACAAACCGGTCAGGTTCGTTTATGGGATTACCCAAGTGAACGTGCCGGTATTCGTATGGATCATGGCATTCAAACCGGGCAGCAAGTGAGTCCTTTCTACGACCCCATGATTGCCAAAGTAATTGCCTACGGTGATAACCGTGCTGAGGCGATTCGCCGTTTGGCCTCTGCAGTGCAGGATACCCAACTGCTGGGTATGAACAACAACAAACTGTTTCTGCAAAACGTATTGCGTCACGACGTGTTTGGAGCCGGTGAGGCGACCACGGCATTTATTGAACAGCACTTTAGTGCTGACGTCAGCATGGATCAGAAGGAGCCATCGGCCAACACCCTGGCTAAAGCCGCCATGCTGTATTTCCATCGTTCGATCGATGCCAACCAGGATAAACATTTCAGCTGGGGTCGTGCGAGCACACAAACTTATTCGTACAAGCTGGCGTTCGACGGCAAGGCCACTGTCGTTAACCTGACTAATGCAGGTAGCCAGCTTGAGATCAGTGTGGGTGACGAAAGCGCATCGCTGGCTTGTATTTCTCTGGAGGAAAACACCTGTGTCTTTATTGAGAACGGTGTACGCGAAACCCTGAACTTTGCCTTCGATAGCAAGACGCTGTATCTGGATGACGGTACTGGCCACTTTATTCTGGAAGACGTTACTCAACAGCCTGCGGCCGCCGCCGGTGGTGCCGGCAGCGGACAAGCCAAAGCCTCAATGGATGGTGCCATTGTCGAAGTTCTGGTTAGCGAAGGTGACACCGTTGAAGCCGGTCAAACTCTGGTTGTACTGGAAGCCATGAAGATGGAGCACGCCATCAAAGCAGGTATTAGTGGCACTGTTTCGGTGATTAGTTGTAACGCCGGTCAGCAGGTGAAATCCAAGCAGTTGCTGGTAACGGTTGAGGGGGAAGAAGGCGATGAGTGAAGTCATCAAGATTGCAAACTGTAGCGGTTTCTACGGTGATAAATTATCCGCCGCACTGGAAATGGTGGAAGGTGGGCCGATCGATGTATTAACCGGTGACTATCTGGCCGAACTGACCATGGCCATTTTGCATGGCCAGAAAGTTCAGCGTAATACCGGTTATGTCGGTACGTTTTTAAAACAGATCAAACAAGTCCTGAAACCTTGCATCGAAAAAAATATCAAAATCGTCAGCAATGCCGGTGGCTTGAACCCTGCAGCCATGGCCGATGCGGTTGAAGAGATAGCTAAAGAGTTAAACCTTGATGTGAAGGTCGCCTATATTGACGGCGATGATTTAGCGCCGCGCATGCAAGAGCTGCACGACAAAGGCGAAGCCTTTGTCAATATGGATACGGGTGCAAACCTGGCCGACAACAAACATCATTTGCTGACGGCGAATGCCTATCTGGGCGCCTGGGGTATCAAAGAAGCCCTGGATCAGGGCGCAGATATTGTGATCTGTCCGCGTGTTACGGATGCCGCAGTTGTAATTGGGCCGGCGGCCTGGAAGTTTAACTGGCAGCGTGCCGATTACGATGCACTGGCAGGTGCACTGGCGGCGGGCCATGTGATTGAGTGTGGGCAACAGGCGACTGGTGGCAACTACGCTTTCTTCCAGGAAGTTCCCAGCTTCGATAACCCTGGCTATCCCATTGCCGAGATTGAAGCCAACGGTAACTTCACCATTACCAAACATCCAGGTACCGGTGGTTTAGTGTCTGTAGGAACGGTTAAATCACAGTTGTTGTATGAGATCAGTGATCCTGCCTACAAAAACCCGGATGTGATAGGTCACTTCGATACCTTGAGCATTGAGCAAACCGGTGAGGATCGCGTTTACGTCAGCGGTTGTAAGGGCTCCTGCCCTCCGCCAAGTCACAAGGTATGCATCAATACTCACGGTGGCTTCCGTAACGGTATTGAGGTTCTACTTACGGGGCTGGATATTGAGGAAAAAGCCACGGTGGTAACGGATGCCTTCTTTAACGGCCTTGGTGGTAAGGAGCAATTTGATGAGGTTTCGGTTGAACTTATTCGCAGCGATAAAGAAAATCCTCGTATCAATGAAGAAGCCTTCGCTCGTTTAAGAATTATTGCTAAATCTCAGAACAAGGATTTGGTTGGCCGTTTATTTTCAGCTAAATTTACCGAGATAGCCCTGGCTAATATCCCAGGCTTTGGTCCGGCAACGCCTATCGGTCACGGCGCGCCTTTTCTGGCCTACTGGCCAACCCTGGTCGATAGCCAATATATCACTGAGTATGTCCACATCGACGGTCAGGTCATTGAGGTGAAGCCAACCAGTCAGCTGGATTTAGAGCCGGTTAAATATCAGGTTGTTCCTGCAAGAGATCCTGCACAAGTACCTGCGGCTCCCACAGTCTCAGACGATACCGTCAGTATTCCTCTGGGTCGTTTATTTGGTACACGCTCCGGTGATAAAGGTGGCTGTGCCAATATCGGTGTCTGGGCGACCAGCGAAGCAGCTTATGGTTTCTTACATGATTTTTTAACCGTTGAACGGTTGAAAGAGTTGATGCCTGAAGCGGCTGATCTGGAAGTGGTTCGTTATGATCTGGCCAATATCCATTCGCTGAACTTCTTTATCAAAGGTATTTTGGGCGAGGGGGTTGCTTCATCGGTACGTACAGATCCTCAGGCGAAATCCATGGGGGAGTACTTGAGGGCGAAGATGATTGACGTTCCGGCATCTCTCTACAATGGATAATTAATAGAAAACACAAATAACTATCGCCATTCCCGCGCAGGCGGGAATCCAGGGCTACGAAGTGAGTAACTTACATCCAGTATTCTATACACTGCATGGATTACTCATCTAAATTCAGCCAAGTGCTAAATCACTGGATCCCCGATTTCTCGGGGATGGCAAATACAAGGTGCGAGAAAAATGACTGAAGAAAAATTATCCCTAGAGGGATTGGTCTTCGAGGCCATCAAACTGGAAATTAAAAACCACATCCTGACCATCACCCTCAATCGCCCAGAGCGTAAAAATGCCATTAATACCGTGATGGCAGCAGAAATTATTTACGCATTGGATTACGCCAAACAGGAGCGCGATGTTCGCGTAGTTGTATTAGCGGCCAAGGGCGATGTGTTCTGTGCCGGTGGCGATTTGGCGGCTATGAGCGGCCAGGCTCAGGAAACGACCTCTACCGTCCCTGTGCGTGGTGGGCAAGATGAGATTTCTCTGCGCTTACGGCACCTTAACAAACCGAGCATTGCCTGTGTACAGGGTAATCTGTACGCCGGTGGTTTGTTGTTCCTCTGCAATGTGACCCATGCCATTGCCGCTGAAGGCGTTAAGTTCTCCGCACCGGAAATCAAGCGCGGTTTATGGCCGTTTATGGTGATGGGTGGTTTGTTCCGTGTCATGCCACAGCGTGCGGCACTGGATTTTGTGATGCGTGGTAATTCCATCACAACATCACAGGCTGAAAAATGGGGCCTGATTAATGAGGCTGTTGCCCCTGAAAGCTTACAAGATCACGTGGCGAGTCTGGCAACAGAGCTGGCGAGCCTGGCACCAGGTTCCATGAGTATGGGCCTGGCGGCGTATGTAAAACAGGATGCCATGGACTTCGATACCGCACTGCCGTACTTGCGTACCCAGATCGAAGCTATTGTACAAACGCCTGATGCCATCGAAGGTATTACCGCGTTTTTTGAAAAACGTGAACCTAATTGGGATTAGAGTGGGATAAAAGCAGAATCATGAATAACAACACGTTAATCGATTATTTAGATCACTGGGCAGAAAACGCCGGTCATAAACCCTGGCTGAGGGATTTAACCGCAACCGGTAGTAAAGATTACAGCTGGTCTGAAGGCAGAGCTGAAATCAATGCTGTCGCTGCAGCGCTGGAGAAACGCTTTGGTCATGGCATTAATATGCTGTTGTTATCGCGTAATTGTGCCCACTGGGTATTAGCGGATATGGCGATTATTCGTTCCGGTAATGTGACTTGCCCTATTTTTACTACGCAGGCTGCAGAGACGGTTGAATATCTGGCAGCGTTTGTTGAGGCCAAGGTCATTTTTGTCGGTGAGTCGACCAATTGGCAGGCCATCAAAAGAGTATTACCCGCCGATATCACCATCGTGACGCTGCCAGGTACAGAATTACCCGATGATGTTATTGGGGCCGAAAGCCAATGCTTAAAGTGGGAAACCCTGCTGGCCGAAGGGCAAGGTAAAAAACCGGTTTACAATAACCAACCTGATGACGCTATCTCGTTGGTCTTTACCTCGGGTACTACCGGTATGCCTAAAGGGGTGATTCAAACCCACAACAGCAATCTTATCCCGATTCGTCGTGCTGAACTCGAGAGCCCGGATTCAGAAAAGCAAAACGAGCAGATACGTTATCTTTCCTATCTACCGCTGTCGCATATTGCCGAGCGCCAGATTATTGAATTTCAATCTCTATTTCGAGGCGCTGCGGTAAGCTTTAACCAGTCTCTGGAAACCTTATTGTCAGATTTGCAGCGCACCCAACCCCATATTTTCTTTGCGGTGCCGCGGGTTTGGCAACAATTTCAGCAGGCTATCGTCGAAAAGTATGGCGGGTTTGAAGCCTTTGAACGGAAGTTAACTGAAGATCAGGATGGTTTCGGCAAACAGGTTCTTACCGAGTTTGGTTTTGGTGAAGCGTTTTATAGTGCTTCTGGGTCGGCTCCCTTGTCCGCTTCACTAATCGAGTGGTGGGAAGCGCTGGGCCTGGAGATTATGGAAGGCTTTGGCCAAACAGAAGCCATGAATTTAATTATCAGCCGTGACGGCTGTCGCCGAGTAGGCTCGATTGGTAAACCGTTGGATGGTGTGGAATACAAAATTACCGAAGCCGGTGAGCTGGTGGTGCGTACCGATGGTTTGACGCCAGGTTATTACAAACAACCAGAAAAAACGGCGGAGCTTTTTCAAGATGGTTGGCTGCACACAGGTGATAAGGCCCGCGTTGATGAAGACGGTTTTGTTTTTATCACCGGCCGTGTTAAAGATTACTTCAAAACCATTCACGGTAAATTTGTTGCGCCACCGCCGATTGAAGGGCAGTTTGCCAGCAATGAGCATGTAGAACAGCAGTGTCTGATTGGGCGTGGTTTTTCCAAAACTGTCATGGTAGCGGTCCTTACACAAGCGGCCAGTAATGAGCCCAAGCAAAACGTTGAAACCTCGATCCAGGAAACGGTAACGGCTATCAATAACACTATTGAAAAACACGCCCGTATTGGCGCGGTGATTATTACGCTTGAACCCTGGACCATTGATAGCGGTGTACTGACGCCAACGTTGAAGATCCGTCGTGAAAAAATCGATGAGCGTTTTGCTGAATTGGGGGAGCGATTAGCACTTGAGTCCGCAGAGAAGGGGCAACTGTTGCTACACTGGATAGGAGAGTATGAATAGGAGCGTATGAATAGGAACGTAGTCTCAATAACACGGATCCGAAAATGACCAAAATCGTGTAGTTCATCACCTACTCCCCTGTTGTGTAACAGGGGAAAATCTTCCTTTTTAGTGATATTAATAAGGATAAGAAATGAACACAGTGACCATTTCGCACGGCAAGTTGGCAGGTAGCGAAGTTGATGGCATAAACAGTTTTAAAGGTATTCCCTACGCCGCCCCTATCTCGGGTGAAAACCGCTGGTTGCCACCAAAGCCGCCAGAGTCATGGTCTGGTACCAGAGATGCCACTCAATATGGCAACGTGGTACCACAACAGCCTTCTCCTCCAATGTGGATAGCGGGTCCCGCCGGAAAGAAGTTTTTGGAAGTCATCGATGTTACAGGACCTCAAGGTGATGACTGCCTCAATCTCAATGTCTGGTCACCCAGTCTTGACACAGACGCCAAGCTACCGGTGATGTTTTATATCCACGGTGGTGCCTATGTGGCGGGAGCCAATTCGCTGCCAATCTATGAAGGGAAGAACCTGGCGAAAAAGGGGGTTGTGGTTGTCTCGATTAACTACCGCTTTGCCCTGCAGGGATTCTTTGTAGCGCCGGGCATGTTCGACGACGATTTCTGTGGGCCCAATCGTGGCTTTGAAGATACCCTGGCCGGACTGCGCTGGGTGCAGGAAAATATCCGTCAGTTTGGCGGTGACCCTGATAACGTGACCATCTTTGGCGAATCAGCCGGAGGCCAAAGTATTGTGGTTATGGTCGCCAGCCCCGCATCCAAAGGATTGTTCAAGAGAGCCATCGCCCAGAGTGGCACGCCGGAGTTTTGCGCTCCGGTTTCTGACCATCAACATTTTGCACCGGATTTACTGAAAGCGATCGGCATCAAACCCGGTGACCGGGCTGCCATTTCAGCCTTGACCGGTAAAGACACTGTTAAAGCCATGACGGCGGCAAGGAAGTTACTGGCCCGAAAAGACGCCGAAGAAAGGTACGGCTCACTGGTCATTAATAGTAATTACGGCTGCGTTAGCGGTACCGAATTTATGCCGGTGCATCTGCTGGATTCTATTCAGCAAGGTACCGCCAAAGATATCGATTTGATGATTGGTACAGTTGCCGAAGACGGCCGCCTCTTCCCGCTGACCATGCCCGGGCCGGAAGCGTTTGCTGCCTGGTATTGCATGCCGATGTTTAAGCATCTGATGCTACCGAGAAAAGAGCACAAGTTGGTGTTCGAGCGCTACAAGAAGGCGATGCCAGGAGTGCCCAACAAATATGTGCGCGGTCAGATACTAACCGATTGTATGTTCCGTCGCGGCACTGTTAGAGCAGCAGAAATGCACGCCGAGGCCTCACCCGGAAAAACCTGGCTGTATCAGTTTAATTGGTCTTCACCGGTGGCCGGTATTGGTTCGATGCACGGTATTGATATTGCACTGTGCTTCAATAATCTCGAGGCTTTCGAGCTTATTCTTGGGGATCTGGAGCCGATTCGTAATCTGGCCGACACCGTCAGTGATGTTTGGGTGAACTTCGCCAAGACCGGTAAGCCAACAGCCAATATTCCGGAGTGGAAGCCTTTCGACGCAGAGCAGCGCGCCACGATGATTTTTGATGACAAGATTGAGCTGCACAACGACGTCGACAGACACCTAAGAGAGATCTGGTATGGTTGATTGAAAGTTACCCTGCAAATGAGCTTGCTTTAAGCGGCCTAACTCATCAAGGGTGCGGCTTGAATTGTCATCGACATTTTAGCTATAAACTCTTTAAATATTCTGTTTAGGTATCATCCATATAGATACAGATATGGCAGATGCTATCCTCTAAGAGGGAGCAATATGTTCGAGACAAAGCAAAGGTTTGGTAACGCATGAAAAACATCAGTACTGATTCACAAACTATGGCCACCTTGTTTCACAATGTGGCTGCACGCTGCGCTACGCGCGAAGCTCTGGTTGCCGATAATGCTAGGTTGACTTATGCGGAACTGGATAAGCGCACAGACGTTCTGGCGCAGGCTCTTCAAGCGCAGGGAGTGAATAAGGACACCATCATTGCAACGCTATTGCTTGATGGCCTGGCGATGGTTGAGCTGAGCATTGCGACAGCCAAGCTGGGTGCCACACTGCTGACCCTTAACTGGCGCTTGGCGCCCGCGGAGCTCAGCTACATCATGTCCGATGCGTCACCGCAGTTTTACTTTGTCTCAACGCGTTTTGAAACCCTGTTTAACGAGGCCGGTGGAACCGAAGCTTATTTTATTGAGGAAGGTGATCCACAAGGTGCCCTGGCGCCATTTGATGTGAATACTAACGCTGATGCAAATGAACTTAATGTTGAGGTTAGTCGCAATGATCGCTGGTATATGCTCTATACCAGTGGCACCACCGGGCGTCCAAAAGGTTGCCAACACAGTCAGGGTGGATATTTCATCAATGTTTTGAGCTGGATGCATCAGCTGGGTATTACCGAGAAAGATTGTGTGCTGGAGCCTTTCCCGCTATTTCACGTCAATGGCTTCGGTACCTTGCTGTGCGGATTAATTGCCGGTGCCAAGGTGGTTATTCCTGCACGGGACAACAGTTACGAAGACTCCCTCAGATTGAGTGAGCGTGAAGGCGTAACTATCCAGCCGGTCATGGGAGAGGCCTTTCCTTACTTTACCTTGCTGGAAAAGCTGCAGCTGCAACTTAAATTGCGACTGTTAATTGTTCCCGGTGGTGCCTTCCCGAAAGAAGCTCTCGAAATATTGGCCGCGGGACTTAATGTGGATATGCGCTGTATGTACGGGCAGACCGAATCCGGCTGCTGGATTACCATGATGAGTCTCGAGGATCAGCTGGCGCACATAAAATCCTGTGGCAAGGTCATGCCACATTTGGCCTCGCGCATTGTTGATGACAACGGCCAGGAGGTTGCCTGCGGTGAAGTGGGTGAGCTGCTGATTAAAGGTGAAACCATTACCATGGGTTATCACAATTTGCCTGAAGCCACGGCAGACACCATCGTTGACGGCTGGCTGCATACCGGTGACCTGTTTTACCAGGATGAGGATGGATTCCTTTATATCGCCGGTCGCAAAAAAGAGTTAATTAAAACCGGTGGTGAAAATGTCTATCCAGCCGAGGTGGATTCAGTATTGGTCAGTCACCCGAGTATCGTCGATGCCTGTGTGGTGGGGGTTCCCGATCCCCGCTGGCAGGAAGCAGTTAAAGCCTGTGTGGTAGTTGCGCCCGATGCCAGTCTCAGTCGCGAGGAGATTGTCGCCTGGTGCCGAGAGCATATCGCCGGTTACAAGCGTCCTCGTTTTATTGAGTTTATCGATGAGATCCCTCGCGATTTTAATGGCAAGGCTCAAAGAAGAGTGTTAGCTGAGCGAGAAACCACGCCTGATCAGGCTGTCGATTAACCAAGAAAGTTGTAAAAGGCCAGTTCTGAATCCAGGCTGGTCATCATCATATTTCTCCGTAACCTCGCTGTTACTTCAATGCTTTCCTCTTTTGTATCGTCTCCGGTTATATAAAACTGTACCTGAGTAACTCCTCACCTGATACTGATATAAAAAAGGCCAACCTTGAATAAGGCTGGCCTTTGAAGGAGCTATCATATGAGATAGCTCGGAGAGCAAGGTTTTTAACTTAGAAACCGTAGTTGATTTCTACCCCGAACATTCTTGGCGGCTGAATAGATGCCGTTAACTGATTGTTGGTGTAGGAGCTGCTGCGACTTAAGCTTTCGATAATCTCTTCATCAAAAACATTGGTCACATAAGCACTAACACGTAGATCATGTTGATTGTTCAGGTATGTCAGGCGAACGTCGGTACGTTCAGATGAATCAATCTCGGTTGCTTTATCGTTAAAGATAGTGGAGTACTGACTGTCGGTATAAACATAGGCCGTGACCAGCTTAAGATCCCCTGTCGATAGTGCCCAGGTATAATCGGCCATCAAGGTAAACTTATGAGGAGGTGACTTAATCAGATCATTGCCCGACAGGTCGTTGGCGACATAGGCTGGATCTGTTTCATCCTCTACGTCGAAGCCCATAGTCTTGATTTCAGTGTTCATGTAGGTATAGGTCGAATAGAGCGTTAACGCATCTGTTACAGCCCACTGCACATCTACTTCAAGTCCCCACTGCGCGGCTTCCTTGGCGTTGACAAATTTCTTATTACTAACGCCGTTGTCAATAACATTGACGGGAACCTGCATGTCTTCATAGTCGTAGTAGTAGGCAGAGGCGTTAATAATAGCGCGCTCAAATTGTGTTTTCAGACCAATTTCCCATGCCATAACAC
Organism: Maricurvus nonylphenolicus; assembly: GCF_042854845.1. Taxonomy (GTDB): domain Bacteria; phylum Pseudomonadota; class Gammaproteobacteria; order Pseudomonadales; family Cellvibrionaceae; genus Maricurvus; species Maricurvus nonylphenolicus. The sequence continues at coordinate 4,815,544 of NZ_AP031498.1, read as the reverse complement.
TTTCTGGATCAACAGCTGGATTTTCTTGCAGGCTACCCAATCTGTAACCACCAGCTTTATAACCCGTGGAAACCTTACCGTAGACCATGGTGTCATCGTTGAAGGAATAATCAGCTCCAAGGGACCAGTCGGTTGAGGACCAATCATCTTTATGGGTAGCTGTCATGCCGCCATTACTTAGATCCCAGGCGCTGTGTACACCTGGTGTTGGCGCGTTGGTTACTGCTGAGAAGTCAAAGAATGAAAGCGCTAACAGGGGGGCGTACGCTCCCTGCTCATCAAAAATAACACGTTGGTATTCTTCAGCCTTTTTCTCGTCTTTCGAGTAGCGAAGGCCGAGGGCAAAATGCCATTTTTCGGTAGGGTAGAAGTCAATCTGACCATAGGCAGCTTGCGATTTTGTTTCCAGATCACCGTACTGTGAATAGAATGCGCCGGTTGGGTTGGCCGGGGCATCAGTCGCTGACCAGGTATCAAAATCAATAATGATTGGGGTTTGCACCACAGGGTTGTTTGGTGCGGTCAGAGAAAGTGGTTGGTAATTTTCTGACTCCCATTGGAACAATCCAAAGATAAATTCAACATCACCACCGAAGTCAGAGATCAATTGGATTTCGTGTTGCTCGTAACGCTCATCTTGACCCAGAACCGAGAAGTATTGCAGATCGCTACGACCGGTTTTGTCATAGTCGCCAAGATAGTCCCATTCGTAGTCGTTATAGCCATAGATATACTTCAACTGCATATTGTCGAAGTTATAGGTGAGGTGGACTGTCGCACGGTCACCATCTTGTTTGTTATGGCCACCTTCGCTCCAGTCAACCTTATGTATATCGCTAGCCGTCGGGTTACCTAAGGTATGGCCAAATTGAGCATTGGGCACCAGTTGTTCACCGTTAGCCGCAAAGCTTGCAAATAAGTCAGGTACTGAAGCTACGGGGGCAATTGGTGCTGGAGAGGTTGTGTTGTATGGGGAAGCCATTACAGCACCGATTTGACTGGAATCGTAAGATTCATCTTGATACAGAACCCACAAATTCAGATTTTCAGTCAGATCGATATCAAACTGAACTTCCCAGCGCTTAAAGTCATTACCGTTCTGATCAGCACCGGATTTGTTTTCTACAAAACCGTCATTTTTATCGCTTTCGGCGGCAACGCGGTAGCGAACCTTATCGTTGATTGGACCGGAGTGAGAAACACCTAATTTAACACCGTCAAAACTATAGCCACCTACACGAACAGCGCCTTCAAAATCGTCGGTAGGTTTTTTGGAATGTACAGCGGCAGCACCACCAATCGCGTTACGACCGTACAGGGTTCCTTGGGGACCACGTAAGATTTCAACACGATCAGAGAAAAAAGTAGAATCCGAAAGAGCAGTAGATTCGTTACTGTAAATGCCGTCTTTATAGATGGCAACACCCGGTTCGGAACCCAGTGAATTGTCAACGCGACCAACACCACGAATAAAGATACGGTTAGGGTTACCGTTGTAGGTCATGCCGGGCGTATGGTTGGCAACATCAGCGGCACTGGTGATACCCATATTATCACGCATATCTTCACTGAAAGCGGAAATGGAAATAGGGGTATCTTGCAGGGACGCTTCACGCTTCTCTGCGGTAACAATAATTTCCTCAAGGAAACTGACATCTTCGGCCATCGCCATTTCTGCCGTAGCCAGACTGACGGCACTGGCGAGTGCCAAGCTTGCAGGTAGAGTTTTATTATATATTTTCATGGATAGTTACTCTCTTTCTTCTCCGGGTTTAAGAAGGCACAGACGCTAAACGGCAGACATTCTGATCTTCAAATTATTATTATGAGCTTCCATGTTGGGGAAGCTGCGCCATAATGTCTAATACCTTTTTATGGTGCGGTATGCGCTCAGGTTATGGGTTGAAACGTTAGAAAAATGGCTCATATCAAAGGGGTATTTTGAGAAACTATTCGCCTCTAAATCCGCTCCAAGAGGCGAATGTAGAGGCGAATAAAAGGCTTAAGGTGACTTAGAAACCCGCCATGGTCGCATAGAGGGATTTCAGTTGATAACTATCCCCCAGCTTCAGTGACGAGGTGCGAATACGTTTTAGGTACAAGCCAATATCGTGCTCATCGGTCATGCCGATGCCACCATGTAATTGCACGCCTTCCTGGCCAGCAAGAATAGCCGCATCGTTCGCTTTCGATTTGGCAGCAACAGCAAGCGCGGCAGCATTGTCTTGGCCATTGGCTAATGCATTTAATGCGTTTAATACAATGCTTCTTGCTAATTCGATTTCGGAATAAAGCATAGCTGCGCGGTGTTGCAGGGCCTGGAATGAACCAATCAAAACGCCGAACTGTTTACGCTCTTTGAGGTATTCAACGGTCATGTGCATAGCCTGTTCTGCCGAGCCCAAAAGCTCTGCCGCGAGTATGGCACGACCATAAGCGACTGCCGTTTCAACAATAGCTTTGGCCTCATCACCTTTGGCCAGAATAGCGTCGTCGACTATCTCAATGTTTGTCAGCGTTAGCTTAGAAGCTGCACTGGCATCGATCATAGGTAGCTCTTCGCTGGTGATACCATTGGCATTACTGTCAATGCAAACCAGTGTGGGTTCACCGTTAACTGACAGGTAAACGATGACATGATTCGCTGTTTGCGCATCTGTCACATTCGCGATGCTGGCGCTAACGTGCGAGCCTTCCACGGTGCAATGAATGCCAGAAAGCTTACCGTTATGACGAGGGCCGCCGTCACAGGCAAAAGCTACTTTGATTTCACCGCTGGCCATCGATGGCAGCAAGCGACTTTTTAATGCTTCGTTGTTACTTTCGCGTAGCGCAACAGTTGCCAACACTGATGAGGAGATAAACGGACTGACGGTGAGGTGTTTGCCCATTTCCTGGGCTACAATACCGGCTTCGATAGCGCTGAGTGACAGGCCATCATATTGCTCGGGTACCAGAATGGCTGTCCAGCCCATTTCGGCAATGGCTTGCCACACATCGTCTGAATACGCAGTGGTATGTTGGCTGCGTAAATCTCGGAATGCGCTAACCGGTGCAACACTGCTAAGCATTCCTTGGGCGGCATCGAGAATTAATTTTTGATCTTCATTGTATAGCATGATTAATACCTAACGCTTAAATACCTGAACTTACTTGCCGCTGGGAAGGCCGAGTAAAAACTTGGACATAATATTGAGTTGTACTTCTGTTGTGCCACCCTCAATAGAATTACCTTTGGTGCGTAAATAGGTCTGTGGTAAGGATTTACCATCTGGCCCTGTGCTATCCCAATTGGCGGCATCCAGGCCGGTTATGTCGACCATCAGTTCGGCGCGGCGTTTGTTGAGCTCGGTACCGTAATACTTCAGCATTGAAGAGTTGGCACCCAATGATTCACCCGCTTCGGCCATGGATAAAAAACGGTTCATGGTACTGTCAAAAGCCAGGGCGTCGATTTCAAATTCAGCAATCTTGTCGCGCATACCGCTGGCAGCGAGGTTTTCTTTGTCGCCGAAGATGTGCAGGGCAAAATCGGACAGGGTTTGTGAGTCACCTTGTGAGCCAAAGCCTGCTTGCATCTCACGTTCATGGGTTAGCAAGTATTTGGCAACATCCCAGCCTTTGTTCACTTCCCCAACAACCTGATCCTTTTCAACGCGGGCATCATCAAAGAAGACTTCACAGAAATCGCGGGTACCTGAAATCAAGGTGATTGGACGTACTTCGATACCGGGCTGATTCATGTCTGCCAGTACAAAGCTGATGCCAAGATGTTTGCGGGCATCCGGGTTTGAGCGCACCAGTACAAAAATAGCGTCGGCTTTATCGCCGTAGGAGGTCCAGACTTTTTGGCCGTTAACCAGGTAGTGATCACCTTTGTCTTCGGCTTTGGTTCTTACGTCGGCCAGATCAGAACCCGCCCCAGGTTCTGAATAACCCTGGCACCAACGCACTTCACCGCGCGCAATGGCTGGCAGGTGTTGTTGTTTAAGTTCTTCGTTACCAAATTGCAGCAGGGCAGGGCCAAGCATCCAGATGCCGAAACCGGTCAGTGGGGTAGGGCAGTTCAGTGACTGCATTTCCTGTTCGAGGATCTCGGTTTCTTCACGGCTCAGACCGGCGCCGCCATATTGCGTTGGCCAGCCGGGCACCGTCCAGCCTTTATCAACCATACGATCGAGCCACAACTTTTCGTCAGGGGACGAGAAGGTCCAGTTCTTGCCGCCCCAACACATATAGTCTTCGACAGCAGTGGTTGTCATATTGCGCAAAGAGCTGGGGCAGTTCTCCTCCAGCCAGGCACGTGTCTGTTGACGGAAAGTTTCCAGTTCACTCATACATCGTTACTCAATTACGTGTTAAATGTTATTTCACTTGATAGATCGACAGCATGTTGCCATCGGGGTTATCTATAACTGCTGGTTGTTGGCTGAGTCGCAGACATTGATAGGCTTCTGCTGTGTACTGTGGCCAGTCTGGCAGGCCATGGCCATTGGGAGAGCCGGATTTGGCGAACTCGATCAGCGTTCTGGACCACTTGCTTGCCAGCTCAATATTGATCGGCGTGGGTTGGTGGAAAACACACAAAGGGTTGTCTTCCGATACCCAGTTAAAGGTAAAGGGAATTTCGGAGGCGTGGGCGATACCCAGCGGGTGATCGGTTTCCACATCAAAATTGTAAACCCAACCGCCGGCGCCATGGCTTGATGCGGCTGCAGCCACACGTGTGGCGCTGGAGCGGAAAAGATCCTGCCACATCTGGTTCATACGTTGTTTGGGGTGGCTGTCTGCTGCCTTGCTATTGAGGTGTGACAGGTAACTGGATCCGTCATCTCGGCTAATGGTGCTCGCCATCAAGCTAATAAACATTTCAATGGCAGAGGCAGCGGAACCGAAGGCAATGGTTAGCAGTGGGCCTTCACTCTGGGTGTTACCAAGAATGATGGGAATGTTTTTGGCATGCCCCTCTTTGATGGCTTCGGAGGCAGGGCGTGTGATAACCGTTTGATCGAGGGAGACTCCGTAAGATAACGGCAGTGTATGTTGAACCGCGGCAAGTTCTTCTGCCGACATGGCCATTAACTTGGCCAGACATTCTGTATCGGAATCTGTTTCAAGGTGTGCCTTAACCAGGTCCAGTTGGTCTATTGGTGGGTTTACGGTTTCATAACCGCTAAAAGCAATGGCGCGCTGGAAAAGACCTTCCGCTCTAGGGGCTCCCAGTAGAGCCAGAATAGAGCAGGCGCCTGCACTTTCGCCCCACACGGTAACGTTTGATGCATCCCCACCAAAGGCTGCAATATTTTTATTAATCCATTGCAGGGAGGCTATTTGATCCTGAATCCCCAGGTTGGCACTGCCTTTAAATTCGGCGCCCAGCCTTTGCAGATTCAAAAAGCCAAAAATACCGAGGCGATAGTTTACGGTAACTACAATGACGTCGTTGTCTGCCACGATTTTTGAGGCGTCGAACTCATGGCCAGAGCCGCCGACAAAGGCGCCACCGTGTATCCAGACCAGCACTGGCTTAACGTTCTGGGCTTTAGCGTTCTCGTTGTTATTCGCGGGGGTATAAATATTTAGAAACAGGCAGTCTTCGCTTTCTGCGCCGGGCGGCGTGTAGGTGCCAAACAGGCTCTCCATCCCTTTTGCTTGCAGGCTGCGGTTGCCGAACTGTGTGGCATCGATAGCACCATCATAATGATCTACAGATTGTGGTGCTTTGAAGCGAGCTTCACCGGTTGGCGGCTTGGCGTATCGGATACCTAGAAATTTATTTACTTCTGTGTCGCCGATACCCTGGTATATTCCAGTGGGTGCGCTGACCGTTGGTGAAGAATATGACATATGTGCCTCTGGCTAAATACGCAAACTATTAAGCCAGCTTATGGAAATACAGTGATAGGAACCATGGCAGGATACGCCAGAGGCTTGATGATCCAGGCCAAAATGGCTCCTATTACTGCTTAATGAGGCTTTTCTTAATCCGCTAAGGCTTTGATGGTGTGGGGCTGTTTACCTTTGACATGGGGCAGCCAGCCCATACCGAATTTGGTGCGTTCACTGTTATCGGTGGTGGCATAAGGCGTGGGGCTGTCGAGGTCGAGGACCTGGCGCAGAACCTCCGGATTATGGCAATCCTGGGCGTGCTCTGGGTTATACCCGTTTTTTAAATCCTCCTGCGGCAAAATGCAGGGGTGACGATAGTAGTTGGCCAGAGTCAGGCGCATGCCGGGTTTGGTGCGGGCATAGGCTCCGTGCCAGGTGGCGCCATGAAAGACGATCAGAGATCCTTTCGGTGCTTCGGCGGCCACAGCCCGCTCGTGCGCATCGGCGGGCGGTTTGCCAAATTCTCGGTGGGAGCCGGGTACATAGGCCAGGGCACCGTCTTCTTTTGAGTACTCGGTTAAGCACCAGGTGGCATTGGTGTTAAATGCAGTAGCGCCCCAGGGCATGGGCACCTGTGTCTGATCGCTGTGTAAGCCCAGGTTGTTGCCGTAACCAAATTCCCCTTGCCATTTAACAAAGCCGTTGCTGCTGCTTAGTAGTGGTTGGGTTGCCATGGTGTGTTCCACCAGGGCCAGGGCGACAGGGTTGATAACAAGGTCTCTAAAAACCCGGTGACGACTGGCCAGTGATTGCAGCTGGAATTGGGTCACTTCACCGAATTCCCCCGCGGCTTTCGGATCGCCTAAATGCAAACCAAACGGTGGTGCGGGCCATTCGAGTTCTTTTTCCGGGCCGTGGTTTATATCAAACGGGCTGCCGGTAATATTTTCTGCATCGGCCAGCATCAGCTCGGCGGCCGTATCAATGACTTTTATATCCACACCGGTTTTCTCCGGTGGAATAATCGCCAGGCCATCGACTTCCAGCTGTAACACATAGGGTTCCAGGTTAAGGGCCTTTACAGCTTCACTCAAATTAAGGGGGCTTTGCTTTGGTATGGTCATAATTCACCCTGGGTACAAATTTCATGATTATTTTCAGCGAGTGAAAATACTGTACTGAGTGATTAGGTGTGGCTGTAGGTGATGAAATGCAGAATTTTAGTCATTTCCTACGAATACTGTTTGCGATAACGACTTGGGGTTTCCCCGTGTTGTGCCTGGAAGGCACGGCGGAAGTTGGCGTAGTCACTGTAATCCAGGCGATAGGCAATTTCTTCAATGCTGATATCGGTTTGCCGCAGGTAGTACTCGGCGCGTTTCATTTTAGTGTGAAGTAACAGCTCTCGGTAGGAGGTGTTGTGCTTCTTTAAACTGCGTCGCAAGCTGCGCTCACTGACATCGAGAAGTTCGCAGAGCTGGGTGATGGAGGGAAAGTTGCCGTGATAATCCAACAGGATGGTTTCTACCCTGTTGATAAGTTGTGATTGTTCATGTCCTGTATTAAAGCGTTCGCTGAGCTGCTTTTCATAGTACTCATGCATGATCGGATCGCTAGAGATAAACGTTTGGTGCAAATAGTCTTTGGGGGCATGAACTTCTGTTTGATTAGCATCGAACGTTATATCGTCGCCTAAAATGTCGTGATATTTACTGCTATAGGCAGGTTCCGGATAGCTAAAGAAGAATTTGACTTCCAGCTCTCTGATGCCGAGTAAACTTTTGTAACCTCTCATCATGCTGGCTGCGGATAACTCGGTGCGGTATTGGAATTTCCGGTCATCGGACTGATCAAGGCTGATGACGTGTTTTAACCAGGCTTTACCTTCGACTTCATATTCTTCAGAGTGAGTTGCTGATGTTGCATCGGTGGCCACTGTGTCAGGCTCGCTAAGAGTGTCACCATATAATCCATAGAGCTTGGGCAGGAGTTCGGCGAAGTTCTTGCCCGTTAGAATCCAGTTACTCAACTCCAGGTGGTAATTGTGTACGCTAAAGCTGTCTCCAAGTGTCAGCCAGAAACCAGCAGGAACCGGTAACTCCAAAGCCAGGCTAAAAGCCTGCTGAATCTTTTTGGCTTCCACCCAGTTATTTTTCTCATTCAGTTCTGTGAAGTCCAGCTCCAGTACCCGACGTATTGTCGAGTCGTCGACGCCCGCCTCTTCCAGTGTGCGCAGTAGATGAATAACGCTACCAGAGGGTACGAGTCGCGAGGGATTGCTTAATGTTGAAGACTGAAACATATCACTGAACGCTTGGCCGGAAGTGACTTATTTACTGTAGATCATAACCTACAAGAATTTGCCTCCACAAGTACCATGGATTCAATGCCTCGCATTGTAGAGGCTAAATAAAAAATGATTGGTCAAAGAACGACTTAGGAGAAGAGTAAATGAGTGATGCATTAGCTGAACCGGTTGCAGAAACGGCTCATCCAAGCCCGGAGCGCCTATTGTCAAAAGATGATATGGCTCGCGAGCGAATTCTGGCAAATATTGATGCCTTGGGGCTCAATGAGAATCTACGTGAATTAACCACTCTCGGTTATACCGTTATTCCAGGCGTATTGTCTGCCGAGAAGGTTGAGCGTGCCAAGGCTGCTATTTTACGACGCGTAGAAAAACAAACCGGGCGTGCTGTCGATCCGAATAAGGCGACGGCTGAAGATTACAACGGTATGGATTATCAGAATTATCTGATTTTTGATGATCCTGTATTTCCTGAAATTCTGTTGGAGCCGAAACCCTTGGCGTTGATTACCTATCTACTGGGTGAAAGTTGCCTGTTATCTTCGATGGGGAGCCATTTCCGTGGACCAGGTGGTATTCCCTTGCCCATGCATGTTGATGCATCGCCTGTTGGTTTGACCGAAGTGGCTACCGTAGCCAACTGTAACTATGCCTTAACGCCATACAGTCGCGAAGAGGGGGCGCTGGTAATAACCCCGGGCAGTCATCGTAAAAACCGTCAGCCAACTCCTCATGAAAGCTGGATGCACGGTCATCAAACCTTTATGGAAATGGCGGCGCAAAACCCGGATCCCAAAACCATAGATTCGCTTAAATGGCAGGAGCCTGCGGGTTCAGTAACGATGAACATTAATCCAGGCGATGCCGTTATTTTCCATGGCAATACCTGGCACGGCGGTTGGCGACGGGAAAAGCCAGGAACACGTATCAATCTTGCCGCCTATTTTTGCCGTCCCCATATCGCGACCCAGGAACTTCGAGGTGATGACCGCTATCCAGAAGTCTTTGAGCATTATGCCGATCAACCACGTTTTGCCCAGCTATTGGGTGAGAACAGATTTACGGGCTGGCGCGAAGAGGGCCCGGATTATACCAATTTGGCTAACCAGCCTACCGGGCTTTTCGATTAACAGGACAATACGATCAATAGGAGACAACTATGAGTAAAAATAATCAACCCGCATTTCTACTTGTGTGTGGAGAAACAACGGGCGCCCCGATGGATCCTGAATATGTAAAGCGTTCTGCGCCGATTGCCATGCAAACCGGACTGATGCCAATTGCGATTGGGGAAGTGGGTAATCAGGTTGAGGTACTGGAAGGTGAATTGCCTGAAGGGGTGGGTTTTGTGGCCATTGAGCAGTTCCCTTCTATGGATGCGCTTAAAGAATTTTACCACTCTGAGCAGTATCAAAGTGCGATTCCTTTCCGCAAAGATTCGTTTAAAATTAATTTTTTGGCGGCGGTAGATGGCCTGTCGCAGGCAGATCTTGAAGCGCGTGCTAAAGCCGCAGCCGAATTAGTTGAATAACTAAGCGGTAAAAAACTTGATGCTCTGTATATAGGGCATCAAGTATTCCTCTCTTCCTCCTTATACTTGCCTGTCTGCTCACCTATTTTAATAAACACAAAAAAGGCCAGCCCGATAAGGGCTGGCCAACAAAAATGTTACCCGGAAGAGTAACAGTTAGAAAGATGTCCCTACGGTTAATCCCATGGTTCTGGGCGAACCAACGGCGGTAAGGGTAGGGTTATCACCTGCTGTCATAAACGATTCCGAATGGCCGTAGGCGGTTGCATAACGTTCATCAAACAGGTTGTGTGCATAGGCGGTGATATACCAGCTGTCGGTTCTAAAGCCGACGGTCAGGTTGGTCACCTGATAGCTTGGCAATATAGTTGACTCATCGTTATAGGCCACCGTTGATGGTGCTGTAGGTGTTTCGTCCAGTGGGTCTATGCGGGTGCGCTGTTTGTCCACATAACGATACTCGAGTCGTGTGAATAATTCACCGACATCAAATTGGTGGTTGTACTGGGCAAAAATAGATGTCGTCAGGTTGGGGGCATTTGGCAGGTCTGAATTTTCCTGAATATTTGAATCGGCTAACGGATCCGTGAATTCAGCTTCCTGATAGGTAAAGGACATACCTGTGGTCAAATTCTCATTAACCAGATAAGTTGCGGCCAGCTCAATACCCATCACTTCAGCATCGCCACCCGGTGTCAAGATACCAATTTCATTACCGGTTGTGGAAGGTACAAACACCTGGGCTTGAATATCACTCCAATCTGAATAATAGAGTGCGCCGTTCAGGGTGAGGCGGCCATCGTACCAGGTGGTTTTTGCTCCCAATTCATAGTTAATCAAGCTGTCTGAATCATAGGAACGGAAACGTTGCGGCTCCAGGGTGCTGGATGCACTTAGGTTGGAGCCGCCAGAACGGAACCCTTCAGCAATATTAAAGTAATAAAGCTGATCATCCGTTGCCGCCCAGCTGATACCAACTTTAAATAAGACGTCATCTTCTTTGGTGGTGTTTTCGCTAGTGGGTACAGAGAGTGCACTCAATAAACCGTATCCAGGCGCGGAGTCCTCAAAGGTAACCTCTTCTTCGAAATAGCGTAAACCCAGAGTGACTTCAACCTTGTCATTGAGCTCCCAGTTGATTTCACCGTAGGCAGCGATCTGTTCAAAGGATTCTTCCGCTATGCGGGTTGAAGAGTCATAGCCTGACTGCGGTTTTACGTTACAGTCGAAAGTCGTTTCAGGGAAAGGATCAACTGCGCCAACAGGCGTTAAACCAAAGCCAGGGATAAAGGCGATAAAATTGTCATAGGGGCTACCGGTACCCAGCACGGCGTTAAAGTCTTCAAACGCAGAGTTGTCGTAGGCAGCGCAAACATCACGTTGGCGATCGCGGTAGAACAGTCCTAGCGTCCAGTCCAGTGTGTTATCACCATTGGAGACCAAACGTATCTCCTGCGAGATGGTATCTTCTTCGTCAGTTGAACCCAATGTTTCAGATGTATTGGTAGAGAACCCAAAAGCAGGTGCGGTACCGGCATAAAAGATAGGGATAAGCAGTTCGTCGAGTGAGAAAGGTGTGCGTACCCGCGCCTGACGCTCTTTCTTGAACTGTGACGTAATGGATGTCAGCTCTGCAAAACCGAGATCGTACTTTAATGTCAGAGCATAAAGGTCAACTTCGACATCATCGAATTCATCTTCCAGAAGATTGGTTTCCAAATCTCCGAGAGATGTCAATTCCTGGGCAAAACCTTTGGTATCCCTTTCATCGTGCATAACCATTAATTCAGCTGAAAAGTCTTCGGTAAATTGTGCCAAGGTAGTCGCTCGCAACGACCAGCTTTCGACATCATTAACACCGTCTTCACCCGTGGCAATATTATCGATCCAGCCCTTTTTCTCATCGGTGCTGGCGACGATGCGCATGGCGAGTTTTTCTTCAATCAATGGGATATTAACGGCGCCTCGAATACGGTGACCTACATCAGCGTTTTTGGTATTAATCGCGGAAACTTCACCTTTAGCTTCAAAATTATAAAGATCGGGTTTATTGAGGATCATTTTGATGGCACCACCCATAGCGCCATCGCCATAGAGTGTACCTTGGGGACCTTTCAGCACCTCGATGCGCTGCATATCATATAAATTGAGATCGGGAAGGGTGCCTGCACCTTGAATCGCGACATCATCCAAGTACATACCAACGGTTGATACGGTTTGGGCAAAGGCATATTGGTCGGTTTGGCCAACCGGGCTAATGCCACGCATACCAATTTTTACCGAACCACTGCCGGTGTTGCTAAAACCGGTGCCGCCAATGGAACTGATGTAATCCTCCAGGCCGACTTTGCTGAGTGCATCCAGATCGGCCCCGGTCATGGCTTCTACGGAGTTGGCGACATCCTGAATACTCTGCGAGCGGCGCTGGGCGGTGACGATGATTTCTTCAATGGCCAGAAATTCATCCGAGCCATTGTTAGTATCCTGGGCAATAACAGTATTCGCACTGGCGACGGTTATTGCTCCAATCAATGAGGCTAAAAAGTCTTTTTTAGTTTTTATCATAACTTTCTCCCGCATAGGGTTATGCTTTGGTGTCTATTGTTATTATGTAAATTTGGCTATCTTTGAGGCATACGACGCTTTATTCCAGTTGATAAAAGTCTTTCCACAGCGGATGGCAATCGAACAGGCTATATCGCTTGCTACCCGCTTTGGCTTTTTCCACATCAATATCTTCCTTGCCAAAGGGAAGTACGCCGTATTTGTGCATCAACTGTGCGAACCGTGGTGGGTTTCTGGCCAATATGTCGTCGGTGACGCTGTCTCTAAATGAGGACTGAGTTTGTAAATGGCCGCGACAGAAGAGATATAAAAGCGTGACTCGCAAACCCGGATTTTCCCGAGGTAAGGCCATATGCCAGGTATTGGAGTTCCAGATAATGGCAGAGCCCGCAGGTGCATAGACTGGAGCCATTTCCGGAATGGCATCTTGTAATTCAGCCGGTGTAGGTTCACGTCGAAAATTGTGGCTGCCAGGCAGGAAGGCGATAGAACCACAGCCTTCTTCGTAATCGGACAGTAACAGGTTAACGGTTGCCGATTGCGGTTTGTCGGGATAAACCGCCGTGGTCTTATCGCCATTGTCATTATGAATCGGCAGCATGGCGCCACCGGGGCCTTTTACCATGGCGTCGCTGAGTGATAGCAGAGTGTTGTAACCTGTTAGGTAAGAAACCAGGCCTAAAATGATTGGGTGGGTAATGAGGGGCTCGAAGACAGGATCTTCAAACAGCACTTTGCGCATAAACTGTCCCAGCGGGTGCTGACTGCCGACGTGGGTCTTACCGGTTTCCTGATCCGGTGTGACACCTGAGCGTTTTTCGGAGACTTTCAGCACGGCGTCACGCAGCTCGGTAATATAGCCGGCAGGCATAATCTTTTCCGGCGGCACGATGGTATAGCCATACATGGAAAGATCTGCGATATGTTTTTCAAGCTCCAACGTTTTGAGCTCTTCGTACAGACCGGTAACTCTATGTTTTTCTTCGATAAAAGGCCCTGAGGCATAGCCGACGCGGTTGGAGCCGAAAATATCACCTTGCTCTGCGTCCGGGGATTCCTGATTGTCTTGCATTATTATTCTCCTCAATTGACTACCGAAAGAGCCACACCCTGAAGTAAAACCTAAAGAGGGATTTGGGGTGTGTTACACAACTGTAAACTGAGGCTTGGGGGAGCTGTAGGTGATGAGCTTCGGATTATTAGTCATTTCCGGATGGGGGGAGAGGATAAAAAGGCGAAATAAAAAAAGGCCAGCCTGAGACAGGCTGGCCTTTGAAGCAGTTATCTGGAGAGATAACAGGGAGAGATAAATTTAGAAGAAGGTTCCTACTGTGATACCCATGGTTCTTGGGGTTCCCACAGATCTCAACGTGGGGTTAGAGCCCTCTGCAATAAATGACTGAGTGTATCCGTAAGAAGTCTCATAACGCTCATCAAACAGATTGTGGGCATAGGCTGTGATATACCAGGCGTCAGTGCGCAAGCCTACGGTCAAGTTGGTTGTCTCGTAGCTTGGAAGTACAGTTTCCTCATCGTTATACGGAAGGTATTGAACGCTTCCAGGCACTGGCTCCACAACAGAGCGTTGTTCATCCACATAGCGGTATTCAACGCGAGTGAACAATTCACCAAATTCCAGCTCATGAGTGTATTGCGCAAATAGAGACGCAGTAAACTCTGGTGCATTGGGTAGTTCAGACCCGTCTACAATATTGGAATCTGCAACAGTGTCAGTAAACTCTGCTTCCTGATAAGCGAAAGAAAATCCAGTTGATAGATTTTCTGTTGCCAGATAGGTAGCCGCTAGCTCTATCCCTTTAACTTCTGCGTCACCGCCCGGTGTCAATACAGTTGTTCTAACCCCAGGAATGGCTGTAGGCACAACAATAGCTGATTGAATATCGCTCCAATCGGAGAAGTATAGTGCACCATTTAGTGTTAAACGGCCATCATACCAGGAGGTTTTTGCTCCAAGCTCATAGTTTATTAGGCTATCGGATTCATAAGTACGGAATCGATCGGCTTCTAACGTGTCGGAAGCGTTTAGGTTAGAGCCTCCGGAGCGGAAGCCTTCAGCTATGTTGAAATAGTATAGTTGGTCATCCGTTGCCGCCCAGCTTAAACCCAGTTTAAACAGTACATCATCTTCTTTCGTTGAGTTACTACTTGCTGGATTTGCAAAACCAAAGAAAACCAATGGGCCGTAGGCTACAGATGTATCTTCAAAAGTAACCTCTTCCTCGAAGTAACGGAAACCTGCCGTTAGCTCGATCGCCTCTGTAATTTCATAGTTAATCTCACCGTATGCCGCTTTCTGTTCAAAGGTCTCTTTAGCTGTACGGTTAACAGAGTCAAGGCCGGATTCTGGTTTTACCTCACAGTCAAATGTGGTAGCAGGGAATAGGCCTGTAATGAGAGAGCCGCCAGTATTCACCAAATATTGGTTGTAATCATCTATTGCTGGGCTGTCATAGGTTGTACAGATATCACGTTTGCGATCACGGTAGAAAAGCCCAACAGTCCAATCAAGGGTGTTGTCACCGGTCGATACCAGTCGCAGTTCCTGTGAGATAGTTTCTTCCTTGTCAGACACCGCAAGGCTAGAGTTATCTGCAAAGCCAAGTGGTAAACCAGCAAAACCAAGATTAAGTCCTAGGGGATTTAAAATCGAAGCTGGTGCTGCCATCGCAGGAATAAAGAATTCATCCAGAGAGAAAGATACGCGGGAGTTAAGAGTGCGCTCTTTTTCAAACAGAGATGTAATGGAGGTTAACTCTGCAAAGCCAAGATCGTACTTTAATGTTAAAGCATATAAATCCACTTCAACATCATTGTACTCGTCTTCCAGTAAGTTGGTTTCAAGGTCTCCAAGTCCAATGACTTCATTTGCATAACCGTCGTTTTCTTGTTGGTCATGCATTACCAACAACTCTACAGATAATTCATCTGTAACTTGTCCTAACATGGAGGCACGCAGAGACCAGCTGTCTGTGTCGTTAACGCCATCTTCACCTGTTGCAATGTTATCGATCCAGCCCTTTTTCTCTTCTGAGCTACCGACAACGCGGAGGGCAAGCTTGTCTTCGATTAATGGGAGGTTGATAGCACCACGAACCCGATACCCTATATCAGAATTTTTGGTATTGATTGCAGTAACTTCTGCTTTAGCTTCAAAATCTTGTAGATCGGGTTTATTTAAGATCATTTTGATCGCGCCACCCATGGCACCATCACCATACAGTGTACCCTGAGGGCCTTTTAGTACTTCAACGCGTTGCATGTCATAAAGATTCATATCAGGCAGAGAACCTGCACCTTGAACAGCAACATCGTCTAAGTACATACCAACCGTCGATACGGTTCTGGCAAAAGCGTAATCATCTTGTCCAATTGGGCTGATTCCACGCATACCGATCTTGACGGATCCGCTGCCGCTACGTGTAAAACCAGTTCCACCGATAGAACTGATATAGTCTTCCAGGCCAACTTTATTGAGTTCGTCCAGGTCAGTACCCATCATCGCTTCTACCGAGTTGGCAACATCCTGAATACTCTGGGAGCGACGTTGGGCGGTTACAATGATTTCTTCAATCGCCAGAAAGTCATCTGCACTCTCGGTGCTTTCTTGGGCTACGGCCATTTCTGCGGTGGCCAGGCTGACGGCACTGGCAAGCGCCAGAGTCGCAGGGAAGTGTTTATTTAATTTCATCATGTGTGCTTACTCTCTTCTTCTCCGATTTAGAAAAGACCAGGCGTCATATCCTGGTTAAGTTAGGTTTCAAATCATTATTATGAATATCCATGGTGGAGAAGCTGTGCCATAATGTCTAATACCTTTTAGGGGTGAGATATGAGTTCAAGTTATGGCAGAAAGATTGGATTTTCGCAAACTTAGATACGTCGTAAGTATAGCCCAGGCCCATTCGATCACGGCGGCCGCCAAGGCATTGTCGATCTCGCAACCGGCGTTAACCCGCAGTATTGCCGAGGTGGAGGAAGAGCTTGGTATACAAATATTTCAGCGCTTGCCGCGCGGTATGGTGTTAACGGAAGAGGGTGAGAAGTTTGTTAATCGAGCGCGGATTTTGATTAATGATTTGGATGCATTAAGTAAAGACTTTCGCTCGGGTACAGAAAATGCGCGCAAGAAATTGCGCATAGGGATTGCTCCAGGCGTATATCTTACCCTGGCGGCGCCTTCAATCGCAGATTTTGCTGCAGAGCATTTAGAGATTGATATCGTTACCTCGGTGGGACGGCCACAAGAGGTGGTGCCTCGTTTGGCAACGGGCGAAGTCGATGTGGTGCTTAGTACAACTTATTATATGAGCCACTGGCCCGATATAGTGGTAGAGAATATCACCGAGTTACAATTTGCCTACCTTACGCGCAAAGGGCACCCTGTTGAACACCAAGAGGGCATTCCAGAAATTGAGGTTATGAAGTATCCGGCTATTTTGCCGGCCAGTACCGATTGGATGCACCAGGATATGGCTGCTCTCAATGAAAAGCTCTCTCTGCCGCCGCTAAAGGCAACCTATGTAACAGATGATATTAACCTGATCTTTTCATTGTTGCGAAAAACCGATGCCTATTTCCCCACCGTAACAACACCGAGTGCGCTGGTTGAATTATCCAACCAGTTCAATGTCATGAACGTGGGATTGCCTCTTGCCAATCGTAATTTATGCCTGGCCTATTCGAAAACGCGAGCCGTAAATCCTTTGGCCAAGAGTTTATTACCATTCTTAAGAGAGATGATAAATATCCCTCAGCCATACTAGGTGCTGTTCTAAAAATGGTTATTGCAATAGTGAATAAGCCGCCCTGTACCCACAACAGGGCGGCAATCGATTGTTGAGTTAATTACAGAACTTCAAACAATCCGGCAGCACCCATACCGCCACCGACGCACATGGTAATCACCACGTATTTTTCGCCGCGACGTTTTGCTTCAAACAGGGCGTGCATCACCATACGGGCACCACTCATGCCGTATGGATGGCCAATGGAAATCGCACCACCATTCACGTTGTATTTCTCTGGATCGATACCCAGTTGGTCACGGCAGTAAATTGCCTGACAAGCAAAAGCTTCGTTCAGCTCCCACAAACCGATATCATCAATTTTCAGGCCGGTACGCTGCAGCAGTTTGGGGATGGCGAAAACAGGGCCAATACCCATTTCATCAGGTTCACAACCGGCAACAGCCATACCGCGGTACACACCCAGTGGCTCCAGGTTACGTTGCTCGGCCAGTTTGCTGTCCATCATCACAACAGCAGCAGCGCCGTCGGACAGCTGAGAAGCGTTACCACCGGTAATGCAACCCCCTTCGCGCACAGCATTCAAACCTGCCAAACCTTCCAGCGTAGTCGATGGACGGTTGCCTTCGTCTTTGGTCAGAGTGACTTGCTCTTCGCTGGTCTCGCCGGTTTCTTTATTCATCACCAGCTTGTTGGCAGTTACTGGAACGATTTCATCGTCAAACTTGCCAGCTTCCTGTGCAGCCGCAGTACGTTGCTGGGATACCAGGGAGTATTCGTCCTGAGCTTCACGGGAAATGTTGTAACGCTTGGCAACCACCTCGGCGGTGTCCAGCATTGGCATATGGATGTTAGGTGAGTTGGCCAGGGCTAGAGGGTCAGCCACGCGGTGAACGTTCATATGTTCGTTCTGCACCAGGCTGATAGATTCACAGCCGCCGGCAACCAGAATCGGCGCACCGTCTACCATAATTTGTTTGGCGCCAGTCGCGATGGTCATCAGGCCGGAAGAGCACTGACGATCGATAGTCATACCGGAAACACTGGCAGGCAGACCGGAAGCCAGGGCCACTTGACGCCCCAGGTTGGCAAACTGTGTGCCCTGCTGGATGGATGCACCGAAAATACAGTCGTCGATTTCGGCGGGATCTACACCAGCACGTTCTACAGCGGCTTTAACGGCAACAGATGACAGGGAAGGTGCTTCGAGGTTGTTGAAGGCACCACGGTAGGCTTTACCGATTGGGGTACGAGCCGCCGAAACAATAACTGCTTCTTTCATAGGAAATCCTTAAGGGCAAAATTGCGCTTTCACGCGTTGAATAAAAAAGGCCCGACTACCAAGCAGCGATTACAGGCTGGAGAGAGACAAGGTAGTAGCCGGGCGTCACAAGCGAAAATGGAAAATTACTTCTGCGACTGAATGTAGGTCATGGCTTTAGTCAGGAACTTCTCGGTCTGCTCACCGCCATTTTTCAGATCGGCCTGATTGCTAAGATCACAGATCGCATCCCAGTTGGCTTTCACTTCATCGGCACTTTGTTGTGCTTCTGGCAGGAAGATGCCGTCGGTTTCGAACAGTCGAGTGCTGGCGTAACCACCGGCACCGGCGCACAGGATAAAGCGGTTAGGTGCATCTTTGTGGCACAGAGTTAATGCACCGGCGGTTACCGATTCGGCGGTCATCAGCTCGTAGATTTCTGGTGGAATCAGATCTTCGGTCATGCGGGTGCCTGCTGTCGGAGACAGGGCGTTAACGCGAATATCGTTTTTCGCCCCTTCCAGTACCAGCGTGTTCATAAAGCCCAGTACCGCCATTTTGGCTGCACCGTAGTTGGACTGGCCGAAGTTACCGTACATACCGCTGGAAGAGGTCGTCATTACAATACGACCGTAGTTCTGCTCACGCATGATGTCCCATACTGCTTTGGTACAGTTCACGGAACCCATCAGGTGTACGTCCATCACCAGCTGGAAGTCAGCCAGGTCCATTTTGGCGAAAGATTTGTCGCGCAGGATACCGGCATTGTTAATCAGAATATCAACACGGCCCCACTTCTCCATGGTTTGTTGCACCATGTCTTGCACTTCATCGAACTTGGCAACGTTGGCGCCGTGAGCAAAAGCTTCACCGCCAGCTTCTTCAATCAGACGAACCACTTCCTGAGCGGCTTCTGAAGAAGCGCCGCTACCGTCGCGTGCACCACCCAGGTCATTAATAACAACTTTAGCGCCGCGTTTGGCGAGTTCCAGTGCGTGAGCGCGACCCAGGCCGTTACCTGCGCCAGTTACGATGGCCACCTGGCCTTCAAATGAAATAGTCATAATGTTTCTCGCATTTACGTGAATAGTAGAGTTACTTAACCATCTGCATGCTGATCCACTCAGCTTTCAACGCAGGTTTATCACCGCCTTCAATTTCGATCTCCACCTCGGTGGTCAGCATAAACTGGCCAGGGTTTTTCTCGACAGCAGCAATCAATTTGGCGTGGCAGCGGATACGGCTATCAACTTTTACCGGTGCAATGAAACGCACCTTGTCGAAACCGTAGTTAACGCCCATATAACAACCGTCAACAATCACGCTGAAGGTTTCAGCGAAATGTGACAGCATGGACAAGCTTAAAAAGCCATGGGCAATGGTGGAGCCAAACGGTGTTTCTTTGGCTTTTTCTGGATCAACGTGAATAAATTGATGATCCAGGGTGCAGTCGGCAAACTGATTAATTTGTTCCTGGGTTACGGTAAACCAATCGGTGGTTTCCAGTTGTTCGCCGATACTGTTGGCGACGTCGTCGCGTTTTACAATTTTCATAATTAGAACCACTCCGCTTGCATATCGTAGTTGGTGGTATCCAGCTCGGAAATAATCTTCGACCAGTGATAAATCTCCGGCAGTTCAATACGGAAGAAATACTGCAGGGCTTGTAGTTTACCTTTATAGAACTGAACGTCGGCTTCATGAGGCTGATTTTCCAGCGCGTTGTCAGCCACAATCCCTTGCTTCAACCACATCCAGGCGATGACCACATGGCCAAACATATCCAGATATTTCACAGAGTTGGAGAAGGCCGCATCAATATTCATCGACTGGGTAGCAGCCAATACAGTATCGGTGGTTTTCTTCAGGGTACCGATGGCATCGGCCAGCTCAGAGGCGTAACCACTCAGCTCTGAAGACTGCTTGGCAATCTCAATGGTTTTTTCCATTTCACGGATACAGGCGTTGTAACCGGCGAAGTTATTCATCGGTACTTTACGGCCCAGAAGGTCGTGGGATTGCACACCAGTGGTGCCTTCGTGAATAGGATTCAAACGGTTATCACGGTAGAACATTTCCACGGGGTGTTCATTGATATAACCGTGACCGCCCAACACCTGAATCGCCAGGTAGTTGGCTTTCGGGCCATACTCGGAAGGCCAGGATTTAATAATCGGCGTTAAGAAGTCCAGCAGGGTATGCGCAGCTTTACGCGCTTCTTCGGTTTCTGCGGTATGTTCATCATCGGTCAATTGGCTGCCGTACATACACAGGGCAAAGGCACCTTCGGCGTAGGCTTTTTGCGTCAGCAGCATACGGCGTACATCCGGGTGCTCAATAATGTTAACCGGTGGAGAGTTAGGATCTTTTTCTGACAGCAGGCGACCTTGCGGACGCTCTTTGGCATAGTCCAGTGAGTACTGATAACCGGCAGTTGCGGTAAAGGCTGCGGCAGAACCTACCATCACACGGGCTTCGTTCATCATATGGAACATGTAAGCCAGGCCTTTGTTTTCTTCACCGACCAGATAACCGATAGCGCCGTCTTGTTCACCGAAGTTCAGCGCGGTAGAGGTTTGTGCACGACCACCCATTTTGTGGAACAGGCCAGCCAGAGCAACTTCGTTGCGCTCGCCCAGAGAGCCGTCTTCGCTGACCAGGAACTTGGGCACGATAAACAGTGAAATACCTTTCACGCCTTTCGGTGCGCCTTTTACGCGTGCCAGTACCAGGTGAACGATATTTTCGTTCAGCTCGTGGTCACCACCGGAGATAAAGATTTTGTTACCGGTAATACGGTAATTACCGTCGTCGTCTTTAACGGCGGTGGTAGTGAGATCAGCTAGGCCAGAACCGGCAGAGGGTTCTGTCATCGCCATGGTGCCGGCAAAGCGGCCTTCACGCATGGGCAGTACCCACTTTTCAATTTGCTCTGGGGTACCGTGGGCTTCGATCAGGTTGGCGTTGGCGTTGGTCAAACCGGTATAACCCAGCGCAACACCACCGGCGGCGCTCAAGTAAGCACCGGCGGCACTGGATACAATCGCAGGCAGTTGCATACCACCGCGGTCATAGTCCGCAGAAGAGCAGGCCAGGCCCGCTTCAATTACGGCGTCAATGGCTGGTTTGATCTCAGGGATCATGTGCACTTTTTTGCCATCAAACGTTGGCTGATTGTTATCGGCTTTTTGACGGAACGGCAGGAAAACTTTTTCAGCTACGGTTTTGGCCGTTTGCAATGAGGCGTCAAACGTTTCACGGCTGTGATCGGCATAGCGTGGGCGGCTAGTCATTGACTCGACATCGAACAGCTCATAGAGCAAGAATTCGATATCGCGATCGTTCAGTAATGGAGCAGGCATAATGTCACCTCGTGCTTGGAAAATTTAGTTATCAATCGTTGTTTTTGTATTAACAGTTAACCTGCGTTAGCCACGACCCCGCCATCGAGGATGACAGTGTGGCCAGTAACCCACGCCGACGCTTTGGCGCATAGATAAATAGCCGTGCCCGCTGCATCAGAAGCGTTGCCGACACGTCCGCGGGGAATGTTTGCGGTGGAGGCTTCTTCGTGCTCATTAATGATGAAGGCGGTCATCTTGCTGGGAAATAGACCAGGGGCAATGCCATTGACATTGATATTGTCGCCCACCAAATCAGCTGCCAAGTGACGGGTTAAGTGTGCAATGGCCGCTTTACTTGCAGAGTAAGAGTAATTGTCCATGCCTGGATTGGCATATGCATTGATCGATGAGATGTTTATCACGCGAGAAGGATCTTCAGGCGTGCCAGCTTCACGCATAAGCGGTAAACATTGCTGGATCAGGAAGAACGGCGATTTGGCATTCAGGTCCATAACCTTGTCCCAGCCTGATTCCGGGAATTCATCAATATGCTCGCCCCAGGTTGCGCCTGCATTATTGACCAGAATGTGCAGTTTGGATTCTTTTTCTTTAAGTTCAGCAACAAAGGCTTTGATGCCTTCCAGAGTCGATAAATCAGATGCAATGGCAATGCACTCGCCAAACTCGGATAGCGCCTCGGCAGTTGCCTGCAACTCTTCGACTTTACGGGCGGTGATATAGGTTTTTACGCCGTTGGCAACAAAACCGCGCGCAATCATGGCACCGATACCACGGGATCCACCGGTAACTACGGCAACCTTGCCTTTAACTGAAAATAAATCATTCATTGTATTTATCTCTCTTGGTATGTATGGCTATCTGTATTACCGAATTTACGGGACCAGTTTGTTAATTTTGTTGGCGTAGGTTTGAGGCATTAATCTGCTGAGACGGTCACCACGTATGGCATCTTTGCCGACCAGAATCTTGCGTTGATTATTTTTCAGTCCGTCTAAAATAATTTCTGCGGCTTTGGCTGGCGACAAACCATAGTCTTTAAAGTACTTGGCGATAGCTTCTTGCTCTGCTTCTGATGGTAAGTCACCGGCCATGTTTCCGGAGTTGCGTGCATTGATGACAATGTCGGTACCGATATGACCTGGATGAATAGAGGACACCAGAATAGGCGAGCCTATTAATTCTTGTGCCAGGGATTCAGTAAAGCCGCGAATAGCAAATTTGGACGCACAGTAAGCAGATTGCTTTTTCATGGCGAACAAACCGCAAACACTGGACACATTGGCAATAAACGCTTCTGGTCTTTGGTGTAAGTGCGGTAATAGTTCTTTGCTGCCATAAACCATGCCCATAAAGTTAATGGACATAACTTTTTCGTATTGGCGGTAGTCGGTTGCTTCAGCCGTGCCGGCAAAGGTAATTCCGGCATTGTTAATGATGCCGTCTATATGGCCATATTCTGTCAAGACTGCATCACGAAAAGATTGCCATTGCTCCAGGTTACTAACATCGAGTTGGTGGGCGGAACAGGTCGCACCTGCTGTTGCAACAGCTTCGGCGAGCTCCTTGGTGGCGAGCACGCCTTCAATGTTGAGGTCGGCGATGGCCACGGATGCGCCGCGACGCATCGCTTCAATGGTCAGTTCGCGACCAATACCTGAGGCACCACCGGTAACGATGATGGTTTTGTTGGTGATATTCATAATCTTGTCTCTCTTCTAAACGCTCTGCTGTAATGTCTATTGGTATTGCAAAGCGTCTTCATTAAGATCAAATAACGGCATTTGATCTTTTTCTTCGTAATAATCCGGGGAGAAGCGCCAGGGCTCGTAATCACCGCTGCTGGGTGACAGGTGGCCGCTGCGCTGGAAATAGCCTGGATTGAATTCGTCTTCATCAATCCAGCTATTTCTGTTCATGTCAGCATCCTGTGGACGCAGGGTAGGTGTAACAACTTTGTGTTGTTGTTGATCCATATGGTTTAGCAGGCGGCAGATATAATCGGCTACCAGATCAACTCGCATAGTCCAGCTGGTGCGCAGGTAACCAAACATCATGGCAAAGTTCGGGAAGCCCGAAATCATAATGCCGCGATAAGTAAAGGCATCGGCTGGGTTAAGGGTTTTGCCATCAACAGTATAGGGAATACCACCAATTGGTATGGCATTGAAGCCGGTGGCGGTAATAACAACATCGGCTTCGAGTATTTCACCGGATTGCAGTTGAATACCGTTTTCGGTGAAGCGCTCGATATGATTCGTCACAACGCTTACCTTGCCATCATTGATGGCATTAAACAGGTCACAATCAGGTACATAGGCTACACGTTGCTGCCAAGGCTTATAGCTGGGCGTGAAGTGTTGTTTGGTAATTTCGTCACCGACGTGCTCTCGTACCCCTTTTAGAAACTCCTGCTTCATATATTCCGGATATTGAGCAGAAGCATGCTGGATTTCTTTTTGTGTTTGCAACAGATCACGGCGCACAATTTCGTGAACGCAGTTATCGGGCACTTCTAATAAGCGTAAGCGGTCGGCCAGTTCGTTTTTATTCTCGCCTGTCCAGAAATAGGTAGGCGAGCGCTGCAGCATAGTGACATGCTCGCAGTCATCGGCAATGTTGGGAATAACGGTTGCAGCTGTGGCGCCCGAGCCAATGACGATAACTTGTTTACCGCTTAAATCTGTGTCTTCAGACCAGAATTGCGGATGAATAACATCGCCCTTAAAATCGGAGAGACCCGCCCAGTTCGGTGTGTAACCTTGATTGTGATCATAGTAGCCGCCACTCCAGATAAAGAAGTCACAGGTCAATTGGCTATTTTCGCCAGTGTCTTTATGAAAAATATCTATGGTCCAGCGCTTAGCTTGGCTGCACCAGTTGGCGCCAGTAATCTTGTGGTTGTAGCGAATTTTATCGTCGAGTTTATCTTCGTCGATCACATCACCCAGATACGACAAAATATATTCGCCGTCTGCAACAGGCGCACCGGTCCAGGGCTTGAAGCGGTAACCGAAAGTGTACAGATCACTGTCGGAGCGAATGCCGGGGTATTTAAAGGTATCCCAGGTGCCACCGAAGGTGTCTTTCTCTTCTAAAATAACAAAGCCCTTTGCCGGGCATTGTTCTTGAATATGGTGTGCGATACCCAATCCGGATATGCCTGCGCCAACTAAAATGACATTGAAGTGCTCACCTGAACTCATGATGGCCTTCCTCTAAATAGATATGGTGAAGTACAGATTGTGTTAAATCTTAGGGGAAGGGCGGGGTAAAGATCGATTGCACATCAAGCCAGAGTCTTGATAAAGTAGGACAAGATGGCGCAAGGCGACAATTCTTATGGCGCAGCACGATAACATAAATGAAAGCTCCCTAAATCAGGGAACGATAGTCACCGGCGGTGATCTGGGATCAGCCCAGCGCACCATTGGCGGTTTGCTGTGGCAATTTGAAACGGCCGAGTTGGAAAAAGAAGATGCTGTCAAAATTCTCAACAGTGTTGGCATACCGGACCATGCCTATGGTGATCCGGGTTTCCCTGTTTCTCTGCAGCAGGATTACGAAATCCTCAATGAAGTGCGCAAGTATTTACGCTCTGAAGTGTCCTTGGAAGTCAGGCTGTTTCAAGCCATGCACTTTACCCGCGCGCATATGTTTGGCGCGCTGGGTATGGCTTGGCAGAGTGCACCGACTATTCTTGATGCGCTTAACGTAACAATCAATTACCCGCAGACCAACTGGGGTCGCAGCCGCATGATCGTGGCGTCCTCGGATACTGAAGACAGTGTTACCTATCAGCTGGATATGTTACCTACGACCTTTGGTAGCCCAAAAGATGTCGAGGAAACCTACAAGTACGCGCTACTGTTAGATATTACTTCCGCCGTGGCAACTCTGTTGGATATTGTTTCTGATCGCTCGTTACTGAAAAAAGTTCGCTTACCCTTTAAACGGCCGGATGATTGGTCGCTCGTCGCTCGAACCTTTCGCTTTGCGATTGAATTTGAGGCGCCTGAAGCGAGCATTATTTGTGAGCCTGGATTTTTTCATCATGTACCCAAACGTTCTTACCCGCTGAGTTTCAAACTGGCGCTTAAGTTGGTGGAGAAAGAAGCCGCTCTGTTAGAAGAAGATGCCACCCTGACTGACCAGGTAACCCGTTGGTTGTGGGCCAGTACGCCACCCTTGAAAAAAGTCGAAATTGCCAAGCTATTGGGATTATCTGAGCGCAGCCTAACCCGGCAGTTGGCCAAAGAGGGGGCCAATTACAATCAGCTGTTTACTGAGGTGCAGTCTGAGCGGGCAGAAAACCTGTTGGCCAATCACAAGTTGACGGTATCCGAGGTGGCCTACCGCATGGGTTATACCGATCCTGCTGCCTTTACCCGTGCCTTTACCGGTTGGAAGGGCGTTACGCCTTCCAAATGGCGCTCGCTAGATTAATTTATTCTAGCCAAAACGCTGTTAACTTCCGGTTGCTATATACACGTCAGGAGGCTGATTTTCTCTGGTGTTTCTTGCATTCCACCTTTAACCGATTTGACCGGTTTGGCCTAATCTATCAAGATGCTGGCTCAAATTGCCATCGATTTATCGCTTTCTGCGGCAGTATATTAAGTATCTGTATATTAAGTGCCTGTGCGATATTTTGATCTGCTGTCATTCATGACCGCTTCCAATATGAAGGAAAAATAATAATGCTGATGACTTTAGGCGTAATAATTCTGGTTGTGTTGGCAGGCTTATGGTTCTTCTTTGGTCATAACCTGTTTAACTGGTTCGGGCCATATCGGGATAGATTCAGTAATCTGGAATCATGGGATAAGACGGCGCCTATCGTAACTCGCTTGGGACAAATCATCGGTTTGCAAAAAGACACGGAGAAAGGCCGGGTAATGGCTTTTCTGGGGATTCGATACGGCCAAGCCCCTATTGGTGATAAGCGCTTTAAACCAGCAACCGCTGCCGGTGGCTGGGAAGGTACTTTAGATGCTACACGCTTTCCTAATGCGCCAATTCAACCCAAAGCGGACAACAGTACACAAGAACCCAATATGCCGGTGCAGTCAGAAGACTGCTTGTTTTTAAGTGTTTATACCCCATCGACCGAAGGTGCTAATCGCCCCGTTCTATTTTGGATTCACGGTGGCGCTTTTATTTATGGCACCGGTAATGGTTATCCCGGGCATGTGTTAGCAGAACAGGGCGATGCGGTTGTTGTAGCGATTAACTACCGTCTGGGCATGTTGGGCTTTTATGATCTGTCCAAATTTGGCGACCAATATGCGGGCTCCGCATCCAACGGTATTCGTGATCAGATTCTTGCCCTTGAGTGGGTGCGAGACAATATTGCCGACTATGGTGGTGATCCGAATAACGTGACTATTTTTGGGCAGTCTGCTGGTGGTGCTTCTGTATCGTCACTGGTTTGTGCCCCGGCGGCCGACGGTTTGTTTCATAAGGCCATCGTGCATAGTGGTATGGCTGTAGCCCTGCCGCCGCACGATTACAACCCTGAGCTACAAAAAGCCCTCGACCTGGAACAAGAAAAAGATATTCCAGCAGCGTTAACAACTCTATCCACTGAGGAAATTCTCAAGGTACAGGCCAAGGTAGGGTTTTTTGCGGGTGGTAATGTTGATGGTACGGTGATTAGCCGAAGCTTAAAAGATGCCATCCATGAGCAAGGCAAAGCGGGTGTTCCCATCATTATTGGCTCCAATCGCGATGAAGGAAAATTGTTTAGCCTTATCGCACCGCGTATTGCATTCAAGGCGGTGATACCGCCTATTGCAAGCCTAACGACGTTGGATCATGACACTGATGGTTATCTTGAGCGACTGAAGCAGGATCACCCTGGCGATAGTCTTAAGCAGTTGCATGATCGAGTTTGGACCGAGGGTTTTATCAGCAGTGCTGTTACCGCTGCAGAATGGGCGGCTCAAGCGGGTCGCAATGTGTGGGCATACCGGTTTGAGGAGCCTGTGCAGGTTAATCCGTTTGGCTATAAATTGGGGGCTTGTCACGCCGCAGAGCTGGACTTCACCTTTAACAATTTCGCCCGTGATGATCTCGGTGAAAATAGCCTGTGGTATGACAAGAACGACCCGGAGATAGTTCAGTTAGGTTTGGCTTGGTCCAACACGCTGATTCAGTTTGCTAAAACCGGTAATCCCAATGGTGCCGGTATGCCTGAGTGGCCGCAATACACGAACAGTCAGCAGGAATGCATGATTGTTGAGAAAAATCCTCACGTTAAATCTTCAGTCGATAAGTTCGAATTGGAGAGATGGTGTGAGTTTCGCGAGGATGGCGATGAATTACTGGCCAGTTAAGTAGATCTAGTCAGATAACGATTTCATCAAGAGAGAAGAATTAATGTTAAATAAAGAAGTTATAACGCAAACCAGAAACGCGACTATCGGTAACCTTGTCGGTAACGCAGGGATTACCTACTGGATTAAGAACGAGCTACCTGGGATTCCCTCTGAAGGCCAGCAAGGATATATCGCTGACTTTTTATTTACCGGTTTTATGTTGCCTGCCATCCTTGCGATCATATTTTTGTTCTGGTTTCGCCGTCGTGCTGTTAGGGGTGAATTCGTCGATGATGTCATCCCCAACCGTTTCAGTTTGAGTTGGTTGCCTCAGGGACCTTGGTCGGCGATAGGTATTATTGGTTGCTTGGGCCTTGTTGTTGTTGCGCTGCCTTTGGGCATCTATCTGCTAGTCGCGGGCGCAGGGCCACTGAGTCCGTTAGCCTTTTCTATGGTGAAAGGTTTTGGTTGTGCAATTGCCACGGTAATCTTTGTCCCTATAGCAGTTTACCACGGCGTGACGATAGCCAATACAACTCAGCTTAAAAGTGAGACGACAGACGCTGAGGTGTAATAAAGCGTATTTTGCCTTCTGGATTTAGCCCCTGCTGAAATACATTCAGTAGGGGTTTTTGTTAGATGGAATTTGTGAAAATAACAATAAGTAAATATTCGAGATAGCCATATGAGTACAGTTGAAAACCTGGCCAGTGATAACGGGCCGATCGCTGAGCCCGGCTCATTTTCTTATGATAAACCCGCTTATCGGCACTTTGTTCTGTTGATGTTGGCGCTGGTTTACATGTTTAATTTTGTCGACCGTCAGCTATTAGTAATTCTGCAAGAGTCCATTAAAGCAGACATGGGCTTTTCTGATACCCAGCTGGGTATGATGTCCGGTTTTGCCTTCGCCTGTCTCTATGTTATCTGTGGTATTCCCATCGCACGTTTGGCCGATCGCAGTAATCGTCGCAATGTGATTGCTGCCTCACTGGCGATTTGGAGTTTAATGACCGCGCTCTGTGGCATGGCGCAAAGTTTTGTACAGATGTTACTGGCCCGGATGGGCGTTGCGGTCGGTGAAGCAGGTGGTACACCACCAGCACTCTCGATGATTTCCGATATGTACCCGGAAAAGTCCCGTGCAACGGCTATGTCTGTCTACACCTCCGGGGTATATCTTGGTGTATTTGTGGGTTTTGTACTCGGCGGCTGGTTAGGTCAAGTTTATGGCTGGCGCACCGCATTTATTGCGGTTGGTCTACCGGGGATTTTATTTGCATTGCTGTTGTGCTTTTTGGTCAAAGAGCCGGCCCGTTACCGTTTTGGCAAACCAGCGGTTGAGACTGATAAGCCGCATGGGTCCCTTTGGGGGACTATTCGGGACTTATGGCATACCACCTCGTTTCGTTATATTGCCCTTGGTGGTGGCATGGCGTCGTTTGCCAGTTATGGTATGGGCAACTGGCTGCCCTCCTATTTTCTGCGAGCGTTTGAAACGTCTATGGGAGAAGTGGGAACATGGTTGGGCTTGGCCTCAGGTCTCGGCGGTATCATTGGAACAATTGGTGGCGGGCTGCTGGCGGATAAGTTAATACTTAGAGACCGCCGTTGGTATGTTTGGTTGCCTGCGACAGTCATATTTTGTAGCGGTGGCTTTACGTTTATTATCTTAACGACGGAGCATTTATATTTAGCACTTACTCTGAGTGTGGTGAGCACGGCGATATTTTCCTCCTGGTTGCCCGCCATTCTTGCACTGAGTCATGGATTGGTATCGACAGCCACCCGAGCGCAAGCAACGGCCGTGCTCTATTTCGTAATCAATATTATTGGCATGGGAATGGGACCTGCTGCAGTAGGATTCCTGAGTGATATGCTGGCGATGCCCGAGGGCGGACAATCTCTGCGTTATGCCATGTTTACTGCAGCTATTTTTGGTGGCAGTTTAGCGGCATATTTTTTCGTTTGCGCCAGTCGTACTGTAATTCGGGATATGGATAATGTACCTGCCTGATTATATCTGATATCGCATTGATGAAATGTTGATAATAGAATCTGACAGTCACTACGAGTTGAAAGTGTTGAATAAGCAAAGCCTGTGCTAGGCTTACCTCGTCTTTAAAACTATTCAAAGGGATAAACATTATGCCAAGAGTAAATCTTGAAGGAAGCTCATCTATTGTGACCGGTGGTGCTTCCGGTATTGGAGAGGCCACCGCACGCCAGCTGGCAGAAGCGGGCTCCAAAGTCGTTATTGCGGATCTTAACGAAGAGCGTGGAGCTCAAGTCGCCAAAGAGATTGGTGGTGTATTTGTTAAGTGTGATGTAACCAAAACAGAAGATGCCGATGCCGCTGTTGCGGCTGCCTGTGCATTGGGCCCTTTGCGTGCCTGTGTAAACTCGGCAGGTATTGGTATGCCTATGCGCACAATTACTCGCGATAATGAGCCAATGCCTCTGGAAAAGTTTGATCTAATTATCAAGATCAATCTGGTGGGAACCTTTAATGTACTGAGTCGCGCAGCGGCGGCTATGGCAAAAACAGAACCTATGGATGCCGATGGTAGCCGTGGTGCTATTGTGAATTTGGCGTCCTGTGCCGCCTTTGATGGTCAGATTGGCCAAGCGTCTTACTCTGCATCCAAAGCTGGGGTTGCGGGTATGACGTTACCGATTGCTCGCGACTTGAGTGCTTCCGGCATTCGCGTCAACACGGTAGCACCTGGCTTGATTGATACACCTATTTATGGTGAAGGTGAAGAGGCCGAGGCCTTCAAGGCTCACTTGGGCCAGTCAGTATTATTCCCTAAACGATTGGGCAGTGGTGAAGAGCTGGCGTTTACCGTGATGGAATGTATTACCAATCCCTATCTGAATGCGGAAGTGATTCGTATGGATGGTGGTATTCGTATGCCGCCTAAGTAAAAACAATTGAGTTAAGTGTTCGTGTGTAAACGCCCACTCGAAATATTTGAGTGGGCGTTTCTTTTTTATGGAAGAAAAGTCAGATACCTAAACCATTAGAAATTATAACTCAGCTCAACGCCATAATTTCGTGGTTGTTGCCGATAGACAACCTGACCACCTTCGGTGCTGGTAAATGAATAGGTGCTTGCACTTTTATTTTCCAGATTTGAGGCCCAGGCGGTCAGCTGCCAGCTACTGTCGTGGGGCTCAAGAGACAGACGCAACCCCAGGTTATCGATTTCACCATATTGCTCGTTGAGGCCCGTGAGTGAGCTTGATTGCTCATCGGTCCAGCTGTATTGAACCTGAGCCGCTAGGGTATAGGCATCCAGCCAATCGGACTCATAACGCACAACCGTGTTGTATGACCATTTAGGCGCCTGAGCCAGGTCAATGCCTTCTTCAATAGGACTGGAGAGCGTCAGGCCTCTTACTGTGGCGGGTGATTTAATGACTTCACTATCTACATAAGAAACCCCGGCGCGCAAGTCCAGGCCTTCAGTAGGCAACCAACGGAATTCCAGTTCTCCTCCGCTGATTTCGGACTCTTCAATATTGCCCAATGTCGCAAAGATGAGGCCTGGAACGCTTGGGCTGACAGCGGTGACTTTTGACTGCCTGTCATCGTATTGATAGTGATAGTAGGCACCGTTAATTTGCATGGTGTTGCCTAGTAGCGAGCCTTTAAAGCCCAGTTCATAGGCAAGGATTTCTTCGGGTTCAATATAGGATAATGCCGATGGGTCACCAGCTGGGGAGGCATAAAAGATGCCGGATTTATAGCTGGTTGAAACACTGCCATAGAGTAACCAGTCTTCAGTAATAAAGTAATCCAAGCCTACTTTGCCGGAAAAGTTTGTTTCTGTTTCACTGTCGTCCAGCTCGGCGATTACGGTACCGGGAATGGGCACGGGAGAACCTGCAAACAGTGCCGTTAATCCTGTTTGATCTATCGATTGGCCATCAAACTCTCGGGTGTCGGAGGAGTAGCGCATACCGACAGTTAACTTGAGAGCATCCGTGAGCTCGGTTTCCGTATGTATAAAGGCACCGAAGGATTTGCTGGTTTGTGTGTAGGCTGATTGGGTATAACTGTGTTCTATGCTCGGATCACCCAGAGTGACGGCGGCGAGGTCTCCAACATCAACCAGTGTTTCTGCATCGATTTTATCGTACGAGTAGGAAAGACCTGCAACCCAGTGAAATCCATTTTCCGTGTTTGAGGTTATGCGAAACTCTTGT
This sequence comes from Maricurvus nonylphenolicus, assembly GCF_042854845.1. Taxonomy (GTDB): domain Bacteria; phylum Pseudomonadota; class Gammaproteobacteria; order Pseudomonadales; family Cellvibrionaceae; genus Maricurvus; species Maricurvus nonylphenolicus. The sequence continues at coordinate 4,783,390 of NZ_AP031498.1, read as the reverse complement.
GAGTAAACATCGAATTCATCGCTAAAGACAAAGTCGTCCGTTGTGATAGCTACGCCATCATAATTATCGGTCACTGCACGTTCGTAGGTATCTACAGCAGTAATCGAGATAAGACTAAAGTCTTCGAAATCGATGGTGAGATTGGCAGAGGCACCATAGCCCTTTTCATCGCGGTCAACGGCTAAATTACCGACGCGAACATCTTTGGCATTATTGCTGACAATGCCCAGTGTTCCTGATGGTAGGCTGAACTCATTGTCGATCGTCAGGTTCTGAGGCGATACGGGTGTGCTCTTGTCTCTCGTGTAATGCAGGTTTAGCAAAAGACTGGTGCTGTCATTGATATCAATATTGGTAAGAGATCGCGCAGAGATGTTATCTGTATCGCCAAACTCTTTGCCGGTATCAATATCTTCTTGCCAGCCATCGCCTTGGTTAAGGGCAAGCGCCAGGCGAGTACTTACCGTATCGCTAAGCGGTGTGTTAACGGCGGCTTCCAGTTTGTAGGTATTCCAGCGAGAAACGCCTGCGGTAATGTATCCTTCAAAATCTGTACTGGGCTTTATCGATACATAATTGATTGCGCCGCCAGTGGTGTTCTTGCCGTAGAGTGTGCCTTGGGGACCTTTTAGCACTTCAACACGCTCTATATCGAATAGCTGACCATTGAGGAATACGGGATAAGGGGCGAGTACTTCATCGATGTAAACGCCAACCCCGCTGGTGTTGTTGCTGTTGAAGTCATCAAGACCAATACCGCGGATAGCGAAAATCGGTGTGCCGCCGGAGGTCGCATTGGCTGTGGATAAACCTGGGGTGTGGGAGGCGATATCCTGCGCTTTGGTGAAACCCAATTCTTTAATTTCATCACCGCCGAAGGCACTGACGGTTACACCAATATCAGACATGGATTGTGCGCGTTTTTGAGCCGTAACTATGATTTCTTCAATCGCAAAGCTGTTAGTTTCAGCCTGGGAAGGTAGTGCTATTGTTGAAGCAATGGTTGCCGCCAGAGCGGTTTTTGACATTTTCATCGTGCTCTCCTGATACCAACTGTGTCATTGCTGTCGTTGGTTTAGTTATATCTAGAAACTCTCAGGGATTTACAGGTAAAAAATGCCGGAGCCATACCCCGGCCAAGGAGAGAGTTTGTAAAGCAAGTAGTTGCTTTATTATCTAACCATTAATAGTTTTCAGGGTCATGGACAGCAGGCGCCAGTTTTTAAGCATGCTGTCGTGTCAGGTTTTTGAGGGATGTAGAAGGGGCTTATTGATAAGATTTTGAAAGGAACAAAGAGAGCGGTTATGCCTACGGGTTATCTTTTGATCTTTCCTGATACTGCATGGGTGTTAGCCCCGTCCAGCGCCGAAACGCCCGGCTAAAAGCGCTCACTTCCGAGTAGCCCAGTAGAAAGGCAATGTCGATGGATGAATACTTGTAGGAATCAATATAATTTTTTGCCATGATGCAGCGTGTTTCTTCAGTGAGCTGCTTGAAGGTACAGCCTTCCTCACCCAATCGTCGCTGTAACGTGCGGGCACTCATATGTAGCTTGCTTGCTACTTGATCCAGTGAAGGGGCGCCATTGGATATCAGGCTGGCAATTTCCCGCTGTATTTTACTGATCAGGGAAACCTGTTCTGATGATTCCTTCAAAACATATGCTAGCGTGTTATTCAGATCATCTTGCAAGATATTAAATAGGCGGTGATCGGCATCGGGCTTTTCCTGTTTTAGGACTTCCCGTTTAATAATGACTGCATTTTTCGGTTGGCCAAACAGTACCGGACAATCCAGGCTCTTGTCATAGATTGCAGTATCATCAGGTTTTTCATACATAACCTGGATTTGGTCTGGACTCCAGTCGTTACGGCACCATGACCGTACAAAGGCGATGCCGCAGGTTATAGCCCAATCTGTCGCAGCTCTGTGGACAGGAACTCGCCAATCGGTTGATACAATGTCGATAATGCAATTGTCTTTCTCAAATCGGTAGTCAACCTCTAGCCCGGTTTGGCTTAATTTCACGTAGGTACACATAACCCGCAGTACCTGTTGCATATTCTCTGCATTGAGCAGTGTAAAGCCAAGGGGGCCGTAATCCGCCAGATCCGCGTGAAGGTTTGCTGTAAGCCCAATATTGGGGTTTCCCGTTTGGCGTATAGCCTCATCCAAAATCTGGCACCACATTTCAGATGAAATCGGTGCGCTTTGATGCAGCAGGGAGGCGCTATCGACATTCATTGTCTTGAATAGCAGGTCAATATCAACCCCGCATTTGACTAAACCGTCTAATGCGAATTTAAGGGAGTAGGGGTACTGCTCACTCATGGCGTATCTATAAAACCTCCCGGTTTTATGGGCTTTAACAGATGCTGACAAAATATAGTGCTTTTGGCGGGACCGGTCGATACGACAGGTCCGCCAAAGTGATTATATAGCACACATTGAGTATTCACGAAAACTGCCTGTAGGTGGATGCTTACCCTGATGATATCAGGCCCCAAATAGTGTTAGAGACAGTGTGGCGGAGTTAATTGAGATATGACGATTTCTGAAGTACAGCCCGAGGCGGCGTTAAAGTTATACGCGGGACAACCTATGCATGATGTATTTCCAGTGCTCAAGGATTTCCTGCCAACAAAAGTAATGACGCCCTGTATTGCGCCGTCTCCTTTCCCGAGTGGGGACAGCCTATCATTGCCTGAGCATTACGAGTATTTATCAGAGCAGAAAACTACTGAGGCATTAATCAAAGAAACCGATACCGCTGCACTTTTGGTGTTAAAACAGGGAAAAATCTGTTTCGAGCATTATTATCTGACCGGCGGGAAAGATGTTCCCTGGATTTCATTTTCAATGTCAAAAAGCATTGTGTCTGCGCTTGTCGGTATTGCTCTCGAAGAGGGAAAAATTAGCAGTATAGAGGATCCTATCTCCGATTATGTGCCCAGCCTTAAAGGGTCTGCTTATGATGGCGTTAGTATTCTGCATGTACTGCAGATGTCATCAGGTGCTCGTTGGAGTGAAGATTACAGTGACCCTAACGCAGAGGTTCATCGCTTCGAAGCCGTAATGGCGGGCATAGATACGCTCGAAGAATTTGTATCTGGTATTGAGCGAGGGTACGAACCAGGTAAGCAATGTCGCTATAACTCCGCCGATACCATGGCCTTGGGATTGCTCCTGATTAAGGCCACAGGCGTATCCATATCGGCCTATATGCAAAAACATCTCTACAACCCATTAAGAATGGAAAATGCGGGTTATTGGTTGATTGATCGAGAAGGCACCGAAATGGCTGCCGGCGGCGTATTAATGACCGCGCGTGATTTTGCCAAGTTCGGAGAGCTATTCCGAAACTCCGGGGTGTGGAATGGAAAACAGATTATACCAGCAGCCTGGGTTAACGCCTCTACGACCATTCAAGCTGCACACCTCAAACCTGGAGAGGTATTACTTGGCGACCACAAGTTTCCTTTGGGTTATGGGCTTCAGTGGTGGATTCCCGAAGGGGATTTAGGTGAGTTCTCGGCAATAGGTGTTTATAACCAATTTATTTACGTGGATCCATCACGCGACCTGGTAATCGTAAAGCTATCTTCAAATCGACAGTACGGTACTACATCCAGTGAATCTACCAATAAAGAGTTGGAAACCCTTGAAATGTTGAGGGCGATTGCCAAAGCCACAGATGAAAAATAAAAGTAAACAAATCTAAGGGTAGAAATAAAAATGAGTAATGAAGAGCTGGTGAGAAACGCGTGTCGTGTGATATGGAGTGAAGGGGATGTTTCACGGGTTGCTGATTTTTACGGGGATACGATTGTTGGACATTACCCGTTAACCGATTGGGGGGATGGTATTGAGGGGGTAAAGAAACTTGCTTCTACTATTCGCCAGGGATTTCCTGACTATAGCGAGAGGATTGATGAGCTTGTATGTGTGGATGATAAGGTGCTTGTCCGCCTCAATATTACCGGGACCCATAAAGGCATGTTGTTCGGGTTGCCTGCAACAGGGAATAAAGTGGATTTCACCGATGTGACTGTTTGCCGGGTTGATAATGGCAAAATTGTCGAACAGTGGGGGCTCAGTGATCACTTTACCTTGTACCGACAGTTGGGTCTGATTAGTGATAACCCGGTTAAGCTTTTTTTCAAGGCTATCGTACAACGTCTAATTAATACATTTTCTTTTGGGAAATAGTGATGGTTTATTCGGTGAGGTATTTTCCATAAAACTCATCATAGACTTTCTGGGCTGTTCCGTTTGCGATCGCTTGTTGAAGTTTTTGCTTTATCAGCCCTATAGTTTCAGGTTGCATCTTATTGTCGATATAAAATAACAGTTTTACTATTTTGTTGTTGTGGCACTCGTGGATGTCGAACAGGCTTTTCTCAAGCCGAGCTGATGCAGCTGTGAGCGCAAAAGCTTCTACCGTGGTGGCGAGATATGAGAGTCTCCCCGCCATAAGCATTTTCAAACCATGGCTATAAGTCTTTACCGCAACAAATTTGATCGGGAATGGCGTTGCGCGGTTGGCAACATCGACTTCAGAAACATGGGCAACAAGACCCAGAGTAGCATTGTCTTCTTTGGTGATGGAATATGGAGGTGTTGTCGTTGTATGGTGAGAAACTATAGCGCACTGCAATTCAAAGATTGTATCAGATACTTCATATTTATCTGATAGGTCGTTAAAGCTCTTAAAATCGCTTGTTTCGACTGCCAGCACTACCCAGTTTGGGTAGGATCTTCGATTGATTGCCTGATGTACTCTCATGGTGGGAATGGATTGTGAATGCAGAGAGATCTTGCTGTCCGCTAAAACCCTGTCCAGTAGTACAAAGCCAATATTTCTGGGGTTTATCGTTTTTTCCTGAGTTATATCTTCAAATGGCGTGGCACTTAGGTAGGTGATTTCTGATGCTGAGCTAAAGGCTGGCCCTAGCGTCATGCTCACAAAGAGTTGCAACAGAAATATGGGGCGGTAAATCATCAGGGAAGCTTTGCTCAGATCATTATCGTCAAGGTTATATTGAGCGTAGTTAATAAATCAGTAACCTTAAAGGTAGCAGCCCTATATGATTAGTTGTGCATTATTCTAAAAACCTATTAACCTGTTGTTTTTTATGGGATTTCTGCTGGTGGTTTGCAGCTTGTCAGCCAGGCTATTGTTTGCGTTTGGACGCAAATAGTTGCTCTGCCGTTTCTGCCAGCAGGCGCACACCAGGATGCTTCATCTTGCGCTCGGGGGAAATGGCATAGTATCGCTCTTTAACGGCATCGGTTCGGCCAATAACCTTGACATCGTATTGTTTGCACACATGCTGCTCGATAATGGATGGAGTACAGAAGACCCCGTGCCCCAGTTGGCCAAAATATTTCATCAGCGCGCTATCGTCGAATTCCGCAACAATCTCAGGGGCGACATCGATACTTTCAAACCAGTTAAGTAAGTTGGCCTTTTGGTTGGATTTATCACTGGAAATAAGCAAGGGGGACTGATCAAGGGAGTAGGGAAAATCACTTTTTAGTTTTTTAGCATCGTTGTTCTTGGCATAAAAGCTCAATCCGCTCTCGCCCAGTAAGTGGTTGTAGGCTTTAATGGGAATGCTAGTAGTCAGCGGGCGGTCTGAGATGACCAAGTCAATACGGTTAAGCGCCAGTTCTCCCAGTAAGGTTTTGTAATCCCCCTCTCGACATACCAGTTTTACCGGGCCATCCAGCTCGTAGGCACTTTCAAGGATCGTGGCCACGAGAATCTTGGGGACCACATCAGTAATACCCACATTAAAGATAAAGGTTTTAGTCAGGTCGTGAGCCTGAAGTGACTGTTGTAGCTCTTCGCCCAGGGAAAAAATATCTTCCGCATAGTGTAATGCCAACTTGCCTTCAGTGTTGAGAACCAGGCGCTTACCGACGCGATCAAACAGCTCAATACCCAGATAATCCTCAAATGCCGTTAGCTGACCGCTAATCGTCTGTGGTGAGACATGTAATACCTCGGCGGCTTTAACAATGCTGCCTTCACGGGCGACGGTGAAGAAGTAGCGCAGATGTTTGTAGTTGAGCTGTTTCATGTCTGGAGGTCTACGGGTTTATTATCAATATTTATTATACGTATTTTTCGAGTTATGGATTAGTTTTAATCGAATATATTTGTTTAGGCGTTATAGGTATAAATTGAACCCTGTGCGTTCACGAATTATGAGCGCAGTGCTTTCAAGGGAGAGGTTATGCCAAAAGTATTTCGTGAAATGTTACAACATGACGCAACCGGCGGTATTTTGCTGGTGGGGGCGGCCATATTGGCTATCGCTATTGCCAATTCGGTGATGGCCGATGCCTACCATAGCTTTCTGAATATACCGGTTGTTGTCCAGTTTGCCGATTTTGCCATCAACAAGCCTTTGCTGCTGTGGATCAACGATGGATTAATGGCCCTGTTCTTTTTCCTGGTTGGCCTCGAGGTTAAGCGGGAATTAGTCGATGGTCATTTGTCGTCCCTCGATCAGGTGGTATTGCCGGCTGTGGCTGCGCTAGCGGGGGTTGTCACACCTGCACTTATTTATGCCTATTTTAACGGTGGCGATATTATTGGCTCCAGAGGCTGGGCTATTCCTGCGGCTACCGATATTGCCTTTGCTTTAGGTGTTCTGAGTCTCTTCGGTAACCGGGTGCCGGTCAGCCTGAAGCTGTTTTTACTGTCCGTAGCGATTTTTGATGATATTGCCGCTATTGTCATTATTGCCCTGTTTTACTCTTCAGATCTATCGATTGTCTCCTTAGTGGTTGCCAGCGGCGGGTTGTTTATCCTGCTGTTAATGAATTTAGCCAATGTTCGCTATCAAAGTATCTACATTGTTGTGGGGATGGTTGTCTGGGCCGCGGTCTTGAAGTCCGGCGTACATGCAACGCTGGCAGGCTTTATGGTCGCATTATTGATTCCGCTTAATGTTACCAATGAGCACGGCGATTCCATGTTGAAATCTATGGAGCATAGCCTGCAGCCATGGGTTGCCTTCTTCATTTTACCCCTGTTTGCATTTAGTAATGCCGGTGTGAGTTTATCCGGTGTTTCTGTGGCTGATCTGTTTAACCCAATCACTCTGGGGATTGCCGCAGGTTTGTTCTTCGGCAATCAAATCGGAGTCTTTGGTGTCAGCTGGATCGTGATTAAATTGAAACTGGCCAAATTACCTTCTGAAAGCTCCTGGTTGCAACTCTATGGGGTGGCCTGCCTATGTGGTATTGGCTTTACCATGAGTTTGTTTATCGGTTCTTTAGCGTTTGAAGGTATGGACTCTTCTTATATAGACAGGGTAAAAATCGGCGTATTACTCGGTTCTATACTGGCTGCTATTGTTGGTTCTCTCGTTATCCACTTGTCGTTAAAAAAACAACGGGTTCAGGAGTATCGCTATGACCTATCGCGCACCTAAATGGTTTTTGCCATCCATGATATTGGGATTGGTTTCTTACGATGTATATGCCAAGACCACAGCATTCAATGATTCCCCTTCACTGGCGACCTGCTTTAATTGGTTTGGCAGTAAGACATCGGATGCCGATACCAGCTGTGTCGACTTTATCAATTACCACTACGATAAAGTGATTGATGCCAAACTGGCCGGTAAAGTAGATCGCTTGGCATATCGATTCGAAGGTGGTGGCTTATCTTCTTTTGAGGAGCGGGCCCTTAAGACCCGCGTTGGCTCGGCTGTTGATCGTACCAGCAATTAGATCGCGCCAGTAATCCACTGGGCAAGAACCGTATAAGTGGGAATGCCCACCAGCACGTTAAAGGGAAAGCTGACCCCCAGTGATGAGCTGATAGAAAGGCTGTGATTGGCATTGGGTAGGGCAACTCGCATCGCCGCGGGTACGGCAATATAAGAGGCGCTGCCCCCCAGCACCGCTAATAAAATAGCGCCGCCAGTGGATAACCCTATGGCCAGCCCCAATAGACAGCCGAGTATGCCGCCGACAATGGGCATGGCCATACCAAAGGCCAGCATAAAACTGCCGACTTGTTTAATATCTTTTAGGCGGCTGGCTGCTACCATGCCCATTTCGAGTAAGAACAGTGCCAGTACACCTTTAAAAAGGTCAAAGAAGAAAGGTGCTACTCCCTTGATATTATCTCCGGCGAGGAATCCAATTAAGAGTCCGCCAACCATCAGGACTACTCCTTGATTGAATAGCACTTCGTGTAACAGTTGGCGTTTTTCTTCAGCTTGTTCCGGGGTATTCGTTTTGCGCTTTGCCAATGCCAATCCGACAACAATAGCGGGCATTTCCAGTAGTACCACAAATAATGGAATATAAGCTTCATATTCAATATTTTTGGCTTCGAGGAAAGCCACTGCAACGGCGTAGGTGCCTACCGATACTGAGCCATAATGAGCTGCGATTGAGGCGGCATCCCAGCGTGGTAGTTTGCCGAAATAATATAAAATGGGGAACGCAATAAACGGTAGCGCAAATCCAAACGCGATAACCGTAAAGGATTGTCCAAGTAATTCCCATGAGGCATGTTCCGCCAGAGCTACGCCACCTTTGAGACCAATGGCTAGCATAAGGAACAAGACCAGCGACTGGTAGAGCGATTTGGGGAACTGAATATCTGCGCGCACCAGGCTGGCAAATACACCTAACAGAAAAAACGCAACACCGACATCGACTTGCATAGCTGACTTCCTTTAATTCTGCATTGCTTAGGAATTGTGCTTAGGGATTGTTCTTAGGGATTGTGCTTTGGATTTGAGTTGTCAGTACAATGGGCTGCGGCTCTTGATAGCTTTGCAACTTGCTCGATATCAGACTAATGGCGATAAGTCCCAAGCCTATGCTCATAAGGGCCATACCAATAGATGCTTTGGTGGCCACTACGCTGCCAAGTACGATAAATCCAAGGCCTACTACCAGGCTAAATACCAAACGTGATGTCTCCATTGTTGCCTCCAAAAAGCTTAGGGTGAGTGTGGGTGTAAAGTCGGCGCTATTATGCAGAAATGGTTGGATAGATAAAAATAGATGCTATCTATATTTTGTATAGATAAATGTCTATGATGGGGGAATATCCCCGGGAATTAAGCTATGAAAACATCACGCCTGCATGCGCATATTGGCACCTTGAGACAGCTGGAGATTCTGCTGGCTGTGCACGACCATGGTGGTATCAGTGCGGCGGCTAAAGCCTTGTATTTGACGCAGCCAACGGTGTCCATGCAAATGAAAAAGCTGGGGGATGCTATTGGCGCTCCTTTGTACCGCATGAATCAACGCCAACTGACGTTTACCGATGAAGGCATTGAGCTGGTAAAGACCGCAGTGGAGGTGCTCGACAGCTTTGCTCGCCTCGATAGTACCTTGAGTAAGATGAATGAACTTAAGATGGGTACCCTGCGGCTGGCCGTGGTGAACACTTCACAGTATTTTATTCCTCACCTTTTAGGACCTTTCTGTCAGCAATTCCCCGATATTGATGTACAGCTAAAAGTTGGCAACCGCGAGCAAACCATAGAGCGCTTACGGCAAGGCGTTGAGGATTTTTATGTGTTCAGCCATCCGCCGCAGGATAACGATAGCGACAGTATTGAATTCCTTGATAACCCATTAGTCGCCATTGCCCACCAGGACCACCCGCTGAGCAAAAGAAAACGTTTGAGCCTGGACCATCTGTGCAAAGAGCCTTTTCTAATGAGAGAGCAGGGCTCGGGCACAAGGCACGCTATTGAGGAATTCTTAAGAAGTCAGAACAAGTCCTTATCGGTAAAGATGACAATGGAAAGTAACGAGGCGATCAAGCATTCAGTGATGTCTGGCTTGGGAGTCTCTATTGTTTCGGCACATACGCTGACCTATGGCGGCCAGTCTGACTTGGTGCGCTTACCGGTTAAAGAGCTGCCTATCGATTCCCATTGGTTTTTTGTCTGGTCAACGACTAAACGTCGTACGGTGATTGCGGAGTCTTTTCTGGAATACGTTCAAACCGAAGGGCGAGAGTTACTGCAAAGGGAGCTAAGACGTAATAAGTTTTAACTCGAGCTAAATACAGCTACTCCGCACTTCGTAGATATTTTCTCTTTCCCTTTCTCTTCTTTCTGTGCAAGAAAATGCCTATTTTCACGCTTGCCTATGTCATTGGATAGGCTGCTGATCATAGGCAATCTATCTGTAATTTCCTGGCTGAGTATTTTGAAGGTCGTACTGATCACAATCCAATGCTCTGCGTTTTAGCATATTACTTGAATTTAAGAGGTTGGAATTCATGTGGAAGGTATCTAATGAAGGCTTGGTGCGAGTGTTTCAACTGGATAATCCAGCAGAGAAAAATGCGATCAATCCTCAGGGCGTTGAGGAGTTTATAGGTCTTCTTGATCAGGCTGAAGAAGACTCAGAAGTAAAAGTTATCCTCTTGACCGGTGCAGGTGAAGTCTTTTCTTCAGGAATGAATGTACAGTTCTTTATGGAACCGCCTGCTGCCGATGAAGACAATGTCGTCGTTAGAATGTTTGACACATTAATAGACTTTCCAAAGCCCATCATAGTAGCCGTTAATGGATTAGCGGTTGGTTTTGGGGCTACGGTGTGTGGTTTGGCTGACCTGGTACTGATGGCCGATAGTGCGAAACTAAAATTTCCATTTCCAGCCTTGGGGCTTGTGCCAGAAGCTTGTAGTACTTACACCTTTCCTCGATTGATGGGGCCTCAACATGCATTTTGGGCGCTGTTGTCGAGTGAATGGTTTGAGGCTAAGCAATGCAAAGAAATGGGTTTAGCATTAGATATCGTCGCAGATGAAAAGTTATTCTCAGAAGCCATGAACAAAGCACAAATCTTGGCTCAGGCACCCTTGGTATCACTGATCGAAACGAAGAAGTTGGTGATGGACCCCTATCGACAACAGCTCAAAGACGTGAATCTAAAAGAGCTAAAAGTGTTCGCTGACATGCTGAGCGGTCCTGCCTGCCAAGAAGGTGTTGCTGCCTTTTTAGAAAAAAGAAAGCCTGATTTCTCGAATTTATAAAACCATAAAGCCCGTTATAAAAGGGCACTTGATTGAGAGAGGAGATAGTGATGAATCTAGATTCCCGTAACAACAATAACTATAAACGTAATCTTTTAGTGTCGGCGTTATCTATCGCGGTTATGAGTAGCCCCTATGCGGTTGCCGAAGACGTAGAAAGCTTTGCGCTTGAAGAGATTATCGTCACTGCACAGAAACGCGCGCAGAGTTTGCAGGATGTGCCTATTTCTGTTTCCGCCATGGGCGGAGATAAGATGTCTGAAGCTGGTATCGAAAGCCTGGCTGATTTGTCTGCTTATGTACCCAATTTACGAATAATTGATGGTGGTTTAACCCCGCAATTATTTATTCGTGGAATCGGTTCTGGCTCCAATCAGGGCTTTGAGCAATCCGTGGGAATCTATACAGATGGCGTATACGCTGGGCGTAGCTTACAGTCACGCGCGGGTTTTATGGATTTGGAGCGTGTAGAGGTTTTACGCGGCCCACAGAGTATCTTATTCGGCCAAAGCTCTATTGCTGGCGCGGTTAGTCTAATCAGTGCCAAACCTACCGATGAATTTGAAGGCATGGTCAGCTTGGGGCATGTTCCGGAATTTGATGAGACAGAAGTAAATGCTTATGTCTCTGGACCTTTGACTGATTCGGTTCGGGCAAGGTTGGCACTAAGAGACCGCCAAGAAGGTGGTTTTGTCGACAACAAGTTTCGCAACGAAGATGCACCGGATTTGGATGAGCAGACGGCAAGGCTGACGCTGGATTGGACCGCGGGAGATTTGCTGGCGACCTTTAAGGCCGAGGTGTCGAGTATGGAGCGTAAAGGTCGCCCGATGACGGCGATTGATCTTGGTGACTACCCAACACTGACAGCCATAGGAACACATGGACCGTTGCAGCAATCTTCTACCAGGATTGCACATGATATGTGGACTGATGCAGATAACAAATTGGAGTTTGACAGTCACAGCTTTGTACTAAATCTTGAGTATGGCTTAGGCGAGCATACCCTTACGTCAATTACGGCATATAGCGAATACGAATACAAAGAAGATAATTATGATGGTGAAGGCAGCGAGGTAAACCTGGTTTCACTCGATATGACGGAAGATTTTGATCAGTTAAGTCAGGAGTTACGACTGACTTCTCCAGGTGGTGAAACGATTGATTATATCGTTGGACTCTTTTATCAAACCTCCGAACAGGATTATCGGGAAGATGCAACCTTAACGGTTTCTTCCATTGGTCTTGATGTAATCTCTGGATTACCCGTTGGTTTGTTGGATTCCTATAGTAATCGCGTATTCACCCAGGAGTCAGAGAGTTATGCGGCGTTTGGTCAGCTAACCTGGAATGTGAGTGATATATTACGCTTAAATGTCGGGCTTCGTTATACCCGCGATGAAAAAAAAGGTTCGCGTGATCAAGTGGCTTTCTCATTATCTGCTGCACCTGGTGTGTCTTTAAATGATATCGCTGTTCCGGTGTATGGCAGTGTTGCGAATATTGTCGCGAGTGAATTCAATATCGCGGATCATAATCTAAAGGATAAATACGACGAAGAAAACTGGACGCCGAGTATTAATCTGCAGTACGACCTATCGGGCGATGTCATGCTGTATGCCAGCTACTCGGAAGGTTATAAGGCCGCTGGTTATGACGCACGTGGCATTAATGGATGGACTTCTACGACCGCATTTCCAGGTAAGTCTGGTGTCCAGTTAGGTGGTGAAAGCTTCTTTTTCGATCAGGAGGAAGCAGAGACAATTGAATTAGGGGCGAAAATGACTTTGTTGGACGGTTCTGCAGAGTTAAATATCGCTGTGTATCAGACCGACTACACCGATATGCAGGTAAGCGTCTTTGATGGCACCTTCGGTTATGCGGTGCAAAATGCCGGTGAGGCTCGGGTGCGTGGTTTGGAGTTGGACGGTCGTTGGCGTGCAACAGAAAGCCTGACGCTCAGTGGAAGTTTGGGTTATCTGGATTTTGAATGGCTGGATTACACCGCAGGTGCTTGTAATGGCATGGGAACCCTGCCGGTCAGCCCTGTTTCGGCAGATAATTGCGATTATACCGGTAAGGAGAATCAGCATACCCCAGAATGGACGGTCAATCTAAGTGCAGATTATGTGGCCTACCTGGGTGATGGACTTGAGTTACGCTCTACCCTTGATGCTAATTTCAAAGATAATCACTATGCATTCGCCGACCTGGATCCACGTTCAGAGCTATCCGCTATGACGGTGTTTAATGGTCGAATTGCATTGGCTGCCAGTGATGACTCTTGGCAAGTTGCCTTAACAGGGAAAAACCTCACTGATCTGGATATGTTCTCTTATGGCTCCCCGGTGACTCAATCCAACGGTGGTTTCTTCGTCAAGATGATGCGCCCACGCACATTGGGTATCGAAGGACTTTACCGCTTTTAACTCTACCCTCGATGCTGGAGAGTTCTATTCAGCTCAGGTACTTATAGCCCTCCTTGGAGGGCTCTTTTTTATCTGGAAGATATGCTCAAGTAGACGCTAACTTATTGATAATTAGCAGAAATATTTGGTTTAGGCATATTGGTGTGCGAGGAAATGCCTATTTTCCTGCTCGGTAATACCATTGGATCGGTGGGGGAGGTTGGCAATCTATATTTGCGAATACCGTATCCGCAGTTACGGTCAAATAGAGAGGGGCTTGATAGCGGCTAAGATTCACTAAGCAAGAGCTTTCGATAGGCAAGCGGAGTTAATCCTGTCCAGCGCTTAAACGATCGAATAAATGTGCTGGCTTCGGAAAAGCCTAAGTCAAAAGCTATTTTTTCTATACTGTGAATATTGTTCTCCAGATGGAGTATTGCAACATCTCGTCTGGTGTGTTCCTTTATTTTATTAAAGGGGTAGTTCTCAGCGTTTAATCTTCTCCTTAAGGCGTATTCGCTGATGTCAAGATGTGCGGCAGCGTTAGTAATGTCCGGTGATTCTACCCCTTCTTTGAGTATTTGCTCTAGCCAAATTCTGACTTTTACAGACGTGAGTTGACTTTGTCGAGACTGAATAATGAGTTGAGAAATATAATTATCCAAGAAATCTTTTAGTTCTTGGTTTGAACGGACACACTTCCGATCCAGATGTTCCTTGGCAAAGTATATGGCAGACACCTTTTTATCAAAATGTATCGGTGAACCATAAAAGTTGAATCTGTATTCACTGGCGTAGCTGGGGGAGGGGTAGTTCAAATCTACTCTTTTTATAGGGATAAAGTCATTAGTTTGCCAGCATAAAAATCGATGTATAGCTGCAAAAACATGAATGTAGATGTAATTCTCAGCAGGTGCAGGAGCATGGTTGGCTGTAAATTCCAGGCGGCAGGCGTTTTTATTGTTGTAGAGTGATATAGACACACCCTTGCCGATAAGGTTTATGCCGTCGCAAATAATTTGAATGCTTTCTGCTATTGTTGTGGCCGACTGACACGCCCGAAAAATAAACATAAACGTGCCTGAAGGTATGGTTTCGTCTATTAGCCCCAAGGCGTCATCATTCAGGCGCGAGGTTATGGATTGTATCAATCCTGCGAATGCTAAAACTGAAACACGCATTCTTTCGTTCTTTAGCGTTATGGCGGGGATTCCGTGCAGTTTCAACAACTCTTCACTGCTGATGCCTTTTTTCTCTGTGCCAATCAAGACTTGTCTGACTAATTGGGAGGAGACAGTAACGGCGGCCATATGATAACCCAGAATCGCGAAAACAGATTAACGGTATATGCAAGATAATGCCTATTTTTCCGCTTGTCCAGATCATTGGATGTTATTGGCAAATTAGGCAATCTATATTTTCGACATCAGAAAGTTGCTTGATGTCAGTAGTGAAAATATGAGATTCAGGGTTTGTAAATAATGAATGTTGCTATACATGTTCAGCGTGCATCGAAGGTGGCTCCAAACACCATCGCCACCATCTATGGGGATCGTACTCGTACGTGGAGCCAATTTCACAGTCGGGTGGGCCGTTTTGCGGCAGGGCTTAAAGACGTTGGTGTTAAAGCCGGCAGTCGGGTCGCTATATTGTCGCTAAATTCGGATAAATACCTAGAGTGTTTTTATGCCATTCCCTGGGTAGGTGGCGTTGTGGTCCCCATGAACACTCGCTGGAGCGTTGAAGAGAATTTATATGCACTGAAAGATTGTGGAGCTGATGTTCTGCTGGTGAGTGATGAGTTCTTATCGTATGTAGATGCCTTTAAACAAGAAGCTACTGATCTGAAACACATTGTTTATCTGGGGGATGGCGATTTGCCGCAAGGGATGATGAGCTATGAGGGGATGATTGATAGCTCAGAACCTATGTTACCAGAGCGACGCTTGGAATCTGATCCTATTGGTATTTTCTATACCGGTGGAACCACGGGCTTCCCTAAAGGTGTACTTCTTCCTGTAAGAGCCTTTAATTTTCAGGCACAACTCGGTTTGTCACAGGGGGGGATAGACGAGCAAACCCGCGCGTTACATGTAGCCCCCATGTTTCATGTAGCTGATTTGGTGCTGACTCTCCCTGTTACGGCGGTTGCGGCTACCCATATTATTGTTCCCTGGTTCGATCCTGAGTCCATGCTACAGCAGATTGAGCAGCATCGAGTAACACATACGATGGTTGTGCCGACAATGCTAAAGATGATGGTTGATACACCTTCAATCGACAACCGAAATCTGGATTCACTGTACCGAATATTATATGGCGCATCTTCAATTACAGAATCGCTTATTAATGATGCCATGCGCAAAATGCCGGGCATCACCTTTACGCAAGCCTATGGGCAGTCGGAAGCCTCAGCAGTCACGGTTTTATCGCCAGAAGATCATCGGCCTGAACGCGAAAAGCTAAGGTCGGCTGGTAAACCCGCACCAGGAGTAGATATCACCATCGTTGATGAAAATCGTCAGCCTGTTGCGTTTGGAATCACAGGTGAGATTGTGATTAATGCCCCTAATAGAATGTTGTGCTATTGGAATAAACCGGAGCAAACCGGTGAAGTACTAGTGGATGGATTAATTTACTCCGGTGATGCGGGATATATGGACAGTGAAGGCTATGTGTATATTCAGGATCGAATCAAGGACATGATTATCACCGGTGGTGAAAATGTGTTTTGTGCGGAAGTAGAGAATGCCATGGTGGCCCACGAGGCGGTAAAGGAATGCGCAGTGATTGGTGTGGCTGATGAAAAATGGGGTGAAAATGTTCATGCGATTGTTATTTTGCATGAGGGAGAAACCGTAACTCAGGAGGCATTAATTGAGCACTGTCGATCTTTGATTGCCGGCTATAAGTGCCCAAGGAGCATTGATTTTAGAACTGAGCCGCTGCCCTTATCTGCGGCAGGCAAGGTTTTAAAAACCGAGTTGCGTAAGCTCTATCAAGTTAAGCAAGCTTAAACGGTATTGTTATGGTTAACCAGATTGAAGGGAAGGCATCGAATAAAGAGAACCATCATTTAGATGTCGATAGGTTGGGTCTTTATCTTGAAGCCCATATTGATGGTTTTAAAGGGCCGTTAACAGCAAAAAAATTCTCAGGAGGTCAATCAAACCCCACGTTTTTGTTAACGGCTGAAAGTGGTCACTATGTATTACGCCGTCAGCCCCCAGGAAAACTATTAAAGTCAGCGCATGCAGTTGACAGAGAGTATCGTGTTTTAAAAGCCTTAGCCGATACAGCTGTCCCTGTGGCGAGGGCCTATCATCTCTGTGAAGATCCAGATGTTATTGACTCCATGTTCTATGTCATGAGTTATGAAGAGGGACAAATCTTCTGGGATCCAGCATTACCTGAGCTAGCGCCAGCGCAACGAGCGGATTATTTTGATGAAATGATACGTATGCTGGCTGCGATGCATAACGTTGATGTTGACACTGTGGGGTTGGGTAACTATGGGCGCCCAGGAAATTATTTTGAGCGCCAGATTGGGCTCTGGACCATGCAGTATCGATCTTCCGAAACGCAACACGTGCAGGTGATGGAAGAATTAATCACCTGGTTGTCGGATAACTGTCCTGCTGATGACGGCCAAGTGAGTTTAGTGCACGGCGATTACCGTATGGATAATGTGATATTCGCTCAAGGTAAAGCTAGAGGTCTGGCCGTGTTGGATTGGGAGTTGTCAACCTTAGGGCATCCGCTGGCGGATTTAGCGTTTTTTTGTGCGTGTATGCGCTTACCTAATCAAAGTCCGGTTCCAGGATTAACAGGAATCGATCGGGATGCATTAGGTATACCCAGCGAAGAAGAAATGGTCAGTTATTACTGCAAATTGCGTAGCATTGATGCTATCGATAATTGGCACTTCTATATAGCTTTTTCATTTTTCCGTTTGGCTGCGTTAGCGCAGGGAATACTGAAACGAGCACTAGATGGCAGTGCATCCAGCGATAAGGCAATGGTTGTAGGTGCTGAGCCGTTGGCTGCAATGGCTATGTCTGTAATACATTCAGAAGGTAAATAAAGATGTCAGAATTATTTAATTTAACAGGAAAAGTCGCTTTGGTAACAGGGGCTAGCCGTGGTATCGGGGAGGCTATCGCCAAGTTATTGGCTGGGCAGGGGGCTCATGTGATTGTGTCCAGTCGCAAGATCGAGGATTGTCAGGCTGTTGCCAATGCGATTACTGAGGCTGGTGGAAGTGCCGAAGCCTATGCTTGCCATGTTGGCGATATGGATCAGATAGGCGCAATTTTTGAATATATAAAGCAGCATCACTCGCGCCTGGATATTTTGGTAAACAATGCGGCGACGAATCCCTATTTCGGCCATATTCTTGATACCGATCTTGGGGCTTATAACAAGACGATAGAAGTCAATATTCGCGGATATTTCTTCATGTCCGTTGAAGCGGGCAAGATCATGCGTGAGCAAAGTGGTGGTGCTATCGTTAATACGGCGTCTATCGGCGCTCTGCAGCCTCAATTTATGCAGGGAATCTATTCGGTAACTAAAGCCGCCGTAGTCAATATGACCAAAGCGTTTGCCAAAGAGTGTGCTCAATTCGGTATACGGGTGAATGCTATATTACCGGGACTGACTAAGACAAAATTTGCCAGTGCGTTATTTGATGACGAGAGAATGACTGAAAAAGTCACTTCAATGATTCCGCTACAGCGCCATGCTATGCCTGAAGAAATGGCTGGAACGGTTCTTTATTTAGCGTCTGATGCGTCTTCCTATACGACGGGGGAGTGCATTGTAGTGGATGGTGGCGTGACCATTTAGAAATTCTTGGTTTTTCATCAAAAGACTAGTAGAAATAGAATGAGGTGAATTATGGACTTTGCATATTCCAAGAAAACAGAGGATTTATGTCAAAAAGTCAGCATGTTTATGGATAAACATATTGTTCCACGTATACGTCAATACAATGAAGAAGTTCATGCGGGAACCTATCCAGTATCTTTTATGGAAGATTTAAAAGCCCTGGCTAAGTCAGAAGGCCTGTGGAACTTATTTTTACCGCACCTTAAGGATGATGAGCCTGGTACGCGTTTAACGAATCTGGAATATGCCCCTATCGCAGAAATTACGGGAAGAGTCAGCTGGGCCGCGGAAGTATTTAATTGTAACGCGCCTGATACTGGCAATATGGAATTGCTGCATATGTTTGCCTCTCCCGAGCAGCGAGAAAAGTGGTTGAAACCGCTACTAGATGGCGATATCCGTTCTGCTTTCTGTATGACTGAGCCTGATGTAGCCTCTTCCGATGCGACCAATATCACCACGTTGATTACCCGTGAGGGAGATGAATATGTGATTAATGGCCGCAAGTGGTTTACCACCAATGCCTCGCACCCCAATTGCAAGCTGTTTATTGTTATGGGGAAAACCGATCCATCAGCCGATAGTTACCAACAGCAGAGTATGGTGTTGGTTGCACAGGATACACCAGGGTTGGAGGTAGTTCGTAATACCAATGTGCTTAACCATCATTCCCCAGAAGGGCACTGTGAAGTTGTATTCAAAAATGTACGTGTCCCAGTAGGTAACTTGTTGGGAGAAGAGGGCAGTGGTTTTGCTTTAGCCCAGGCGAGACTGGGGCCGGGAAGGATTCATCACTGTATGCGTTCGCTTGGGGCCGCGGAAGTCGCGCTGGAATTAATGGTAGAGCGCGCGCAAGAGCGTAAAACGTTTGGTAAATATTTATATCAACACGGAAGTGTTGGAGAATGGATTGCTCGCTCACGTATTGAGATTGATCAGGCAAGACTCTTGGTATTGAAGGCTGCATGGATGATGGATAATGTGGGCATTAAGGAAGCTCGTAAGGAAATTGCAATGATTAAGGCGCTGGTGCCGTCAGTACTGGCTACTGTGGCTGATCGAGCAATACAGGTATTTGGTGCAATGGGGTTGACACCCGATACACCTCTTGCTGATATCTATGGTGCCGGGCGTAGTTTACGCATTGCTGACGGTCCAGATGAGGTGCACCTGCATTCCATTGCGCGTATGGAAATTAAAAAGCATCAGAAGTCACACGGGCAGGCCTCGGTGTACTTAACGCCCCCAAATCGATTGTAAAGGTGTGATTGTGAAAACTATTGAGATCAAGAAGCCTGGCGGTATTGAGAATTTATCTCTAACTGACATAGAACAACCTCAGGTTGTGCCGGGTAAGGTGTTGGTTAGATGGCGAGCTACGTCATTAAACTTTCATGATTATTTAGTCGCGAGTGGTTTATTGCCTGTCGCTAATGGGCGAGTTCCCATGTCTGATGGTGCTGGAGAAGTTGTTGCTGTGGGTGAAGGTGTAACTCAGTGGCGCCCTGGCGATAAAGTTATGTCTGTGTTCTTCCCCAATTGGTTGGACGGACGACCATCGCTGGAAAAAATGTCGGCAATTTTGGGTGAAACCGTCGATGGTTGTGCTAGCGAATATACTTGTCTTCCTGCAAATGCGCTAACAGCCATGCCCGATCATCTTGAGTTTACCGAAGCCGCGACCCTACCATGTGCAGCATTAACAGCTTGGCGTGCCCTGGTTGAGGAGGGCGGCCTAAAAGCCGGTGATACGGTACTGATTGAGGGTACCGGAGGAATGTCTATTGCAGCCCTACAGATTGCCAAAGCATCGGGTGCATTTGTATTTGCAACATCATCATCGGACCATAAGCTTGAGCAGCTGAAAGCACTCGGGGCGGATGAGTTGATCAATTATCGTGAGGATCCGAAATGGGGTAAAACGGTAAATCGTTTATCCTCAGGCGGTGTGGATCATGTGCTGGATGTGGGAGGTGAGGCCACACTCAGCCAGTCAGTCGCGGCAGCCAGAATCGATGGTAATGTATCCTTAATCGGTGTTCTTGGAGGTTTTAAGGCGAGAATTTCTCTGCCAACCATTTTCCAAAAGAATCTCCATATCACAGGTATTGCCGTCGGCAGTCAAAAAATGCAGTCGGATATGGTCAGTGCATATAACGCTTCTGGCATTAAACCTGTGATTGATCAGAGCTTTGGTCTTTCTGAGTTAGGAGAGGCATTTCAATATCAGGAACTGGGCGAGCATTTTGGCAAGATTGTGGTGGAAATCTAAAAAATTGAATGCTCTCTGACTTTATCAGTTACAAAAACTACAAGGTTTGACAAGGCATTGGTATTTTATTGTTATAACTTCTGCTCTTTGTAGAAGCGATTAACATATATCTCACGCAATGCCTGACTGAATATTTCTAATTGTTGGGTTTCAGTCATGTGTGCCGTTTAGTTGTAATTACTTTATATTAGGCATAAATCTTTTAAGTTTGGTTCGAGTTTCATCATCAATGTTTGCAGAACATTGTTCCTGGCTGTCATAGAGAACCATCGTTGCCAGAGAGGATGAGCACAGCTGATCTGATTGCAAGACCTGATGGCTAAATTTAATGGATGAGTTACCTATAGATTCTACCCAGGTTTTAATAGTCACATCATTCTCAATAGTAATCTGAGCGTGGTAGTCGATCTCTGCCCTGACAGAGACAAGCTGCAATCTAAAGTCAAAAACCTCCCGGTAAAACTGCCAACGAGCCTCTTGTAGCCAATCCAGTATGGCAACGTTGTTTATGTGGCCTAATACATCCAGTTCACCGAATTTAGGCTTAATGACCGTTTCAAAATGCATGCTCAAAACCTCCTATAGTTACAGTCTATTGACTCCTGATTACCTTGCCTTGGCAGGTAACTTTGAAATCAAAGTGTTAGCACAGTATACAGTTCATTTTGCTATTTACATAATGGTCATTATGTTTTATTGTGGTTACAGTTTACTGAGTTTCCCAATCTGATATTTGCATATTACTCTTGAGTGAACGGTAACAACGCTGCCATCAAAGTGCAGCTTTACCTTTGGATAATGCAATAAAAACAATGAGTTATCGTATGGACTTTAAGCGCACCCCTGATGACCGTTTTGATAATCTGGTCGATTTTAACTTTGCACCTAACTACCTTTATGTTGATGACACTGAGGGTGGCAAGCTACGGGTCCACTATTTGGATGAGGGGCCGGTTGATGGCGATGTCGTACTGTTGATGCATGGCCAACCTGCTTGGTGTTATCTATACCGCCATATGATTCCCTTGCTGGTGGATGAGGGCTTTCGAGTCATTGCGCCAGATTTGGTTGGTATGGGCCGTTCTGATAAGCCGACTAAAGCGGAAGACTATACTTATGCGCGTCATGTGACATGGATGAGTGATTGGCTAACTCAGTTAGATATCAATAACGTTACCGTTTTCTTTCAGGATTGGGGAAGCTTGATTGGCTTGCGCTTGGTAGCAGCTTTCCCTGATCAATTTGCTCATGTTGTATTAGCTAATGGTGCGTTACCTGTTGGAAAAATTCCTGTCGAGCTAACCGATGCGGCGAGAGAAATTTATCAGTCATTACCGGTTGTAGGGGCTGAAAACTTGAAAGATATCTATTTTGATAAATCTTCTCCAGTGCCGCCCTTCCTTTATTGGAGAAAGTTCTGTGCAGAGTGTCAGGATTTAGATGTCGGTTTTACTATGGCTAAAACAGCACATAAATCTCTGAGTGAAATGGAAGCTCAAGCGTATAGTGCTCCTTTCCCGGATGAGAGTTATTTGAAGGGCCCACGTACTTTCCCTAGTTTGGTACCTATCTTTCATGACGATATGGAGGTTGAGGAGAACAAAGCTGCTTGGGAAAGCTTAAGTCAGTTCGATAAACCATTCATGTGCGCTTTTTCTGATGGTGATCCGGTAACTGCGGGAGGGGACCAACCCTTTTTGGAAAGCGTTCCCGGCTGTAGTGATGTACAGCATCGGGTTATTAGTGATGCAGGTCATTTTTTGCAGCAGGATCAGCCAGAGCAGTGCGTAAAAGCCATTTTGGATGTTAGGAGAAGTGCCTGATTCAGTGCAGTGAAGGAATCAACTATGGCCATGAATTGATCCATTTTGGAACTTGGTGCTAACATACATTACGATTGAAATGTATTTTATGAGGGATGAATGTTGTCAAAGCGAACTCAAGCAGAACGCGTAGCTGAATCTGATGAAGCAGTTTTCAATGCCGCAATAGCACTTATAGCAAGTGAAGGCGTATCTTCACTGTCGATTCATAAAGTGGGTAAGCTTGCTGGGTATACAAGCGGAGTTGTTGTACACCGTTTTAAGAACAAAAGCGGGTTGATGAAGGCTGTCGCCAAAAAGGTTCTTGACATTTGGGATAGGAACCTAGAGTTACATGCATTAGATAGTAATTCAGCAATTGGTGATATCAACACAGTAACAACAATCTACTTAAAGCATGTGAAGCGTTGTGACAATTTGATGTTAGCTTACTTTAGGTTAATGCAAGAAAGTCATTGCTCTTGTAAAGAGATTCAGCCGGAATTTGAAGAGTATGACCTTACAGTGCGCAAAACATTGGTCAACTTGATTGAAAGGGGAATAGGCATGGGCGAGATTAAAGCTTCTGTAAACGCCGAATCCTTTGCTATTGCGTATATAGGAATGCTGCGAGGAGTGGCTCTCCAATATTACATACATAAGCGCGAGATAGATCTAGAAAGTGTTGGGTATGCGATCAATTCTCTGTGCGAAAGCCTTCGAACCTGAATATGTGGTGTTAACCTGCATCGCCTTGTGAGTAACGTGAGTGAATTATGAATAATCCGTTAAACCAAACTCTTTCATTACCTTGTGGTGAGATATTGGACAATCGTATAGCCAAATCAGCTATGTCTGAAGGGCTTGCGACCGTACGTGGTGTTCCTACTGATGAACTTGCAAATTTATATCGGTTGTGGTCAGAAGGCGGTGCAGGATTGCTATTAACTGGCAATATCATGATTGATGCGGGTCATCGCGAACGTATGCGCAATATTGTTATTGATGGTTCTCCAAGTTCACAAATGAGAAATGCGTTAGCTAACTGGGCAAAAGCCGGTAAAAAAAGCGGTAATCATTTTTGGGCGCAGCTAAATCATCCCGGGCGTCAGATCGCCAAAGTCATGAATGAAAATCCTAAAGCACCTTCAGCGATACCGGTTGATATGCCTGGCGATGTCTTTGGACAGCCAGTTGAAATGACTCGTGATGAAATATTTGAAGTTATTGGAAAGTTCGCTTCAAGTGCATCAGTTGTGAAGGAAGCCGGGTTTACTGGTGTTCAAATTCACTCCGCTCATGGTTTTCTACTTTCTCAATTCCTGAGCCCAAAGAGTAATCATCGCAAGGACCGATATGGCGGAAGCCTTGAAAATAGGGCTCGACTCCTATTGGAAGTTGTGGCTAAGGTTAGAGATACAGTAGGTAAAGAATTTCCTGTTTCCGTGAAGTTAAATAGCACTGACTTTCAGCGTAGCGGATTTACGTTTGAAGATAGTCTGCAAGTGGCGCAATGGTTGGAAGAGGCTGGTATCGATTTGCTGGAAATATCAGGTGGTAATTATGAACAACCCAAGCTTTTGGGGGCTGAAGGTGTTATAAGTGAAGAGGTGGATGTAACTGAAGAATCAACGTTAAGGAAAGAAGGTTATTTTTCCGGTTTTGCAGATTCAATACGTGCTGCTATCAATATACCTGTAATGGTCACTGGTGGAGTTCGAAAACAGCTGACCATGCAGCAACTTATTGCAGATGGCAGTGTGGATATGATTGGTATAGCCAGACCAATGTGTGTCATGCCGGACGCCCCAAAGAAACTGCTTGCCGGATTGGTTGAGTTGCCTTGTTATGAAAACACACTGTCGTATTTCCCTTGGTGGTTATCCTTTATAAAGTTTTTTAAATTGGCTCGTATTTTGGACACTTTTAGTAAGATGCACTGGTTCAATTGCCGAATTCAAGAATTAGGTAGCGATGGTTATGCTAATACTCAGATGTCTGCGAAAACTTCTTCTAAACGCTACCGAGAAAGTGAGCAAAAACTTAGGGAACAGTGCTGAAATACTTATTCTAAAATTAATTATTATCACTGGATGCTACTTATAGAAATATCCAGATCAGTAAATGTGTAAAGATACTAAGAGGAATATGATATGGCCATTACTCTAAAGGGGAAAGTTGTAGCAATCACGGGTGGTGCTCGGGGTATAGGTCTAGAAACTGCGAAAGCACTTATAGCAAAAGGCGCCAAAGTGAGTATTGGAGACGTAGATGCTGAAGGTGTTGAAATAGTTGCTAAGGAGATTGGTGCACACGGATGTTATCTCGATGTTAGAGATCAGGCATCTTTCAGTAATTTTCTAGATAGTACCAGGGATAATTTAGGGCCAGTGCATGCATTGGTAAACAATGCTGGTATCATGCCGAAGAATACTTTTTTGGATGAGGATGATGCTCTTGCAGATGCAGCTCTAGATATCAATCTCCGTGGTGTGATAAATGGAATGCGTGCTGCTCTGCCTGCTATGAAGGACAGAAATGCCGGGCATATTGTCAATGTGTCTTCTCTCATGGGGCGATTTGCTCTTCCGGGTTACTCCTTCTACGTGGCCACGAAATTTGCTGTTGTAGGTTTAACTGAATCGGTAGCAGCTGAATTTCGGGAAAGTGATATTAATTTTTCTCTGGTTTTGCCCTCAAGAGTGCGTACTGAATTAGCATCTG
The DNA here is from genome assembly GCF_042854845.1 of Maricurvus nonylphenolicus. Taxonomy (GTDB): domain Bacteria; phylum Pseudomonadota; class Gammaproteobacteria; order Pseudomonadales; family Cellvibrionaceae; genus Maricurvus; species Maricurvus nonylphenolicus. Next base: position 4,758,255 of record NZ_AP031498.1, on the reverse strand, counting down.
GAACAGATGAATCGACAAAGGGGTTAATGCCTACCTTAGATCCAAAAGATGTTGCAGATAGTATCGTGGCTACTTTGGAGAAGCCACGTTTATATACTGTGCTACCTGGGTACATGAAATTGGTTTATGTTCTAGCTCAAATGATACCTGTTCGAATTAAAAACCTGATCAAAAGGGCTGCGGGCGAATCTAAGCTTTATAAAAACGTGGATCGTGACGCTCTGTCATCTTATTCGGATCGCTTGAAAACTATTGCGCGTAATAAACCTAATTCATAAAGTGATTTTTATTTATTAGTGTCAATAGGCATTAGTAATGAGTCTTTATAGGCTGCGTCAATTTTATTAAGTCCTAGTATAAGATTGATGCAGCCTATACTTGAAATCAACGTATTCGAATTATTGTTGTTGATTTAGCAAATGGTGCAGTTTCAGAGATTGAAGCTCACACTGCCTAGCCTTATTTATAGGGTTATCTTCCTGTAAAAGCTCCCTTTTCGGTAATTTGCCTTGAGTCTACGAGGCATTTTCTATCAGCCTGATCTCATAGATTAGGCTTCTTCAAAAATAATATTTAATTAAATCAATAGGTTATCTTGATTTTTCTCTCCCGGCGCTTCTTTTGCGTAGTAAGTTAAATCTGCTATCCCTGTAATTGGTTCTTCAAGTTATCAAGTGTAAAGATATTTATAATGTAAAAACATAATGCACGTTATGTATTTACATAATGGTCATTATGTTTTAATCTGGATTTATCAGAACGGATATAAAGACTGTCAGCGATTGAATTGGCTCGCAGTTGTCACAAGCTGCTTTATTCAAACTTTGTGGACAAGTGCAGCAACAAAAATATCCCTATTTACTAAAGCATCACCTCTTAAACATAACAGAATTTAACAATGTAATTTCGGAGATAACTATGGACCTACATCTAAGAGAAAAGACTGCGATCATTACTGGATCTGCCCGAGGTATTGGTGCGGCTATTGCTAAGGCTCTTGCAGAAGAAGGGGTTAATGTTGTGATTACAGATATTAATTCAGAAGCTGCTGCAGAGTATGCAAAAGATCTCGTTGAGCAGGGCCACAATGCTATCTCAGTTGGTTCCGACATTTCTGATCCTGAGTCAGTGGACTTATTGCAGAAAGCTACGCTAGAAGCATTTGGAGGTGTAGATATTCTTGTTAATAACGCAGGCATCGTTCGTGATAGAGGCATTATCAAAATGAGTGTTGAGGATTGGGATGCAGTCCTTTCGACTAATTTGAAAGGATCCTGGTTGTGTAGTAAAGCGGTTCTGCCTTCAATGGCTCAGAGAGGCTGGGGACGTATTGTTAATATTTCGTCACGAGCTCACTGGGGCAATCCAGGGCAGACCAACTATTCTTCGGCAAAAGCAGGTGTTATAGGATTGACCCGTTCTTTGGCCATGGAGCAGGGCCGCCGTAACATTACTGTTAATGCTGTCGCTCCGGGTTTCATCCTAACAGACGGAATCAAGAGTCTTGATCATATTGAGCATATCAAGGCTGGTGCTCTTGAAAAAAATACTGTCCCACGCTTGGGGGAACCTGAGGATATCGCGAATATTGTGACATTCCTGGTATCAGACAGGGCGGGTTATATAAACGGTGAGTTAGTTCATGTGAGTGGCGGTCGATATTCTGGCTAGAATTAAATTGAGTGCCTTGAGCAATCTTAATCTTAACGCTTAGGATGGAGGAGAATAATATGAACTTAATAAAATCGTTAAAGCTGAATTCAAGGCGATTTCCTCGTAAAGACGCAATTGTCTTTGAGGGAAACGCAATAAGCTATAAAGAACTTTATGATCGGACCGTAGCATTTTCAGAACAGCTTGTTGAGAAAGGCGTTAGGGCTAACGATAAAGTTGCTATTGTTTCAGAAAATCACCCTAATTATTTTGTTGCGATTTACGCTATAACTGCGCTGGGTGCTATTCCGGCGCTAATTAACTACCGACTTAAACCTGAAGATTTGAAGCAGGTAATCATCAATGCGGAATGTAAGGCCGCTGTGGTGGGGTTGGATTGGGAGTATTTGGCAAATGATACACCAGCCGGTGTTGATTGTTTTTTCTCCATAGAAGATGAGTCGTCGATTAGCAATGAAAGTTTGCTGGCGATGGATGGTGAGTTGACTCAAACCGTTGCTGATGAAATCTATAAGCAGGCGCACTCAACAATAATGTTTCATACCTCGGGAACAACCGGACTGCCAAAGGGGGTCTTGCGTTCCAAAATGGGGTTTGAACATCGCAGTGTGCAATACGGTGTTTCTGCTGAAGACAGCTTTCTCGCGGTGATGCCTTGTTGTTTGTCTGCAGGTGGGACTTACGCTTTATGGGCACTTTATATCGGTTCTACACTGCATTTGCACAGAAATGTCGATTATAGCGCTATTCTGGAAACCATCGAGAAATATAGAGTTTCAGTAATGGCTTTGCTGCCTCCCATGTTAGATCAAATCTTTGATTTAAACTTGGAAGCAAAGCGTAATATTAAATCACTTAAATACGTTATTAGCGGTGGTGGTTATATCGATGAATCGCTAAGGCTGAGATCAAAAGAAATCCTAGGGGATGTTTTGACTGTTTACTATGGGTCGTCAGAGTTAGGCCCCAGTGCATTCCTTAGTGCAAAAGAGTTGAATACCATATATCGAGATAACTGTATTGGACGGCCTTTTTTTGGAGCTGATGTCATTCTTCTGGACGAAAAAGGCAACGAGGTTGAAGTTGGTGAAACCGGCAGAATTTGTGTGCGCAGTGACATGCAACTTGACAGTTATTATAAAAATGAAGAACTGATCAAAGATATTAGTGTTGGTGAGTATTTGTGCGTCGGTGATCTGGGGCGTTTTGATGAGGATGGCCTTCTATATTTCGTTGGAAGAGAGCGAGATTTCATTAGAACTGGAGGGATCAATGTTCCCTCTGGTGACGTTGAGTCAACGTTACTAAACCACCCATTAATCAGTGAAGTCTACTGTGTAGGTGTTCCTGATAAAAAGTGGGGTGAGGCGATTTGTGCTGTCATTATTGTAAAACCTAATGAGACGTTAACAAACGAGGATGTTGTTGCGTTCTCTGCTGAAAATCTCCCAGGGTACAAAAAGCCGCAACATATATTGTTTGTCGATGAAGTTCCCAAGAATTTATCTGGCCGTGTAGTAAAACCAGAGCTGTTGAAGATTGTTGAAGAGAAATTAGGTGGGGAAGAAAAATGAGTATAGATATTGCTAGTGTTGTAAAGACGCAGCTCTATTTTGAAGATTTGACTGTAGGCGATATTTTTAGAACCCCGTCCAGGACTGTGACGGAGTCGGATGTTGCACAGTTTGCAGGACTATCCGCAGATTATAACAGAATTCATGTTGATGACGAATTCGCTAAAAATTCGTTCTTTGGAAAAAGGATCGCTCACGGTTTGTTGGTGTTGTCTATGTTATCTGGGTTAGTAACAAGGACCATTTTTAACCAGCTTTTAGAGAAGAGTGGAATTGGGCTCTTGAATTTAGAGTGTCGTTTCCCTAGGCCAACGTTCATCGGAGATACCATCTATGGAGAAGTGGAAATCGCTGACAAGCGAATAACATCTAAAGGGGATCGTGGTGTTGTAACACTTAAGCGTAGAGCTATCAATCAGCATGATGAGATCGTTGTTGATAGTGAATTTAAGATGATGATTGTCTTGAAAGAGCCGGTTGCTGCTTAATCTAAAGTAGTCTGAATTGTTTGAATAGGTAAAAGATAATGGGAAAGCTTACGCAAATAGGCCACTGCACTGCGGATGACATTTTTATTCGTGATATGAATTTGTCTGAAGAGATTCTAGATAAGCATGACTTTATTGATGTTATTTATTATTTGTTATTCGCTCGCATGCCGACAAGTAATGAAAAACGTATGTTAAATGTATTGCTAGTTACGGGTACTGACCATGGATTTACTCCGAGTTCTATAAGCTCTCGATTGACATATCTCGGAGCACCAGAGTCGGTTCAGGGGGCGCTAGCTGCTGGTTTGTTAGGAGCTGGGAATGTATTTCTTGGTGCAATGCAAAAATCAGCTGAGTTGCTTAGTGAAAATATTGGTGACCTTGATGAGAATAGTTCTGATGAGGAGTATGTTGCCCGAGCAGTACAGATTCTCGAAAGCTGTAAGCGGAAAAAACGTTCTATTCCTGGTGTGGGGCATCCTATACATGTGAATGGCGACCCCAGAACACCGAGATTGAGAGAAATATCAAAGGAATGTGGCTTCTATGGTAAACACTGGAGGTTGATGGATGCGATCTCTGATCAGCTTGTTGCTGCAGGTAAAAACTTACCATTGAATGCTGTAGGTGCCACCGGTGCAATATGTGTTGACATGAATCTGGACCCACGTATTGGTCGAGGTTTTGCTGTGATAGGCAGGACAGCAGGATTGTTGGCTCATGTTATGGAAGAGGCAAAGCAACCGGCTGGGTTACAAATATGGGATGCAGTAATGCAGGCGGACGCCTAATTCTTTTTACTCAGAAGACTATAGATATAAATCGTAATTAATCACGAGGATATTGCTATGCGTGAATTTAAGGCACTTATCAATGGAGAGTTATTGCCGGGTGAGGGTACCTTTGACGTAATTAACCCTGCTAACGAAGAGGTTGTAGGAGGTGCGCCAGAGAATACATTATATGATCTTGATGCAGCAGTCAGTGCTGCATCAAACGCTTTTCCCGCATGGTCATCTATTTCTGTTCAGGACAGATCAGAGTATCTACAGAAAATAAAAGACATTATTGAAGAGAATTGTGACGAGCTAGCAGAGTTGGTAACTCTGGAGCAGGGTAAGCCGCTTGTCGAGGCTAGAAATGAAGTTGAGCGATCTGCATTGCTCGCATCTGTAATGCCTTTCCTACAGCTTCCGCAAGATACTTATCTGGATGATCAGACTAATCATGCATATGCAGAATATAGTCCGCTTGGTGTTGTGGCAGCTATTCCGCCATGGAATTACCCCATACTGAGTGCAATCGTAAAAATTGTATCTGCAATATATGTTGGTAACACCGTTGTAGTGAAACCATCCCCATTGACTCCAATGAGTATTCTCAAGTTTGGTGAGTTGATTAAAGATGTTTTGCCAAAAGGCGTTATTAATATTATTACAAGCAGTCATGATGAACTTGGTCGCTTAATGACAATGCATACTGGGGTGGATGCTGTCTCGTTTACAGGTTCATCTACTGTTGGCAAAAAAATCATGGAGTCATCTGGTGCTAGATTAAAACGTATCATTCTGGAGTTGGGTGGTAATGATGCGGCTGTAGTTTTGGAGGACGTCGATCCGCAAAAGGTTGCAAAAGACCTTATTAAGAATGCTTTCTACAATAGTGGTCAAGTGTGTATCGGAATTAAACGATTGTATGTCCACGAAAGTAAATTTGAGAGTATGAAACAGGCTTTGGTTGCTGAACTTAAGAAGTTGGTTGTGGGTGATGGAAGTACTCCAGAAACGACTATGGGGCCGCTTCAAAATCAATCTCAGGTCGATAGCATGCATCGCTTCCTGAATGATGCTGTCGCTGGTGGAGCGGAAGTGTTATTTCAATCCGATATTCCTGAAGGCGCGGGGTTCTTTTTTCCTCCTACATTACTTACAAATCTTGCCGAAGATTCCAAAATTCTGGTTGATGAAGCATTTGGACCTTTCTTGCCTATTATTCCATTTAAGGATGTTGATGAGGTTATTAAAAAAGCCAATCAAGGTGTCTATGGTTTAGCTGGATCAGTTTGGACAAGTGATATCGAGAAGGGCAAGTCTCTGGCAAAAAGCTTAAGAACAGGTACGGTATGGATTAATCAGCATCGTGCACTTCACCCCTTCGTTCCTTTTGGTGGTGTTAAAGAATCTGGCATTGGTTGTGAGATGGGCGTGGATGGTCTTCTCCAATATACAGAGAGGAGGGTGGTTAATATTCTAAAAGAAGTAGATCTCAGTTAGATCGCTTTCTACGTATTTATATAAAATATTCTTAAACATAAACTTGCAGTAAGTTGAGAGAGCTAATGAAAAAAAATAGAGTGTCTACCCTGGCATCGGTAATTAGTAGTTTGGCGGTATTGCCTGCAACAAATGCCGTTTCTGAGGTGTTTCAATTAGAAGAGGTTGTAGTTACAGCCCAAAAACGAGCGGAGAGTCTACAAGACGTACCTATTTCAGTTTCAGCCGTCAATGGCGAGAAAATGGCTGAAGCAGGTGTTGAAAACCTACAAGACCTTTCAGCATATGTACCCAATCTCCGGATCGTTGATGGTGGTATGGTGCCTCAGATGTTTATTCGTGGAATTGGTTCTGGAACCAATCAGGGTTTTGAGCAATCAGTGGGGACATATTCTGATGGGGTTTATGCCGGTCGTAGCTTGCAATCACGAGCAGCATTTCTTGACCTAGAGCGTGTCGAGGTTCTTAGGGGGCCGCAAAGTATTTTATTTGGACAGAGCTCAATTGCAGGTGCGATTAGCTTGGTCAGTGCTAAGCCTACCCATGAGCTCGAAGCGCTGTTGAGTGCTAGTCATGTCGCTGAGTATGGGGAGACAGAATTGAATGCGGTTGTATCTGGCCCTTTATCAGAGAATGTAGGGGCTAGATTGGCGCTACGTGATCGTCAAGAGGATGGATACATGAAAAACAATATCCTCTCCGGTGACTATCCTCAAGTTGATGAACAAGCTGCTCGCTTGACTCTGAGTTGGGACCAAGGGAATATCAGTTCAACATTCAAAACAGAAATCTTCAAGTTGGATCGTCAAGGTCGAACAATGACGCCTACTGATTTAGGGACATACCCGATCAAGAGTATCGCAGGCACGCATGGTCCGCTTCAGCAAACGTCAGGGCAGATAGATCATAAGTTGTGGAGTAATGAAGATAATCAATTCGAATTTGATAGCGAAAGCTATGTATTGAATGTGGATTACGACTTCGATGCTTTCACATTGACGTCAATTACTTCATATAACGAGTATGAGTATCAGGAAGATAATTTTGACCCAGATACCACAGAAGTGGACATGTTATCTCAAGATATGGCTGAAGACTTTGAGCAGTTCAGTCAAGAGATTCGTTTGACATCTACTGATGGTGATGCCATTGATTACATTGTAGGGTTGTTTTATCAGGATTCTGAGCAGTCCTATCAAGAGGATGCATTCTTAAAGGTGTCTGCAATCGGCTTAGATCAGAGCTTTGGTTTACCTGTTGGTATCCTTGATAGTGTGGCTGTCAGAGATTTTGGTCAGGAGTCTAAAACTTACGCAGCATTTGGCCAGTTGACATGGACATTAAGCGAAGAATTGCGTTTAACCTTGGGTTTAAGGTACACAAAAGATAAAAAAGAAGGGCAGCGCTCAATACAAAGTTACTCACTGGCAATGCCTGGCACGCTGCTGAGTGATGTAACTTTACCTTCACCGCCAGCCCCGGCTCCAAATGTAGGTTTATTGGTGGCTGATAGCTTTAATCTTGCGGATCATGATCTATCCGATAGTTATAGTAAAGAAAATTGGACTCCAAGCATTAACCTTCAATACGATCTGAATAGCGATATTATGCTCTATGTCAGCTACTCTGAGGGTTATAAGGCAGCAGGATATGATGCCCGTGGTAACAATGGTTGGACAACTGCATTAGGGTTCCCAGGCAAGTCGGGAACTGAGCTTGGCGGAGAAAGTTTCTTCTTCGATCAGGAAGAGGCGGAAACACTGGAATTGGGCGCCAAAATGTCGTTACTGGACGGTTCGGCAGAGCTTAATGTTGCTATCTATCAAACTGATTACACCGATATGCAAGTGAGTGTTTTCGATGGCGCGTTTGGATTTGCTGTACTGAACGCCGGTGAGGCTCAGGTTCGTGGCCTAGAATTGGACGGACGTTGGCAGGTTTCTGAGAGCCTGATGTTAAACAGTAGCTTGGCTTATCTGGATTTTGAATGGACAGATTATCCTGCTGGCGCCTGTAATGGAGCTGGAAGCTTGCCAGCAAGCACGACTTTAGCAGGTAACTGTGATTATGAAGGCAAAGAAAATGTTCACACACCTGAGTGGTCTTTCAATTTCGGTGCTAACCATGTCTATATGCTGACAGATGCGATGGAGTTACGATCAGCATTGGATGTTAATTTCAAAGATAATCATTATGTATCTAATGATCTTGATCCTCGCTCTGAGCAACATGCGGTAACAGTCTTTAATGGTCGCATCGCTTTAGCAGCAGCTGATGATAGCTGGCAACTGGCTCTGGTGGGAAAAAACCTAAGCGATCAAAAGATTTTTAGCTTTGCTGGTCCTATCTCCCAATCTGACGGAGGTATATTTGTTAATATGATGCGGCCACGTACCTTTGCTATTGAAGGTAACTACCGTTTCTAGTTTTCTAGCTTAATTGCTTACCTATCTGTTGTAGTGTGAATTGGACTTTCATCTACTCTCTTGCTTGGCTTTCCTCACGGGAAGCCTTTTTTTTATATAAGTATATTGGGAATAAAAATGACCCACTATTTAAGTGCTGATCAGGAATATCTTAAAGAAACAGTACGGAAATTCTTAAGTCGAAATCTGGATCCTTATATTACGGATTATGAGCGCCGTGGACACTTTCCTTTTGAAATCATGAAAGATATTCAGCCGTTTGGTATGGTTGGTGGTATCTTGGATGAGGCGCATGGTGGTATGGATCTCAGTTTCACTGAATGGACCTTGTTGGTCGAAGAGGCTGGTTATCACTGGGCTTCATTGCGTGCCGCTGTAAATAATGCCAGTGGGGTGTCACTATTGCTCAGAGAGCTAGGTACAAAATCACAAAAGCAAGAGTACCTCGAACCTGTTATGAAATGTGAACGACAAGGCTGGGTGGGTATTACCGAACCTGACCACGGGTCTAACGTTGCTGGAATTGAGACCAGAGCAGTTAAACAGGGGAATTCATATATAATCACTGGCTCTAAAGTATTTATTACATTTGGGCAGTGGGCTGACTTCGGTATTCTTGTAGCCAAAACCTTCAGTGATACGTGTGATGGAAAGTTAAGCTTATTTATTGTCGATAAAGATTCTAGTCCTTATATTATCGAACCTGTCGAAACGATGATTCTTCGATCTACGGGAACGGCTCTACTAAGTTTTGATAATGTGAAGGTGCCTTCAAGTAGCCTGTTGGGAAGAGAAGGTGAAGGGCTTAAATCTATTTTAAGTTCTCTCAATAAAGGGCGACTTAATTTAGCGGCAGGTTCGGTAGGTTATGCACAGGCTGCACTGGATAAATCTATTGAGTATGCAAAAACACGTAAGCAGTTTAATAAATTAATTGGTGAGTTCCAGCTTATTCAAGACAAAATCGTCGAAATGCAGATTCGAACCGACGCCTCGCGTGCCCTTACCTACAATGCTGCCAGGGCTCTTGATGAAGGTAAGCTATCTCGAGTCGAATGCTCGATTGCTAAGCTTTATGCTACACGAGCTGGATTTGAAGTCGCTGATATGGCGATGGAAGTACATGGGGGGATAGGGTATGCAACTGATATGGGGATTGAAAGAATATTTCGTGATTCCAAAGGAGCCATGATTCCTGAGGGGACGAGTAATATTCAAAAATTGATCATTGGCAGGGAGCTCCTTGGCATATCTGCCTTGTTGTAGCATGCAGACGAATAGTTGTGCTTGCAGTTCGCCACCTTCGTTTAGGTATCGACCTGGGTTTTAGTTGTGGCTCCAGCCTCATCTTACTTTAAAAATCTCTGTGATCTGTTCTTCTGTAAATCGCTTATTTATGTCTACTATTTACGTAGTTGGAGGACTGTACCAGATTTAAAGTGGCTCTGTTACTGTACAGAGCTATACTGCCTATATCATCTATATAAAGTTCTATAAATCCTTTAAATAGGGTTTCTTGTGAAAATATCCATATAGTTAACTATCATTCTGATGTAGATATCTAAGTTTTCTTATACGAAAGGGATATGGTTTCGAGCGGGGTTATTTGGTATGTCTATATTTGGCGTCCCTGATTTACTCGGTATATACAGTATCCGTCGTATTTTTTTAATATCAAATACTCTTTTAATTGCGTTTAGTTGTATTACTGCATCTGCAAATACTCTTCATATAGCATGCCCTTTAAAGGTTTCATCTCCTTATCATCAATGGGGGCAGAATATACTCTCAGAAGTGCAAGCTGATCTTGGCATTAGTATTAATCTGATGTCTTATCCTGAACTGAGAAGTATCGCAGAATTAAAGCAAGGAAGTATTGATGGTATATGTGGTGTTTCCAAGGCGCTCTATCGTAATCGGTTAGAAGAGGCGATTCTTATCCCTGTAGTGATTGCTAAGGCTGAGATTGAGTTGTGGAGTAAAGATAAATCATACTTTATTGAGCTTTCAGATAATCCGCAGGTACTTGACTTTAATCTTGGTTATTACCGCGGTGGAACTATTGAAATATTGCTGGATAAATACAATTTATCTAACCCAATTGCTGTGGCAAGTACTGAGCAAGGGTTGAAAATGTTAGCTGCTGGAAGAATCGATGCATTTGTGGCCACAAATTTCAATCTATGGGCTTCTAGGGATATGTTAAAACTTGATCAATTAAATGTTGAAATTCAGAAAATAGCCTTAGGAAATGTAGATATGTATTTTGTTCTACATTTTCGCCATGAGAATATAGCTGCAAAGTTTTCTTGGTATTTAGATAAAGCAGTCCAAAAATACGGCGGGCCTATACGATTTAAAAATTCATATTAAGGATGGCTTTAAATATATTCTCGAATTTATTTTTCATTTATGTGGTCTATATAAGGTTAAGTGATGATGGGTATAGAAAGTCTACAATTATCTTTGAAGTATGATCCTTAATTTTCCAGATTAAATATCTCATCTTATACGAATCTATGGTAATAGAGGTGTTTTTGGCATAATTGGTAAAAATAATATGTATATGATTATATAAATATTCGATTTCTCGTTATCAATATAGTCGGTAGTTTAATCCTTATCCATTGTCTAAAGTTGCATATCCGGATATCTAAACCTGCTTCTGTCACATGTTTAAATTTTCGGCTGTCTAGAGTGCATGTTAATACCTATTTATTCGCTTGTTATAGTCATTGGATAGGTTGTAAATAACAGTTAATCTACACTGATTTCTCGATAGAGCTCTTTGATATTCAGCATTGATAATTTTTCGGGAATCGTCTATTGAAAGTACTTCAGCCGTAAGCTCTGGAAGCAAGGTTTCAGGGTTAAATATGACCTATAATTTTGTAGATTCTTTAATTGACAGTGTACTTTTTTGCCTAAGATGAAGCTACTAGCCTGGCCCTTGCTAATTGTATTGTTATCACCTCTGGTCTCTGCAGAGCCGCTATCGGTTCGTTATGTCCAGGGTGGAAGTATTGAGCCATTTTCATATAGGGTAAATGGGGTTGCCAAAGGGGTTCTCCCGGATATAGTCAGCCTTGTTTTTTCTAGCCTTGGGGTCGAGGCGCATACCCGCTTAATCCCTGAGTCGCGAACGTTATTTGAGATTATCAATAACCGTGCTGATGCGACAGCGGTTCTAGTACTACGAAATATCACCATTGAAGATTACCCTGAGATTCTAACGGTATGTCCCAATCCGCTTTTTGTATCTAAGGTGTACCTTATTTGGCACTCAGATACACAATTGATTCCCGGTAAGATCTACGATCTAGATAAGTATCGTGTTGGCATTTGGAATTCTGGTAGAGGTTTCTTGCAGAAAGCCGGTGTGCCTACTGCGGAAAGGCTTAAGTTTCAGGATGCCGAAAACATGTTTAAATCTGTAGTATCCCGCAGGATAGATGCGGCCATTATGAGTTGGGATCATGTTGAGTTCTTGTCGAAAAGATTGGGGGTAGAAGGCCAGGTTCAGAAAGGTCAGTTCGTGTCGGATTTATATCTTCATTTGGCGGTTACTGATTCCTGGTTGGCTGAAGGTGGTTTAGTGGGCCAAGTATGCGAAAAAGTCTCAGAGCTAAAGCAAGCTGGGGAATTTCATACAATCATTGATCATTATCTTGGGCAAAAATAATGACCCATTCGATGAATATAAGGCTAGGATAGGTGCTACCTTGGAGTGATCAGTTGCAACACTCCGGCAATATAACTAGTTCGCACTTCCTCTGCGCTGATCTCATCGGAGGTCAGCCAGCGAATCATTAACCTGTGGCCTGCACCTATAGCCATTTCATTAAGTAATTCTGCAGGGATTTGATCCCACAGATCTCCAGCTTGTTGGCCTGCTTCAACCTGTTGATTGAGAGCATCGTGCAGTGCCGATTGCACAAACTGGCGTTCTCCCACCCAGTAGGCCTGGGGGATATTTAAAAATACGATACGGGCAATACTGGGGTTATCGAAATAAAAATTACACCAGGTTTCCAGCACCACACGCACTTGGTCGATACGATTGCAGTGATGGCTGGCGGCCTCTATAAGGGAGGCATTTAAGCCGTCAAGATCCTGTTTAATACAGGCGTAGAGAATTTCTTCCTTGTTGCCAAAGTACTTGTACACCGTCTGGGTACTGACTTTGGCCCTTTCACAAATGGTACGAATCCCCACATCCTGATAAAGCGCTTCGGCGAAGAGCCCAAGAATGGTGGTGCGCAGCTTTTCCAGGGTGTTGGCATTTATGGTGCGGCCGTCGGTTTTGTGAGCCGCTTTTGTGGTGCGAGAAGTCGTATTCATAGGGCGCATATTAGGGCTTGCGATGAGTAAATCAAAGCCCCACTTGAACTGGCTGAAAAGTGATCTATTGACACTTCTGAAAAATAGGGTAACAATGTTTCCATAGTTGAGATTTAGACATCGTTAGGAGAGATCTGGTAATGCTGGAAATGTATCTGCCTTATTACGCGTTGCTGGTTGCAGCGGTGTTGATCACTGGGGAAACCCTAGTGGTTATCCGCACCAACAAATACTGGCCCCTATCGCTGGATGATTACCTGGCCTGTGGACTGTTGATCTATAGCGCCCTGACGCTGGAGCAGCTGTTAAGCCAGTTACTGATGCTGTTGACCTGGGGCTTTATGGCGGGAAACCTCTACGCCATGTTGTTTACCCGGATGGACCCCGATGGCGGTAGTCGTGAGAGGCTGGCTGCCCTGGCGATAATGCTGGGCCTCAGTCTACTCGGCGCTGTGGCAACGGTAACAGTGCTGCTTAACTAATGAGCTGAGTAGTAAGACTCTATATCAAAAACAATAGGAGAAAGAGAGAGATGTCCCACCATTTAACTCAGGAACAAATCGAGCGCTATCAGCAACAGGGTTGCCTGTTTCCCGTTGATGTTTTAGGCCGTGAAGATGCTATCCGCTTAAGGGCAGAGCTTGAAGGCGGCGAAAAAATGCAAGGTCATCCACTGGGTCGTCTGCAGTGTAATAAGAGTTACCTGCTGTACGACTGGGCCGATGAGTTGGTACATCACCCTAAAATTCTCGATGCGGTGGAATCATTATTGGGGCCGGATATCCTCTGTTATATGACCCAACTGTTTACCAAGGAGGCCGGCAGTATGAGTTATGTCTCCATGCATCAGGATGCCGCCTATTGGGGAGTAGAGGCCGATGATGTCATTACCGCCTGGGTGGCACTTAGCCCTGCCACGGCAGAATCCGGCGTCATGAAAGTTGAGCCGGGTAGCCATACAAAAATTCTGGAACAGGTAAATACCTACGCTAAAGACAATCTGTTAACCCGCGGCCAGGAAATTCCTGCTGATAATCTCGATGAAAGCAAACAGGTGTATATGGAGTTGCAGCCGGGACAGATGTCATTACACCATTACCGTTTGGTGCATGGCTCTGATGCCAATACCAGTGATGACCGCCGTATAGGGTTTGCTATTCGCTATGTGGCCGCCAATGCAAATAAGGTTGGTAGCCCGGAATCTGCTTTGTTGGTTAGGGGTAAAAACCGCGGCAATTTTATTATGGAAAATCGCACCCGCAATTTATCCAGAAAACAACGTATCCGTGAGCATACCCGCGCTTTGCGCCGACAACTGCATAATATTTTTGAGCCCGATGCTAGTGCAAGCTTTACTGAAAATCTGCGATTGAAAATTACCAAGACTGCGGGGTTGGGATTAAGTTACTGGAAAGAGTTAAGTGCTCGATAAGTTATTTTTGGCCTAGGATGACCTTCTTGTTGGAATTGTGCTTATGGTAGGCTTGGCACGCCTAAACAATTTGCCTGCACAACAATATGGAGATGCCAGCTTGAAACGTTACTTATTTGTCGCCCTGTTACTTTGCGGTTGTGTGGATGAATCTGCACGGATCACCCATTGTGATTCTGTTGGGGATAAACAACCTCTGTGTGGCTGGCAGAGCCCGGAAGATATGGAACTGCTGGCTGACGGCAAAACACTGATGGTTAGTGAGATGGAGCAAAACCACGGCGAGGTCTATGGCCATTTATCGCTGTTACACGTGGACACTGACCGCAGACAGAAATTGTCCCACAGTGTTGTTGAAGGTGAAGAACTCTGGGGGGATAAATCCTGCAGCCAACCCCCTGGGGATTATCTGGCTCCACACGGCATCCATCTTTCCACCAGAGCCGATGGCCGACAGCAACTGTTGGTGGTCAATCACAGCGAGCGCGAGGCGATAGAATTCTACGAGGTTCTGAGCGAAGAGTCTGGTTATCGTATTACCTGGAAAGGCTGCGCCGAGGCGCCTGCCGGTTCTTTCCTCAATGATGTCGTGGCATTACCCGACGGCGGCTTTGTCGCTACTCATATGTTCGATAAACCAGACGCCCAAGTGGGTACCATGAGTTGGAAAGAAGGCTTGGCATTAATCGGGTTAAATCCTGGTTACCTGTTGCATTGGCAGGATGGCAAGTTCAGTCAGGTGGAAGGTTACAGTTCAGATTACCCCAACGGCATACAAATTTCTGCTGATGGTCGTTACCTGTTTATCAATGCCTGGGCTGCATCAACGGTCACTAAATTTGACTGGCACAATCGCCAGTTAGTGAGTGAGGCAGAGGTTCAGCATCCGGATAATAGTCAGTGGGGTGATAACGGTAAATTATTAATCGCTTCCCATGATTTTAGCGTGGGGGATTTACGTTTGTGTTTGAGCGATGGCACCAAAGCCTGTCCGGGTAAGTTTAGCGTTGTTGAGTTGGATCCCGAAACTATGCAATCTCGTGAATTACTGGAGCAACATGGAGCTCCCATGGGCGCGGGTACAGTTATTCAGGAGGTGGGAGAGACTTGGTATATCGGCTCCTTTATTGGAGATCGGATGTTAAAAGTGACTCATCCGTAAGGCACAACTTAAAGGCGATAGCCATTATAGCTATCGCCTTTATTTGCTGGTGATGTCAGTAATTACTGATCAAAACGATCCAAATTCATCACTTTCACCCAGGCGGCAACAAAGTCATTTACAAACTTCTCGCCACCATCGCTTGAGGCATATACCTCAGCAATCGCACGCAGTTCAGAGTTTGATCCAAAGATCAGATCAACCGGTGTCGCGGTGTACTTCAGCTTGCCGCTGGCACGGTCTTTACCTTCATACATACCATCGCCCTGCTTGCTCCAGACAGTAGACATATCCAGCAGATTAACGAAGAAATCATTGTTGAGGGTGCCTGGCTTGTCGGTGAAGACACCGTGGTTAGTACCGCCTGTATTGGCTCCCAGTGAGCGCATGCCGCCAATCAGTACGGTCATTTCGGGCACTGTGAGTGTCAGCAGGTCAGCTTTATCCACTAGCATATTGGCCGGTGAATCGTAGGCCTCATTTGTGTAGTAGTTACGGAAGGCATCCGCTGTGGGCTCCAGTAAGGCAAAGGATTTCGCATCGGTCATTTTCTGGCTGGCATCACCGCGACCGGCGTTAAACGGTACAGTTATTTTGTACCCTGCATCCTTGGCTGCCTTCTCGATAGCGGCGTTACCACCTAAAACAATCAGGTCGGCCAGCGAGACATCCTTCTTGCTGTCTTTCTGAATCTCACGCAGTGTATCCAGTACTTTTTTCAGTTCAGCAGGATCGTTCACGGACCAGTCTTTTTGTGGCGCGAGTTGTATGCGAGCACCGTTAGCGCCACCGCGCATATCCGAGCCGCGATAGGTTGAAGCCGAGGCCCAGGCCGTGCGCACCAGTTCCTGTACTGACAGCCCCGATTTCATAATCGCCTTTTTCAACTTGGCGGCATCTTTGTCGCGGATGCTGTTGCCCTTTGGCACCGGATCCTGCCAGATGAAAACTTCTTCGGGCACTTCAGTGCCGACGTAACGTGCACGTGGGCCCAGATCGCGGTGGGTCAGTTTGAACCAGGCGCGAGCGAAGGCTTCATCAAACGCCTTGGGATTTTTCCAGAAGCGCTCAGCGACTTTGCGGAAGCCGGGATCTTTTTTAAGTGCAAGGTCAGTGGTAAACATCACCGGTGGATTACGTTTGCCTTCAATGTGTGCGTCTGGCACCAAGTTGTGTAAGGACTTGTCAGAGGGGCGCCACTGATGAGCACCTGCGGGGCTCTGGTGTTGTTCCCATTCAAAGCGGAACAGGTTATCCAGGTAGAGTATCGACCAGCCGGTGGGGGTTTGGGTCCAGGCGCCTTCCAGGCCGCTGGTCATGGTGTCTTCAGAGTGGCCTTTGCCACACTTGTTCTTCCAGCCAAAGCCCTGGGCTTCAATGGGCGCGGCACCAGGCTCGGGGCCGATACATTTGCCTTTGCGGGCACCGTGAGCTTTACCCAGGGTGTGACCACCGGCAACCAGGGCAACAATCTCTTCATCATTCATTGCCATGCGGCCAAAGGATTCACGCATATTTTGCGCGGCAGACAGCGGGTCCATATTGGCGTTAGGGCCTTCGGGGTTAACGTAGATAAGCCCCATTTGCATCGCTGCCAGCGGCTTTTCCAGCTTGCCGTCTTTCAGGCGCTCTTTGTTGTCGAGCCATTTTTGTTCTTTACCCCAGTAGACTTCATCGGCCTCCCAGTCATCAATACGGCCACCGGCAAAGCCCAGGGTTTCAAAACCCATGGATTCCAGCGAGACATTGCCGGCGAGAATCATCAGGTCGGCCCAGGATACAGCGCGGCCGTATTTTTGTTTCACTGGCCATAGCAGGCGGCGGGCTTTATCGAGGCTGACATTATCCGGCCAGCTATTGAGGGGATCAAAGCGCTGTTGGCCGCCATCGGCACCACCGCGACCGTCCAGGGTTCGATAGGTACCGGCGCTGTGCCACGCCATACGAATCATCAAACCGCCATAATGGCCCCAATCAGCAGGCCACCAGTCCTGTGAGTCAGTCAGTGTTTTTTCAATATCGGCTTTTAAGGCCTTGTAATCGACTTTGGCAAAGGCGGCGGCATAATCAAAGTCTGCGCCGTATGGGTTGGACCGTGCATCGTGGGCACGTAAGGCGTCCATATCGAGTTTTTCTGGCCACCAAAATTTGTTAGTCGGTGCGCCCATGGGGGTGGCACTGGCGGCACCAGTCACGAGAATAACAGCGGCACCGGCAATGGCTGCGCTGATGTTGGATTTTTTGAACCTTGATTTTTTAAGCATCGTAGTGGGCTCCTCTCCGGGTAGGGCAATGACAAGGGCTGTCATATCGTTGTTGTAAGCCCTTTCAGAGTAGAGTCCTTAACGGGGTATCAAAAGTTCGAAATGTTGATGGTCATGTTTAGTTTTTTAGAACGTTCTAATTCTCTATGCACTGCATGCCTAATGCCGATTTAAACAGTTGCATCAGCAGCTCTACGCTCTTGATATCGACAAAGTTAGGACGGGCGATAAAGGCAATTTTACGGTGTGGGCCGGGATCCTTAAGGTGAACCACCTGGATGGGCATCTCAACCCCCACCAGCTGATCCAGGGCCATTTGCGGCACCAGCGTCGTCCCCATTTTGCCGGCGACCATTTGTATCAGTGTGGTTAGGCTGGTGGAGTTAAAGTTAATCAATGGGGATTGATCCGAAAGTTGGCAGGCCGACAAGGCATGGTCTTTTAAGCAATGCCCGTCTTTTAATAACATCAGCTTGCGCTGTTGTATCTCATCGCTACTGATCTGTGTATGTTTACCCAAGGGGTCGTCTATATCGGTGACCCAATAAAAATCCTCCTGCCAGAACTCGAAGGTCAGCAAGCCATCACAGGCAAAAGGCAGGGCGAGAATGGCGGTATCTATCTCCCCTTTGCGCACCATGTCTACTAGAACATGGGATTGTTCTTCTACCAGGGTAAGCTCAAGATTTGGGTATTCCTGATTCAATAGGGGTAAGACTTTTGGCAGTAAATAGGGGCCAATGGTTGGGATTACACCAACGGTCATCGGGTAAGACAATGGCGCTTTATTGGCATTGGCCATGTGGTACAGGTCATCCACATCCAGCTTGATCTTCTGGGCCTTTTCCAGAAACCGTTTCCCCAAGGGCGTTACCAGTACCTTCTTGTTATCGCGCTCAAATATCTGAAATCCCAGCTGCTTTTCCAATTCTGTCAGCGCGGTGCTGAGTGCCGATTGTGATATGGCACAGGCTTCTGAGGCCTTTTTAAAATGCAGGGTTTTCTCCACAGCTAGGGCGTAGGTGAGTTGCTTGAGCGAAATCATAGGGCTATCCGTCGGGCGGTGTCTTGGGCAGGAGTTATCCTACCTCAAGTGTAGTTCTAATAAATTGAAGATCAGTATCGATTTAATTCATTTTATTTTATGGAGCTGATAGCCAAATCCATTTTCCCTTCCGTTTAGGCTCTTATTGTATGGATTGATAATCAAAGGCTATTGGCTTTATTTGTTGGCTTTATTTGTTGGCTTTATTTGTTGGGTTTATTGGCCAAAGCGGCCGCAATTTGGCCAGCCATCTCATGGTTTGGCGTCGGTTTACGCTATAACCTGAGTCCTGTATTTACTCTTAACTAAACACAAAAGTGAGCTACCATGTTTAAGCTAGTTTTTGCCTATGGCTTTTGTATTGCCAATGCCATTGTATTCACCCTTGTTGGTATTGAAGTTGCCAATGTAACTGTTGAACAAGCGATGCTGGAGGGTATGACGCAGCGGGTTTATGCTTCCATCAGTTATGTGGATTATATGATGACGGGTACCTGGTTGGTCCTGGCTTTAGCTATTTTGCAAGGCCGCCGGAATCTATTCTTGGGTACATCTTGGTTTTATCTGGGGCTTATCGTCTGTGATGCGGTGATTAGTCACTATATGTCCATGGAGGCAAACGATCCCACGTTCACGCCTATGCTGCTGACATTAATGGTTACGCAATCGATATTTCTTTACTGGGCTATAGGTCATTTCTTTACTGCATCGAATTGCTCTGGTGTTGATGCAGTTGGGAAGGCAGCTTAACGAACGTCAGCAGATTTTATTGAATTATCAGCCTTGATGCTGCTGCCTATATTGGGTCGGGGTAAATCCCGACCACTTTTTAAAGCTTGATTGAAAGCTGGATCGATCGGCATAACCGATCACTTCAGCGATTTGTTCTACGCTTAAGGCAGAATCGAGTAAGTAATCGGCTGCTAACTGCATTCTTACCCGCGTGTAGAGTTCTCTAAACGTTGTGCCTTCTTCCTGTAATCGGCGTCTCAGTGATCGATAGCTGGTTTGCAAACCTTGAGCAACCGCCTCAGGGGTTAATGTTTTGCCTGGATTTTCTACCAGGTAACGGCACACTCTTTCCGACATGCCACCTTTATTTCTCAGCGAATTAAGCGCGGTTTCACATTGCTGACGGCTTAACGCTGCCACCTCTGCATCTGAAAACTTTAAAGGCAAGTCCAATACGGAGGCGGGTAAAAGATACTCGTTCTGAGGGCTGTCACATTCAATTGAGCAGCCCACGCTTTTTTCGATCTCATCAATATAGCTGGGTCTTGAACAGGCCAGGCGGACATGGGTAAAGCTAACGTCATCGCCAACATTGGATGCAATGATGGACCTCCATTCTCCCAAGATATGTTCGGTATAGAACTGATGTAAAAGAGGGTCTGTGTAGTGGTCTACCGAGGACGTAATAATCATTGTGTCGCCCTGAATGCTCATGGTTTCTTGAGCACTGCCGTCATTACCCACGAGTTGTTGGAAGCGCAAATAGGTTTCCAGAGATTCGCGTGCGGTTTTACAGCTTAGGTAGGCGTAGCCCAGTATGCCGTGGTCGGCAATGGAAATTCGACTGCCGGTTTTAAAGCCAAAGGCCGCAATCTTTATATGCTTAAGTGCATTCTTAAACATCCGCTCGACCGCTTTAGCGGGAACTTCAATTGCATTGCCCGACAGCGCGGACAAGGGGACATCGGCCTCCTTGGCATAGGGGGTAAGGTCCTCGCCATGTTCCAACGCAACTTGTTGCGCATGATAAATCTCAATGGCGGGAATCGAATGAGGGGCGGTAACAATCCCAAAACCGGCAAGCATATTAACAGTTGGTCTATCAGTTAATTGACGTTATGCGAAAGCCTATAGTCTGGCATGGGCGAGACCAATAGAAAAGTGTTTATTGGCCAGCGCGGCCACAAACTGGCCAGCTGTCTCATAGTTCAGGCTTGCTACTCACGATAACCTAGTGTTGACGCAAAACGATAGTAAGCAGAGAAGCAAACTGCAGGATAACAGGCGTCAACACTTTAGTTATTACGAACTGAGAGAGAAGAGTCATGAATTATAATAAGAAGCCATGTGGCAATCGAGGTATCACTAGACGCCCCAATAAACTGGCCGCTGAGATCTCGGCGCTGACCAAAATTGCGGCGGCCGTTACAACTGCGGCAATGATCATTCCTGCCTCTGTTAATGCTGAATCTGAGTGGGCGATTGAAGAGGTTATCGTTACGGCTCAAAAGCGCACTGAGAACATCAACGACGTCGGCATAACGGTTAATGCTTTTAGTGGTGAGCAGATGAAAGAGTTGGGCATCACAAATGCCACCGATATGGCCCAGCATACCCCCGGTTTGACATTGACGGAAGCCGCTCCTAACGGGATACCAGTATACACGCTTCGTGGTATGGGATTTGATGACTACAGTGCAGCCTCCAACTCCACTGTCGGTGTTTATGTTAATCAGGTAGCGCTGCCTTACCCGGTCATGACCAGTGGCCAAATGTTCGATATGGAGCGCATTGAGGTGCTTAAGGGGCCCCAGGGGGATCTCTACGGTCGCAACAGCACCGGCGGTGCCATCAACTTTATTCCCAATAAGCCCAGCGAGGACTTTGGTGCAGGCATTAGCCTTGACTACGGTCGATACGATTACACCAAACTGGATGGTTACGTTACTGGCGCCCTGAGTGACACTTTGCAAGGCCGCCTGGCATTCACTCGTACTGAACAAGATGAAGGCATCCAACAGCATATAGTAACGGGAGAAAAACTGGGCAAGCAGAATAAAACCGCTGCGCGTGCGCTCCTGAACTGGAATGCCAGTGACAGCATCAGTGTGTTGTTTGATCTTCACGCCGCCAAGGACGATTCCGATCAATGGGCTCAGCAGGCCTATAAGGTGACCAATGTATCCGGGGGAACGCTGACGCCGGTTAATCCTGCAGAACTCGATCCCGGTAGTCCTCGCGATGCGGCCTGGGACCTCAAACCGGAAAAAGACCAGGATAGCATCGGTGGTTCAATTACTGTGGATTGGGATATTAACGGTAATTTGAGCCTGACCTCCATCAGTGCTTACGATCGTTTTGAACGTGATGATACCAGTGACTGGGACGGCACCAGCCTGGAAGACTTCAATATTCGCAATATCACCGAGATAGACAGTTATAGCCAGGAGTTGCGACTGAGTGCCGATGGCGAAGGCTTTAGCTGGATCGCTGGTGTTTACTTTTCCCACGATGAAGTAGATGAAATCTATCACGCCTGGCTTAGCGATTCCGGGGCCAGTTTGGGCGCGTTTGGCGAGGTTGAAAGTCGCTACCAACAGGAGACCGATACTCGCGCTTTATTCGGACACGCAGATTTTGATTTGAACGAGCAGTGGCGATTATCTCTAGGTGCTCGCTACACCTATGAAGAGCGGAATTGGAAAGGTTGCACCTACGACGTCGATGGCGGCGTTGCCGGGCTGTATGAGTTTCAGGGCATACGTAAAGTTGGCAATGTGCCCTTTGCGCAGGGTGACTGTTCAACGATTGATGGTGCCAATGGCACTGTGAATCTGGGCACGGGTTATCTGGAAGTGACTAACGCGCCCTTTGAAGATGAAATGGTGACAGAGAATGTTTCCGGCAAGATTACCCTCGAGTATGCAGCCACGGAGGATATTCTGATTTACACCACCGTAGGTACTGGATTTAAATCCGGCGGTTACAACGGCGCGCTGGCCAACGATGTCGCACAGCTTACTCCCTACCAGGAAGAAGAAACCACAGCGTTGGAGCTGGGTGTTAAAGCGACGTTGCTAGACAGCACCATGCAGTTGAACGCAGCCCTGTTCCATTATGACTACCGCGATAAACAGGTTATTGGATCTGTTAACACACTACTTGGTCCCCTGGCGACGACGGTCAATGTTCCCCGCTCCGAAATTGAAGGTGCAGAACTGGAAATGCAATGGCGCCCAATGGCGGGCCTGGATATAAAACTGGGCGTGGCTTACCTGGACACTGTTGTTAAAGAATATGAATCCCTGAGCCCGGTATTCACCAGTTTTACCAATGCCAAGGGTGCGGAATTACCTAACACGGCTCAATGGCAATACAACGGTCTTATTGGTTATGAATTTCCCGTTGCCGATGGATTGTTAATTCGCGCAGTCACAGATTTTAGTTATACCGACAGTTACTACAACCATTTGGAAGGTACTTTGGGAAATGTGGATGAATGGTATGTAGACGACTACTGGCTCGTTAATGCTCGCCTGGCTCTGGCTGCTGAAGACGGTAGCTGGGAGGTAGCGCTTTGGGGTAGGAATTTGGAAGACAAGCATTACTACCACAGCAGTACTTTTGGTACTGATACGATTAACCGCCCAGCAGGAGCAGGCAATACCTACGGCGTTAACTTCAGTTACAACTGGATGTAGTTCTCGAGGCGCAGGGGTTAACTCTGCGCCTGGTTTTTCAATAGGTACCTCAGCATGAGTAAGAAGATAACCCGGCGCGATTTGCTTAATGGCATGGCGTATTCGTTAGCCGGAGCCGCGATGGCCCCGAAGACATTGCTGGCAGACACAATGTCTAAGGTCAGCGGCAATGCACACAATGAAAGTGTAAAGGGGAGCCAGCAAAACCTGTCGGAAGGTTACTATCCGCCTTTGAAGGATGGAATGCGTGGCAGTCACAAGGGGTCGTTTGAAGTCGCTCACGAATTGGCGTGGCGGGGTAAGCGCCCCCGGCAGTTTGACGACAGCGGCGAAGAATATGACTTGGTGGTTGTAGGGGCGGGTATTAGTGGCCTGGCGGCGGCCTATTTTTATCAAAAACAAAACGGTGGTAATCAAAAAATACTGTTGCTGGATAATCACGATGATTTTGGTGGTCACGCCAAGCGCAATGAATTTAACTCTCAGGGCAAAATGCTTATGGGTTTTGGTGGTAGCCAAAATATCGAGCATCCCGATAGCTACAGCCCCGTTTCCCGTGAATTGCTCGAAGAGCTGGGGATTGATTTCGAGAAGCTTACGCAGGCCATGGATCCGGAGTTTGCCCTGGCCAAAATGAATACGCCTTTCGGTATGTTTCTGGAAACAGATCGTAGCGCTAAAACCGTAACCGGTGATTGGTTTGCGGCATGGCATGGTTTTGGGGATTACAAGACTCTGGTCAATCAGCTTGATCTACCCGCAGATGAAAAGAATCGTTTGGTGAGCTTTTACGGTGGGGAAAAAGATTATCTCGAGGACTTGTCGATATTTGATAAATTTGAGTACATCAAAACGACTGCATATAACGACTTTCTGAAAGATAGAGTCGGCTTAACTAATAAAGCTCTGTCATTATTTGATACGTTTTTGCGCGCTAACGATTCTGTGGGGGGCGACTGCTTATCAGTGCTGGAGGCCATCATGAGTGGGGCTCCGGGGTTGAGGTCTTTAGGGCCACTGGGGCATTTAGGTACAGACTTGGCAATCGATCCTACAGACTTTTATGAGGCCAAGTACTTCCCCGATGGCAATGCCAGTATAGCCAGACTATTGGTTAGAAAATTGATTCCCGGCGTTGCAACCGGAAATAGCATGTTTGATATTGCCACCGCAAAATTTGACTACTGCAAATTAGATCACCCCGACAACCTGGTCAAACTCAGGCTTAATAGTACTGCCGTCAATGTGGAGAACCTGTCTGATGGTCAAGTAGCCATATCTTATGTTGATAAGACCAGCAGTCAAGGATACGAAACACCACAAAGAAATATTCGAGTAAAGGCCAAACACTGCATTCTGGCCTGTTACAACGGCATTATTCCCCATCTATGTCCAGATTTGCCAGAGGAACAAAAAGAACACCTAAAGTACGGTGTGAAATGCCCACTGGTATATATCAATGTCGTGTTGAGAGATGGTGGTGTACTCAACAGGGCTGGAGCAAAAATGTTTATCTGCCCCAACAGTCACTACGACTGGATTGCCACAGCGCCGTTGATCAACCTTGGAGACTATAGCGCGAATGTGGTTGATGGTGAACCTGCGGTATTGTTTATGAGCAAAACCCCACCGCCACAACGCGATCCCACTAATCCACAACAAACTGCCAGAGATCTCTTTCGTCTTGGGCGCTATGAACTGTATAGCACACCCTTTTCGGAATACGAAGCCAAGGTCAAACAGCAACTCAATACCATGTTTGGGCCATACGGCTTTGATGCTGAACGAGATCTTGAGGCGATTACCGTTAACCGCTGGTCACATGGGTACGCCTACCATTATATGGATTTATTCGATCCTGAATGGCCGCCCGGTGAGGCACCCCATGAGCTGGGTCGTAAACCCTTCGGCAATGTCACCATAGCTAACTCGGACTCAGAGGCCTACGCCTACGTAAACGGTGCTATCGATGCCGCCTGGCGTTCGGTCAAAGAACAACTTCTGAAATAACTCGCTAAAAGCAGAGGTCAATCCATTTTGGAGATACCACCATGAATAAACTTGTAAAACTTTATTTTCTCTTTATGGCAGCTATTGGCTTGGCTGCCTGTCAAGCCAACACCCTTAACGGTTCAGATGATATGAATGTAGCAGTAGCTAATGCAGACGTTAGTCAGGAATTCCTCGATTTGTTCGATTACGAACTCCAGAATCGCGCTTTTGCCTTAAATTTGATGGAGGCAGCGGTGGAGAAGGGAGAAGGTGATCAAGCATTGCCTTTTGCTAAAGCCTATTTGGCATTGGAAAAGCTCAACCAGCGCCACTTTGCCCCTGCCGCCAAGGCCTACAACCTGGATATGAAACCTCGCTGGTGGACGCGAACACGTACTTCCTTGGCGAAGTTAGGTACTGCTCTGATGCCAGAGACTTCGTTGAAAACGGTTCACCGGGTCACGGTAAAATATGTCGAGCAACTGCAGCGGCTTGAAGCGATATCCCCGGCGCGAGATAAGAAATTCTTTGGTTACGTCGTTGCGCAGGAGGAAGCGCAGGCGGAAGCCGTTGGTTTGGTCTTGGTGGGGAACATAGATCAGGCTGCAATGCTGCTTAACAACTTTGTCCAGCAGCATCAGGATCATAATTTTTATTAAGTGCGAGAGGTAAAGAAAGTGAATGAGACATTGAGCATTCTTCGTTGGATATTTGGTGCTTACTATTTTCTAGTGGGTATCGCTGTCATTTTATCGTTGCTGGAAATACTTCCGAGCGCTAACAGTATTGATTTTGGGCAGGGTATAAACGATTTTATCGCAGCCTTGGAGAAAACCGGGTTTGCACTGGGAGCATTGGCGATAACCTATACGGTGTCAGGGGCCTTGATTCTAAATCACAATACTGCCCACCTAGGGTTGGTGATACTTGCGCCTGCAGTGGTTATGATTTTCCTAACTCACTGGTTTATAGAAGAGGGTGCACCTCTTTGGGGATCGCTGCATATGGCCATACTGTTAATACTGGCATGGCAGTATAGACAGGGATACGCCTCGTTGTTCAACTTTTCGGGAAACCTTCATCAGCTTCCTGGCAATATACTCTGACCGGATAATATAAATTTATCGGTTATGTATAGCCTCACAATATGTTGGTTGATAACTAATCGGCCAACATATTGTGACTACTGCATTGTTTTAATACGTCGTGAATCGAAGCGAGTGTTTCGCTGATCACTTGTTTGTCTTCCTTCGACTGCTGGGTGTCTTTCAGGCACCAGCGCGCGCCCACCCGGTAGATATGGTTGGCAATGTGCAGAAATTCCTTTTCCAGCAGTTCGGTGTCTTGCAGCTCGGCCGATACTTCATCCTTTAATTCATCCAGCAAACTGATCAGGTCGATGCTTGCCAGTCCGCTGGTATGTAAAAGCGTTAGCGCCTGATCGATGCGCTGGGCAAAGGATTCACCGCGGGCATCGAGGCTTAATTCCTGCAGACGATGTTGCAGTATGACCAGGAAGGCAAAGATGGCACCAATAGATACCAGCCGTTCTATGGCTTCATCGGATAGTTGCTGCGAATTACCTGCCTGGCACTGGGTTGGGCTGTCTTCAAATTGTGTGGCCAGGAGCAATCGGTAGGCAACCTGCAGAATCGGTAGCTGATAAATACTAATACTGGTGCGTAGATAGGGGATGGCTGCCGACAGACTGCCTTGCTCAGCACTTATGAGGCAGAGGCGGTCGGCCAGTGCCAGCAGTTGTCCCATTTGACTGGTATTGTTGCTGGTTTTACCGGCCGGGAAACCTATGCCCGCCGGGTGTTCGTGATGTTCAGCTACAGCGTGTAATACCTCTTCGGAGAATCCGCCAGCCTCAAGCAGGATGCTTCGCGACACACGTGGGTGTACGCCCAGGATTCGCTGTTCCTCGGCATTCAAAGGCGTGTCTTTCGTTACCAGTGTTTCATCCAGGTGAAGCAAACCCAGATCCCTAAACAGTGCGGCGCTAAATACCTGATAAATCGCTGTGCTCGGCCACTGAGCCGCCAGGGTCAAGAGTGCGCTTAACCAGGCGCCGAGCAGTGACATTTCAAACTGCGCCGGCAGTTGTGATTGCATAACACTGAGTTTCTGCAGTAGTACCCGTGGTATTGGCTGGCCCAGACAGAGGGTGTCTAGCAGCCCTTGGGCTTCTCGCTGCTCCGTAATGGCACGCAAATCAGCGTGTTTGGTTGATAGTGTTTGGAATGCCGTTAACAAATCCTGCGGAGTCAGCGCGTCTTCTAGCGCTATTGCCTCATCAATGGGCTGATCCAGCGTGTGCTCGCCTATCTTTGTCGCCAGTTTGGTGCTGATGCGCGAGCCCTTTTTGACCAGGAGCAGGCCAAATTCGTTGTATATATCCTGTTGGGCAATACACGGCTGCTGCTCGCTGGCACGGCCCAGGTGGCGAGTGTAGCTGTCGGGCGCGCGGGCGTTGTATTTCATTGGTCGTAGATTGGTCCTTAAACAGGTAAAGCTTCAATAAGCATAGCCCAGATAAAAACAGGCCTCAGAGATTCTTCAGGCAAGTCGCGCCTTGCCATAATTGATCACATTCTTGCCAGAAGATGGCCCGTTTGCCCCGGTAGCCTGGGATGATTTCTTCAAGGGAGATCATCATGCAAAAGCAGTTGGCGCTAAAAATTGTGATTATTTTTGCTATAGGAATGCTGGTATTAATTCCAACCAGTATGGTGCAGTACAAGATTTATGAGCGGCAGGGGTATCTAGAGCAAGCGAAATCCTCCGTGGCGCAAAGTTGGACAGGGAGTCAGTTAATTGTTTCACCGGTGTTGGTGATTCCCTATCGCGTGGGGGCAGCCGAGAAATCGGGCTTTTACAGCAGCAAAGAGTTACAGCAGGCCAGCGCCAAAACTTCTCAAAGATTTGAAATTGTTGTTCCGGATAATCTGCAGCAACAATTTACGGTGACGAACAGCAGTGTCTTTAAAGGTATTTATGAAGTGCCTGTTTACGGCAGTAGCCTGTCCATCTCTGGTGCTTTTTCTGAGCCGAAGCTGCAGCAAGCACTGGCCAAAATAAAACGCCAGCCTCGATTCGTCGACATCAATGAACCCTATTTGTCCCTGCATATTGCCGATATGCGAGGCATAGACCAGACACCGGAACTTACGCTCAACGGCAGTGCTGTTGCTTTAAGCCCTGGTAGTCAGATTGATGGGCTGGCATCCGGTTTACATAGTGCTCTGGGGGGAATGGATCGTTTGGCTAAAACTCTGGAATTCTCGCTGGACTTTTCATTGCGTGGTATGGGGAGCTTTTCCTTTATGCCTTTGGCGGACGAGGCAACGAGTAGTATGCAATCAAACTGGCCACACCCTGAGTTTATCGGTGCCTCACTGCCTAAAACCCGTGAAATAACAGCGGCAGGTTTTACGGCTAGTTGGAAGTCATCGCG
Organism: Maricurvus nonylphenolicus; assembly: GCF_042854845.1. GTDB lineage: Bacteria > Pseudomonadota > Gammaproteobacteria > Pseudomonadales > Cellvibrionaceae > Maricurvus > Maricurvus nonylphenolicus. The sequence continues at coordinate 4,729,688 of NZ_AP031498.1, read as the reverse complement.
TTTTTCCGGTTACGGGGCTGACCTGATGAGTCGTTGTGCTGGCGATGGACACTGCGAATCGCTGCGTAACGCGGCCTCGGGTGTGAGTTTTATTCAGCCGGTGGATATTTACCTGCAATCAGAACGATCCATTAAATACGCCATGCTATTTATTGGGTTAAGTTTTATCACCTTCTTTATTTTCGAGCATATTACCCGCCAACCCATTCACCCCATTCAGTATGCGTTTGTAGGCTTGGCGATTTCTGTATTCTATTTGTTGCTGATTTCATTGGCAGAACATATCGCTTTTATTTGGGCTTATACGATAGGTGTATTGTGTTGCTCGTCGCTACTGCTGTTTTATGTGCGTTATATGTTGCGTAGTCTGCGCTCAGCCGTACTGTTCAGTGCAATGATAGTTGCGCTGTATGGGGTGCTCTATGTCATTGTGCAGGCAGAGGATTATGCCTTGCTGATGGGATCTATCCTGGTGTTCCTGGTATTGACAGTGTTGATGTATGTTACGCGAAATATTGATTGGTACAGTATCGCTACCCCAGAACAGAGTGCAGATGAAAAGAATGCAAAAGAGCTGACGGAGTTAATCTGATACGGGTAAACCGTTTGGGTAATTATTGATCTCGCTGTCCCAGGCCTTGATTCTTGTGGCTTGGGACAACTTATCCACACCTTCTTCATAGAGTGATTCAGGTTTACTGTGGATGTTTTTCCTATTCGGAAAATCACAGTATCAACACTTCGTTTACATCACTGGTACCACTACCGCTGGGATTAGTTGCGCCACCGACGACATGAATACGATTATTAAAGCGTACTGCGCCTAAACCATGGCGGGGAGTGGGTAAACTAGGTAATGAAGTCCAGCGATCTTGACTCAGTGAGTAACGCCAGACATTACCAAAAACTTGCTCTTTAGGGGTGAACATTTCACCGCCAAAAACAATTATTCCGTCATTAACGGTTACGCTGGCCAAGCCTGCCTGAGGCAGGGGAAGTGGGCTGGCTTTGCGCCAGCGATCGTCATCAGGGTCGTAGATCTCAGTGGCTGACAGATTTCCCTGAGCGGTACGCCCGCCTGTAATAATCAATTGGTTATCCACCCAGCCTCCAGTGGCGCTGTTACGGGCAGTGGGAATCGGTGCTAATTGTTGCCATTGGGCGGTTTGCTTTTGATTGTCTACATCCCAGCGGTAGTGATGCTTAACTTCCCGGTGATCAGTACGCGAACTGTTCGCTTGTCCCAGTGGTGATTGGCCCGTGACTATGTGTACAGAACCGTCAGGCGCTTTGCTGACAACGCCTTCGGCTTGAGGTTGCGGAAGGTGGCCGCAAGGTTGCCAGCCCGACTCCGTTAGCTCATAGACGGAGGAGCGCATTTTCCAGATATGTGTATAAGCACCGTTAAAACCGCCAATCAAAAATAAGCGCTCTCCAGTGCTTACCAGTGCTGCATGATGTAGATTTTCTGGAAGTTCAGCTTCTTCGCGCCAGCTATCCTCTACCGGATCATAGCTGATACAGCGATTGGTAAAATACGGTATCCCCCATCGAGCAGCGATTCCGCCAGCAATATAGAGTCGGCCGTTATGTGCCGCCGGATAAATTTCCTGCAGGCGCAGCGGTAAGGCTTGGGCAGATTGCCATTTTTCTGTGCTATTGGTTTCCAATGCCTTTACCGTATGCGGGTAATTTATGAGGGCTGCCATGCAGGCAAGTTGGCGTAGGAAGTCTCGGCGTCGCACGGAATAATCTCTATATAGGACGGCTATAAGTGTAAGCCAAGTTCTGCATGAGATTCAAAGGAAGGTACGTATCAGCACGCGGCACATCAAGGTTAGCTTTACGTTAACTTATGGAGGGCGCTTAGTGAAAAGGCCCCCCCCTGTGGTCTTACACTGATACCACAACTTTTCCGGTCGCTTGGCCGCTAGCTAATCGATCATGTGCTTGACCTATCTCATCCAATCCGAATTCAGGTTTGTCGAGAATTGCGGTGAGATGCCCGGCATCTGCAATGTTAGTCAGTTCAGTTAAGATTCTGCCATGCTCCTCACGCTTAAAATCATGCAGCATGGGAATCAACATGAATACGACATGTATTGATAATCCTTTAAAGTGTGCCTGGGTTAAGTCGATCTCCAGCATGGAAACGGTTGTCGCTACTTGGCCATTTAGCGCAGCAGCTTCAAAAGAACTAAGCATGTTGGCACCGCCTACCGAATCAAACACCACATCAAATCCCGCGCCCTCGGTATATTGGCTAACGTAATCTGCCACGGTTTCTTGTCGGTAGTTAATGGATGTTGCGCCAAGTTGCTCAACCAATGCGACGTGTTCTTCGCGACCAATGGTGGTGTACACATCTGCCCCCATATGTTTGGCTAGTTGGACAGCCACATGGCCCACACCCCCGGCGCCGCCGTGAACCAGTACCTTCTGATCCTTACTGACGCCTGCACGTGTCAAACCTTCATAGGCGGTGATGCCTACCAGAGGTAATGCAGCTGCTTCACGCATGCTCAGTGATTTGGGTTTGTGGGCAATCAATCTGGCATCGGCCAGCATATACTCGGCGAGGGAACCCTGCAGATCGGCCAGGCCTCCTGCGCAGCCATAAACTTCGTCACCGGCTTTAAATGTCGTCACACCTTCGCCGACAGATTCCACCGTACCGGCGAAATCCATACCCAAAACGGCAGGCAGCTCGGGTGACAATGGCAATTCGTTACCCATTGAGCGAATCATCGTATCGACGGTATTTACACTGGTCGCCGCCACTTTGACGAGAACATACCCAGGTTTAAGTGTGGGCTGTGCTATCTCGTGGGCCTCAAAAACATCGCTGTCGCCGTAGGCGTTAATCATCATGGCTTTCATAGGGCTTTCTCGTCGTAGGTTATAGGCGCTAGGTATGTGGATATTGAATGGAATCAGTATACGTACCTGGATATCCTTTGATAATGCATCTATATTGCTAATCAGTTTTAATTATTTGTTGATAATACTGTTATGAATCTTGAGCATGTTCGCTTGTTTGTCCGCGTTGCGGCCCTGCATAACATCAGCCAGGCGGGTAAAGAGCTGGGGTTGTCGGCTGCGGTGTCCAGCGTCCATATGAATAAGCTGGAAGAAGTATTGGGGGTACGCCTGATTCATCGCACTACCCGCCAGGTGTCTTTGACGGAAGAAGGCGAAGCTTTTCTCCCCCATGCTGTGGAGTTGTTAGATAGTGTGGAAAGCGCTAGGGCATCCGTAGGCTCAGGTACCATTAATCCACAGGGTAAGTTACGGGTTGCGGCGCCAGCATCCTTTGGACGCTTGCACTTAGTTCCCGCCCTAGGGCAGTTCCTACAACAATATCCCGGTTTACGCGTCGACCTGCATTTGAGTGATAGTGTTATTGATATGGTTGAAGGTGGATTTGATATCGCTATACGAGATGCTGCCTTGTCTGATTCAAGCCTTGTTGCCCGTAAGCTGGCTCCTGTCAGTCGTATTCTATGTGCCTCGCCCAATTACTTGAATACATTTGGTGAACCCAAAACGCCACAAGCCTTAGCGCAGCATCAATGCGTCAACTTAATTGGGTTGGAAACATGGGCTTTTGAGGCACCGGAAGGCTCCATAAGTATTAAAACTCAAAACCGCTTGCGCACCGATAATGGGGAGTCCGCTCGAGACGCGGCAGTCAATGGGTTAGGCATTACACTCTGCTCAACATGGTGCTGCTATCAAGAGATTGAACGGGGGGAGTTGGTACAAGTTCTAAAGGATTTCCCCTTAGTGTCAGATACGGCTATCTGGGCGGTCTACCCAAGTTCTCGATTACTCGCGCCTAAGGTTAGAGCATTTATCGATTACTTGGCCGAGTGCTTTGGTGACTCGCCTTATTGGGATGGTGCATTCGGATAGCGCCTGCGTTTTATTATCAACAAAGAGAATAAAGTCATTTAAAAATTTCAAGATTATCAACAGGTAGGGCCGGGTATAAACTGCTCCTGAATTAACAAACCCAAGCAAGACGTGGTGAACTGACTAAGAGGATTTATTCGCATGAATAAAACGATTTTAATTACCGGTTCGACCGATGGTATAGGTTTAGCCACTGCCAAAACACTGGCTAAGTTTGGGCATACTGTGCTGTTGCATGGGCGTAGTCAGAGCAAGTTAGATTCGGCAAAAGCGCAATTGCTTGAACTTACCAGCGAGACCCAGGTAGAAACCTATTCGGCAGACTTATCCGTGTTAAGCGAAGTCGAGGCGTTAGCCTCAGAAGTCAGTGCTGGACACGATTCGCTAGACATTTTAATCAATAATGCGGGTGTATTTGTTGTGCCCGAAACCGTTTCGGTCGATGGTTTGGATGTGCGATTTGTTGTGAATACCATCGCGCCATACCTTCTAACGAAACGCCTATTGCCGTTGTTGGGCAAGTCAGCGCGTGTGATCAATTTATCTTCAGCCGCACAGGCTCCTGTTAATCCCGATGAATTAACTCGGCCAAGCTCGTTAAGCGATAGTGCTGTGTATGCCAAAAGCAAGCTCGCAATCACTATGTGGTCTATGGGATTAGCCTCTAGCTTGGTTGAAGGCCCTGTGGTTATAGCCGTAAATCCCGCTTCATTTCTCGGCAGTAAAATGGTTAAAGATGCTTATGGAAAGCAAGGCGGAGATTTACAAAAAGGGGCCGATATATTAGTCAGGGCGGCTCTTGCAGATGAATTCGCTCAAGCTTCAGGTCAATATTTTGATAATGATATCGGCCAATTTACATCGCCACATCTCGATGCTATGGATTCAGCTAATGTTAGCAATATGGTTAATAGTCTTGAGCAGATACTGATCAACTTCAACATAAAGAATACCCAATAAAGTATTCTGCTGTCATTGAAGGCTTGAATATGAAATTCACCGCACAGCTACTAATTGCTGTCCTCATATGTTTCCCGCACGTTTTTGCTGCGGATAAATCCTCCTCCTTAACGATCAGGCAAGTAGAGGATGTTCAATGGGGTTATTTAAATCCGTTACGTGGCGATAAAAGCCCAGGCGCTGCAGAGTTGTGGGGGGACCGCACTAAGGATGTGGCAACAGGTATGCTGGTTAGATTCAAGCCTGGATTTTCTTCGCCTGCGCATATCCACAATGTTACCTATCGCGGTTTGGTCATTGAGGGACTATTACATAATGATGACCCTAAGGCGGCAAAGGTATGGATGCCGCCAAGCTCATTTTGGACCCAACCCGCTGGCGACAATCACATAACTGCAGCTGCTGGGGATAAAAACTTAATATTTCTGGAAATTGATAGAGGGCCTTATTTGGTTAAGCCGTCTAACGCGCAATTCGATAGTAGAGAAACGGCAATCAATGTACATGCCTCTAACCTTGTGTGGTTGTCTGGAAACGAGCTAACGTTCATTGATAACGACAAGGTTGAAATAGCCATGCTCTGGGGTGGGACGAATTATGGTGAAGTTGGTGGGGCTTTGGTCAAGTTTCCTGCTGGCTTCAATGGGAAAATAGACGTTGAAGCCACTGAGTTTCGTGCGGTAGTTATTAAGGGTGGAGTGGTGCGCACAGATTCAGGTCAGCTGCATAATCTATCGGCTGGAAGTTATTTCGGGTCGACCGGCCAATTCGAGCACAAAGTCACTAGCGTTAAAGAGGTCTTGATATATTTTCGTACTGATGGTGTATATCGGATTTATTAGTTGAGGCTTTAAAGGTGAAAATAGAGAATGACTTGGTTTAGAGTAAACATCTCCTAGTTTAAATGATTCGTTGGAGAGTGAGGTTATTTCTTATTTATGTTTAGTAGAAAATATGAAGTGAATCAGATTATTTTTGAATATATTGAGCTTTTTATTGCGCAGAAGCATCTATGTGCTTTCTTGTCTACATGACACCTGTAGAACTAGATAGAAATTGTGCTTACTAAATATTTCGATTTTTGGTCAATGTTTAGTTGCTATTGATTATAAAGTTTACAGGTGATCATCTCGGGTATTGTGTTTACTTCTACTTTCTGACTTTCTGCTCCACTTAGTGTGAGTATAGGGCTTTGAGTTGAAGGTAGACTTTCAGTATCTATTTTTTCAGGCGTTGGATAATCTGGTAAGTGCAAGTGTAAAGAGTAGTATTTCCCTGATGCGATGTCTCTTATCTGATAAATTGTTATTTTGTTAAATTCTATAAGATTGATTTCGAGATTTTTACTTAATTTCCAGTAACCTAAAGCTGAAAGCGCCAGTTGCTCAAGATAAATTGTTTTTTGGTTTAAAGGTAGTTGGTAAAAGTTTTTCATTCATCGTCCTATTTTATTAAACACCTCATTAATCGTAAATACCAGGTAGCTGTGTATAATTCACTACCCGGCTGATTAGTATTGGCGCTAATGATTTATAGTGTTTGGTTGAAAATTGATCGTGCTATGATGGACAACATGACTTCATTAGCACCTTCATAAATTTCGCCAATTTTGCAATCCCGGTATATGGTCTCTAAAGGTCGTAGCTCACCCGTTGCGCCCAACTCCCGTACGAATCCCATCGCTCCACAGACTTGAATTGCATCACTTGCAATTTCTCGAGATAAACGAGTCGCATAGGTTTTGGCCATGGCACCAAGAGGTGAATCGGTTTTACCTGTGGTGTCTATTGTGTAGGCGGCTTTGTAAACCAGATTTCGGGCATTCTCAATTTTAATCGCATAATCGGCAAAAACGTTCTGCCAATGCTGCATATTTGATAAGGTTTTTCCGAAAACGGTTCGCTTTTCCATATAATCCGTGGCGTAATCAAATGCGGCTTGTGCCATGCCGACGCCCATGGAAGCAACCGCGACCCGTCCTTCAGTAAGGGCTGAAAGGGCAACGCGTAACCCTTTGCCCTTTTGTCCAATAACATTGGATTCGGGGACAAAAACATTATTAAAGTAAATGTCTGAGGTTAATTGAGCATGATTGCCCAATTTTTTATCGGGCTCACCAATAGTGATGCCTTCTGCATTAGTTTCCGTGAATAACATGGTTAAGCCTTCATCCGTCTTGCAGAGGAAGACCAGGAATTTGGCAACACAGGCATTGGTAATCCAACGTTTGGCTCCATTAATTATAAAGCCGCCGTTAACAGTTTCAGCTACAGTAGACAGCATGTGGGCTGAAAGGTCAGTACTGGCTGCAGGTTCGCTGGTTGCAAAGCTGCCTGTTACCTCTCCCGCCATAAGAGGAGGAAGAACCGTCTCAGCGATATGATCGGGACCATAACGCAAAATAGAGGCTCCCATAAGGGCTAAAGGTGCGTCATAAAGTGTGGCCGCTGCACCGTTAGAGAAGTAGGCTAACTCCTCTTCTACAACCTGAGAGGCGAGTACAGGGTATTCCAAACCGCGGCCACCAAATTTTTCCGGATAGGGGGTTCGGAGAAAATTAGCGTCCCCCAGCTTCTTTAAGAATTCCCAGGGGAAGTTGTTTTTGTCTTCTGGTGTTGTATTTAACGCGTGTGCTATGGGAGCTAACTCGTTAATTGCAAATTCTCGGGCTTCATGACGGATCGCCTTAGTTTCTTCAGGAAGCCATATATCTGTATAGAGATCATCTGCACGTCGTTTGGGGAGTTTATGTATGCTCATCGGGTAACCTCAAGAATCTATTGATTTGGACCGGCTAAAAGTGATATTGAGTAAAAAAAGCTGGCCCTGAGGACCAGCGAAAGTTTTGTTTCAACCTTGTAGGTAGGGTCTAAACAAAACCGAGGCAGAGAACTTGTTTCACTTTATACCCAGCCATGCAAGTCTTCTTCTGCAAAGGCAGCTATTAACTCACGGTGTCCAATACAATGAGTTGCGGCAGTAAAGCCTACTGTTTTATTTTTATCTTTCAGAATCCAGTCGGTAAGCTCAGCGGTAATAACGCCAGTTTGCAAGTAGGCTGAATTGGCATAAAAGGTTAAGTTCTTTCCAACAATGTTTCCGCGAGCCCATACAGAAATGACCGTACGGTTAACCTCTTTAATTTCACGTCCAGGTTCTTCCTTGCATATTTCTTCACCCCATTTGTTGGTCAATTCTTCTTTCTCTTCAGGGCTTAAAGTTGGGGCTAGTTCGGCAAACTCTTTCATTTTGCCAACAACCATTTCCATCATGGGGCGATTGGTGAAAGCGGTCAGTACGGAGCAGTTCTGTACACGTTCATCATCTTTGTACCAAATGGGTTCACAGCCACCGGACCATGGCAAGGCAAGTAATGGTTGATGGAAACCAGGAACAATGGTTTCAAAACCAGTAGCTTCAGGCCAGGGGACTAACTCGTTGTGCTCGAGTTTAAGCTGTTCATGGCAGCACATACGTAGAAAAGATTTGGTTGATGCCAGTGAGGGGTTGCCATTCGGTGCATAAACCAAATCAATAGAGTCAATTCCGGGTGTTTCCAGCGCATATTCAGCTACAATCAAGCCTGCATTCCACATCCAGGATGTAGCTGGGGCAAGTACCAGGTTGGCGTCTACAAATGCAGGACCATATTCTTCTTTACAGGTTATCACCCAATCTTGTTCGCCGGTGGTGTCCATGTAATGAGAGCCGCTGGCGAGGCAGGCTTGAACCACCTCATGGCCAAGTTGGGCAAAAGGACCGACAATATTAATAACGACTTTGACGCCCTGAAATAGCTCGGTAAGCGCTTCTACTGAATGATCAACTGCCTGGCATTGAACATTGACACGATCAATGTAGGGAACTTTCTCCATGGCAGCCTTTAGTTTGTCTTCATTGCGACCGGCAGCAATAAAGTCAATATTGTTTTTGGCCAAATATTCAGCGGCGAACTTTCCTGTATAGCCGTTGGCTCCATAGATTAAAACTTGGGGGGTGCTGGACATGATGGATTCTCCTCCAGTGATTTTTTGACGTTATACGATTTATGCGATTATCAATGATGGCTTTCAGCGAAGATGTTTGTTGCATCAGGATCAAAGGCCTCCAATAGAAAGCGCTCCTGGGGCTTTTCTGATGCTGTTTTAGGTATCTCGTTGACTAGCTGTATATACGAAGGCACAAAATTTTGTTCAAGGTTTTGGCGACATTCAGTAAACAGTGAAGATAGATTAAATTCCTCAGCATTGGTTGGAACTATTGCTGCAACAACATCTTTCTCACCTGGGGCCCCATTAGGAATGGGGACACCGTAAACAAACACGTCAAGTACACTGCTGTTCTCTGCAATGACCTTTTCGACGAACGCGGGATTAACAAAATCACCGTTACGACGTATGCCACCACCTTTACGATAGTGAAAGAACAGCCAGCCATCTTCATCCATATGCCCTATGTCACCCATGCGTAACCAGCCGTTGGCTGTTTTAGCGTTCGAGGCTTGGGGATTCTTATGGTAGTTAACGATTGGGGCCGTACCATCGGTATTTTTAAAACAGATTTCACCTGCTTCGCCGGGTTTACAGGGTTGATCTTCACTATCTCGAACGCAGCAAATAAGACTCGGCGGAGCCTTTCCTATGCTGCCTATTGGGCCTTCACCGGGAGGATTAAGGCTCAGCCCCCCTTCCGCAGCTGCATAGAATTCGTAGATCTCGACATTAAAGCGCTTGGCGAAATCAGCCCAGATAGCTTCCGGCATACCTGCGCTGAAAACATAGCGAACGGGGTTGTCAGCATCGTCAGGTTTCACAGGGTCAGCAAAGATGGCTGTTGTCATTCCGCCCAAAAGGTTAAATACCGTGCAGCCGTATTGACGGGTAATATCCCACAGACGAGATTTGGTAAACTTACGACTGATGACGCCCCGTAGACCCATTACAAGTACATTGCCTAAGGTGATTAGCTGGGCGTTGGCATGGGTCAGTGACAAACCGGTATAAGGCCGATCATTGCTTTGTAAGCCAATGGCCGCGCCTAAGGAGGCGACAGAAGCAAAACGGGCATATGGACCCAGGATTGCTTTGGGGTCACCGGTAGTGCCAGAGGTGTAGAGATACTGCATTGGCTCACTTGCATCGATAACTTTAACCTGGCGATGGTTATAGGGTTTATCAAGGATACTGGACAGAGCAGTAAAGCGTTGACCGTTGTTGGGAGTCTTTACATCAGATTCTTCGCTGTGGAGTACCCATACCCACTCAAGTAGTGGCAAATCCTCTTTCACTTCGAGCAAATGTGTTAACGCATAGTCTGCAACAATTACACCGCGGCATTCGGCAAAGCTCAGCATGTATTGCAGTTTCTGGCCTTTGGTACGTGGATCGATAGGCACATAGACTGTACCTTCGATAGAAGAGGCGACCATGGCATCCACAAACTCTGGATGATTCTGCATCAGCAAACCAAATCTATCGCCGCGTTGCATGCCTTCTGAGTCCAGGGCTTCAGCGATGCGACATCCATTTTCCCAAAGTTCGCGATAAGTGCGCGTTTCATCGGAAAAACTACCGTCATTTTCAACATTAACGAAAGTAAGCACATCCAGATCAGGTGTTTGTTCCGTCTTGTTTATAATAAGGTTGGCCAGGATTTGTAAATCGTTATTACTCATTCGATAAATCTCATTGTGAAGTTCTGGCAAATTTATTGGCAGCTAGACAAAATTGTCATCGTCATTGCCGCTGCGTTGGTGCCGATATAACCGCCACCGTTTTCCGCCAAACCTATACGAGCACCTTCTACTTGGCGTGCACCGGCTTCGCCGCGCAGTTGGTGCACAAGTTCTACGAGCTGAGCGACACCCGTCGCCCCAATAGGGTGACCTTTACGGACAAGACCGCCAGATGTGTTAACAGGAACTCGTCCACCTAACGCGGTGGCACCGCTTTGAAGAAGTTCTACTCCCTGGCCTTTGTTACACAGGCCCAAATATTCGTAATAGATTAATTCTGCTGCGGAAGCGGCATCATGCAGTTCAACACAGCTCATCTCTTCAGGACCTACAGATGCAGATTCATAGGCTAGCTGTGCGGCATATTCTGCCAAGTGGCTATCCCCTTCTTGATAATCCCAGCCGCTGGCAATCAGAGCGGAAGATACTTTCACCTGACGTGACATGCCCATCTGTCTGGCTTTTTTGGAGCTGACTAATACCGCTGCAGCCGCACCGTCGCCAATAGGTGAACACATTGGCAGCGTCAAAGGATCGGCTACGAGAGGTGCGTTGAGTACATCGTCAATACTTAATTTTTCTCTAAATTGCGCAAGTGGATTAAGGCTGCCATGAAGAGAGTTTTTTGAAGATACTTGGGCGAAATGCTCGACGGTTGCACCACTCTCCGCCATGTAGTCCCTTGCCATTGTGGCGTAAATATCCATAAACACGGAGCGTTTACCACCTGCGTCACAGAGGTCTACTTGTGCGCCGTGCTGTTGGGCATTGTTTGCTAATCGGGTGATAACACCGGCTTCATCTTCTTTATCAATGCAGCCTCCAAATACGGAAAAGATTTTTTCTTTGTCATTGTGATAAAGCTTTTCCATACCCACGACCAGTACGATGTCGTGCAAACCAGCAGTTATCATTGATGCTGCTTGGACAAATGCGGAAGATGATGATGCGCAGGCATTTTCCATATTTATCACGGGGATTTTGCCAATGCCCAATTCTCGCAAGACGACTTGACCGGGTATACATACCTGACCGGTAATGGTTCCGGCAGCCGCATTTCCTACATAAGCTGCATCCAATTGAGTTTTATCGATCTGGGCGTCCTTGAGTGCCTGGTTAACAGCTTCTTCTGCCAGGCTCTTTAAGCCGCGGTCTAAATGTTTACCGAAAGCAGTCATGCCAACGCCAGCGATATAAGCATCTTGTTTCATAGTTTTATCGCCAAGTTTTTTAAGCTTCCAGCTGAGTGAGGTAACTACCGGCTTTCATGCCGAGCACTTCATTGCAGCCATCTTCAATTAAGGAGGCTCGGGCATCTCTCCACATTTTTTCCAGAGGATATTCTCGAGTAAGGCCATTGCCTCCAAAGACTTGCAATGCTTCGCTACACACATCCAAAGCTGTTTGCGTGGCTGTAACTTTGCTGGCGATGGATAACTGTATGGCAGGCTCAGAGGCGTTATAGTTGTAGCGGTATGCTCTCAAGTTAAGTGCTCGAGATGCTTCTATCTGGCGGAACATTTCAAATAACCGCAATTTGGTGTATTGGTGATTTTTAAGCAGTGTACCTCCTGCTTTACGCTCATTACTGTATTGCACTGCCAACTCATATGCTGCACGCGCTTGCCCGGTGAAAACTGAGCCCATGACGGCATTGGCTTCTGCCAGAATGTCATACGTGGCCTTTTCATAATCGTTAGGACCAGCCAATAAATGCGCTTTACTTAAACGGACATTGTCGAAATACACTTCGCCCTGATTGAGGGCTCGTTGACCTACTTTATCGAGCGGTTTTCCACGACTAACACCGGGTTGATCCATAGGCACAATAATTACAGCACCTTTGCGTGTATTTATTCCGTCTCCGTTATCACAGGCGGCGTAAAGAATTGCAACATCGGCGATGACTCCGTTTGAAACCCATGCTGATTTTTGTCCATTAATGATTAAGTCATCGCCATTGAAGGTTACGGTGCAATTTGGTTGGCCGTAGTAACCTCCTGGGTATTGATTTTGGCGGTTGTAATCGAGAATGTCGGAACCGTGATCAGGCTCGGTAATAGCCCAACAACCTAGCTTTCCTTCGGTTAACTCGATAAGTGTTTGATTGCCGTAGCGATGAGCCATCAATGATGCCAGTGAACCTGCACCTAAAGATATTGCCAAGCCTGAATCACCGTAACCCAGTTCTTCGTAAATGATTGGTATAAGGCGGGATCGTTCTTTTTGAGTCATCTCAAACAGGGCGCTAGGAGCTAACCCAAGTTCGGCAAATTGACCTAGCATAGACCAGTAGGGAGAATTTTCTCCAATGACCTCTTCAGGTGTCATCTTGTCGAGTTCTTGGCCAACAGGTCGAAGTACTTCACGTGCAAAGCGTCGTACACTATCCTGAACGGCCAATTCCAATTCTGTCAGACCGACTTCACCACCGGTTGGGGGGAGGATAACGTTGGGGCTGTGATTGCTGTTATCAGGCATGCTTTTTTCTCTACTTTGAAGCTTGTACTGGTTGTAAACTACTACTTTAAGCGGGTAGAAGAGGGAGCAAAACCTATCCTTGGGGAGGGGGGGCTATATCAGTTTGGCATTTTTGGCTTCGTTGATAGCCTGAGTTCTACTAGATACCCTAAGCTTCTTGTAAATATTCTTTACATGCCATTTTACTGTGCCCAGAGAAATCTCAAGAAGGCGAGCAATTTCTTTATTTGCACAACCTTTCTCAATTAATACCAGTACATCCCGTTCTCTCTGGCTAAGATCGGTTTCTTCTGTAACGGTCGGGATTGTGGGTGTCGAATCGTCAGTATCATCTTGTCCTAGCTCAGAATGAAATAGAGCCAGTAGCTTATCGAGATAAGGATTCGATCCTTCTTGATGCTTATATACGATCAGAAGATTGTATAGAGGTAATCCCTCATCCAGAAAGCTACGCTGCAGGCCAAGTAGACTTGCTTGTTCCAGACAATCTCCAAGAATGTTCATTGCCTGCTGTTGTTTGCCTAGGCTGTCCAGAGAAAGGCTAAGCAGTAATCGTACCTCGTTGGTAGCATAGTGATTACCAATGCTTGTCAGTTCATCTATAAGAGATTCAAGGAATATAATAGCCTCTTCCAGATACTCTGGGTGCGGTTCTTCTTGTGTATTGTGGAGCCTTGAGGTGGCAATCAGTACTCTTACTTCTGCTAATTTGAACCAGTAAGTGAGGCTTGAGCTACTGGAGGAGGCAGGTAGGAGCGATTGACTACTGATCTCCTGCAGTCGACCTAGTTGGGATGCTGCAGAGCGTAGATCATTTTCTTCAAGTGCAATGCGTATACGCTCAGAGCTTGCCATAGCGAGCATGCGCAACCAGCCACGATTAGCTGCAATTTGCTCAATATGAAGTAGAAGGTTTTGAGCTACCTCATAATGCTTGTTGTAGAGCTGAATGCGTACCATCACCTGGTAGGCCCGTATCGAGGAGTCAATAAAGCAACCCTGTTGAACGATGTCCTGACGATCTGCAAGGAGTTGTTCACTAATCTCTATGTTATTCTCTTCGTACGCAATTTTGGCAAGTAAGCAAGCACTCATTGTGGCGGCCACAGAGCGCCTGCCTTCCTTTTTCTCTGCGACGTGTAACGCATCCTGGAACCATTTGTGAGCGCGTTTAAATTTTCCTTGCCTTAATGCGATCAAGCCAATCATATTTTTTCGATAAACCGTAACGAACATGTTGGCTTGCCCAGTGCCATCATCCAAAACACGCAGCTGGATATCTTGAGCCTGTTCATAATCGCCTTCATGTAAAAAGGCAAAAGACACTACGTTGCAAAGTACACCTATCGCGAAGGGTAAATCAGCGCTTTTGGGCCATTCGTCCAGCAGTTGATTGCCTAGTGCCCTTGCCTTTGCAAACTGATCCGACAGCCCTAGTATAAGAACGCGAATAACCATAACTGAAAAGGTTATGCTTTCTCTATCTCTATGATCTTTCTGGTGGATGTCTCGCTCTATTTTATTTAGGATCTCATGAGATTCTTGAAACTTGAATAACAAGGCCAGAGACCATGCTTCGGCCAGATGCAATGGGAAATGATCAAGTTGCTGACTTTCGGAAAGGCGATTGGCCCACTCCATGAGTTGAACCATATTGCTTGACTCAACCAGGGTCATTGCACATTTGTCGATATAAGTTAGTGCATCATCTTTATTGCCTGCGGCCAGAGCATGGCGTACTGCTTCTGCCCATAAATGATTATCCGCAAACCAACGTTGAGCCTGTTGGTGCAATGCCTTTAGGTCTATCTGGTTTTCTCTGATTAGGCGCTTTTTGAGGTGATCTGAAAAAAGGTTGTGGAATCGAAACCAGTTTCCGTCATCATCCAGTGATTGAATAAAGAGCCGATTAGCCAGTAATTCATTGATGATATGGTAGCTATTTGTTCGGCCGGTCACTGCATCACACAGTGATGCGTTGAATCTGTCGAGAATAGACGCTGATAGCAAGAAATCCAAAACACTGTTTGGGAAGTGTGCCAGCACAACATCACTCATAAAATTACTGATGCTATTGCTGTCAGAAGTAATAGCTTTAAAAGAGAAATCTTGCTCATGAATCGTCTGTGGAATAATGGCTAACTGAAGACCTGTTACCCACCCCTCGGTGATGTCATACAAGCGCTGAATGTCAGAACTGGATACCGTGTGAGAATAATTAGCGAGTATGAACTGTCGGCATTCATCGATTTCAAAGCGTAAATCTTTATCGTTAAGCTCTGTTAGGAATCCCTTGCCTTTGTATTTCGCTATTGAAATTGCTGGTGTCGAACGACTGGAAATTACTAAGTGAACATTGTCTGATGCGTGCTGGATCAAGTAGTCGATAGCGGCATGAATGCTAGCGTCATGGATAACCTGGTAGTCATCAAGTACTAGATAAATCTGCTCACTACGGTTAGCTAATTCATTGATTAATATTGAGATGACAACTTTGGCTGGTATCAATGGACCCGATTGAAGTAAAGCCAGAGCACCTTCACCGATACCGGGATTTGAACGATTTAGAGAAGAGGTTAGGTAAGTCAGGAAGCGGTGAGGCGTATTGTCTTCAATGTCCAGGCTCAGCCAGGCTATCGTATTACCTAACCCGAGCATTTCCTGCCGCCATTGAGAAAGGGTAGTTGTCTTCCCTGATCCTGCAGCGGCTTCCACCAAGATCAATGCAGCAGATTTGGCATCAGATAAACGGCTAATAAGATCTTCCCGCCTCACCAAGTGAGGCGCTAACCTGGGAGGTTTCAGTTTAGTGGTGACTAATGGCAGATTCCAGGAACCAGAGTTTTCCTCTGTATTCAGAAGGTCATGCTCATGGGGAACTGTAGTCGACACATTGAGTTACCTGCAGTTTGTTTGCAATGCTTGCTGAGGGTGTATATTGATGCCGCCATCGATGTATTTGATGGCATCATGTATACATGAGAAGGTTGTGTTTTCATCCAGTAAGTTATTAGCATTAGAGAGAGTAATGGTGTCTCTTACTGGTCCAATTGCGTTAGTAATCAGTAGCTTGACACCTTGGTTTTTTAAATTCTCTGTAACCTGCTGCAGCATAATGATGGCTGTGGCATCGATACTGTTGACTGACTCAGCATTAAAAATAACGTACTTTAAGTTGCCTTGGTCTCGTCTTTTTATCCATGTATAGAGGCGTTCCGCAAAGTAATCTTTATTGGCGAAATAGAGAGGCGCGTCGAAGCGAAAGATTAATGTATCATCTCTGACTTGAGCATCTTGAAAGCGATTAATATTACGATAAAGTTGGCCGTCACAGATGGATCCTAACTCCGTCATATGAGGATTGGTTGTGTTATAGATAACAATGATGATAGATAACAGAACACCGATAAGTAAACCCTGTTGAACCCCGAAAATCAGGGTAAAGACAAAGGTGATCAACATGACAGAAAATTCACGTTGATTGTGTTGGGCTAAGCTAAACATCTCTTTATATTTAAAGAGCCCAATAACGGAAATAATAATAACCGCTGACAACAGTGCTTTCGGTAGCGGGTATACCTTGAATAATGGTGTCAAAAAGACAACTGTTACAAGAATAAATATAGCTGAAATTACAGCAGAGACTTGTGTTAGAGCGCCTGCTTCTCTGAAGGCTGCACTCCGTGAAAAGCTGGCTGATACAGGAAAGGCTTTAAACACCGATCCCACAAGGTTGGCAACGCCAACGGCTATCAGCTCTTGATTAGGATTTGTATTAATCTTGTCCGTAGGTTTTTCTTGAGATTTACATATGGACATAGTGCCAACGTAACCCATCAGGGCAACGGTAAAAGCTAAGGGTAATAATTCTGCAATCTGAGTTATATCTAAATTTGGTATAACGACGGGCGGTAAGCCCTGGGGAACCGATGAGACAACATCCACACCGTAGCTGGCTGCATTCAGCAGGCCTGCTCCCCACATGCCTAGTGCTAATAAGATGAACGCATAGGGAAGGCCTGGGTAAACACGTTTTGAATAATGCATAAAGAGCAAGCCAGCTATGCCAACAATTATAGTGGCTGTATTCCACTGTCCAATATTCAAGGCTAACTGGTAAGCGATTTCAAAAATACTACCGCCAGAGACGTCTGTGCCAACCAGATTTTCGAATTGGCTGCTGATGATAATAAGGGCGGCTGCAGATGTATAACCCACGATCACCGGGTAAGAGAGAAAGTTAGCAATAAAACCAAAGCGAATGCAGCCTAGAATACATTGAATGATGCCAACAAGAAGTGTTAATACAATCGCCAGCTCCAGATAAAGCGGAGAACCGGGTTCTGCCAAAAGGCTTAACCCGGTGATTATCAAAATAGAATCCAGGGCAACGGGTCCTATAGAGATTTTATTGGAAGTACCTAGCAAAGCATATATCACAGGCGGAATGATACAGGCATACAAACCATATTCTGGTGGTAATCCTGCAACGACTGCGTAGCCCATGCCTTGAGGAATCAGCATAACAGCAATCGTAAGTCCGGAAAAAAGATCACTTTTAAGTGTGTTATGGCTGTATCCTTTTAGCCATAACAGCCCTGGGAAGAATTTGCTAAGCATAATGCACCTACAATCCGTTATGATTTACTCAGACTTATCATTTGTTAGGGCTTTCAGTTGGTCATAATTACTCAATATGAAAAGCGTCAAGGTTAAATAGAAAATCGCGAGTGGGAAATTGAACCCGGCAATGGTCATAAACTCTTTGGCGTCTCTATATACACCGCCATCGGGTAGCACGTAGAACAGAATAGTGAAGATTGACATGGTCCCTAAAGGGCTTACCCACAGCAGGTTCATGGAAACAAAAGCGCGGCTTTTGATCAGTAGGATGGTAATAAGAGCCGTTATCACTAAAGCGCTGGTTACCATAGAGTAGGCAACGAAATCCCAATATCCTTTGGTCATATTAATAAGTTCTGTATTGCCGGTATTAACCAGAGCGCCATAAGGAAGAATGGTCGAATGGTATCCTGCACCTATAGCTCCACCGTAGATAAACGCGGCAGCCAATGTGATGGATAACTTTCGGCTGAACGGGCTAAATAGTGTGTAAGTCAGAACTGCACCCAAGCAGCCATGAATAGGGATAAAGAACTGCGCCAGGTAGTTGCCTATCACCATCTCTTCGATCGACTTGTCCAGCATGATATGCATCACATTATCTAAACCAACCGCAAATGCCGTGTCCATTGTATGCTTTCCGGTCCACACGGAATAAACATCTGCTGCGGCGCCTAGTAATCCAGCGATTGTTGCTGCCAGGCCTATCAATAGAATATTAGATTTCGAGAGGGTCATCGTTCCTGCTCCTAAGGTTGTAAGAAAAGGGCGCCTGTCCACGTATTGCCGTTCCGCAGAGTGGGTGACGCTTATGGTTGTTTTTCTGTATGAAATATATACAGTTTTGGTGAAGGGGGGTAAAGTAACACATTATGATGTAGTGATCTACTATACTTTTCGGCTGGTCGGCGATGATATTGTGCGTCAAATGGTCCTGACACTGGACAGATTAGAAGTTTGAATGTCTGCTTGTGGTATAATTTTCAAGCATGACTGAAGCATTTGGGGGGGAGGTATTGATGGGGGGATCTGAAGGTAAAATTACACCGCGAACGCGGGTTGATCATAGGGAGGAAACCATACTTCGCGCGGTATCAACGCTTGTTGATAAGCAGTCTTTTTGGGATACCTCTACCCGTCAAATTGCGGCTGAAGCGGGTGTTTCAGAGGGCACTATCTACCATTATTTCAAGAATAAAACCTTGCTGCTTGAGGCAGTAGTTGAGAAAAACTACAGTGAATTGGCTCAGAGGATTGCGGAGAAGTTAATTGGAGAATCCTCGTTTAGCTCCCAACTACTTACCTTTTTAGAGTTGTCGCTGGTTGAATTCTCCAACTCGAATGGCCTTTTTGTGCATTTTATTTCCGCCTATTGGGTTGCGCGTGAACCTGAATATGACGGCTTCTGGTCAACCCTTGAGACGCGTTTAGCTAAAGACTATGTGAATCTGTCAAAGCGTATTCTAGAGCAGGGCTTGGCTGCAGGGGAGCTTAAGGCGGAGGTGGATATAGAGGAGTTGAATTATATCCTTATGGGTTGCCTGGAAAGGAGCACCTTTTATTTAATTGACGGCGGCAACCCGGCGACGAGTGCAAGGGATGTCGTCAGGGAAATTCTGGACTTTCTCGCACCGCTGATGATGGCAGATTCTGAAAAGTTGACCGTAGATTATGGTGAAATGGAAGCGATTTGTCAGAGATTGGAAAGCGGTCTTTTTCGAATAAAATCGCTTGGACGAGTATAGATAGAGAGTTCTGATGAATAATAATGCGCTAAAAAATGCCAAAATTGATGCAGTGTTGGATGCTGCTGGAGCTGAAATACTCAAGCGTGGGTATTTGAAGACATCGACTAAATCAATTGCAAGTGCCGCTAATATTACGGAAAAAACCTTATTTCAGTACTTCTCAAATAAGTTAGACATATTGAAGCAACTTATTGCCAGGCAGTATATGCGTTTAGCTGAAAAGTTAAGAGAGCAGGTGGCAGATGTAGAAGATGTGTATGAGCAGTATTTACGATTCAGTGTGTGTTATACCCAGGAGATAGAAGCGCACAGGGAGTTTTTCAATCGTCCCGCCGCTATTTATCGAGGGTTAACCAGGACTTCTCGCAGTGAAGAGAATCCGGCGTTGCAAAATCCGGTTATCGAAGTACTGATTGATATTGTTCAAAAGGGAGTGGAGAGTCGTAGGCTCCCTAAAGATATTGACTCCCTTCTTTTTGTGTACACCTATTTTGGCTCCATTGATTATCTAAATAGAAGTTACATTTTTGATCTACCTGAGGTTAATCCTGAAAAGCGACACCAGCGTATGATGGATTGCGCCAAGCTCCTTTGGAGTGCAGCTGAACAATTTAATGCTGGAGGCCAGGGGGGGCAAGATGTTGAGTTGATGGCAAGGCTCTCTCATATTGCTGATGAATTGCAATTATTAGGTAATTCAATAACCCGGCGTTAGTTCTTAATTGCAGTAAAAAGTAAGTTATCCTCAATTTTCTGATGGGGCTATCTGTCGGGCGACCTTTTTTGTAACCAGCCTTGGTCGTTCGAGGCTGCTCTACCTCAGTCTCCAGGGTGTATGTCTCAACTGTGTTCCTGGTCACTATCTTCTATATAAATCTCTTAAAACCTTATAATTATCAATGAGTTATTGGTTTTCTCTGCTGCTGCTATTGGGCGGCTGATATCTGCAATGCGATAAATTTCAGGCATTACTAAACTAAATGGTATTAGCGAATGAGATTTTTGTTTGACGGTAAAGTGATGCTTAATATAATATTGTATTATTAACTTATTGGTCGAAAAGCGATCAAGTTTGTGTGGTTGTCTATTGCTAACAAGAGTTGTGAAGGGTGTTGGTGCTGAAATTGACCTTTTCAGCGTAGGCACTGTTTCAGGTTGATCGTTGGTTTCTTTATGACGTTGAAGGAAGTTATCTAATGACTAAAGCGCTGTATCCATCTGCTGAAAGTGAATCGTGTGCATTATTCAAGAGAGCGCAGAAGGTTATTGCCGGTGGAGCAACCCGAGATACCGTTTACTTTGCGCCATATCCGCTTTACGCAAAAAGTGGTCAGGGTGCGAGGTTTGTCGATGAGGATGGTGTCGAAAGAATTGATTTTACGAACAGCTTATCTTCGGGCATACACGGACATTGTCATCCTGACATTGTAGAGGCCATTAGTGCACAGGCTAAAGAGCTTATTGGTGTAAGTCTGCCCACAAAGCCGGAGATTCAATTGGCTGAGATTCTGGTAGATAGGATTCCTGCGTTTGAGCAGATTCGCTTTACAAACTCTGGAACAGAGGCCGTCATGCTGGCTGTGAAGGCTGCTCGTGCATATACAGAGAAGGCTAAAATTGCAAAAGTTGAAGGTACCTATCATGGATCGCTGGATTTGGC
Organism: Maricurvus nonylphenolicus; assembly: GCF_042854845.1. Taxonomy (GTDB): domain Bacteria; phylum Pseudomonadota; class Gammaproteobacteria; order Pseudomonadales; family Cellvibrionaceae; genus Maricurvus; species Maricurvus nonylphenolicus. Next base: position 4,708,567 of record NZ_AP031498.1, on the reverse strand, counting down.
AGAGGTCAGTCAGAACGCTTCCCCTGCGAATTGGGGGCCATTAGATAAACCTAAATCAGTAGCTACCGCATCGGGTACACCCAAGGCCGTACTCAACGATTCAGTCATTATTCCATTTAATGATTTGGCGCGAAGCATCGCAATTCTGGAAGAGGTGGTTGATGATCTAGCAGCTATTCTCATCGATCTTGTGCCAGGTTTTATGCGTTTTCTGATGGCGGACCAGGAATATATTTCCGGGCTTTGTGAATGGGCGAAGAATCGTGGCGTTCTCATTATTCTTGATGAAGTTATGACTGCTCGCGGAAGCTATAACGGCATGCAAGAGGTGTATGGCATTACGCCTGATATCTGCACTGTGGGTAAATTTGTTGGAGGCGGAATGCCTTTGGGGGTCGTTGGTGGCAGGCGGGAAGTAATGCAGGTATTTGATTCTACGTCTGAACATGGCGCTTTGGTACCGCAGGGAGGTTCGTTTAATGGGCATCCAGTCAGTATGGCATCAGGCATTAAATCTATGCAGCTTATGGATAAGTCTGCCTACGATCATCTGGCGTTGTTAGGTGATAGAGCAAGGATTGGGTTGCGAGTGGCCATGAGCGCTACAGGAGTGAATGGCAAGGTCCATGGTTATGGATCGATGATTGGATTCAGTTTGGTTTCTGGTGATTACAGTGATCGACGAAGCTTATTTGAACTTATAAAAAAAGAAAAAGATTTGATGATGCAACTCTCTACTTATTGGTTTAACCATGGTGTATTTGCGCTGCCTAGAGGAGCGTTATTGTTGTCTACAGTGATGACTGAGGCAGATATAGATCATATGGTGGATGTTACTCATCAGTTTATGCTGAGCGAAATGTAACAGGGGGTATTACTAATGAATACATTTACGGAAAATAATAAGTCAGCTTTTCAGGCGTTAGAAATACTCTGTTGTGAGTTTGTCGGTAATGATGCTGTCACTGAAAATATCTTTGCTGAAAAGGCAATGTCTTTATTGGGTGAGATTGAGCGTTTTACCGAAGAAGATATTGATGAGAAGCATGAGTTTGGTGAAGGGCTTTCATATGCGATTCCTTATGTGAGCAAGCGCATGGTTGCCCTAATCATGTTTATGAAGCCTGGGGCATGCATTGACGCTCACGACCATCACGGTTTTGCAGGGGTTATGCGCCTTATTCGAGGTGAGGTAAAGGTTGAAAACTTCTCGTTAAGTGATTTTGGCCAAGTTTGTGAATCCGGTGAGTTTAATATAGTTCCTGGGAAAATAACTGTGGTCGCCGAAGATGAATGTTCAGCTATTTTGTCTGGAGATAGCAATATTCATCAAGTTACGGCAGGGGAGAATGGGGCAATATTCTTTGATATCTATGCCATGACTGAAGATAGGGGACGTAGTGATTTCTTTGAGGTTTTGCGAGAGGAGGCGGACGGTCGCAGAACAGTCAAGATTAAGGCGTCGGTAGCTATTCCTGAATAAATTTTAAAAGAGTTAACCAATAACGATAAGTCTGGAGAGAGCGATAATGAAAAAAGTACATAAGCCAATCTATATAGCCATCGTAGCCGCGATTGTTTCGGGTAATACTATAGCGGAGAGTTTTACGCTGGAAGAGGTTGTGGTAACAGCCCAGAAGAGGGCTGAAAACCTGCAAGACGTGCCTATTTCAGTTTCGGCGATGGATGGTAACAAGATTGCTGAATCGGTTATTCCTGATATGGAAAACTTTGCGGCATATATTCCGAACTTCTCTGTAAATACGAGTGGCTATGGAGAAACAATTTCTATTCGTGGTATACAGTCAGGAGGTTTGACCTCAAGTATTGAGCAATCAGTAGGCACTTTTTCGGATGGGATTTATCGCGGTCGAGGGGCCCAATCTCGATTTGCCTTTCTGGATGTAGGTTTGGTTGAGGTGTTAAGGGGGCCGCAGAGTACTCTGTTTGGTAAAAATACCATTGGTGGTGCATTAAACATTACCTCGGCTACCCCGACAGAAGAGTTTGAAGGGCAGTTGTCTGCCATGTATGAAGTTCAGCATGAAGAAACGGAGTTACAAGGTTATGTCTCTGGCCCTTTAAGTGACACGCTTCGTGCGCGCCTGGCGTTCATGGATCGTTCCCTAAAAGATGGCTGGGTAGATAACACCTATTATGATCATCAGGGGCCTGAAGACGATGAGGCCGCTGCTCGCTTATCATTTGATTGGGATGCATCTGAAGACTTGACGATAAAATTAAAAGTCGAACATGGTGAATGGGATAATAAGGGCGGCGCTGCTGAGGAAACAGTTGTATCCCCATCTTTGCAGGGAGCATATGCCTTATTAGGGCTGAGTGGCGATCTTAATCCTGAGAATGGTAAAACGACTATCGGTAATAATACGCCTGGTATTGATTATGGTGCTGGTGCTACGAATGAGGGGGACTTTGATGAGATTGCTCTCCGTGCTGATTACGATCTTGCCAGCGGTACATTAACGGCAATTTACGGATATTCGGCTTATGAAAAAGAGTACATGCTGGATCTTGATTCCACTGAGATTGATGGTTTAGGTCTGGAAGATTATGAGGAATATGATCAAAACAGCTTCGAGCTGCGCTATGTGTCAGATTTGGGCGAGGGTTTTGAGTTCTTAACCGGTCTTTATTATCAAGAAAGTAATTTTGATTATAAGAACCGTACTAACATAAATGTAGATCCACTGGATTCTGATAGCCTGGGGCCTTTGATTGCTTTCGGTCTGGAGAACGAATTGGGGATGCTGCCAGCAGTTGCTCAAGCAACAGCTGCAAGTGTTGGTCAGTTTACGCGTGCGAGCACGTTAGATCAGGAAAGTGATTCATGGGCCGCGTTTTTCCAAGGAACCAAGGATCTTTCTGAAACAGTAACGTTGACCCTCGGTGTTCGCTATGGTGAAGAGAAAAAGAAAGCTGATCAATCTACCTTCTGTGCTGAATGGGACAGTTTTACAGTTGCCAATACGGCTGCAAATTGTAATGCCGTGTCATTGGCTCTAGCAGAGTTTACTCCGCATAACCATGAGGGGTTAGAGCAGAATGAGTATGATTGGACTTATAGCGCTATCCTGCAGTGGGATCTTACCGAAGACGTTATGGTCTATGGTCGAATCTCGAATGGTACCAAGGCTGGAGGCTTTAACGCGCTTGCGTTTAGTGCGAATCCAGAAGAGGCTGTTTTTGATCAGGAGAAGGTAAAGTCCTTCGAAATTGGCTCCAAGATGATGTTGTTGGATAATACCGCAGAAATCAATGTCGCGGCGTTTCATATGGACTACAGTGACTTGCAGGCAGCTATTTTTACAGGTACCTCTGCAGTTAACGTAGAAAACGCAGCGTCAGCTACGATTCAAGGTATAGAACTAGATGGTCGTTGGCAGCTAACCGAGGAATTACTGCTGGCGGGATCGATTGGTTATGTCGATTTTGAATTTGATGAGTACCCTAATGCTGGCTGTACCGCGACTCAAAAAACCAATTTAGGCTTTAGTGGTTTGTTTACTGCACCACCTGCTGGCACAACCTCAGGCAATGCTACGGCCATTGGCGTGAATCCTCTTACCGGTATGGCTGCAAGTTGTGAGCAGGACCTTTCTGGTGGAACCAATGGGTTTACGCCTGAAGTCAGCGCTAGTTTATCGTTAGAGCATGAAATAGAACTGAGTGGTAGCTTATTCCTGCGTACGGTCTTTGATGTAAATTACACGGGTGAACATTACACCGTACCTGATAATGATCCTCTGACAGAACAGGATGCCTATGCTCTGTTCAATTTGGCGATTACTCTGGGGGCGCAGTCTGGTAAGTGGGATGTGTCACTGATAGGCCGAAATATTACAGACAAGGAATATCATACCTACTCCAATGACATCCCTTTTATGTACGGTTCCCATGTGGCAACCAAGGGGCGTGAAGCGGATTACGCTATTCGGGCTCGTGTAAACTTCTAGGCCTCTATGGAGCTAACGATAAGCGATTTATTGCTAGCTCCTGAATTTCACATGTTTATTATTTTTCAGTTACTTTCCGGTGAGTGTTGTTATGCCTGTGCAAGCGTTTTGCTCTTCATCTAATACTTCTGACGATTTACTAGAGAATGCCTCTGAGCGTTTTGGCTTTATTCCTAATGCACATAAAGTTTTTTCTCTATCAAGGTCGTTTTATGAGGGCTACCAGAAGCTTTTTGAGCTTTTTTCAGATTCGACAAGCCTTAATCAGGAAGAGCAGCATATTGTCTTTATTACGGTAAGCCGGATCAATGGGTGCGGTTATTGCGAGGCGGCACATAAAATGATGGCGTCCCAATCCGGTATGGCACAAGAGGCAGTCGAGGCGCTCTTGTCTGGAAAGCCACTGAATAACCTCAAGCAAGAAGCACTAAGAATGACAGTGAAAAAAATTGTAGAGAGCAGGGGGAATTTATCTCCTGATGATCTGCAAGAGTTTATAGGTGCTGGTTACACCATTGGTCAGTTTATGGATGTGTTGCTGGGCGTTACCTCCAAGATAATGTCCAATTATGCCAATTTGATCGCGCAAACAGAATTGGATGATGTTCTTACAAAGTAGGTTGAATATGAAACTAGATGTACTTCGTCCAGGATGGGATCAACTTCAGGAAGAGGGAATTGTTAATGCTGAAGGCGCTCGTTTATTTCGATCGGATGGAAGCTCTCTTTTGGATGCAGCGGGTCAGTTTGGTGTAAATGCTATTGGATTTGGCCGAAAAGATATAGCTGATGTTATTGCAGAAACGATTTGGAAAAGAAGTCATTTGTCACCTACGCTTCAGTGTCCTGAGCGAATAGCACTGGCTGAAGTTTTAAAGCAAAAGTGGTTGCATCCCAACTTGGATAGGGTTCACTTTGTCAACTCTGGCTCGGAAGCAAATGAGGCGGCCATACGCTTGGCTAGGCACTATCATTATCTCCGGGGTAAGCGTACAAAATGGAAAATTATATCCCGTGAGTACTCCTATCACGGTACCACGATGGGTGCTTTATCGATGACAACCAATGCTTTCAGGCGTAAAGGGCTGGAGCCTTACCTGGCAGAAATGCCTGTAGTGCCTAGCTGTTACTGTGCAGAAGGTGAGTCTGAAAATAGTGTTAATAAAGCGTTAGATGCACTAAGGGCAACCATTGAAAGCCATGGCGCTGATTCTATTGCTGCAATGATTGTTGAGCCTATAGGGGCTTCTAGCTCTGGTGCAACAGCTTCACCGCCTGAGTATTGGCAGGAAGTCGAGGAGTTATGTCGTCAGCATGATATTTTATTGATTAGCGATGAGGTTGTTACCGGTTTTGGTCGAACAGGCTCACGTATGGGTTATGATCAGGCGGGTTTTGTGCCAGATATTATTAGCATGGCTAAGGGATTGACGGGGGGGTATGGGGCCCTTGGTGCTGTTTCAGGAAGAGGAGAGATATTTGAAGTTCTCGAGGCTGGAGGTTTGCCACTCTTCTATCATACCCTAGGGGGGAACCCGCCAGCTTGTGCCGCGGCATTTGAAAATTTAAAGGTTATCGAGGAAGAGAATTTACTGGATAGGGTTGATGATATGGGCTCTAGATTAGGTGAATTGTTGAGGCCTTTGCGCTTTCAGAAGGGAGTCAAGGATGTCAGAGGAGTAGGTATGTTATGGGCGGTAGAGGTTGAGCCTTTGCCTGGCTTGGATATCAAACCCTCTGCTTTAATTGTCAAAAAAGGTATTGAAAAAGGTGTGTTTTACTGGCCTGGAGGCGTGTCAGAAGATCACAATATTATTTGTTTCGCTCCGCCCTTTACGGTTAGTGAAGAAGATCTGATACGTATGGTTGTGGTACTTGAAGACGTAATATCAGAGTTATATCTGTGAGTTGAGGTAGAGAGTATGCAGTCTAATAAAGATCAAGAAACAATATCTGATTACCACTGCAGAGCTTAAGTTTGATGAGATTCTTGAGGGCTTGGCAAAAGGTCTGGGAGAATCAGTTACGCGATCAGAGTTGCAATCTGAAGTCCTTCATTCGATGCCTCTTCCCAAGGAGGCTACTGAGGAAATTGAGTTTTACAGTGAGCGTCTTTTGGAACCTTCAGTGGTTGAAGTTATGATGTTTAATGCCGATGCTGAAGGTAATCGTAGACGAAGGGTATATCAATTTAAGGCGGCCGCGGATAAAGGCCCCGGCTATATTGAAAAATGGACTAGAGATAACAGGAAAAATGTTCTAAGTGTTGATGCACGAAAACCTTTGATATGGATGTTTAGATTGTTTGCAGGCTTGAAAGTAAAGATTTTGGTATAAGGTTACGCCACAGGAGCGGGTGTTAGAAATATTCAGAGTACTAAATCAATCATCTCTCGTAGCAAGATAAACTAAGTTAAAACTTAATATTCTTGCTTTTCTGGCGCCAACATACAGTTGGCGCTTTTTTTACGTTTTATATCAACAAGTAATGTAAAACAATTCTGGCTTTTCTTGTTTTAATTCTTTGAGCCGCATATCCAATTTTTCACGTAAGCTTTCAGCATTTTCTTTCCCAAGTGCTTGATGAGATATTCCCATATTGGTATACACACACCCCATGGGATAAACCATTTCCATTTCGATATCTATACCGGTTTGACTAAGTAGAATATCAAGCATAAAGTCAGTGGTGAATATAAGATCTACTCTATCTGCTTTGGCCATCCTGAATAATGTTGTGAAGTTTTGAAAGCTTTCAATGGCTAGGTTATCAATGCTAAATATGTTGCCCATATCTGGCGCTGACTTTGTGATACCAATTCTATAGTTTCGAAGGTCGCCTTCGTTTTCAATTGTGATATTTTTCGAGTTTAAAGCGGCAAGCCCTAGTTTGTTGGCGTAAATTGGTTCGTTAGTAACGCTTAATAAATCTGGATAGATACTGTCATCGAGGAGGTTTTGGCTTGTGCTGTAAAGGATGACAGCATCAATTAAACCTTTACGGGCCAGATTTACATTTCGTAAATGGGGGTTTGTGACGAATTTGGGGTTATAACCTAGTTTTCCAAATATATTTTGATAGAGGGGGGTAAAATGCTCAGACATAATGGTATCGATTTCTTCCTGGCTATCGGTAAAGCTGCCAATGGTAAAAGGCTCCGCAGGTTGAGAGGAAAAAGATGGGGTCGTCATCAATAGCGATATGCTATAAGCCCGAATCTCTGATAGACCAAATAATTTCATTATACTGTTGTGAGCGATTGATTCTTAGTAAGTCTAGTATATGCAGGCTTTCCTCATGGTTGGATTATCATGTGTTAGTGATAAATTATGATTGTTTAGAAAAGCATATAACGATGTTGTTAAGCTCTAGACCCCTAATAGAGTGGTGGAATTGGGTGGTACACAACAGAACGAAGAGTTACGGCGACGCACTCTTGAAGCAGCCGATCGCGTGTTTGAGTGTGATGGGCTTACGAAGAGTGCAGCAGCTGAATATGCTAGATAGGGAATCCGGGAGGGAACTATTTGTCCGACAGCTATCCTCAGTGAAGATGTTGCAGGCAAGGAGGAGAAACTATTGGAGGGGATTGTAGATTATATCCCGATGCATTGTTTGGCTGCTGTTTAATTGTGGTCGGGGTTTAATTATTGATTTCTTGTTGTTGAGTCCCAGTCGATCAGGGCTCTGGAAACTTATCCACAGTTTTCTAATGGGGTGATTAAGAATATCTATAGACTTAATAGGTTGTTAGTTTTCAGTCTTGTTTTCTTGTTCGGCCTTGGCGCGATCAGCTTTGGAAATATAGCGAGGCTTCTTATGATCAGGCTGTAGTTTGGCTTTGGCCTTCTTTAGTTTCTTCTTAAAAATCTGTTCACGTTTTTTCTGGCGATTCATGATATATCTTACCCTCGCGGCATAGCTAATAGTTCAGAAATTGTGCTGGTTTCGTCAAAGCGGGCCAAATCGGTTTCTTTGTGCTCAACAGCCACCACCGACATACGGTCAGCCAATTCGTTACCCTCAACACCCGCGTGTCCCTTAACGTGGGCGACCTTAATATTCTTGGCAATTTCTAGATACAGGGCATGGGCGGGTTTAATGATATCGAGGTTTTTGATTTCACCGTTGGCCTTTTTCCAGCCTTTTGCTTTCCAGCCATTAGCCCACTTGGTGACGCAATCAATCGAGTATTTGGAGTCGCAGTAAATGGTGACGCTTTGACCTTTCTCTACCGCAGCCTGTGCGAACATCAGCGAATGAAGAAGGCCGAGCAACTCAGCAGTATTATTGGTGCCGGCGGGGTTGTATAAGCCATACCAGAGTTGTTCCAGCTTATCTTTGTGATAGATGGCGATTCCAGTACCGGCTTGCCCCGGATTGGGGTCACAGGCGCCGTCACAGAAAATACTGACATCGGAGCTGAGATCTATTGTGGTTGTGGAGGATGTCGATTTCTTCTTGGGTGAAGATTTAGCCGTCGACCGTGAGGCCGTTGCCTTGGGTTTGTTGGCAAAAGCTTGTTCGGCCTCAGCTTGGCTGGGGAAGGATTTGTATCGGGCTTTGGGATACCCCTTCACCTGACGTTCGGCTTCTGCCCAGGTGGTGTAAATGCCTGGCTGTTGGCCGACCCATACAACGTAATATTTCTTTGCCGCCATAATGATTCTCTTGGAGCTAGCGTTTATGTTTGGGTTTGTAATTGAGGATGGAGATAGGCACTTCTTTTTTTGCCTCAAAGCCAGTGACAGTAACGCGTTCTATAATATGCCCGAGACGACGCTCGATGGCGCACAAACGTTTGAAGTCATCTTTTGATACTAGAGATATGGCTTCGCCGTTAACACCTGCTCGACCGGTGCGTCCAATACGATGAATGTAGTCATCGACATCATCGGGCAAATCATAGTTGATCACCCGTTCGAGCTGATTCACATCGATGCCGCGTGCAGCAATACCGGTAGCGACTAAAAGCCCAATTTTTCCAGACGTAAAGTCGGCAAGCACTTTTGTGCGGGCTGCCTGGCTTCTACCGCTGTGAATCGCTTCTGCCTTGATGCCGCGTTTCTCCAGCTGGCTTACCAGTTTGGCGGCCCCGTGCTTGGTGCGAATAAAGATAAGCCCTTGAGTCCACTGATTGTCTTTGATCAGGTGGCTCAGTAGGGATGACTTATTGTCTTTGTCTACTGTGATTAAGTATTGTGAAATCAGTGCTGATTTTTTGCTATCGAGATCTATCGATATTTCTGCGGCATTATTAATGGCTGTCTTGGCCAGTAAGCGAACTGAATCTGACAGAGTCGCAGAGAACAGCAGGTTTTGTCGTTGCTCGGGCAGGCGTTCGAGAATTTTATTGATGTCGCCGATGAAACCCATGTCGAGCATTCGGTCGGCTTCATCCAGAACCAGCATGTTCAGTTCATCAAAGTGAACGGCCCGCTGGTGAGCAAGATCCAGTAGTCGACCAGGCGTGGCTACTAGAATATCGATGCCTTCAATGAGTTTTTGCTTTTGAGTTTCAGAGTCAACACCACCATAGATTGCCGTGGCAACAAGATTTGTGTGCTTGCCGTAATTTTTTATATTGGCTTCGATCTGTAGTGCCAGTTCGCGAGTCGGTGCCAGAATGAGTGCTCTGATGCGTTTTGCTCGACGCTTACGTCCCGTATCGAGTTTCTCAAGCATGGGTAAAACAAAGCTCGCTGTTTTACCCGTTCCGGTTTGCGCACCGGCAATAAGGTCTCGGCCTTCGAGTACGAGTGGTATCGCTTTTGCCTGAATGGGGGTTGGCCTGGTGTACCCAAGCTCGTTCACGGCTTGTACGATGGGGTCACTTAATCCCAGTTTGGAAAATGGCATTGCGGATCTCGACTATCTGGTTGAACGGGGGCGCCCCGGAGGTTGACCTGATTACAGGCAAATAAAAACCCCAATTAGCGCTGCCAATTGAGGTTCCTATTATAGAGAGTGAGTCGAGTGCGCTAAGCACGTGCTCTGTTCTCTTGGTATATATGGTGGGCCCTCCCAGACTTGAACTGGGGACCTATCCGTCTTCTATAGAGAGTGAGTCGAGTGCGCTAAGCACGTACTCTGTTCTCTTAGTATATATGGTGGGCCCTCCCAGACTTGAACTGGGGACCTATCGATTATGAGTCGAGTGCTCTAACCAGCTGAGCTAAGGGCCCTGAACTTGTCTTTTCTAAGTCTTTGAAATCAAACACTTTAAAAGACAACGGGGCGCATTATAGTGCGCCCCGTTGTTTCTGACTAGCCTCTTCGGCAAATTCTCTGGTTATTCATTCAGGGGCTATATGGAGGTAGATTGACTCTAGTTCGCATCAGCAATATCCGGTGTGGCCTGCCTCAGCTCCCGGTATACAACGCGATAGCACACCCAGGCGAGTGAGGTACCAAAGGCGCAGAGCACCATAACGCCACTGTATCCCAGCCCATTGACCAATAAATAGCCAGCAATCGCGGGGGCGATAGATTGGGTTAGGCCTTGAGCGGCTGGCACCAGGGCGGCGTAGCGGCCGCTGTGGTCGATATTGCCGAGTGTGCCCAGCTGGAAAACATCGATAAACAACCACATAAAGTTAAACAGGGTGGCGCCAATCACGTAAGAAATGGGGTTGATGTCCAGTGCCAGTCCCAGCAGTAATCCCGTCATTATGATCAATGCCCACAGTAAAGGTTTGGATTGACCGAAGCGGTTACTTAGCCAGGTGGCCACCACGCAGCCACTGAGGGTGAACAGGGTGCCCAGGGCCAGGGTGTTGGCGATAAAGTCATCGCTGAGATCGGCATCTACGCCTGCGCGTTCAATAAATGCCCAAAAGGCCCCCACATTGATATACACCGCGGCAACGGCTGCCAGGCACAGCCAGGGGATCCAGCGGGGTAGGCGAGTGAGTGCGCTGGGGGGATTGGCGTCTGGGCGCTGTGCTATATCCTGTCCCTGGTTTTGTTCCTGGCCATGAGCGGGTAGCCATTGGACAAAGGCCGTGACACAGGCAAAGGCAGCGCAAAAAAACAGGAAGATTCCGTTCACGCCCCAGCGCTCTGAAATAACCGGGAAGGTGTATAGCTCAATGGCATTCACGGCAACCAGCGCGAATAAAAGAATGCTGTAGTTGCGACCCGTGTGATGGGATCCCGCCAGGGTTGCGACGCCCAGGGCATAACAAACCCCGCCACCAATGCCCGACAGCACTCTGATGCTGACGAGTGTTTCAAAATCGGTAAAGGTCGTTGATAAGTAGTTTGTGGTGATGGCCAGGGCGATGCCGAACAGTGCCAGCCACTGGCGATTGGTACGGTTGAGCAGCCAGGATGTGGCGATTGAGGCTACAAAAATACCAAACAGGTCCGCCGAGGCCAGCCAGCCCAATTGTTGCTCATCAAACCCCAGTGACTCCGCCATAGCGCCTACAAGCATCGGCATGCCGATAAATACCGCATTACCGACAATGCTGATGACAATCGCTGCTGCGATGGTTTTGGGGTGATCAAACAGCGTCAAGGCAGGTTGATTCTGGGGGGCGGTAAGCATCGCGGCATCGGACATAAGAGTCTCTACTTATTATCAGTATTGGTTATTTATTGTGTGGCTATAGGATCTCGGTAGTGACTGACTGTGCCATAGGGTACCCGCTAAGCCTATCACCCTATGGGGGGAACTGGCCCGCTTATCCGCAAGATCCCCCTGACGGGGGATCCACAGCTCGGCGTAAAGCTGCAATAGTCCTCTGGACGAAAAGGTTATGAAAATTAAACCAATAAATAAAACCGAAGTTGAGGAGAGTTCCATGAACCCACGTAACGCACTTGCGGCGGTGAGTACCGCCCTGGCCATTTCTACCCCCTCGGTTCTGGCCGCCGAAATTGAAGAGGTCATTATTACTGCACAAAAACGGGCAGAATCCGTTAACGATATTGGCGTGTCGGCGAGTGCGTTTTCCGGTGATCAGCTAAAAGAAGTGGGGATCGACTCCGCAGCGGATCTTGGTGGCCACACGCCGGGCCTGGTGACGGTTAACTCAACTTCTGGTGGCACGCCAATTTTCGCAATTCGCGGTATTGGCCTGGATGACTTCAGTGCAAACAATTCCAGTGGTGTGGGGGTTTACACCGATGAAGTGTTTGCCAGTAGCCCGGCGTATTTGGGTGGGCAACTGTACGATATTGAACGCGTTGAAGTGTTAAAGGGCCCGCAAGGCACCCTCTATGGCAAAAATACAACGGGTGGTGCAATCAACTTTATCACCAACAAACCTACGGAAACCCTCGAAGGTTATATTGAGGCAGACTACAGTCGTTTCAACACAGTTGAAGTGACCGGCGCTGTATCCAATGCGATTACCGATAATGTACGTGGTCGTTTTAGTATGAACTACGTCAAGTCTCAAGATGGCTGGCAGGAAGACGAGGCGACCGGAGAAGAGTTCGGGTTGCAGGATCGCTTTGCTATGCGCGGCCAACTGGGATTCGATTTTGGTGAGAGCGGCGATGGTAATCTGCGCGCCTATTACAGTCAGGATAAATCCAAACCCCAGTCTCCCGACAGTGAAGGCATTGGTGATGCATTGGGGGTGCCGGGCTTTAATGTGCTCAATTCCCCCGATGATCCACGTAAGGTGAGTGTCGGCAACCTGGATGTTGACCGCGACGAAAGCGGTAAAGGCATCGCGCTGACGTTGAATTACAGCTTCGAATATTTTGATTTTGTATCGATCAGTTCCTGGGATACTTACCGCCGGGAAGTGGTAGATAACTACGATGGTACGTCGGCGTCTACCATGACACTGATTCAGGACAACGATTTGACCCAGTGGGCACAGGAGTTTCGCCTGGTATCAAATAGCACCGAGGGCTTCACTTGGGTAGCCGGCCTCAACATCTCTAACGAGTTGGTTGAAGTGGTCGATATTTTTGATGATTCATTCCTGGTGACTAATTCAGTTACCACTGGAATTTTGGATCCCGCGGATATCGATGCTTTCGGGCTGGATCAGTTTATTTCCGATTATGAACAGGAAACCGATTCTTACGGTTTTTATCTGCACACAGAAACTGACATCACTGATACAACACGATTAACGGTGGGTGTTCGTTATTCCTACGATGATCGCTCCTTTAAAGGTGAAGACACTAATCTTAGTTTCGGAGTCGTAACCCCGGTTGTTGCATTGGACGAAAGTCACGATGAAGATGCCGTCACCGGCAAAATTGGTCTGGACTGGGATGCCACAGAAAACCTGATGGTCTACGGCAGTGTTTCCACAAGCTATAAAAGTGGTGTTTATTATGGCGCGGCCGTTGTGGACAGTGATGCCTGGAGCTATGTAAAACCCGAAGATGTATTGGCCTATGAGATAGGGTTTAAGTGGAGCCTGTTCGATAACAGTATGCAGCTCAATGGCGCAATTTTTATGCTGGAGTATGAGAATCGCCAGTCCCTGTTTACCTTTACGTCTGATGAATTCAGTAATTTGTTAGGTGTGCCTGTATTGGATACTACGCTGGCGAGTATTCCAGAGTCAGAAACCAAAGGTTTTGAATTTGATCTGTACTGGTTGCCCACCGATTCTTTGACTGTGCAGGCGGGCATAGCCTATCTGGATTCTGAGGTTACCAAAGCACCGGGTATTGAAGATTTACGTGGTATTAACCCGGATCCCAGTGTCAACGATGCTGCCATTATCAGTGGTACTGGTTTTGTTGATGCATTGGGTGCGGAACTGACTGAGGGAGCAGCTCTATCGCAGGCGCCAGAGTGGAGTTATAACGGTTTGATTGCTTACGAAACGCCTGTAAGCCCAGATTGGAACCTGCGTTTACAAGCAAGCTACAGTTGGGTGGATAACCAATTTGCGCAACTCGCGGATAGCAATGCCGAGTATGGTCCTATTGAGGATCTGGGGGTGCGAGTTTCTTTAACCCATGCCGACGAAAACCTGAGTTTCAGCCTCTGGGGGCGCAATCTGCAAAACAATGATGCCGAAACCTATGCCTTCACCGGTTTTGCCGGGCGTACGGTTTATCGCCAGCAGCCAACCACCTATGGCATCAATGTGAAATACAACTTCTTTTAAGTAATAGCCAAGTGTTTGGTTAGTCACATTTGCAATACATACACCTTTAGGGCGGCAATTAGCCGCCCTTTTTTTGCCTCCCACTTTTTGCGCCTCCCCCTGATGTGGGATACATCCAAAGTGCCAAGCACTTCATACTGATAACCAATAGTTAAGAAGAACTCAGAGAGAGACTATGAGCGATTACAGCACCCAACAGTTAATGGAAAAAGATAAGGCGCACTTCACTCACCCTTGGACGGTGTTTGATGTGTATAAGCATGAAGGTGCACTTCCCATTGGGCGGGCGGAAGGCTGTTACATCTATGACACAGATAACAACCGTTATCTGGACGCTGTAGGGGGCTTATGGTGCAACAATATCGGCACCGGCCGCGAAGAAATGGCTGATGCCATCGCTGAGCAGGTGCGCTTGATGTCTTACTCCAGTCCGTTTGTGGATTTGACCAATGTGCCTGCGACCTTGTTGGCAGAAAAACTGGCCTCGCTGGCGCCGGGCGATTTGGATCATGTGTTTTATAGTTGTGGCGGTTCTACTGCTGTTGATACGGCTTTTCGTTTGATTCACTACTATCAGAACTGCCGCGGTAAACATGATAAAAAGCACATCATATCCCGCAAGTCGTCCTATCATGGCTCCACCTTTGCGGCCATGTCTATTGGTGGCAAGGCGGGTGATCACCCGCCGGAGTTTGATTACCTTAGTGATACGATCCACCATGTTTCAGCACCGAAATTCTATGGCGATAGCAGTGGCAAAACTGAAGCCGAATTCCTCGATGCCTTGATCCAGGAGCTGGAAGATAAAATTATCGAGCTGGGTGGTGAAGATAGTGTTGCGGCATTTTTTGCCGAGCCTATTCTTGGTGCCGGTGGAGTGATTGTACCGCCGCAGGGTTATCATCAGCGCACCTGGGAGCTCTGCCAGAAATACGACATTCTTTATGTGTCCGATGAGGTTGTCACCGCCTTTGGCCGCTTGGGCCACTGGTTTGCGTCGGCAGATGAATTCAATATTCAGCCAGACATTATTACCTGTGCAAAAGGTTTGACTTCCGGTTACCAGCCGTTGGGCGCCACTATCTATTCCGACAAAATCCACCAGGTGATCAGTGAGGAGGGGCATGGGCGTTGTTTTGCACATGGCTTTACGTATTCCGGTCATCCGGTTGCCTGTGCTGCGGCGTTAAAAAATATTGAAATCATGGAGCGAGAGAATCTCGCTGGAAATGTTAGCGAGTTGGCACCATATTTTAAGGAACGGTTGGAATCTCTGTTGGATCTTCCTATTGTGGGGGATGTTCGAGGGCGCGGTTTTATGTGGTGTGTCGAATTTGTCGCGAACAAGGACAACTATGAATTATTCCCTGAAGAGCTGGATATCGGTAAGCGTATTTCTAACCTTGCCGATGGCAAGGGATTAATTGTTCGGCCCATTGTGCATTTAAATGTAATGTCTCCACCGCTGAATCTGACACGTGAGGATATTGATTTTATTGTCGACACCTTAAGGTCCAGTATTGAAGAGGTTGTCGCGGAGCTGAACTCTGAAGGCTATCAGTTGTAAGGACGTTATCATGAGTAATCTCGATAAGATTTTTATTGACGGTCGTTGGGTTGAGTCCAGTAGCCTGGAAATCTTGGACATTATCAATCCTGCAACCGAAACGCTGGTGGCCAGAGTGCCCTCTGGTAACAGTCAGGATGTAGATGAGGCAGTAGCTGCCGCCAAGGCGGCTTTTCCAGCCTGGTCTGCAACCAGCGTTCAGCAACGACAGCAATTACTGCTAGCTATTGCCGACGGTATGCAAGCCCGTTTTGATGAGTTGGCGCAAGCCGTGTCCGACAGTATGGGCTGCCCATTAGCCGTAGCCAAGTGGTTACAGATTGAGGGCCCTATTGAAGCTATGCGCTTGTTTGCCGAACATATGGATGCGGTAAAGTGGGAAGAGCCCATGCACGATTCTATTGTGGTTAGGGAGCCGGCAGGTGTCTGCGCTTTTATTAACCCGTGGAATTATCCGTTACACCAATTTGTCGGCAAGGTGGGGGCGGCTTTAGCTGCTGGTTGCACCATGGTGGTAAAACCGTCTGAGCAAACACCGCTACAGGATTACATCATGGCTGAAATTCTGGCCGAAGCCGGAGTGCCTGCAGGAGTGTTTAATTTGGTTCCCGGCACTGGGCAGAATGTGGGTGCTCATTTGAGTCAGCACATAGACGTTGATGTGGTCTCGTTTACCGGCTCTACACGAGCGGGGGTGGAGATCGCTAAAGCGGCGGCCCCTACCGTTAAGCGAGTAACTCAGGAGTTGGGCGGCAAGTCGCCCCTGATTATTACCGCAAGCGCTGATCTCGAAGCTGCAGTTCGTTTCGGGGTGGAGGATGTGATGATCAACAGCGGTCAAACCTGCGTTGCCTTAACCCGAATGCTGGTGCCCTCCGGTAGTTACGAAGAGGCTGTTGCGATTGCGAAAGAGGTTGCTGAATCTCTTGAGATAGGAATCGACGACCAAGCGTTCTTGGGGCCTATGAGTTCACAACTGCAACAGCAGCGTGTGATGGCTTATATTGAAAAAGGCGTTAACGAAGGTGGGCGTTTGGTCTGTGGTGGTGAAACCCAGCAGGTGGAGGGTAAAGGATTCTATATCCAGCCCACAATCTTTGCCGACGTTAACAATCAAATGGCTATCGCACGGGAAGAAATTTTCGGTCCGGTGTTATGCATAATCCCCTACACTGATATTGAAGAGGCGGTATCGATTGCCAACGACACGCCCTACGGTCTGTCTTCAGGCGTGTTCGCAGGTAGTGAAAGTGAAGCGCTTGCCATTGCCAGGAAAATCCGGGCAGGACAATGCTACCTCAATGGTGCTTTGTTCGATTCTCGTGTGCCTTTTGGTGGATACAAACAGTCGGGTAATGGGCGGGAGTTTTCCAGCCTGGGTATCGAAGAGTTTTTGGAAGTTAAAGCTATCCAGAGAAATGTTGGATAACGAACGGAGTAATTATGAGTCGATCCTTTAATCAGCCACTCGGTGGTAATGAAATGCCGCGCTTTGGTGGCCCGGGCACCATGTTTCGCTTACCGTCTGCCCCTTTGTCTGATGATCTGGACATCGCTATTGTTGGTGTGCCACTGGATATTGGTACCAGTAATCGCAGCGGTAGCCGTTTTGGACCGCGCAGTGTGCGAAATGAGTCTGTCCTTGTACGTCCTTACGGGATGGCAACCCGCGCGGCCCCATTTGATAGTTTCCAGATTGCCGACGTGGGTGACGTACCGCTGAATACGTTTAATCTGAAAGAATCTATCCGCATTATTGAAGACTATTACGACCAGCTGGTGAGTCACGATATTAAACCGCTTACCGTAGGCGGTGATCACACCATCGCGCTGCCAATTTTGCGCGCGTTAAAAAAGAAACATGGCACCATGGCGCTGATCCATGTGGATGCCCATGCTGATATCAATGATGATATGTTTGGTGAGCGTGAATGCCACGGCACTATCTTCCGTCGTGCGCTGGAGGAAGGTCTGGTTGATGGTAACAAGATGGTCCAGATTGGTTTGCGTGCCACGGGGTATAGCGCTGAAGATTTTGACTGGTCTCGTAATCAGGGTGTTAGAGTCGTGCAGGCTGAAGAGTGTTGGCATAAGTCGCTAGAGCCTTTGATGGCGGAAGTTCGTCAGCGAATTGGTGAGGAGACGCCAGTGTATTTGTCGTTTGATATCGACGGGCTGGATCCATCGGTTGCGCCCGGTACAGGCACTCCAGAGCCCGCAGGTTTAACCGCGGCGCAGGGGCTGGAAATTATTCGCGGATGCTGGGGAACCAATGTCGTCGGTGCTGACTTGGTAGAGGTTTCTCCACCTTATGACCCCAGTGGCAACACATCATTGCTGGCGGCGAATCTGTTGTTTGAAATGTTGTGTAGTTTCCCCGGCTGTTTAAGAAGAGACTAAATTTAGCTGCCTATTTGGCTGCTTATCTAGCTGCCAATGAAACGCAAAAACGCCCATTACCTTTTACGGTGATGGGCGTTTTTTTTGATAGCTCTAAAGCCTTATTTGTTTAGCCGTTTGGCATAGATGCACAGCATATCCAGCGCCAAGCTTGCGGCGGCAAGTGCGGTGATTTCTGCGTTGTCATAAGCGGGGGCCACTTCTACCTGATCCATACCCACCAGATTGATTCCTTCCAATCCTCGCAGAATACGCTGGGCCTGGTAGCTGGTTAGGCCGCCAATTACCGGTGTGCCGGTGCCTGGAGCATAGCTGGGATCAAGGCAATCAATATCGAAGGTCAGGTAGCTGGGGTGATCGCCAATACGGTTGCGAATGGCTTCAACAACAGCCTCGACGCCGTGCGTATGAACCCAGTGTGCATCCAGTACCTGAAAGCCGATGGTGTCATCAATGCTGGTGCGCATACCAATTTGAATAGAGCGGGAGGGATCAATCAGCCCTTCCTGTACCGCGTGATAAAACATGGTGCCGTGATCAATGGTGCCCTTGCTGTCATTCCAGGTGTCGTAGTGGGCATCAAAGTGAATCAGTGATAACGGGCCGAATTTTTTGGCGTAGGCTTTGATGATCGGATAGGTAATAAAATGATCGCCGCCCAGGGTTAGTGTGGCGGTATCCTGGTTCAAGATGTTGGTGATGTGATTTTCTATCACATCAGGGACTTCCTGGGGGCAGCTGCTATCGAAGCCGCAATCGCCGTAATCCACCACGGCAAGCTGCTCAAAAGGGTCAAAGCCCCAATGATTAACCTTTCCCCAGGCCAGGTTGCTGGATGCTGCGCGTATGGCTCTGGGGCCCAGACGGGCGCCTGAGCGATTGGATACTGCCAGGTCAAAGGGGACGCCGGTTACGGCGACATCGACACCTGCGAGATCTCGGCTGTATTTACGGCGTAAAAAGCTAAGGACGCCAGCGTAAGTGGGCTCGACGTCGCTGCCGGTTAAGGCGTCTCGGGTTATGGCAAAATCGGTGGGGCGAGACATGGCTACCTCTGAGTTAAATAGATGAGAATTTAAGTGAGGGTTCCAGTCTAACCATTAAGGGCCTTTGCCCCTATCCCCCCTTGGGAGGAGGCGTTAGATAGTGGCTCAGTGGGTCGGGGGTGTCTGCCGAAAGATGGGGTAACGCGTCGAGAAAGAGGTAAAACAGCTCCGACTGGCTGGTAATATCGAGCTTCTGGTAGATGCTCTTGCGGTGACTTTTGACGGTTGAGTGGGCCACGTTAAGCTTTTCTGCGGCGGACTGATTGGAGTGCCCCTGCAGCATAAGGTGAACGATATCTTGTTCTCTGGGGGTCAGAATACTGCTGCCAAAATTGTTGAGCGCCTGATGCACGCTCTGTGCGACAAAGTGTTGTGAGTCGTTTTGCTGCAGTAGTTGTTGCCCCTGCTGAAACAGGAGGGACGTCAGCACATCAATCCTGGCCTCAAGGATATCGCGACATGTTTGTTCTGAGCCTTCGGCTGTATCGAGGGAGAAATGTAAAAAACAATGTTCGTTTAATGGGACCAACACGGTGATTTCATGATGCAGCTTGAGTGGTGCGTAATACTGGGTAAAAAACTCGGATTGTTCGAATTCGTCTGGTGCGACATCTGCTAGTTCCGAAATGCCTTGCTGTTGATGCTCGACACTGGCCCGGTAAAAAGGATCCAGTACGTAGATACCGGTATCGATATAGGCGCGAACATGATCCTGGTAATGCTTTTGATCATAGGAGTGATAAAGCACTATGGGGCGTTGATCCGGTTGGTAGAGTAATGCCAGTGGATCAGTGACCAGCTTGTCTATTTCCAGCCAGGAGAGTAGCGCTGGAAAAAAATCGTTATGTCCCAGGGCGCGTATGGCTTGGCTTAAGGTGTTATCTGAGTGAGATACGTTCATTAGGCCAAGCATAGCGTGGCACAAAAGGGATGGCCAGATTCAAAAAAAACGGGGCGCATTTTCATGCGCCCCGTTTTTCTGGCTAGCATCTGTGACGGGATTACTCGTCCAGGAAGCTACGCAGGTGATCGGAGCGGGAAGGGTGACGCAGTTTGCGCAGGGCCTTGGCTTCGATCTGACGGATACGTTCACGGGTTACGTCGAACTGCTTGCCTACTTCTTCCAGGGTGTGGTCGGTATTCATATTAATACCGAAGCGCATACGCAGTACCTTGGCTTCACGGGCGGTCAGGCCAGACAGTACGTCTTTGGTGGCTTCTTCCAGGCCTTCGGAGGTCGCAGATTCCACTGGGGATACGATGGTGGAGTCTTCGATAAAGTCGCCCAGATGTGAATCTTCGTCGTCACCGATGGGGGTTTCCATGGAGATTGGCTCTTTGGCAATCTTCAGGACTTTGCGAACCTTGTCTTCCGGCATGTCCATACGCTCGCCCAGTTCTTCAGGCGTTGGCTCGCGGCCCATTTCCTGCAGCATCTGGCGGCTAACACGGTTGAGCTTGTTGATGGTCTCAATCATGTGTACCGGAATACGGATGGTACGTGCCTGGTCGGCAATAGAACGGGTAATCGCCTGACGAATCCACCAGGTGGCGTAGGTCGAGAACTTGTAACCGCGACGGTATTCAAACTTATCCACCGCCTTCATCAGACCGATGTTACCTTCCTGAATCAGGTCGAGGAACTGCAGGCCACGGTTGGTGTACTTTTTGGCAATCGAGATAACCAGACGCAGGTTGGCTTCAACCATTTCTTTCTTGGCGCGGCGAGCACGGGCTTCACCGATGGACATGCGACGGTTGATCTCTTTGATCGCCGCCAGCTCCAGGCCAGTCATGTCTTCAAATTGTTGCAGCTTGCGCTGGGAGCGCATGATGTCGCCGGCCACCGCTTTGATGGTGTCGGAGTAGTCGCGCTTCTTCTTAACGATTTCCGGGATCCAGTCTTCGTTAATCTCGTTACCTGGGAACTCTTTGATAAAGGTCTTGCGCGGCATTTTGGCTTTGCGTACACAAAGCTGCATGATGTTGCGCTCTTCTTTACGGATGCTTTCCAGAATGCCACGGATGGAACCGTACTGCGGGTCGAACTGACGTGGTGGCAGTTTGAAGTATTTGAAGACTTCACCCAGCTCTTCCAGGGCTTTGCCGCCTTCTTTGCTGTCACGGCCGTGTTTTTCCAGAGCGGCTTCAGCTTTTTTCCACTGGGCGCGCAGCTCTTCGAAGCGCTCTTTGGCTTCTTCTGGATCTACGCCACCGGCATTTTCGTCGTCATCATCGTCATCATCACTGTCGCCAGCTTCCTGAGCCGCTTGGGCTTGAGCCAGGGCGGAGGGGACTTCGTCGGCAGGGTCTAGCCAACCAGCGATAACGTCTGGCAGGCGACGTTCTTCCTGTTCAATCAGGTCGTATTCGTTCAGCAGCTTTTCAACCGCGCCAGGCCAGTAGGCGATGGCGTGCATCAGCTCACGGGTACCTTCTTCGATACGCTTGGCAATGGCGATTTCGCCTTCGCGGGTCAGCAGCTCTACGGTACCCATTTCGCGCATATACATACGCACTGGGTCAGTGGTGCGACCGGCTTCGGTTTCTACGGCGGCCAGGGCAGCAGCGGCTTCAGCAGCGGCGATCTCATCGGCGGAGGAGTCACCGTCAGCCATCAGGATCTCTTCGGCATCCGGTGCGTTTTCGTACACCTTGATACCCAGGTCATTGATCATCTGGATGATATCTTCGACCTGATCCGGATCAGAAATGTCTTCGGGTAAGTGGTCGTTTACTTCAGCATAGGTAAGGTAACCCTGCTCTTTACCACGGGCGATCAGCTCTTTAATACGAGATTGCTCTTGGGCTTGTTCAGACATTCGTGACCCTGTGACTGTAGGTGGAATACAAAAGCGCGAAATTATAGCGCATATATGGCGCCTGGTTCTATAAATTCAAGCCTTTGAGTCGTTTAATTTATTAGCTTTAGAGCTGTTTAACTATTTGGAGGTGCGAGCTTTGGCTAACTCTTCGCGGTAGAGGCGTTTTTCATCCTCACTAAGGTTATTTAAGCCCTTGCGTTGCAGCTTTTCCAGCGTGTTGCCGCCATTTTGCCGCTGCAGTTGCGAAATAACCCGTTGCAGGCATTCGCGGAACTCACCGCTGGCGTCAAAGCCACTGCTTTGTTTGGCGTCAACCACCAGATCAGTGGCCGCCAGGGCGGATAATTCGTCGGTGGCATCGGCCCCGCGAGTGCCTCGCCAGTAGCCCAGAATACGGTTGATGCTGTAGTTTGGGCGTTGCTGTAGCAGCTCAATCAGCTCGGCCAGGATAGCTAAATCCGGGTTGTCGCTGTTCTGTAGTGGGGTTATATCCTCGACCTGGTTAGCCAGGATAGGGTGTTGCAGCAGCAGGGCGATCAGGTGTTTTTCCTGGGTTTGGCGGTAGAACTGCGGCGCTTTGTTTTTGGGGGCGCGATTGTGGGTTACCTGATAGGTTGCCTCCAACTCCATAGGTGGTTCGTCGTATGTGGGTACTTGCTCACTATGGTGGGCAGCGGCTTGGGCCGGGATATGGCTCGGGGTGTAGGCAGGGGCGTAACTAGTAGGGTGTTGTTCACTGGTTACGGGCTCGCTAGGAGTCGGCGCCGGTTGTGGTGCGGGCTCCTCGATATGCACCAGCTCCATCAGGGTATCGACGGGCAAACCGGTGCGGGTTGCCAGGTTGGCAAACATGAGCTCTTTAAAGACCCCGGTGGGCAGTCGGTGCAACAGGGGGGCGACACGCTTACTCAGCGTTGCGCGGCCATCCATGGTCTGGATATTGATATCCTGGCTAACGGCATCGAAGAGGAATTCCTCCAGCGGCACCGCTTTTTCAATCATGGTTTCGAATTTTTCAGCACCTACCTGGCGAACCAATGTGTCCGGGTCTTCGCCGTCGGGCAAAAACAGGAATTTCACATGGCGGCCGTCTTCCATGGTGGGCAGGCAGTTTTCCAGGGCGCGTTGGGCGGCTTTGCGGCCAGCTTCGTCGCCGTCAAAACAGAAGACGATTTCACTGGTGTAGCGGAAGGCGCGGGTCAGGTGGTCTTCACCGCAGGCGGTACCGAGGGTGGCACAGGCGTAGCGAATCTCAAATTGCGCCAGGGCCACGACATCCATATAGCCTTCCACAATCAGCAGGCGTGGCAGTTGGCGGTAGGCTTGGCGAGCTTCATACAGGCCGTAGAGCTCCTTGCCTTTGTGGAATACCGGGGTTTCCGGTGAGTTGAGATATTTGGGTTTATCGTCACCCAGTACCCGGCCGCCAAAACCGATAATGCGACCACGGATATCGCGAATCGGGAACATAATGCGGTTGCGAAAGCGGTCGTAACGGCGGCCGTCTTCCGGCTTTTCAATCAGCATGCCGGCTTCGGTCAGCAGTTTGCGGGTCTCATCACTGTCACCCAAGGTCTGCATCAAATTGTCCCAGCCGGGAGGTGCAAAGCCGATACCGAAATCCTTGGCGATGGCACCACTCAGGCCGCGGTTTTTCAGGTAGTTAACCGGGAAGTGTTTGGCCGGGTGCTGGCGCAGCTGTTGCTGATAATATTCGTCGGCTTTTTCCAGCAGGCCATACAGGCGCTTGCGGGTGCGTTCGGCCGGATCATCTTTGGGTTTGGCTTCGCGAGGAACTTCGACACCAGCCAGGCGGGCCAGTTGTTCTACGGCTTCGGGAAAGCTGACCCGGTCGTAATCCAGGACAAAACCCAGGGCGTTGCCGCTGGCGCCACAGCCGAAGCAGTAATAGAACTGTTTGTCGGGGCTGACGGTAAAAGAGGGGGTCTTTTCGTCGTGAAACGGGCAGCAGGCGCTGTAGTTTTTGCCGGTCTTTTTTAATTTGACGCGACTGTCCACCACATCGACGATGTCGACGCGATCCAGTAGGTCATCAATAAAGGGTTGGGGGATTAAGCCGGCCATAGATGCAGTCTACAGCCGCGCATCACAAGTGACTAGCGGCTGAATGTCTGTCTCAGCTCAGCTTGGCTTTTACCAGCTGACTAACGGCGCCCATATCGCCACGGCCCTGAATCTTGGGTTTGACGATGGCCATAACTTTGCCCATATCGCGTGCGCTTTCGGCACCACTTTCGGCGATGGCCTGGGTAACTATCTCGTCCAGCTCGGCTTCTGACAGGGCGGCGGGTAGGAACTCGCTGATAACACCCATTTCGAACCGCTCTTTATCGGCCAGTTCGGTGCGACCGGCGTCTTCGTACTGGGTGATGGAGTCGCGGCGCTGTTTGTTCATCTTGTCCAGCACGGCCAGTACACGGGCGTCGTCCAGTTCTATGCGCTCATCAACTTCAATACGCTTGAACTCGGCCTGAATCATGCGAATGGTGCCCAAGCGGTCTTTTTCCTTGGCGCGCATGGCGGCTTTCATGGCTTCGTGGATCTGTTTTTGTAATTCGCTGGCCATTGGCTGTTCTCTCCGTATTTTTCCGTGAGCTACAAACACAGCAACGCCCGCAAGCAGGGCTTGCGTGGCGTTTGCTAGAAAGTACAGTTTAGGCGTTACGCCAGAAGGGCGTTAGCCTTGCCGAAGACGGCAAATAACTGATTAGTACAGGCGCTGAAACTTGCGAGATTCGCGAGAAACCTTCTTGGCGTGACGCTTAACAGCGGCAGCAGCCTTGCGCTTGCGTACAGAAGTTGGCTTCTCGTAGAACTCACGACGACGTACTTCGGCCAGGATACCGGCTTTCTCGCAAGAACGCTTGAAGCGACGCAGGGCAATGTCAAAAGGCTCGTTTTCTTTCAATTTTACTGAAGGCATCTCTTTACCTGTTACTGTTAAATTCCAACATCTGAGGGGCTTGGGTCAGGTCAGTTACCTGAGTCTTTACCCTCTAAAGCTTAAGGGGCGCAAATTCTATACAGATAAGCAGCGGACTGCAACAACTCTTATGTTTCCATTATGTGTCGGACCGTGTGTCAGGCCGACGATACTGCTATTATGCGCGCCTTAAGCCTGTTTAGAGAGCAGAAATTATGAGAGTCCTGGGTATTGAAACCTCCTGTGATGAGACGGGAGTGGCCCTGTATGACACCGATAAGGGGCTGTTGTCCCATCGCCTCTATAGCCAGATCAAGGTCCATGCCGAATATGGTGGTGTGGTACCGGAATTGGCCTCCCGTGATCATGTGCGCAAAACCCTGCCGCTGATTCAGGAGGTGCTGGACGATTGTGGTCTTAGTAAAGGCGATATTGATGCCGTAGCCTATACCGCTGGCCCAGGCCTGGTGGGAGCACTGATGGTTGGAGCCTGTAGTGGCCGTGCTATGGCCTACGCGCTGGGGGTACCTGCGGTAGGTGTGCACCATATGGAGGGGCATCTGCTGGCGCCTATGCTGGAAGATCAGCCGCCTGAGTTCCCGTTTGTGGCATTGCTGGTATCCGGTGGTCATACCCAGTTGGTGGAGGTTGATGGTATTGGCCAATACAAGCTGCTGGGGGAATCCCTGGATGATGCCGCTGGTGAGGCCTTCGATAAGGCCGCCAAGATGCTGGATCTCGATTACCCCGGTGGTCCACAGGTCGCCAAGCTCGCCGAGCAGGGCGATCCCGAACGTTTCACCTTCCCGCGCCCCATGACTGATCGCCCTGGCTTGGATTTTAGTTTTAGTGGATTGAAAACCTTTACCCTTAATACGGTTGCGGCGCATAAGCAGGCTGACGGCCTGCCGGATGATCAAACCTGCGCCGATATTGCCTGTGCTTTTCAGGAGGCGGTAGTGGATACGCTGGTGATTAAGTGTCGCCGCGCCCTGCAGCAGTGCAATATGAAAACCCTGGTCATCGCCGGTGGTGTTTCGGCTAATCAGCGGCTGCGGGAAAAACTGGAATCGGCACTGGCCAAGATTGGCGCCAAGGTATTTTATGCTCGCCATGAGTTTTGTACCGACAACGGTGCCATGATTGCCTATGCAGGGGCACAGCGCTTGTTAGCTGAACAGGGGGAAGCGTTGCCGGTGCACGTGAAGCCGCGTTGGAATTTGGAAGAGTTGCCCTCGTTGACGGCGGGCGAATAAGCATAAAGAACGGGAGTTTTCGTTTAGATGGATGTTGTCTATATCAGAGATCTGCGCATTGATACCATTATCGGTATTTATGATTGGGAGCGCGAGGTACGCCAGACGGTAAGTCTGGATGTGGAAATGGCGGCTGATATTAGCAAGGCGGCCGAGACTGACGATATTCAGTATGCTCTTAATTATAAATCGGTGGCTAAACGTATTATTGCCTTTGTCGAAGGCAGTGAGTTTCAGTTGGTGGAAACCATGATCGAGCAGATCGCCACCATTATCCGTGAAGAGTTTGATGTGCCCTGGTTACGTTTGCGTTTGAGTAAACCCGGCGCCCTGCGTCAGTCGAAGGATGTTGGTCTGGTGATTGAGCGCGGTGATATGGCAATGCGTCCAGCAGGTGTAGGAGCAATTTAATGGCGCGAGTCTACCTCAGCCTTGGCAGCAATATTGATCGCTACCGCTATATTTCAGCAGCGCTGGATGCTCTGGCGCAACGTTTCGGTGAGCTGATTATTTCTTCTGTATATGAGAGTGAAGCGGTTGGTTTTGAGGGCGATAATTTTTTAAATCTTGTGGTGGGGCTGGATACCACCATGGAGCTGGGCGCCTTGGCGAGCCTGTTGCGCAAGATTGAGCACGATAATGATCGTCGCCGCGATGGTGGGCCGCGCTTTAGTGCCCGAACCCTGGATATCGATATCCTGACCTACGATGATCTGCTGGGGTGGCATGACGGGGTGGAGTTGCCCCGCGATGAAATCCTTACCAACGCTTTCGTACTTTGGCCTTTGGCAGAAGTGGCCGCAGATGAGTTACACCCGGAGCAGAAGAAGTCCTACGGCGATTTATGGCAGGCCTATGATCGCGACCAGCTGCTGTGGCCAGTGGACTTCACTTGGCAGGAACGTCAAATATCCCGCCGTCAGTAGGCCGCTTTTTGGTTTGGCCGCGGCTGTTATTTAGTGGCGACTGGCGCAATCTATACAGTATTCCGCTGTTGGTATGGCCGCCAGGCGTTTTTCGTTAATGGGTTGGCCGCATTCGCTGCACACGCCGTAATTGTGGCCGGTCATCTTTTTCAGTACGCGTTTCAATTGCGCTAGTTCGATGGCGGTTTCGTTGGCGATAGCTTCCAGTACTTCGTCATTTTCCCGTTCCTGTGCCTGTTCACTCCAGTCGCTGCTATGGCTTTTTTGCAGGTCGTGTTCAACGGCCTCCAGGCGCTGTTGTAATTGCTGCTGGCGGCGGGTCAGGGTTTGGCGAATATCGGCTTGGTTCATAGTTATTTAATCTTCTGTGCTGTTTTTGGCTAATAATGTGTGGCTATTTACAGGTTGCCTGTTGAGGGTATAAAAGTGCCGGACGCTCAACTGCAAGGAGGCTGCCCGGCACAAATCTCATGCATCAGTGAATATCGATACGGCGGCTCTGGCTAACCGTTTCTTCTCTCTTGGGTGCTGTTAGGGTGAGCACACCATCCTTGAAGCTGGCATTGATGTCTTTTTCCCTAACATCGCTGCCCAGGTTAAAGCTGCGCATAAATTTGCCGTAGCGGCGTTCCTGACGAATGAGCTTCCCTTCTTTTTCTTCTTTGTCTTCCTGGTGGGTTTCAGCTTCGATAGTCAGTACACCGTTATCCAGTGTTACTGACAGATCGTCTTTATCCACACCAGGCAACTCCGCGCTGATTTCGTAATGACCATCGTGCTCTCGAACATCAATACGAGGAGAAAAGGTTGTTGGGGAAAAGGATGTCTCTGGTAGACGATTCCCCCAGACTTGATCAAAGAAGTTATCAAAATCAAACAGGGAGTTACCAAGGGGACGGTTACGTGGGATCAGGCTCATGACGCACCTCCTAAAACAGTTATCTGAAGTAACACAACCATTTGTTGACACTACAAGTATGGACCCAGTTTGAAGAAGTGATATTGAGCTATATCAAAGAATGGGGCGGGTAGCGGATTACCGCTGAAAATGGCGTATAAATCTTTTTTGTGCCAGTATCTGGTCTAAGCGCTACTGCTGCATTCGGCTGTTCGGCGCAATGCCTGCTATATAACAATAATAACCAGCGGCTTAGAGGGCTTAGAAACCTTATAACCCATATGAATACTGAACTGATCATTGCACTGAATCTCGCTATTTTGCTGGTGGCAGGTATTGTTATTGCCATCGGTACCTACCGCAATGAAATCAAATACCGCCAGCGGCTTAAGCGCCTGGCTGATAGCCTTAAAGACAAGCTGGAAGAAACCCTAAAGCGCAACCGCGAGCTTGAGGAGGAGTTATCCCGTGCTCGCGTGGACGCTACAGCGCAGGCGGTGGGTAACCCAGAGGATGTTGAAGCAGACGTTAAGCATGCGCTTAACTCGCTTAAACAGCAGTTGGATCTGCGTAACAAGAAGATCGAGATGCTGGAGGAGTTCAAGAGCCGTCATTCTGGCGAGCCGGGTGCGGATACGGAGGAGCTCGATAGCATTATCGATGGCTTGCGTCAGGAGCTTGAGGTCAGCCGAGCCCATGTGGAATCACTGGAGAAGGATGTTGCCGATAACCGCATCCTACGCACCAGGGTATCCCAGCTGAGTCGTGAGGAGGGGCGGCATCGCTCAACCGCGAACAAACTGCGAGATAAGTTGGCTGATGCCAGTCGCAATTTGGCCGAGATGATGCATCTATCGAAGAAGGCGGAAGGCTTACAAAAAGATAATGTGCGTTTGCATCAACAGGTTAATGACCTGTCGACCAAAACCGAGTACCTGACCACCGAGCGGGACAATTTATCCGCTATGTACAATGAGGCGGCCAATAAGGAACGCTTCCAGCGCAAGCGTATTGCCCAGCTGGAACAGCAGCTGGTAGAGGAGCGGGCGCAATCGGTTAACGCCCCAACAGATACAGAGCTCCAGGCAAAAGTTGAGGCGTTGGAAGCCGAGCTGGATGAGGTGCGTAATGAGCTCGAACGTACCTTAAAAGAAAAAGCCATGATTGAAACCCATATGTTGGCCATGGATAAGGCGGCCAGCCAGCTCGATCAGCGAGAGGCTGAGTTTGAGCGTTTAAAGAAAGAGCATGAAACGCTGGAGATGCACTTCCTGATGGATTCTGCGGAAGATAACTCTCCTTTACAGGTTGAAGTGGAAAGCAATGCTGTAGCCGATCCTCATGTGGAACTTGAATTTGAGGCACTTTCAGAAAGCCTGGCGGAAGATAATATTGAGTTTGTGGGCCAAAAAACTACCGATGTGGACCCGCGTAAAGCAAAACACAGCGAGGCCTATGCCAGCCCCCTGTTTTTGTCGGTTTCTGAGTTTTGGGCTAAGTTTATAGACGACAAGGATGAGGTTGTCATTGTCTCCACCAGCGTTCCCAATAAGCCTTCACGGTTATGCATGTGGACCTATGTCTTCATTGGTGATGAGGATATGGGCATCGTACTGGGGGTGGATCGCGATCTGTCTGAGCGGGTAGCGTCTGCCATCTTTGATAAGCCTCAGGCCGAGGTGGAAGAGGATGATGTAATCGACAGCGTCGGGGAGATGACCAATATTGTCGCCGGTTTTGTTGCCAATAACCTTGGAGATAGCAGAAAGCTTTCCGCGCCCAAACATATTCAGCGCGATGAGCTGGATCAGTTGATGTTTTATATGAAAACCACCGCTGAGATTTTGGTGGGCACACAACACGGTCGTTTGTACTTAGGTACTATTCAAAAAACTATCTAAGTCAAAAAACAATTTAACTCTAATAAGCACTATAAAAAGATCTCAGGTACTTACATGAAGTTGGCGATAAAGAAAATTTTGATCGTTGATGATAGTCGAGCAATGCAAACCATTGTCAGTCGTGGTATCCAGGCGATGGGTTACAGCGAGATAGAAACCCGTCAAGCCTCTGATGGGGCAGAAGCCTTGAGTATTTGCCGTACCTGGGAGCCAGAACTTGTGCTGTGTGATTGGCATATGCCGGGAGGCATGAGTGGCCTGGATTTATTACTTGCCTTAAACCGGGAAATGCTGGGCATTAAAGTCGGTTTTGTTACCACTGAAGAGCGCGAGCAAATGATTCGGGAAGCCATGGATGCCGGTGCCAAATTTATCGTCAACAAGCCGTTTGATTTTGCCACCCTGCACAAAGCCGTATTGCCGATTATCCAGGGCCAGGACGAAGGTGAGGAAGCGTTGAGTCAGCACCAGCCAGAGGAAGATGAACCGGATCGTGTGGCGCTACCCAATATTGATGTTTTAACCTCGGTCATCAATAACTTTACCGCTAAGGAAGTGTTGGTGGAGCGATTACCGCCGATTCAGTTGACAGAAAAAAGTTACCCTTGTGTTGTGTCGCTGTTTGAATCTTCGCAGGATAATGTGGTGCGCGCTATTGCAGTTATAGATGTCAAAGCGGCTTGCCTGTTAGGAGGTGCTGTTAATAATATCGATGAGGCCGATGTGCATGTGGCCATCGCCGAGCGCGCCATTAGTCGCTCGATTATGCAGGGCTGTGAGCGTTTACTGTCGGTCATCAGTGTTGCCCTGCATGATACTGCTACCTCGGAAGGCTTGCTGTGCAGTCGCGTGCACACCATTACCGAAGCCAAGCCAGTGGTTAAAAAGCTGTTCAGCAAACCCGGTGCCCGACGGATTGATGTGGAGGTGGGGGTTATAGGTTATGAGACCGGGCGTATGACCATTATTGTGGCATAGGTGGTTTAATCACAAAGATGGTTGGGATATAAGTGTTAAACCCTCACCTATCTGACTGTCAAACGTGACGGCCAGTAGTTGCTTTGGATCATCCAGATAAACTTCCTGAAAGTCTTTAGTTGTTGTCGCTGGTATGGGTGCCAGATTCGGCCCGGTACTGGGATCACTAATAATATAACCCGCCGTCATGTTGAGCAGCTCGCCCAGGGCATCCAGCGCAAGATCCTCATCATAATCTTCACTCGCAATACCGAGAAAACTGGAAGCAATATTCATCAGTAGTTCATCATTGCAAGCCAGTGATAAACGCATAAACGGTGATTGCTGTTTAGTAGCATCGACTATCGTGATGGTCATCAAGTATTGATAATTTTCGAGGCATTGCGGCAGCGTGGCAATCTGGGTGTACTTGCATGCAGATTTCATCATGCGGTTAAACAGCTTTTCTAAAGATTCCAGGGCACATTGTTGGGCGGCGTTAAACTGGTCGAATAAGTAATTCTTTTCCGCTTCGCGCTGCAGGCTTTGCAGTGTGTCTATAAGTGCGCTTTGGCTGATAAACCCTTCACGAATCAGGATATCACCCAGGCGTAGGCTGCGGCTCTGTTGGATGTCGAGTAATTGCTGCACCTGATCGGCGTTCAGCAGCGCTCTCTCTTGGGCAATATCCCCAAAGCGCTGATTGATCTGGCGCTGTATGGTGTTGATGTCTTCCACCTGTTGACTGGTTAACAGACCGTATTCAATGGCCAGCTCACCCAGCAGCGGGTTGGTTTGGCGTTGTATGTCCAACGCCTGTTGCAGTTGGCTTTCTGACAATAACCCGCGCTCAATCAGCGCGGTACCTAAAAACGACGGCATGATGGTTGGGGCCTTCCATGAACCTGTGGGGAGACTCTTACAAGTTTAGTGGGTTTTTATAGGTGGGTGTGGCTTTTTGTTTTGGGGGCTATAAATCCGGAGCCAGCCGGGGAAGCTTCTCTCCGCGCCCATAAGCGGCAGGAAAAAGCCAGCGCTCCGTAAACTCGCTCGCGCTCAGACAACCTCCGCGACTACCCTGACTTTTTCCTGCCGCTTAAACATGGGCTGATTGCTACGAGAAGCTTCCCCGACTGTCTCCTCCCATAGTGCTAATACTGAACATTTATTTGAGGGATCGTCCGCCATCAACCGCGATAATCTGCCCGGTTATATAGTCCGCCTGCTGGATCAGAAACACGGCCGTGCGGGCGATGTCGGCTTCTGTGCCGGTCCGTTGCAGCGGAATTTCATCGAGCATTTGCTGTTTAGTGCTGTCATCAACCTCGGCGTCATTTTCCGGCCACAGGATGGCACCTGGCGCAATACTGTTAACCCGTACTTCCGGGGCCAGCTCACGGGCCAGGGACTGGGTTAGCATGGTGTTAGCGGCCTTTGCCATGCAATAGGTGGTGTAACCTTTGAGGGGCCTGCGGGCATGTATATCGGCGATATTGATAATGCAGCCATGTTGCTGTTTTAAGGCGGGTGCCAGGGCCTGACTTAAAAACAGCGGTGCCTGGGCATTGCTGGCGAACAAGTCTTGCCAGTGCTCTTCGGTAATATCGCCAACCAGGGTGGGGTAAAACGAAGAGGCATTGTTGATCAATACATCCAGACGCCCCCAGTGGTCCTGTGCTTGTTGAGCCAGGGTTTTCACGGCCGTCATATCGGCAAGGTCTGCGCACAACGTGTGAGCGGAATCAGGACGTTCGCTGTTTAATGCCGCTACCAGGGTTTCGGCATCGTTTGCCGATTGTCGATAGTGAACAAGTATCCGGTAGCCTTCTGCGTGTAGGGCTTTGGCCATGGCGGCACCTATGCGGCGGCCGGCACCGGTAATCAGGGCAACGGGGGTCTCTGTATTCATAGTGTGCTGCCTTATTGTTCGATTAGGGGCGGATGGTTTTTAGCGCTGCAATTCTTTGTTTGTGTAGCTGCTCACCAATGGCTTTGCCTGTATGACCGGCAGCAATGATGTCCTGAGTACTAATGGCCTGGCAGAGATTAAAGGCCTGGCGCAAATAGTCGGCCTGAGGGTAATCCCTGTCTTCCAAGCCTTCGCGGCCACGGGCATCGGCTTCGCAGCAGAGCAAAAATTGCTGCAGTTTTTCCGGGCGACGAAAGGCGTCCAGGCGCTGTAGCAGCTTGACGATGGTTTCCGGTTTTAATTCCAGTGCCCGATGGCAATTGGTGTGATCGCGCGCTACGGCAATCGCCAATTCGCGATAGGCTTTGGGTACGGCCAGGCGTTCACACAGGCCGTTGATTAAATCAAGGCTGCGGGCTTCGTGGCCAATATGTTGCGGCAATACATCTTTTGGCGTGGTGGCTTTGCCCAGGTCGTGAACCAGGGCGGCAAAGCGAATATCAGCCTCCTCGGACAATAGGCAGGCCTGTTCCAACACCATTAAGCTGTGGATGCCGGTATCAATTTCCGGATGGTGGTCGGCCCGTTGTGGCACGCCAAACAGGTTGTCGATTTCTGGCATGATGGCTTGCAGGGCACCACACTGGCGCAGCACTTCAATAAATTGGCCGGGGGATTTTTCGGTCAGCGCTCGTTGCCATTCTTTCCACACCCGTTCGGCAACCAGATGATCGACTTCACCGTTGTTCACCATATCGCGCATAAGCTGCAGGGTTTCCTCAGCGACTTTAAAACCCAGGTGGTGGTAGCGGGCGGCAAAGCGGGCAACGCGCAAAATGCGTACAGGATCTTCACTAAACGCGGCAGAGACATGACGCAGAATTTTATTGTCGAGATCGGTTTTGCCGTTATAGGGATCAACCAGATTACCGTCGCTGTCCTCGGCGATGGCATTAATAGTTAGGTCGCGTCTCTGTAAGTCTTGTTCAAGAGTAACATCGCTGGCTGCGTAAAAATCAAAACCCGTGTAACCGGGGCCGGTCTTACGTTCGGTGCGCGCCAGGGCGTATTCTTCTTTGCTGTCCGGGTGTAAAAAAACCGGGAAGTCTTTGCCGACAGCGCGAAATCCTTCGGCTTCCATGGTTTGGGGGGATGCGCCAACAACCACCCAATCGCGTTCACTGTAAGGGTAACCGAGAAGTTTGTCGCGGACGGCGCCGCCGACGAGATAGATTTGCATACGGGGTAGGGGTTTCCTAAAACTACTTTTGTGAGAGTACTACGTTTTATGGGTTGGAACCAGATTGCTGCAGCGGTAGGTAGAGGGTAAAACTGGTTCCCTTGCCGGGTTCACTTTCCACATCAATCCCGCCCTGGTGGGCGCCAATAATGCCATAGGTTACTGATAAACCCAGGCCTGTTCCTTGCCCGGGTGGTTTGGTGGTAAAGAAGGGGTTAAAGATCTTTTTCTGCACGGCTTTGCTCATACCACTGCCGCTATCCTGCACTTTGATAAGGATGCCCGGTGACGGCAACTTGGGATCAAAGGGGCACTGCTCGGCGTTTTCTGTGGTGATGCTAATCTGGCCATGCTTTTCGATCGCCTGGGCGGCGTTAACCAGCAAATTGGTCATAACCTGATAGATTTGCGTGATGATGCAGTCAATCGCTGGTGTCTCAGCCAGCTCGAGTGATACTTCAGCTTTGTATTTGACCTCGTTGGTGATGATATTCAGTACGCTGTGGATACATTCATCGATATGCAATTGCTGCCATTCGGATTGCTGTGGCTGAGAGAAAACTTTCAGATCGCTGACAATCTGTTGCACCCGCTCACTGCCGTTGAGTGAATCCTTAATTAATTGCTGAATATCTTCCTTTAAAAAGGGCAGGTCGATACTTTGCTGAATATCCGTCAGTTGCTGGCGTGTGCTGTCGTCTTCGATAAAGGCTTCGGCTTGTTGGTAACAGCCCAGCAATTTGATCAGGTCGTTGACGTAATCTCGCAGGCTGCCGAGGTTGGCATTGATATAGGCAATGGGATTGTTGATTTCATGGGCAACACCGGCGGCCAGCTCCCCCAGTGACGCCATTTTCTCCGCCTGCGCCAATTGTTGTTGGGTTTTATGTAGGCGTTTATTGGTTAATTCCAATTCCCGTGTACGGGCTTGAACCCGCTCTTCCAGATCCTGTTCGCGATTGCGCAGGGTGAGGTGGTTTTTTACCCGGGCGAGCAGTTCTTCGCGTGAATAGGGGGGCGTGATGTAGTCTGCCGCGCCCAGTTGCAGGCTGTGGCTAATGGTTTCCGGCTTGTTGTCAGCGGAAATCACTATCACTGTTGGGGTTTGATCCAGCGCCAGGGTTTGCAGTTCCTGCAGGACATCGGTGCCGGACTTGTTGGGCATATTCAGATCCAGCAGTACCAGTTCGTAGGCGTGCTGTTTGATTTTATCCAGACATTCCTGGCCGTCTTCGGCTTCGTCGAGGGGGTGATAGTGGTCAGCAAGGATATGTTTCAGCAGCTGGCGATTGATGCTGTTGTCGTCAACGATCAGGATGGGGGCTGTCATGGATGGCGCGCTGGGCCTTATGGCAAGAGTTTCACCACAGTATATAGATAAGCCTGAAAAAAGCGCAAAAAAAAGCCCTCACAGACTGCGGAGGGCCAAGGGTCTTAGGGTTTGGGTTTGCTCGTCGTTCTATTCCGTAGAGAGAGGAGCAAGTAAATCCTGTGTGAGTATGGTTAATTATTATCCATTTCCTGACTAACCTGTCAATCGTGACATTTAGAACAAGTTTGCATAGAAAATGGTAAGAACTGTCATATATGTCATGATAGACAGGTCTGTAGCAGCTATGATTAGATAGTAGGTTTCCATCAAAGGCTAATCGGGCGGGCCATGTCAGATATTCAGGTGCTAACGACGGGCGAGGCGGCGAAGTACTGCGGAGTCAACTTCCGTACCGTGATTCGCTGGATCGAGCGGGGCAAGCTTAAGGCTTATAAGTTGCCTGGCCGTGGCGATCACCGCATTCAGCGCGAGGACTTTGTCGCCTTTCTGCGCGAGAACCAGATGCCCGTGCCGAATGAACTACAGGGCATTAATCGCCTGGTATTGGTGATTGAGGATCAGCCTGAGATGGCCGCTGCTATAAAGCGTGTGTTGCGCCGTACCGGCTATGAGGTAGAGATAGCTCACGACGGCTTTGTCGCCGGCTCCATGCTGGAACGTCTCAAACCCAGCGTGATCACCCTGGATCTTAAAATGCCGGGGCTTGATGGTTATGAGGTATTACGGCATATCCGTGAGCACGAAGAGCATTCCGCTGCCAAGGTACTGGTGATTTCGGCGGAAACCCAGGCCGGGCTGGATCGAGCCTTAAAAGAAGGTGCCAATGATATTCTGCCCAAACCCTTCGACAACAGCGTCCTGCTGGAGAAGGTTCAGGCTTTGATTGAAAGCTAGTCGCCAGGTTATATCTTAAAGCGACTGCGCTTTATCCATTTCCCTATCTTTATCGTCCTCTTTTGGCGGGCAGTGGTAACTGGCCGTGATCTTATCGTTTTGCAGTGAATGCAGGTGAATATCAAAGCCCCATAGGCGGTGCATATGGCGTAGAACCTCTTCTGTGGTTTCCGCCAGGGGTTTGCGGTTGTGTTGGATGTGTTGCAAGGTCAGGGATCTGTCGCCACGTATATCGACGTTGCAGACTTGGATATTGGGCTCACGATTACCCAGATTGTATTGGCCCGCCAGGTTTTCACGCAGGGCCTGATAGCCGCTGTCGTCGTGAATGGCGGTCACTTCAATATCCCGGCACTGGTCGTCATCGCTAATGCAGAACAGTTTCAAATCGCGCATCACTTTAGGGGACAGGAACTGCAGGATAAAGCTTTCATCCTTAAAGTCACGCATGGCAAATTGCATGGTTTCCTTCCAGTCCGATCCGGCAATGTCTGGGAACCAGCGTTTGTCCTCCTCGGTGGGATCCTCACAGATGCGACGAATATCCATCATCATGTTGAACCCCAGAGTATAGGGGTTGATGCCGTTAAAGTAAGGGCTGTCGTAGGGGGGTTGGTAAACCACACTGGTGTGGGATTGCAGGAATTCCAGAATAAACCCTTCGGTGACATAGCCGCGCTCATACAGAGTATTAAGCAGGGTGTAATGCCAGAAGCAGGCCCAGCCTTCGTTCATTACCTGGGTTTGACGCTGTGGATAAAAGTACTGGGCTATTTTGCGCACAATACGTACCACTTCCCGCTGCCAGGGTTCTAGCAATGGGGCATTTTTTTCAACAAAGTAGAGCAGGTTTTCTTCCGGTTCAGCCGGGAATTGTGGAATATGTTGTTCATCGTCATCCTGATGGTGTTGCGGGATCGTACGCCACAAATCATTGATTTGTTTTTGCATATATTCTTCGCGTTCCTGCTGGCGTAGTCGCTCTTCTTCAGCAGAAATCGGGTAGGGGCGCTTATAGCGATCAACACCGTAGTTCATCAGTGCGTGACAGGAGTCGAGCACAGCTTCGACTTCATCGATGCCGTAGCGCTCTTCGCACTGGGCAATGTAGTTCTTGGCAAACAGTAGATAATCGATAATGGAATCGGCATCGGTCCAGGTACGAAACAGGTAGTTGCCTTTAAAAAACGAGTTGTGGCCGTAACAGGCGTGAGCAATCACCAGCGCCTGCATGGTCATGGTGTTTTCTTCCATGAGATAGGCAATGCAGGGGTTGGAGTTGATAACAATTTCGTAGGCCAGGCCCATCTGGCCGCGGGAGTAGTTTTGCTCGATATTGAGAAACTGCTTTCCGTAGGACCAGTGGTTGTAACCCAGTGGCATGCCGACAGAGGCGTAAGCATCCATCATTTGCTCGGAGCTAATAATTTCGATCTGATTTGGATAGGTATCCAGGCCAAATTCTTCAGCGATTTCGCCAATAATACGATCGTATTCCTGAATCAGCTCAAAGGTCCATTCTGATGTGGTAGAGATTGGCTTATTAGTCATACGGCTTTCTTATGAAATAGTTCTCGGAATACCGGATAGATATCGCGCACATCAACAATTTGTTCCATGGCGAAGGCTTCCGGAAATCTTTCGCGGACCACTTCGTACTCCTCCCACAGTGCCTGGTGGTCGCGGGGAGTGATTTCGATATAGGAGAAGTACTGCAATTTTGGTAGCAGACTGTCCATCAGGATTTTTGAGCAGGTGGTGGAATCATCGTTCCAGTTATCGCCATCGGAGGCCTGGGCGCAGTAGATATTCCATTCGGATACCGGGTAGCGGGTATCAAGGATTTCTTTCATTAACTTCAGCGCACTGGAGACAATGGTGCCGCCGGTTTCCCGTGAGTAAAAGAATTCCTGCTCGTCCACTTCTTTGGCGCTGGTGTGGTGGCGAATAAATACCACTTCGGTGTGCTCGTAATTTCGCTGCAAGAACAGATACAGCAAAATAAAGAAACGTTTGGCCATATCCTTGGTGGCCTGGTTCATGGAGCCGGAGACGTCCATCAGACAGAACATCACGGCTTTGGAGCGCGGGATTGGCTGTTTGACGTGCAGGTTGTATTTAAGATCGAAATCGTCCAGCCAGGGCACGCGGTTAATGACACTGCGCAGATGGGTAATTTTTTCCATCAGCGCTTCAATTTTTTTATGGTTGCGTAGCTCAATGGCTACATTTTCCAGATCTTCGAGTTCCTGCTCCAAACGCTTGAGTTTCTTACGTTTGCCGCCCGTCAGGGCTATACGGCGGGCATTGGCGGCACGCAGGGAGCGAACAATATTAATACGCCCGGGGGAACCTTCATTACTGATACCCGCGCGGCGCAATTTAAATTCTTCATTGCCCGACAGCTGGCGCTTGACCATGTTGGGCAGTTCCAGATCTTCGAACATAAAGTCCAAAAATTCTTCCTGAGTGATCTGGAAGACAAAGTCGTCCATGCCTTCACCCTGATCGCTGGCGCCGGGGCCTGCACCGCCACCCTGGCCGCCACCGCCGGGAGGGCGGGGAATATGATCGCCAGTAACAAACTCTTTGTTGCCAGGCAGGACATTGGTATTTTTGCCACCACGGCCGTGGTGGAAGATGGGTTCGTTAATATCCCTGGTGGGGATACTGATTTGCTCGCCCTTATCGATATCGGTGATTGAGCGCTGGGTTACCGCATCGGATACCGCCTTTTGGATATGTTTGCGGTAACGGCGCAGGAAGCGCTGTCGATTGACAGCACTTTTATTTTTCGCGTTGAGGCGGCGGTCGACAATGTAGCTCATAAAACCCCCCTGTCTGTTTACGTGTCAGTAACATGTTTATTACTGGGATTTTCTGACACGTAGATACCATTCAGACAGCAGACGAACCTGCTTCTCGGTGTATCCGCGATCTACCATGCGGGCGACAAAGTCCTGATGTTTCTTCTTGTCGTCGGCTGAGGCTTTGGCGTTGAAGGAAATAACCGGTAACAGGTCTTCGGTATTGGAGAACATTTTCTTCTCGATAACCGTGCGCAGTTTTTCGTAGCTATTCCAGGGTGGGTTTTTGCCATTGTTATTGGCTCGTGCACGCAGGACAAAGTTGACGATTTCGTTACGGAAATCTTTCGGGTTACTAATACCGGCGGGTTTCTCAATTTTCTCCAGCTCTTCATTCAGTGAGGCGCGATCGAGAATTTCACCGGTTTCAGGATCGCGGTATTCCTGATCCTGAATCCAGAAGTCGGCATAGGTGACATAGCGATCAAAAATATTCTGACCGTATTCGGCGTAAGATTCCAGATAAGCGGTTTGAATCTCCTTACCGATAAATTCCACGTAGCGAGGTGCCAGGTATTCCTTAATAAAGGTCAGGTACTTCTCTTGCAACTCAGTTTGGAATTGTTCCTGCTCAATTTGCTGTTCCAGTACATATAAAAGGTGTACAGGGTTAGCTGCCACTTCTGTTGGGTCGAAGTTGAAAACTTTGGAAAGGATTTTGAACGCAAAACGTGTCGACAGCCCGGCCATACCCTCATCGACGCCGGCGGAATCCTTATATTCCTGCAGTGACTTGGCTTTGGGGTCGGTGTCTTTCAGATTCTCACCATCGTAGATGCGCATCTTCGAATAGAGGTTGGAATTATCCGGTTCTTTAATGCGCGACAGGGTTGAGAACTGGGCCAGCATTTTCAGTGTGTCAGGCGCACATTGCGCTGTGCACAGAGAGCTGTTTTGCAGTAGCTTCTCGTAAATACGTATCTCTTCGGAGACGCGCAAACAATAAGGCACTTTGACGATATAGACCCGGTCAATAAAGGCCTCGTTGTTTTTGTTGTTTTTAAAGGTCTGCCATTCCGATTCGTTGGAGTGAGCGAGGATAATGCCTTCAAAGGGCAGGGCGCCTAAACCTTCGGTACTGTTGTAGTTGCCTTCCTGGGTGGCGGTTAACAATGGGTGCAGCACCTTGATAGGCGCTTTAAACATTTCCACAAATTCCATAATGCCCTGGTTGGAACGGCACAGGCCACCGGAGAAACTGTAGGCATCGGGATCGTTTTGTGGGAAATCTTCCAGTTTGCGGATATCCACTTTACCAACAAGGGAGGAAATGTCCTGATTGTTTTCATCGCCGGGCTCGGTTTTGGATATGGCAATTTGATCCAAAATCGAGGGGTACATTTTCACAACGCGGAATTGGCTGATATCGCCGTTGTATTCGTGCAAGCGTTTTACGGCCCAGGGCGACATAATGGATTTGATATAGCGTTGAGGAATACCATAATCCTCTTCGAGAATATGGGAATCTTCTTCGGGGTCAAACAGGCACAATGGTGATTCAAATACCGGCGAGCCTTTAATACAGTAAATCGGCATTTTTTCCATTAAGGCTTTTAGCTTTTCTGCCAGTGAGGACTTACCACCACCTACAGGACCCAGTAGATAGAGGATCTGTTTCTTTTCTTCCAGGCCTTGGGCGGCATGTTTAAAGAAAGACACAATCTGTTCGATGCACTCTTCCATGCCGTAGAAGTCTTCAAACGCGGCGTAGCGTTTAATGATTTTGTTGGAAAAGATACGGCTCATGCGAGGATCCCGAGCGGTATCAACCAGTTCGGGTTCTCCTATTGCCATCAACATGCGCTCCGCGGCAGAGGCGTAGACGCTAGGGTCGGTTTTGCAGAGTTCCAGGTATTCCTGGATGCTCAATTCCTCCTCTTGCGTAGCTTCATAGCGGTTCTGGTAGTGATGAAAAATGCTCATGGCAAATTCTCCTGCTGTCGGTTTAGACCCTGGGATATAACTATTTATCCCTTTTTTATAGGCCAACCGCATATAACGTTAGTCGCCGTAAACCAAAAAGTTTTATTCCCTTATATCTAAGAATAGCCCCTAAAAAATAGGTTGTAGGATTTTTGCGTGCTTTTTTGTAAAGTTTTTTACGTCAAAAAACAGACTCCACAATCAACTGTTCAAAATTTAGGCCAATTGGCCATGGTGAGGATTTTGGGCCTGTGGGATAATGCAGCACCTAGAGAGAGTACGTATTAATGTGGGAATGGGATCAGGTCTGTTCCCCAGCAAAATGGAGTTGTCATGGCGGTATTGGTCACAGGTGGTGCGGGGTTTATTGGCAGTCACACATGTGTTGAGTTAGTGGCTGCAGGCTACGAGCCGATAGTTTTTGATAATCTGGCCAACAGTTCCCGTACGGCGCTTGAGCGCCTGGAGCAAATCACCGGAAAACCGGTAACGTTTGTGCAGGGAGATATCACCGATCGTCGTGCGCTGGGTAAAGTTTTCAGCCAGTACAGTATTGATGCGGTGATGCATTTTGCCGGATTAAAAGCCGTGGGTGAGTCCTCTGAAATCCCCTTGAGTTATTACCACAATAATGTCAGTGGCAGTGTGCTGCTCTGTGAAGTGATGGCTGACTATGGCGTCACGGATATTATTTTTAGCTCCTCGGCCACGGTTTACGGTGACCCGGCCTCTGTTCCCATTCGCGAAGATTTTCCCACCTCAACCACCAACCCCTACGGGGCCAGTAAGTTGATGGTGGAAAACATTTTGCGTGATGCCTGTGCCGCACCCAACAGCCCCTGGCGCGTGAGCCTGTTGCGTTACTTTAACCCTGTCGGTGCTCATGAGTCT
The DNA here is from genome assembly GCF_042854845.1 of Maricurvus nonylphenolicus. Taxonomy (GTDB): domain Bacteria; phylum Pseudomonadota; class Gammaproteobacteria; order Pseudomonadales; family Cellvibrionaceae; genus Maricurvus; species Maricurvus nonylphenolicus. Next base: position 4,666,721 of record NZ_AP031498.1, on the reverse strand, counting down.
GGCCTGATTGGAGAAGACCCGCAGGGTATCCCCAATAACCTGATGCCCTATATTGCCCAGGTCGCTGTGGGCAAACTGCCACAGCTGCAAGTGTTTGGGGACGATTACCCCACCCATGATGGTACCGGGGTGAGAGACTATATCCATGTGGTGGATTTAGCTCGCGGCCACGTGAAAGCCCTGGAATCACTCAAGCAGAAAGACAATGGTTGCTACACCTATAACCTGGGTACAGGCCGGGGTTACAGTGTGCTGGATATGGTTAAAGCCTTTGAGCAGGCCGCCGGCAAACCTGTACCCTACGAGATTGTTAATCGTCGCCCCGGTGATATTGCCACCTGTTACGCTGATCCCGCTTTGGCTGCCGAGGAACTGGACTGGCGCGCCGAGTTTGATTTGCCACGTATGATGGCTGACGCCTGGCGCTGGCAGTCACAAAACCCTAACGGATTTGAAAGCTAACTGTCATACAGCCCCTCAATAATGGCGCCATCAGCAAGATGAGAGGGCGCCGACATGAAGGTAACAATTTTTGGTAGTGGCTATGTAGGCCTGGTCACTGGGGCCTGCTTGGCTCACGTGGGTCATCAGGTCACCTGTGTAGATATTGATGCCGAGCGAGTTGAGCGCCTCAATCGCGGTGAAAGCCCTATCTATGAGCCTGGGCTGGATACTTATTTAGCGTCCGGCTTAAGTGAGCAGTTACTGTCCTTTACAACCGATGCAGAAAACGCGGTTGCCGATGCCGATGTCATCTTTATTGCCGTGGGTACACCCACCTGTGAAGATGGCTCGGCCGATACCCGTTTTGTATTGAACGTCGCCAAAACCATAGGCAAATACCTGCGCAGACCTTCCCTGATCGTGACTAAATCCACCGTGCCGGTGGGTACCGCAGACAAGATCTATGAGGCCGTCGCCGAGACCTTGGCCTACCGTGATCTTTCGATCAAATTCCACGTTGCCTCCAACCCTGAATTCCTCAAGGAAGGTGCGGCGGTTAATGACTTTATGAAGCCCGACCGTATTATTGTCGGTGTCGATGCTCCGGAGGTGGTCGACCTGTTCCGCCAGTTATACGCTGCCTTTAACCGCAATCACGATCGCTTGATGGTGATGGATGTACGCTCAGCGGAGCTAGCTAAATATGCGGCCAATGCCATGCTGGCGACCAAGATCAGCTTTATCAACGAGATGGCCAATATTGCCGAGCGGGTAGGGGCCGATATCGAAGCTGTGCGCAAAGGCATAGGGGCGGATCCGCGCATCGGTTACCACTTTATCTACCCCGGCTGCGGTTACGGGGGTTCATGCTTCCCGAAAGATGTACGGGCCCTGGAATCCACGGCCAAGCAGTTTGGCTATGAGCCACAAATACTGCCAGCGGTAGAAAGTGTAAACAGTCGCCAGAAACACAGCTTGTTTTCCAAGCTGGCTGGGCGACTGGGCAGTGATCTGCGCGGTCAAACCATTGCGGTGTGGGGCTTGGCCTTTAAACCGCAAACCGACGATATGCGCGAAGCACCGAGTATCCCACTGATTAAATCTTTATTGGTTGCGGGCGCGCGCGTATTGGCGTTTGATCCCAAAGCCAGTGACGCCTGCGCAGAGATATTTGCCGAGTACGAAGGAATTGATTTTGTGGATACGAAAGAAGCCGCAGTCACAGAAGCTGATGCACTGGTGATTTGTACCGAGTGGAAGAGCTTTTGGTCGCCGGACTTTGCTCAGTTACGCCGTTTGATGCGAGGGCGTTTGGTGGTTGATGGTCGCAACCTGTATGACACAGCATTGATGGCGCGCGAAGGTTTTGACTATATCTCCATCGGCCGCCCGACGATGGCAGGTGAGACACCACTAATGGCAGTCGATACGGATGAAGAATTATCTGTGTTGGCGGATGCGGTATAAAAGAAGCTGTAACGATAAGCAGCAAGAGCAGTACGCGGCGTACCTCCTCAAGGGGGGCAAAAAGGTACGCCACGTAACAGCATTCTTGGCTAAATCGGCTTTTGGCCGCTAAGCCAGTCAGGTAAAGCCGATCTAAAGTAAATCCCTTTGACGATGAACTACATCGTTCAGTCCTTATGTTGGCGTCCTGCCAAACACATCTCCTGATGTAAGAGGGCATTCCCTGCAATTCATCCCTGGAGGCTTTCGTTTGCCTTGTTGGCTCAGAAAGTAAGGTCTAAGTTAACTTTTTCGGTTTGTGAAATCAAGGAAAAAGTTAGGTTAAATCTTACTTCTTCTTTGTTTTTATCGAGGGTTCTCGGTAACTAATTGAATTATAAGGTTTTCTTGGTTTGGGGTTCTAAATCCGGAGGCAGTCGGTGAAGCTTCTCTTCGCGCCCATAAGCGGCAGGAAAAAGTCAGCGCTACGTAAACTCGCAAAAAGCGCTCAGACAACCTCCGCGACTACTCTGACTTTTTCCTGCCGCTTAAGCGATGGGCTGACTGCTACGAGAAGCTTCACCGACTGCCTCCTCACTAGGGTGCTAATCCAGAGCATATTTAGTTCGCTGAAGAGAGGTTTGCCCAAGGGGAGGGAAGGGTCTATGACCAATCAGGATGCGCTTAAGGCGTGTACTGGGACGAGGAGCGTTTACGAGGACTGTTTGAGCGTTTTTTAGCGAGTTCCGCAAGTGCGACCGGCCCAGTACACGTCTTGCAGCCGGTCATAGACCCTTCCCTCCCCTTGGGTAAACCGGAGTTTAGGCACTGTCTAAAAGAGTTTTATTCTTCGCGTAGATGCTGCTGAATATAGTACTTAGCCAGATCTCGCAAAGGCTGCTGAATATCTTCGAAGCCACGAACACCGTAGTCGGCCAGCATTTGGGTAACGTCTTCCATGGTGCCTTGCAGGTCATAGCTGGAGACGGTCAGCGTAAGGTCTTTGCCGGCATCGGCTATTAGCTTGGCAGCCAGGGGGCGCAGGGAAACGGTATCGCTTTCGCCTTTGTTGAGGGATAGCGGACAAGGGGTGGCAGCATCACCAAAGCGGACCCAGGATTCTACCCGGAGCACATTGTAATCACCGGGGATATGGCGCAGGAGGAAGGTAATCAGGCCGCGCAGGGTTTGATCCCTGGGCAGGATATCTTTCTTCAACCAGTCGGAAACTGCAGGCTTGCTGTGGCCGGTGATCTTGTGGATATAGGCAATACGGCCGCGTTCATCCATGGCGGGGATGTTGAGGTCTTCGGTGTGGTCCATTAACAGATTGAGGCGATCGGAAAACCCCGGAAACACTTCCGCGACGGAGCAATTCTCCGCCTCTGCTTTATATTCTTCTCGGTACCTCTCCAGCGATGTAACCTTGTTGGTAGCCATGGTATTTTGCCAAAGTTAAAGTTAGTAAAGATCTTACTATATAGTTGAGGATACAATAATAACGGTCAAAAGGTGATTTTTCACGTCATTTGCACAATTTTGTGGCACGAAAATTCACCTGTGTTAGCCTAAGTGGGTAATAACTACCTCCTAATTGACCGTTTTACAGGGCTTTATGTATTTAAAGCCACTGGTGATAGTGTTATAAGTTAAGTAGTATTTAACAAAAATAATAAAAGACAGTTTCTGCATGCTTGTTCATTGGTTTTCCCGTTCCCTTACTTACCGTCAGCGTTTGCTGCTTGCCCCTTTACTTGCTCTGATCCCTTGCCTGGTTATTCTGGTGGTGTATTTCCTGCCTCGTGAGGTTATTTCACTGGAATCCGGATTGCAGCTGGCCGGTGTTGTGTCACTTGTGGCCCTGCCATTGATCTACCTCTGCTTACGCTCGATTATTCAGCCGTTCCGGAGTCTGGTGAGTAAGATCGAAACCTTAAGTCCGGAAGACTTGGGGTCCAAAGCCTTCGCCGAAGAAAACTTTGATGAACAGATTGAAGATGGCCATGAGCTAGGCAAGTTGTTTGCGGTGCTGCAGGGAGCAGCAAAGCATATCCAGGCGCAGAATCATCAGATCAAAAAGCAAAACCGTCGTTTGGCACATAAAAACCGTGAATTGCTGCATCACGTGCAGCGGGTGACTCAGGCGCGTCAGGCTGCGGACAGGGTGAGCGCGGAAAAGGATAACTTTATTGCCAATATCTCCCATGAGCTGCGCACCCCGTTATCGGGGGTTGTTGCTGCGGTGGAAATGATTGAGCAGACCGTAGCTCAGGGTATTTCCAGTATGCTGAAAATGGACCGCAGCCATCTCACACCACAGCAGGTGCATGATTTGCGCGCCTCACGCCAGGAAGTTCGGGAAATCTTGACCATCATCGATGAGATTCTAAAACCGTCTTCTTCATCGATGGAGATCATGGTGGATGATCTGTTGGAGTCTCTGCGTGATATTGCTTATGGTGATGTGAAGTTACATGTGGCGCCATTTAGTTTGGAGAAGGTCTTCTCCGGTACTGCTCGGGCCTATGAAGAGATGGCCTTTAAGAAAGGACTTATCTTTGATCATCTGGTAGTGAATAACACCGGCAGTAGCAGCCTGTTTTATGAGAGTGATTGGACCCGTATTGGGCAGATTCTCAATAACCTGCTGAATAATGCAATACGTTTTACTCAGGAAGGTGGCATTACCTTAAAGGTGGAAATCAATCCGACTGACAAGGAAGGTTTGCACCGTTTGAATTTTGTGGTGAAAGATACCGGTTGTGGCATTTCAGAAACCGAGCGCAGCCGTATTTTTAATCTTTTCCATATCGGTGAAGACCCGACTAAAAAAGAGCACAGCGGGTTAGGCACGGGGCTGGCGATTGCCAATAAGGTGGCGGATAAGCTGGGTGGGCGTGTCTATCTGGCCAGCTCTGAAGTCGGTAAAGGCTCGGTTTTTATATTCGAATTGTTGATGAATGCCATCCCGGAGCAGGAAGAAACCTTAACGCCGCTGTCCGAAGCGCCCCATAAGTTATCGCTGCTGTACGTGGAAGACTCCAAGGTTAACCGCAGTATTTTTAAGCAGTTTTGTGATCGCGCCAATATCAACCTGCAAATGGCCGTCGATGGTAATGAAGGTTGGGAGAAATACTTGAGCTATAAGTTTGATGCCCTGGTGATTGATTGCTTTATGCCAAACAAGAACGGCTTCGAACTGGTGAAGGATATCCGTCGTCATGAACAGGAGCATGGTTTGGACAGGGTGCCTATTTTTGCCCTGACTGCCGATCCAACGGCCAACAATAAAAAGCGCTGTCTCGAGGCTGGGTTTGATGAGTTTTTAACAAAGCCTTACCGTCGCGCCACTTTTAACTTTATTCTTGAAAAGGCGATACCGGTTGCTGAGCCAGTTTCTGGTGCATAGTTTATTTTCCTGAAACCTTTTGGTGCCTGTGTGTTGAGTGCATTGGCGCCAAAATTATTTTTCCGCAGTTTCTGACGTCTTCTTCCCTGGCTGTCATCCCTTCGACATATAACCACGCTATAAATCAGGTCATGAAAATGACATGCAAATGTAATGACTCATGTGCGCTGCAGAGTCAGATTTTATCTTTGCATATGGAATAGATATTGCTGATCTGTTTCTGCAGTTTCCATTTTGCATGAGAATGTGGCGCGGACATTCGTGCCAACCGAAAATAGAAGGAGTTTGTCGGTGAATATCGCTTTTCAGCACCCGCCTGAGGAAGGTTTCTCCCAAGAAGCCCAAATACTTGAATATATCGAGCAGTTTGCCCAGTTATTCCAGCAGATGTTGCAGGAAAGCTTGTCAAAGCATGAAGGCGCAGAAGACGCCAACATGTTTAATCCCCAAGCAATGGTGGAGATGCTGGCCAAGGGCGTGCATGTTGATACTGCCAAACTGTTCAGTAATCAAATGGCTTTTATGGAGCAGCAGATTTCTCTGTGGCAGCATGCCACAAAAGCTATGATGGGAGAATCGGTTGATGCTGTGGTCTCGCCGGAGCGCAGTGATACGCGCTTTAAAGATGGCGACTGGACGGCTAACCCGGTGTACAACTATCTCAAACAGGCCTATTTACTGAACTCCAAAATGCTTGAAGGCGTGGTGGACAGCTTGCAGTTTGATGATGAAAAACTGGCAGGCCAGGTTAAGTTTTATACCCGACAGTTTATCAGCTCAGTCTCCCCTTCAAATTATATTATGACCAACCCTGAGGTGTGCCGGGATATTTTGGCCACCAAAGGCAAGAACCTGATCAAGGGCATGGAGAACTTCCTGGCCGATCTGGAGCAGAGTCCCGCAGACGCCTTTAAAATTTCCCAAACCGATGCCAAGGCATTTGAGCTGGGCAAAAACCTGGCTGCATCTCCAGGTAAGGTGGTGTTTAAAAATAAGTTAATGCAGCTTATTCAGTATTCCCCAACCACAGACACCGTGTTTGAGCGCCCGCTGTTAATCATGCCGCCGTTTATTAACAAGTATTATATTCTCGACATGGATCGAAAAAAATCCATGGTGCGTTGGTTGGTGGATCAGGGTTATACCGTGTTTATGATCTCCTGGGTGAATCCGGACAGTTCGTTTGCCGAGACCTCGTTTGAAGATTATATGCACTTGGGGCCGTTGGCCGCTGTTGATGCGGTAGCGTCAATCACCGGTAGTGAGCGTATAAATGTGGTCGGATATTGTATTGGTGGTACTTTATTGGCCGCGACTCAAGCCTATTTAAAGGCGCAGAAAGACAAACGCATTAACAGTTTAACCTTTTTCACTGCGCTGCTGGATTTCTCCGAGCCTGGTGAGTTGGGGAATTATATCTCCGAATCCATGATGCCATTATTGGAACAGTCGGCTCGCTCCAAAGGCGTGTTTGATGGCCGTGTGCTGGGTATGAGCTTTAGCTTGTTGCGGGAAAACAGCCTGTTCTGGAGTTACTTTATCAATAACTATTTGAAAGGTCAGGATCCAGCGGCGTTTGATATTCTGTACTGGAACAGCGATTCCACCAATTTGCCTGCTGAAACTTTCTTGTATTACATACGCAACACCTACCTGGATAATAAACTGATTGAGCCGGGTGGTATGGAATTGTCCGGTGTACCGATTGATATCTCGACAGTCGATGTGCCGTCCTACTTTGTCGCCACGGCAAATGATCATATTGTGTTGTGGCAGGCCTCCTATAAAAGTGCCCAGGCCCTGGGAGGTGATACACGCTTTATTCTTGCTGGTTCCGGCCACCTGGCAGGTGTAATCAATCCGCCGGAAGGTGGCAAGTACCCTCACTGGACCAATGATGCGGTATCGGGCGCATTGAGTGAATCGCCTGAGCAATGGATGGAAGGGGCTACGCAGGTTGAGGGTTCCTGGTGGCCGGATTGGCACAAGTGGTTATCAGTTAAATCCGGCGAACAGGTTCCTGCTCGAAAACCTGGCAGCAAGAAAGCCTTCCCCGCGCTGGAAGATGCGCCGGGTAGTTATGTGAAAGTCAGAATTTAGAATAGAAATACCACGCGTATAGAGCCAGCGAGCTTCACAGTGATATACTGATCGACAGTAAACTCCTGTGAGGCCTGCTGCGGCGATGTCTGAAACTATCACTATCAAGAAATACCCTAACCGTCGCTTGTACGACACCTCCCAAAGCCAGTACGTTAATCTGGACTATATCAAGCAGCTGATTCTCGATCACAAGGATTTCGAAATTGTCGATTCCAAAAGTGGAGAGGATCTGACCAAGAGTATTCTGTTGCAAATTATCAGTGAACAGGAAACCAGCGATGAGCAATCGCTGTTAACCAACTCGTTGCTGAAGCAATTGATTCGTTTTTATGGCGGCGACATGCAGGTGTTTGTACGCCAGTATTTGGAGCAGAGTCTTGCCAACTTCCTCAAACAGCAGGATGTGGTGCAGGGCATGATGAAGAATTTGGTGGATGCCACCCCTATGGGGATGTTTGGCAAAATGATGGAACAAAATATGGACGCCTGGAGCAAGTTTACCCAAGCGCCCAAAGATAAAGATTCAGATAAATAATCAGGGCCTGCGCCTAGCGGGCGGTCCAGGCACCGTCCAGTACCAGCGTTTGTCCGGTCATATTACGGGCTGCATCGCTGATCACATAACCAATACTTCCACACAGCTCATCGGTGCTGATAAAACTCTTTTTCGGCATAGGTGCCAGCATAATCTCATTAATTACTTCATCTTCGCTGATACCGTGCTCGGCCGCCTGGGCGGTGATCTGCTGTTCCACCAGTGCGGTTTTCACATAGGCGGGGCACAGGGTGTTGATGGTAATATCTTGCTCGGCGGTTTCCAGGGCAATGACCTTGGAAAAACCCAACAAACCATGTTTTGCGGCGACGTAAGCGCTTTTAAACGGTGAGGCAATCAAACCGTGGATGGAACCGATATTGACTATGCGGCCGTAGTTTTGTTCACGCATTAATGGCAGCAGTGCCCGTGTCAGCATAGCGGGGCCGACTAACAAAATATCGTTAATCAATTTCCACCTGTCGACCGGGAATTCTTCCAGTTTGGCCACGTGTTGAATACCAGCATTGTTAACCAGCACGTCAATACGGCCAAAGTCCTGGCGAATGGTTTGTGTGATTAGCTCAATGTCTTCCTCGGAGGTGACATCGAGTTTATGGCTGCTGGCGCTACCGCCTTCGGCGGCAATCGCGGCAACGGTTTGCTCAGCCGCTGACGAGTTAACATCGGTCACCAGCAGATGGTAACCCAGGCCCGCTAAATGTATGGCCACGGCTTGGCCGATACCACTGCCAGCGCCAGTCACAAGGGCAATGGGTAATTGGTGTGTGGCAACTGGAGAGGTGGCTAGTGTTGTCATAATTACCTCGCCCGCTTAATCGTATTTGTGAATAAATTCGGTAACCAGCGGGCGCACATGCTTGCGGTATTTGGAGCCACTGAAGATACCGTAATGGCCAGCGCCTTCCTGCAGGTGATGTTTACGCATTTTTTTCGGGATATTACTGCACAGATGTTGGGCAGCTTCGGTTTGGCCAATACCACAAATATCATCATTGGCACCTTCAACGGTGAGCAGGGCGGTATTATCAATAGCTTCAAAGTTTACCGGTTTGCCTAAGTAGGTTACCGAGCGGCGAACCAGGGCATTACTTTTGAAGACCACATTGATGGTTTCCAGGTAAAACTCGGCGGGCATATCCAGTACCGCCATATATTCATCGTAGAAGGCACGGAAGCGATCGGCATCCTCCTGATCTCCAGTGAGCAGGTTGCCGAAGAAGAGCTGGAATTTTTTAATATGGCTTTCCAGATTCATGCTCAGGAAACCGCCCAGCTGCAAGAAGCCGGGATACACTTTGCGCCCTGCGCCGGGATAGCCACTGGGGACGGTCATAATGGCGAATCCGCGGAACCAGTCCATGCTGTGTTTGGTGGCGTACTCATTAACCCGTGTTGGGTTTTTACTGGTATCAATGGGGCCAGCCATTAAGGTCAGCGACTTTGGTGTGGCGGGATCTTTTTGTTCCGCCATCACGGCAGTGGCAATCAGCGCCTGAACGGTTGGCTGGCAGATGGCCAGCATATGGGTGTCTTCGCCCAGGAACTGTAAGAATTCAATTAAATAAGTAACGTAGCGGTCGAAATTAAATTCGCCCTCTTCAAGTGGCACTTCACGAGCATCAAGCCAGTCAGTGATATACACCTCGTGATCGGGCAGTAGCGCTTCGACGGTACCTTTGAGCAGCGTGGCATGGTGGCCTGATAGTGGCGCTACCAATAGCACTTTGCTTTTATCTTTTTGGCCTACACGATTAAAGTGCAGCAGGTTACAGAAGGGCTTGTAAACCACAATCTCTTCGTGCACCGGAATGCGTTTGCCTTTAACGGGTACGCTGTCGATGTCGAACTCCAGCTTGTCGTAGCGTTTGGTCAAACGCATCATGGTTTCCAAGCTGGCATTGGTGGCCCTGCCGAGCCAGGAGTTGGCAAACGGATTCAGCGGGTGACTGGTCACGTCATGTGTGTAGCTGTACAGATCGTGAAAGGCTTTGGCGGCTTTGGCGTAGTAGTCGTAAGCTTGATAGCGCATAACGATGTCTCTGGTTGATCTGCAGTTAACGGCGAATGCCAAAAAGAAATAGCTCTTACCGCCTTCGTGTTACCGGGCGGTAAGAGTTTGGAGAGCGCTGTGCCAAGGTCTACCACACAACCGGAGCGATCACTCTCCAGGGGCCTATACATAACGGCCCAAAACCAACCAGTCCGTGGCTGGTTCGACTCACAGCTTGTTAAAACTTACTTGGAAGCTTTGGCGGTTGCCTTGGTGGCAACAGCAGAAGCAGTCTCTTTAGCTTCGGCGAAAGCACCTTTCAGAACTTCGCTGGCTTTTTCTTGAGTTTCGGTGATTACGGCGTAGGCATCTTTGGCGGCAGATACGACTTTTTCCTGAACACCTTCAGCGTAAGATTTTTGAGCTTCCATAACGGCAGCAACATCTTTTTGACCGCTCAGGCCTTGGGCGAAGGTCATGCCGTCGTTCATCATGCCAGTGAACAGGCTGGTTTGCTGCTGCATCAGCTGCTCGGTGGCTTTAACGTTGATAGCTGCCAGCTCGCTCATTGGCTTCATGGATTTTTGGAACTGCTCTGTGATTTGATCGAACATGGTATTTCTCCTTGAAAGTTATGCTGCATTGCAGCAATTGGCAGGATAAGTCTACACAGGATAGTAAATACCGGTCAACGACAAATTTGTTGCAGTGCAGCAAAATTATTGGATTAAATTGCGATAAGCGTTTTTGAGCTTATAACTGCAGGTTGTATGATTCAAAACAGGGCACTGGATGTGCTATTTAGTGACACCGGAGGAGGGTTTATTGAACGCCATAGGTATCGGTGGTGAGCCAGCTTAGGTTTACCAATTGGTTGTCCTTGGCTGAGGTCGCACACCGAACAGAGACGTGGTAGGTGGAGCGTTGCTCAGAGAGGAAGGGGATGGCGTTGGGTTTGACCTCGGCGCTAAAGGTTATCACGTTGGTATCGTTGTAGCCCCGGTAATGGGCGGTACGATCATCGGACTCAATCACCATAACCTGGCCATTGGCACCGTTGATAATGGCTTCCTTACAGACATCATAGCCGGCAAAAATACCGTAGTGTTTATAGTCTTCGTTGTTTGCCGAGCTACGTTTTGTACCGCTAAAGCCACTGCTAAATTGGCTGCTGGAGCTCTGAGTGATATAAACCGTCAGGCCAGAGCTAAGCACAATCACCATAGCGACTATGATGATATAGAGCGAAATACGTTTGCGTCCATCTTGACTCATAGTCGTTTCGCCGCTTTGCATGAATAGGCCATCCCCGGATTTGTTATTACGCTAACATAGGGTTCTATCGGCTTTCTTATTACTAAGTTTAGTATAAATTGCGACCAAATGTTGTGGCAAGCGACAGGGGCGCGGGAGTTCGACTCAGATGGAACAGGGGCATAAAGAGCGGCTGAAAGCATTTGGTTGGCACTTGTGGCTGGGGGTGTTCGCCGTGGCTTTTGTTGTCTCCTCTATTGCGCCGTTTAATCGTTTGGTTTGGGCGCTGGAAGTGACACCTGCACTTATTGCGCTGGGTCTGCTGTTACTGACGCGGCGAATTTTCCCCTTAACGCCTTTAAGTTATCAACTGATACTGCTGTTTTGTTTGATCTTGATGCTGGGTGGTCACTACAGTTTTTCCCGCGTACCTCTATTTGATTGGCTGGCTGCAGAACTGGATTGGCAGCGCAACCATTTTGACCGCCTGGTGCATTTTCTACAGGGATTTGTGCCGGCAGTGGCGGTGCGAGAATTTGTTATACGGCGTCAGTTAATCAATGGTCGCTTCTGGCAAATGCTGTGGGTAGTGGCCTTTTGTCTGGCCGTTAGCGCAGGCTATGAACTGATCGAATGGCGTATAGCGTTGTTGCTTGATGTCGAGCGAGAGGTGTTTCTGGCTGAGCAGGGGGATGTCTGGGATACTCAGGCCGATATGCTGATGGCTTTACTGGGTGCGTGCGCAGCCATGGCAACCCTGAGTCGAACCCAGGATCGCCAAATCACATTACTTGCCTCGCAACCTGACTTAGGCGGCGGCCAGAATGTGGGTAAAGGCTGAGGAGGCTGCGCCACCAAAGCTTTGCGCCAGACCAACTTCGGCACCTTTCACCTGATTCTCGCCAGCGCGGTCTGTCAGTTGCAGGAAGCATTCAACCAGCTGGTAAACACCGGTAGCGCCCACTGGATGGCCGCGGGACTTCAAACCGCCAAAGGTGCTGATAGGAATTTCACCGTTAAGGGTAATCTGCTCATTAACCGCCAATTCCGTTCCGTGGCCTCGATCGGCAAAACCCAGGGCTTCCAGGCTTAGGGTGTTCATGATCGTATAGGCGTCATGCAGTTCCAGGAAGTCCAGGTCCGCAGGGGTAATGCCGGCCTGTTGGTAAGCCATTTGGCCACCAATACGCGAGGCTTTTAGCTCCAGCAGCGATTCCCTTTCCTTGATGGCAAGCTTATCGGTTGAGGCCGAGCTGGCCAGTACCTTAACGATAGGCTGACCGGTTGCGCGAGCGGCCATGGCGATATCCTTATTCACCAGAATCAGTGCGGCGGCACCGTCACAAATCGGTGGGGCGTCGAACAGGGTGATCGGTGCTGTTAGCTCACGGCCATTGATATAAGTTTCCTTGTCGATCAGCTTGTGCAGCATCGCGTGTGGGCTGTTATAGCCGTTGGCGTGGGCTGAAATCGAAAAGTTGGCAAAGGCTTCGTGTTCAATGTCGTAGGCTGACATATAGGCTTGCATCAATGCCGCATTCAGCGAGATAAAGGTTTTACCTTCACCGCCCTCAGAGGGCCAGTGGCTGCCGGTGGCTAAGCCGTGGGTAACGGCGGCGTGGTCTTTGTGGGTCATTTGCTCGGCACCACAGACGACAACGGCTTTGTGACAGCCTGATGCAACGGCCATAACACCCAGACGCATAGCTGCCGCACCGGAGCCACAGGCACCTTCGGCGGTGATAGCCTCACAGGTGGTCAAGCCAGCGTTGTTGGCAATAAGCGTAGCGAGCAGTTGCTGGTCACTTAAAATGCCAGACAGCATATTGCCTGCATAGAGTGCGCCGATCATTTCTGGGGCGATATCGGCGTTAGCTAGTGCGTTAACGACTGCCTCGCCGCCTAGCTTAGCGGGGTTGCTTTCTGGGTACTTACCGACCGGAATGTGTCCGGCGGCAATAATGTACACCTCATCCATCGTGATTCCCTCCGTTATGGGTTCGGGTCATTGTTAGGGCCTGTTGTGGGCACTAAATAGGCGCATAGTCAGCGCTTGTTGGGTGGAGCTACGTTAATGGCCTAAGATGACGGAAATGTTCCTTTTGGGTGTCCGTTCCGTGAACATTGAGACTTTTAATGTCTTTTCGGTTGTATTAAGCGTCACTGATGTTTCCAAACCCAAGAAACGGTACCATTGCATCTTTGGAATGACGTACTGCACGCTCTCGTCAACAACTTCCAGTAAGTGATTAGCAAATAGCGTGCAACTTTTATCAAACTAGTGAATAGATGCTTTCCAACGACCTCAAAAGAACTATCCAGACCGCCTACAGTGAATTTCTCCAGAGCCGGGAGTTAAAGGCCCGCTATGGGCAAAAGCTGATGATTGCCGAAATCGCCAAAACCCTCGGTAATATTGAGCTGGATGACGAAGGCGAGCGCCAGTCCGAGGGCCATGTATGTGTGGTAGAGGCCGGTACAGGTACCGGTAAAACCGTGGCTTATTTATTGGCGGCCTTGCCGATTGCCAAGTATTTGGGCAAAAAACTGGTGGTCTCCACAGCCACGGTTGCCCTGCAAGAGCAGATCGTTAATAAGGATTTGCCGGAAGTGAAACGCCACAGTGGCCTGTCTTTTTCCTTCAGTCTAGCCAAGGGGCGTGGTCGATATTTGTGCTTATCGAAGCTCGATAGGCTGCTGATGGACCATGAGAGTGCAAGCAATCCGACTCAGGCGCTGTATGAAGATGAAATGCCTCAGGTCAGCGAAGAGGCGGTAAAAATTTACAGTTCCATGGTGGATGCCATGGCGTCGAACAAATGGGATGGTGACCGAGATAACTGGTCCGATGGCATTGAGGATGATGTCTGGCGCCGGGTCACCACCGATCACCGCCAGTGTACGGGGCGCCGTTGTTCCAATGTGTCTGCCTGTAGCTTCCTTAAAGCCCGCGATAATCTCGGCAGTACCGATGTAATTGTCACCAATCACGATCTGGTGTTGGCGGATCTGGCCTTGGGAGGCGGTGCTATTTTGCCAGCACCCAGTGATGCCATTTATATCTTCGATGAAGGCCATCAATTGCCAGACAAAGCCATCAACCACTTTGCCCATCACAGCCGTATTATGTCGACCAGTAAATGGCTGGAACAAAGTCAGAAACAGTTATCGGCATTGATGGGACAGGTCAGTGGTGCCGGTAATATTGACCGCTTTGCTGAGCAGCTGCCGGCGGCGTTGCTTGATGCCAAGCAGCAGGTAGGTAAAGCGCTACCTATTTTACAGAGCCTGGCCGATTCCATTGATCCGGAAGAGCATACCCCGCGCTATCGTTTTGAGCAGGGTGTAGTACCCCAGGATTTACTGTTAATCGCCGTCGAAATACAGAAAGCTTTTGATCGCTTGGCGGAATTACTGAGCAAGGTCGTCAATGAAATTACTGAGTCCATGGAGGAGGCGCACTGCGCTGTGCCGAAAGTGGACCTGGAGCAGGCCTTCCCGATTTTTGGTACCTGGCAATCCCGCGCCGAAGCCAATATGGAATTGTGGGCTAGCTACGCCATGCCCGATAAAGAGGGTGGAGTACCCAAGGCCCGCTGGCTAACCCTGGTGGATTCCGCCGGTAATATTGATATTGAGGTGTGCAGCAGCCCGATTATGGCGGCTCGCACGCTGGAGTATTCCCTGTGGAATCAATGTTGCGGTGCGGTGGTGACCTCGGCCACCTTAACGGCGCTGCAAAAATTCGATCGCTACTTTATGCGCGCTGGCACACCGGCTAACAGTAATTACCAAATAGTGCCCAGCCCGTTTAACTTTGCTCAAGCGACTCTCCAAGTGCCGGGTTTTGCCTGTGATGCCAATAAGGCCCAGGAGCACACCCTGTCGCTAGTGGATAACTTGCCGGAATTGTTGAATAAGCAGGAAGGCAGTTTGGTGTTGTTTTCCTCGCGCCGCCAGATGCTCGATGTTTATGATGCCTTACCCCTGTCCTGGCATAACCGTATCCTTAAGCAGGGTGAAAAATCCAAACAGGCGCTGCTGGACGAGCATAAAAAACGCATCGATGAAGGCAAGGGCAGTGTGATTTTTGGCTTGGCGAGTTTTGCAGAGGGGGTAGATTTACCCGGCGACTATTGCCGCCATGTGGTGATTGCCAAGATTCCGTTTGCGGTACCGGATGATCCTGTCGAGGCGGCATTGGCAGAATGGATCGAAGCCCGCGGCGGCAATTCATTTATGGAAATTTCCGTGCCGGATGCGGCCATTAAGTTGGTACAGGCCTGCGGCCGATTACTGCGTAATGAAAAGGATACGGGAACCATTAGTCTTCTCGACCGTCGAATCGTATCGAGGCGTTATGGCAAAGCCATTTTGGATTCCCTGCCGCCGTTTAATAGAAGTATTGCCTGATGTCGACCATTTATCGTGAAGTAAATGATGTGCTGCAGGCACTGGAGCAGGATTTAAAAACCTTGGGGTTGTGGGAAGTAGAAGCTCCGCCGGCAGAGCATCTGGCCAGTCAGCAGCCGTTTTGCATTGATACGCTAACGTTTTCCCAGTGGTTGCAGTTTGTCTTTCTAAATCGCATGCAGGCATTAGTAGATGAGCAATTGCCCCTACCTGCACAGTGTGGCATAGCCCCTATGGCAGAAGAATATTTTAAACCCATGGCGTTGGATGCCAGTGTGTTGATTCAGCGTCTGGAGACTATTGATCGCGTATTAAGCCAACAGTTGTAGTTTAAACCAACAGTCGCAGTTAAAAGGAGTTACACCATGAATCTATCCTCATTTGGAAACCTGGCTGTATTTAAAAAGCTGCCGCATATGCTCTGTGTCTCGGCGTTATTATTCACCCAATCTGCCTGCAGCAGTGATCATCCGGACGACGGTCGTTTTGACGTTAGTGTCGTCGGCCAGGGTGTCGTCAACGCCGAACCAGATCGCGTGGTGATTAACGCTAACCTGCGGTTGCAAGGCGAGCAGAGCCATGCGCTGTTGCAGCAGGCCAATCAAACGGTCGCTACCGTTCTGGCTGCGCTTGATGATCGCGGCATTAAAGCCAAGCAAATCCAGGCCGGCCAGTTGCGTTTAAATCAGCGCTGGCAGCACCGCAGTGGCAAGCAAGAGCCCATGGGTTATGAGGCTGTGCGTAGCTTGCGCATTTCCTTGGAAGACATTGAACGCTACCCGGAAATTATCGACCTGCTATTTACCCAAGGGGTTAACACCCTTAGCGGTGTTGAGTTCGGCTTCTCCAAACAACAGGAACTGCAAGATGAAGCCCTGGAGCTGGCCAGCAAAGATGCCATGCGCCAGGCCAAATTACTGGGCAAGGCTATGGGGGGCAGCGACTGCCGGCCAGAACACATTGGTCTTGGCGGTGCAGCAGTGCCCATGCCACGTATGGAAATGGCCGCTATGCGCAGCCATGACTCGGCCAAGGCCTACAACCCTGGTGAATTGGCAGTGACTGCCTCGGTGAATGCGACCTTTAGTTGCCGCTAGTTATAAAGGTTCTTTACTTATAGCCCATCGTTAATTCCCCTAGCCAACCTTTCCGCCTACTATAGGAGAATCACCCTTATAGGCGGGAGGCATGGCCATGGTCAGCTCCATTAATTCTACCTTTGTTAGCCCCGGTATCCGGCAGGCCCAGGAAGGCTTTGATCAGGCGGCAAACCGTATTAGTTCTGCCCAGCGTATCAACTCCGCGGCTGACGATGCGGCTGGTCTCGCTATTGCTACCCGTTTTAGTTCACAAATCTCCGGTTTTGATCAGGCGGCGCGCAACAGTGCCGATGGTATTTCCCTGGCGCAAACCGCGAGCGGAGACATCAATTCCATCAACGACAATCTGCTGCGTATCCGTGAGTTGTCGCTGCAGGCCAGTAATGGCGCCCTGAGTGATTCCGATCGTCAGGCGTTAAATTCAGAAGCCACACTGTTGAGGGATGAAATTAATCGTATTGCCGAGAGCAGCAGCTTTAATGGCATTCCATTGCTGTCCCAGCAAGAGGGGGTAAGTTTTCAGGTTGGTGCTGATGCCGGCCAGACGGTCAATGTACCTACGGCGGATTTGCTGGCCAAACTGCAAGAGAGTGGTTTGGATCAGCTTGATATCAGTACCCAAGCGGGAGCTCAAGCGGCGGTTACCGCGGCGGATGATTTTCAAACAGAAACTTTGCAGGCTGCCACCGAGTTTGGGGCATCCATTAATCGCTTTGATTCTGTGGTTAATCAGTTGGAAACCAGCGAGATCAATGCTGAGGCCTCCCGTT
This sequence comes from Maricurvus nonylphenolicus, assembly GCF_042854845.1. Lineage (GTDB taxonomy): Bacteria > Pseudomonadota > Gammaproteobacteria > Pseudomonadales > Cellvibrionaceae > Maricurvus > Maricurvus nonylphenolicus. The sequence continues at coordinate 4,649,233 of NZ_AP031498.1, read as the reverse complement.
CCCGTATTCAAGATGCCGACCTGGCTCGCCAGTCGTCAGAACTGGTCAGAAACCAAATACTGTTGCAGACGAGTATTGCGGTTCAAGGTCAGGCTAATCAACAAGCCGGTTTGGTATTGCGGCTCCTCAGTTAATCCATCGCTTAAAGAACTATCCTTGCATTAGGTGGTCATAGGAATAGACTATGCTCCACCCGGTAAGGATATTTTCTTGTGCGTGTTTTCTGGATACTGATTTTCTTTTTTTCCCTCTCGACTGTGGCCCGTGCTGATCTATGGCAATCCTATGAAGCGCTCTTGCAACAGCACGTTCACCCGACAAAGATTGATGGCGTAGCGCTTAACGCGGTAGATTATCCTGCCCTGCGCAAAGATCCCAATTATCAACAGGCATTAAAAGCGTTGGCGGCTGCCGACCTTGCATCCCTGAAAAGCCAAGAAGAAAAGTTGGCGTTCTATATCAATGCCTACAACTTGTTGGCGATAGCCGTGGTAGAGAAGCACTGGCCGGTGCAATCCATCAAAGATGTCGGTTCCTTGTTTTGGCCGGTGTGGAAACGTGAGGCTGGTGTTATTGCCGGTAAGACGGTAACGCTCGATGAAGTGGAACATCAGATTTTACGGTCATTAGGCGAACCCCGGATTCACTTTGCCATTGTGTGTGCTTCGGTAAGTTGTCCGGATTTGCGTCGCGAAGTTTTCCGTGCGGCAACGCTCGATAGCCAGTTGCAGGATCAAACACAGAGCTTTCTGAATAACACTCAAAAAGGTGTGCAGCAGGCGCCAGAGGGTGTCCGAATCTCCAAAATATTTTCCTGGTTTTCTGAAGACTTCGAAGGCGGTGTGTATGAATTTATCTACCAGTATCGCCCCGAGCTGAAGGACGAAGCGAAAGGCGGTTATCTGCCTTATAACTGGCAAGTTAATCTCTTGTCTCGAAAATAAGCCTCGCAAATAACCCCGCTAATTTCCAGACACCTTGTCGATTGCTTTTAAGGTGTTGTGAAGCAGTGTGTTTTTAACTTTGCCTGCCAGAGGCTTAAAGGTTGAACGCAAGCGACTGGGCTTAGCGGGCGTCCAATAAACCTCATCCCCAACACGAACATTACCTGTTTTAATCACCGATGCATTAATACCCAGGTGGCGATTGGTGTGGGCGTTAAGGGCACGCACTACTTTGCTGTCTTTGCTCAAATTGGCTTGGGGTTGCGCAGGCATGGAGCAGCGCACAGTGCGGGATTCACATTTAATCACGGTATCGCCAATCTGCAGTGTGCCATCTACCCACTGGAACTCATCAAAAGGTGTTTCTTTATCGAGACTTTCGATAAACAGATTAGGGCGAAAACGTTCCACACAGAAATCACCTTCTGGCTCAATGTTTCGCATAGACTCCAATGAGTTATCCGTCAGTATATGCAGGGGATAACAATCGTAATAACGACCGAGTGGTGTCACGTACAGAGAAAGCTCCATTAATAGTTTCCATGAGATAGACGACAAATCCGGTAGCTCTTTGCTGGCAAATTGTCGCTTCATGGCTTTGGCGCCATTCATGCCGGCTAGCCGGTAGTGGCTGCGATTACTTTTGGGTTGCAGCGGCCAAAGCGTCAGTGGTTTACCGATGACGTCAGACACTTTCATTGATGCATTGGGGTCATCACTGCGGACTTCCGAGCCGTCTGGCAAGGTGATAATAACGGCGGGGATATTGTCTCCCTCTACTTTGTCGGCATAACGCGCTTGGTAATGTAATAACTTGGGTGTTTTTCTCACGACAGTGAGTTCACCTGCGGTTTCATCGCGCAGGATCCAGCCTCGGTCTGCTTGTAAACCATAGGGTGCGATATACGCTTGTTCCAGTGTTTCGCCGCCCATGGACTTAACCGGGTAGCGCCACAGTTGTTTGATATGACCGACAAGCTTGGACATGGGATTATCCCTTTTATTATTTGTTGGCATCTTAGCATGTTGATTTTTTAGGGTTTGATCATTGGCGCCAGGTATTCTAAATCCGGAGACAGTTGGGTGAAGCTGCTCTCCGCGGCCATAAACGACAGCCAAAAAACAGCGCTACGTAAACTCGCAAAAAACGCTCAGACAACCTCCGCGACTACCCTGTTTTTTGGCTGTCGCTTAAGCAATGGCCTGATTGCTCCGATCAGCTTCACCCAACTGTCTCCTCACTATGTGCTAATACAAAACGTTATATATTTTCTCTTAGGTAGGTTTAGTCAAGGGGAGGACGTGCCTATGACCAATCAGGCTGCGTTTAAGGCTTGTCCCAGGGCGGGAGCGTTTACGAGGACTGTTTGAGTGCAGTTTGCGAGTTCCGCAGTGCGAGCGCCCTGGGACAAGTCTTGCAGCCGGGAATAGGTGCGTCCTCCCCTTGGCTAAACCGGGGAATAGCACTAACCCCATATGTAACAAACGCTCAAAAAAATACCGAGCCAGGCTCGGTATTTCGAAAAGGTTTTGAGAGCACTAGAGTTATTACATCTTCTCCATAGTCTCAATACCCAACAAGTTCAGACCAGTATCCAGCGTACGAGCCACAGCCTGACACAAACCCAGGCGGCTATTGCGTGTAGCTTCTTCAATACCGTCTTTCAGAATCGGGCAGGCCTCGTAGAACTTCATATACAGACTGGCCAGATCGTAGAGGTAGGTGCACAGGATGTGTGGGTAGGCTTCGCGGGCTACCTGCTCCAGGATCTCTTCAAATTGCAGCAGTTTCAGGGCCAGGGCTTTCTCTTGCTCGGCTTCGATGTTGATGGCTGCTTTTACATCTGTGCCAGCGATACCGGCTTTGCGGAAGATACTCTGAATACGGGTGTAGGCGTATTGCAGGTATGGGGCGGTGTTGCCTTCGAAGCTCAGCATGGATTCCCAGCTGAAGATGTAATCGTTGGTACGGGTTTTAGACAGATCGGCGTATTTCACTGCGCCAATGCCCACTTTGCGAGCAACTTCTACGCGTTCAACTTCGTCCAGATCCGGGTCTTTGGCGGCGATCAGGGCGGCGGCGCGTTCAACGGCTTCTTCCAGCAGTTCGGCCAGTTTTACGGTACCACCGCTACGGGTTTTAAACGGCTTGCCGTCTTCACCCATCATGGTGCCGAAGGCGTGGTGTTCCAGGCTGATGGCATCATTCACAAAACCGGCTTTTTTGGCCAGGGTGAATACCTGCTTCATATGCAGGGACTGACGGGCATCGATAAAGTAGAGCACGCGATCAGCGTTCAGTTTGCTGCCACGGTAACGTAGGGCGGCCAGATCGGAGGTGGCATACAGGTAGCCGCCGCCTTGTTTCTGGATAATTACAGGGCTTGGGTTGCCTTCTTTGTCGGCCAGTTCTTCCAGGAATACTACCTGGGCGCCTTGGTCTTCTACGGCCAGGCCTTGTTCCTGCAGATCGCTCACGACTTTAGGCAGATCATCGTTGTAGAAGCTCTCGCCTCGTACGTCGCTGTCTTTGAGGGTAACGTTCAGTTGCTCGTAGATCTCTTCACTGTGGCGCAGGGAGATACGTTTGAACTGCTCCCACAGCTTGTTGATACGCTCATCGCCAGACTGCAGCTTCACCACGTATTCGCGGGCTTTGGTGGCGAAGGCTTCGTCTTCATCGAAGTGTTTCTTCGACTGCTGGTAGAAGGTTTCCAGGTCTTTGAGGGCGAATTCAGCGGCTTCGCCGTCTTGCATTTGGTCTTCCAGCTCGGCAATCAGCATTCCGAATTGGGTACCCCAGTCACCCACGTGGTTCTGACGGATTACTTTATGGCCCTGGAATTCCAGGATGCGTACCAGGGCGTCTCCAATAATGCTGGAGCGCAGGTGGCCTACGTGCATCTCTTTGGCCAGGTTGGGGGAGGAGTAGTCCACCACAGCGGTTTGGGCGGTCTCAACGTTATCGATACCCAGGCGCTCGCCGTCCAGCAGAGTGGCGGTCTCCTGGCTCAGCCAGGCAGGGCTCAGGTGGATATTAATAAAACCGGGGCCGGCGATTTCCAGCTTCTCGGCGATGCCGTCCAGATCCAGATTATCGACAATGCTTTGTGCCAGCTCGCGGGGATTGGTCTTCATGGCCTTGGCGGCGCCCATGGCACCGTTGGCCTGGTAGTCACCAAAACCGGCTTTCTTGCTGGGGGCCACATGGGGATCGCACTCGGCAGGGATGCCGGTGGCTATCATGGCCTGTTTGACCTTGTCGTTAAGGATCTGGCGGATATTCATAGGTTGAGAACCTTGGGGTACTGATTGGGGGTGGAATTGTAGCTTGGCGGGGGCCAGATGCAAGGAGAATGGGGGCTTTGAGGGGATTTTAGCCTACTGCGTAAGACGCTTTGGCCAAGCGGTCGAGTTGCCTAATAAGAGTGGGCGACTATATTGGAGAAAGCGGGCCCAACCTGTTAAGGTGGCGCCCGTTTTAATGAGTCGACAGCCAGGGGAGTAGATATGGCAGGTAACTTTAAGCGCGGCCGTGGTAAGCCACAAACCCATATTGGTCGTGGTGTATTGGAATCCGTAAAGACGGATGGTCCCCACAACGAGTGGTTGGGCATGCCGCCTTACTATATGCACTACCTGAGCGTAGATGGCGAAGAATATAGCTACCTGTCTGGTGATGAAGACCTGGGTATTGAGATTGGTAAGAAGGTTACCTTCCGTTACCGTGAGACCAAAAAAGGCAAAGCGATTGATAAGCGCTCGTTGGGCGTGGTGATCGACCCAAGCGATTTAGGTCTGTAGTACCTGAGCGCAATTTCATACCTGGGGTCTGACCCTGCGGGTCAGACCCCATCTTGCAGAATGGCGTTCTTAACCCGGGGTACGACCCGCAGGGTCGGACCCCTTACCTGCATGACTAGCGTTTTAATTTATTGAGTGTTCTGAACTCTTGGGGTGAACACCCCTCCGTTGTTTTGAACGACTTGGTAAAATTCGACGTATTACTGTATCCCAGCGTGTCAGCAATGGTCTCCAACGAATGCTGGCTCAGCAGTAGTAATTCCTTCGCCGCAGCTACCCTCTCTTGATGTTTAATGTCGTGAAAGGTTGTGCCTTCATCCCTAAGCCTTCTCTGCAAGGTGCTAACTGACAAGTTCAGCTGAGCCGCTAAATTCTCTATCGACACCTCATGCCAGTCGCAGGCAGTAATTAAGCTGCGCAACTTCCCTAAAAATCCTTGGTCTGGCAGTGATTGCAATTCCTTTTCCAGAATTGATAGAAAACGCTGATACACTTTTGCCTTATAGGTTGAAAAACGCTTTTCGGCAATCTCGAGTGGTATACATAAGGCGTTGATACTGCTGCCTTCAATAATCGTCACCCGATTGTCAGCCTCAGCAATACTTTCCCTGACAATCTTGTCTTTTAGATACAGCGTCGATGGGTAACCTCGATCTGATTCCGGCAGGGATAGCCTAAGGAAGGTTTCAGCATTCAGCAGATAGGAAGAGAAAATAAACTGCGAGGCTTCCGGAGTCAGGGACAGCAAATCAGCATTGTTTTCTTTAATCGTGAAGAACAGTTTGTCTTCTTCAATGGTTAGCGACAGGGTCGATAGATCGGTGCGCAAACGGCCGAAGCGAATCATCAGTTCCGCAGACTGTATAAAGTTTTCTGCGTTTCGTATCGCCAAGCCCAAGCTGCCATGGGCGTTTTTGGCAGACTGCCAGCGGGCAAACTTCCAGGCGATGGCTAATGGGTCTTCTCTGATCTCATGGATATGTTGGTAGAGCTGAAACAATGTTCCCGCATCGATAAAGGGGGGAGGCGAGAGAATATAGTCTGGCGATATATCCCCATCTTCAATGGCGGTCATCACGCTGAGTAGATCAATGCCATTGCTCAGGCAAAAGTCCTTGAACGACACCAAATAGTCACTGGAGATATAGTCTTTGCTTGAAGGGGGGATGGGGTGAGACATAGGCTTCCAGTGCTTTGACCTCTAATCACTACATGTCGACATCTTAGCAGCTTTTGCCGTTTTGTGGCTGCTCTATCATGGATTCACCTGATTTATACCGAATAACGATAGATTCTAAAGACAAAGAGGTCAGCCATGTTTATTCATCCTGTAGCCGAAACCAATGCCGCAAAACGCGATTACCAATACATCGAAGTAAAACCCTACGCCGCCGCTCTGGGGGCAGAGATCTTTGGCGTTAAGTTGGGCGATTTAACCGAAGAGCAAGTAAAAGAAATCAAGTGGGCGCTGGCGGATCACTCCGTCGTCTTCTTCCGCGAGCAGCACTTGTCTCCGGCAGAGCAAGAAAGATTTACGCTGAACTTTGGTGAGTTCGGAGTTGATCCGTTTGTTGACGGTATCGAGGGCCATCCCAATGTATTGCGCCTGGTAAAAGAAGCCGATGAGAAAACCGGCGTCGTGTTTGGTGGTGTATGGCACAGTGACTGGACCTTCCAGGAAGAGCCTCCTTCGTACACCATTCTGGCTGGCAAGGATATTCCTGCATACGGTGGTGATACCTTGTTTGCCAGTTTGTATAACGCCTATGACTCACTGTCACCTGTCATGCAGAAGCACTGTGAATCGCTGAACCTGGTGCACACTGCACAGAAAGGTTACGGCAGTCAGATGGAAGGTGTGCAGGACCTGGTAGAAAATATGGATGTTAAAACCGGTGATGATATTGCCGGTCGTTTGCAAGTGCATCCTATGGTGACCAAGCATCCGGTCTCCGGTCGTAAGGTGTTGTACGTCAGTGGTATTTACACCCTCACCGTTGAAGGTATGTACCACGATGAGGCGGCTAATTTGATCGACTTCCTGCAGAAAGAAATTGTTGAGCACCCAATGAACCTCTGTCGCTTCCGCTGGGAAGAGGGTTCGGTTGCCATGTGGGATAACCGCTGTACTCAACATCATCCTATGGGCGACTACCTGGGCGTACGCCGTGAAATGCAGCGTACCATTGTCGCGGGTTCCAAGCCTGAGGGCGTATAACCTTCGTATTTATCCATAAAGAGCTTAAAGGGGGAGAGTTCCCCCTTTTTGCGTTTCGTCAGAAGGTATATCAGAAATATAGAAGAGTCGTTCGATGAAGTTACGCCGGGTAAAAAGTACTACTGAAGAAGCTGAATTCAAAGTAGAAGCCTTGATTCATGATCAATGGCGTCGGCTTGATAGTGTGGATGGATTGAGCGAGATTGCACGTCAGCATCAGGTGCAAGGGGACCTTGCCAGTGATCTATTGGCTGTCTTGCAGCTGGGTAAAACCGGGTGGGATGCACTCACTGCTGCATTGGAAAAATTACCGGTGAGCGATGCTGAAAAATCATCAGTTGTGGTGTTGCCGTTTCAGCCTGCCTCCTTCCGTGAGTTTACTCTGTACGAAGAGCACTTCACGAATGTCGCGCGTGCTCATGTTCGGCGTTATATGCCTGGGCTGGCACGTATAACGAATCTGTACGAGAGGCTGACGGGCAAAACTTTCCCTAAATTCAAACCCAATAAACTGTGGTATCAGCAACCCGTGTATTACTACGGTAGCCACTTAAATTTCTACGCCGATGGCGAGACTGTCCCTTGGCCGGGTTATGTGAAAGACCTGGACTATGAGCTGGAGTTAGCAGCGATTGTGAGCAAAACGGTGTGTAATGCTGATCAAAAGCAGGCTGCTGATGCCATCGGCGGCTTTGTGATTGTGAACGACTTTAGCTCCCGCGGTGCTGCCCAGATGATTGAGATGGGCTCAGGTTGCGGCCCTCAGAAAAGCAAGCACTTTGCTAACAGTATGGGGGCCGTGGTCGTGACTGCCGATGAGCTGCTTGGTAAAGAGGAAAACCTAAAAGGTCGCATAAGTATCAATGGTGAGACGGTTTCAACCTGCCATAGCCGCGGCATGAAATTCACTTTTGCAGAGATTGTTGCCTTTTTATCTGAAGGCCAAACGTTGTATCCCGGTGAGATATTAGCTTCTGGTACTTTGCCTTGCGGCAGTGGCATGGAGTGCGGACGTTTGTTGTCGCCTGGGGATAAGTTACGTTTTGAGTTGGAAGGCGTAGGGAGCTTGGAAAACTTTATTGGCTAAAGATACGGGAATAAAAAAAGGACCCGCGAAACAGGCCCTCGCAAGTGGGTAAGGAGAGAACTATACCCACAGAGCTAATAAGAGAGGCAGACATTACAGAACTGCACAGTGCCAATTTACCGTCCAGCTCCGGAGTAGGAAAGTGAAAAGATCTGCGAGGGGTGGGCAAAAAAAGGAAACTGTGGCTCTATTCAAAATTTGTCGTGGGGTGAATAAAGAAATTCAATTCCCAGGTGGCGGGGCCTCTCATAGTATTTGAGATTGATATATAAACGATATGTAGGGTGGCCATAGATGACCCAAGCACAACCCCTGTTGATTGACACTGAGTACCAATACCTGTCTGATGCCCTGGCTTTGCAGAAAAAAGCCTATCTTGAAGCTCCCATGCCATCTGTGGGTTATCGCCAGAGTATGCTGGATAAGCTCCATAATGCGGTTTTGGAATATAAAGATCGCCTGGTAGCTGCCATCAATGATGACTTCAGTAACCGTTGTGAGTCGGAAACCCTGTTATCTGAGATTCTTCCTCTCTTCGATGCCATTGCTTATAACCGTAAACGCATCAAAAAATGGGTTAAGCCTCAACGTCGTCATGCACCCTTAATGTTGCAGCCTGCTGCAGTTAGCGTAACGTATCAGCCGCTGGGAGTGATTGGCATTGTTGTGCCTTGGAACTTCCCGGTATTTCTGGGGTTGTCGCCCCTGGTTTACGCATTTGCTGCGGGTAATCGGGCCATGATTAAAACCTCCGAGTTTGCACCACGTGCCTCAGTGGTTATCAAGCAAATGATCGAAGCCTATTTCAGCGCCGAAGAAGTACTGATTGTTGAAGGTGGCGTGGATGTGAGTACCGAATTTACCCGCCTACCGTTCGATCACTTGGTATTTACCGGCGCTACCGAGATTGGCAAGCATGTGATGCGTGCTGCGGCCGATAATCTTGTACCGGTTACCCTGGAGTTGGGTGGTAAATCCCCTGTGATTATTCATGATAGCTTTCCCATTGCTGAGGCGGCCAAACGTCTTGCCTTTGGTAAATGTATGAATGCCGGACAGATTTGTGTTTCTCCTGATTATATTTTGTGTCCTAGAGATAAGGTAAATACCTTTGTCAGTGAATTCCGTAAGCGCATTGAGGCAGCTTACCCCTCTTTTAAAGATAATAAAGACTGGACCGGTATTATTAATGAACGCCAGTTGTCACGTTTACAGGGCGTGCTGAAAGACGCTGAAGAAAAAGGTGCGCGTATTTTGCCAATCAATCCGGCCAGCGAAACCTTCGAGGGAACTCGCAAGATGCCTGTGACTATGGTGCTCAACGCAACAGAGGATATGCGTATCCTGCAGGAAGAGCTCTTTGGTCCTCTACTGCCTATCCTTCCTTATGATGATCTTGATGAAGCGATCAGTTACGTCAACGCCCGTCCACGCCCATTAGCCTTGTATTACTTTGATTACGATAAGGCCCGCGGTCAGCACATTGTGGAAAACACCCACTCTGGTGGTGTGTGTATCAACGATACCTTGAGTCATGTGATGTCCGATGATGTACCTTTTGGGGGTATTGGTCCATCAGGTATGGGGCACTATCACGGTAAAGAAGGTTTCCTGAATTTCAGTAAAGCCAAAGCTGTCGTAGCTAAAGGCAAGATCTATATGAATGACCGAGTAGGACCTCCCTGGGGGCGTTTAATGTATCGCTCATTGATGCTGATGTTGGCTCTGAAACTGAAAAAACGCAAAGTGTAGGTCGCGGTCATGACAGTAGTAACTAAGCGAGAGAAACCGCCCGTAAAAAAAGAGCAGAAAGAAGTCGTTAGCAAGCCAGAAGACAAGCAAAATGATCAGGGCTTTGATTATGACTATGTCATTGTTGGTAGTGGCTTTGGTGGCTCTGTCAGTGCCTATCGATTGTCACAAAAGGGTTACAGGGTTCTGGTGATTGAAAAAGGTAAATGGCACACAGAGCAGTCATTTGCTAAAAGTACCTGGAACTTCAAACGCTGGCTATGGGAGCCAAAGGCGGGTTTCGACGGCATTATGAAAATCTCATTGTTCCGGCACGTATCTGTTATTTCTGGGGTTGGTGTCGGTGGTGGTTCACTGGTTTACGGTGCAACCTTGCCAACACCTAAATCGAGCTTTTTTAGATCTGGTTCTTGGGGGGCGCTGGAAAGTTGGGAAGAGAAGCTTAAACCTTTCTATGATGAAGCCTTAAGAATGTTGGGGGCTGTCACCAACCCGAAACTGACTGCGGCCGATAAATTAATGCAAGAGCTGGCAGTAGATTTGGGCAAAGAGGATGCCTTTGAGCCTTCGCGGGTGGGTGTTTTCTTCTCCGATGCCGATAAAGAAGGTGAGCTGGTACCGGATCCTTACTTTGGTGGTGAGGGCCCCAGTCGTCGTGGCTGTACACATTGTGCCAGCTGTATGATTGGTTGTCCTAGTAACGCCAAAAACTCACTGGATAAAAACTACCTGTACCTGGCGCAAAAGCTGGGTGCTAAAGTAATCGCCGAAACTGAAGTGATGGATGTGTCGCCAGCAGGTCGTGCAGATGGCAAAGATGGTTATCTCATTAGTTGCAAATCAGGTGGTTGGCGTAAATCCACGTCGACTATTTATAGCAAAGGTGTGATCTTCTCCGGTGGGGTGCTGGGAACTATTCCATTATTACTTAAATTGAAAGAAGAGGGCTCTTTACCGGCGCTCTCTCCTTATTTGGGTAAAGACATTCGTACCAACAATGAATCCTTAACGGCAGTTACCAGTCTGGATAAAAATGCTAACTTCGCTGAGGGCGTTACGATTGGATCGATCATCAATACCAGTGACCACAGTCACCTGGAGCCGATCAGTACCAATGGTGATTCCGGGGCGATGAAGCTGATGCATATGCCGAGAGCTTATGGCGGTAATGCATTTACCCGTATAGCTTCTATGGTGATTGATTTTGTCCGTCACCCGCGTGAAAACTTTGATTTGATTTTTTCTCGCGGCTTTGGTCGGCGTACCATTATGTTGCTGTTTATGCAGCATCTGGATAGTACGTTAACCTTTAAACGTAACAAGCTAGGTATCATGACTTCTCATACGGAAGAAGGGCAGGAGGCGCCTAGTGCCAGTATTGCTGAGGCCGAAGATATAGCCGATAGAGTTGTACGCCTGATGGGTGGTAAAGCGACCCGTGCAGGTAGTGAGTCTTTATTAGGGATTCCGAGTACAGCACATATTCTGGGTGGAGCTGTAATGGGCAAAGATACCCATCATGGGGTTATTGATAAACATAACCGCGTATTCAATTACGAGAATATGCTGGTGTGTGATGGTTCAGCAATATCCGCTAATCCGGGTGTTAATCCCTCGTTAAGTATTACCGCAGTTACCGAATGGGCGATGAGTCATATTCCTGATAAAAAATAGATTGTTTTAGTTCCTATGTTGGTTTGTGCCCATAGTGATATCCATCACTATGGGTTTTTCTTTTTTCAGGATCTTTAAAATTAGTCTTACTCGCCTGTGAGCTGATATGCCGTGCTTGTAATTTACTAACCCCTTGTTTTTATAAGGAAAAGAAAATTACTAAGGGAAATGGTTGCGTAAATATAAGCTGATTTGTGTGACGGATACTTCTGGCAGAAGCTAATAATGGCAAGGAGAGAATAGCTCTAACAATAATTAATCAGGTAACCGTTATGATTTATGCTCAGCCCGGACAAGAAGGTTCCGTTGTCGCTTTTAAAACTCGCTATGAAAACTATATTGGTGGTGAGTGGGTTGCACCTACTGAAGGTCGCTATTTCGAAAATATTACGCCTGTAACAGGTAAGCCCTTTTGTGAAATTCCACGCTCTTCAGCGGTGGATGTAGAAAAGGCGCTGGATGCAGCTCATGCGGCTCGTCAAGTTTGGACTAATACCTCGGTTACCGATCGTGCCAATCTCCTGTTAAGGATTGCCGATCGCGTAGAACAAAACCTGGAAGCCCTTGCTGTTGCAGAAACCTGGGATAATGGTAAAGCGGTGCGTGAGACTCTAGGGGCCGATTTACCCTTATTTGTTGATCACTTCCGTTACTTTGCTGGTTGTATCCGCGCGCAGGAAGGTTCTGCCTCTGAGCTGGATTCCACCACCGCCAGTTACCACTTTCACGAGCCCTATGGCGTTGTAGCGCAAATTATTCCCTGGAATTTTCCGTTACTGATGGCGGCCTGGAAATTGGCGCCTGCACTGGCTGCTGGTAACTGTGTGGTACTAAAACCTGCCGAGCAAACCCCTGTGAGTATTTTGCTGGTCATGGAATTGATTGAAGATATTCTGCCGGCAGGTGTGGTTAATGTGGTCAATGGCTTTGGCCAGGAGGTGGGTGCTCCATTGGCTCAAAGTACCCGTATCGCCAAATTGGCCTTTACCGGTTCAACCGCTGTGGGCAATGAAATTCTTAAGTGTGCGGCCAATAACCTGATTCCCTCTACGGTGGAATTGGGGGGGAAATCTCCAAACATCTATTTTGAAGACGTACTTCAGCAAGAAGATGATTATGTGAATAAGTGTGCTGAAGGTTTGTTGATGGGCTTCTTTAATCAGGGAGAGGTATGTACCTGCCCATCTCGCGCGCTGATTCAAGAATCCATTTACGATGACTTTATCGAATTAGTGCTTGAGCGTGCCAAGACTATTCAGCAGGGAAATCCGTTGGATACAGAAACCCAGGTCGGTGCTCAGGCTTCTATGGAACAGTTGGATAAAATTCTCAGCTATATGGAAATTGGCCGTAACGAAGGGGCGCAAGTTCTGCTGGGAGGTGGTCGTAACTTGTTAGGTGGCGATCTGGCCGATGGTTTCTATATTCAGCCAACCTTGATGAAGGGCACTAACGATATGCGTATCTTTCAGGAAGAAATTTTTGGACCGGCGCTGGGTATCACCACCTTTAAAGATGAGGCCGAGGCGTTGGCGATTGCTAATGATACTGAATACGGCTTGGGGGCCGGTCTCTGGACTCGCGATATGAATCGTGCCTATCGCATGGGTAGAGGTATTCAGTCGGGGCGGGTATGGACTAATTGCTACCACGCTTATCCTGCTCACGCGGCCTTCGGCGGCTACAAAAAGTCGGGTATTGGTCGTGAGACGCACAAGATGATGCTTGATCACTATCAGCAAACCAAAAACCTGCTGGTGAGTTACAGCACCAGCCCAGATGGCTTCTTTTAATCTGTCTGAGGGCGGCATTCTAGCGGGGCTTTAGGCCCCGTTTTTTATGCCCTGTCTATTAAGTGATGAGCTAATGTGAAGGCTGGGCTTGCGTATAACGTATTGATCTATATGGGGTTTCGTGGGTGAGGTTATGCGAGGCCGAATATTTTTGAGCGGATCTGCATGTTTCTATAGGTGTCGATCGACTAATCTTTGAATCTGAAAATACAGTCTTTCCAAACCTTATAAAAAATAGTCACCAGTGACCTGTGAGGACAAATAAGATGAATGCCAAGGTAGATATTAGCCAGGATGCTAAAACGACGGACGTTACACTACAAAGCGAAAACCGTATTGAATTTCTGAAAAAAGCAGTACAGAGCGAAACTAACGGCGCGTGTATTGAGCGCCCGATGTTGTGGACAGAATATTACCGTAATAAGCAGAACAAAGATAAAACGGCCAACGTGCAGATTGCAGAAGCAGTAAGTCATGTTCTGAAACATAAAACGGTCCGTATTTACGAAAAGGAGCTGATTGTCGGTAATTTTACCTCCAAGCGTGTAGCGGGTTTCTGTTATCCCGAGTTTGGTGGGATCGAGGCGATGTCTCAAGTGTTTACAATGCCAACACGTAAAGTAAACCCTCTGGAGATTAGCCTGAAAGATCGCTTTAAGTTATTTTCCAAGATCCCCTTCTGGTTCAATAAGAACTCTGCCACTCTGGCGTTTGATGGTATGAAAGACGCTATGCGTTTCGCTAAGGAGCAGTCAGAGGCGCTGCAGTATCAAATTTATGAGGCGGGTGGTATCTCCCATATCGCACCTAACTACGAGAAAATCGTCAACGTAGGTGCTCAAGGCATCATTGACGAAGTTGAAGCGTTGGAGAAAATTACCACAGATTCAGAAAAACTGGATTTTTATAAGGCCGTTAAAATATCCATGAACGGTATGGCGGCATTTGGCGATCGTTATGCCGCTGAAGCTAGCAGAATGGCATCCGTTGAATCTGATCCGTTAAGAAAGCAAGAGTTGCTAGACATCGCTGCCACTTGCTCCCGTGTACCACGTTTGGGAGCGAAAAGTTTCTACGAGGCGGTTCAGTCCATGACGCTGGCGCATATCTGCATCTTTATGGAAACCTTTGGTGAAACCACCTGTCCGGGCCGTATCGATCAATTCCTGAATCCGTTCTACGAAAAAGATTTGGCTGCCGGTGTTATCTCGCGTGAAAAGGCCAAAGAAATTCTGGGGGCTTTCTGTATCAAATTGTGTGAAACCATTCCAATGCATGGTGAGGTAGGTACCAGTACCTTGGGTGGCTTAACCAGTTGGGAAGTGGTGACTATCGGTGGTCAGGATAAAGACGGTAACGATGCTACTAATGAGCTGAGTTTTGTGCTGTTGGAGTTGGCCGATGAACTGCGTATGCGTCAGCCAAACTTCCATGTGCGTATTCATGAGAATACCCCAAAAGCATTCTACGACGAAGTCATTCGAATTAACTTCGGTCCGGGTTCCGCCCCTGCCATGTACAATGATGAAACCATTATCGAGTCCATGACCGATATTGGTTACTCCCTGGAAGACGCGCGCAACTATGTGGCCATCGGCTGTGTTGAGCCAACGGCGCCAGGAAAAACGCTGGCATCTACGGATGCGGCCATGTACAACATGCCGTTGGCGGTGGAATTGGCGCTTAATGAAGGTCGTCAGTTCGGTTCGAAAAAACAGATAGGAGCCAAGACTCGTCCCGTATCTGAAATGAAAACCATGGAAGATGTTGTAGCTGCCTACGATACTCAGGTTAAGCATCAACTGGGCAAGCTTCGCAGTGATCTGGAAGCGGTTGAAAAATTCCACGCCAAGCATCACCCAACCCCGTTGAGTAGTGCGTTGCTCGAAGGTTGTGTGGAAAGCGGTGTATGCTCTACCAAAGGCGGTGCAGTGTATAACTTCTCAGGTATTCAGGGTTGCGGCATGGCTGCTACTGCTGATTCTCTGCACTGTATCGAGAAAGCGGTATTCGAAGATGGCTGGATTTCCATGGAGGAACTGGTTGTTCAACTAACAGATGACATCAGTGATGAAAAAATCTTCACTAAGCTGAACGCCATTGATAAGTTCGGTAACGATATCCCGGAAGCTGACAAGTGGATGGTCTGGGTCGGTGAGCATTATTCTGATCATATCAAGGCACTGGGCAAAAACACTCGAGGTGGTAACCACAATGCGGGTGTTTACTCCAATACTTCACATACTCATTTCGGCGGTTTGGTAGGGGCTCTGCCTAATGGTCGTCGTGCCGGTGAAACCTTCGCTTCCGGTTTTGCGCCGGAAAACGGTGCAGACAAGCGTGGTACCACCGCATTGTTGAATTCCATGAACAAAATAAATTACAAGAATTTTGCTAATGGTATCAACTTCAATATCAAGCTGGATGCTTCAAGCTATGAATGTGATGATGGTAAGAGCGCGCTCGGCAGTTTATACAAAGTGTTCTTCAAACGCGATGGTATGCAGGTTCAAGCTAACATGCTGGATCCAAAAATCCTGATTGAAGCACGTGATAATCCCGAGTTGCACCCTAACTTACTGATTCGTGTGTCGGGTTATTCGGCTTACTTTAACGATCTTTCGCCGAAGATGCAGGATGAGGTTATCTCCAGGAGCTCCAATGCGGCCTGATGCGAGCCTCATTAACTCGATCAATATAACGGAGCCACGTAAGGCTTCGTTATATTTTGATGTTAAGCGTAATACACTGGATGATGGTCCGGGCATACGCAGCGTGGTGTTTTTTAAAGGTTGCCCTCTGTCATGTACCTGGTGCCAGAATCCGGAAAGCATAAATACCGGTTACGAGCTGTCCTTTGATGCTGAAAAATGTATCGAGTGTGGCGACTGTGTCAGTGCCTGCCCCGAGCAGGCGATTGATTTAAGCGCTTCTGGAAAAATCCTACGTGATAAATGCACACAGTGTTTTGAGTGTGTAGATGCATGCCCTTCGGGAGCCTTAGAGCAAATTGGCCGACCCACCACCGATTTGGAAGCACTAGCCGACACTGTGCTGGAAGATGCCGATTTTTTTGATATGTCGGGTGGCGGACTAACCGTATCAGGCGGAGAAGCCTTGATGCAGATGGATGCCGTTGGTGAATTGTTTCAGTTGGTAAAAAGTAAAAGAGATATCCATACGTTGATTCAAACGGCGGGTCTTTTCAATTACGGTAAATTTGAAAAACTGGTATTACCCTATACCAATACCATTTACTTCGACCTTAAGCTGATTGATAGTGATGATCATCTGACCTATTGCGGCGTAAAAAACGAACCTATTATCGATAACTTTAAAAGGGTTCAAGCGTTGGCGCTTGGAAATGATCTTGAAGTCTTGCCTAGGGTCCCGTTGATTCCCGAGATTACCGATACTGATAAAAATCTCAACGGCATTGCCGATTTGATGAAAGCTAACGGCGTCAAGAAAATGCAAATTCTTCCCTATAACCCGATCTGGTTGGATAAGTTACCCAGATTTGGTGGCACCAAACGGTTGGATATTGGTGAGCAAACAGCAAAGTTTATGTCCGATGCCGAGTTGGATCGATGCACTGAAGTATTTGAGTCTCGTGGTATTTCGGTACATTGCCATAGGTAATGGTCACAGGTAGTTTATGAAACGCGCATTGTTATTAATGGGTTATGATGTTCTGGAATCCATCGCTGTTTTATCCTCAAGAATGGATTCAGCATTACGAAATCCTAAGAAGAAAAGTCAAAAATGTGCACCACTACTGGGGCATAACGGTTATCAGTATCGTTTAGACGAGGCGTGGGGAGAACCTGAAAATAACGCAGAATATCCTGTACGGGATTGCCATGAAATGGTGATTGATTCTCTGGGGCGTATCATCCTGTTAACTAATCACGAAAAGAATAATATCCTTATCTATAGCCCAAATGGCGAAATTGTTGACAGTTGGACTCTGGGTTTTAAATCCGCTCATGGTTTGACCTTGGCCACCGAAAACAATCAGGATTATCTGTATATTTGCGATTATAGAACTGAATCTGTGGTTAAAACGGATTTACGAGGCAAGGTATTGTTACGCTTTCCGACGCCTGCCGAGCTGGGTATCTATGCCAATCCTGTAAAATACTTGCCAACAGGTACAGCGATTACCAGAAATGGCGATGTCTATGTGGCCGATGGTTATGGTTCATCGTTTGTTATTCAATATGACCGGAAAGGCAACTATATTCGTCATTTTGGTGGTAGAGGAAAACAAGAGGGAAGTATTAACTCGGCGCATGGTATCGCCATAGATAACCGTAAAGGCCAAGAGACAGTACTGGTCAGCTCCAGAGAGGATGCCTGTTTCAAACGTTATCGTTTGGATGGCACCTATCTGTCAGCAATACCGCTACCGGGGGCCTATGTCTGCCGTCCTGTAATTCATGGTGATAATATTTACGCGGGGGTGTGCTGGTCAGGAAAGTTGTTCAAACCTAATAGTGGTTTTGTCACCATTCTGGGTGCTGATGATCGAGTCATTTCTAACCCTGGTGGCAATCAGCCCGTCTATAAGAATGGTAATCTACAGCCCATTGTTCAGGATGGCTCTGTCTTCAAGCACTGTCATGATGTCTGTGTAGATAACGAAGGTAACATCTATGTTTGTCAATGGAATGCTGCGGGTGCCTATCCGGTGAAGCTGGAAAAATCTAGCTAGTAAGAAGCCATTTGCGGGTGAGTCAAAGCCCACTTACAATTAAGGCATACCTATATAAGAACTCCGCAGGTCGATAATGAAAAAACTGATAGGCGGCCAGGATCCGCTATTCCCTTGGGTGCTTCATCCTAATTACCTATTTGAATATGGCCTTGAGCTAGGCATATCACCTACAGAGTTATTAGCTAATACGGGTATATCCGAGAAAGATTTGGAAGATGTCGACTTGCTAATCAGTTGGCAACAATATCGTACCTTAGCCGATAACCTGGCGTTAAAAGGCCATGCGGATTGGGGCTTTGAATTTGGCTTACGCTTACCTGTTGCCAGTCACGGCTTACTGGGGTTGCTCGCGCTTAACTGTGTAACTTGGGAGCAGGTAATTGAGATTCAGGAAAGTTATCCAATACTCATTTCTCCTATCTTTTATGTCATCCGCAGGGATTCGGAGGAATTCTGTTATATAACCGTGCATCCTGAATTTACTCGTGATCCCATATTGGATCGCTCTATGGAGGCCTATTTTTCCATGAACTATCGGGCGATTGAGCAGATGGGGGGAGGCTCTATCAAGGATTATGGCGATAATTTTTTTATCTTTGTTAAAGGTGATCCTCCACCATATCACCGAAAATTACGAACATTTTATGGCGGTAATATCGAATGGAATAACCATGTTAATCAGATTCGTATTCGTAAAGAGTTGTTGTCAACGCCTATTCCTAATGCCAACCCTATAGCAGCTAATGCGACACGGCGTATGTTACAGGCGCAGTTAAATCAGATGTCAGCCAGAAAAGGCGGTTTGAATGAACTACGAGAATTATTTGTAAAAGGTGTTTACAAGCAGGAAGAGTGTGCAAAGCAGCTATATACTACTTTACCCACCTTCAAGCGCTACTTAAAAGGCGCCTGTACCACGTTTAGTCGTGAGTTGGCGATGTTTCGCATTGATGAGGCAGCTTGGCTAGCTGCCAACTCAATTATCAGTATGGCTGAGTTGTCTGATCGATTGGGGTTTCAGGATGTAAACAGTTTTGGACGCCTATTCAAGAATGAATTGGGTGTGAGCTTTAGTGAGTATCGTAAAGCCCATCAGTCTTAAACACTTGTTAGCTAAAATTCCTATACCACTACTTATCAGCAGTCGTGCTGGTACTACAGGTGTGTTTGTATATAGTTTGAGAAGATTGCTGTTGAATAGTGCTTTGTACTTCATGTTTCATAGCCAATAAAAAAGGGTTACTCGATATGTATCGAGTAACCCAAGCGGAGAGCTTGCGGAGTTAGATTTAGAATGATCCTCTCAAGGTAACACCATAGGTACGAGGTGATCCCAGGTAGGCATTGAGGTCACCTACCTGGCCCGGTGGTGTAAATGCAACCGTAGGGTCAGCTTCGTCCGTAAGGTTAAGGCCCCACAGATCCAGTTGCCAGCCATTAACTTCAGAAACCAGCGACAAGCTGGCGTTAACTACACCGACGCTATCTTCTTTAGCCAAGCTACTGGTCATGATGTAACGAGAGCTGCCGTATTGGTACTGCACCCTTCCCTTAACGCTCATATCATCGGTCAGTGGTGTATCAAAATTGAGTGAGGCATTACCGCTGAAATGTGGTACCTGTTTCATCCGTTGGTTTGAAATAGCGGGGTCAACATTATCATCCCTACCGTATTTGGCATGTGGAATCCACACGGCATCCAAATTTGCCGAAAATACTTCGCTAATCTGCACCAGGTTTTCAAACTCGATGCCGTAGTTCTTGGCAGACTTGGCATTGAGAATGGTGAATTGGAGGCCTATAAACTGAGCAACCTGAAGATCTTCAATATCATTATAGAAGGCTGCTACATTGGTTTGCGCGCGGCCACCCCAGTAGGTGGTTTTCATCCCCAATTCATAGCCATCGATGGTTTCTGGATCGTAGGATGGATCCAGAGGCGTAGCACCTGGAGTGATTGCGGGGTTGTTTTCCACTGTGCCGGCACCGCTTGCATCGAAGTTAACCCCACCGGCTTTAAAGCCACGGTTATAGGTGATATACACCATAGTGTCTTCCGATGGGAAATACTGCAGTCCCAGAGTACCACTAAAGGCGCGATCGACATTGGTCTCGTCATACTCAGGCCCAGGCATGGTGCCGAGTACAGTTAATACTGTACTCGGACCTAAGCAGGTGTTGGGGGCGGTATTATTGCCAAAAGCTGCCAAACAGACATCGTCGCCGGTCAGTGGGCCTGCGGTGGATATGGTATAGCTGGCAAGGGAATCATCGAAGAAGTTATAACCAAATGAACCTGATTTTTCTTCTTCCGAATACCGTAGGCCGGCAACCAGCTTCCATTGCTCATTGAGATCGATATTGACATGAGAGAAAATAGCGATAGACTCGGTTTCCGATGTCATAACCTCATCTGTATATTGTCCTAGTGGGTTCAAACTATAGTCAATGTCTACACCAATAAGTTGACCAAACTGCTCGCTAAAACCTGAAGTAAGTAACCCTTCGTAGAAAACCTCTGAATCCGCACCGTTAAATAGTTGGCGGTCTGCATCGATATCCTCTTTTGAGTAGAACAGTCCAACAATATAATCGCCGTTAAGGGCACCCTCAAATTCACCGCTAAAAGTTAATTCCTGAGAATAAAATTCACTGTCAAAGGATTCGTTAAAACGTAAAATATCCGCGCCGTTAAAGTCGCCGTCAGCATCCTTCTGTTGCAGATCGTAGTGTCGATAGGCGCTGGTAGAGGTTAAGGTGCCAATGTCAGTATCGTATTCCACCTTTAGGGTCAGGCCTTCGTCAGTGATGCGCTGCTTGGTTTTGTGATTAAGGGCTGACTCAAAATCGTCGAAACTATCCGAGGGTAAGGTCAGTCCTTTGCTGACTTGAATGAAATCGGTAAGGGCGGTAACGTCGCCATCTTCATAATCTACCGTGCCGTAGCAGCAGTTGCCATTGGACTCAAGAGAATCAGCAATTACATGGATCGAGAGATCTTCACTGGCTTCCCATAGCCATTGAAACTTAAGGGCTTTGGTGTCTTTACCGTTAATATCTTCGCCGGTATTGACATCCTCAATAAAACCTTCTTGTTCGTCATACAGGGCTGCAACTCGGATAGCTGAGTTCTCGGTAACAGGGATGTTGACAGCTACGCGATGATTCTGGGAACCAAAATTACCAAAACCGATACTGTAATCTGTCGTAAGCTCTTCCAGTGATGGTGCGGTAGAGTTAATTAGTACGGCGCCGGCAGAGGTGTTTTTGCCGAACAGGGTACCTTGTGGTCCACGGATAACCTGAACGCCGCCAACATCGACAAAGCTTTCCAGCGCGGAAGCCGCACGGGTGCGGTAAACACCATCAATAAAAATGCCTACAGCACCTTCAAAGGACCGGGAGTTACCCACGGTGCCAATCCCACGAATGGTGACATTGGCAGTCGCAGAGGCATTATTTGAAGAGGCGGCTGTAATGCTGGGTGATGCCTTGCTGATATCCGACAGATCTTCGATACGTGCTTCGGCCATGGCTTCAGCGTCTATGGAGGTTACAGCAAGCGGTACTTCGTTAAGGGACTCTTCTCGACGCTGAGCGGTTACGACAATCTCTTCAAGGGCCAAAGAGTCATCAGCATAGCTGTTAAAGGAAAATGGTGTAGTTGCGGCAATAGCTGCAGCCAAGGGGATGACACTAGTAGGTATCTTCATACTCTTGTTCTCTGTAAATAGGGTTAAACATCTCACATAAGGAGTGTTCTAGCTCTTTTAGTTATTATTAGAATTTTGGAGTTTTATAGCACTGAGTGCTTGTAATGAAATTCAGTTAGAATCTATTAACTCACCTAATCATTATCTTCATGAAGAACAAAGTTGAGCTACTCAAAATAGCTTATTTTTAGAATGTTATATTTGAAAGTGAAATATAAAGTCTTGTTAAATCATAAGGTTATGTCTTGGGTTGCCATGCAGATCAGCTCAAAATAGTTTATTTAGGGGCATTGTAGGGTTTGCATGATGGCTTCAACTTCAGATTCAAGTCTAACGCCAGAACTATTTAGAACTCCTGCCAAGGCCCCGTAAAGACCTAATAGCATAAGCAGTTCAATTAACTGTTTGTCGGAGTAGTAAGATGCCAGTTCCTTCCAGGTTACGTCTGCAACCTTAGCGTCTGTATGGAATTCATCTGTCGCGCGTAAAAGGGTGATTTCTTTTTTGTCCCAGCCATTGGCTTCAGGGCCTTTGGTTATTCTTCTTATATCCTCTGTGGTGAGTCCTATATGCAGGCCAATGTCTATATGTTGTCCCCATTCGTAACGTGATTTTTTTAGCCATGCCGTTCTGAGGATGCACAGTTCGGTTTCTCGTCTGCCAATCGAGCCATTCGGCATTAAGCGGGCGTTGAGTCGAGCAAACATTAAATAGATGCGAGAATTTCGAAAGAACGTTCTATAGAGATTAGTGCAGTTTGCTGTTCCCACTTTTACCATGAACTTTATTAACCGGCGTTTAAAGAAACCCAATTGTTTGTCGGTCAGTGGTTGCAGCTTTATCTGTTGCGAATGGTTCCAACCGCCTTCGGGTTGCAGCTCAATATGTTGGATGCTGTTCATGATCAATACCTGTGCAGGTTACGCCACGTTAATGGCGTAACCTTGTTGGATTAAACGTTAGAAAGAGCCGCGTAAAGTTATGCCATAGGTACGTGGTGCGTCGATGTAAGCATTTAATTCACCGTTCAGACCTGGTGGTGTAAATACTGCAGTGGGGTCGGCCTCGTCTGTCAGGTTTAACCCCCACAGATCAAGCTGCCAACCGTGTACATCGGATACCAGCGAGATATTGGCGTTAACGCGATGGTTGCTATCTTCTTTTGCCAGGCTGCTGGTATGAATGTAGCGGGAACCGCGATACTGATATTGCACGCGACCTTTCAGGCTCAAATCATCAGTCAATGGTGCATCAAAGTTCAGCGCAGCATTACCTGTGAAGTGTGGTGCCTGTTTCATACGCTGACCAGAGATGGCTGGATCGATGTTGTCATCGACACCGTACTTAGCGTGCGGCATCCACAAACCATCCAGGCTGGCAGAGAAGACTTCAGATAACTGCACCATATTTTCAAACTCAAGACCGTAGTTCTTGGCGGACTTGGCGTTGAGGATGGTGTATTGCAGGCCGACAAACTGAGCTACTTGCAGGTCCTGGATGTCGTTGTAGAAGGCAGCCAGGTTGGCTCGCGCGCGGCCATCCCAGTAGGTGGTTTTCATGCCTACTTCATAGCCGTCGATGGTTTCTGGATCATAGGATGGATCCAGCGGTGTTGCGCCGGGAACAAAGTCTGGGTTGTTGGCAAGCGTACCGCCTGCATTGGCATCAAAGTTTACGCCGCCAGCTTTGAAGCCGCGGTTGTAAGTCAGGTATACCATGGTGTCTTCAGAAGGGTAGTACTGCAGACCTAGCGTACCACTAAAAGCGCGGTCGACATTGGTTTCGTCGTAGGCTGGCCCCGGCATGGTGCCCAGGAAGGCCAGAGGTGTAGCCAGACCATCGCAGGAATAGGTATTGCCTGCAACGAATGAAGGGCTGCTTAGATTACTGTTAGAACAAAAAGCGCCAGCAATGAATGCTCCTGCGCCACCACCACTGGTTGGAGTTATTAAGTAAGAGCCGGTGCTGGCATCAAAGAATGAATTCTCAAAGGACCCACTTTTTTCCTCTTCGGAGTAACGCAGACCGGCTACCAGTTTCCACTTATCGTTCAGATCGATATTGGTGTGGGAGAAGATGGCGATGGACTCTGTTTCTGACTCCATGATTTCCGAGGAGAAAACACCGGGTGCGATAGGCGCATCTACGGCTACGAGTTCCCCAAATGTTTCTGAAGTTTGAGCAGTGTACAGAGAGCTAAAATATAAATCAGCGTCGGTGCCAGTAATTACATCACGCTCAGCATCAATAGTCTCTTTTGAATAGTAGAAACCAAGAATGTAATCACCGCTCAGCTTGCCATCCAATTCACCGTTAAAGGTCAATTCCTGTGAGTAGAATTTACTGTCAAAGTCTTCGTTAAACTGAACCACATCCACACCGTGGAAATCCGCATCACCTTCTTTTTGTTCGAAGAAGTAGTTACGGTAAGCGGTGGTAGAGGTGATGCTGCCGGCATCGGTGTCATAGACAACTTTCAGAGTCAGACCTTCATCGGTAACGCGTTGTTTAACTTCTTGGTTTAACGCGGACTCACGATCTTCTGGATCGTCTGAGGGTAACTTCAGGCCGTTAGCCAGTTGAATATTGTCAAGAATAGTCGTGACATCGCCATCTTCATAGTCAACGGTACCGTAGCAACAGTTGGCGTTGGACTCTAGCGCATCGGCTATCACGTGAACGGATAAATCATCACTGGCTTCCCAAAGCCACTGAAATTTCAGGGCTTCAGTGCGTTTGTCATTTATATCGTCGCCGGTATTTACGTCTTCAAAAAAACCATCCTGCTCGTCATAGAGTGCAGAAAGGCGAATCGCAGAATTTTCACCGGTAGGCGCATTAACTGTCAGTTTAATGTCCTGGGAGCCGTAGTTACCAAAGCCCACACTGTAATTTGTGGTTAGTTCTTCCAAGCTCGGTGTGGCTGAATTAATCAGTACCGCACCTGCGGCGGTATTTTTTCCAAACAGGGTACCTTGTGGGCCGCGAACAACCTGAACGCCACCGATATCTACAAAGGTTTCCATGGCAGAGGCGGCACGGGTGCGATAAACTCCGTCAATAAAAATACCCACCGCTCCTTCAAAGGCGCGTGAATTACCTACGGTTCCAATACCACGGATCTGTACATTGGCGGTTGCCGATGCCTGGTTGCTGGAACCGGCGACTACACTAGGGGAGGCATTGCTGATATCGCTTAAATCTTCAATACGGGCTTCGGCCAGGCCTTCGGCATCGACCGCTGTAACGGCCAGTGGTACATCGCTAAGGGCTTCTTCCCTGCGTTGGGCGGTAACCACAATCTCTTCCAGAGTTAGAGATTCTTCGGCTTGGGTGTTAAATGATAATGGCATAGCTGCGGCTATTGCGGCAGCCAGTGGAATGGCTGTAGTAGAAATCTTCATCTTCTTGCTCTCAATGAGTAAGCCAGGGTCAATCCATGAGGATTGCCTTGATCGCTGTAGTTATTTTTGCACCACACGTTAATGCAGGCACTTCCCACAATATTCAGATTGAGAGTAGAAATTAAGTGAAAAAATTATTGAAGGGGTATGGAGGAATGGAAATCCTGCCGTTATTGTTGGGTATAGCGGTTTAGAATTTCCAAGAATTTATTCACCAGTGACACCTCAGAAGATTCAGGCCTAATGACGCTGTAAGACTTCCACAGAAAATCTATGTTGGTAGGGACCTCTACTAATAATCCCGCAGCTAACTCTTTTCGAAATATGACTTCTGGCCCGCCGGTAATGTAATCAGAGGCTATGGCCACCTGTTTGGTGGTCGCGTAGTTGTCACACACAATACGCGGTAAGTAGAAGTCATTGATGCGTTGAAACTCTTCGATAATTTCTTTTGTTGCCCGTGGTGCAATAAGGGGGAATTCGGTTAGCCTCTCACTGGCTACAGGGCCTGGTTCGGCTAGTAGTGGATGGCCAGGTCGGGCCACGGTGATGATTTTACTGGTTTGAATCGGTGAGGCGAGTAGGGTGTCATCAAGTTGCTCTACTGAGAAGGGTCCAAGCACAATGTCCATTTCACCACTACTGAGCATATCGAGCAGTTTTTGCGGGCTATCGGTTTTGAGGGATATTTGGATGTTGTCAGTTTCTTCGGTAAAGTCGAGCAAGACTTTTGGGAAATAGAGTTGTTCTATTATTGGTCCGATACCAATATTCAGTTCACCTGCTTCCAGATTTGCCATTAATTCTATATGGCGTTGGATCGCATTTAATTCCGGGGTGAGCTTGCGCCCCTGTTTGATAATATACAGGGCCGCATCCGTGGGCATCATGCCTACGTTGTTGCGAAAAAAAAGTGATATATTGAGTACCTGTTCCAGGCGCCCGAGTTTTTTGCTGAGCGTGGATTGGGATGTATTTAGCACCTCAGCGGCTTTGTTAATGCTGCCCAGTTCCGCAACGGTTTTGATAAGGTTGATATCGGAAATATCCAGCATCAATGCGCCCTTGATATTCACTTTTTAAGTAACCTTAGCAAATTGTTTTCAATTTTGGAAATGCGATTTGAATAGAACATCTACATATAACCGGGGGAAACTGTGAGAGATGGTTATATGCAGATGTAAAAGGGGAGGAGGTTTAGCTGGCTTTAGCTACCGCGAGTTCACGTTCTTCCTGTTCTCGCTCTTCTTGCTGTTGCTTCTGTAGCCATTCGCAAAAGGCTTCTTCGCCGGGTTCTGGCAGGATCTCGCCGCCTTCCATAATCCACTGGGCGGGCATTTCGAACAGGCTGATTTCCATAGCTGCGTTGGAAACTGATATCACGTCAGCTAGCTGGTTCAGCATTTCCTGGGTCAGGGTTTCATTCATTTCGCCGGTGCGGCCTTTGCGAACGTTGGCACCGATATGGTGAGAAATACCAGGGCGTAAAGGTGTATTTTCAAAGAAAACAACATTCACAAAAGTTTCTGGGGCGCCAGTCAGACCACAGTGCACGTCAACAACTTTTTGCGCAACCTGCTTTTGTACGGATTCCGGAAGGCGAGTTCTGGATGAAATATTATATAGGGGCATGGCATTGATCCGGGTAGTTGTATGGTGAATTACAAATTTATATCTGTGGTGAAATAACCCTTACTGATACGACCCAGTAGCAGGCGGCTCATGATTTTGGCTTGGGCCCATGTCTTTTTGGATTCGTCAAACTTCGATTGCGTGATGTTTAAGCTTTCATCTGCCACTGAGAAATCAGGCGAATTTAGAATAATCTCATTTTTGTTGCACCCGGTAATGTATTGCCATTTATCGCAGATCTCGAGCATGAATGGGTGTCTTTTATTTGCAGGTAGTCCATCTTCGACTGCAACCATCACGGTTGATGCAGTAGAGATCTTACCGGCCAGGTAGGCTTGACCTTTAGGCAGTGTCATCCACATAAATACCAGTTTGTAGTCCACTCCAAAATGTGTCTGGTAAATACCCTTGATCATACTTTCCAGTTGCTTAATGGTTTTCCGGCCCAGAGACCCTTCGTGGATCAAGCATGGCACGCGAACGGTTTTCTTCATGGTCTATCACTACCTGCGGCTGATGTATTCGATAATTCCCCCTTAGCATAAGCCAGCGGTGTGTTTTGGGTAGTGAAATCTTTAGTTTGCCCCGGCGAAAGAATGGCATAGGCCATATTTGGCTATTCGAAAAGCTCGGTACACCCATAAAATAATCGCAACACGGCCATTGGCGAAATTCGTTATATTGGGAGGCTACCAATTCACGATAGATTTTTGGGTGTACTCTTATGTCTAACTCCCCTGTACAGCAAGAGCTGAAGCTGCGATCCGGCAGTGTGCTGAAAAACCGCTTGTGTAAGTCCTCCATGAATGAAGCCTTGGCGACCGGTGAAGGGCGTGTCGTACGTGAATTCGAAGTGCTTTACAAAACCTGGGCCGAGGGTGGTTCCGGCCTGCTGGTTACGGGTAATGTGATGGTGGATGCCCACCATGCCAATGAACCACTGGCGGTGGCTGTTGAAGATGAGCGCGATCTGACCGAGCTGAAATTGTGGGCCAGAGCCGCTAAATCCCAAGGTGGTCAGATTTGGGCGCAGTTAAGCCACCCCGGGAAGCAGTCGCCTAAGTTTTTAAATGATAGTCCGGTAGCTCCTTCGGCGATTCCGTTGGTCAGTGATATGTTTATGCCACCGCGAGAGCTGCGCGAAGATGAAATCCTCGATATTATCCAGCGGTTCACCAACACAGCGGTGATCCTGCAAAAAGCCGGTTTCGATGGTGTGCAGTTGCACGGTGCTCACGGTTATTTGATCAGCCAATTCCTGTCGCCAAACCATAACAAGCGTACCGATCAATGGGGTGGATCTCTGGAGAATCGTATGCGCTTTGTGACCGAAGTGTATAAGTCTATTCGGGAGGCTACGGGCAAGCGTTTTAATATCGCAATCAAACTCAACTCCTCAGACTTCCAGAAAGGTGGTTTTACTCACGAAGAATCCATTGAAGTGGCCAAGGTTCTGGATGGACTGGGTATTGATCTGATAGAGATCTCCGGTGGCAGCTGGGAGAACCCGGTTAACCGTCGTGGTGAGCAAAAAGAATCTACCCGTAAGCGCGAAGCTTACTTCCTGGAATTTGCTGAAGAGCTGAAGAAAAATGTGTCGGCACCGCTGATGGTGACCGGTGGTTTTAGATCTCAGGCTGCTATTGAGGAGGCGTTGGATTCCGGTGCTATGGATGTGGCTGGTTTGGCCCGCCCTTATGCGGTTGATCCCAATCTGGCTAACAAAATTCTCCAGGGCCAGGGTTATCGCTCAACCGTTGAACCAATCACGACCGGTATTAAGAAAGTCGATGATATGGCGATTATGGAAATCAGTTGGTATACCAACCAGATTCGTCGTATGGCTGAGGGTAAGGCCCCGGGTTCCAAGCCGAGAGGGCTTTTTTCTGTGATTAATGTGTTCTACCAGTTCTGGAAGCGTGGCCAGGTGGTTAAACGCGTAAGAGCGTAATACTGTTCGTAGATTGACTTGTCTATACGCTTTACGGGTTATCCACAATGTATCTGTGGAGCGTAGATGATTCCTTCAACTGGCTATTCTTGCTCTGTCTTATTAGGTGGATCGAAGCGGTATTGAAGGCGGATCGAGCCCAGCCTACCGTTCTTTTCCATGTCGGTTAATGTTTTTCGGAAGTGTTGTTGATTTGCTTCACTGATTGCATTGTTCCAGGACAGGTAGACTTCAGTTCTTAGAGAGTAGGCGGGATCTTTTATTCGATGCAATTGGTCGGCACTCCGTTCTAGCTTATGGTAGTGCCAGCGGGCACTGGCCTCACTGAAAAACGCAAAATCCACACGATTACTGGCAAGCATTTTGAAAGCATGATTGATTGATTTTACTCTAACAAGCTTAAGGCCAAACTGAGATACCCATTGGTTTAACTCCTTATAACCTATAGTTGTCAGGGTTACGATGTCGCTGTTCCGCAAGTCTGTCCCGGTTTTGGGTATGTGCGCTGGTGGGGCGGTGTACCAAAACGAGGTGTGAAAACTTGCCAGGTGAAATCTTGATGCTCCCTTGGAAAGTGACCAGCTCTCAGAAGGGGAATCAGCAATTCTCGCCGACCAGGTTTTACCAATAAACACAAAGGTTAGCCATTTTCGTTTTGGATCAGAAGTGGTTAGGCTACGCACTCTCATGGCAGGCATGATCTTGGGTTGTAGTTCTATATCTGTATCTTCCACGAGCGCCAGGACTATTCGATCAATCATCCCCAATGAGGTTTCGTGCTCATAAGGGAAATGTTTAGATTGATACGCGCCAGAAGCCTCTTCCGGTATTAGGTATTCGATGGTTTCTGCGCTAAGAGTGTTAGCGATAGAAGCTAGCGCTAGACATAGTACGTAGCGATACATGCTCGGCCTGGCCTGGGGATAAATGACGACAATGCATTATTACAGGATAGCTCAGGCTGTGCTTATTTCCTTGGCGTTAACTTCTGGAGAGGTTAACTGGCTTGGGGAGCAGGGCCACGCTCAACTGTAGGAAAATCCGGGTGTTCCGGTCGTTTACGGGCTTTAACATTGCGGGTGCTGACCGGATCTTTGCAGTGAGAGCACACCAGCTCGGCATGAAAGTCATGGCCACAGTCCTGGTGTTCTACCAGAATCGGGGCGCCCGCCTCATCTGCATAGTAGCTATCACCCCACTTCAGCAGGGAAAGAATCACCGGGTAGAGGTCCCTGCCCTTTGAGGTCAATCTGTATTCATAGCGGGTAGGCTTTTCCTGATAGGCCTGCTTGCGAATCACGCCTTCCTGCTCCAACAGATTCAGTCGGTCCGACAAGATCGTACGCGAGATGCCCAGGCGCTCACGGAAGGCCTCGAAGCGTTTCACGCCCAAAAAGCTGTCCGACAGAATCAGCAGGGTCCAGCGGTCGCCCACAACTGACAGGCTGCGGGCTATGGAGCATTGCTGTTGGGGGAGTTCTTCCCATTTCATGTGTCTTTCTCACCTGATATTTCTTAATTGGCAGGGGTTGCCTAGCTTACGTTGTAAAAAAATATAGTAAATAAATTGTATAAAGTCCAGTTTTTGGATTAGTATGTCCGTTATCTGGACTTACAAAGTATTCAATAACAAGAGTTAATTAATATCCTGAGTGGAGGTGTCGCAATGGCGGGTGCAGTGCTGCTGGATGCAGATGATTATGTAAAAGACGTAACCGATCCCAAGAAGACCAAGCCTGGAGTAAAGGCCGTTAAGTCGATATGCGCCAGCTGCGATATCGCTTGTAATGTGGCCATTGAGGTGAAGGACGGTAAGGTGGAGCGTGTGCGCCATTCCGATAACCCCATGTTCCGTGACAATATTTGTATGAAGGCGGTTGCGGCACCTTCCGGTTTCAACCACGAGACGCGTATTACCAAGCCGCTCAGGCGTGTGGGTGAGCGTGGTTCCGGGCAGTGGGAAGAGGTCAGCTGGGATGAGGCTATGGCGGATATTGGCAAGCGCCTGAATGCCGTTATTGATCAATACGGCCCTGAAGCCTGGGCGGTGACCACCAGCCAGTGGAACACCGGTACTGACCACGGTCTGGGGCGCCGAATCATGAACCATGTGGGCTCGCCTAACTGGATCAGTGGTGTGGCCCTGTGTGCCGGTAATACCGCTGCGGTAAACCGTATGACCTATGGCTGGTTCCCCGCTGCGGATATTGGAAATTCCAAGTGCATCGTATTGTTCGGCCATAACCCGAAAAAACACAGTTGGGTGCCTATCCACAACCAAATTCAGCGGGCCATAAAGAACGGCGCAAAGTTAATTGTGTTAGATCCCCGCAAGAGTGAAAACGCCGAGCAGGCGGATATCTGGTTGCCGTTAAAGGCCGGTTCCGATGCTGCTATGTGCTTGGGGTGGCTCAAGGTTATTTTTGATGAGGGGCTTTACGATAGAGCCTTTGTTGAGAAATGGACCATCGGCTTTGAAGAGTTGCGCGAACGTGTCAATGAATATCCGCTCGAACGCGTTGCTGAACTGACCGGTTGTGAGCCCGAAGCCATTGCTGAAGCCGCTCGCCTTTACGCTACCGGAGGCCCTAGTGTTATTCCCTGGACGCCCATCACCGATATGCAACGTAACAGTACTTCTGGCATCCGCCTGCAAAGTATTTTGCGTGCAGTATGTGGGCATCTGGATGTGCCCGGCGGTGATGTATTGCAGGGATTTCACCCTGATATTGTCCCTGAATCCGATATCGAGATGCACTATAAATTGTCTATCGAGCAACAGGATAAACAACTGGGATCCGATAAACATCCGGCCTTTACCTATCGCGGCCAGCGTCCGTTCCTGGAACCCGGTAAGCGTGTGTGGGGGCGAGAGTATAACAATCAGCTTACCGGTTGTTTTATGGCTAACCCCACCGAAACCTTTAAAGCGATGGCGGGCGAAGGTGATTACCCGGTTAAGGCGTTTTTCCTGTTGGGCAATAACCCGCTGATGAGTTACGCCAATATGCCTCGCATTTTAAAGGGCATGATGAATCAGGATTTAATCGTGGCTCACGAACAATTTATGACGCCTTCTGCACAGTTGGCGGATTATATTCTCCCCGGGGACAGCTGGTTTGAGCGGCCTTGGCTAACAGATTCTTTTGGCTGGATGAGTTTTTATCGTGTTTCTCAACAGGCCGTGGAGCCTAGAGGGGAGGCAAAGAGTACCTTTGAGTTCTGGCGTCAAATTGCCACTGCCATCGGTCGCCCTGAGATTGTGCCTTGGGCAACCATCGAAGAATTCTACGATTACCGTTTGGAAAAAACCGGTATGGGTTTTAAAGAGTTTTCTGAAAAGCATGAGATATTTTTCACCAAACCTCATTTCAAAAAATTCGAACAAACGGGGTTTGCCACACCCAGTGGCAAGGTAGAGTTAAAGTCTTCGGTGTTGGAAGATCTTGGGTTTGATCCACTGCCTTACTTCCGAGAAGATTTGGAACCTTCTGAGGAATATCCGCTGACCATGTTTACTGGTGTCCGGGAGGATGAGTACTTCCAGACCGGCCATCGCCATATTCCGGAAATGCGTAAGCGTTGCCCTGAGCCTTACCTGTTTGTAAGCCCTGCAATGGCTGATAAGTATGGTTTGGTTGAAGATGAATGGGCAGTGGTGGAAAACTCGCTGGCTGCTATCGAGATGAAAGTAGGCATTCGTGAAAATATGCCTGATGATCTGGTGCGTGTTCCCCATGGGTGGTGGAAGCCGGAGACTGAAACCGGTGTAGATTTTCTCTCCAGTGCTTACAAACATTCAGACGCTATGTTGTGTTTGGATGATGAAGATCATTTGGATTGGGAGCAGGGCATTCCACATCTTAAAGGGTTGAGTTGTCGAGTTCGTATGTTGTCCGCTAAAGATACATAGATGCTATGTAGAGACGGGGTCCGACCCGCAGGGTCGGACCCCTGATGCTGCGCTAATCTATCCTGCAGCTTAATTGTAGTAGTCAAAGTTTTTCTAGGGGTGGCAAACTCATTTCATAGGCGGTAATCCGCTTTTCTGTTGTACTCTATTTATCGATAAATAAAGGGTGGCAAAAAATGAAAAAAGTATGTCTAGTTACAGGTGTAGGGCCTGGTACGGGCACCCAGCTTGTTCGTCGGTTTGCTGAGGACGGTTATCATGTGGCGATGCTGTCGCGAAATGAAGAGCGCCTCAAAGCCTTGGAGCAGAAAATCGATACTGCGACGGCCTATGTGTGTGATGTCTCCGACCTGCCCTCGCTCACATCCACTATTGATACTGTAAAAACCCAATTAGGGCTACCTGATGTAGTTATACATAATGCCGTGGGCGGTGTTTTTGGGGACTTTCTTCAGGTAGAGGCCAAGGTGCTTGAAGAGAATTTTCAGGTTAACACCATGGCGTTGTTACATCTGAGTCAACTGTTGGCGCCAGAGATGATTGCCCGAGGCAGTGGCGCCATTCTGTGTACGGGAAATACCTCGGCCTATCGCGGTAAGGCGCATTTTGCCGGCTTTGCCCCAACTAAAGCGGCGCAGCGGATACTGGCTGAATCTATTGCCAGACGTTTGGGGCCTGAAGGTATTCATGTGGCCTATGTGCTTATCGATGCGGTGATTGATGTGCCCTGGGCTAGAAAAGCCTATCCGGATGCGGAAGATGATTTCTTTTGTAAGCCTGTCGATATCGCCAATGAATGTTTCCGGGTGGTGCATCAGCCGAAATCCAGTTGGTCATTTAATGTGGAAATCCGACCTTACTGTGAAAACTGGTAAGCAAATCAAAAGAGAGTGAAGGTGCAGAGGTTATGGGATTAGAGAACATTGAGGCTATCAAAGTTGTTGTGTTTTGGGCGGCGCTGAATTTTGGCGTGATGTTGTTTTTGGCGATTAACGTTTATCGCTGGCGTGCAAAAGAAGGCGTGGCGGTTGGTGTTGGCAGTGCGGTCCCCGGGTTGGAAAAGGCCATTCGCGCTCATGGGAATAATATTGAGTACGTGCCAAGTATTTTGTTGGGTTTAATGATGTTGGCGGTGTTGGGTGAAAGTGTATTCACCTTGCATGTGGCTGGTGTGACGTTATTACTTGCCAGGGTTTTGCATGCGGTGGGTATTCAACAAAATACCTCCAGATTGCCTCCGGCGCGAGTGCTGGGCAATATCCTTTGTTGGGGGCTGTTTTTGCTGGTTATTGTCAGGTTGCTGATGTTGGCTGTATAAGTGTTTTTAACTCGGGGTACGACCCGCAGGGTCGGACCCCTTGCTCAGGCTAGCAATCGCAGCTGAAGAGTTTTTCGTCTTCCAGGCGCATCATGGTCATGCTGCCTCCCCACACACAACCTGTGTCCAGCGCATAAATATTTTCGGTATCGGCTTTACCTTCCAGGGCCGCCCAGTGACCAAAAATAATTTTATCGTCAGCGGTTTTGCGTTTTTTATGAGAGAACCAGGGGGCAAAGCCTTTGGGTTGGTTTTTGGGGCCGCTTTTACTTTTTAATTCCAGGTGGCCGTCTTTGGAGCAAAAACGCATGCGGGTAAAGTAATTGGTAATTACCCGCCAGCGGTCTACGCCTTCGAGGTTTTTATCCCAGCAGTCCGGCGTATTGCCGTACATGTTTTCAAAGTAGGTGTGGAAGTCATCGCTTTGCAAAACCGCTTCCAGTTCACGAGCGCGTTTGTTGGCTTTTTTAATGCTCCACTGCGGTGGAATGCCCGCGTGAACCATGGTGTAGCCCAGTTCCTCGTCAGTGTGTACCAAGGGGCAATGGCGCAGCCAATCCATCAATTCAAAGCAGTCGTCGGCGGCAAGAATCTCATCGAGGGTGTCGCCATTGCCGGGCATACGATAACCGTAGGCAACCGCCAGTAAATGCAGGTCGTGGTTGCCCAACACGACGGTGATATTGTCGCGATGCTTGTAGAGAAAGCGCAGGGTTTTCAGGCAATCGGGGCCGCGGTTAATCAGGTCGCCCACCAGCCACAGGTGATCTTGCTGCCAGTCAAAGTCTACCGTCTTTAACAGGCATTTCAGTGGTTTGAGACAGCCCTGCAAATCACCAACGGCGTAAGTGGCCATAGCGTCGTCCCTGATATTCCTTAATGAATGGCGTGCGGCGGTACGAGCGCAAAAGTAGGAATCGGTGCATCAAACAGGTCACCGCTGGTTTTACGCATCTGGTAACTGCCTTCCATGGTGCCAATCTCGGTTTCCAATACCACGCCGCTGGTGTAGCTATAGGACTTTTCTGGTGCAATATGTGGTTGCTCGCCGATTACACCCAAGCCGGTAACTTCTTGTACCTTATCGTGTGCATCACGGATAACCCAGTGACGACTGATCAGTTGTGCATCTTCCTGGGTCTGGTTGGTGATTGTAATGGTGTAGGCGTACACAAAGCGATTGGCCTCCGGTTTGGATTGGTCATCCATATAGGAGGTTTCGACTTCAATTAAAATGCGAGACTGATGTTCGGAATCAGCGTCGATATTGTGTTCTTCGTTCATGGCTATCTTTAAAAATACTACTCAATAAATTGGCTACTCGATAATGTCGATAAGTTTGTTACTTAGGTCGACAAAATTTTTCAGGGATAAATTTTCCGGGCGCTTGCTGGTATCAATATCCAGGTCTTCGATGGCCTCAACAGGTATCAATTGCTTTAACGCATTGCGCAGGGTTTTGCGGCGTTGTTGGAAGGCGGTATTCACCAGGCGTTCCAGCAGTTTTATATCCTTGGCCGGGTAGGGCGGTGCGTCGTAGGGTACCAGTCGCACAATGGCAGAATCTACCTTGGGGCGCGGCTGGAAGCATTCCGGTGGCACCGGGAACAGACTTTCTACCTTGCAGTAATACTGCACCATAATGCCGAGGCGGCCGTAGGCTTTTTCATTCGGCTGGGCTGCCATACGATCCACCACCTCTTTTTGCAGCATAAAGTGCATGTCTTTGACATTGCCGGCGTAGCTCAGCAGGTGAAAGATCAGGGGGGTGGAAATATTGTAGGGCAGGTTGCCGACAATACGCAGTGGGCCTTTGGCATTGCCTTCTTTATCTTGCAGCAGCTGGCCAAAATCAAACTTCAGGGCATCGGCCTGGTTGATGGTTAGCTCAGGATAGTCGGCAATAAATTGGGCCAGCAAAATGGGGATCAGATCCCGGTCCAGTTCGACAACATTTAAGGTCGGGCAGGCAGCCAGTAGTTGCGAGGTGATGGCGCCTTTACCGGGGCCAATTTCCACCAGGTTATCTTCGGCCTTGGGGCGAATGGATTTTACGATACGGCGAATAATACCGTCGTCCACCAAAAAGTTTTGGCCAAAGCGTTTGCGGGCCTTGTGCTCAAGGCCAGCTTGTTTGTCGTTGTTGCTCATAGGTATGTTCTGTTGTTTGCTACTGTGAGTTACTGCGAGCTAATGCCATATCTCGCGCATAACTCAGGGCCGTCATCAGGCTGCCACTGTCAGCCTTGCCGCTGCCGGCTAAATCGAGGGCGGTACCGTGATCAACCGAGGTGCGAATAATCGGTAATCCCAGGGTGATATTCACTGCTTGCCCAAACCCTTTGAATTTTAACACGGGAAGGCCCTGATCGTGGTACATGGCCAACACGGCATCGGCATTATCCAAATGGTGGGGGGTAAACAGGGTATCAGCGGGCAGAGGCCCTATCAGGTTAATACCCTCGCTGCGCAGGGCTTCAAGTGTCGGCTCGATAACATCAATTTCTTCCCGGCCCATATGACCGCCTTCACCGGCATGGGGGTTAAGGCCACAAACCAGAATACGAGGCTGTTTGATACCAAAGTGGTTTACCAGGTCGTGCTGCAGGATGCGCGTCACCTGGGTCAGGGTTTTCGGGGTAATAGCCGCCGGCACATCGGCCAGGGGCAGGTGGGTGGTCACCAGAGCTACCCGCAGGCCTTCGGTGGCCAACATCATCACCACTTTTTCGGTATTAGTGTTGTCGGCCAGGTATTCAGTATGGCCGCTAAAACTGAGGCCGTATTCGTTGATCACCCCTTTGTGAACGGGGCCTGTAATCAAGGCGGCAAACTCTCCTGACTGGCAGCCACTAATGGCGCGGTCCAGCGTTTCCAAAACGTAGGGGGCATTGGCTTTATTAAGCTCCCCTGTCGTGGCTGGCGCCTTCAGGGTTACCGGGCAGACAACGATTTCACCGGCCGCCAATGGTTCAGGCGTTTTATCGGCTTGGTAGGGCTTGATGCTAAGGGGGAGACCCAGCTGCTGTGCCCGGGTTGTTAGCAGCTCCGGGTCACAAATGGCGACAACTTCACAGGGGTAACCCTGTTGTGCCAGGGCGATGGTAAGGTCGGGGCCTATACCGGTAGGTTCACCGGGAGTCAGGGCAAGGCGTAGGGTCATGTCAGTCTCGAGCAGCTAGTCACTAGTTACTAGAAACTAGCCGCTAGTGACTGTGGGTTTAGCCTTTAATGTCGACGTAAGCTTCGTCGCGGATTTCACGCAGCCAGTTGATGCGCTCTTCTTCAAAGCGACGACCGCGCAGCAGGTTGCGGGCCTGGTTACGTTTAACGGTATCACTCATATCTTGCTGGCGACGCTCTTCCACCTGCAGGATATGCCAGCCAAACTGGCTGCGGAAAGGCTCACTGATATCGCCAACGTCGGTGCTGTCCATGGCTGCCTCAAAGGCCGGTACAAATTTACCGGGCAGGGACCAGCCAAGGTCACCACCGCTCAGCATGGAACCGACATCTTCTGAGTGTTCGCGGGCCATCTCTCCAAAGTCTTCACCGTCGATAATTTGCTGGCGGATATCGACCAGTTCCTGACGAGCTTCTTCATCGGACAGGATGGTGGAAGGTTTAACCAGAATGTGGCGAACTTTGGACTGTTCGATCATCTGCAGGCCACCGCCGCGCTTGTCGTACAGTTTCAGGATGTGGAAACCTGCACCACTGCGCAGTGGTTCGGTGATTTCGCCTTTGCTGATGTCGGCAATAGCATCGGCGAAAATCTCTGGCATCTGTGCCGATTTACGCCAGCCTAAATCACCGCCTTTTAGCGCATTTTGGCCGTTGGAATTGGCTACCGCCAGTTGACGGAAATCAGCACCGGCTTGCAGTTGCTCATGCAGATAGCTGGCTTTGTTCTCAGCCTGGGTGATTTCATCTTTACTGGCTGAAGAGGCTACACCAACAAAAATGTGGCCCAGGTTGTAATCCGGGGAGGAGAACAGTTCGCCTTCCTTGGAGCGCAGGAAGTTATCGATTTCCTGCTCGGAAATCTTGATACGGCGATTCACGCTACCGCGCTGTACCTGCTCGATAATCATATCGCGGCGGATTTGCTCGCGAACACTATTTAACGTCAGGCGATCCTGCTTGAGTTTGGCAATAAACTGCTCGTGGTTGAGTTTGTTCGCCTTTTTCATACGATCAATAGCTTGATCCAGCTCTGCGTCGGTGATTGTAACGCCAACGCGTTGGCCGATCTGTAATTGCAGGGACTCAACAATCAGGTGCTCCAGCAGCTGCTGTTGCATCACTTCCGGTGGCGGCAACTCGGTATTATTGGCTTGCAGCTGTGTGGCCAGCATAGACATGCGCTGGTGCAGTTCGCTGGCCATAACAACATCGTCATCGACAACGGCAATCACTTTATCCAGGGCAATGGTCTGTGCCTGGGTGAACAGGCTGGCGCTTAACAGGGCGCCAGCGGTCAGGGTTTTAATCGCTTTCAACATAGTCTGTTTTTTCATGGCCGTTCTTATTTCTGATTCTCTTCGCGACGGTCGTAACCGTAGATACCGTCACTGAGGATGCCGCTTACTGTACTGCCGATACCACCCAGGCCTTTCAGCTGGAACTCAAAGAAAATGCCCTTATCGTATTCCAGCTCTTCATCATCAATGACGTTGGCCAGGTCGTTATCCAGCCAGCGGCGGGCTACAACACGCATACGGTAGCAGCAGCTGTTATATTCGACGCCAGCCATGCTCTCAAGTTCACGCTGGAAGGTGAAATCGTGATAGCCACGGCCTACCAGGCTCCAGCCACCGGCGATTGGCCAGATAAAGGACAGATCAGCCTGATCTACGTCGTTGTTAATCAGCTCGCTGGTATCGCCGTCACCGTCAATATCATTGGTATCGACTTTGCCTGCGCGACGAGAGAAGCGGTAGGTCAGGTTGAAGATGCGATAGTCGTCATCCATATAACGCAGGCTGGAGCTGCCACGGGAGACTTTGTCGTTCTCATCTTCATCCCAGGCGAGATCGGTGCTCAGGGTCCAGTGATCGCCAATACGGGCAGCCAGTTGTGCTGCGATTTCGGAATCGTTGGCAGTATTGTCTGCGTTAAGCAGGGCTTGCTCGCTGGTCAGTGTCAGATCAACCGCACGGTCATCATAGTAGTAGATCTGTCCCAGGCTGGCGCTAAAGCGTTCGATGCCGGTGCTGGTTTCGATAAAGCGGGTGGTTAGGCCAACTGACAGACGGTTGTCATCACCAATACGGTCGTTACCGGAGAAGCGACTATCACGGAACAGCTGGCTGTAGCTGAAGGTCAGCTCAGAGGTATCAAAGTCAACGTCTGCACGTGAACCAGATCCGTTGGTGACATCAAACAGCTCATCGTGGCTCTCGTAGTCACTGTAGAAGTAGAACAGACGTGGTTCGAAGGTCTGTACATAGCCATTGCCAAACAGGGAGCCTTCACGTTCAAAGAACAGGCCCATATCCAGGCTGCCTTGAGGCACGGTAATGCTGACGCTGTCTTCTGCTCCGGCATTTAAGCCATCGCTATCCAGATTATAGTGCAGGGATTTTACGGTAGCGGTGGGTTTTACAAAGCCCCAAATCCAGCGTTTGTCCCAGCTCAGGCTGTAATCGAGGAAGGCACGTTCACCGGTAATACGTGGTGAGGAACCGTCGCGCCAGAAATCATCGCGGTGATCGAAGTCGACGTATTCGTTCTCCATCTCCACTACCCAGTCGCCAAAGCGGTAGTTACCATCCAGGTTGATGCGTGGCAGCTGCTTGTAAGGGGTTTCGGTATTTTCGGAAATGGTTTGGAATTCCTCGGCCTTAACGGTCAGGTTCCAGTTAGTGAAGCGGTAACCAAACTCGGCTGATTTTTCCAGGTGAGTGGCACTGTTCACTTCCAGTGAAGCGGTATCCAGATCGCGGAAATAATCGATGTCGCTGACGGTGGTGTAATCGATACGGCTGTTCCAGCGTTTGTCCAGGCCGCCGATTTGATCAATATTTAACAGCCAGCGGTCTTCGCCTTTATAGCGTTGGACATCATCCTCAGTAATCAGGTTACCGTCAGTATCCAGTTTACCGATTTGGTCGTCATCATCTCCGCCGCCATCGTCACTGCCGAGAAAGGCCATGCTCACGCTGGTTTCAAAGGATTCCGACAGATGGCGGAACTCGGTTTCCAGCATGGCACCGCGATCAGAAATATGACGCGGTGTGATGGTTGCATCGTAATTAGGCGCCAGGTTCAGGTAGTAAGGGGTCGCAATATCAAAGCCGTCACTGTCAGTTGAGCTAATGGACGGGAACAGGAAGCCTGACTGACGCTCGCTACCCAACGGGAAGCGGATATAAGGGGTATAGAAAACTGGTACGCCTTTAATGTTTACGCGAACGTGTTTACCAGTACCTTGATTGGTGTTGGAATCGAGTTTGATCTCACTGCCTTGCAGGAACCAGGTATTGCTATCGGGTTCACAGCGGGTAAAGGTACTGTTATCCAGTACCACCACTTTTTCTGGCAGGTTTTCCAGTTTGGTGGCGTCACCGCGGGCTTGGGCTTCGTGCACCAGATAGCTGGCATCTTCCACTACGGC
Source organism: Maricurvus nonylphenolicus (assembly GCF_042854845.1). Taxonomy (GTDB): domain Bacteria; phylum Pseudomonadota; class Gammaproteobacteria; order Pseudomonadales; family Cellvibrionaceae; genus Maricurvus; species Maricurvus nonylphenolicus. The sequence goes on along the minus strand of NZ_AP031498.1, from coordinate 4,608,691 downwards.
ATGGCCGCTGTTCATGTCCATTTCCGCACGGGTACCGGTTACCAGTACGCCAGGTTCACGCAGGCGAATATTGCCTTCCAGTTCGGCGTGATCGGTGGCTTGATCCAAGGTGGCTTTATCGGCTTCCAGCTGACGATAGCCCTGTGTTAGTTTAACGTTACCGGTCAGAACCGCAGTGGTTTCCTGCAAAACTTCAGAGCTGTCGGCGGTTGCACGCAGAGGTGCATCGTTGGGATTCATATCGGCTTCGGCGTCGGTACGCTCTGGCTCGATATAGTCACCGCAGCAAACCGGGTTCATGGCAGCACGCTGTTCCGGTGTCATGCGTTCAACCGGTACCCAGTCTACATTGGCTGCTTTCAAACCGCGGGCAGGAACAGCAGCGGCGGCTCCCGCTACGGCGTTGTTCGTAACCTTGGTGTGACGAGTGGCATGTTGCGGACGCTGGTAAACAGGGCCGGGGGCTTGCATCTCCTGACAGGACCAGCCTTTGCCATCGGCAGCAGGGTGACAGCTCCACTCCGGGTGGGTGTCGGCTGCTTGCAGTGGTGTAATGGGTTGCGCCGCCAGTAATCCCACTGCCAGTAGCAGGGAAGAGCGAGAGGGGCGTAAGGCTTGACGAATATGTTGCTTTAACAGCGAATTCCGATGGTCCATGTAGGAGAAGATCCCAAGCGTCAGATAGTTAATTAGTCATCTAGCAGCGATTTATGCATCACTTATGCTTCTTATTATCACCGCAGGTTGCAATGTAAAGTGCGATGTAAAAGGGCGATTCTACTTGGGATGGCGCTGTGACGCCACTCACAGAATGCATCTTCAGCGATAAACACCCCCTGGCTTGGATAAAATTCGGTTAGAATCGGCGACAAGACAAATCTTCATAAGGAATTGCGAGTGAGCCGTACGCCCAGTTTCCCCGCTTCATCTGATCCTGTATCTGAACTTATGGTGCCGCTGCAGCAATGGGTGGAGCAACAGCTCAATATCCGTGAGTGGCAATATCAAGAGGGTGAAAGCATTACCGCATTGAGTGGCGATGCGGGCTTTCGGCGTTATTTTCGTGTTCAGTCAGAGCCTTCCCTGTTGGCTGTTTTTTCACCACCAGAGACCGAAGACAATGCCACTTTTATTACCCTGGCGCGCTTTCTTCGGGATCAGGGAATTCACGCTCCGGAAATTATCGCCGCCGATCTCGATCAGGGATTTATGTTACTGGAAGACTTTGGTGATCGGTTGCTGCTAGGAGAGCTGACATCAGAGTCGGTGGATTTGTTATATGGCGAAACCATGATGGTATTGCTTAGACTGCAACAGTGTCCGGTTGCCGACTACGCCAAAGGCAACCGTGGCAACAAACAGCTGCCAGAATACGATCGCAGTAGATTACGTCAGGAAATGGAGTTGCTGCGTGAGTGGTTTATTCCTCAATTGCTGTCCTATGAGTTGAGCGAAGCTGAGCATAAATTGCTCGATAATGCCTTTGAGCAACTGGAAAACGCTGCATTGGAGCAGCCACAGGTATTAGTCCATCGCGATTTCCATTCCCGTAATATTCTGGTTCGCGACGGTGAAGCGCCGGGCGTCATTGATTTTCAGGATGCTGTACGCGGCCCGCTGACCTATGATCTGGTATCACTGTTGCGCGACTGTTACATCCGCTGGCCCCGCGAGCGGGTAGAAGCCTGGGCGCTGGCCTACGGCAATATGGCGGTAGAGGTTGGCCTGCTGCCACTGGTAAAACAAGCTACCTTCCTGCGCTGGTTTGATTTGATGGGCCTGCAGCGGCATATCAAGGTTTTGGGTATTTTTGCCCGCCTGTGGTTACGTGATGGCAAGTCCGGTTATTTAAATGATCTGCCGTTGGTGATGCGCTACACCCTGGATGTGGCCGAAGGCTACCCAGAGCTAGCGGAATTCCGCCAGTGGTTTCTCGATAACTTAGTGCCCCTGGCTGAACAGCAGGATTGGTACAGCGATTACCGTGCCGCAGGTGAAAGTCAAGCATGAAGGCGATGATTCTGGCCGCCGGACTTGGCAAGCGCATGCGTCCGCTGACCGATAGCTTACCCAAGCCGTTGTTGCCCGTCGGTGGCAAACCACTTATTCAGTACCATGTGGAAAACCTGCAGCGTGCGGGCATTACTGAGTTGATCATCAACCTGGCCTACCGAGGTGAGCAAATTCGCGAATTTCTGGGTGGGGGTGAACAGTTTGGGGTGAGCATTCAATACTCCCAGGAGCCCGAGCCTTTGGAAACCGGTGGGGCTATCTTGCAAGCCTTACCGCTCTTGGGGGATCAGCCTTTTTTGTTGGTCAATGGCGATGTGTGGACGGATGTTGAATTTAGCCAGCTGAGTTCACTTAGCTTACCTGAGAGCTGTCTCGGTCATTTGTTTATGGTGCAAAACCCAGAGCACAATCCTCTGGGTGATTTCGTTCTGGATCAGGGGCTGCTAAAACCGCGAGCTGAGGAGCAGGGGTTTACCTTTAGCGGCATCAGCCTGATTGATCCTGTCTTGGTAAGTGGTTATCCACAAGCGCGAGAAAACTTTCCTTTGCGCGAGTGCTTTTTCTGGGCAATGGAGAAGCAGGCGTTGCGTGGCCAAGTGCTTGAGGCTGAGTGGTGGGATATTGGTACGCCTGAACGATTGGCGCAGCTGGACGCCAAGCTGCAATAAATCTCGCCTAATAGGATTCTTTTGCCAGCAGTTCTGCAAACTCTGCTTGCTGAATTTTGTCTGCTAGCGCGTGGAAGCGCGGCTCCTTCTTGTTGTGCTTAAGCGCGAAATTAATATGCCGGCGTGCTTGGCTAACGTCACTGCGCTTTAGTGCCTGCTCCGCCAAAAAGAAGCGGTGGTAGGGGTTGCGCATTCGGAACTTGATTACCTGCTGCTGGTAATAGTTGGCGAGTTCCTCATTACCCTGTTGCTGGTAAAGGCGGCTGAGATTACTGGCGGCAACATGATTGTTTGGATCAAGCGTCAATGCTTGTTGATAAGCAATTTCTGCTTGGGTAAATAATTTCTCGCGTCGGTAGATAGTCGCAAAATTTCCCCATAGGTCCCCTTGCTTGGGCGCCAACTCTAAGGCTTTGCGCATATAGCGGTAGGCGCTGTGTGTATTACCGTTAGCAAGAAATTCCATGGCCCGGTTATTGTAGTATTGGGCCTGAGCTTGATCGTCACTGGCTCGGCGTTGGCGGTAATGGCTTTTATATTCTTTGATATTTAAATCAACAATATGATGCCCATCGCGAGTTTTCACTTTGGCATTGATATGTTTGTAGTTGACCAGGGTTTGCTGGCCCAGCATCTCCCAGCTGGGTGGAATACTGACCTGATTAAAGCTCGCGCTTAATCCCACTTCTCTAGCCATGGCGATAAACATCATCGAAAACGACAGGCAGTTCGCCTCGCGATAAAAGAAGGCGTCACTGGCGCTATAGGTGGCCTGTGGATTGTAGTCGACTCCCAATAGACCGCTGTGCATAACGGCATTGAGCAGGGCTTCCAGCTTAACGGTGGGGTTGGCTCTGCGGGGGACGTAAGCATCCAAAAAGTCATGCATGTCCTGGTTGAGGGTCATCACCTGGTCATCTGGCAGGCTCCAATCGAGTGGTTGCTCTGCACGTTGTTCCAGCCTTTCCTGAAGTGTCTTGCCGTTTAACAGCTCGGTGAGTTGGCTGCTATTGGGGTTGGGAGTCAGGGTTGAGGTTGAGCAGGCGCTTAAAAGCAGTAGGCACAGGCTAGCAATCCAGCCAGCATGGTGGCTGGGATGTGTATTGCTGGAACCTGGCAGAGCTTGACTCATAGAGACCTCTAGCAAAGAGATAACCCTATGAGTAAGTGTAGTTGATGAGGATGCCTGGGTCTTAATCGCTCAGTTTTTGATAACGATAGCGTTGTCGACTTTGGCGCCCTTGGCGTGCTTCGACAGGAAGCCGCGCACTCGGCGTGCCAGGCGGTTTTCGCCCAGCATCCTGTTGTTGGCAATTTCCGGCAGGCGCAGTTGTTGGTAGACCTTAAAACCCTGGCGGCGAGCAAATTTACGGCGCCGCTCAGCCTCGGCCGGATCGCGGACATCGGTACCAAAGTAGATATCCAGGGTCGGTATTTCAGGGTCAAACAGCGCTTTGGGCAAATCGATATCGCTGGCAGGCACACTGTTACGGGCGTTGATAATCACCATGGCGCGAATCGGTTTAATGGGTTTCTCGTTGGGTGTTTGTGGTGTGGCCGGTGGAATGGCCATCACAAAATCACCACCCCGGGCTGCGCCCATACCGTCACCCACCAGCACAATATTAAATTGCCCCTGATCGTTGAGGTAGGTCAGGGCGGCGCCAATACGCTGGCTGGCGCGGACTTCAGCTGGACTGGCAACAGGGATATCGTCGGTATCTACAATATTGGGGCCGGGCGCAGGAATGGGGGTGGCTTCACCGCCACTAAGGCCATTTTCGGCGCTGTCGTAAATCTCTTCTGTTTCCGGGCGCTCTTTGGCTGTTTCCGCCGGGGTTCCCTTGTCTGCACTGTCTGTCGTCGCGGCTTCAGCAGCCTTTTTCTTTATTGGGCGCGTGGGCAAATCACGCTTTGGCACGGGCGCACGATCCGGCGCCGGTAGGGTGGTTGCCAGGGTGGCCCAGCCGTATTCCGGCAAGGTAGTACGCATGACTTCAATCGTATTGGGCCAATTGGCATGTTGGCCCTCGGCGTGCAGGATTAGCACCGCTCCCTGGGGACTGCCGGTAATATCCGGTTCATACAGAGCCAGAAATTCTTCATCCAGGGCTTGCAGCCATACCACGCTTTCCGGACTGGCTTTGGCGGCCAGCAGTGCCATGGCGCGCTTTTCAAGATCGGGAACGGGGGGATCTATTACCGCTGGTGACCGGGGAATCTGATTTTCCTGTGTTGTTTCCTGGGGGGTGTCAGATTCAGCCTGGGCCTTGCTATCCGGGGCCTGGGCGAATGTCTGCGCTGCCCAAAACAGGCTAACGAGGACAGAAATTGTGCGGATTTTCATCATCTTGTCATATAAACCTAGCTATCTGGTCGTTCCTGTTCAAGTTATCGTGAAATTAGGTGAAACTGTCCAGATTCAGTACAATGGCGCCTTTTTACCCGGTAGCTCAAATGGCTCCAACAGCCATTCCAGGTCCCAAAACAAGGGCCCAGGCCAGGGATATCGGGGCCTCGCGGCAACGTCGCTGCCTACTTATATCACGTTGACAGGTGCTCCATGCAACAAGAGTTTAAAATTGCTCCTTCCATCCTCGCTGCCGATTTCGCCCGTTTGGGAGAAGAAGTGGATGCAGTACTGGCAGCCGGTGCCGATATTGTTCACTTCGATGTGATGGACAACCACTATGTGCCCAACCTCACCGTTGGCCCCATGGTGTGTAAAGCTCTGCGCAACTACGGTATTGAGGCGCCCATCGATGTGCACCTGATGGTTGAGCCTGTCGACGATCTGATTGGCCAGTTTGCCGATGCTGGCGCTAGTTACATCACCTTTCACCCAGAGGCATCTAAGCATATCGACCGATCCCTGCAATTAATTAAGCAGGCGGGTTGTAAGTCTGGCTTGGTCCTTAACCCAGCCACCCCGATTGAGGTGGTTAAACATGTATTGCCACAGCTGGATATGTTGCTGTTGATGTCGGTAAACCCCGGTTTTGGTGGTCAGAAATTCATTCCTTACACCCTCGATAAACTCCGTGAGGCCCGCGCCCTGATTGACGAAAGTGGATGCGATATTCGCCTGGAGATCGATGGCGGTGTAACTGCGGATAATATCCGCGAAATTGCCCAGGCGGGCGCGGACACCTTTGTTGCCGGTTCGGCAATTTTTAGCAAGGGTGATTATAAAGCCGCGATTGACGCTATGCGCGCAGAGCTGGCCCAGGTGGACGGGTAAACCACCCTGGCTGAAATAAGCTCAAGCTACAGATTTCTAAACTACCCATTAGGTTAATCCATGACACAACTAACCGACCTGTTCGAAGGTCAGCTGCCCAAGCTGGTCCTTTTTGACCTGGACGGCACCCTGGTAGACAGTGTGCCCGACCTGGCTGCAGCCGTTGACTATATGCTCACCGAAGGTGGTTACGAGGCCGCCGGCCCCGACCATGTTCGCCGCTGGGTGGGCAATGGTGCGTCCATGCTGGTTCGTCGCGCCCTGGCCTGGGCCAAACGCCAGAGCCCAGAAGATCTAAGCGATGCCTTGGTGGAGCTGAACCTGGAGAAATTCCAGTTGTTCTACCGCGATCACAGTGCCGATCAAACCGAGCTGTTTGTCGGTATTCGTGAAGGCCTGGATGCCCTGAAAGCTGCTGGTATCCCATTGATGATGGTGACCAACAAGCCTGAGCAATTTGTACCTGCGATTCTGAAAGGCACTGGCCTGGAAGGTTACTTTGGGGCCTGGTTGGGCGGTAACTCCCTGCCAGAGAAGAAGCCTCACCCCATGCCGTTACTGCACCTGGTGGAAAAAGCCGGTGTTGAGGTGGCAGATACCTTGATGATTGGTGATTCCCGCAGTGATATCGAAGCGGCCCGCGCGGCTGGTATGCCTGTGGTGGCGGTTAGCTATGGCTATAACCACGGTCGTCCGGTCAGTGAGGAAAGCCCGGATCTGATTATCGATAGCCTGACTGAACTGACGGGCACTATTGCTGCAGAAGTCGCTTAAGAGCTCTGCTGTCGGGGGCTGACCCTGCGGGTCAGACCCCAGGTTTTAGCACCTTACTGAACGTGCTTCGTAGCCGGGGTACGACCCGTAGGGTCGGACCCCGTTCTCATATCTTCTTATCCCACGCCGCACTAGGCATTCCCCTTGCAATTCAGTACACTAGCGCCCCTGACTTAGGAGAAAATCCGTGAAACCTCAGGTTCGTTCTACATTTCCATCCTTCCGCCCCTGGCGATGGCGTCTCTAGCCACCGTTGTGGTCGCCTAGCGACCGTCTTTTGGTGATCGTCAGCAACAACCATGATCGCCCTACTTCTGTACAGAATTTGGTTTTAAGGATGGGCTATGACCCTCGATAATATGGATCAGAGCAAAATGACACCTGAACGTTTTTCCCAGCTGGCCGCTGAAGGCTATAACCGCATCCCGCTGGTGCGTGAAGTGCTGGCAGATCTCGATACCCCACTTTCCAGCTACCTGAAACTGGCCCAGGGGCCCTATTCATACCTGTTTGAATCGGTACAGGGCGGTGAGAAATGGGGCCAATATTCCATTCTTGGATTGCCTGCCCGCACTCTGATGAAAGCCTTTGGCGACAAGATCATTATCGAGCGCGATGGTGAGGTGATCGAAGAGCATGAGTGTGCGGACCCGCTGAGCTTTGTCGAAGATTTTCAGGCCCGCTACCGTGCCGCTGAGCTGGAGGGTTTACCGCGCTTTAACGGCGGCCTGGTAGGTTACTTTGGCTACGATTGTGTGCGCTACGTTGAGCCAAAGTTGAAGAAGACCGTACCTGCCGATGTGATCGGCACACCGGATATCCTGTTGATGGTATCTGACGAAGTGCTGGTGTTCGATAATTTGGCGGGCAAGCTGATTTTGGTGGTGCACGCTAACCCCGAGATTGACGATGCCTATAACAAGGCTACAGCCCGCCTGGATGAGCTGGAAGCCAAGTTGAGCCAGGCCACACCTGCCACTGCACCTATGCAGCTGAGCAGTGAAATGAAGCAACAGGGCGAAAATGCCCGCGAATCGGATTTTACCTCCAGCTTTGGTGAAGCTAATTTCCGCAAGGCGGTCGACAGTATCAAGGACTATGTCCTGGCCGGCGACACCATGCAGGTGGTGGTTTCCCAGCGCCTGTCGATTCCGTTCCAGGCCGAGCCTTTAAATCTCTATCGTGCCCTACGGTGTTTGAATCCTTCGCCTTACATGTATTTCCTCGATCTGGGAGATCATCATGTGGTGGGTTCCAGCCCGGAAATCCTGGCACGCCTGGAAGACGGTGAAGTAGTTGTGCGCCCGATTGCCGGTACCCGCCGCCGTGGCCACACCCCGGAAGAGGATCTGGCGTTGGAGCAGGAGCTGGTTAACGACCCGAAAGAAATCGCCGAGCATTTAATGCTGATCGATTTGGGCCGTAACGATGTCAGCCGTGTGGCTGAAGTGGGTTCGGTGGAGCTGACCGAAAAAATGGTGGTTGAGCGCTACTCCCACGTTATGCATATCACCTCCAATGTGACCGGCCAAATTAAGCCAGAGCTTAAGGCGATGGATGTTCTGCGTGCCGCATTGCCTGCGGGTACTTTATCCGGTGCCCCAAAAATTCGGGCGATGGAAATTATCGACGAGCTGGAAAATGAGAAACGCGGTATCTACGGTGGGGCTGTAGGTTACCTGTCCTGGAACGGCAATATGGATACCGCCATTGCCATTCGTACCGCGGTGATTAAAGACGATACCTTGTATGTACAGGCCGGAGCCGGCGTAGTCGCTGATTCTGTGCCCGCCCTGGAATGGAAAGAAACCATGAACAAAGCCCGCGCGATTTTCCGTGCTGTGGACATGGTGCTGTAAAGGAGAGCTGACGATGATTTTAATGATTGATAACTACGACTCCTTTACCTACAACGTGGTGCAGTACCTGGCCGAATTAAAGGCTGACGTAAAGGTCGTGCGTAACGATGAAATTACCATTGAGGAAATCGAGGCTTTGGCGCCAGAGAAAATTGTGATTTCTCCTGGCCCCTGTACCCCGAATGAAGCCGGTGTGTCGCTGGCAACGATTGAGCGTTTTGCCGGTGAAATTCCGATTCTGGGAATTTGCCTTGGGCACCAAAGTATTGGTCAGGCTTTTGGCGGCAAGATTATTCGTGCTCGTCAGGTGATGCACGGCAAAATCTCGCCCATGTATCACAACGATCAAGGTGTGTTTAAAGGCTTGGGTAATCCGTTTGATGCCACGCGTTACCACTCGCTGGTGATTGAAAAAGACAGTCTGCCGGATTGCCTGGAAATCACCGCCTGGACGCAAACCGAAGATGGCCAAGTGGATGAGATTATGGGCGTGCGTCATAAGACGCTGGATGTGGAAGGTGTGCAATTCCACCCGGAATCTATTTTGTCGCAGCATGGTCACGATCTCCTCGATAATTTTCTCAAGCGCTAATTAGGTATTAATAAGGAAAACACCATGAATATTCAGAAGGCACTGGGATGTGTAATTAATCGCGAAAATCTCAATACTGACGAGATGACCGCGGTCATGCGCCAAATTATGACAGGCGAAGCCACGCCTGCGCAGATTGGCGGCTTCCTGGTGGCCCTGCGAATGAAAGGTGAAACCCTGGACGAAATTACCGGCGCCGCCAAAGTCATGCGTGAGCTGGCCGCCGGTGTTCAACTGGATACCGAAAACCTGGTGGATACCTGTGGTACCGGTGGCGATGGCGCCAACCTGTTTAACGTTTCCACCGCTGGTGCCTTTGTCGTGGCTGCCGCCGGTGGTCGTGTAGCCAAACATGGTAACCGTTCCGTGTCGTCTTCCACCGGCAGCGCCGATGTATTGGAAGCGGCTGGGGTAGCGTTGGATTTATCACCACAGCAAGTCGCTGGTTGTGTGAATGATATCGGCGTTGGTTTTATGTTTGCTCCAGCCCATCACAGCGCCATGAAACATGCCATTGGCCCACGTAAAGAACTGGGTCAGCGCACCATCTTTAATATGCTCGGCCCCATGACCAACCCGGCCGGTGTTAAGCGCCAGGTAATTGGTGTGTTCAATCGCGACTTGTGTCGCCCGATGGCGGAAGTGTTAGGCCGTTTGGGTAGTGAGCACGTGATGATTGTTCACGCCGCCGACGGCCTTGATGAAATCAGCCTGGCCTGCGAAACCTACGTGGCAGAACTGAAAGACGGCGCGGTGAGTGAATACACCATCAAACCGGAAGATTTTGGTATTGCCACCCAAAACCTGGAAGGCCTGTCAGTATCGAGTGCAGAAGAGTCTCTGGCATTAATTCAAAATGCCCTGTCCAAACGTGATACTGAGGCGGGAGAAAAAGCCGCTGACATTATCGCGCTGAATGCCGGTGCCGCCATTTATGTGAGTGGCGTAGCGCAAACCCTGGCTGAAGGTATCGCCATGGCGCAAGATGCTGTGGGCAGTGGCCTGGCCAAAGAAAAAATTACCGAATTGGCAGCTTACACCCGCTGTCAGAAAGATAGCGAATAGAAGTCCTGGAGCTTAATGTGACTGATACGCCTACCGTATTACGTAAAATTCTTGCCCGTAAGCAGGAAGAAGTTAACGAGCGCCAAGCGCAGTGCAGCATTGATGACTTAAAGGCAATTATTGCCGAGCAGGATGCGCCCCGTGGTTTTGTTGCTTCTATTGAGAAGAAAATCGCCGAAGGTCAGGCCGCAGTTATTGCTGAAATTAAAAAGGCCTCGCCAAGTAAAGGTGTGATTCGCGAAGATTTTTATCCTGCAGAGATCGCTATCAGTTACGAAAAAGGCGGTGCTGCTTGCCTGTCCGTTTTGACTGACAAAGATTACTTCCAGGGTTGCGAAGACTACTTAAAAGAAGCCCGTACCGCATCCAAGTTACCGGTGATTCGCAAAGATTTTATTATCGATGAATACCAGGTATACGAAGCGCGTGCCATAGGTGCCGACTGTATTCTGTTAATTGTTGCCGCACTGGAACCTGAGCGCCTGCAAACCCTCAATACCCTGGCATTGGAGTTGGGCATGGATGTACTGGTTGAAGTACACGATGCCGATGAGCTGGAAGAAGCCCTGAAGTTACCTAACAAGTTGATCGGCATTAATAACCGTAACTTGCACAACTTCGAAACCTCTCTCGATAACACCTTCGCCCTGCTTGATAAAATCGGCAAGGATCGCATAGTTATCACTGAGAGTGGCATTCACACCATTGACGATGTATTGGCCATGCGCGGTCACGACGTCCACGGTTTCCTGGTTGGCGAAGCCTTTATGCGTGCTGATGACCCAGGCCTTAAGCTCTTGGAAATGTTCAACTAACACTACCAAGCTCCAGGTCAGGCTAGTATTGGCACGTAGTGAGGAGGCGGTGGGTGTCGCTGTTCGTAGCAATCAGCCCATTGCTTAAGCGGCCGAAAAAAGTCAGGGTAGTCGCGAAGGTTGTCTGAGCGCATTTTGCGAGTTTACGTAGCGCTGATTTTTTTCGGCCGCTTATGGGCGCGAAGAACAGCGACACCCACCGTCTCCGGATTTAGATATCCGTCGAGCGTCTTAAGAAATAAAAAACGGGGCAAAAAGCCCCGTTTTTTATCATGGAATCTTTAGTAACGAACTAACGTGTCCCAAACACCACCATAGTCTTACCCTTCACCGACACAAGCCCCTGATCCTCCAGGGTCTTGAGTCCCCGACCAACCATCTCACGGGAGCATCCCACAATACGGCCAATCTCCTGGCGGGTAATCTTGATCTGCATGCCATCCGGGTGGGTCATGGCATCGGGCTCTTTACACAAATCCAGTAGGGTGCGAGCAACACGACCGGTCACATCCAGGAAGGCCAGATCACCCACCTTGCGGGTGGTATTGCGCAGGCGACGGGCCATTTGTGAACCCAGAGCAAAGAGGAATTCCGGATGCTCGTCAGTCAGCTCCTGGAACTTGCTGTAACTGATTTCAGCCACCTCACACTCGGTTTTGGCGCGAACCCAGGCACTGCGGGAATTCTCTTCCTCAAACAGGCCCATCTCGCCAAAGAAATCTCCATCATTCAGGTAGGCAACAATCATCTCCCGGCCTTCATCGTCCTCGATCAGAACGGTGACAGAACCTTTGATGATGTAATAGAGGGAGTCACTTTTATCCCCGGCGTAAATCAGGGTGCTCTTGGCCGGGTAACGGCGTCGATGGCAATGGCTCAGAAATTCATCCACATTCTTGATATGCGGGGTCAACGACACGGCAACCAAAATATACTCCTTAGGTGTTCATTAAAATCAGTGCACTGCTCAACATCAGTAGTGCAGCACGTATGCACTGTGGGCTTATAGTTATCTGCTTACCAGGGAAAGCTTCCGGGGGTAAGCATTTATGCGCCAGTACGGTTTTTGGTTTCGGGCCATTGTTTTATGAGTCAGTGAAGGCACTCGGGCCGGTCAACCCTCTAAAGATAAAACATATTAAGCCGTATTGCCAAAAATGACGTGGGGCGCCCACAGCCTGTTAGAGGGGCATTATGTCGTCTATTGGCTCTTGAGGCTAGCGTATGGCCTAGCAGTCTGGCGGCTTTGTGAACCGGTTATCTGACTCGGGAGTTTTTGCTGTGTTTTTTGGTTATTTGTGTTGAATTGGGTGCCATTTCGCTGAAGTTTCATCTGGGGAGGGGAGGTGCCCCGGAACCTGCCAAATCCATGAATAATGCTAATTTGATCAAAACTGTCCCAGCATCGTCTAATTTCCGCGACTGTGGTACCCTAGCGGGCTTTTCGCGAGCCGCTAATTTTGCCCTGCAATGGTGCGGGGTGATTGATAGAAAGTATCGGTAGAAGGTATTGGTGAAAGGTATCGCAGAAACCAGTTTGCTCAATTCGAGAGGTGAATATGCAAGCGACAGTTAAATGGGTTGATGGCGCCATGTTTGTAGGCGAGTCCGGCAGTGGTCACAGCGTAGTGATGGATGGCCCGGAGAGTGCTGGTGGTCGCAATATGGGCGTTCGCCCAATGGAAATGCTGCTGTTGGGTATGGGCGGCTGCTCAACGTTTGACGTTATGAGCATTTTGCAAAAGTCTCGCCAGCAAGTCAGCGATTGTCGGGTGGAAATCGAGGCCGAGCGTGCTGACGCTGTACCGGCTGTGTTCACCAAAATTCACCTCAACTTCATTGTTACCGGCACCAAACTGAAAGAGAACCAGGTTAAGCGCGCGGTTGAGCTCTCTGCTGAAAAGTACTGCTCTGCCTCCATTATGATGGAAGCTGCCGGGGTTGAAGTGACCCACGGTTATCAAATCGAAGAGTTAGGCGAGGCCTAAGCACAGTTACCTGTGTATAGAAATTGAGTGCCAGGTGTAATTTGAGGCGAAGCATATGGTTGAAACATTAGACGTAAGCACAGCTGAGATGTCTACCGAAGATAGCCCGCAGGTGACTGCAACGGCAGTGACGCTGACGGTCGACAGTCGCCGGGCAGAGCTCTATGAAGAGCTGCATAACCGCCCGTCACCGCTGGTGGATACCCCCTGTGTGGTTAGCCATATGGCTATTCGTCTCAATGAGCAGGAACGCTTGCTTGAGCACGCGCACCTGGAAGCCCTGTGTCTCCGTTTTAGTATTAACCCACCTTCAGCTGATTCTTCCTGCTACTACCAAAACTTTGGTGGCTTTGAGTTGCGCTGGGAAAAACACCTGGAATTTTCTACTTACACTTTCATTGCGCCACAGCCAACGCCCGGACTGTTTAATGACAGCGCCCTGCGTTTTATCCCTCGTGACTGGCTAACCGCTATGCCGGGACAGTTAATTGCTGCGGTGCATTTGTCGGTCATAAAAGACGATCAGCCCGTGGGGGAAGATGCCCTTGTAGAGGCCTTTGAAGGTATGCGCTTGTCGGGCAGTGTGGTTGCCAAGGGCAAGGCTGAGATTCTGACCAGTTTCCGCATTCACAGTGACGGTTTTAGCCGTTTTGTGATTCGCGACAGGGCGCTTAACGCCTATCAGGCAGGGCGTTTGATTCAGCGGGTATTGGAAATTGAAACCTACCGTCTGATGGCGCTATTAGGCCTGCCCATTGCCCGCAAGTTGGCACCCAATGTGACGGAGATGGAAGAAACTCTGGCGCGCATTAATCAGCAGATTGCCACGCAAGGGGACTTCAGCGATGACCAGGAAATGCTGGAGTCGCTAACCAAAGTTGCGGCCCAGGTGGAAAAATACCGATCCGATACCAACTACCGCTTTGGCGCTACCAATGCCTACTTTGATTTGGTGTCGTCTCGCCTAGAGCAATTAAAAGAAGAGCAGGTGGCAGGCCGCCAGACGCTGGAAGAGTTTCTCGATCGCCGTCTTGGTCCGGGCATCAGCACCTGTAACGCCATTCGTCAGCGTATGGAAGATTTGTCTCGCCGGGTAGCGCAGACCAGTAGCCTGTTGCGCACACGGGTGGAATTAAATATTGCCACCCAAAACCAAAACCTGCTGGAATCACTCGATCGCCGCAGCGGTTTGCAGTTGCGTTTGCAACAAGCGGTAGAGGGCTTCTCTGTAGCGGCAATCGCCTATTACTTAATGGGACTGTTGGGTTACGTTTACAGTGCACTGATCGAGCAGGGCGTAGCGCTGGATAAAAATCTGGCTTTGGGGATATCAGTTCCCATTGTTCTGGTGGTTGTCTGGTTGGGTACCCGTGGCTTGATACGCACGATGCTGCCGACAAAAGAACTGCCTGAAAAAGCCCCGCCAAAGAAATAGCTTTCTGAATAAGCTCAGGCTGCTTTGGCTTCACCCAATGGCAGCCAGACATAAAAACTACTGCCCCTCTGTGGGGTTGAGTTCACACTGACCTTGCCGTTGTGAAGCTCGGTAAGGTCGCGGATTAAAGCCAGCCCCAATCCCGTGCCTTGGATATGGCTTGCTTCAACATCTTCTGCGCGGGTAAAACTCTTAAACAGGTTGTCCAGCTCGCTGGGTTCAATGCCACAACCGGTATCGTGAACACCGATTTCAATACCATCGATACCATCGTAACTCCTGTCTCTGACTTCGATACTGATACCACCGCGTTGAGTGTACTTAATAGCATTGGATAGCAGATTGAAAATAATCTGTGTTAAACGCTTGGGGTCAGCAGAAATCTGTCGTGCCGGCGACGGTAGGTTGTATTTCAGGGTCAGGCGTTTTTCGTCGATCATGGGTTGTACCTGCGCCAGGGATTGCTGGATCAGGTTGTTGATGTCGACGTTTTCCTTGTGTAAGGGGAGCTTACCTGCTTCAATTTTTGCCGTGTCTAACAGATCGTTAATTAAGTTGAGCAGGTGTTTACCATTGCGCTCAATGGTTGCCAGAGCGTCGCGATGACGGCTTTCCAGTGAACCTCCCAATTTGGTTAGCAGTCTATTACTAAATCCCAAAATAGAATTAAGTGGCGTACGTAACTCGTGAGACATATTGGCCAGGAAAACACTCTTGGCCCGGTTGGCATTTTCCGCTTGCAGTTGTAACGCTTGTGCTTTGTTGGTGGCTTTTTCCAACTCGTAAGTGCGTTCTCTAACGCGAAACTCCAGCTGACTGTTAAGGGATTCGATACGCGCCTGGTGCATATGTTGCTCGGTCATGTCGGTATGGGTACCGACCAGACGGCGAGGGTTACCGGTCAAGTTGTCGCAAACTAAAAAACCGCGTGCGAGGATATGCACAATATTGCCGCTCTTGTGTTGCATGCGGAAATTGACGCTGTAATAGGCGTTGCGGCTTTCCAGGGTTTCATCGATTGCCCGTTGTGCCATGGCCACATCATCGGGGTGCAGTAAATCCAAAAAGGTTTCAATCCGGTGAGCTAATTCATCGCTTTCATAACCCAGCATCTCGCCCCAGCGCGGAGAGAAGTAGACATCGTCGGTGGTCAGGTCCCAATCCCACACACCGTCATTGGTACCTTTCATGGCGAGTGAAAAACGCTCGCGGCTGGCTTCCAGTTCCTGTTGGCGCTCGTTCATAGAGTGGGTCATGCGGTTAAACGATTGGGCCAGCTCGGTAATTTCGTCATCACCTTTTACGGGAAACAATGCAGACGATTGGCCTTTCTGTACGCTGTTCACATAGCGTGTCAGCTGCTCAATAGGATTGGAGATATGCCGAGCCAGGCCTACGGCCAGTAAAATAGTGGCGATAAAGGCAATCCCGTAAGCCAGGGCGCTGTTACCGATAAGGCGAGTAACGGGAGCCATGATATGGCTTTCGTCGACAACAACGCCGAGGGAGTAACCTGCTGCCGCAACCGGATGATAGGCGACGTAGAGGTTTTTGCTGTCCTCAGCACTGTAATAACTGAAGTGGCCTGTCTGACCTGAGAGGATGGAGTCTGCGGCCAGGCGCCATTCGGTGATGGAGGTATCGTAAATAGATTTGGTGACAGAGATGGTTTGCTTGTCTTTGTTAAGAACCAGTTCTCCCTGGGCATCTCGTTTTAGGTGAACAACTTTTTTCGGGTCCCAGTGATACCAGTAGTTACCATCACTGGTAACCAAGAACATACGAATGTTATCGGCAAAGGGGTCAAACAGCTCCTGTTGCAGCTGGTTTATCATCTGATTGATACGTTGCCAATCAATGGCTGCGCCGACCATGCCCAGAATTTGTTGCTGATCATCCAAAATCGTTGCAGCGACAACGATTTGTTTAGCGCCGGTTGTGTAGGAGATCATGGGGTTGGAGACGATCGTTTGCGCGGCGCGTTCTCGATTTAAGCCGACGGTGCCTTTCCAGTAGTCACGCCGTGAAATGGTGCGGGGTTTGGTATCGGTGCTGGTGTCATCAAAGGTTCTCAAGCCCTTGAAGTGGGGGTTACCACCTTCAGTATTGTAGAAGTAACCCTCGGGGGTGCCGACGATAAACTTTTCAAAACGCGGCGCATTGCGTTGTTTTTCGGCCTTCAGAAACGGTAAAAAACGCTCTGAATCCATTGTGCGCAAGGCATCGGTTTTGGCGTAGATAGCGACTTCACGCTGCACAGATTCCAGCTCGGCATTCAGCACTTCGGCGCCACGGGCCGTGTAGCTCTCCAGTTCTGCCAGCACGATATCCCGTTGTTCCAGGCGCAGTTGATTAACCTGAATCAGCATGAGTACAAGCAGCGGGGCAAGAATGGCGGCAGGCAGTACGAGCGACAGCTTGGGCTTAATGCGCATAGAGGATTAAGTCGGTTAAATGCTGGTTACTGGTCGGCCGGGCCGTCTCTAGGCTTTGAAGATGCCCGGTATTACTCTCCAGTATAGAAGTTCTGCGCCTGTTTAGAACCGGTAACTGGTTTTGGTCATGGCTTTAGAAACCAGTCTCATGAAGCCTTTTACCGGTGCTGGAAAGCGCATACCGCCGGCATCCAGGGCGCTGTGGGCATGTTTTTCCTCGTCAATCAGCATTTGTTCAACCACGGCGCGACTGCGCTCATCCTGCTCTGGCAGGTGCTGAAGGTGGTCTTCCAGGTGCTTGCAGACCTGGTCTTCGGTGGCGGCGACAAAACCCAGGCTGATGCGGTCACTGATTTTGCCTGCTGCAGCACCTATGCCGAATGACAGGCCATACCATAGGGGATTCAGCAGACTGGGGTGGCTATCGAGTTGCTGCAAGCGTTCCTGGCACCAGGCCAGATGGTCAATTTCTTCGTCGGCGGCATGCTCCATTTCCTCGCGTACTTCGGGCAGCTTGGCAGTCAGGGCCTGGCCTTGGTACAGGGCTTGGGCGCATACCTCACCGGCGTGGTTGACGCGCATAAGGCCCGCAGCATGACGGCGTTCAGCATCAGACAGCTCCGCTTCTGCGACCTGGTTGGCCGGAGAGCTTCTGCCATGGGCGGGCTTACCTGGGCTGAGGGTGCGCAGAGCCCGATCCGCTTGGGTGATGAGTAAATCGACCGGAGTAAGATGACGCTGAGACATATGCAACAAGCCCTTAAAATCAATGGGCTTATTGTACTCCAGCCGAATTCGGTTAGCATAGCCCTGAGCATATAGAGAATTAATGAGGATAAAGGATGTTACAGCGGGCAAGGGATCTGGGGTTGTTGATCAAGGGCAAGACTTCGTTGGTGGTATTGGAAACCCACCAGGAAGATTACGCCCTGCAGTTGTTGCAGCGCGAGCTACGCCAGCAGCGCCGTACACTTTACCGCTGGACACTGACAGATGGATTGGCGGCAGCCGGCTTTGGCCCGCAAATCGGGGTAAGCGGTCAGAAGCTAAATGCTGAAGAGGTGCTGGAATCGATCAAGAGTCGTAATGAAGGCGGCGTTTTTATGCTCTGCGACTTCCACCCATTTCTTACGGATAACCCAAAAATCGTTCGGCTGATCAAGGATATTGCCCTGGGTAAAGTCCACAGTGATAAAACCCTGGTATTTGTCAGCCACCGTTTGGAGCTGCCGGCAGAGTTAAAGCCCTACAGTGTTAGCGCCGACCTGGCGCTGCCTGATGAGGGGGAGATCATGCAGCTGATTCGCAATGAGGCCAAGCGCTGGTCGAAAGAAAACGGCGGTGGGCGTATTAAAACCGATGGTAAGGCGCTGCAGCTATTGGCTGGACAGATGCAGGGCTTGCCCCATCAGGATGTCAGTCGTCTGGCTTATCACGCTATCGCCGATGATGGCGCGATTACCCATGAAGATATCCCTGCCTTGCATCAAGCCAAGTTTGATTTGCTGAATCAGGATGGTCTGCTGCATTTTGAATTTGATACTGAAGAGTTTGCCAAGGTCGGCGGTCTGCACAATCTCAAACAATGGTTATTGCAACGTCGCACAGCGTTTGTAGAGCAGAAAACGTCAGATAGCCCTAAAGGGGTTTTATTATTAGGCGTGCAGGGCGGAGGTAAAAGCCTGGCGGCCAAGGCCATTGCCGGCCTGTGGAATTTACCGCTGTTGCGTTTGGAAATGGGGGCGCTGTATAACAAATATATCGGTGAAACCGAACGCAACTTGCGCGAAACCCTGGCCCAGGCTGAGGTAATGTCGCCTTGTGTGTTATGGCTGGATGAAATTGAAAAAGCCCTGTCGCAAAGCAGTGATGACAATGGTATGTCACGGCGTTTGCTGGGGTATCTGTTAACCTGGATGGCCGAGCGCAAGGCGCCGGTGTTTATGGTGGCCACCAGTAACGATATTCAGTCGTTGCCGGCAGAGCTGGTGCGCAAGGGGCGCTTTGATGAAATCTTTTTTGTAGATTTACCGGATGCAGAAGTGCGTGAGGAAATCTTTATGATTCATCTGCAAAAGCGGGATTTAAATGTTAACACGTTTGATGTGGCCGCATTAGCCATGACCGCAGAAGACTTTTCCGGTGCTGAGATTGAACAGGCTATTGTTGCCGCCCTGTATACCGCAGAAGCAGAGGATCGCAAGGTGGATACCGCCGCAATACAGTGTGAAATTGAGAAGACTACGCCCCTGGCCGTGGTGATGGCAGAGCAGTTAATGGCATTGCGCCATTGGGCGTCAGAGAGAACAGTGCCTGCGTAACCATGTATCAGTATCAGGTATCAGCCAGACATAAAAAAACCGAAGCTTTGCAGCTTCGGTTTTTTATTAGCTTAAGCTTGACGACTTAACCTTGCTCGCGAGCAATAGCGCGGTAGGCAATATCGTTGCGGAAATAAACATCTTTCCAGTCGATCTTGCGGGTCAGCTCGTAAGCTTTTTGCTGGGCTTCAGTCACACTGTTACCCAAGGCGGTGGCGCAGAGCACACGACCGCCGTTGGTCACTACCTGACCGTCTTTCAGCGCTGTACCGGCGTGGAAGATTTTTTCGCCGTCAGCTTCAGCTTCCGGTAAGGAGATGACATCGCCCTTGTTGTAAGACGCCGGGTAACCACCCGCTGCCAGTACAACGCCGACAGAGCAACGCTCGTCCCACTCGGTGGTTTTGCCAGCCAGTTGACCGTCGATAGCCGCTTCACACAGTTCAACCATGTCTGATTTCATGCGCAGCATAATAGGCTGGGTTTCCGGATCACCGAAACGACAGTTGTACTCGATCACTTTAGGCGTGCCCTCGGCGTCGATCATCAGACCCGCGTACAGGAAACCGGTGTAGTCGTTACCTTCGGCAGCCATGCCGTTTACGGTAGGCATAATCACTTCGCTCATAATGCGATCGTGAATTTCAGCTGTTACAACAGGCGCAGGAGAGTAGGCGCCCATGCCACCGGTGTTAGGGCCGGTGTCTTTATCGCCAACACGTTTGTGGTCCTGGCTGGTGGCCATAGGCACAACGTTTTTACCGTCAACCATCACAATAAAGCTGGCTTCTTCGCCGTCGAGGAATTCCTCGATCACAACGCGACAGCCGGCATCACCAAAAGCGTTACCAGACAGCATATCTTTAACGGCTTCTTCAGCTTGCTCCAGAGTTTCGGCAACAATCACACCTTTACCGGCAGCCAAACCGTCGGCCTTAACTACAATCGGTGCACCTTTTTCCTGCAAGTAAGCCAAGGCTGGCTCAACTTCGGTAAAGTTCTGGTATTCGGCGGTAGGGATTTTGTGGCGCGCCAGAAAATCTTTGGTGAAGGCTTTGGAGCCTTCCAGCTGAGCTGCACCCTTGGAAGGACCAAAGGCACGCAGGCCCTGCTCGGCAAAGTAATCCACAACGCCATCAACCAGCGGCGCTTCCGGACCAACGATGGTCAGACCACAGTTGTTGTCTTTGGCAAACGCGGCCAGCTTTTCAAATTCCATCACGTCGATGGCAACGTTTTCCAGGCCTGCTTCAGTTGCAGTACCGGCATTACCCGGGGCAACGTATACGGTTTCAATATTTGGGTTTTGCGCGGCTTTCCAAGCCAGTGCGTGCTCGCGACCGCCGGAGCCAATAACTAATACGTTCATATGGATCTCCTTAGTGACGGAAGTGACGCATGCCGGTGAATACCATCGCCATGCCGTGTTCGTCTGCGGCAGCAATCACTTCTTCATCACGCATGGAGCCACCAGGCTGAATCACAGCGCTGATACCCACTTTAGCGGCATTATCGATACCGTCGCGGAATGGGAAGAAAGCGTCAGATGCCATCACCGCACCTTTGACTTCCAGGTTGGCGTGCTCGGCTTTAATGGCTGCAATACGGGCGGAGTTCACGCGGCTCATTTGACCGGCGCCAACACCGATAGTGCGACCGTCTTTGGCGTAAATGATAGCGTTGGATTTCACCATCTTGGCAACTTTCCAGGCGAACAGCAGTTCGTCCATTTGCTCGTCACTTGGTTGAACTTTAGTGACAACTTTCAGGTCGTCTTTGGCAACCATGCCGTTGTCTTTTTCCTGAATCAGCAGACCGCCGTTAACGCGCTTGTAGTCGAACGCGGCTGGACGCTCGGCGCCCCACTCACCACACTCCAGCAGGCGAACGTTTTTCTTGGCAGATACGGCTTCAGCGGCAGCGGCGGCAACCTTAGGTGCAATAATTACTTCAGAGAATTGCTTGTCGACGATCAGCTGTGCGGTTTCGGCATCCAGCTCGCGGTTAAAGGCGATAATGCCGCCGAAGGCAGATTCCGGGTCAGTGGCGAAGGCTAGCTCGTAAGCGGTTTTAATGTCAGCGGCTACGGCAACACCACAGGGGTTGGCGTGCTTAACGATGACACAGGCAGGCTCGTCAAACAGTTTAACGGTTTCCAGTGCCGCGTCAGTGTCGGCAACGTTGTTGAACGACAGCTCTTTGCCCTGAATTTGAGTAGCAGTAGAAATTGAAGCTTCCGGTGCGTCGGCTTCAACGTAGAAAGCCGCCTGCTGATGCGGGTTTTCACCGTAACGCATGTCTTGGGCTTTTTCGTACTGGACGTTGTAGGTGTTGGAGAAAGGACGGGCTTCGTTAGCCGTGTTGCGTGCGCCGAAGTGGTTGGCGATCATGCCGTCGTACTGCGCGGTGTGCTCGAACGCTTGAACCATCAGGTCGTAACGGGTTTCGTAACCCAGGGCGCCGTCGTTTTCCTGCATTTCTTCAACCACGGTGTCGTAGCTGCTGGCGTTAACCACGATGGCGACATCTTTGTGGTTTTTCGCTGCAGAGCGAACCATAGTCGGGCCACCGATATCGATATTTTCGATGGCGGTTGGCAGATCACAGTTAGGATCGGCAACAGTGGCTTTAAACGGATACAGGTTAACCACAACCATGTCGATGGGGGTAATGCCGTGCTCTTGCATAACTGCATCGTCGGTGCCGCGACGGCCCAGGATGCCACCGTGTACTTTCGGGTGCAGGGTCTTAACACGGCCGTCCATCATTTCCGGGAAACCGGTGTAGTCAGAGACTTCGATGGCGGGGATGCCGTTTTCCTGCAGCAGGCGGAAGGTGCCGCCGGTGGACAGGATTTCAACGCCGTGGCCGTTCAGGGCTTGAGCAAATTCAACAATACCGGTTTTGTCAGACACGCTGATCAGGGCGCGTTTAACTTTCACAAGTTGGGTCATCATTGTTTCCGTAAAAGATCCGTTTATGGTTCCAAGAAGGAGCCGTAATGGTTTAAATAAAACGACAAAGGGCGAGGCTGGGTTTTTGTCATTCCCAGCCTCACCCTCTAATAAGCATCAGTATAGCTGTGATCTTACAGCAGGCCGTACTGCTTCAGCTTCTTGCGCAGAGTGCCGCGGTTCAGGCCCAATACCTGAGCAGCTTTGGTTTGGTTGTGACGGGTGTACTTCATCACGATTTCCAGCATTGGGGCTTCTACCTCAGCCATTACCAGATCGTAAACGTCGGTAACTGCCTGACCGTCCAGGTGCTTGAAGTAGTTGTCCATGGCTTGCTCTACACAGTCACGCAGTGATTGGTTCTGTGAGATACCCGTGGTTTGTGGAATGGCCTGGCTGGTCAGTTCAACGGGTGCGTCTGCCATGAGCGTTTCAGCTGTGTTCATGCTGCTTTATCCTCTTTCGTTATCTGGCGTTCAAAAAATGTTTGAACGCTGGCATGTTGTTCTAGCGAATTTTCAATCTTGTTAAATGCTTTTCGAAAAACCTCGCCGTCAGCGAAGGTTTTCAGGTACCAGCCCACATGTTTGCGAGCGATACGTGGCCCCATAAAGTCACCATAAAAGCGATGCAGTTCGCTCAAATGGTTACAGAGGATGTCCCTGACCTCTTCCAGTGAGGGCTCCGGCAGAGGCTCCCCGGTGCGCAGGAAGTGCTCAATTTCGCGGAATATCCAGGGGCGTCCCTGTGCTGCACGG
Organism: Maricurvus nonylphenolicus; assembly: GCF_042854845.1. GTDB lineage: Bacteria > Pseudomonadota > Gammaproteobacteria > Pseudomonadales > Cellvibrionaceae > Maricurvus > Maricurvus nonylphenolicus. Next base: position 4,585,773 of record NZ_AP031498.1, on the reverse strand, counting down.
CCAATCATCACAGCACTGGCGCCGGTGGCATCCAGTACCTGCTTGGCCTTGTGCGGCGTATCTATATCACCGTTGGCAAACACCGGTATCTGTACCGTATCTACCACCTTGGCAATGGTGTCGTACTCGGCCTCGCCCTTAAAAGCGCAGGCCCGGGTGCGGCCGTGAACCGCCAGGGCTTGAATGCCGGCGTCTTCGGCCATCTTGGCAATGCGGGTGGCATTGCGATTGTCACGATTCCAACCGGTGCGTATTTTCAGGGTGACCGGTACATCCACGGCGTTGACCACCGTGTCTAAAATTTCAGCAACCAGGGGTTCGTCCTGGAGCAGTGCAGAGCCTGCGGCTTTTTTGCAGACCTTTTTGGCGGGGCAGCCCATATTGATATCAATGATCTGGGCGCCGCGCTCGACGTTCATGCGGGCCGCTTCGGCCATCATCTGCGGATCGCCACCGGCAATTTGTACCGAGCGGGGTTCCACTTCGCCTGCGTGATTGAGTCGGGTTTGGGATTTGCGACTGTTCCACAGGCGCGTATCTGAGGTCACCATTTCGGATACCACCAGGCCGGCACCCATGGTGCGACACAACTGGCGAAACGGTAAATCGGTGACTCCTGCCATGGGAGCCAGTACCACGTGACTGTCAAAGTGGTAAGGTCCGATTTGAAACAATGAGATAACCCCAAGTAAACGCTATTAGTTGCTTGCGCAGATGTCTGCGCTGACGCCTCGACGGTCTGTTTTTACCGTCTGGTTACAGCTCTTTTGAGTGTGGCCGCTTGGGCGTCGAAAAGGGGAGCTATCATACTCCCACAGGGCGCTCGGGTGAAGCAGAATTTGCACAAATTGCTGCATTTTTAGACTTGAAAAATGCCGTGAAAAAGGGCATGGGGTTTGGGGTTGTGGCTGGTTTATCGGTTGCTGTGAGTAAGGGGTAAAGACTTGCTAACCCAGGCCCTGCGGTGCAAGGCCTGTTATGGTTACAGAAAGTGACCTAGTCTGTGCTTTCCAGGCGATAGTTGATGGCGTCTGAGCCAGGATCGACGATTTCCAGTGACAGGTGCACAGGCTGACCCTGCGGCATTATGGTGCGGCCTGCCAGCTCACCGCCGAGGTACTCGTTGGGGGTAAAGCGTCGTGAGGCGACAACCTTATTGTTGATGTCGCTAAAGGTCAGTGTCAGTGCCGGGAAGCTCTGATCAAAAGGGGCGCTATTGAGGATAATGGCATCAATCACCAGGGCGCTATCCACTTTTGGATGGCTGCGAATCAGCAGGTTATGGGTTTTGATTCGGCTGCGGTCGGTCAGGGTAGGCAGTTGGCAGCCAATCAGCTCACAGGCGGTGGCATAGTGGCTGCGATAGGGCTCAACCCGACTCAGGTGGTCAAATTTGGCATACCCTACCTGACCGACTAGCAGTAGGGAGGCTACCAGGCTTAAGCTGCCCCACAGCAGGCGTTTTGGCCAGGCATTAGCCTGTGGTGCCTGTTCCAGCTCAACCACATCGAGAGAGATATTTTCCAGCATCTCCTGGTTGAGCTGGTAACCCTGGTCTTCCAGTTCTTCCTCAAATTCCTGAAGCTCTTCATCGGCTTCCGATGGCGCCAGGGAAAAGCGTGGTTCCGGGCGTGCAGATAGGGGTTCACCTAGGGCGTCCTCCAGGGTTTGGTCGTCCAGAGCCTGGAAGGTGCCTGTTGTTTTGCGGCTGTAATCAAAGTCTGGATCGTCCTCTGCTGCAAACGCTGTTTGGTCGTCCAGGGTGTCTTCTAGATCGTCGGCAGGTGGCGGAGGAGGCGTATCGGGTTCTTCATCCAGATCGTTAAGCAGATCGACCGCCCAGCTTTCGTCGGTATGGTCTTTATCTTCTTCTTTGGCTGCCTGTGCTTCGCGCTCAAACAGGGATGCTGTCTGAGGTGGTGTGTCGAAATCCAGAAAACTCTCGCTCAGCTCGCCACCGAGGGTAATGTCGGCCTGGGTGTTGTCGATTTTTTTATCCATATCATCGCTGATGAGGATATCTTCATCGTCAAGGTCGTCGCCATCAATCTGGCTCTGGTCGAAGCTCAGGCGATTATCATCGACTGTGTTTTCAGCCGACTGGGCTTCATCTTGCGCAGCGGGTTCTTCTTTAGCCGGCGCAGGCTGGGTTTCGGGTTGTGGTGTGGTTTCCACCAGGTGGTCCAGCGCTTTGAAGATAGAAAGACAGGAGCCGCAGCGAACTGCACCCTTGGCCAATTGCAATTGAGCATCGGTAATACGAAAAGAGGTACTGCACTTGGGGCAGCGAGTGACTCTATCTGCCATGGGGGTCTGCCATAGGAATTGATCTTTCCCTGAATCAAAACGGTTGAAATAGACGCAGAGTGTAGTCGTTAGTGCTGTGGGGGTAAATGGTTAGTGCTGAGAAGTTTGATGAGGTGTGTTTCAACATGGGGTCTGACCCGCAGAGTCAGACCCCATGTTCTTAACGCTTGGTGCCAACGAGACACACCCACTCTTCTTTGCTACGCACCGGTTCAAAGTCGAACCACTCTCGGTAGGCGTCCATCACTTTTTCGGCCTGGGTGTTTAAAACGCCGGACAGGCACAGGCGGCCACCGGGTTTGGTCAGGTCATTGAGTGTGGGGGCCAGCTCAGCCAAGGGCCCGGCGAGAATATTGGCCAGCATAATATCTACCTGGGTATCCGGACAGCGGTTGGGCATAAAGACATTGAAACGGTCAGCATCGATACCGTTGCGGCTGGTGTTTTCGCGGGTGGCGATCAATGCCTGGGGGTCAATATCGACACCGATGACCGACTTGCCGCCGAGCAGCAGTGCGGCAGCGCCTAAAATGCCGGAACCACAGCCATAATCGATCAGCTCGCAATCGCTGACATCCTGCTCGGCCAGCCACTGTAGGCACAGAAAGGTTGTCGGGTGAGTGCCGGTCCCAAAGGCCAGGCCGGGATCGAGTAACAGATTGACGGCATCGGGGGCGGGTGGCTCCAGCCAGCTGGGGCAGATCCACAGGTTGTCTCCGCACTGGATCGGCTGGTAGTTTTTCATCCACTCACGTTCCCAATCCTTGTCTTCCAGTTGCTCCCAACTGTAGTCCGGGAGATAGTTGGGCAGTTGGTCAGCTAGTTGCTGACGTATGGATTCGGTGGCAGCATCTGTATCGATACTGGCCTCAAACAGACCGGTGACCCGGGTTTCCTGCCACAGGGGCGTTTCACCCAGGGCCGGCTCGAGAATAGGCTGGTCGGCATTGTCTTGCAGGGTGACCGACACGGCACCGGCGGCCAGAATGGCATCTTCAATCGCCTCTGCCTGTTCGCGGGATGTGTCGACACGCAGTTGTAACCAAGGCATGGGCGAGTCCTGTGCAATAAAAGGGGTAAGTGAAGCGTGGGTAGCTTTATGACGCCGTTGAACGATGTTGGTTTATCAGCAACAGGCGCTGTTCGATCGCGTTGTAGATGCCATCGGCATCCAGACCGGCTTCGGCTAACAGTTGTGGGTGCTTGCCGTGGTCGATAAATTCATCGGGCAGGCCCAGCTGCAGCACAGGCATCACAATCGCCTGGCTGTTTAAGTATTCCGCTACCGCACTACCGGCACCACCTTGAATGGTGTTTTCTTCCAGGGTTACCAGCAGGTCGTGGCTTTGGGCCATCTCACGAATCAAATCTTTATCCAGCGGTTTAACAAAGCGCATATCGCAGACACTGGCATTCAGTTTTTCAGCCGCTTCTAATGCTGCAGGCAACAGGGTGCCAAAATTAAGGATAGCGACCTGCTTGCCCTGACGTCTGGTGACGCCCTTACCAATAGGCAGCTCGGTTAACGCTTGTTCAATGATGGCGCCGGGGCCTGTGCCACGGGGGTAGCGCACAGCCGCAGGGCCGTTGAAGCGATAAGCGGTGGTCAGCAGTTGGCGACACTCATTTTCATCGCTGGGGGCAGCAATCAGCATATCGGGAATGCAGCGCAGGAAACTCAGATCAAAGCTGCCCGCATGGGTGGGGCCGTCTTCGCCCACCAGACCGGCGCGGTCGATGGCAAAGGTGACATCCAGGTTCTGAATAGCGACATCGTGAATCAGTTGGTCGTAACCGCGCTGCAGGAATGTGGAATAGATGGCAACTACCGGTTTTTGCCCTTCACAGGCTAAACCAGCGCCCAGGGTTACCGCATGCTGTTCGGCAATGGCTACATCGTGGTATTGCTCGGGAAAGCGCTCGGCAAACTCGACCATGCCAGAGCCTTCACACATGGCGGGGGTAATGCCCACCAGGGATTTATCCTGCTCGGCCATATCGCACAGCCAGTCACCAAACACCTGTTGGTATTTAATCTTTTTGGCAGGCAGGGCTTTATCGCCTTGATTAACTGCGACAGAAACCTTCGGCTTGGGTTCGATTTTGTTCAGGGCGTGGTAGCCCACCGGATCGGCTTCCGCCGGAGCAAAGCCTTTACCTTTACGGGTAATGATATGTAGCAACTTGGGGCCCGGAATATCGCGCAGGTTGCGCAGGTCGTGTACCAGGCGTTCCAGGTCGTGACCGTCGATTGGACCGATATAGTAAAAGCCCAACTCTTCAAACAAGGTGCCCGGTGACACCATGCCTTTCATATGTTCTTCGGTTTTGCGAGCCATTTCCCAAGCCTGGGGGATCTTCGAAAGAACCCGCTTACTGCCTTCACGGAACGACATATAGGCCTTGCTGGCCCAGATCTTTGAGAAGTAATTGGCCAGGCCGCCGACATTGCGGGAAATCGACATATTGTTGTCGTTAAGCACCACCAGCATATCGGCTTCGGCGTGGGCAGCGTGGGTCATGGCTTCAAAGGCCATGCCGCCGGTCATGGCGCCGTCGCCAATCACTGCCACGGTTTTACGCATCTGCTCAGCCATATCGCTACCTAAAGCCATACCCAGAGCGGCACTGATCGAGGTGCTGGAATGGCCGACACCAAAGGTGTCGTATTCGCTTTCGCCGCGTTTCGGGAAGCCTGCCAGGCCGTTGGCCTGACGCATGGAGTGCATTTGCTCACGGCGCCCGGTCAGAATCTTGTGGGGGTAGGTCTGATGGCCCACATCCCAGACAATGCGGTCTTCCGGGGTGTTGTAGATATAGTGCAGGGCAATTGTGAGCTCGACGACGCCGAGGCCAGCACCAAAGTGACCGCCGGTTTGGCCAACTGTATAGAGCAGAAATTCCCGCAGCTGCTTGGCCAGTTCTGGCAGCTGATCGGCTTCCAGCTCCCGCAGGTCCGCAGGCGAATTGACACTGTCGAGCAGGGGCGTAGAAGGTCGGGTGAGGGGAATCTCTTTAAACATGCACTTATATTACGGGATTATCACAGCAAGGGCGCAATTTTATTGCGCTGCCGGGCAAATGCCCAGCATTAATTACACGAAGGCTTTAATTACGCTTAAGGCCCTTAATTACTCTGAGGGCTCTTAAATAGCGCTGAAGGCTCTTAATGGCCCCGTTCTACAATATACGCTGACAGTTGGCGCAGGAGATCAGCGCCTTCGCCAAAGTTTTCCAGCGCCTTGATGGCTTGCTGGTGCAGCTCTTGGGTTTTTGCTTGAGCGCCTTCAAGTCCCAGCAGTGACACATAAGTGGGCTTGTTAAGGGCTTCGTCAGCGCCCTGGCGTTTACCGAGGGTGGCGGTATCAGCTATCACATCGAGGATATCGTCCTGTACCTGAAAGGCCAGGCCGATGGCATCGGCGTAGGTGCTCAGTGCTTGCAGTTGTACCGCTGTGGCACTTTGTGTGGCAATCGCCCCCATTAAGACACTGGCTTTGATAAGCGCGCCGGTCTTTTTGTTATGCATGGTTTGCAGGGCATCGAGTGTCAGTTGCTTGTCGACACTGGCCAGATCTATAGCTTGACCACCGACCATACCCTGAGCACCAGAGGCCTGAGCCAGGGTGCGAACCAGATCCAGTTGCGTGTGAGGAGTCAGCGTATCGAGGGTTGATAGCAGCTCGAAGGCCTGGCCTTGCAGGGCATCTCCGGCCAGTACCGCAGTGGCTTCATCAAAGGCGATATGGCAGGTGGGCTGGCCGCGGCGTAAATCATCGTCGTCCATGGCTGGCAGGTCGTCATGGACCAGGCTGTAGGCATGGATACATTCAACCGCACAAGCGATACGATCCAGAATGTCCTGGGCGACCTTGTCTTCTGCGATACTGGCAGCCGCGGCATAGACCAGCACGGGACGCAGGCGCTTACCACCATTAATGGTGCTGTAATGCATGGCTTCAAACAGGCGACGGTCAGCGCCGGCTTGATCAGGAGATGGAAGGTTTTCGGTTAAGGCGTTGTCGACCTGCTGTCGACTCTGGGCAAGGAAGGCTTCAAAAGGCTGGGACATGAATCTGCTATTGGTAGAACTAGGAAAGATCGGTATCGAATGGCGTGGCCTGCAACTCGCCTTGCTGTTCGGTCAGTAGTTGCACCTTCTGCTCGGCTTCAGCCAGACGTGTTTGGCACTCGCGGGTCAGTTGGATGCCCGTTTCAAAGGCCTTCAAGGATTCTTCCAGAGTCATATCGCCTTTTTCCATAGCCGTGACCAGGTTTTCCAGGTCTTGCAGGGATTTTTCGAAATCAATCGGCTTCTTTTTTGCGGCCACAGGCGTCATCTCGTTGGAGTGAGTGTTAGAATGCGCACCCTACAGAAGGGGCTGGTTCTGGTCAATGATACCAGATCATCGCTGTGATTCCGGTGCATTTGGCAGGTTGTGGAGCAGCTGCTAAAACAACAGCTAAACTGGGATGGGGCATGGATTTTTTGGTACGCCTGCCGATACTATTGGAAATGCTCACACATTATCGCCTGTTTGCTGTATGCAAATTGACCGTTTGGCGATAAACAGGGCGGTAAATAAGAACAACGTTGCAAGGAGTAAAGCGTGGATTTAGCAACGCTGGTTGGCCTCTTGGGCGCCATGGGCCTGATCATCACCACCATGTTGATGAGTGGTGATCTCGGTATGTTTCTTAACGCGCCATCCGTTGTCATCGTGATAGGCGGCAGTATCTTTGCTGTGATGGCTAAGTTTGGTTTGGGGCAGTTTCTCGGCGCTATGAAAGTGGCGGGGAAAAGCTTTAAAAGCAAGATTGATGACCCGGCCGAATTGATCGACGAAATTGTCGAGTTGGCCGATGCTGCCCGTAAAGGCGGTTTGCTTTCATTAGAGGGTAAGGAAGTCAGTAATGAGTTCTTGCAAAAGGGGATTCAGTTACTGGTTGATGGCCATGACCCCGATGTAGTCAAAACCCTGCTCTCCAAAGATAAGACACTGGCCGAAGAGCGCCATGCCAATGGCGCACAAATATTCGCCGCCCTGACGGTGATGGCGCCGGCGATGGGAATGATTGGTACCCTGATCGGTCTGGTAGCCATGCTGGCTAACATGGATGACCCCAAATCAATTGGCCCGGCGATGGCGGTAGCGCTGTTGACGACGCTTTACGGCGCGGTGGTGGCCAACGCCATCACTGACCCGATTGCCGACAAGCTGAAGCTGCGTGCTGGCGAAGAAGCCATGATTAAGAGTTTGGTGATCGATGCGCTGTTGGCGATTCAGGGCGGCCAAAACCCACGGGTGATTGATTCCATGTTGCGTACCTATTTGCCTGAGGGCAAACGCGAAGTGGCTGAAGCCGAATAGACATAGGGACTAGTGGGGATCAGTCATGAGTGATGAAGAACAACAGAAATGCGACTGCGAGGAAGGCCTCCCGGCATGGATGGGGACATTTGCAGACTTGATGTCCCTGTTAATGTGTTTCTTCGTACTGCTGCTGTCGTTTTCGGAAATGGACGCGATGAAATTCAAGCGCCTCGCCGGTTCGATGGCCCAGGCGTTCGGTGTACAGAACAAGCTTAACGTAACCGATGTGCCCAAGGGCACCAGTATTATTGCCCAGGAGTTTAGCCCGAGTATCCCAGAGCCTACACCGATCAACGAAATCTGGCAGAAAACGGAAGATTTAACCCAAAGTTCACTTGATTTTGATTGTGCTCAGGAGTTCGATGTTGAGCAAGGTGATGAAGCGAAAGATGCTGGTGCCAAGGTGCGTATCAAGCAGAAGCTGGAAGAGCTGATTGCCCAGACCGAGCAGGATGCCATTGAGCTTGCCCAGGCATTGCACGATCAAATTGCTGCCGGTGAGATTGAAGTGGAAACCCGCGGCCGACAGATCATTATCCGCATTCGTGAAAAGGGCTCGTTTAAATCAGCCTCAGCGGAGCTGAATGATGACTACTACGACGTCCTGTCGGAAATCAAAGAAGTCCTGCGGGTAAAACCTGGCAAGATTGAAGTGCAGGGCCATACCGATAATGTGCCCATTCGCACCTCGCGTTTCCGTTCCAACTGGGAGCTGTCTTCTTCCCGTGCCGTATCTGTGGCCCATGAGTTAATGGGTGATGATATTAATCCGCGCCGTTTTGAAGTGTCGGGTTTTTCTGACACTGTGCCACTGGTGGATAATAATTCGACTGAAAACAGGGCGCGCAATCGCCGTGTTGAAATTGTGATTCAGCAGGGCCTGGATGAAGAACTCAACGAAGAAGATATCAACCTGCTACAAGAAGAGGGGCAGGATATTCTGCGTGACCTGGATCTGGACCCAGAGTATCTGTTTGATTTAAACCCTGAAGAAGTTTTCTAAGCGCAGTTTTTAAGGACAAGCATACCGTGATAATGCAACGTGATCGTCGCCGCTATTTCCGCATTAATGACACCCTGGGGGTGGCCTACCGCATTTTGTCGGAAGAGGAAGTTCAGCAGAGCGATGACCTAAATGAGCGCCCGGTCGATGCGCGCAATATTATTGCCGGTTTCGATAACCAGATTGATCAGTTACTGCTGCAGCTCCGTCCCAAGGACCCGGTGGTCTCCGAGCTGGTAGAAATTCTTAACCAAAAGCTCAACAGTATTCTCGATCAATTAAACCTGGAAAGTGATCTGGTACAGCGCATTGCCCACAAGGTTCAGGAGGTCAATATCAGTGCTTGCGGTATGGCCTTTGTGGTGGAGGAAGAGTTACCACCTGGTACCGTATTAAGTCTGGATCTGCTGTTGCTGCCTGCTAATCTGCATGTGTTTACCCGTGGTATTGTTATCGACAGTACCGCCGTTGAGTCTGGCGAAGGTTTCCATGCGCGTCTGGAATTTAGTGGCATGGAAAGTCAGGATCAGGAAGTGTTGATTCAGCATATCGTTCAACGCCAAAGTCATTTAATTCGCTCTCTACGTGATCCTCAAGAGGCGGAAGGGGAAGGCGAGGCTTAGGTTTGTCGCCTTAAGTTGCTTTCTTGTAGGAAATATCTCACACGAAATGCCGACATCGTCTACTGTTTTCTTTGCTGATTGTGGTTAATACTTACATCATCAAGGAGGAAGTGCTCAAGGACGCGGCAGGGAGTCAGGGATATACGCCATTCAGCACACCCGAGGAAGTGGGTAAATCCTGTGAGAATACGCCGTGGTAGCGGGACGCTGCCGCGGTTTTTGCGTTTTAGGACAGCTATTTTTTGTTTTTATAGCTGAACAGCCTTAAAACAGCGCGCTTTAGTTTCTATTCGTAATAGCTCTCGCCCTTAAACATTGACTCACCGGCAAAGTCGTTGCAAGCTAAGACTATGGCACCTGCAGTAGGTGTTATGTGTATGAGGATAGGCCGCTTTCACTGACTTGAGTTTGGACAGCGCCATCTACCGGCGCAAATACGGTTCCGTAGCTTTCCGACATGTCATCTGGCATCGGAAGCCCAGGATGCCTTACACCCTATTCTGCCCCATTAACTCTATTTCCTTCCTATTCTCTCCTTCGAAATCCTGCGCTCTTCAGTTAATTACAGCCCTGTTTGTTTGTTGTTCGGCCCTGCGGCCTTTGGCGTCATATGCCTGTCACTTTCGGCTTCTAGTCTGGTGGCAGTGGTGTACCGACAATCCTCATCCATCCCCTGGGGGGAGAGGGGCCTGCCTCCTGTTTTTTGATCGCCTCTGCTGGAGTCTCTTTTTTCTTCAAGCAAGGCGGAAGGAGAGCGGTTTGGTTATTCCAAATAAACGACTGACAACGCAGCTGGAAGAAAAAAGAGGCCCAGCCCTATGGGTTGCCCCTAAAAGCGCGCCACTCGGTGTTGCTCGTCACTTATTTGGAATAACCAAACCACGTTCCTCGCGCCTTGATTGGCGCGCTTTTAGGGGCAACAGAGGTGATCAAAAAACAGGAGGCAGGCCCTAAATGGAAGCTAGAATTTTGCGGTTAGACCTGGCGGGGCAACCCGTGGAGTGGATCAATTGGCAGGCCACCGTCTGTCTCTATGCTCGCGACCTGGTGAGTTGGAGCTTGGGTGGCGTTGTTCGCCAGGCCAGGGGAGGGATTTCACGTTACACCGGGACGCGCACCGTGATCGATATTCCCGCCATCGTTGCCTGTCATGGTGGATGGCTGGGTCGGGAGCGTTATGTTCCACCTCTCACTAACCCGGCGTTATTTGCCCGCGATAACTATCAGTGCCTTTATTGTGGCAATTATTTTGCTCCCCAATTTTTATCCCGTGATCATGTCCACCCCCGTTCCCGCGGTGGTCGCGATCGTTGGGAGAATGTGGTGGCAGCTTGCAAGCGCTGCAATTCCCACAAGGGCGATAAGTTACTGAAAGATATTTCCATGGATTTACTGGCCTTGCCTTACCGACCCAATACCGCGGAGTATCTGGCACTGATCAATAGCAAGCGTTTGCGTGGCGATCAGGCGGAGTATCTGCGGCCACAGTTTAATCATTTGCAGCACATTTAGTTGGTGGGAATCGTCTGCGGGAAATTTGATGGGCTGCGCGTTCAAGTCGGCTGCAGTAGGCTAAGATAAAGCAGTGATTAATCGTGCCGGAGTCTTTCGTGGGGCGTTCAAGCTTGCGCATTCAAGGTCTGTTGTTGCTTCTCTGTATGGCCCCTCCGTTATGGGCCTGCACTCCCCATACCGAGCTGGAGAAAGTATTTTGCCAACTGAAGGCTAAGGGGGAATCACTGCCCAGCCTGGAAGATTTTCGCCGTAACCAGCCACGCATTCAGGCCCTATTGTTAAAAGCTCCGGCTAGACGGCAGGGCATTGCGCTACCAAAAGTGGTGACTAAAGCCAAACCTCCTGCTCCGAAAAAAACCGTTGTTAACAGTAAACCCGAACCTCGCAAGGCGTCGCCGGCTGCTCAGCCTGTGTCGTCAACGCCTAGGCAGTTACCTTCCAGCTTATCAAGTTGCCAGCTTCAGGGGCATTTGATTCAGTGCCCGCGACAGCAATTTCGTTTGGCGACAAATCGGGCTAATCGATATTTGGCCAAGGGCGCTTTGGGGCCGGATAATCGTCTGGGGTTAAGTAACTACCAGGGCGAGCGTCAAAATCCACAGGCACTGAAGCGGCATCTGACACGCAGTTACGAGCGCTATATCGAAAAAATGCTCTCCATTGGTTTGGGCGCGTCCACCATGAGTTTTAGCAAGTTCTATTACACCCATGATGAGTTACAGCAGCTTGGCGTCGATTTCGCCGACCGTTTTGAAACCATGTTTGGTTACCTGAAAAAAGATAAAGCCAGCATGGCCATTAAAGACAGTTATCTCGATGCCTTGCCGCCGGGTATAGGCTCATGCAATCGCTTAAAGGACAATATTTTGGTGTGTGATAATGGTGAGCATAATTGGGTGTATTTGTCCTTCACAGACTAAAGCGCTTATTTTATGTTGTGCAGACATAAACAGGTTGAAGAGGTTCACCCGATGATGGAATTAAGCGAACTGCGGGAATTTATCGATAAAGAGTTCCCGCAAAGCCAAATAGAGATTGAGGCTATCGGGGAGAAATCTTCACGCTTACGCCTGCGGGTAGGTACCAGTCACTTGCGACCAGGCGGCACTGTGTCTGGTCCATCGATGATGCTGTTGGGGGATTGTGCCCTCTATGTCGCGATCCTCAGCGAAATAGGACGTGTCGCCCTGGCGGTAACCACCAGTTTTAATATTAACTTCCTCAATAAACCCTCTGCTGATAAGGATTTAATCGCTGAGTGCAAGTTGCTGAAGTTGGGAAGCCGGCTGGTGATCGGTGAGGTAACCATTTACTCTGATGGTCTTGAGGAACCTGTCGCCCATGCCGTAGGTACCTATTCCATTCCGCCTGATGCGTTCTCGAACAGGGACGAGCAATAAAATAAAGGAAGTACTGATGAAAAGATTGATGTTGTGTCTGGTGAGCCTGTTGTGGATAAGTGTCGCACAAGCTTCGCAGCCGGTATCTCATGTGGTGATGTTGTGGTTTAAAGAGGGGACTGCGGCAGAGGATATTGCTGCAGCGGGTCAGCAGGCAGAAATGCTTAAGCAAATTGCAGGTGTTATCGGTGTGCGACAGGGCCCGGCAATGGCCAGTGATCGCAGTCATGTGGATGATTCCTTTGATCTGGGGCTATTGATCAGCTTTGAGTCGGAAGCCGCCATGCGCGCCTACGTCAGTGATCCCATCCATAAGGAATATGTGAAACGTTATATTAGCGGGCGCGTTGAGAAGCTATTGGTCTATGATTTTTAGGTCTGATCACGGTGCGCACCCGTACAATGGGGGAGTTTGCTACAGCCGTCTCGGAGGTAAGGTCTTATGCAAATTACCCCTTCTGAAATACGCCAGCGTTTTGGCCATATTAATACGCTGGAAATCCACAGTCTGGAAATGAACCGTTATGTGGCCAGGGCCAATTGCGATGGCAATGATTTTGAGCTCTGCCGCCAGTTAGATCGCAACCTCAGTTTTGACAGTGTCGAAGATGTCAGGATGAATCTTGAGGGCTTGCCGGTCGATAATGCTGTGTTAATACAGCAGTGCGCCTATGAAGAAATGATTGGCCAGGAGGATTCGCCGGGGCCTATGCGTATGCCACTTGTTTGGAAGCTCTAGTTTTTCCTGTACGGGGTCTGATCCGTAGGGTCAGCCCCCGTTCTTATTCACACCTTAAACTGCAAGGCGTCCTGGTTTAGCTCTTCAGCCAAAACCAGCAACTTTTCACTACTCTGATTGGCATCCTCTGTATTGTTGGCGGTCTGCTGTGACAGCTGCTCAATTTGATCAATTTCCGCTGTAACCACCTTGGCCAATTGCGATTGCTGCTCGGCCTCCTGGGCAATTTGCTGGCTGCTGGTATTGATCTGTTGCACGGCAGCGGCGATATCGCTGTAAGCTGACTGTGCAGCATCGGCCTGGTTAACGCTGGTTTGAGCGTTACTTTGACTCTGTTGCAGGGCTGTTACGGCCTGGCTGGTACCTTCCAAAAAGGTATTCAGAATGGTTTCGATCTCATCGGTGGCTTCGTGGGTTTTCAATGCCAGGTTCCTTACCTCTTCGGCCACCACGGCAAAACCGCGACCCGCTTCGCCAGCCCGTGCGGCTTCAATAGCCGCATTCAGGGCCAGCAGGTTGGTTTGGTCGGAGATGCTGCGAATCACTTCCAGAAATTTACTGATATTGTCACTTTCCTCGGCCAGCTTATGGACCAGCTCGGTGGAACGCTGCGTGTCGCCCGCCAGGGTATGAATGGTTTCAATCACGTTGGCCAAGGTGCTTTGGCCCTGAGTGACGGTATTCATGGCTGAACTGGAGGCTTGTTTGGCTTCTTGAGTGTGCTCGTCGATACCAATAGCGCGGTCGGCCAGTTGCCGCGTGGTGGTGGCGGCCTCTTTACTGGCTGCCAGTTGGGTATGCATATCTTGCGAGGTGTTAGTCAGCAGATTCTGTAATTGGCTACTGAGATTTTGAACCTGAGATGAGGCATCGCCCATGGATTTGGCTATGCCGTGAAATTTGCCCTGCATGGCGTTAAAGCTCTGGGTCATTTGGCCAATTTCATCGCGGCTGCCGGCATCCAGTTGCAGGCGTAAATCTCCCTCTCTTTCGGCTTTCTGCATGGTATCGCGCAGGCTGTAGACGTGGCGTTCGACAAAACGTATCAGCAACTGAGAGCTGCCTAAGACCAAGAGCATCAGCACAAAGGTTAGCAAGGCATAAGTTGGCGCCCTATCCCAGAAGTAGCTGGCAAAGTCGCCACCCGCCAGTTGATGTTCACCGTGAATGGCAAACAGCGACAGGGCAGCCATACCTAAAAATGAAAAGCCGTTAACCAGCCAGAATTTGTATTTCAGGGGGAGATTTAGAATCAGGTCCATAGTGCGCGTATCGAATTATAGTTAGCCGTACAGTCTTTTTACCTATCGGCCATGGCGCGCAAATCATAACTTGATTAGAAAGTGTTCACTTGATCAGTATCAAGTGTTGTCGGCAGAGCAGCCTGTGCAGCTAGATTGATGAGGCATAAAAAAGCCCAAATCCTGCGATTTGGGCTCTAAGATAGGCCTTGCTATAGGCCGAGGTCTGACCCTGCGAGTCAGACCTCCATAATCGAGATCGATTAAACTTTAAACTTCTTCTTCAGCTTCTTCTCCACCATCACCTTCTTCAGCTTGGTGTAAACCGGCAGGCCATTTTTGTATGGAGGATAATCTTCACCCTGAATCAGCGGTGCCAGGTATTCACGACACTTGTCAGTGATACCAAAGCCGTCTTTGCTGATGTAATCCCGTGGCATCATCTTCTCAACATTGGCGATCTCTGCCAATGGTGCTTCCTCAATGGTCCACTTGTACTTCTTGCCCTTGCCACGAACGATGGCTGGCATTACGGCATTCTTACCTTCCAACGCCATTTCTACGGCCGCTTTACCCACAGCGTAGGCTTGCTCAACATCAGTGGCAGAAGCGATATGACGAGCAGCGCGCTGAAGGTAGTCAGCCAGCGCCCAGTGGTATTTGTAACCCAGCTCGGACTTGATCATATTGGCCAGAGTTGGTGCTACACCACCCAGTTGCTTGTGACCAAAGGCATCCACGCTACCGGCGTCAGCCAGGAAGGTGCCGTCTTTGTACTGCGCACCTTCGGAGGCAACAATGACGCAGTAGCCGTGTTTTTTCACGGTGCTCTTAACACGCTTGAGGAATTTGTCTTTGTTAAAGGCGATTTCCGGGAACAGGATGATATGCGGCGCATCGCCTTCTTCCTGGGCTGCCAGGCCACCGGCAGCAGCAATCCAGCCAGCGTGACGACCCATCACTTCCAGAATAAATACTTTGGTAGAAGTCTCACACATGGAGGCCACATCCATCGCCGCTTCCTTGGTGGAGACAGCAACGTACTTGGCTACTGAGCCAAAGCCTGGGCAGTTATCGGTAAAGGGCAGATCGTTATCCACAGTTTTAGGAACGTGGATGGCCTGGATGGGGTAACCCATGGTTTCGGATAATTGGGAAACCTTCAGGCAAGTGTCAGCGGAGTCGCCGCCACCGTTGTAGAAGAAATAACCAATGTTGTGTGCTTTAAATACTTCAATCAGACGCTCGTATTCTGCGCGGTTTTCTTCCAGGCTTTTCAGCTTGTAACGGCAAGAGCCAAACGCACCGGATGGGGTGTGCTTCAGCGCCGCAATGGTTTTCGCACTTTCTTTGCTGGTATCAATCAATTCTTCACGCAGGGCACCAATGATGCCGTTATTACCGGCATAGACCTTGCCAATATCTTTTTTGTTTTGACGGGCTGTTTCAATAACGCCACATGCGGATGCATTGATTACGGCCGTTACGCCGCCAGATTGTGCGTAAAACGCATTCTTTTTTGCCATTGGGATCTTCTCTGCTGCAGCCCGTCGCTGGGCCAGAATCAGTTGTAATCAGGTGTGAGCTTATAAAGGCGCGCATGATACTGGAATTACCACCAAAATGCATGGAAATTAACCAGTGAATTTGGCCACATGGCTTGGCTGGATTAGACGCTGGAAATGGCCAGCCCTCCGGGCCCCATGGTAAGCTGTGGCTCATCAATAGCGTGAGAAACACGGATGCATATTCATATTCTGGGTATTTGCGGCACCTTTATGGGCAGCCTGGCACAGCTTGCCAAAGCGCTGGGCCATCGGGTTACCGGCTGTGATGCCAATGTTTACCCGCCTATGAGCACTCAGCTCGAAGCAGCGGGTATCGAATTGATAGAAGGGTTTAATCCACAGCAGTTGGCTATGGAGCCCGACCTGATTGTGATCGGCAATGCTATGAGCCGCGGCAACCCGCTGGTGGAGGCCGTGCTGGATAAAGGCCTGCCCTATACCTCTGGCCCGCAGTGGTTGTGTGATCATTTATTACAGGATCGCTGGGTGTTGGCGGCAGCGGGTACCCACGGTAAAACCACCACCGCCAGTATGCTGGCCTGGATTCTCGAATATGCTGGCATGGAGCCAGGGTATTTAATTGGTGGAGTACCGAAAAATTTCGACGTGTCGGCGCGCCTTGGTGGTAGTCCTTTCTTTGTGGTGGAAGCCGATGAATACGACAGCGCGTTTTTTGACAAGCGCTCCAAGTTTGTTCACTACCGTCCACGCACAGCAATCCTCAACAATCTGGAATTTGATCATGCCGATATCTTTGACGATTTGGCGGCGATTCAAAAACAGTTCCACCACTTGGTCCGCACCATTCCCGGTAATGGTTTAGTGATTTCCCCGGTAGGTGAAAGTGCCATTGATGAGGTGCTGGATCAGGGCTGTTGGAGTGAGCGCACGCAAATCGCCGTGGATCATGAAGTGGAAGGCGCCGGTGTTGAGTGGCAGGCGCAAAAACTGAGTGCAGACGGCAGTCATTTTGCGGTGTTACATAAAGGCAGTCCTGCCGGTGAAGTTCAGTGGCAACACACGGGTAATCACAATATGGCCAACGGCCTGGCGGCTATGGCTGCGGCACGTCATGTGGGGGTAACGCCCGAGATTGCCTGTCAGGCCTTGAATGAGTTTGCCGGTGTGAAACGCCGTATGGAGTGCCTGGCTGATATCGATGGGGTCAAGGTATACGATGATTTTGCCCATCACCCCACCGCCATTACCACAACACTGGAAGGCCTGCGGGCCAATGTTGGCAAAGAAAAAATTATTGTCTTGATTGAACCTCGATCAAACACCATGCGTATGGGAGTGCATAAAAAACATTTGGCCCAGTCCTGCATTCAGGCAGACGATGTGCTCTGGTATCAGCCGACGGATGTCGATTGGTCACTGGAAGATGTGGTAAACCACAGCCCTGTTGCCGCCAAGCTGGTAGCCTCTATCGATGAGCTGATCGACCAAACCCTGGGCTTGATTGAACCCAATTGTCATATCGTGGTGATGAGTAACGGTGGTTTTGGTGGCGTACATCAAAAACTGATTGAACGACTGCAGCGTGAAAAAGAGGTTATGGCATGAAGAGTTTTTCACGATCCGTTACCTTAGGCATCAGTGGTGCTTCGGGTGCCCAGTACAGCTTGCGTTTATTGCAGTGTTTGCTGGCCGCCGATTGCCGGGTGTACCTGATGATTTCCCGTGCCGCACAGGTGGTGATTAATACCGAGACAGATGTCGCCCTGCCGCAAAGCTTTGCCGAGCAAACGACATTTTTGCAGCAACATTTCCAACCTCGCGAAGGGCAATTAGTGTTGCTGGATCGCGAAGACTGGTTTTCCCCGGTGGCTTCCGGCTCCAGTTCGCCTGCCTCTATGGTGATTTGCCCGGCCAGTGGGGGTACCTTGTCGGCGATTGCCTGTGGTGCCAGTAATAATTTAATTGAGCGGGCGGCGGATGTAGCACTAAAAGAGCGACGCCAGTTAATCGTCGTGCCCCGTGAGGCGCCGTATTCAGAAATTCACCTGGAGAATATGCTGAAGCTAACCCGTATGGGCGCGGTGGTAATTCCAGCCAGCCCGGGTTTTTACCATAAACCGCAGGGCATGAATGATTTAATCGATTTTGTCGTGGCGCGGATTTTGGATCAGTTAGGTATTGATCAGACCATTATGCCACGCTGGGGAGAGTAAGCTCCTCAACTAAGAAGAGTTATTAAATGATGGATGTCGAAGTAAATTCCCCAAGCCGTGTTCTCGATTTAGAGGGCGGTATTAATTTCCGTGATCTGGGTGGGTATCAATCTACCAATGGTCAACGCGTGGCATGGCGTAAACTATTGCGCTGTGGTCATATGGCCAATCTGACCGCAGCCGATCGGCAGCAATTGGCTGAACTGGGTCTGGCCTATGTTCACGACTTTCGGCGCGAACCTGAGCAGGAACAATTTGCCAACCAGTTACCACCACTGACCCAGTACGGTGATTATCAAATGACCCTGGGCAGCATGGGGCAGTTAACAGAAATGGCGGCGGCTGGCGAGTTGACCGCTAACGGCGCTCGCCGACTGATGGATAATCTATACCGTCAAGCCGTGAAAAATGTGCAGCCGAGTCTGAGCCAGTTTATGCAAAACGTTGTCGCTGGTGATGGTGCCGTGTTGGCTTTTCACTGTATGGCGGGTAAAGATAGAACCGGTCTGGCGGCAGCAGCCCTGCTAATGGCGTTGGATGTTGGCGAGCAAGATATCATTGAGGATTATCTACTGACACAAACCCACGGTGCCACCGACCTGATTATCAGCTATGTGCACGATATGATGCAGGCCAAAGATATTAGCGGCATCAGTGATGATGTGATTCGCCCGTACTGTACTGTGGAAGAAAGTTATATCGCCAATTTTCTCGATGAGTTAAAGCTCGAATACAAAACGCACCGGGATTATTTGTTGCGCGGTTTACTCTTACAGGAAAGTGACCTGAGCAGGTTACAGTCGCTGTATCTGGAAGGTTAATCAATCTATGCGCAGCGTTACGCTTATAGGGCTACTGGCAGCGATATTCCTGACTCACAGTGCCTGGGCTGATAAAGTGCGTGTAGCGGTTGCCAGTAATTTCTTAGCGACGGCTAAACAGTTAGCACAGGATTTTCAAACAAGAACTCCGCATCAATTAGCGTTAAGTGCGGCGTCCAGTGGCAAGTTCTATGCGCAGATCCGTCAGGGCGCTCCCTACGATCTGTTTTTGTCTGCCGATGCGGAGCGGCCGCAACGTTTATTTCGTGAAGGTGTGGGTAACAAACCTCCCGTGACTTACGCGATTGGTCAGCTGGTGTTATGGCACCCGGAAGCTTCCCAGGCTGTTGACCAAACCTCTTTGGAGCAACTTTCTCACCAGCGTCTGGCTTTAGCTAACCCTCGTGTGGCGCCCTATGGGTTAGCGGCACAGCAGCTATTACAACAGATGGGGTTGTGGCAAAAGCTGCAAGCAGGTTTGGTGCGTGGTGAAAACGTCAGTCAGGCGTTTCACTATGTTCGCTCGGGTAATGTCGATATGGGCTTGGTGGCCCTGTCGCAAGTCAAAACCATGGCAATACCCGAGGCGCAGTGGTGGCAGGTACCTGCCGAGCGTTACACACCCATCGAGCAACAGGCGCTGTTGATTCAGGACAATGCGCCAGCTCAGGCTGTTTGGCAATATTTGCAATCCCCCGAAGCCAGAGCCATTATTCAACACAATGGTTACGCATTGGCGAACATTGGTGAATAACGAACCGTAAATTCCTATGCTGCTAAGCACCTATTTAAGTCCCGACGATCTGGCCGCGTTGGCCACAACCCTGAAACTGGCTTTTTTAACGACAGTCATTTTGTTGTTGGTCGGTGCACCTTTGGCTTGGTGGTTGTCGCAAACCCGCAGTCGGGCAAAAGTGATTGTCGAAGCCCTGGTTGCCTTGCCGTTGATACTGCCGCCGACGGTCTTGGGATTTTATTTATTACTGGCGTTAGGTGCGCAGGGGCCAGTTGGCCAGATGATGAGTGCGTTAGGTTTGGGCCCCTTGGCGTTTACCTTTACCGGCTTGGTGATTGGCTCGGTATTTTATTCGTTACCGTTTGTGGTACAGCCGTTACAATCGGCTTTTGCTGCTATTGAACCGCGTTCCCTGGAAGTTGCAGCCACCTTGGGCGCGCGTCCTTTGGATCGATTTTTCTCCGTCGTAGTGCCGCTGGCCCGTCCGGGTTTTTTAACTGCTATCGTTTTAGGCTTTGCCCATACTGTGGGTGAGTTTGGTGTCGTATTGATGATTGGTGGCAATATCCCCGGCGAAACCCAGGTGTTGTCTATCGCCATTTATGATCATGTGGAAGCGATGGATTATGGTCGTGCGCATATCCTGGCTGGGGGGCTGTTGGTGTTATCCTTTACCCTGTTGTTGATGGTGTACAGCGTTAACGGCCGTTTTCGATTGCGGGCAGCGTCATGAACACACTGGCCATTGATATTCAATTAACCCGTGGTGATTTTCAACTTAAGGTAAATTGCAGTTTACCCGCCTCTGGTATTACGGCGATTTTTGGTCGTTCAGGTTGTGGCAAAACCAGTTTGTTGCGGGCCATTGCTGGTTTGGAATCCGGTGTTACGGGCACCATTAGCTTTGATCAGCAACACTGGTTACAACCAGAGCTAAATGTCCCCACTCATCAGCGCGGCATTGGTTATGTATTTCAAGAGCCGGGTTTATTTCCTCATTTATCCGTTAAACAAAATCTGGAGTACGGTTTAAAGCGTGCTACAGATCGGCAGCAGGTTTTTGAATTTGATCAGGTTGTTAACTGGCTGGGCATTGAGTCATGGCTGGATAAACGGCCTCAGTCATTATCCGGTGGCCAGCGTCAGCGGGTTGCTATCGGTAGGGCTTTATTATCGCAACCCCAGCTGTTGTTAATGGATGAACCCTTATCAGCATTGGATGCCAGCAGTAAGCGCGAAATTCTGCCTTACCTGGAGCGTCTGCACAGTGAGCTGAATATTCCGATCTTGTATGTCAGTCATTCCACCGATGAAGTGGCTCGCCTCGCCGATCATCTGCTGTTAATGCACCAGGGTGAGGTGGTGGCTCAGGATACCATTAACTCTATGCTGACCCGACTGGATTTACCCCTGGCTCACAGTGAGAATGCTGAAGCCATAATCGAAGCTACCGTCAGTGGTGTGGATGGTGAATACGGTTTAATGCAGCTTGCCGGCAGTGGGGGTGAATTAAGTGTGGCCTGTCAGTCGGTCGATATTGGCAGGCAGGTACGCCTGCGATTATTGGCGCGCGATATCAGTGTCACCCTTAAGCGGCAAACCGACAGCAGTATTTTAAATGTATTGCCCGTCGAAATTGATGCGATTCAGCAAAGTGATAGCACCGCTACCCAGCTGTTGTTGAGGCTGCGCTGGGGCAAGGACATTGTGTTAGCGCGAGTTACCCGCAAGTCGGTTGATGCTTTGGGATTAAGCGTTGGCCAACAGATTTATGCGCAAGTCAAAAGCGTGGCCGTATTAGCCTAGGCGCTGTTTAACCTAGATACTGTTTAACCTGAGTACTGTTTAATCGAGTATCGCCGAACTGCCCATCTCCGGAGTGCTTGCTGGCCAGCCCAGCTCATCTTGTATCTTTTGCCGAAATAGATCGGCTGCCTCGGCTTCACCATGGGTGATAAAGCAGTGCTTCGGCGGTGCGGGCAATTTTCTCAGCCACTGCAATATCTCATCGCAGTCAGCGTGGGCCGAGA
Organism: Maricurvus nonylphenolicus; assembly: GCF_042854845.1. Taxonomy (GTDB): domain Bacteria; phylum Pseudomonadota; class Gammaproteobacteria; order Pseudomonadales; family Cellvibrionaceae; genus Maricurvus; species Maricurvus nonylphenolicus. The sequence goes on along the minus strand of NZ_AP031498.1, from coordinate 4,564,241 downwards.
GAAAGTCGAGATGTTCAATCCGCGCCTTCACACCAAAATACTCGCCAAAAATTTTTACTTGTTGAGCGCCTTGGGTTAGACGGGCGCCGCGTGTGCCGCCAGCCTGATAGCCAGCAAACATCACCGTATTGCGGTAATCACCCAGCATACGACGCAAGTGATGCAGCACTCGTCCTCCGGTCGCCATGCCGCTGGCAGACACAATAATTGCAGGCACATTCTGATGGTTGAGCGCCATGGATTGCTCGACGGTGCGCAGAAAAAAGATGTCACGGCTTAATTCCTGACACTGCTGGTGGGTCAGGCGGTGTTCGCGATGGTGACGCTGCATAATCTCTGTGGCATTAATGGCCATGGGACTGTCGAGATAGATGGGTACATAGGGAATCTCGCCACTGCGACGTAACTGTTGTAACAGAAAAAGCATGGATTGTGCTCGCCCTACTGCAAAGGCCGGGATCAGCAGGCTGCCACCGCGCTTGATTGTTTCGCGGGCAATATCACTGACATTGGCTTGCAGGTCACGTTGATCGTGAATGCGATCACCATAGGTTGATTCCACCACCAGGTAATCACAGTAACTTGGCGGCGTGGGCGGTTTCATAATCAGGTCGTGGGGCCGACCAAGATCACCGCTAAATAAAATGTGACGATTGTTAATGGTAACGTCTAAATAACTGGAGCCCAGGATATGACCATTTTGATGAAACTCCGTGAGGATATTGCCGATATTGGCCTGGACTCTACCGCTATTATCCGGGGATATTGGTTGAAACTGTCCTAGTGCAGATTCGGCCTGGGCGATAGTGTACAAAGGTTTGGCGGGGTGATGCTTGCTGAGGTGATGCCGGTTTCTAAAGTTGGCTTCTTCCTCCTGGATATGGGCGGAATCCAGCAATAACACCTTGCACAAATCGTAACTTGCCTGGGTGCAGTAAATAGGTCCTTTAAAACCCTGGGCGACCAGGGCTGGAATATAACCACTGTGGTCAAGGTGAGCGTGGGTGAGGAAGATGCCGTCAATATCGCTGGGCTGAACGGGAAAAGGTTGACGATTGCGTTCACGCAAGAATTTGTATCCCTGAAACAAGCCACAATCCACCAGTACTTTATTTTCGCCATCGTCCAGTAGGTAACGTGAACCGGTTACGGTGCCGGCGGCGCCAAAGAAGCTTAGCTGTATTGAACTGGACATTGGTGTCACCCACTTATCAGTGTTTTTTGTGTAGCGTTTGAATGCAGCAGTTGTTGCTGAATATGTTGCAGCTGCTTGAGTAATTCAATGGCCAAGATAGCATTGGATGTGGCGTGGTGAATTTCGCGCTGCAAATTTAATTGTGTCGATAGCCAAATTTCGCTGTCACTGGGTGAGGCAGTTGTATACACCTCTCTATCGCATTCCTGCTGGTATTGCGTGTTTTTTGCTACAAGCTGCTCAAGCGTACGCTGTATTTGCTGGTGATCTGTTGAACTTAAGCTCTTAACCAGATCGCTGTACAGGTCTTCGATAAATGTTTGATGTTTGCGAAATCGCTGTTGGTCATTGGGGGAGTGACTGTCGTAGAGCTGGCTCAGATCGCGGTCGATATCATTCAGTGTTTTACAGGCGTACACCAGGGCTCGATTAGCTTGCTGAATTTTTTCCAGTTGTTTGGCCTGATTGTGGGACAGCGCTTGTTGTTGTACTTCCAGTGCATACTGAAGTATTTGGTATTCAAGGGTTTTTAATTGTTGGTAGCGACTTTGTGACGGTTTGACCAGAACATCCTGCTGCTCGATGCGTTGGTTGTTGAGGGTTAAGCCAAAGTGTTCAAGGATAAGCTGCATCGCTTGCCGGCACAGTGTTTCAGTGGCTGCCAGCAGTCCAGCCAGAGCTGCTTCCGGTACTTCTACTGGGATACGCTTAAGTGCCAGTTGATCGAATGGGGGTTGCTGTGTGTCTGCGTTAAAGAAGCTGCCAATCCAGGCCGAATAGGGTCGCATCAGCGGGATAAACACAGCCAGGCCAAGGACATTAAATAAACTGTGGAAGGCCACCAGGCTAAACAGTGGGTCGCTAAGGGAGAACACTGCCAGCAGTTGCGGCAACAGAGGCAGCAAGATAAAAAATGCCGCCAGGTCGACAATCAGGTTAAACATGCAGTGAGCCATCGCCAGCTGTTTTTTTACCGCACTGCCAGCCAGGCTACCCAATACCGTTGTGCTGGTGGTACCCAGATCTGCGCCAATGACAATGGCTGCCGCTGCGGGTAAATCCACGATATTGGCGTGCAGCGCGGTAAGGGTTAATAACATGGTGGCTGAGCTGGATTGAATCAGTGCCGTCAGGCATATACCAAATAACAGATAAACAAACGGTTGGTGGTCCTGCAGCAGGGACAGATCAAAACTCTGCGGCAACAGTGCTACCGCATCCTTCATTTGCGAGAGACCAAACAGCAGTAAACCCAGGCCCAGAAATAATGCTGACAAAGCGTTGCTACGGCTTTGTGGTTTACTAATGACATAACCAAAGGCACTGAGGCCGAGTAATGGTAGTGCCAGGCTTTCCAGGTTGAGTTTAAAACCAATGGCAGTCACCACCCAACCGGTGGCCGTTGTGCCAACATTAGCGCCAAGCAAAATGCCAATAGCATTGTAGAGCGGCATGATTCCCGCACTGGTAAAGGCCAATACAAGCAGACTCACCATGGAGCTGCTTTGCAGGATGGCGGTAATCAGGGTGCCAAAACCAGCGCTGCGTACAGGTGATGCGGTGGAAAAAGCCAGCCACTGTTTCAGGCGTTTGCTACTCAATTGACGTATGCCGCCTTCCAGCAGGTGCATACCTAACAGGAATATGCCGAGGCCAATGAGCAGATCGAAGCTACTGTTGAGCAGGGTTATTTGCATTGACTCAGTCATTGTGTGGGAAGCTTGAATAACAGTTTAGGTAAACATCTCACAGGTAACATTGGCGTAGATCAACTTTACTTACGCCATCCTAATGAATCGGGTTGTTTACGCCAGCTCTGGCTATACTGAAAGGATTCCGTCTTAAGAGTTGTTTCCACACAGGAATCGACGATGAAGCGCTTGTGTCTATTAGTGTTTATCTTTTGCTGCTCTGTGTCTGTTCACTTGCGTGCAGAGGTGCAGCAGGCCTGGTTGATCACGATTAAAGGCGCCATTGGCCCCGCCACAGCTGACTATATGATTCGCGGTCTGGAGCGTGCTCAGGAAGCTCGCGCGCATCTGGTTATACTGCAGATAGATACGCCCGGAGGGCTGGATCCTTCTATGCGCGACATGATCAAGGCGATTCTGGCCTCCAATGTGCCAGTAGTGGGTTATGTCTCCCCTGCTGGTGCGCGTGCCGCCAGTGCTGGCACTTATCTGCTTTATGCCTGTCATATCGCGGCCATGGCACCGGCGACGAATTTAGGTTCGGCAACACCAGTGCAAATCGGCACACCCAAATTGCCTGCGATACCTGAAGAGGAATCTCGCGATAAGGAGGGTAAGGTATCTCCGGCCCCAGAACCTGATGCCATGCAGAAAAAAATTCTCAATGATGCGGCGGCTTATATTGAGGGACTGGCAAAACTGCGCAAGCGTAACAGTCAGTGGGCCATTAAAGCTGTGCGCGAAGCGGCCAATTTACCTTCCGAGCAGGCGTTGACCGAAGGGGTGATCAACTTTATTGCCGAGGACATCGAGCAATTGCTGGCACAGCTCAATGGCCAGGATATTGTGATGCCGCAGGGAAAAGTCACTGTGTCGACCGAGAATATTGCCCTCCATCGTCACGAGCCTGACTGGCGCAGTGAATTCCTGTCGGTGATTACCAATCCTAATGTGGCTTATATTTTATTGCTGATGGGAATCTACGGGCTGATTTTTGAATTCTCAAACCCGGGTATGTTGGTGCCGGGTATTGTCGGTGCTGTGTGTCTGCTGTTGGCGCTGTATGCCTTCCAGATATTACCTATCAGTTATACCGGTTTAGGGCTGATCTTTTTGGGTATCTTGCTGATGATCGCCGAGGCCTTTGCCCCGAGTTTTGGTGCCCTGGGGCTCGGTGGTGTTATCGCGTTTATCGTCGGCTCGATTATGCTGATGGATACCGAATTGCCTGCTTACCAAATTGCTTTGCCGATGGTGTTCGCCGTGGCCATTGCCAGTGCCGGTTTACTGGTCATGGTGATGGGCATGTTGGTGCGCTCTCGTCAGTTGCCGGTTGTCTCGGGGGCAGCGCATTTGCAAGGTGCCCAGTCGCAGGTGGAAAGTGTTACTGCGGAGCAGGTATTGGTACGTCTAGAGGGAGAGTTGTGGCAAGTACGTTGCGATTCATCCTTGCGGGTTGGGGATTGGGTCAGAGTTTGCCGCGTTGATGGCGTGACTCTTGTTGTTGAAAAAATCGTTGAAAAAGTTGCTGAGAAATAAACGGAGCGTCACATGATCATGGGATTCGATTATTTTCTTACCACGCTGATTATCCTGGCGGTGCTGTTTCTGCTGTCCATGTTCCGCATCCTGCGCGAATACGAGCGCGGTGTTATTTTTGTCCTGGGTCGTTTTTACAAAGTGAAGGGGCCGGGTTTGATTATTGTGATCCCGATTATTCAGCAAATGGTACGGGTGGATTTGCGCACGGTGGTGATGGATGTACCCACCCAGGATGTTATTTCGCGGGATAATGTTTCCGTCAAGGTCAATGCGGTGATCTACTTTCGTGTGATTGATCCGGAGCGGGCTATTATCCAGGTCGAAAACTTTCTGGAAGCGACCAGCCAGTTGTCGCAGACAACCCTGCGCTCGGTACTGGGGCAACACGAGCTGGATGACATGCTTGCCGAGCGGGATCGCCTTAACGCCGATATCCAGGTGATTCTCGACAAACAGACTGATGCCTGGGGGATCAAGGTCGCCAATGTTGAAATCAAACATGTCGATCTGGACGAGTCGATGATTCGGGCGATTGCCAAACAGGCGGAAGCTGAGCGGGAAAGGCGTGCCAAAGTGATTCACGCGCTGGGTGAATTTGAGGCATCGGAAAAGTTACTGTCTGCTGCCAGTGTTCTGGCTAAACAGTCTGAGGCCATGCAGTTGCGTTATATGCAAACCCTGGTTGAGCTTGCCAGTGATAAAAGCTCAACCATTGTCTTCCCGTTACCTGTCGATATTCTTAGCGCTCTCAAGGGGAAAGCGGATTCTGATTAATCTGCCCGAACCAGATTCCTGGCTTCGCCACGCCGAAAAGCCTGGATATTCAGTGCCACTTCATTCACCAGAGTCTGGCGGGCTTTTTGGCTGCCCCAGGCACAATGGGGGGTGAGGATAAGGTTGGGAATATCTGCGGCGAGCAGAGGGTGATCTGCTGGTGGCGGCTCCACACTGATGCTGTCGAGAGCGGCACCACCTAACTGACCGGATTTCAATGCCGCCACTAGTGCCGCTTCATCGATCAGGCCGCCGCGGGCTGTATTGATTAACAGACTGCCGGGTTTGAGTTGCTGCAAGGTGTGGTGATTGATGAACTGATCTGTAGCCGGTGTAAGGGGGCAGTGCAGACTCAGTATATCGGCTTGTGATAATACCTCTGCCAAAGGCAGGCGATCACTTGGGCATTCATGCGAGCCTGGGCGGGCGCTGATAATGACCCGCATACCAATAGCTTCAGCCAGTTTGGCGACAGCCTGGCCGATGGCGCCGTAACCTACGATACCGAGGGTTTTGTCTGCCAGTTCAATAATCGGGTGGTCGAGCATGCAAAAAAACGGGCTCTGTGACCACTGACCCGATTGGCAGGCATTGTGGTATTGGGGCAGTTTGGTGGCCAGGGCCAGCATAAGTGCCAGTGTGTGCTGAGCAACAGAGCCAACACCATAACCGGCGACATTGGTGACTGTGACCTTGTAATCGGCTGCCGCCTGAAGGTCGACATTATTGGTGCCAGTAGCGGCAATGCAAATCAGCTTCAGTGATGGGGACTGTTCCAGCATCTGGCGATCAATCACGACTTTGTTGGTCACTACCACCTCGGCGCCTTGAATGCGCGCCAGCGTTTGCTCTGGCTGGGTCGTGGCATAGGTTTGCCAGTCATCAAGGCTATTATCGAGACTGTTGTAGAGCGATTGCAGGTCGAGGTCGGCTGGGGCCAGCGTATCGCTATCGAGAATAACACCGCGCATAGGCATATCCTGTGAGGGTCTATAGAAGGCTTGTAGAGGGGCTGTAGGGAGTTACTTGGCGCCAAGTACGATATACAGCACCATCGCGATCACCGTCAGGCCCAACAGCAAACTGAAGCCAGCGATGATCTTGGAGCCTGTGGATTTTTCCGGCTCAATACGGTTGCCCGGTGATGTGGGACGGGTTTTCCATTGCTTGGGTGTATCTTCAACGGTTTTGCGTTCAACCGGGGTCAGGCTGGCTTTGCGTGGACGACGTACGCGGGTGCGGTTGGGGTCGTTATCCGGGCCTATCAGGCGGAAGCTGTAGACGTCGAAACGCAGGCGGTCGCCGGGACTCGCCAAGCCTTCGTTGACGCGCTCATCATTGATATAGGTGCCGTTGGCGCTAGCCAGATCTTTTACCAGCAGGTTTTTGCCCTTGATGGTAATTTCAGCGTGTTGGCGTGACAGGTGAGTACCCGGCAAGGTGATATCACACTGGCTGCCGCGACCAATGATGGCGGGTTTGCTGGGTATCAAAAACTCTTGCCCGGCCAGCCAGCTGCTGTCGGCGACCAGGGCCCACTTGGCGTTGGCTGCAACCTGCTCATCGGTAAGCGCGGCCTGGGTAATGGATTCGCGTGGATCGAGAATATCGAGGCTGACATTACCAATGCGGATTTCATCGCCGGGGAGCAGTTGTTTTTGCGTGACTCGCTGATCGTTTACAAAGCAGCCATTGGCGCTATTGTTATCTTTGAGGAACAGTTTATTGTCCTGGGTGATTAGACGCGCGTGCAGAGAAGAGACGCTGTTATCGTCAATAACCAGATGATTGTCGGGCGCACTACCGATGGTATAACGTTTTTCCACCACCCAAATGGGATCGCGGTGTTTGTCCTTAAACTGGATCTTGAGCATTAGTTGATCAATTTAATCCGGTGAAATCATAGGGTTAGCACTAAAGTATACAAAAAGAAGCCGATTTACACTACGGTCAAAGGGATATCTAATGAGTGTAGACTGGTGCTGGGAACAAAAAGTAATGACAAGGACCATAGATGGTTGAATTGGGTGCCAATACCTCGGGGAATGCCTTAGAGGATCAGGATGTGACATTGCAGCTGCCGGGCTATGAGATCGGTGACAAGCTGGGTGAAGGCGGTATGGCCACCGTCTACCAGGGGCGGCAATTGTCGTTGTCGCGCACGGTGGCGATTAAACTGCTGAACCCGCATATGCTCGAGCACGAGCAGGTGCGCGAAGCCTTTGATCGCGAATCCCTGATTATTGCCCGTCTCAACCACCCCAATATTATTCAGGTGATTGATCGTGGTGTCACCGAAGATCAGCAGCCATTCTTTGTCATGGAATATATCAATGGCGTCGATTTGGCCATGATGATGCGCGAGGGAGAGTTACCCACACCACGCAAGCTGGAGATCTGCCTACAAATCGCCAAGGCTTTGGCCTATGCCCACAAAAACGGGGTGGTGCACCGGGATATCAAGCCTGGCAATGTGATTGTTGGTGATGAGTTGCATGTCAAAGTGCTGGATTTTGGCATTGCCCAGTTTTTCCGCGATACCTCCAGTTTAAAGCAGTCCCAGGATAGTGAAGTGATGGGTACCCTGGCCTATATGGCGCCGGAAGTAAGCCGTTCGTTAGGCCTGGCGACAACCGCCAGTGATATCTACTCCCTGGGGGTGATCTTGTTTGAGATGCTCACCGGGCGACTGCCCGAAGGGCGCAAGCTACCACCTTCTCATTATGCCAGCGGCTTGGCTCCTGAACTCGACCAGCTCATTATGGCGTGCCTGTCTCGTGATCCCGCCAAGCGGCCCGCACGGGCGGAGCTGGTCTGTGATCGTTTGCTGGAGCTGTTACACGGTTCGCATTTGGATGTTGAGCAGGCGCAGCGTGCCAAGGCCAGTGTGGATAAAAAATCCTTTGCCTTGCTGGATGTCCTGCGTGAAAGCCCCTACAGCGCGGTTTATTTATTTGCTGAACGCAGCAGTCAGCGGCGTTTGGTGGTCAAAAAAGCCAATGGTCAGCACCCGGGTTTTCGCATCGGTCAGCGTTTGGCCGGGTTGGAGCATCCCAATTTGGTGAAAGTGCACGGTGTATCCAAAAGTGATCGCGCTTTTATTACGGTGATGGACTATTTGCCCGGTGGCAGTTTACAGGAGCGCTTGCTGCGTCCCTTTGATGTGGATGATTTTTTGCGTGTGGGACGACAGGTATGCGCGGGTTTGTCCTATGCCCATCGCCACCAGATTGTGCATGGCAACCTGCGTGCGAGCAATGTGCTGTTTGACGAGCAGGGCAATGTCAAACTGGCGGATTTTGGTTGGCCATCCCATTACCAGGACAAGCAGCCTGCCGGGCTGCGCGAGGCCATAGAGCGCTCTCGTGAGGGTGGCGAATTAAAGCGCAACTGGTATCAATTACCTGATGAGCCTGAAACCGAAGCCCTGGATATTTACGCCTGCGGTATTTTGTTTTATCAGATGCTGGTCGGTGAGTTGCCCCGTTGGCGGGGCGGGCGGTTACAGATGGGACGGGCTTTTAAACGCTTGCCGGAAAGCCTGCAAAAATTGCTGCAACAAATGTTGGCACAGGATCCCGAACAGCGACCGCAAAAAATTTCCCAAGTGCGCAGCGTGCTGGACGAATTTACCGATGCTATGCCGACCCAGGTATGGAATCCCCGCAGCCTGATCAGCCCGCGTCCAGCCGCCAAACCGGAAGACGAAAAAAAGAAGCTGCTACTGTTTTTATTGTTGGTACTGCTGTTTGCCGTGATGCTGAATATGGGCGCAATAGTGTTGTTTGAATCGGGGGCTGGGCCACTACAGGACTGGTTCAGAGAAGTATTCGATTCCTTGGTAGGTAAATGACACCCGAGTGCTCTGTGAGTAGAATACGTGGCGATAAATATAACCTGTAGAAGGTGGAAGGGGATTTATGAGTCGGTTAGCACAAGCCGGTGATCACTGTGTGGTTATTCATTACTGCAATCTGTGCCGCTGGATGTTTCGTGCCAACTGGCTGTCCCAGGAATTGTTAACCACTTTCGCCGATGAGATAAGCGAGGTTACACTGCGCCCAGGTACGGGCGGTGTGTTTGAAATCTGGTTAAATGATGAGCTGGTTTGGGAGCGCAAGCGCGATGGTGGCTTCCCGGAGGCCAAAGAATTAAAGCAGCGTGTTCGTGACCTGCTGTGTCCCGAACGGGACCTTGGCCACAGTGATCGCACCACATAAATAGTTACGGCTTTTTGATTTAGTGTGTGGCGATGTAAGCAGCCTGGAGCTCATATCGAAACTGACTAGAAACTGATCAGTCAACCGTGGCGAAAGCCTGATTTCACTCGTATTCTTATCTATGACAGTTTTATTATTGATGAAACTTCACGATAATAAAGCCCCGCAACATGGACCGTTGATTAATTACTGTACAAGGCAAAGTTTCAATGTTCGAACGACTCGTTAACCTATACCAAGGCTGGGTGATAGGGCGCCCCAAACTTACCCTCTCTTTGTTATTGCTGCTCACCGTTGGGCTGGCAATGGGGTTGCCAAATTTCAAGCTGGATGCTTCGGCAGATTCCCTAACATTAGAGAACGATAGCGATCTCGATTATTTCCGTGAGATGACAAAGCGTTACCAGAGCGGTGATTTCCTGGTAGTGACTTACAAGCCTCACGTGGATCTATTTTCCGACGAATCCATTGAAACCCTGATTCAGCTGCGCGACGAGCTGGCCCACGTTGATGGTGTTACCAGTGTGATGTCGATGCTGGATGTACCGCTGCTGTACAGCCCGCAAGTTACCCTGGCAGGAGTTACCGATACCCCGCGTACCCTGTTAACGGACGATACTGATCGTGCGCTGGCTAAACAGGAATTTCTCAATAGCCCGATTTATCGCGATATGCTGTTGGGCCCCGATGGCCAGACCACAGCCCTGTTGGCAAATCTGGATATCGATGAAAAGTATATTGAGCTGGTGCGCCATCGTGACAGCCTAAGATACAAACGCACCCATCAAGGTTTAAGTCCGGAAGAAGAAATCGAACTGGCTAATGTCAGTAAAGAGTTTCTGGATTATCGCACCGCCGCTGCTGTCGAAAGCCATGCGCGGGTAGATGAATTCCGCAGCATTGTTGCCAGTTATCAAGACCGTGCCGAATTGTTCCTTGGCGGCGGCACCATGATCACCGCCGATATGATCGATTTTATTCGCAGTGATCTGGTGGTGTTCGGCACTGGCATTATCCTGTTTATTATCGCCACCCTGGCCATTATCTTCCGCCAGTGGCGCTTTGTCTTATTGCCCTTGGCCACTTGTATTATGGCCGTGGTAATGATGCTTGGCTTCCTCAGCTGGATCGATTGGCGCTTGACGGTAATCTCATCCAACTTTGTAGCGTTACTGTTAATTATTTCTTTAGCGATCACCATTCATCTGGTGGTGCGCTTCCGTGAATTCCATGCCGAGAATCCAGGTTGGTCCAAGCAGCAACTGGTATGGGAAACCGTCAGTGTCATGGCCCGACCTTGCCTCTATACCGCATTGACGACCATGGTGGCCTTTATCTCACTGGTTGTCAGTGATATCCGCCCGGTTATTGATTTCGGCTGGATGATGACCATCGGTTTGGCGGTAGCCTTGGTGCTGGCATTTGTTCTCCTGCCTGCAGGTCTGATGGTATGGCCATTGGGGGATGCCAAAGATGAAGGCGATAACTCCGCAGCCATTACCCTGAAGTTTTCCCGTTTTACCGAGAATCATGGCAGTGTGGTGTTCTGGGTTAGTGTCGTTGTTGCATGTGTCAGTGTCTACGGCATGAGCAAGCTGGAAGTGGAAAACCGTTTTATTGATTACTTCCATGAGTCGACTGAAATTTATCAGGGCATGTCGGTTATCGATCAAAATCTGGGTGGTACCACCACGCTGGATATTGTTCTGGATGTGGATAACAGTGAAGATCCCCTGTTGTTCGCCCAGGAAGGCGGTGTTGAGGATGATCCGTTTGCCGAGGCCGATCCATTCGATGAGCCGGATCCGTTTGAAGAACCAGATCCTTTTGCGGAAGCAGATCCGTTTGCAGAAGCCGATCCCTTCTCCGAGCAAAACCCGGAAGCCCAGCCTGCCAACAGTTACTGGTTTACCGTGGCTGGCCTGGAAGAAATTGAGATGCTGCACGATTATCTGGAAAGCCTGCCAGAAGTGGGCAAGGTGCAATCATTGGCCACGGCCTACAAGGTGGCTACCGATGTTAACGGTGCACGCCTGAACGATTTTGAGTTGGCGGTGTTAAAGCGTTCTCTGCCAGAAGAAATCGAAAGTGTTTTGGTTGCTCCTTATCTGTCTGAAGAGGCTAACCAGGTGCGGGTCTCATTGCGTGCTAAAGAAACCGATCCGAATCTGCGCCGTATGGAATTGATTGATAAGATCCGTGACTACGCCATCAACGAGGTGGGCTTTAAGCCTGAGCAAATCCATTTCTCGGGTATTTTGGTGCTGTATAACAACATGCTGCAAAGCCTGTTTAAATCCCAGATTGTGACCTTGGGTGCTGTTTTCCTCGGCATTATGGGCATGTTTATGGTGTTGTTCCGCTCGGTCTCTATTGCCCTGATTGCCATTATTCCCAACCTGCTAGCTGCCGGTGTTGTACTGGGGGGCATGGGGCTGGCCGGTGTACCGCTGGATATGATGACGATTACCATTGCTGCCGTAACCGTTGGGGTGGGCGTTGACCATGCGATTCACTACCTGCATCGCTTTAAGCGTGAATTTGCCATCGATGGTGATTATGTGGCTTCCATGCACCGCTCACATGCCTCTATAGGCCGGGCAATGTTCTATACCTCGATTACCATTATCGTCGGCTTCTCCATCCTGGCGCTGTCGGAATTTATTCCATCAATCTACTTTGGTTTGCTGACCGCCTTTGCGATGTTTGCCGCTATCCTGGGGTCAATGACCCTGCTGCCGAAACTTATTCTGCTGGTCAAACCTTTGGGAAAGCCCCAAGTCGATGACCACCGCCTTGCGCAGGCGGCATAATCGCCTGTGCATTTATTTTTCTGAAAAACTTAACTGAAGTTGTTGGTTAAGTTTTTCAGATACTTTCCATTCTGTTTTTGTAGCACGTCAGTTGCGTTTGTTTTTGTTCTTGTTTTAATCAATTTCCTTGAGTTCATAGAGAAAATTTAGTTTTTTCTATATTTCTATTGCTGAAATCGGTACAGTCGGCAGGCTAGTTTCTAATAGAAGTTGTAAGGGATTATTGAGATGTTTCTTCGAGGAATGAAGCTTTTTACTGCCCTATGTGCATTAGGGCTAAGTGCCTGTTCTATTCATGGATTACAGCACGACGAAATCGCCAGCACAAACTCTCCCCGTGAAGGTGCTATTACTGTCGATCGCTACGCCCAGGGATTTTCCAGTGAGCGCGTTGGTTGGGGGCGTTTTACACTGTTTTATATTCCTGTGGTGGGTGTCGATATCGAGGGTGATGAGAGTCGCCAGCTCATGGATACTATTCACACTGCACTTCAAGCTGCCGGTTATCACACCAAAGTACGCGGAACGCGCGACAGTAAACAGTTACCCATCATTAAAGCTTACGTAGAGGATGTCGGGTTTAATAACTACACCTGGTTTGCCCCTTTAGTGGTACCAACTTGGGGAGGCCTTGAAGTTACTTTGGTGCTCGAAAGTCCAACGGGAGATAAGCTTTGGGCTGAAACTTTCTCTGGGAGTGGTTTTACCCTGAATTATATCGACGGCTATAACATCGCTGCCAGGGAATCCATGACTGAACTGGTAAACGCGATGGTTAGTGCGTTTGGGTCTACAGATTTTTATGCGGCTCTAAACACCACTCCTGACAGTGAAAATTATCTCGCGTTACAGCGGCGCTTGGCGGCACCCAAACCCTTGGGGAAATATCAATTCAAGGTTGAGCAGATGTCAATGCGGGCGGGGTGTGGTCGCGATATTGCCCTGGTACATCAGATTTACAAAGAAGAAACCTATATCGCTGAAGGCTGCCCTGACAGTAAAAGCCTGAAAGTATTTTGTGATTGGGGTGTATGTCGTGCTGATATAGTTACAGACCTTTCCGAGGTGGCGGCACATTAGATACGGTAAATCCCCTTGAGTTTGTGTGGTTAAGCCAGGCAAACAATAGTCATGTCATATTTATGCCATATTGATCTTGTTCAATAACCTGTCTACCGTTAACGTTACCATCTCAAATTAGGTTGTATTGAGGTTATCTGGACGTGCTGCTGGTCTATGCCACCGCGAGTGTAAAGTGAAAGGCTTCCTGAGGTTATCCTGCAGGGCAGGCCTGCTATTGCTTTGGTGTTGCTGGGCCAAGGCTGGTCCGGCCGGGCCAATTATTGATCCTGCCAAAATTACCTATCTGATTAATGGCTCTGCTGGGCAGCCCTATCAATATATAGTGCCTGTCGAAGAGGGCAGTGGCATTATCACCGATATTCTTAATGCGGTTTTCGAAGGATCCAGTTTCGAGCTGGATCCTCAGGCCATTCCCGTTAAACGGGTTAAGCGCTTTATTTATGAAGGCAAGCTTAATTATTGGGTAACCTATGGCTTTCGCAGTTGGACCCAGGCGGCGCCAGATGACAATCAATACTTGGCTGAAGTTGACCTGTTTCATTACCGCTACGCGTTAATCGGTTATCGCGACCAGGCACAAACCGCAGCGCTATCGCCGCCTGTTTCCTGGTATGGAAAACGGGTGGTGGTGATCAGCGGTTTTCAATACTCAGGGGTGAAAAAACAGTTGATAGCTCAGGGTGCCGAAATCATAGGTGCTCAGGATCAGTTTCACGCCCTGGAGCTATTGCAGCGGGGACGGGGTGATTTTTACCTTGGCAACCCTGACCGGGTTTCTTACCTATGGGCAAAGCTGGGAGAGCCCTGGCAGCGCTTTGAAAGTTTTCCTGTGGGTGTAACCTTACCGGTAACGATTATGATGGATAATGCCTTCAGCGATAATTTTAAGCGCTTTGTAAATCAGCGATTGGCCACCCTGCAGCAAACCGGAGTGATTGATAACATCCTCGCTCGCTACAGTGTTCAATAGAAAACGCCAAGTATGAGCCAGACCACCGAATGTGGTAGTCTGCGACCTCTCTTTTGATTAACCCCTATATTCTCTATGGAATGTCGCCCTGGCTGCGGTGCCTGTTGTGTTGTGCCGTCAATATCGTCTGCTATCCCGGGGATGCCCGATGGCAAACCGGCGGGTGAGCGCTGTATTCAGCTTGATACGCATAACCGTTGCCAGATTTTTGGCTTGCCGGAACGCCCCGAGGTCTGTTTACGCTTTAGTGCCACGGTAGATGTTTGCGGGCGCAGTGATCCTGAGGCCTACGAGTTGTTACGCTGGCTGGAGGAAGACACCTTACCTAAAGGTGATTCTGTTTCTACTCAGGGCCAATAAGGCAATAAAAGCCACTTAGTTGAAATGGATCAACACCTCTTTTGTCCTGAAATGTTTCAATTCGCTTGCTGCATGAGATAACTCTATCTACTATGCACAGGACCCCTGACAAATACAGGGGAAATACACTAAGAGCCAAAGAAACAATAAGTAGGTGACCCATGGCCGAGCAGGAAAAGCTTTTTGTAGTTGTAGACCCCAATGATGATGAACACGTAGCACTGGAGCGAGCGTTAATTACCGCCAGTCAGCGTGAAGTGAAACCTAAAATCCGTGTGTTTATCGCGGTAGATCATGAGGCGGTCGATACACGCGCAGATAACGACAACCTGTTCCGCGACACTGCTTGGTTTGATGAAAAGGTACGTGGGCCACTTGAAGCTGCCGGTGTAGAAGCCGATGCCGAGCTGTCCTGGTCTTCCGAGTGGCAGTGGGCGATTCAGCGTTCCGCCAGTCACTTTGGCGCAGATACCATTTATCTGCCTGTCCACAAGCCTAGCAATGCCCGTCGTTTTACCTTCAGTGACTCCAAATGGGATCTGCTGAAAACCGCCGATTGTCCGGTGCTGTTGGTTCGCCCAGGCGCCAAGCCCGAGCGTAAAGTGGTATTGGCTGCGGTTAACTTCCAGGCTGATCGTGAGAATCAGCGTGAACTAAATGACCGTGTACTGGAGCGTGGTCGTCTGGTTGCGGAGCGCAACAATGCCGACTTCCATGTGGTAAATGCCTACGTCGATTCCATGCTCTACCCTGATCGTGGCAAGCTGGCCAATGAAACCGGCCTGCCAGCCGAGAAGATTCACGTGCGTTCAGGTTACACCGATGAGGTGGTTGCTGAAGTGGCCAAAGATATCGAAGCGGATATCGTAATCATTGGTACCCTGGGTCAAACCGGTAAGCGTCGTACCCGTCGTGGTAATACAGCTTCCCGTGTGATTGCGGGTTTGAATTCTGATGTGATGGTGTTTAACCATACTATTGTGCGTTAATTTAACCGGCTACATTGGAAACGAAAAAGCAGCCTAGATGGCTGCTTTTTTTATGGTCGTTACATTGTAGATTTAAATCCGGAGGCAGTCGGTGGAGCTGCTCTTCGCGCCCATAAGCGGCAGGAAAAAAGTCAGCGCTACGTAAACTCGCATTCGCTCAAACAACCTCCGCGACTACCCTGACTTTTTTCCTGCCGCTTAAGCAATGGGCTGATTGCTACGAGCAGCTCCACCGACTGCCTCCTTTCCCTGTGCCAATTTTGATCTTTTTTATTTTACTGAAGGTAGGTTTAGCCAAGGGGGGAGAGCTCCTATGACCAGTCAGGCTGCGTTTAAGACTTGTCCTGGGGCGGGAGCGTTGACGAGGACTGTCTGAGCGCATTTTGCGAGTTCCGCAGTGCGAGCGCCCCAGGGCAAGTCTTGCAGCCGGGAATAGGAGTTCTCCCTCCTTGGCTAAACCGGGGCGATGGCACAACCTGAAAATCTAGGAGGGCAACGGTAAATTAATGGTAAACAGCGCACCACCCAAAGCAGCCTGATCAACACTCAACTCTCCGTTGTAGCTACTGATAATATCCACAGCTACCGCCAGGCCAATGCCCTGACCTGGTGTAGCAGTATCCGCCCGCTGCCCACGCTGCAAAATAGTTTGTCGCTGTTCGGGCGCAATGCCCTGGCCATTATCTGCAATGGCAATTTGTAAGTGCTGATTTTCGATCTGGCTGTTAATTTGTACTTTGGAATTGCCGTATTTGTATGCATTTTCCATCAGGTTACCCATGACTTCCATTAAATCCTGAGCACTGCCATAAAACAGGGTGTTGTCAGCAATATTGATATCGCACTCAATATCCTTATCGTGATAAACCTTGTTGAGAGTATTGCGCAGGCGCTCGGCAATGGGGGCAACTTGAATGGAGTCCTGGGCAAAATTTGATTGGCTGTGTTGCACGGCCCTTTGTAGTTGGTGGCGAACAATCGAGTCCATGCGCTCTACTTGTTCGTCGAGTTGTTGTTTGAGTTCCGGTTGTTGCTGCAATTGTGGCAGGCTACCGCGTACGACCGCCAGCGGGGTTTTTAGGCTGTGGGCTAAATCCCCCAGGGTATTGCGGTAGCGATCGCGCTGCTGACGTTCGCTCTTCAGTAACTGATTTAAACTGTCGGTTACCGGTTGGATTTCATCGGGATAGTGGCCTGGCAGTTGATCCTGTTGACCGGCTTCAATGCTCTGTAAATCTTTGGCCAGTTTTTTTAAGGGGGCCAGGCCCCAGCGCATAATCAGGATAAGGCTGATCAATAAAAATAAGGTTAGCGCGCCTAACCATTCCCACAGCAGAGTGCGGTAACGTTTCAGGCTGGCTAGATAGCTGCTTTTGTCCTGCCACAGGGTATAACGCAGGGGGATATCGGAGCCGCCATCGGTTTCCCAAATCAGGTCGTAGTGGTAGTAAAAATACTTTTCGGTGTTGCGTTTAAGATCGCGAAATTGCTCGCGGCCGGTGCTGAGTAATGGGTTGGTCTGCGTCTGGTCAAAGTTGACCAGTTTGCTCGAGGGTGATTGCCAGAGTATGTCGCCGCTGTTGTTGGTAACCCAGGCATAAAGTCCGGAGTCGATGGCTGCAAAGCGGGGTTCAGCGAGTTGTTCGGGCAGCCAGAGATTATCGTCCAGCCACTCTGACGCACCAAGGAGAATATAAAGTTGGGTTCGCAACTTTTCCGCTTCGCTAACACGCAGGTTTTGTTGAAAAGCACGGTCTAGCATTGCGCCACTGATAAAGGCAAACAGCGGCAGAATAATAAAGCTGGCCACCAGCAGGCGAGCGGCCAGTGAATGCAGTTGCGGTTTTTTCATCAGCTTGGCATTGGTCGCATTTACTGATTGTCAGGTGTTAAGGTAAAACGGTAACCCTGACCACGCACGGTTGTAATAGGTTTGAGGCTACCATCCGGATCGAGCTTTTTACGCAGACGGGCGATAAACACTTCAATTACATTACTGTCGCGATCGAAGTCCTGTTCGTAAAGGTATTCGGTAAGTTTGCTTTTTGAAATCACCTGGCCAGCATTGCGAATAAGGTATTCCAGGGTGTTATATTCAAAGCTTGTTAGCTCCAGTGGAGCATCCTCAAGCAGGACACGTTTCTTATCCACTTCCACGGTGATGGCGCCAAAGTGCCAGCAGCTATCGGCTTGGCCAGCGGCGCGGCGCAGTAATGCGTGGACACGTGCGGCCAACTCTTCGGGGTGGAAAGGTTTTACCAGATAATCATCGGCGCCAGATTCCAGCCCTTCAACTTTGTCTTGCCAGTCGCCGCGGGCAGTCAGAATTAAAATGGGTAACTGTTTGCCTTGTGCCCGCAGTTTTTTGATCAGGTCGATACCGTTGATATGGGGCAGGCCGAGATCAATAATGGCCATCTCGTATTCATATTCTTCGGCTTGGTAAAGGCCTTCACGGCCGTCACTGGCGGTGGTGATTTGGTAATCCTGTTCTTGCAGTTGAGTTTGCAATTGTTGTTGTAAATTGAGTTCGTCTTCAACAATTAAAATACGTGCACCCACGTTAGGCTTCCTTTTTATTTTAGGTGTTGCTGTTTAGCTTTTGCCGAGCTGACCGCTGTAGGCGTCTACCGTGACTTGAATCACTCGACCGGAATCCAGCAGCAATTTGATACGGTAGACTTTGCCGTCAGGTTTGATTTTCAGCACGCGACCACCGTACTGCTTTTGGGCAATATCAGCAGCTTGTTGGGCGGAGAGTTGTCCCTGTTGCGCAATTATTAGGCAGGTTTCATAGGTTAGACCTGAGGGTTGTTCCGCGATGGCGGCAACCGGGCTCAGGGCTAACAGCAGACTGATCAACAGGGATGGGCGTGTGAAACTCATGATTAAGTCATTCTCGTGTCAGAGTTATTCTACCGGTGTCACATCCACGGCGACTTTCAGGCGCTTGCCGGGATGTTTGCGCGTACGTGTATGATACCGCTCACCGTTATATTGATAGGTAACATCATAGCCTATCAAACGTTCTTCGTAACGGACTTCATACTCGGTCTCGCAGCGTTCTTCCTGGTAGCTCTCCCGGTAGTTGGAATGATGGTAATCATTGTAATGGGGGTGTTCTTTACCCTTGCGCCAGCTGACATAATCGTTGGCCAGCGAGGCTCCCAGTACAGCTCCTGCTACCGCACCAACTTTTTTGGCGCTTTTGTTATTCCCCACTTCGTTACCCAAAGCGCCACCCAATAAACCACCGATAATGGTGGGGGTGTAGCTTTTGTTATGACGGTTGTGGTGTTTGGCGTGATGTCGTGGTTTGGCCGCTGGTCGATAGACGGTTTCCATCCAGCACTGCTGTATGGGGTCTCGGTGTTTAATGGTTTTGTATACGGGCTCGGCGTCAATGACGCGAGCATAATCAATATTACTGGCCAGGGCTGACTGGCTCAGTGCAATAGCCGCGGTTGTAGCAATAATCAGTTGACTGGTTTTCATCGTTCTTCTCCTAAACAGATGTCCTTTACGATGCTCCCTGTGGGATGACATCGCTGATGATGAGTCCAGCCTACTCCTGAGTGTCTGAATCCAAGCTGAAGCAGGGCCTGCCCTCAATGTGCGCTATTTCACAAATGATGGAATCTGATAAGCTGGGACTATGATGATGTTGCCCTTATTCCCTCTGTCGCAATTACTCTTGCCTGGCCAGTTGATGGCCCTGCAGATCTTCGAACCACGCTACCTGACCATGATCAGCGCCCAGCTTAAGCAGGAGGCAGGGTTCGGTGTGGTGCAAATTCGCGAGGGGCGCGAGGTGGGGCAGGCACCGCTGATTTTTCCCGTTGGCACCGAAGCGGTAATTGTCGATTGGAGCCAGAAGCCCGGTGGTTTGCTGGTTGTACAAATCGAGGGGCGGCGGCGTTTTCGGGTGCAGCAGTCGGAGGTGCAAACCGATCAATTACTGACCGCAAATGTCGAGTGGTTGGCCGACGAGCATGAGGACAGTGAGGCGTTTGCGGCGATGAGCGCAGAATATGACGGTTTGCTGCAGTTGCTGGATCAGCTCAAGGAGCACCCTGCGGTGGCGCAACTTCACCTGGCACCAGCCACCAATGCCAGTCAGTTGGGCTGGCAGTTAAGTCAATTGTTGCCATTGAGCCTGCCAGACAAGATGGCCCTGTGGGAGCTGCAAGATCCCTATATGCGCCTGGAGCATATTGCCGAAAGGGTCGCTCGCCTATCTTCAGAGTAAATTGGCGACCGGGTAAATCTCTCTGCTATTCCCCCCACTATGCCTGCCAAAGCAGGTATAATGCGCTTTTTGGCCCTTTGGGCCACTCTGTTGCTATCGACAAAAAAAGATCACCAAGTACATGAATGTAAAAGAGTATATGGCCACCCTGGGCCAGCAGGCTCGCGATGCCAGTCGCCGTATTGTGGCGGCGACCACCGGGGAAAAGAACCAAGCATTACTGGCCACCGCCGATGCGCTGGAAGCCAATCGTGAGGCGCTGGCGGCTGCCAATGCCATCGATATGGAAAATGGCCGTGCCAATGGCCTTGATGCTGCCTTGTTGGATCGTCTGGAATTAAGCCCCAAGGTGATCGACGGCATGATCGATGGTCTGCGTCAGGTAGCGGCTCTGCCTGATCCCTGTGGTGAAATTACCGATCTAAGCTATCGCCCCAGTGGTATTCAGGTGGGCAAGATGCGTGTGCCTCTCGGTGTGATTGGCATTATTTACGAGTCGCGCCCCAATGTGACCATTGATGCGGCCAGCCTGTGCTTGAAGTCCGGTAATGCCACGATTCTGCGCGGTGGCAGTGAGGCGATTAATTCCAATAAGGCCATTGCCGAGTGTATTAAAAGCGGTCTGAAAGCAGCCGGTTTACCTGAAGCCTGTGTTCAAGTGGTGGAAACCACAGATCGTGCAGCCGTGGGTGAGCTGATTTCCATGGAAGATTACGTCGATGTGATTGTGCCCCGTGGTGGCAAAAGCCTGATCGAGCGTATCTCCAATGATGCCAAGGTGGCCGTGATCAAACACCTGGACGGTATCTGCCATGTTTATATCGATGACAAGGCCGATTTGGAAAAAGCCTTTAATATTGCGCTCAATGCCAAAACCCATCGCTACGGTGTGTGCAATGCCATGGAGACCCTGTTGGTTGCCGAAGCGGTTGCCGCAGAGATTCTGCCGCGTCTGGCTGATGCCTATCGCGACAAGGGTGTAGAGCTGCGTGGTTGTGAGAAAACCCGCGATATTATCGATGCCGCTGTTGCCAACGATGAAGACTGGGCGACCGAGTATCTGGCCCCTGTACTGTCTATCCGTGTGGTTGCCGATATGGATGCCGCTATGGATCATATTCGCCAGTACAGCTCGGCCCATACCGAGTCGATTGTGACAGAAGATTACAGCCGCGGTCGTCGTTTTATCGCCGAGGTGGATTCCAGTTCGGTGATGATTAACGCCTCTACCCGTTTTGCCGATGGCTTTGAGTATGGTTTGGGCGCGGAGATTGGTATTTCTACCGATAAAATCCATGCTCGCGGTCCTGTGGGGTTGGAAGGTTTGACCTCGCAGAAGTGGATTGTGTTGGGCGATGGCCATATTCGTCAGTAATAGCCGCGGCAGTAATTCCAGTGCCAGAAGCTAGCGTTATGGTTCAACGTTTAGGGACTTTGGCGCTGTTCGGCGGTACCTTTGATCCGGTCCATAACGGTCATCTGCGTATGGCGCTGGAGCTGACTGAGCAGCTCCAGCTCGATGATATGCGTTTAATGCCCAGCCATCGCCCGCCGCACAAGAATACCCTTGGCTGTAACAGTGAAGATCGTGCCGCCATGGTGGAGCTGGCGACAGCTGATTGCCCGCAGTTAAGTATCGATCGTCGAGAGATGGAGCGTGATGCGCCTTCCTATATGGTGGATACCCTGACGGAGGTGCGTCGCGAAGTCGGCCCAGACGTCTCGCTAATCTTGGCGATGGGGATGGACTCGTTAGTGAATCTCGACAGCTGGTATCGCTGGCGGGAGCTGACGGATTTTGCGCATCTGCTGGTGGTGGCAAGGCCCGGTTGGCATTTGCCGGAGCAGGGGGACTTGGCTGACTTTCTTCGTCAACATCAAGCGTCTGTGGATAAGCTTTATAGCTCGCCCCAGGGCTCTGTGGTTATCCAGCAAATGAGTTTACTGCCTATTTCGGCAACCGAGATTCGTCGCCAAATCAGTGCCGGTGAATCGCCACAGTTTTTATTGCCCGATAGCGTTTGGGCCTATATTCAGCGTAAACAACTTTACCGTTTACCGACTGAGTAAAACCGAATTACGTACGTTTTAAGCAAGAGATTTGTATGTCAAAAAGCACACAAGAGTTAAGCCAGGTTGTTGTTGATGCCCTGGAAGATGTTAAAGGTCAGGAAATCGTTCGTATCGATGTGACTGAATTATCCGATGTGATGGACACCCTGGTGATTGTTACCGGTACCTCCAACCGTCATGTGAAATCCCTGGCCGATAATGTGATCGAGGAAGCTAAAAAACTCGATCTGCGTCCCATCGGTGTTGAGGGCATGGAGTCCGGCGAGTGGGTGCTGGTCGACTATGGTGATGTGGTGTTACACGCGATGTTGCCGCAAACCCGCAGCTTCTATGATCTGGAAAAACTCTGGAGTATGGAGCCGGCCAACCGTCACGAAAGTGATGAGCAAGAGCCTCAAGACTAACCCTTCGGTACTGACCGTATAACATGCGCACTCGAATCATTGCCGTAGGCACCAAAATGCCCGCCTGGGTTGAAACCGGCTATCAGGAATATGCCAAGCGTCTGCCGAGGGATTTCACCGTTGAAGTGGTGGAGTTGCCGTTGGGCGCGCGGGGCAAAAATGCCAGTATCGAAAAAGCGATGACCAAAGAAGGCGAGCAGATGTTGGCTGCTATCCCGGCCGGCGATAAGGTCATCGCGTTGGATGTAAAAGGTAAACCCTGGAGCACCGAAAAGTTAGCCGAGAATCTGGCGGACTGGCGCATGGAAGGTGGCAATTACAGTTTGCTGATTGGTGGGCCCGATGGTTTGGCTCCAGCGTGCCTGGCTCGCGCCGATGCCAAGTGGTCGTTATCGGCACTGACGTTGCCCCATCCCCTGGTTCGCATTGTGGTTATTGAGCAGCTTTATCGCGCTTGGACCATTCTCAATAATCATCCTTACCATAAATAAGCCTGAAAGCAGGCACCTCCTTAGCCACAGAGTCGCACCGCTGCACAAAATGCGGCACAATCACGGTTTTGCATAACAACAATAACAAGCCCTTTTAAGGGTTATCTCTTAAGACAATACTTGGATAGCACCGCCCAGGATTAATGGCAGACTACGAACACATTAAGGACCATTTTAGTGAAGCGAGAATTTTTACTCGCCGCTTAATTGTGGTCGTCATTGCCATTGTCTGTTTACTGGGGATACTGCTGGCCCGTTTTTATAATTTGCAGGTGGTGAATTACCGCGATTATGTGACACGCTCTGACAGTAATCGCGTGCAGGTTCAGCCGATTCCACCAACACGCGGCCTGATTTACGACCGCAATGGCGTCTTGCTGGCCGATAACCGCCCCAGTTATACCCTCACCATTATTAAAGAGCGGGTCAAAGACCTGGAGCAGACGCTCATCATCCTCGATGACTTAATTGAATTTAAAGACGAAGAGCTGGAAAAGTTTCACAAGCGTTTACAGCAGCGCCGACGTCCGTTTGAAGCCGTGCCCCTGCGCTATCGTCTGAGTGAGCCGGAAATTGCCCGCTTGGCGGTGAACGAATACCGCCTCTCCGGTGTTGAGGTCAAAGCTGAACTGGTGCGTCATTACCCGCTGGGAGAGCTGACCGCGCACAGTGTCGGTTACGTTGGACGCATTAATGATCGTGAGCTCGGCGGCTTCGACGAAGAGCAGTACCGTCGTTACAGCGGCACCCATACCATCGGTAAGATTGGCTTAGAGAAGTATTACGAAGATCAGCTATTGGGCGATGTGGGTTACCAGAATGTTGAAACCAATGCCCGTGGGCGCGTACTGCGTGTATTGGAGCGCACAGACCCGGTGCCCGGTGCTAATTTAACCCTGCACTTTGACAGCTTGCTGCAACAGGTTGCCTATGATGCCCTGGGGGAGCGCCGCGGCTCGGTAGTGGCGCTGGATGTGAATAATGGCGGAGTCTTGGCCATGGTCAGTACACCCAGTTACAACCCCAACCTGTTTGTGACCGGAATTTCTTTCAAGGATTATCGTGCCCTGAATGAGTCATTGGACCTGCCTTTGTTTAACCGCTCCATACAGGGGCAGTACCCACCGGGTTCAACCATCAAACCTATGCTGGGACTGGCAGGCCTGCACTACAACTACATCGATGCCAACTACAGTGTGAAGGACCCCGGTTATTACCAGCTCGAAGGTGAAGAGCGTTTGTACCGTGATTGGAAACGTAAAGGCCACGGCAATCGTATCAAGCTTAAACAGGCGGTGGTGGAGTCCTGCGATACCTATTATTACGACTTAGCGTTCCGTATGGGCATCGACAATATCCACAATTTCGGCTCGCATTTTGGTTTGGGAGAAAAAACCGGCGTTGATGTCCCCAGTGAGCGCGGGGGTATTTGGCCGTCGCGAGACTGGAAGCGCCGCGTGCGTGGTTTACCCTGGTTTCCCGGTGATAGCTTGAATGTGGGGCTGGGTCAGGGAGATGTCTTGACCACGCCTATGCAGCTGGCGGTGATGACCTCCACCCTTGCTAACCAGGGTAAGCAGATGCAACCGCAACTGGTTGCTCAGGTAAACGATGAGGCCGTTGCCCCGGCGGTGGTTGACGGTGTGGATGTTGCTGAAGGCCACTGGCGGCAGATATTTGATGCGATGCAAGCCGTGGTGCACAGTCAGCGCGGAACCGCACAAAGTATTCGCTATGGCATGGATTACAAGATTGCCGGCAAGACCGGTACCGCTCAGGTGGTGGGTATTGCTCAGGGAGAAGAGTATGACTCCGAAGCGCTGGAAGAGCGCCAGCGTGACCACGCGCTATTTGTCGCCTTTGCTCCGGCGAATGACCCGAAAATTGCTGTGGCGGTGATAGTGGAAAATGGTGAAAAGAGTTCCAATGCAGCCAAAATCGCCCGTAAAGTGTTTGATGCCTACTTGCAGGCCGAGGCGGTGAAGGCTGGCACGGCCGCTATTGAGGATGCATTCGATACGGCCGTTGAGCCCAACGGTCAGTTACGACGTCGTGCAGGCCAATACACAGGAGAGGACAGCTGATATGGCCGGTGATTTTTTGCGGCGTATGCCGGAAGCCAGTCACGACCTGCGCAAGCCCATCAGTTTTTGGCAGCGTCACCATATCGATATTCCGCTGTTATTGTCACTGATGTTGCTGACCGCCTACGGTATTGTGGTGCTCTATAGCGCCAGTGGTCAGGAGGGGCACTACCTCAAGCGCCAAGGGGCATTCTTTATTATCGCCTATGGTGCCATGTTTGTTACTGCGCAAATCAAGCTGCAGGTGTTTGAGCGCTGGGCTCCCTGGGCCTACTGTGGCGGCGTGTTTCTGCTGATTATGGTGATCTTTTTTGGCGTGGGGGCTAAAGGTGCACAGCGCTGGTTGAGCCTGGGTGGGTTTCGCTTCCAGCCCTCCGAGATCCTCAAATTGGCCATGCCTATTGCTGTCGCAGCCTACCTGGCTAAGCGTATTTTACCGCCATCCTTTAAGCATGTGTTTTGGACCCTGGTGATTATCGGAGTGCCGACCTTGCTGATTATGAAGCAACCGGATTTGGGGACCTCCCTGTTGGTGGCTTCATCGGGCCTGATGGTATTGTTTTTTGCCGGTCTGCGTTGGCGTTACATTCTCGGCGCTATGTTGTTGCTGCTGGCCGCCGCCTGGCCTATCTGGCAGTTTGTGCTTCACGCCTACCAAAAGCAGCGGATTTTGACCTTGCTCAATCCAGAGGCTGACAAGCTAGGGGCAGGGTGGAATATTATTCAGTCGAAAACCGCCATTGGCTCCGGTGGCTTTGACGGCAAGGGTTGGTTAAACGGCACCCAGTCGCAACTCAATTTCCTGCCTGAAAGTCATACCGATTTTATTATTGCGGTACTGGCCGAAGAGTTTGGCCTGCTGGGCGTTTTGTTACTGTTAAGCTTGTACGTGTTAATTATTGGCCGCGGCTTGTGGATTGCCGCTCAAGCACAGGATAGTTTTAGCCGATTGCTAGCGGGGAGTATTACCTTCACATTTTTTGTCTATGTGTTTGTTAACATAGGCATGGTATCGGGTTTATTGCCTGTAGTGGGGGTGCCACTACCCCTGGTGAGTCACGGTGGCACATCCATCGTGACCTTGATGACCGGGTTTGGTATCTTGATGGCCATTAGCACGGAACGTAGGCGGGTCACCATATAGGGCCTTTAGGCTCTAGTAGGGAAACAGTGAAGATAAACCCCGCCAATAAAATAAGAGGTAGGAATGTTGAAAGGATTAACACATGTGGGGCGCTCTGCCGGGACATATTTTAAGGTATTGGTTGGGGCATTAAGCGTTCAAGTCGGTCTGGCATCTACAGCCTACGCCGATTATTCCAGTCACAGCATGGCCAAGCCATTTGTCGATGAGATGGTCGCCGAGCATGGTTTTAAGGCTGACGAGCTCAATGCCTGGTTGCAGCAGGCAGAGCGCAAGCAATCCATTTTGGATGCCATTGCCCGTCCAGCGGAAAAAACCAAACCCTGGAAAGACTACCGCAAGATTTTTGTAACCCCTGATCGTACCCGCAAAGGCGTGGAATTCTGGCAGCAGCACCGCGAGACCTTGGCGCGAGCGGAAAAACAATACGGCGTGCCGGCCGAGATGATTGTTTCCATTATTGGCGTAGAAACCCGTTATGGGCGCCATAAGGGCAGTTACCGGGTGATGGATGCGCTCTCAACCCTGGCCTTTGATTACCCCAAGCGCAGCAAGTTTTTCCGCAAGGAGCTAAAGCATTTTCTGGTCTTGTCTCGCGAGCAGTCGCAGGATCCGCTGAGTCTGAAGGGCTCCTATGCCGGGGCCATGGGCTATGGCCAGTTTATGCCTTCGAGCTACCGTGAGTATGCAGTGGATTTCGACGGCGATGGTTTCACCGACATCTGGAACAACCCGGTCGATGCCATTGGCAGTGTGGCCAATTATTTCAAACGCCACGGCTGGCAGCCCGGCGCTGATGTCGTAAGCCGCGCGCGGGTCAATAACGGTTATGAGCGCGAGCTGGCCAATGTCTCCCTCAAGCCCAAGCATACTGTTGGTGAGCTGAAGGCGGCGGGTTATAAACCGCTGGATGATTTTGCCGATGAGCAGGATGCAACCTTAATGCGTCTGCAGGGCGAGAACGGTACTGAGTTTTGGATGGGATTGCGTAACTTCTATGTCATCACTCGCTACAATCACAGTCGCCTCTACGCCATGTCGGTATATCAGCTCAGTCAGGCTATCGCCAAAGAGATGAAGGCTTCATGAATCCGGTGCTATTACAGCGGGCCAAACAAGCCTCCTTCCTGGCGTTGAGCGCCTTGCTGTTAAGTGCCTGTGGTAGCAGCCCGATTGTTGTTAAAGACAGTGGTCCGCGTGGGCCCGTTGATGTCTCCCATATTCCCGATGCCGTTCCCCGTGTCGAGCAGCGGACCAAGGCCGGCAATAAAAGCCCCTACACGGTGTTGGGTAAAACCTATTATGTAATGCCCAGCGCCGAAGGGTTCCGTCAGGAAGGTGATGCTTCCTGGTATGGGCGTAAGTTTCACGGTCGACGTACCTCTAATGGAGAGGTCTACGATATGTACGGCATGACCGCGGCCCATAAAACCTTGCCGATTCCCAGCTATGTACGTGTGACCAACAAGCGCAATGGGCGCTCTGTCGTGGTCAGGGTAAATGACCGCGGGCCCTTTCACGGCGGTCGTATTATCGATCTGACCTATACCGCAGCGAGTAAACTGGGGTTTGTAAATCAGGGTACCGCACCGGTAACCGTGGAAGTGATCACCCCCGGTCAGACCTTGGCAGCGACGCCTGCTCAGTCGAGGTTTCCGTCAACACCGGCTCAGACCGTAACGGCTAGCGCTCAGGGTGCTATCCCGAAAGCGCCTGCACCCAAGCAATCAGCGGGCTATCAATTGCCTGATAATACCTTCCTGCAGGCGGGGGCTTTCAGCAGTGCTAATGCGGCGGCCAAGGTGGTCGACCAGATTGCCCAATTGACACATTACCCGGTTAATATTCGTCAGGCGCCGGAACGTGATCAACTTTACCGTGTGCGCATTGGCCCTATCAGCGATAATTGGGAACTTCTGCAATTGCGTGAACTCCTACAAAAAAATCGCTTGCCAACGCCCCATGTGGTTTATGACTAGCCCGCTAGTGGTACACTAGCGGCCATTCATTATCAGTTTAAAGACCAGTTTTCATTTCCTATGTTTAAAACACTTGCGACCTGTTTAACCCTCGTTGCCGTATTGGCCTCCAATTTGGTGTATGCACGACAGGTAATTATTCCTGCACCGCCGCAATTGGCGTCTACCGCTTACCTGTTGATCGATGCTGATACTGGCGAGGTACTGGTGGAGAACAATTCTGACGAGCAGCTACCGCCAGCCAGTCTAACCAAGATGATGACCGCCTATATCGTTTTCTCAGAGATTGAAAGCGGTAACCTGCGCGAAGATGAGCTGGTGCGTGTCAGCGTCAAAGCCTGGAAAATGGGCGGCTCGAAAATGTTTATCCGCGAAGGCACCCGTGTCTCGGTCATGGATTTATTGCGTGGCATGATTATTCAGTCGGGTAATGATGCCAGCGTTGCCTTGGCAGAACATATTGCAGGTAGTGAAGATGCCTTTGTTGATGTGATGAACCAACAGGCAGCCCTATTGGGTATGGATAACACCACCTTTTATAACGTGACTGGTTGGCCCGTAGAAGGGCATCTAACCAGTGCTCGCGACCTGTCTTTGCTGGCTCGTGGCCTGATTAACGATTTTCCTGAGCACTATCGCCTGTATTCCGAAAAGTACTTTAAGTACAACGGCATTAACCAGCCCAATCGCAATAAGCTGTTATTCCGCGACAAAACCGTTGATGGCATCAAAACAGGCCATACCGATGAGGCCGGCTACTGCCTGGTGTCTTCTGCTCAGAAAAATGGCATGCGCCTGATTTCGGTGGTCATGGGAACGCGTTCAGAAGAGGCTCGTGCTGCTGAGTCGCAAAAGTTACTGGCCTATGGTTTTCGTTATTTCCAAACACATAAGATTTATGGGGCCAATCAATCCCTGACTGAAGCGCGCGTGTGGGCGGGGAAAGCGGAGAATATCAGTCTTGGGTTGGCCGAAGACTTGTATCTGACCATTCCACGCGGTGCTCAGAAAGAGCTGGATGCACAGATGCATATTGATGATGTCATCAAGGCGCCCATCAAAGCGGGCCAGGAACTGGGTAATCTGACCGTTACACTCAATGGCGAAACCCTGGTGGACCAGCCGCTGGTCGCTACCCAGGCTGTTGCCGAAGCGGGCTTCTTTACTCGACTTCTGGATGGCATCAAGCTGTTTTTCTATAAGTTGTTTAACTAACACAGTGTTTTCCCCGATAACCCCACAAATGCGTGGGGTTTATCCCCCTAACAATCCCTCAAACCACCCCTCCCATATCTGATATAATCCCCGAATCAGTCAATACATGCGGCCATAAGCCCGTGTGTCCAGACCCTCAAGCTGTTATTGGTCTAGTGTATTAGGTATGAGTGAGCCAGAAGCCCCCAAAATTGAGTTCCCCTGTGAGGACTACCCCATCAAAATCATGGGCCAGTCAGGGCCTGTATATCATGAGTTTGTTGTCAGCGTGGTAGAGCGCCATGCGCCAGGGTTTGACCAGACCCGCATCACCGTACGTGAAAGCGCCAAGGGAACCTTCCAGTCGATAACTGTGTTTATTACGGCAACAGGCGTAAATCAGCTGCAAGCCTTGCATCAGGAACTGACTGCCAGTGATATGACCAAGATGGTGCTTTAAGTCATTATGGCAATTACCGATACTATTACTGGCAATATCACTGATACCCTAGTCGTTCGCCACCTGGGTTTACAGGATTACGAAACCGTGTGGCACGCCATGTCGGATTTTACCGACCAGCGCGATGACAATACCGCCGATGAGCTGTGGTTGGTTCAGCATCCTCCGGTATTTACTCAGGGCCAGGCGGGTAAAGCTGAGCATATTCTTATGCCGGGAGATATTCCGGTGGTACAGGTAGACCGCGGCGGCCAGGTGACCTATCACGGGCCGGGGCAGCTTGTCGGTTACCCGATGATTAATTTGCGTCGTCGCAAGCTGGGTATTCGTGAGCTGGTATCGGCCACCGAGAATACCATTGTCGATACGCTGGCAGAGATCGATATCAAGGCTTATCCAAAAGCTGATGCCCCAGGAGTTTACGTAGACCGTAATGGTGTCAGCGATAAAATCGCTTCTCTGGGTTTTCGCGTCAGACGTGGTTGCAGCTTCCACGGCTTGAGTTTGAATGTCGATATGGACTTGAGCCCCTGGCAGCGTATTAACCCTTGCGGTTACTCAGAATTGTTAATGACCCAGATTAAAGCGCTGACGGATGATCCGGCGGCGCTGGATATGGAAGCTTTGGAGGCTGGGCTTGTGAAGCACTTTTGCAAGTATCTGGACTTTAAGGACGTCAATTGGATTGAAGAACCCACATCGGTGCTATCTATAGCATCGTAAAAAATACTAAAAAAGTTTTAACCAGATTAAAACAGTGCGAGCAGAGAGATAAAACGAGAGTAATTCTAAAGGTAGCAGTATGACTAGCACTGACAATCGTGATGACAGCATGGACCCGGTTAAACGCACGCGACGCATTAAACAGGGTGAAAAACTTCGTGACGCCGATAAGGTAGAGCGTATTCCGGTCAAGGTAATTGCCTCTGATGAATTTCAGCGCAAACCGGACTGGATTCGTGTGCGTATGCCGGCTTCTCCAGACATTGATCGCATTAAAAAAATTCTGCGCAAGAATGGCCTCGCCAGTGTCTGCGAGGAAGCCAGTTGCCCAAACCTGGGCGAGTGTTTCAGTGGCGGTACCGCCACCTTTATGATCATGGGCGAGATCTGTACCCGTCGCTGTCCTTTCTGTGATGTTGGCCATGGTAAGCCCAACCCGCTGGATGAAAATGAACCCAGCCATTTGGCGCAGGCCATTGCTGAAATGCGCTTGAAGTATGTGGTCATTACTTCCGTTGACCGTGATGATTTACGCGATGGCGGGGCCCAGCACTTTGCCGAATGTATTCGCGAAGCGCGCGAGCATTCGCCAAATTTGCAGGTTGAAATTCTGACCCCCGACTTCCGCGGTCGTATGGATGTAGCATTAGATATTCTGGAAAAAGAAGCCCCGGATGTGTTTAACCACAATCTGGAAACGGTACCGCGTTTGTACCGTCAGTCGCGACCCGGTGCTAACTACAAGTGGTCATTGAAACTGCTGAAGGAATATAAGGCTCGTCGTCCGGATGTCTTAACCAAATCCGGATTGATGGTCGGCCTGGGTGAAACCAAAGAAGAAATCTTTGACGTGATGCGCGATATGCGTGAGCACGATATCGATATGCTCACCATTGGTCAGTATCTACAGCCCTCCAAGGATCATCTGCCCGTTGATCGCTACGTACATCCCGACGAGTTCGATGAGTACACTCGTTTGGCCGAAGAGCTGGGCTTTAAGCATGCCGCCTGTGGCCCGCTGGTTCGCTCTTCCTACCACGCCGATAAGCAGGCGCACGGCGAAGAGGTTAAATAACGCAGATCGGTTCGAGGTTGCCATGCTGAGTCATTGTGAGGACCAAGCAGCAGGATTGGTGTTTCAATCCCTGTCCCAGTGCCCCGAGCAATTAGAACTGCTGGCAACCTGGCATCATCAAGCTTGGGGGACGGGCAGCCTTGATGAACGCCGTCAGCGTTTACAAAAACACCTCAGCGAAGATGCTGTTCCCACCAGTTTTATTGCTTTTCTTAACGGCCAGCCGGTCGGCTCTATCAGCTTGGTGCACTATCAACGTTTGGGAGAGTCTCCCAACAGTGTTTGGATTGCCAATCTATATGTTATTGAGGCCAAGCGCCGGCAAGGAATTGGTGAGGCGCTGTTGCGACACGCTGAGCAATACGCGCGGCAATTATTATTGCCGCAGTTATTTCTCTATGCCACGGATCAGGAAGCCTTTTATCAAAAACGCGGTTGGCTGGTAAGGCGTCGAGGGGAGTTTCGTCGTCAGCCTGCGGCTGTTATGTTTTATCCACTGCGAGCCTGAGGTTGTCGTGAACAGGTGTGCAGCGCTGGGTTTAATTATTGTTATCCTCGGATTGCTCACTTCCTGCACTCAGCGACAAGGGCTGAATTCTCTGCTGGATAACTATCACTACCGCTTGTCCAATGTGTTTGAATTTGAACCCAGTAATAACCTGTTGGACATTGATGAAAATAGTTTACCGTCATATCCCTCTCGCAGAGAGTTGCAACAGCCCTTAAGTCCGGTATCGGTAAATTTGCTGGAGTTCTTGCGTTTATCGCGCTGCGATTTACAGCGTTTAATCGGCGAGCGCAACAGCAGTCTGGGGAAGTTTATGCCCGATTCGCAGATGCTGGTGTACCATTTGCGCTTTATAGCATTGGCTAAAACCTGTCGCGACACCTTAGTGAGCGTTGATAATCACTCCTTGGCCCAAGCGGTAGCTGATGCCAGGCAGACGAAGATAAATGACCTGCCGAAAGTACGCTGGAACGCCAGTTTCGCCAGCCAGGAATTTCAACAGTTGTTTTCTCATGCCGCTCCCCCCTTAACACTTACGGAAACCGCATCAGACAGTGCCGCCTTGACCCAGGCGTTGCGATATCTGCAGCAATTTTTGCTGATAGAGGCCGAAGATACTCTGCCGAGTTTTACCAAGTTGGAAAGTCATTATGCCGTAGTGGCAAGCGACAAATTTATCGGCCGCCTACTGCGTTCACAACTCGTGCTAGTCAATGTCTTGTCTGTTCTCAGTGATCAGATTGAGCTTGCCAATAAAGAGCGGCCTTTGTGTCCTGCGGGTAGTCTGACACCGCGAGGTAAGGTGATGCAGCAGGTATTTTTGCGTTTTTATATTGGCGAAATTCAGCCTTATATCAGCGGCATTTACCGACAGAGTCGTGATGTAAAACAGGTTATAGAAGATTACTTGTTATTGTGGCCTGAATATGAAAGTCAGGTGTTTAGCGCCTATTGGCAACAGGCTTGGAGTGACACACAGCCGACATCGATTTGGCAGCAATATAATCGCGCTGTGTCACGCCATACACAGGTTTGGCAGCAACAGTTGCAAGCCTGTGGATTACGCCCCGGAAATAACCAGATTAATGGTAAATAAACATGACAAATGGGCAAACTTGTCATATTACTTAAGGTAATATCGAGCAGAATCAAAACCCTAGTATGGATTCTATGACAGCTCTGACCAATCAGCTGGGTAGTGAAACCAGCCCCTATCTTTTGCAGCACAGCCAGCAGCCGGTTGCCTGGCAGACCTGGGGACAGCAGGCGTTGGACAGAGCGCGGATCGAAGATAAACCCATTTTATTATCCATTGGTTACTCCGCTTGCCACTGGTGCCATATGATGTCGGCGGACACCTTTAGCAATCACACCATCGCCGAGACACTCAACGACGGCTTTATCTGTATTAAGGTGGATCGCGAAGAGCGGCCTGATTTGGATGATATTTACCAGACCGCCCACCAGCTTCTCACCGGCCAGCCCGGTGGTTGGCCATTAACCGTATTCCTGTGTCCCCAGACCCAACTGCCTTTTATTGCTGGTACCTATTTTCCTGCTGAGGAAAGTCATGGGCGTGTAGGCTTGAAAGATGTGTTGGCCAAGGTGAGTTATTTCTACCGTCAGCAACATGTAGAGTTTCGTTCGCTGCGGGAAAAAGTCCGACAGGGTTACGAGAAGCTTGAAGTCCTGGCCTCGGAAAAAGACACCCTGTTAAACCCTGCCCCAATAGATGTTGCGCTGCATCACTTGTTGCGCCTGGCCGACGATGTTCACGGTGGCTTTGGCGGGGCGCCGAAATTTCCTATGCCGGTAAATCTCAATTATTTACAACGCTCCTATGAACAAGCCGCAGACCCCGCTACCGGTCGTCACCTTTTGCTCAGTTTGATGAAAATGGCGCAGGGGGGCGTTCACGATCACGTTGGTGGCGGTTTCTATCGTTATGCTACGGATGTCCATTGGGAAATCCCACACTTCGAAAAAATGCTCTGCGATAATGCCCTGTTGATGGCAAACTACGCCGAAGCCTGGAGTATTAGTGGCGAGCCGTTATTTAAGCGCACTGCGGCAGATATTTTTAAATTTGTTCAGCGCGCTTTCGCCAATGGCAAGCAAGGTCTTTACAGCTCGGTCGATGCCGACAGTGAAGGCTGTGAGGGTGGATATTATCTATGGCGTTTCGAGGATATTGAGGCGTTACTAAACGATGGTGAGTTGACCTTACTGACATGCTTACTAGGGCAAACCGATAAGCATAATTTTGGCGAGTACTTACATTTACACTTTGATAAAACCCTGGTTGAAACCGCTGCAGAATGTGGCTTGAGTTATGATCAGGCCTTGGCCCAGTTTCTTACTCTAAGAGAAAAGCTGTTACAGGTACGTTTGCAACGACCCCAGCCCCATATCGATAACAAAGTACTGTGTGGCTGGAATGCCTTGTGGGTGAGAGCCTTGGCTATTGCAGCTCGGGTATTTAATGATCAGGAATATTTAACCCATGCGCAGCAGGGAATGGATTTTATTCGCCAGCACCTGTGGCGCAAAAGACGCCTGATGGCAACTTGGCAACAGGGCAGTGCAAAACATACGGGTTACCTGGACGATTATGCCTACACCATGGATGCGCTGTTGGAATTATTGCAGGTCCAGTGGCGCGATGAGGATTATCAATTTCTGATTAACCTCGCCGAATCGTTAAGTAATAACTTTTACGATCAGCAGCAGGGCGGTTTCTTTTTTACTGCCCATGATCACGAGCCGTTAATTCATCGCAGTAAACCACTGGTAGATTCCGTATTACCCAGTGGTAATGGGGTGGCGGCTAGAGCATTATTGCGCCTCGGGCATTTGGCGGCCGAACCTCGTTATTTAGCCATGGCCGAGGCAACTCTGGGTTATGCCTGGATGGGTATCAGTAGTATTCCAGAAAACCATGTCTCGCTGTTACTGGCCTTGCAGGAATTTTTTGATGCACCTGTGCAGGTATTTTTGCTGGGAGATGATGTGCTTGCCTGGCGTCAGTTGATTCAGGATCAATTTGGCAGCCGGGTGCATTGTTATGCGGTACCGTCGAATGCCGAGTTTTATCCACCCGAGATTATGTCGATGGATATGGGACAGGCGGTGATGTGTGTTCAGGATCGCTGTCTACCGCCCTACCAAAATGTCGCAGAGCTGATGCAGGCTATTGCTGATCAGGTTAAACCTGCCGAAGGTTAAATGGCCTGTTGCCAGCGCAGGTCTTTATTCAGTTTAAGCAGTCGCTCGGGGTAATCGGTGAACACCCCGTCCACACCCATCGCCGACAGATGGCAAAAATCATCGATATCATTGACGGTGTAAACCCACACTTTTAAACCCCGTTGCTTGGCATCATCAACCAGGGCCTGGTTAATAAAGTCGACGTTCGGGTGGAAAGAATAGGCTTCCAGGGGCTCGCAACAGCGGGCATAGGTCAGCGGGATACCTTCGATCAGTACACCACGACGCACTTGTGGAAGGATTTGTTTTAACTGGAACAGTTGATGGTGATCGAAGCTGGAGAATAAATACTGCTCGTAAGTGCCGCTGCTATCGTGCACATACTGCTGCAGGGTTTTGGCCACCAGTTGGGCACAGCCAGGGCCTTTGAGTTCGATATTGAGCGTTACCTGCTCGCCAATGGATTCCAGCACTTCCATCAGGGTAGGGATTTGGCTACCACATTCCATCTCCAGGTTGCGAAGATAGCTGGGGGTATGGTCCATCAGGCGGCCCTTGCCGGGCAAAGTCTTGCCCAAACGGCGGTCATGGGTAACCAGCAGCTGCCCACCTACCTGCCAGACATCCACTTCAATGGCATCAACGCCCAGGGCAATGCTTTCGGCAAACGCCTTCAGGGTATTTTCGGAGCTGTGCGAGCCTTTTCTACGGCCGCCACGGTGGGCGATACAGTAGAGCGGGTGACTTAGGCTAACCATAGGGCGTCCCCTATCTGGTTATGTATGGGGTTGATGAGTGTGTATGGTTAATATGACAAGTGTATGAAATTTATGTGATTTCCGCATATATGGGTTTGTTATAACAGTAAATACTTCTCAGGCGAAAGGAATTTGTTATCCAATCACACAGGCTGAGAATTGGTCTAGGCTAGATTAAGTAACGTTACAGGAACTGTTCACAGGGGGTTACCATGCCTTGCTCTAATACATCCTCTCACCCGGATCACACCCATGGACCTGGCTGCGGCCATACCGCTATTCGCCATGGTGATCACACAGATTATCTTCATGATGGTCATCTGCATTATCCCCATCAAGACCACTATGATGAACATGTCATCGAAGTCACTGCCACGAATCCTGATGGATGCTTACCGGTGCATACCTGTGGCGACCATGTACATGGTCCAGGTTGTGGTCATGAAGCCGTCCCGCATGGGGATCATATTGATTACATTGTTGATGGCCGACTGCATCATGTACACGATGGTCATTGCGACGATCATGGCCCGGTAGAGATTGTGACGAACTAGGTGAATTGAGTCACTGATGAGAAGGCCATGGCGCTTGCGCGCTAGTGGCCTTCCTCACAGCAAAAAGAAATGCCGATAATTTATTCTGGCATTGCTGAGGAGTGATGCTCAATAATCATCCAGCGTTGGCCGTTCCAGCGGTACATATAGCTGAAGCGAGCCTGCACGCTAGCACCATCACTGAAGGTGAAAGTGTAAACACCGGAGTTAATAGCGATGTCGCCAAAGGTACGAACATTGGACTCATTAATCTCGCCTTTTGGACCTTTAGCGAGGAAATGAACGAAATAGTCTTCAATTTCTGCGTGATTGTGGCGAACTTGATTGGAAACGGTTGGCAACAGGATGGCGTTGGTTTCGTAAAGTGCTACAACGTTTTTTGGGTTTCCAGTCTGCAGGGCATTATTCCACTCTTCAAATAATGCGACGATCTCTTTTTCGTTCATGTCTTACCTTTTACATTTGTTGGTCTGGAGGGCTGCAAGCTTGAGAAAGATAGCTTAAGGCACTTTCAATATCAGGATGACTGACATTTGTTCCATCCAGTAAGCGCAGGTTCACTTGACCTGTTTCCGCTTCACTGGCACCAATGATTGCCATAACAGGCACTTTCTTCAGCGTATGCTGGCGTATTTTATAACTGATTTTTTCGTTACTCAAATCTACCGTACTGCGCAGACCGGCCTGTCGCAGTTCATTATTTAATCGATCTGCGGCTTCGCTATAGGCTTCGGTAATAGTCAATACCACAACTTGTGTAGGGGCAAGCCATGCCGGTAGCTTACCTGCATAATGCTCAATGAGTATGCCGATAAAACGTTCGAGAGAGCCAAACAGCGCCCGGTGAAGCATGACGGGGGTCTGACGGGTACCGGTTTCATCGATATATCCCAGGGAAAAACGCGACGGCAAATTCATATCCACCTGCAGGGTTCCACATTGCCAGTCACGGCCGATAGTATCGCGTAAGACAAACTCCAGTTTAGGGCCATAAAATGCGCCTTCACCAGGGTTGATCTGATAGTCCAGTTCCAGGGCGCGTAATGACTCCACCAGCGCGGCCTCAACAATATCCCAGGTCGCGTCATCGCCCATACGGCTTTCAGGGCGAGTTGATAGTTTGATGGTGACATCTTCAAAGCCAAACTGGCGATAAATATCCAGCACCAGATGAATGATTTTTTCGCACTCACTTTGCATCTGATCTGGCGTGCAGTAGATATGGGCATCATCCTGGGTAAAGTGACGAACCCTTAGCAGGCCATGCAAAGAACCGGACGGTTCATAGCGATGGACTTTACCAAACTCAGCCATTCTCACCGGTAGGTCACGGTAACTTTTTAGGCCAAAGTCATACATCAATACACTGCCCGGACAGCTCATAGGTTTAAGGGCCAGGGTTTTATCATCCGGCGTTTCAGTGGTGTACATATGTTCCTGATAGTTTTGCCAGTGGCCGGATACTTCCCACAGACCGCGGTCCATTATATCCGGTGTATTGACCTCAACGTAGCCAGCTTCCTGTTGGCGGCGACGCATATAGTCAATTAATGTTTGAAACATGGTCCAGCCGTTGGGTTGCCAAAATACGGCGCCAATCGCATCTTCATGGAAATGAAACAGATCCAGTTCTTTACCGAGACGGCGGTGATCACGCTTTTCAGCCTCAGCCATCATATTCAGGTGCGAGCGTAATTCCTTCTTGGTCGCCCAGGCGGTACCGTAGATTCTCTGAAGCTGTTCGTTATTGGCATCGCCCCGCCAGTAGGCACCAGAGATCTTGGTCAGTTTCATATGCTCCAAGAAGCGTGTATTGGGTACATGCGGACCGCGGCACATATCAATATATTCTTCATGGAAGTAGAGACCGAGATCATCGTTGCCGGGAATATCTTCAATCAATTTTAATTTATAGCTTTCCTGACGCTGATCGAAGATTTGAATCGCTTCTTCGCGCGGTAAAACTTTTTTAATGACATCGTAATGTTTGGCAATTAATTCGAGTGCCCTTGTTTCAATACGTTCAAGGTCTTCAGCGGTAAAAGGTCGCTCAAAGGCAATGTCATAATAAAAGCCGTTATCAATGACCGGGCCGATAACCATTTGTGCCGTTGGGAAAAGCTGCTTTACCGCGTGGCCAACTAAATGGGCACAGGAGTGACGAATAATATGCAGGCCGTCAGCATCTTTAGCGGTAATGATTTTTATGTTTGCATCTTCTTCAACATAGTCGCATGCATCTGCAAGCTGTCCATTGACTTCGCCGGCGATGGTTGCTTTTGCCAATCCAGGACCAATGCTGCTGGCAATGTCCATAATAGTTGGCGCTTCAGAAAATTGCTTTTGAGAACCGTCAGGCAAGGTAATAGTGACGGGGGCATTTGAACTGTTTGACATGGGTATTCCGGCTAATCTTTAGAATAGAGGCTGTATTGTGTGCTTTTACTTTTGGTCGATAACCACGGCATTGTGAGCATGTAAGCTTTCTTGATGCTCGACTTTAAACCAGTAGTCAGTGACGTATGGCAGCGTTTCCAGGCAAGCTTTAATGCGTCTTGCGGCGTCTTCACAAAACATCAGGTTATTGGCATTCAGGCGAGCAAACTCTTGCTCATCTATACGTTTAACAGCGGTTTGTACGGAGGTGCCAATGACTTCTTCAAAATGACGAATCAGTGAATCCAGTGCAGGCCATGGATTGTTACTGGTAGACATCTTGATATAGGCATAGGATCTTTGGCTGTGTGGTGTGGCAACACTGCCTTGATCGGATTGAATCCATTGCAGCAGTGATGCTTTATCAATGGTTTCGCTGTCAAACGCCTCACTGATAGCGTTTGCGTACAATTGACGAGACAGGGACGCCGAACACGGGCAGGTGCTGGAGTATGGAATAGTGACGTCTATGTCGTAGGCATGTGAGCCGTTGATAACTTCCCCATTAACAACGACGCTGTAGGCTTGAAAGCCACTCTCATTGCTCAGTAGTGCAGGTTTTTTCAATAGCAAATCAAACGTCAGGGTGATCTTGGCGTTATTACTGATCCCTGCTTGCGATGAAACCGCTTCATCGAGAAGACGATCGAGAAGGCTCTTGGTAAAAGGCTCTTCGTCGAGTGTATTAAGAATGGCGTGCAGGCGAGACATATGGATGCCTTTAGCTGACGCCTGGTCCAGGCTGACAAATATATCTGCTTGTGCTGCCAGACTTTGGTGTTTGCCGTTATCTAACGCTAGTGTCAGGGGGACGCCGATTTTTTCCATGCCCACCCACTGTAGCGGTAATGAGCTATCAGTCAGTGTGTTGCTGGTGACATCGGGAAGCGGGTTGGTATTGATATGATTGCTATCTGAGGAAAACATAATTCTACTGACTTATCGATTAAAAACTAAAGGTTCGGCAGGGGAAGACGCGTCCAATATGTTTTTCCCGTTGTATACTTGTTGGCCATTCACCCAGGTGCTCATTATCCGTGATTGGAAGGTATGACCAGAAAAAGGTGACCAGCCACATTTATATAAAATGCTTTCGTCAGTGACTGGTGTCGATGCATTTGGATCAATCATAACCAAATCGGCATAGTAGCCTTCACGAATAAAACCACGATCCTGCACGGCATAACGGATAGCCGGGTTGTGTGCGGTCTTTTCAACAACCTGTGTCAGGTTTAAGCGTTCATGGTGAACATGGTCCATTAGACTTAACAGTGCATGTTGCACCAAGGGTAATCCGGCCGGTGCGGTTGGATATTCACACTGCTTTTCTGCCAGTGTATGCGGTGCATGATCGGTCGCCACTATATCGATTCTGCCGCTGTGTAATGCCTGAATGATCGCGTCTCTGTCCTGTCTGCTTTTAATGGCGGGATTACATTTAATTAAGTTGCCACGTTGAGCGTAATCCTCTTCCGAAAACCAAAGGTGATGCACACAGGCTTCAGCGGTAATGGATTTGCCTTCAATAGGGCCTGCTTCGAACAGGCTCAGTTCTTTCTCTGTTGTGATATGCAAAACATGCAGTTGGCTATTGTGTTTTTTGGCCAGGCCAACGGCGTATTGCGACGAAGAGTAGCAGGCTTCTACGTTTCGCCATTTGGGATGATCTTCAATCGTCAGTGCGGGTTTAGTGCTGAGTATGCGTTCCTTGTTGCGATCCATCACCGCACCGTTTTCACAGTGAGTGACAATCAGGGTAGGTGCTTCACGAAAGATAGCATCCAGAGCTTGAGGGTGTTCAACCAACAAGTCGCCGGTTGAAGCCCCCATAAACACTTTTACGCCGCAGTGTATTTTGGGATCGAGTTGTTTGATTTGATCCAGATTACTTTCGGTCGCACCCAAATAGAAGGCGTAGTTTGCCAGCGAGCTGTTTGCTGCCAGAGCATACTTATCTTTCAGTGCCGATATGGTTGTGGTAGACGGGTTAACATTGGGCATTTCCATATAACTGGTGATGCCCCCGGCAACGGCTGCTCGGGATTCGCTGGCAATATTACCTTTATGGGTCAAACCGGGCTCTCGAAAGTGAACCTGATCATCGATCATGCCAGGCAGCAGATAGCAGCCATTGGCATCGTAAATATCATCTTCAGGCGTTGCCGGTATCTCGCTGGCAATCTGCTCAATACGCTGATTCTTGATACGAATGTCGGCTTCAATGACTTTGCCTTCATTCACGACTTGGGCATGCTTAATTAAGGTGGATGACATACGCGTAATATCTTCGATCGTTGTCCAGGAGGCGCAGCTCAGGCCTGATTATGGTGGCCTGCAGACAGGTACCATGAACTCGCCTTGTTCTTTACTCCGGGGAGGGGTGGTAAATATGTGATATTTGATGGTTGTGATATGTTATAACATAACGTTTGTTGACGCAATTATCCCAAAACACCTGCTCTAAAGGCTATCTCTGTTTTTATGCCTGAGCCATTAGAGGAATGTCGTCGAAAAGTCAGCGATTAACCCGTGTTTTCGGTGCCTTCCAAATTGAATGAGCCTTCGAGATTGTGTATATTCTGATCAAGATATTCAGTCATTTGGCCCGTTTTTATGTTCAAGCACATCTTATCTTTTACCCTGTTGTTTAACCTGGTATTTGCAGCGCAAAACGCGGCGGCTTGTGGGGCTCATAATTTCTATTTAAACCCTGATGAATATGGGGTTATTGGCGGAACCTTTATCAAGCTGGCAGGTTTGGCACCGCCAGAGCCTGTCTTCAAGGTTAAGCATGTTCCCATGACCAAAGTGACACTGGGTGTGGAATCTGAAATTACCGTCGACTATGAGCGCCCCTGGTTTTCCAGCGATGTACGTATTCAGCTCAGCAGCAGTGCGGGTGTAAGCTTGGCCGAGGAGATCATTGATCTGGATGATTATGACGGTTCGGTAAAGGTCAATTTCTCGCTCGAAAAACCTGGCTACAACACCATTCGTGTGAAAGTCATTGGTGTGCATAAGGGAGAGGAAGTTGCCTACTCCAGTGTTATCTACGTGCAGGCCAAGAAGTCAGTAGCTAAGGTTGAGCGTTTGTAAGTATGAATGACAAGGCGACAGCCTTTAATAAGTTTTTATAAAAAGCCCTGATTATTCAGGGCTTTTTTGTTTTCACGCGAAGAAAGAAACTTATCTAATCGCGGTACGCCTGTTCCTTGTATTCCATCTGGGCTTTCACTTCTGCGCAGTATTCGGCAGTTGGTCTTGCCAGTAGGCGAGGCACACCGATGGGTTCGTCTGATTCCAGGCAGTAGCCGTAGTTACCCAAACGTATACGTTCCAGAGACTGTGAAATCTTGGGCAGCAGTTTTTGTTCACGATCTAAAATCCGTAATGATGTGCTGCACTCTTCTTCCCAGGAGGCTCGATCATTCTCATCGTTAAATTCAGGTGGCGTGGCCATTTGACGCTTCGCCTCCTGAATACGATTTTTGGTTGATTCATGAAGTTCCAATAACAGACAGCGAAAGAATTCGAGTTGTTCTTCATTCATATAGTCAGACTCGGGAGCCTGCTTGATCTGTTCTTCGGTTAACGCACATTGTGCCAGTGGTGATGTGCTCATTCGTTTTCTCCCCAGCTAGGAAAAGGATCGCTCAAGGTGGCCCAGTATTCTTTGCCTCTGAGAACTTCTTCTTCGCTTAACAGGCAATCGTCAAGGGCTTGTGTAATAGCCTGTTGATTCAATCCCTGGCCGATAAACACAAGCTCCTGTCGCATATCGCCAAAGGGTTCGACCCAGCTGCTCTTAATGGAGGCAAGATAATCTTCATCGGTAGGCCAGTTCTCTTTTGGGATCGCTTTCCAAAACATGCCGCCAAAACCATAGCGTGCAATACCGCCAGCCTGGCTCCATTGCCCGGCAAATTCAGGGCGGGTGGCCAGCCAAAAATAGCCTTTGGAGCGAATCAGTTTGCCATGGTTTTCGGTGGTGTGAAGAAACTGATAAAACTTTTCGGGATGAAAGGGGCGGCGGGCAGCATAGCTAAAACTGCCGATGCCGTATTCTTCCGTTTCCGGTACATGCTCGCCGCGCATTTCTTTAAGCCAGCCCGGTGCTAATTGTGCGCGCTCAAAATTAAACAGCCCAGTGTTGAGCACATCGTCAACATTAACCTGTCCATGGGCAATGGGAATAATCCGGGCATGGGTGTTGAGTGTTTTCAGAATGGCGGTTAATCGCTCCAGTTCGGTTTGTTCGATTAAATCGGTTTTGCTGATTAACAAGATATCGGCAAACTCGACTTGATCTACTAGCAAGTCAGCAACACTGCGTTCATCCTCTTCCCCTAAAGACTCCCCGGTATCTTGCAGATACTTGGCTTCGTCATAATCCTTGAGGAAATTGACCGCATCCACCACCGTGACCATGGTATCCAGGGTGGCGACATCGGACAGTGATTCACCGTTTTCATCGGCAAAGGTAAAGGTTTCTGCCACGGGTAAAGGCTCAGAAATACCGGTGGATTCAATCACCAGATAATCAAAGCGTCCCTCCTGGGCCAATTTGTTGATCTCCAGCAGCAGGTCTTCACGCAAGGTACAACAAATGCAGCCATTACTCATTTCCACCAGTTTCTCTTCCTGATGGCTCAGTGAGACCTCGTTTTGAACCTGCGCGGCATCGATATTGATTTCACTCATATCGTTGACGATAACAGCCACTTTTTTGCCTTGGCGGTTATTCAGTATATGGCTCAGTACGGTGGTTTTCCCTGCGCCAAGAAAGCCTGAGAGCACAGTTACGGGTAATTGGGTCATGACGGGCAGATCCGCTCCAAGTGAATAGTGAGGTGGGGGGCACCACATATGATATGTTATATTATAACATTTTAGGGGGCGTCAATCGCAATTGATTGCTTGTCATAACCCTCTCACCCTAGTGCAGATTGGGGAATAACGCCTTATCCATCGCTACTGTTAGGTGCCACTCTGAACCTGACGTATAATGTGTCCCTTTTACTCTTCCCGTTAGTTGTACTCAGCATGTCCAATACCACACAGAAAGTAGGCTTTATTTCCCTCGGTTGCCCCAAAGCGC
Source organism: Maricurvus nonylphenolicus (assembly GCF_042854845.1). GTDB lineage: Bacteria > Pseudomonadota > Gammaproteobacteria > Pseudomonadales > Cellvibrionaceae > Maricurvus > Maricurvus nonylphenolicus. The sequence goes on along the minus strand of NZ_AP031498.1, from coordinate 4,520,167 downwards.
TGGTTGATTCCGAACGTATCCTGACCCAGCTCACTGGTGAGGGCTATGAGGTATCCCCGGATTACGAGGGGGCCGATGTGGTGGTAGTGAATACCTGTGGTTTTATTGATAGTGCAAAGCAGGAATCAATGGATGCCATCAAAGAAGCCATGGCGGAAAACGGCAAGGTGATTGTCACCGGCTGTATGGGCAAGGGCAGTGATGCTGAAGCCATTAAGGCGGAAGTGCCGGGCGTGCTGAGTGTTAGTGGCCCTGCGGACTATGATTCGGTAATGGATGCGGTACACAGCTATGTGCCACCGGAGCAGGAAAACCCCCATCGCCACGAACTGGTGCCGCCGCAGGGTATTAAGCTAACCCCGCAGCACTACGCCTATTTGAAAATCTCTGAAGGCTGTAATCACCGCTGCGCTTTCTGCATTATCCCCCATATGCGTGGTGATCTGGTCAGCCGGCCGATAGCGGATGTGATTCAGGAAGCCCACGATCTGGTGAGCAGTGGCGTGCAGGAATTACTGGTGATTTCCCAGGATACCAGTGCCTACGGTATTGATGTGAAATACAAGCTGGATCTGGCCAGCGGTGCTGAAACCCGCATGCAGGATCTGGCGGTAGCCCTAGGCGAGATGGGCGTTTGGGTGCGTATGCACTATGTCTACCCTTATCCCCATGTGGATAAGTTGATCCCGCTGATGGCTGAAGGCAAGATCCTGCCGTACCTGGATATCCCCTTCCAGCATGCCAGCCCCAAAGTCCTTAAGTCCATGAAGCGCCCCGCGCACAGTGAAAAGGTATTGGGCCGTATTAAAAAGTGGCGTGAGATCTGCCCGGACCTGACCATTCGCTCAACCTTTATTGTTGGTTTCCCCGGTGAGACCGAAGAAGACTTCCAAATGCTTTTGGACTTCCTCGAAGAGGCTCAGCTGGACCGTGTGGGCTGCTTCCAGTATTCCCCGGTGGATGGCGCGCCTGCCAACGATTTGCCGGATCAGGTACCTGACGATGTTAAACAGGATCGCTGGGAGCGCTTTATGGAAACCCAGAAGCGTATCAGTGCTGCTCGTTTACAGTTAAAAATTGGCCGCACTTTGGATGTCATTATTGACGAAGTCGATGAGGAAGGCGCTATTGGCCGCACCTATGCCGATGCACCAGAGATTGATGGTGCGGTTTACCTGAACGACGAATTCAACGTTAACGTTGGTGATATTGTGAAGGTGAATATCGAATTTGCCGATGAGTATGATTTGTGGGGTACACTGGCGAACTAATCCTGCGGAAGCCCTACTAAGGTAACTTCATGAAACTCACCACACTGCTTTGGTGTATTACAGGCCCACTTGCCGTCTATCATTCTGACTTGGAAAGTCGAGAGGTGTTTGATGGCGTGGTACTGCCGTTAATCTCCGCTGTGTTTTTGGTGTGGTGTGTAATCAAACTTACTCTAACCGCGGGCGGCAATGGTTCAGCGGGAGGAGGCGGCTTTGGCGGTAGTGGTGGTTTCGGCGGTGATGGTGGCTGCGGAGGCGATGGCGGCGGCTGTTAGTACCTTAGGTTTCTAAGATTTATCTGTTTATATTCTTTTTTGGGGATTCCTGACATCCCACTCCTCTTTCCCCCTATAGTTCTCTCTACATTCCTATTTGGAATCTATCTTATTCAATTTTGCCTTCTTATATTTTGATCTGGAATAGCTAGACTGGTTAACAAGTTTTCGGGAAATGTCTTCCCTCTTTGTTTACTCCGCCTAAGAATGGAGAGCTAGTCATGAAAAGTTATACCTTTGAAAGTGTTACCCGTTTCACCGATGGCATTGTGTATGTGGCGTTAGTAGGTACGATGCTGGTGAGTTTAAGTAATCTGGCTGTTGCGGAAAATGTTGAAAGCAATGATGTCGTTCCAGCAAAAACTCAGGTTCATGAGGTCACTGAACTGCCTGCTACTGCTGTAGGAAATATTTCGCATCAAGCTCAATTGTTAGTGCCGAATATTCAGCAGCAACTGCAATTGAAAATTGAAGCGAAAATGCAGCAGCAGTTGAATCCTGTGAAGGTTAATCAGGTGGCTTCTAGGTAAGCTTATAAAAGAATTCTTTATCGCTGTTGGGGGCTTCGGCCCCTTTTTTTGTGGTTTTTGGTTCGTGCAATTGCTCCGGTTTACCCAAGGGTGGGGGCTATCTATTCCCGGCTGCAAGACTTGTACTGGGGCGCTCGCACTTGCGGAACTCGCAGACGACGCTCAGACAGTCCTCGTAAACGCTCCTCGCCCCAGTACAAGTCTTAAACGCAGCCTGATTGGTCATAGATAGCCCCCACCCTTGGGTAAACCTACCTTTAGATCGGTAAACAAGTTAGGCATTGGCACATAGGGGAGGAGGGTAGCGGTACAGCTTCTCGTAGCAGTCAGGCCATGTTTAAGCGGCAGAAAAAGTCAGGGGTGTCGCCGAGGTTGTTTGAGCGTTTTTAGCGAGTTTACGGAGCGCTGACTTTTTCTGCCGCTTATGGCCGCGAAGAGAAGCTGTACCGCTACCCTCCGGGTTTATATCTAAGGCTTATCAGCTTGGAAAGATTTTTAGAGTTGCTCCAATAGAAGCTCAGGATCAAACCGCTTACGAAAGTCTGTCTCCACATAACTAAATACAACCGTATGATCAGGTTTAATTAGGTAGGTGGCAGCCAGGGGTAATTCCCAGCGCTCCGAGCGATGAAGTTTGGCCAGGTTTAGACCTTTGCGGGTAAACATATGTTGATATTCAGGTGATACCGGGTAGGTCAAACCAAAGGCTTTGGCGATGCGATTATTCTCATCGTGTACCAGGATGCCATTGGGGTAAAACGCATTAGTGAGTTCTTGAGAATAGGTATCGGGATGTTGTGGGGAAAGCGCCAGACACGTGGCTCCACGCTCTTTAAAGGTCTCAGCCAGATCAGTGAATGCTTGCAGTTCGGTTAGACAGAACTCACACCAACTGCCGCGAAAGAAATTCAAAATAACTGGTCCCTGTTGCAGTAGGTCGTAGAGTTGCGGGAAGTCATCACTACCTCGGCTGGGAATCATAAAGTCCGGTGCTGTTTCTCCGGTTTGCAAGCGTCTTTCCAGAATACCGCTTTTGCGTAGCATTAGGCTGGCCTTTTGTAGGGTGGCCATTTCCGGGGCGGTGGTTTGCTCGCAGATGGTTTGTCGCAAGCGTGCCAGAATATTCTGAAAAGTCATGCAGTTACTCGATGTACAGTGATTATTGGCTATAACAGAATCGTAAATTATTCCTGGTGCTATGATAATGCAGCATTACAGAATAGGATCTATTCTTATACTGAATAAATAAACCCGTTATGCTTTGAGTATAGTCAAGTTACTTAAAGTATAGAGGGGAGAGTGCAGGGGACTTCATGGATCGTTTAACCGCAATGTCGATGTTTGTGCGTGTGGCCGAGAATGGCAGTTTCTCGGCGGTGGCAAAGGAGTTGGAAACCACCCAGCCCACGGTGAGCAAGAATATTGCTGAGCTGGAGAGCTGGTTGGGGGTAAAGCTGCTCAATCGCAGTACCCGTAGCCTGCACCTTACGGAAGCGGGGGCCGATTACTATGAGCGCTGTGTCAGTATCTTGATGGATATCGAGGAGGCTGAACACAATGCGGGTTCTCTGCATAGTCAGCCCCGGGGCACGGTGCGAATCACCACGCCGGCTGCCTTGGGGGAGCTTTTTATTGTGCCCTGCTTAAAAGGCTTTTTTGAAAAGTATCCCGACATTCACGTGGATGTGAACCTCAATGATCGTAGCCTGGACCTTATTCAGGAGGGGATAGATTTGGGAATCAGGATGGGGGAGTTGAGTGATTCTTCCTTGATTGCCAAGCAACTGGCTATTAGCCCTATGGTGACCGTTGCCAGCCCCGAGTATTTATCTGAGCGGGGAGTACCGCAGCACCCGCGGGATTTAAAGGATCACAATTATATTGTCTATAGCGGGCGCGGACAGGCTCACGATATTGAGTTTGTAGATGGCGATGTCTCGATCAAGGTGAATGTAAAAGGTAATTTGATTACCAATAGCAGCGATGCTATCCGTCAGGCTTTATTGTCGGGGCATGGGGTCAGTAGAGCACCTACATGGTTGGTAGGGGATGCGCTTGCAGATGGGCGGCTGAAGACGGTACTGGATGAATTTAATTTAGGGCCCATGCCATTAAGCGCGGTTTATCCTTCCGGGCGGCACCTGCCTTCCAAGGCTCGGTGCCTGTTGGATTATTTGGCGGAGGTTTTCTCTACCAATAAACTGATAACCGGTTGATAACTGCCTAGTACCAAAACGACAGATATAAACGAATTACATCGGCATCAAAGCTGTACAAAGGCTCCTCGCCTACCGGAGCACCGCTGGTCACATCGCGGAAGTTATTATAGTCAAATTGGATATGGTCCCAATAGGCGTTGATGGTGCTTTTCTCAAACATATTGAGAAAGCCGGTCTTGAGTTCATAGCTTACGCCTATACCAAAGGTCTGGGTGGTAAAGCTACTTAGCTCTTTATCGCGGGCGCGAAACGATGTGGCTTCTTTAAAATCAAACAGGTCACTGTAAAAATCAGCCTGGGTTTGATCGTAGGCCCGGTATTTCACCTCAAACATCCATTGGTTACCGAACGGATGGGTATAACGTACTTCAAAACTGTCTGCGTTAATGCCCCAGCTGTCGCTAAAAGTGCGAAATTCTCCTCGCAGTGCGGCGCGATAGGGCAGGTAGTAAATAGCGCGCAATGAAAAGGCATCGCTATTGCGGGTGCGCGGATAGAGTTCGGCTTCGTAGCTGTAGCCGGTGGGTACAGAGTTGTCGCGATAACGTACCGAGCGATAGGGGTTGTTGAGGTAACCCTCGTCAACGACGGTTTCAAATACGGCGCTGGCGATCAGGTTTTTGGTCAGAATTTGCGAAACACTTAAACTGTAGCGACGGTGATCGGCTTCGTCTTCAAAGCTGTCATCGGTATTGTTGCGCACGGTATCGCTACCCACACTGAAACCTAACCCCAATGTGGTTAAATCACCAAAGAAATCCTGGCTGATACCAAAGCTGACGGTAGAAGCGTCGTAGTCGTTCTCAGTACTGTTGGTGTAGCTGAGGCTGAAAATGGTTTTATCGTTGAGGTAATCCAGGCCAACACTGCTTTCGGTTCGCTCTTCGGTATAGGGGCTGGCGGTGGCCTCTACATCAATCGATGCACTGCTCACCATATCCACATAGTAGTTACCGTATACCGAAACGGTATTGGCAATATCTTTTCGCACCAGGACCGAAGGGCCATCGATATCTGCACCACCGCCTTCATAGGCGTGATAAAGCACATCAATACGATCTTCGGGCAGTACTGCAGACCAACTGGGTAGGCTAAAGAATAATCCTGCCAGTAATAATGTTGAGCGAGTGAGTCTGTTAGTTACAACCACAACCGCCTCCCGCGCTGCCTTCAGCACCCCGTGCAGCTTCCCGGGCTTCATAGACGTGATTCATATAACGGGTCGAAACCGGGTCGCGTTCGAAACTCATAATCGGGTCGGCCAGGTTCTGGCGTTCATAGGGTTTGACCCAGGGGGAGAAGTTGCTACAACCACTGAGTATCCCTATCAGTCCGGAGATAAATATACACTTGATAATGTTCATTCGCGGATCAGCTCCTTGATCTGTTGGCGGTATTTGTCCTCATAACCGGGTTTGTAACCACGGTGGAGGTAGCGCAGTTGTCCGTTGCGGTCGACCAGTAAGGTGGTGGGCATGGCATCAACATCAAATAATTTGCTTGCCGTGCTTTCGGTATCGTAGAGCACAGGAAACGTCACAGGGATTTTTTTCAGCAACTTGTTGGCCGCTTTGGTATCGGTTTCGACATTAACACCTAATACGGTGAAACCGGCGTCTTGATAGCGTTGGTGCAATTTATCCAGTTCCGGCATTTCCTGGCGACAGGGGCCACACCAGGAGGCCCAAAAATTAATCATCACCACCTCGCCACGGTGTTCTGACAGGCGAAGGTTTTTACCGCCGTTGCTTTTTAGGGTGAAGTCGGGTGCTGCACCGGAAATGGTTTCTGCTGTGGCATTAAGGCACGCCAGTAAAGCGCTGCCGACAATCAGTATACGGATTGTGTTTAATGCTCGTGGCTTTAATATTTTCATGGCATTCTCCTACTGCAGTAGCGCTTTGAATAAATTAGAAAAAGAAAGTAATGCCCGCATGGGTTTCCAGATTGATAATGGTTTGTTCTTCACCCAATAAATCGTGATCGAACATATGACCACGGACATCAAAATGCAGGGCCAGCCAATCGGTGGTTAACAAACGCAAACCCGCGCCCAGGGTATAGGTAAAGTGTTCCTCGTCAGCAAAATCGGTATTGCCAACGCCTGCCGTAATATACAGGGCAGAATTAAACGACCATTTGTTGCCAATAAATATTTCACCCGGGAACAGGTTATATCCGGCTGACAGGTTGTAGTAGGTCAGATCCCGTTGGTCATCGGTAAGGATTTGTGTGGCACCACTCAAACGTTCGAAACTGGTTTCCTGGGTTGTGGTAGAGCCATAGGTTGCTTCAACAAACAGGTCTTCAGTAACGTGATAGGCCAGTCGGAATCCAGTGACATCATTGGTGCCAAAGTCTTCGACATTCATCACGCCGTAGTAGGCGCCGATTTCAAAGTCTTCTGTATCCAGGTCCGCTTCGGTAATTTCACGGCGTTCAAGATCCGGGGTGATGATTTTATCCAGTACAGAGCGATCATTCTCACTGTCAGCAGAGACCGGATTAGCGAAGCTAATCAAAAGACCAGCGCTACAGGTTAGAAAAATACGTTGAAGCCCAGTTTCCATTCGTCTATCTCCTCGTTTTCATTGCGGCTGGTCAGAATTAAGTGGTTGTTGTATTCAAGGCGCATAACAAAACGGCGACTTAAATAAATGTAGGCGCCTGCGCCTACGAGCATGGTGGTATCGCTGCGATCTTCCGTTTGCACCAGCGTGGCATGGGGTTGGGTTTCAATGGTGCCAGCACCCAGCATAAAGAAAGGCGAAATGCGCCATTGCGGGAAGGGTTGGTGAATGACCGCGGCATTAACAATGGTGTTGTCGGAAAACTCCCCTGTGGCCTGACTGATTCTCACTTCTGCGCTGATATTGTGGGAAAAGCGATAGCCTAGATTTAGCGTTAAAGAGTCAGCGCCTTTAAATTCTCCCATGGCGACACCAAGGTCCCAGCGACGGGCAATATATTCATCCCACCCGGGCTCGCCAAAGAACAAGGGCTCGCCGTCAGGGCCGAGAGTTTGATTCAGGGCATCACGTTTTACCCAGCCGTGTTTGTTATTGCGTTTATCGCTAACTTTAACCCAGTCGGTACGACGTTTGTGCAGGTGAATAATCTCGCCACGTTCAATAACGTGGAAGATCGGGTAGCCCCGACCAGGGCCGGTATGAACTTCAATATAGGTGTCGTCAACGGTGACGGTGAGAATATCCTCTGGCAGCGCCTCGGGGCGACTATAGGGTTTTACCGTGAGTGAATTCTCCTGATTTGCAGCTGTGGCTAGGTCATCAAAACTCGCCGCCGATGAACTTAGCATCCAGAAAGTGACAAGCGCGAATAATCCCGGAAGTAATTCAGGAAAATATAAAATTGATCGCTTACCGGTTGTATTCATGAGTTATAAGCCTGACCGTCCATCAGTTAATCGGAACATCAAACGGGTTGTTGTAATACTGGGCGCCAATATCCAGCCATTCGGAAATCAGTTTTAATTCCGCATCGCTTAAATAGTTTTCATGGCTGCCGCCGGATGCGAAGGGAGCGAAAAAGCGCGGGCTGCTCAGGGCACCATTAGTGCTCATGGCTGCATTGACATTAACGGTGACCATAATGGGAATGGGATTACCGTTGATATCGAGAACAAGGTTGCCGTCACTGTCGGTTTGAAACAGCGGGTTACCATTACCGTCAGTGGCTTGCACCAGGCGATCAATCAGGGCGCCATTAATATCCAGTTCCTGCTCGGCATCGTTAAAGAGTAATTCGCGGTAGGAAATCAAATGATCGGCTTCGTCCGGTGAGGCAGAACCAGTCAGGTCCAGCTGGGCATCGGGTACTTGCAGGACGTTGTTATTGTCGCGGGTGTTATGGCACAGGGTGCAAGTATGATTATCAATAACGTTGTTGTTGATATCCAGTACTTCACGATTCACTTCCCAGATGGGGTGGATATGATCCTCATAGTGGATAATCGTGCGGCACAGGGATGTCCAATTGGTTTGGCAGGGGGCCGTTACCGGTGCTGCGCTACTTAAATCACTGTAGCGGTAGGCGAAGCTGGGTTCTTTGGTGAGTGCACCGGAATCATCCGTCCATTCGTCATCAAAAATAATATCGACGCTTGGAGAACGCACACCATTGATTCGGCTGTAGGTTTCCGCCATGGATTCCCCCAGGTCAGCGAATAACGCCGGTTCACTGTTGGGAAAGGGGATGCCATTTGCCAGAGAACCGTTATTGACGCTGGGTGCTTGTGCACTCAGGCGGCCATGGGGTAATTCACTGCTACTGCTGTGGCAGCCACGGCATTCCTGTTCTTCCCCGGGACGAAGCTGCAACCAGTTTTGATGACGTTCACCGATGCGTTTACCCTCGGCATCAACCACTTCAAGGCTAAAGGCAATGTCGGCGGGGATTTTGGTTTTAACGGAGCCGTCGGGTTCAATGGGAACATAACCGATAATTTCACGCATCAGTTGTGCGCGGCTGCGACCAAAATCACTGTTGTCCAAATCCACCAGGTCATCATCAGGAATGGCTACAGCTTTGATAATGCGTAAAAAACGCGCTGGTCTTTGATCGACAGGTGTTTGCTGTGGGTCAGCCATAACACTGATGCCGGCTGGTGTGCTATCGGTTCCATCCAAATCGTAGACGCTGCGAATATGTAATACACCGACACTTTCGCTCACCAGGGTTGCATCCACATCCACACCGATAACCGGTTCAGGAATAAAGGTCGGTGCCGTGGTTGGCTCCATGGTCACCGCTTCGGAATACATAATGCCTTCTTCCGGCTGTATTAACGGCTGCTGGCTCTGGTTTTCCAGGTTGTAAACCCATAAGCCATAGAGCGGTGGTGCTAACTGAATATTTGGCGTTGCCAACAAACTATCAGTGCAGGCGGTATAGAGTCCGTTATCGGGATTTATAACCCGGCATTGACTCCAGCTTACCAACAGGCGGTCCGTGCCATCATTAAAAGGAAAGGCTGCACTGAACTCTCCGTGGGGTGAGGGGCTGCCATCAATCGTGACTTCCAGTAGCGCAGACGATAGTTGCCCCGGCCCAGTCGCACCATTGTTGCTGTAAACCGGTTGATTAATATCGGTAAAGTTTTCGCCATCGATCAATACAATATCACCACCGTAGCGGTCGTTTTGACGAGGCTTGAGGGAAATCAAAATGCGCCCATCGGGAGCTTGGCGCGGCTGATAGAAAGCCGCCTGGGTGTTATTCGTGCCTGTATCCTGACTGTGATAACCATAATGCAGCGACAGCTCACTGCCGTCAGGCTTCACGGTATAAAGGCTGATATTGTCGCGGTTGGCGATATTGTCCCAGCGATTAAATAAAATGCGGCCGTCACTCAACACAGTAGGTTGTAAATCATGACTCTGATTAAAGGTCAGTTGCTGAATATTGGTGCCGTCGGGTTCCATGACATGCAATACCAGTGCTTCGTCATTTAAGTCTTCTTCCAGGCCGGCAAACTGTGGTTTATTGTCATCCAACAGAATAGCTTTGCTGCGCCTTTGGCGATTAGAGGAAAACACGATACGACCATCCGGCAGATATACTGGATCGAGATCCTGTCCACCTTCGGCATTAATGTCAGAGGTAATGATGCGTCTCAGGTTGCTGGTGGTTAGATCGTATTCCCAGATATTCCAGGTGGGTTGATCTTCTTCGTCGAGACCGGGGATTTCAGGTGCACGCATGGAAAACAATAAACGCTGACCATCAGAAGAAACTTCCAGGCCTTTTACGTCGTAGGGATCATTACCACTAAATGCCCCTTGGGTAATATCAACAGCATTTGCGCTGGGCGTTGCTCTGTCTTTAAGGAAAATGCGTGCGCCAGGATTAAAGGCAGTGGGTAACAAAATGTCTTCGATCGCAGGATTGCCTTGATCATCTGTGGGCAGGGTGCGTTGGATATAGGCAATGGGCAGATCAACCACCACGGGATCTGCCTCCTGTTCATCGCTGCTTCCAGAACCGGTCTTGCAGCCCGCTAACGCTGTAAGGGTGGCAGCAATTAATAAAGGTGAAGCAACCTTACGGCGGCTCAGGCAAAATCCAGGGTTACTCATTCAGCTATATCCAGCAAGACCAAGGCTATCATTTTCGTTAACTTGGTTTGATTTTTCCGCCGAATCAATCACGCAATTTGTGGGATGCCCGTAACGTTATCTCAGTAAAGTAATGAATTGAGTGACGAATTTTTACATTGATCGCAAAATGTTATTTCTTATTTATATGTGCATTTAACATGAAGCGATTTTATTTTCTGATAGTGAAAATAAATTGTGATCGTGTCGAGGTTTGTTATTTGTAGGTGTATTTTCCACATAAAGTTGCGACAGGTTTATCATCCGTTGTCTCTAAGCGGACACAGGAATTTTCAAATGATCTAGGCATAATTCCCATCATCGTGATGCAGAGCTGCATTGAAAATATTCATAATAAAATTGTGATTAGACATGGTTTGGGCGTATGGCTAAGCGGGATGCGGTAAAGGGAAAATTAGAAAAAACACTAACGAGTAGTTCGCTTTTGCGTGTTGTTTCTCATATGGCGAGGAATGTTGATCACAAACTAATTTTGCAGTGTGTCTCATTTTTTAGCGTAATAGCGCTTGCAACTGTTGCCCACGCCGGCGTTAGAGAACAGGCCAAGGTGATGCATGATCGCTTGGTCGGTACGACGCCTAGTGAGGCGGTACTGCTGTCCATGGCGGCAGATTTGGAAGCCGGCGACTATATGCAAGCGGCCTATACAGCTATGGCCGACGAGGATTTTCTACGTGTTACATTAAAAAATTGGGTGACACCCTGGACCAACCGTGATCAGGATGTGTTTCAGCCGTTAAATGATTACACCGCCACGGTGATTGGTGTGGTGCGCGATGAGTTGGATTTTCGGCAAATTCTTTACAGCGATATTATCTATATTGCTGACCCTGCGTTAGGGCTAGCTGCCTACAGCAATGGTAATAATACCCAGTATCAGCAGTTGGAAGACCAGGGGGTAGCGCTGTCTACGGGATTGGTGCAGCGTCAACAGTCAAGTGTTACTGGCTTGCCTGCGACAGCGACCGCAGGTGTTATGACGACCCGTGCTGCAGCAAAAGCATTTTTTATTGCGGGCACCAATCGCGCGATGTTCCGCTTCACCATGTTGAATCATCTATGCCGGGATATGGAACAGGTACAGGATACCTCTCGCTCTCCTGATCGTATTCGTCAAGATGTATCACGCAGTCCTGGTGGTGATAGCCGGGTATTTCTAAATAACTGTGTCGGTTGTCACAATGGAATGGATCCTATGGCACAGGCGTTTGCCTACTACGATTATATCTATGACGCCAATAGTGATCCTGATGGTGTGAATGGTGCTATCAGTTATAACACGACGGGTCAGCTGGATGCTGCCACAGGTTTAAGAGTAAAAGCCAAATACCATATCAACAGCGCTAATTTCCCCTATGGATTTATTACCCCGGATGATCAATGGGATAACTACTGGCGCAGTGGCCCAAATGCCAATCTTGGTTGGGACGGTGGCTTGTCTGGAAGTGGTGATGGGGCAAAAAGTATGGGACAGGAATTGGCTCATAGTCAGGCGTTTGCGCAATGTCAGGTAGAAAAAGTGTTTACCACAGTGTGTTTACGTGAGCCCGGTGATGCCGCCGATCGAACGCATATTACCAATACCACAACCAGTTTTACGTCCAACTATAACTTGAAGCAGGTTTTTGCGGAAACCGCTAATTATTGCAAAGGCCCTTAAGGATATCGACATGTACGTTAGCATGTGTAAAAGCGAGACCAACAGTAAAGGTTTCAACAAAGATCGTAGCGGTCAGTCGATATCGGTAGGCCGTGCATGTCGGTTATTACTTTTAGTTGCCCTGTCTATGAGTTTTTTGACAGGCTATACCGGCTGTGCTTCCGGCAGTGGTGAAGAAACGCAAGAGAATGTGAATACCAATCCACAAGGTAGTGGAGGCGCGGTTACCTACAATGGGCCGGCGCCGCAAACAGCAGATGTACAGAGTTTTAAAATTAACGTTTGGGATAATCTGGTTGCAGATAATCGCTGTGGAAGCTGTCATGGTACGGGGGGGCAAGCTCCGAGTTTTGTTCGCAGTGATGATATCAATGCCGCATACAATGCTGCCAATACGATTGTAAACCTGTCTGTACCCGCCAGCTCGCGTATGGTCACCAAGGTTGCTGGAGGCCATAACTGTTGGTTGGATACGGCGAGTGTGTGTGGCGATATTATCACCAACTATATTAGCGCCTGGGCATCGACATCCGGTAGTGTGGCTAACGTTGTGGCCTTAACGCCTCCTCAGCTGAAAAATGTGGGGGCCAGTAAAAGTTTTCCTGCCAATACTACGGATTTTGTACCGGTTCATAACTTGTTAACAACCTATTGTGCGGGGTGTCATGCTGAAGATGCCGCTACTCCGCAGCAGCCTTATTTTGCCAGCAGCGATATTGATATCGCCTATGAGGCAGCGAAAAGCAAAATCGATTTGGATACACCGGCAAACTCCCGTTTCGTCGTGCGTTTGCGCAATGAATTTCACAACTGTTGGAGTGATTGCAGTAATAATGCCGATACCATGGAAGCCGCTATTACTGCTTACAGTGCAACTATTCCGCTGACGGTTGTTGATCCTGCGCTGGTTATCAGTCGGGCATTAAATCTTGCTGACGATGGCATTGTGGCCAGTAGTGGCGGACGGGTAGAAACCAATGTGATTGCGCTCTACCAATTCAAAACCGGTAGTGGTGTAACAGCTTACGATACCAGTGGTATAGACCCTGCGATTAACCTGAATCTGGTGGGGGATGTTGCGTGGGAAGGTTCCTGGGGAATACGTATCAATGACGGTAAGGCGCAGGGGTCAACGACAGCAAGTCGTAAACTGCATGATTTGATTACCGCCACCAATGAATACTCAATCGAAGCCTGGGTGGTTCCCGATAATGTGACTCAGGATGGTCCCGCCCGGATTGTCAGTTATTCCGGTGGTAATAGTGTGCGTAACTTTACCTTGGGACAAACACTGTATAACTATGATTTCCTAAACCGTAGCAGTGTCACCGATGCCAACGGTCAACCTGCGTTATCCACAGCGGATGCCGATGAGCGCTTGCAGGCGACCTTGCAGCATGTGGTATTAACCTACGACCCGATTAACGGACGGCGGATCTATGTCAATGGGCAGTACACCGGAGATGCCGATGCCAGCAGTGGCGGCACCCTGGGCGACTGGGATGACAGCTTTGCATTGGTATTGGGTAATGAGGTGTCTAACGATAATTTATGGCAGGGCAGTGTACGTTTGCTCGCCATACATAATCGCGCTATGTCGGTCGCCGATATTCAACAAAACCACGCTGCTGGTGTGGGTGAAAAATTCTTTATGTTATTCAGTGTCTCGCACCTGATTGCCGTTCCTGATGCCTATGTCGTTTTTGAGGTGCAGCAGTTTGATAACTACGGTTATCTGTTTAATGCGCCTTTCTTTGTCAGTCTCGATAGTAATGCCACGCTTGGCAGTATTCCCCTGCGGGGATTACGTATAGGTGTTAATGGTCGTGAAGCGGATGTCGGTCAGGCCTATGCAAATCTGGATCTCACATTGACCGATGCGGCTTATGTTGGTGGACGTCAGGTGTTGTCGACGTTAGGAACGGTTATTGAGCTGGATCGTGGGCCGACAATTGACGAATTCTTTTTGACATTTGATTTGTTGGGGACGGAGACCTATGTGCGTACCGAACCCATTCCACCGCCGGTGCCAACACCTGCCGATATTCCCGATCAGTCACTTATTGGCCTGCGTACCTTTGAAGAAATCAGCGCAACGATGGCTGCCGTAACAGGAGTAAGCAGTACCGATCCAGAGGTTATGGATACCTACAACAAGGTAAAACAGCAGCTGCCTACGGTGGAAACCATTGATGGCTTCCTGGCTGCCCATCAAATGGGCATTACCCAGTTGGCGGTTGAATACTGTAACAATTTGGTGGGGGAGCTCAGTGATACCAATACCGTATTGCGTGATACCTACTTTGCTGGATTTAATTTTACCGATACACCGGATAACGCGTTTGATATTGCCGGACGAGCCGCAGTGATTGATCCGTTAATTGAAAACCTGCTGTCTCATGATCTGCCTGTTAGTGCACCGGCATACCCTGTGAGTGCACCCCTGACAAGTCAGCCATTACCAGCGGATATCGAATCAGAATTAAATGATCTTATGGACCGTATGGCGGTTTTTTGTCCCGGTACCTGTGCTGCAGAACCAGACCGTACGATTAAAGTGGTCAAAGCCACCTGTGCTGCTGCTATTGGTAGTGCAGTGATGCTGATGCAATAAACACGGTAGGAAGCGAAAGGAAATATTATGTTTAAGCGAATGCCCAAAGGGGTTAAATCCTACCAATTGGATGAAGCTATTCCCCACAATAACCATGCCCGGCCAATGAGCCGTCGTGACTTTATTGGCCAGGGGTTTATGGCGGGAATGGGAACCGCAGTGGGAAGCTCGCTATTTAGTTTTCTCGCCAGTCCGCAACGAGCCCATGCGGCCTTGTCCGGTGATATTGATTTAAGCGGTTGTAATATTTCGCTGACCGGTGCCGGAAAAATTCCGTTTATTTGTTTTGATTTGGCAGGCGGCGCCAATATTGCAGGTTCCAATGTGTTGGTGGGGCAGCAGGGCGGACAGTTGGATTTCTTGAGTACGGCCGGTTACAGCAAGCAGGGATTGCCTGGGGATATGGTGCCGTCGATTACCAATCCCAATACCGGTACCAACGATTTTGTCGACACCCAATTGGGGCTCGCCTTCCACAGTGACAGTGCCATGCTGCGCGGTATTGTGGAAAAAGCCCCCACGGCTATGGCAACGACTAATGGTGCTGTAATCCCTGCTCGCTCTGAAAATGATACCGGAAATAATCCCCATAATCCTATGTACGGCATTAACAGAGTGGGTGCCGATGGTCAGTTAGTGACTTTGGTAGGTTCACGCAGTAGTGAATCGGGCGGTAATTCTATGGCGCCTGCCGCCATGATTAACGCAGAAGTCAGGCCCACTAAAGTTGATCGCCCCAGTGATGTGACGGGACTTGTCGATGTGGGGGATTTGGTTGGTCTGTTCAGTCAGGACGAAACCGTTGCCGTGATGGAGTCCATGTATCGCATCAGTCAGGACAAAATGGGGCGTATTTCAACGGGGACAACTAACGATGCCGCCATTAAAGATTTGATTCGTTGTGTGTATGGCAAGAGTGCTCATCTGGCCGATCAGTTTGGTGTTCCTGCGGCGTTAGATCCGGCAATTGATCCTAATATTGTCGGCGCTTCAGGTGTATTCAGCAGTGCAGAGTTTATTGGCGATAGCGAATTTCGCAAAACTGCGTCGATTATGAAATTAGTGGTTAATGGTTTTTCCGGTGCCGGTACCGTCACCATGGGGGGGTATGATTACCATACTGGCGACCGGGCTACTGGAGAGATTCGTGACCTGCGTGCGGGACGATGTATTGGCGCCTGTCTGGAATATGCCGCCAGGGTTGGTGTGCCGCTTATGGTTTATGTGTGCAGTGATGGTTCTGTTTTTAGTAATGGCATGACCGATGAAACCGTTAATGGTGCCGGCAAAGGTGTGTGGACAGGTGATAATCAGCAGACCGCAGCGTCTTTCTTCCTGGTGTATAACCCCGGTCGGGCGCCAGTATTAATTGGTGCCACACCAGAGGAGCAAGCTCGACATCAGCAAATTGGTTATATGCGTGCCAGCGGTGATGTGGAAACCGCATCGAGCCCAGGAGCAAACAATGTTAATTTGTTGGTGGAAATGGTTGTACTGAACTATATGGCGCTGCATGGCGAGCAGGGCAATTTTGCGACGCATTTCCCCATTAATGGTTTAGGCAATGCATCGGGTTGGGATAATTATGTTGCCTTTGAACCTATTGTTAGCGGCACGGTGAGTAATCCAGTCTAGCTATTCGATGTTCAGTTTAAATCTGTAGACTATGTCTCACAACTTTATACGCTAAGAGGACGTGGGTCGAAGAATTGGAAAACATTGGCCTTTAAAATAATGTTTTCTTGAAGTGCGCTGAGGTGACAGACGTGTCTGTGCTGTGGTCCAAATGCTTGGAAAGCTTAAGCCGCATAAACAGTTTTCAAAGTCTGAGAGACAAACTGTTTGTGTCCACTACGCGCACGCGACAAAACGCTAAATGTGAAGTTGGTCAGGCTAGAGGTGAGACGGATGTCTCTGTAGACCTGCGATCTGCTCTTGCTTCTTGTACGGCGAGTGCCGTTTATGGCCTTCAGCTAATACCGGTCTTCTTTTGGCAGTTTTTAATTACGTCGATTGTTTCAATAGTATTATCGTTTTATTTCTCCCGTTTGTTCTGGCTGTTGTTTAATCCTGGGATATCCGTTCCAGATTTCCGTCAAACAGCTGCCCCCGCTAATCTAACACTCTTAGAGTCGATAACAACGGAAGCTTCAAATCCACTGGGCTCTTCTCATGTCAGTCTGCAAGCCCTGGTTCATCTTCAGGGGTTGCAGCTGTTTTCTCAACATTCAGAGAAAATTGCATCCGTTAAACCTGTGTTGCCTGCCGTTGAGGATAAGGCTGTCGACACCAAGCTCCACTTATTGCTCAATGGTGTTATCGCCAGCACGCAGCAAAATGGTGCAAGAGCTATTATCGCCAGTGGCAATCATCAATCGCTTTACGCGCCGGGTGATTTATTGCCGGTGTCGGCGACAAGTGATGCAAAAACCATCCGGGCTGGCGAGGCCAAAATGTCAGTCGGGGATGTACGCGTGGTCAAAATACTGCCTGGTCGAGTCATACTGGATAATCGAGGTGTCTATGAATCCCTGTGGCTCTATCAGGATGAGACAAAAGTGGTGGCAAATCTAAAAACACCGGTAGTTGTACCGGCTGGCTCGCAAGCTGTGTCTGATCAAGTTGTGTCTGATATAGCTGCTGGCGATATTACCTTGGATCGTCTTATTAAATTCAGTATGGCCCGCCAGGCCGGAGAGGTTATTGGTTATAAAATCCGTCCTGGCCAGGAGCGAAAATTATTTGAACGCTTGGGCCTGCAAGCTAACGATATTGTCGTAGCGGTTAACGGGTTGTCTCTCG
Source organism: Maricurvus nonylphenolicus (assembly GCF_042854845.1). GTDB lineage: Bacteria > Pseudomonadota > Gammaproteobacteria > Pseudomonadales > Cellvibrionaceae > Maricurvus > Maricurvus nonylphenolicus. Next base: position 4,502,659 of record NZ_AP031498.1, on the reverse strand, counting down.
ATAGTTCCGCCAAAGCCATGCAGGTTTATCGGGATCTGCGTGGCACTCGTTCTGCCACACTGGATATTCTACGTGGCGGAAAACCGCTTAACCTATCGATTGATTTACAGCAGCTTGAGGGTTAGTGCGTGCAAGTGAGTCGTTTTATTGTGCTGCCCCATTGGTGTGCTTGGATATTATGTTGCGTTGCTGTTTCTGGCGGCAGTTTCTTATTTGGTCCCCAGGCGTTTGCACAACAAGCCCCGGAAAATCAGCAGGTTGTCTCCGAACCTACCTGGACGCTGAATTTCAAGGACTCTGATATTCAGGAAGTGATTAAGTTTGTGGCTGAAGCCACAGGCAAAACACTGGTAATTGATCCGCAGGTAAAAGGACGGGTTAAAGTCATTTCGGCCAAACAGGTGAACCGTGAGGAACTCTACAACCTGTTTTTATCGGTGTTGGAAATTCATGGTTTTGCCGCCGTGAGTGTTGGTGATGTGGTGCGAGTGATTCCTGCTAAAGATGTGCGAACAACACCTGTGCCATTGCTTGATGACCGTGTCGGTGGGGATATTGTCGGTGGAAAGAACAGTGATATACAAGTAACCCAGGTGATTGAGTTGCAAAACATTACCGCTGTAAAAGTCTTGCCTGTGATACGTCCTCTAGTACCTGCGCATGCACACCTGGCGGCCTATGCCCCGAGTAATGCCATTATTATTTCTGATACCCGAGCCAATATTCAGCGGGTACGAGATCTTATTGCCCGTATTGATACGGCCGCTGTAGAAAAAACCGAGTTGGTGCCTCTGTCCTATGCATCCGCAGAAGAAATGGTGCGTATTCTTACCAAACTAAAAAGTACAGAACTGGGCAAGGGTAGTGGTGATGCAACTCTACTCTTTGTGGCTGACCAGCGCAGTAATGGTGTACTGATCAGTGGTGATGATTTACAGCGTCAGCGGGTCAAGCAACTGATACAGCGTTTGGATCAGCCTCAGGCCCAGAATGGTGGTGTGCGGGTTGTGTATCTGGAATACGCCCGCGCCGAACAAGTCGCCAAGGTGCTGTCCCGCGTGGTTGAGAATATGAAAAAGCTATCGCCAGAGCGTGGTGGTAGCGGTCATGCGGTTGGCCGCGCCACGATCGAAGCGGATAAGGATACCAATTCGCTGCTGATCACCGCTGACCCGGAAAGTTTGCAAGCTTTGTTACCCGTAGTGCAACGTTTGGATATACGTCGTGCCCAGGTTTTGGTGGAAGCCATTATTGTTGAGATGGCGGATATTTCCGGACGTGATTTGGGCATCCAATGGTTGTATCGCAACGAGAGTAATGGCTTTGGCAGCTCGATTATTGGTGATGGTTCCGGGGCGGTAAGATCCATTGCTGATGGTATCGTTGATGAAGGTAATGATGACGATGGTGAAAGCTTGATTGGTGCTTTGACCTCGTTGGCTGGGCAAACCATTGGCGTTGGCCGTGCCGGGGATAACAGTGATTTTCTATTACTGATTTCGGCATTGCAGCAGGATACCGGTGCCAATATTTTATCCACACCCAATTTACTCACCCTGGATAATCACCCAGCGGCCATTTCCGTGGGACAAAATGTTCCCTTTGTTACCGGTTCCTATACCTCAACCGGAAGTGGTGAAAATCCACAGAATCCATTCCAAACTATTGAGCGGGAAAATGTCGGGATTCAATTAGAAGTTACCCCTCACGTCAATGAAGGCGATAGTGTGGTGCTGGATATCGTGCAAGAGGTTTCCAGTCTGAGTGGGGCTACGGGCATTAATGCCTCCGATGTTATTACCAATGAGCGCAAAATTAGTACACGCATTATGGCCAAGGACGGTGAGGTCGTGGTATTGGGTGGTTTGATTAAGGATGATGTGCAAGCCTTTGAGCAACGGGTGCCTGTACTGGGCAGTATCCCCTGGTTTGGTCGACTGTTTCGTTCCACCTCCAAGCAAATTAATAAAACCCATCTGATGGTGTTTATTCGCGCAACGGTCATCCGTGATGATGAAGCCTTAACCGGTGCCACAGCGGAAAAATACAGCTATATCAGGGATAAACAAATTAACCACCGTGATCTGGGGCCTATTATTGTTGATCCGCAGGTAACGGATTCATTGCTGCCAGAGATTCCTGCAGTTAGCCAACGAACTGATGAAGAAGGCGAAGAGGAAGCTGACGATGAGTTCTGATTTGTCATTTGGCTTTGCTTCTCATCATGGTGTCCTGTTAGATGAGCAGTGTCTGTATTATCGCCCGGGATTAACCTTGTCTGTACTATTGGAAGTGCAGCGAAAATTAATGCCGCAAACATTTAGCTTGCAGGCCATCAGTGATGAAGAGTTCAATCAGCGTTTAACTCAGCAGTACCAGAGTGATGATAATGCCGCCCTCAGTGCCGCAGAAGATTTAGGCGAAGAATATAATCTTTCCGCGCTGGTAGAAGATCTGGATATGAATACGGATCTATTGGCTGGCGCCGATGATGCACCAGTGATTCGTTTAATCAATGCCTTATTGTCCCAGGCGGTACAGGCTAAAGCTTCAGATATTCATATCGAGCCCTTCGAAGACCGGGTCGCTATCCGTTTTCGCGTTGACGGTATTCTTACCGAAATGCTTTCACCGCGCCCGGAGTTGGCGCCGGTGCTGGTGTCGCGTCTCAAGGTAATGGCGCGTCTCGATATTGCCGAGAAGCGTTTACCGCAAGATGGCCGTATCACGGTAAAACTGGCGGGGCATGCAGTAGATATTCGCGTGTCGACCCTCACCTCTGCCCATGGCGAACGCGTTGTGCTGCGCTTGCTGGATCAGGCAGCAGGTCATTTACAGTTGGCTCAATTGTCTATGCCTGCGGCGGTTGAGGCCGGCTTTCAGCGCGGACTGCATAAACCGCACGGTATTATTTTAATTACCGGGCCAACCGGTTCCGGTAAGTCCACCAGTTTGTATGCTGGCCTTAGTCATATCAATCACCCAGGTCGCAATATATTAACCATTGAAGATCCTATCGAATATTTGATTCCGGGGATTGGTCAGACGCAGGTCAATGCCAAAGTGGATATGACCTTTGCCCGCGGCTTGCGCGCAATTCTGCGTCAGGATCCTGATGTGGTGATGGTGGGTGAAATTCGTGATAGTGAAACCGCCTCGATTGCTGTTCAAGCAAGCCTGACCGGTCACTTGGTATTGTCGACGCTGCATACCAATACGGCGATCGGTGCCATTACTCGTTTGCAGGATATGGGGATCGAACCGTTTTTGTTGGCATCAAGTCTGGAAGTACTGGTTGCCCAGCGCCTGGTACGTTTACTGTGTCAACACTGCAAGCAGCCCCACAGTTTATGCGCGGCGGAAGCTCGGGTTATAGAACTTGAGTCTGGTGCCAGTGTCTTTAGCGCTCAGGGGTGTGCTCACTGTAATCACACGGGTTATAAAGGCCGTACCGCCATCTACGAGATGATTGACGTTGATGAAACATTACGGCAGATGATTTACGAGGGCGCAACCGAGCGAACCATGTTAATCCATGCCCGGCAGCAAGGTGATGGTATTCTTGCGGCGGGTAGGGCGCGGGTGCTTGCAGGTGAAACGTCGATTGAAGAAGTGCTGCGGGTTGCCGCCGCAGATGGCATTACAGAAGTCACCGACAAAAGTTCTGAAAAACCCTCTATAAACCACACTTATAACAACAGGGCCACGGGGTAGGTGTTATGGCCGCTTACAGTTATCGCGCATTACACCCAACTGGTAAAACTATTCGTGGCGTACTTGAAGGTGACTCCGAACGTCAAGTGCGGAACCAGTTACGCGGACAACAACTTAAACCCTTGGTGGTAACAGCGGCTAAATCCTCTGCGGTTAACGTCAGTCATTGGTGGCCGAAATATTGGTATGGGCTGGGCGTGAATGTTAGCTGGACTCGATCAATTGGGCGACGTGATTTATCCGTACTCACCCGCCAATTGGCTTCACTGGTTGCATCCGGTATGCCCCTGGATGAAGCCTTAAGTGCATGTGCGCAGCAAGCCAGAAAAGCACATATCAAAACTATTTTGTTACAAGTTCGCACCAAGGTGCAGGAAGGATTGAGTTTGGCGCAGGCCTTACAGCAAAGCCCGACATCGTTTGATGCGATGTACCGGGCCTTGGTACATGCCGGTGAAATCAGTGGTTTCCTGGGGCAGGTATTGGAGCGCTTGGCAGAATACTGTGAAACCAGCCAGGCTACACGTCAGCGTTTAAGTGTGGCGATGATTTATCCCCTGGTGTTGTTATTGGTCAGCGTCAGTGTAGTTGCCATCTTAATGATATTTGTGGTGCCCAAGCTGGTATCTATTTTTGATCACAGTCATCGCCAGTTACCGTGGTTAACGGAAGTCTTAATCAGTAGCAGTCAGTTTTTGTCAAGTTATTCAGGCATCATGCTTACAGCTGTTTTGGTGTTGTCTCTGGCGCTGCGCAAGGTATTAAGTATTGATCGCTACCGCCTGCGTTGGCATAAGTTGTTATTGACCTTACCGCTTATAAGGCATGTCATTATTCAAGCTGACAGTGCACGTTTTGCTTCGACGCTGGGTTTGTTACTGGATAGTGGTGTATCACTCGTTGAGGCTATCAATATTTCTGTACAGTCTATGGCAAATGATCATTTACGTCAGCGTACACAGCAGCTGGTTATTAGTGTCGCTGAAGGGGGGAGCCTGGCGCGGAGTATGGAGCAAATTGATGATATGCCGCCGCTACTGATTCAGATGGTTGCCAGCGGTGAGCGCAATGGTGAACTGGCTCGGCAGTTAAATTATGCAGCTAACAATCAGGAGCGTGAACTAAAAACCTTAATGGCTGCGATAGGTGGACTGTTGGAACCGCTGACGGTTGTTGTCATGGGTGGTTTGGTTGCCATTATTGTGATGGCCATATTACTGCCCATTTTTGATTTAAATACGCTAGTGTGAAGTTTGAGGCTTGGGATAGATGATAAATAAAAGTCGCGGATTTAGTTTAGTAGAAATTTTAGTTGTGCTGGTCATTATGGGATTGTTGATCAGTATTGTTGCTCCCAATGTTCTCGATCGTGCCGATGAGGCGAGAATACAAAAGGTTGAGGCCGATTTTAAAGTGATTGAGACGGCGCTCAAAATGTATCGCCTGGATAATTACAGCTACCCCTCCAGTGAGCAGGGATTAGTTGCGCTGGTAGAAAAGACCCGTGTTGAACCGCTGCCTCGTCAGTGGAATCCAGACGGTTATCTGGAAGAATTACCCATGGATCCCTGGGGGCGTCCCTATCGTTATTTAAGTCCGGGAGAAGAAAAAGCCTTTGATATTTATACCTTGGGCGCTGACGGCGTACGTGACGGTGAAGCGCAGGATCAGGACTTATTCAACTGGCAGAGCCAGGCTAAGCAATAGCTATTATCCGGAAAGAAGGAAGCAGAGGTGTACGAGAAATCATCCCAGCAAGGCTTTTCATTATTGGAAATGTTGCTGGTGTTAATGTTGGTGGCTATCACCACCATGATGGCGAGTTTGAGTTTAGGGGATGATCGCGAGCGTCAGCTTCGCTATCAGGCAAAACACTTTAGTGCATTAATGCGAGTGGCTGTGGAAACCTCGGCGTTAAATGGTGAAGTGATGGGACTTTACTTTATTCCTCAATCTCAATCTTCTTCTGAAGATCAAACGGAAAAGGCTGCATTTCAGTGGCGGCGCCTGCGTGACGGAGAGTGGCAAAAAACTGCAGATGATTTTGAGATAGAGGGTTTTGAGGTGAAGGGTATTTGGCAGCCTGAATCCTTGAGAATTGAGGTTGAAGGAGAGTTTATTTCGTTGTCTGACATTCAGCTGATGGAAAAGCCATTGGCACTGATATACCCCAGTGGCGAGGCAACCCTGTTCAATCTTGCATTTGTTGACAGTAATACGGGTGATATTCAGCAGCAGGTTATTTTGGATTCTATGGCCGTGGTGCATTGGCATGATGGCAGCAGTTAAATCAGTATGGATGTTTAAAAGGTAGCGGGAGCATGTGCAAGCAGATGCAGCATAGTCATCGGGGATTTACGTTGGTTGAAGTGATGGTGGCATTAGTCATTGTCGCTGTTGCTCTGCCCGCACTTTTATCTCAGACAATGTCCTTGATGGACTCCAGCTATCGTCTGCAGGAGAAAACCATCGCCCAGTGGGTGGCACAAAATCAGTATGTTCGATTGCAGTTACAGCAGCAGTTGCAAGGACAAAACCTGCAAGGCCGTGATGCTGGGACCACGGCTATGGCTGGCCGAGAGTGGCAGTGGCAGATGGAGAGTACTGCAACCACATTTAAAGGGTTACGCGAAATTCAACTCCGTGTCGGTACACCGCAGCAGCCTGAGTTATACAAGCTTCAGGCTTATATGGGTCAATAGACATGAGCTGTATAGGTGCTTTCTCCGGAAATCTTCACAGTCACCGATACAGTGACGGTTTTACCCTGTTGGAAGTTCTTGTTGCTTTAACTTTGTGTGGTGTGATTACCGTATTGGCATACCAATCGCTGCAAACCGCCAGCGATTCTGCGGCCCGGAGCGAGCAATCATTAACCCTGGTGCAAAAACTGGATTACACCTGGGGCATGCTGGAGCGGGATTTACAGCAGGCGGTGTCTATCCCCACTCCTGCCCCTGAACCCACGGATGCTGACCCCACGGATGAAGGAGCAAATGCGGATGTGGCCTTCTGGGGCCGTCAACCCATAGCCCCGCCCATTGAAGCCAATCGCCAGCAAGTTATTGCGTTATCCCGACAGGGCTGGCGCAATCCGTTGCAACGACAGCGTAGTGAGTTACAACGGATACACTATCTGTTGCTGGGCGATCAGCTACAGCGCCATGCGCAGGTTATGGAAAAAATATCGACAGCATCAGAGGATAGTATCCATCAAGACTTAATTGATGATATTGATGCATTGAGTATCGGCTTTTTACCCGTGAATAGTAAAAGTCTGCAAACCGATGCCTGGCTTGAGCAATGGCCACCCGTTGGATCTAAGGTGGTTGATGGTTTGCCTTTAGCCGTAAGAATTGACATTAGCCATAAAACTCTGGGGCAGGTATCGCGTGTATTTTACTTGCCCGCAGCCTCCAGGTAAGCGGCGATAAACAGTATGAGCAACATAAAACATCAGTCCGGTGTTGTATTAATTATTGCGCTTTTGATTGCAGCATTGGTGGCCAGTATTGCTGTAGCCTTTGCAGAGAATTTTCAATTACAGGGTGCTCGTAGTGAGAACCGTTGGCATGGTGGTCAGGCGCAGGCCTATTTGTTGGGCGCTGAGAGTTTGGCCAGAGTGTTATTGGAAGATGATATTCAATCGAATGCCACTGATCACCTGAATGAAGATTGGGCTAAAAAGGTCGCTCCCTTTGCTATTGAGGGAGGATGGCTTTCAGCACGTATAGAGGATGCCCAGGGGCGCTTTAACCTTAACGCCTTGGCTGGAAAAGTCGATTCACCGAATATTGAGGATTTGTCTGCACACGATCCGGTTCGCTTTACCGTCGCTCAAAAACGCTTTATTCGTTTACTGCAAACCTTTGAGGCTGTGCCTCTCTCGTTGGATGAAGCGATTTCAGTGACAGAAGCTGTAATAGATTGGTTGGATCAGGATAACGATACAACAGGTTTTTCGGGGGCTGAGTCAGATTATTATGCCAGCCTTGATACGCCTTATCGTATCGCTAATCGTCGATTCGTAGATGTGAGTGAACTGCGGTTGGTAAGACATATGAGTGCTGCGCTTTATCAGGCTTTATTACCTTATGTTGTTGTTTTACCCGGAACTCAGGGACTGAACATCAATACGGCTTCACTGAAACTGTTAAGAACCCTGCAATCCGCTAATGAGCTTGAGCCGCTATCAACCTATGACGCTGAGCAATTAATCTTAGCGCGAGAGGGAAGTTACTATCGCAGTGTAAAGGCTTTTTTAAACAGCGAAGAGGGACGACAACTGGCTGAAAGCACCGGCAATCTGCAAACTGAGGGCTTGACGGTAGCCAGCGGCTACTTTGTCTTGTATGCCGAGGTGAGTCTGGTCAGGCAGCGCCGACAATTAACAAGTGTACTGGTTCGCAATGGGGAATCAGTTACTCCGGTTCTACGGAGAAATTATTGGTAATGGCAATGATTCGTTCAATATGGAAAACCGCTAGCCGTCAGGCTGAATCCCGGCAACGCCGACAACGGCGTGTGTTGCTGAAGATAGATATGGCAACTGATGGCAGTGAGTATTACCGCTGGCGTCTGGAGAACCAGCAGGGCAAAGCCATTCAACAGGGAAGTGGGACGTTACAGCAGTTGTCAGAGCTTGTTGCCGATGCGGAATATCAGTTATGGCTATTGCTCTCCGGGCAGAGAATTTTGGTAAGAACACTTGAGTTTACCCATCGCGAACTGCGTCATTTGCAGCATCTTATTCCCTATCAGCTGGAAGAAGAGCTGGCTGTCGATACCGATAAACTGCATTTTGCCTATACTACACATTTAAATGCTGATACCGCAGAAGGTGACGTCCATCAGGTTACTGTGGCCGTGGTTGATAAAGCCTGGTTGGCATCACACCTTGCCGCATTGGCTGATGCCAAGCTTGAGGTTGATTTCTGTGTGCCGGAGCCGATGTGTTTGCCGGAAACCGCTGGTGGTTGGACTCTCAGACTGAATGGTGAGCTACTGGTGCGTTCTGGTACTGACAGTGGTTTTGGTGTTGAACTTTCCATCGCTGAGGAAACCTTGGCTTTGGCCGCTGAGCAATTACCTGAACCTGGAACTATATCCCTTATGGCAGACAGTGAAACGCAGTTACAGCGTTTGATGCAGCTGGTGCCTAAAGTATTGCGTGAGCGCGTTGTGTCATTAAACCGAGGCCATGAATGGGAATTTTCCTTACCGCAAGGACAACAACTCAATCTACTTCAGGGTGAATTTACCAAACGTTTACCCTTTTTACGCTGGTGGCAGCTTTGGCGCTGGCAGTTGGGTTTTTTGGTTGTGCTGCTTGCTGTCTTTAGTGGTGTCAATATGCTGGAGGTGTATGGTCTGCAAGAACAGCAAAGTTTTCTGCAATCCAGAATTGAGCATACCTATCGGCAGGTTATGCCTGAAGGGGTGTTAGTGGATGCCGAAAAACAGCTTCGGCGTCAGTATGCATTATTTGATAGTGAGCAACAGCCTAGTCAACTTATGCCTATGCTTGCTGATGTTTTGCCCTTGATTGCTTCAGCCGACAATATCGACCTTAAGCAGCTGCAGTACCGGGATTCAGAAAAGTCGCTTCGTTTAAATATCGAAGCGAATAGTTTTCAGCGTATCGAGGCATTGCGAAGTGCATTTGAGGATAAAGGGCTATCATCCAAGATTATAAATGCCAATCAGCGGCGTGATGCCAGCACTCAGTCGCAACGTCATCAGGCACGATTGCAGGTTTCCTTATGATGAATGAATCTTTAACGAACTGGTTTTATCGTTTTTCGCGACGCGAGCAGTATGTGCTCATGGCCGGTGCAGTGGTGCTTATTCTGTATGTTGTTTATCAACTTTGGTTGTTGCCATTACAGAACCGGGTTGATCTGGCCAGGCATCAAGTAAACGTTGTTGTCGATGACCTGCGTGAAGTAGAAAGCCTAAGTCATAATATCTTGCAGGCCCGTAAACAGCGGTCACAGCAGCAACGGTCGCAGCCGGTAAATTTAGCGGAGCTGGTTGATCGTAGTTTACGCAAGTCGCAGCTTACCATGCAGACATATCAACCGGGTAAACAAGGCGAAGCCAGTGTACGCTTGAGTGATGTGTCTTATAGGCAACTGTTAGCCTGGTTATACGAGCTTGAACAGCGGCAAGGATTGTATATTTCCCAATTTACTATGACGACTTCAGCCAGCACTTCGCAAGTGAATGCAACCGTAGGTTTATCGTTGGGGCAGCCGGTATCTTATGATGAGTAGACGTTATCCTGTAATTGCTTGCCTGCTGCTGACGTTGTTTTTTATCCTGTGGACAGTACCTGCTACCTGGGCTGTCAAACTTTTCTTAGGGAGCGAGGTCGGAAACGGACTTGGCAACAGGATTGGCAACAGAGAGCTGTTATCTGTAGAAGACGTTCGTGGCACTCTGTGGTCGGGGGTTGCAGGCAAGGTGACGGTGCAATGGCAGGGTGAAACTTACAGTTTCGGTGAAGTGACCTGGAAGCTTCGTCCACAGTCCCTATTGTTGTTGCAGTCGTGTATCGAGTTTGATTCCCAGCTGAAACAGCAATTGATGAACGGTATTGTCTGCCGCCACCTGGATGGTGATTGGTCTCTTGTCGCTAGCCGTTTTCATGGCCCCGCAGCATTAGCGCAGCTCTGGTTACCCATTCAGGTGCGAGGCAATATGACTCTGCAGATTGACAATCTCAGGCTGGATCAGGGGCGCATTATTAACCTTAATGCTCAGGCTGATTGGCAGGACGCCACCTACCATAACAGCCAGTCCTGGTTAGCGTTGGGGGCTTTAGCCGCGAATGTAAGCAGTGACAGTCAGGGCACGATTGTTGCCGATATCTTTGATGTTGGTGGGCCGGTGAAGGTAGATCTCTCCATACAATCTGCGTATCAGCAACCTACCTATCTGTCAGGTAGTATTCAGTTGCTGCCTGAGGCACCGGAGTCCTTGGCGCAGTTGTTACAGGTGTTAGGATTCAAGCAGCAAGGAGGCCGCTTTGATATTCAGTGGACATTGTAGTCAGATGTGGCGCTTCTGTGTGTTGATTGTATGCTGTGTGATTTCACCGCTTGGCATTGCTGAATGGCATAGCGCCAGTCGCGATATTATGGGGACGCGTATCACCTTGACGTTTTGGGAAGACGATACGCAAAGAGCCTCTGACATCTCACAAACGGTATTCGCGGAATTTACCCGCCTTGACCAACTTCTGAGTCCCTATATTGCGAGCAGCGAGTTAAGTCGCATTAACCGGGAGGCTGCCAAGGGGCCAATCAACATTTCCGTCGAAGTTATGAGGTTGCTGGATAAGGCACTGTATTTTGGTAAATTAACGGATGGTGCTTTTGATATCAGTTTTGCCTCGCTGGGACGATTCTATAACTACCGAGAAGGACAAAAGCCCACCGCCGAGCAATGGCAGATATTCAGGGCCGCCATCGATTACCGAAAGATTCAGTTAGATCGCAAACAGGGAACCGTTTTTTTTGCACACCCCAAGTTGGCTATCGATTTGGGGGGCATTGCCAAAGGCTATGCGGTCGATAAAGCGATTGAGATATTAGACCAACAGGGGATAACCAACGCCAGTATAAGTGCGGGTGGGGATAGTCGTTTATTGGGTGATAAACAGGGAAAACCCTGGGTTGTGGGTATTAAACATCCCAGAGCAGCAAAGGATAATGCTAATGATAGCAATACCGCCCTGATCTTGCTCTTGTCGAATACCGCGATATCCACATCAGGTGATTATGAACGCTATTTTATGGATCCTGACAGTGGCGAGCGTATTCATCATATTATCAAGCCGCAATCGGGACGCTCGGCTTCGGGGGTGATGAGTGTCAGTATATTGGGCGCACAGGGATTTGATACTGATCCGCTCTCGACCAGCGTATTTGTCATGGGGGTTGATCGCGGCTTGGCGTTGATAAACCGATTGCCAGGATTTGATGCCGTTATTATCGATAGCCGCGGAAAGGTGCATTATAGTCAGGGGTTGGTTGCCCCTTAATCTTGTCACAGATCGCACTGGTTTTGACAAACCGTTCACGAAATTATGAATTGCTCGCCGTTGAAAGGTTTTTAGCGCCGTTGAGTTTTTCAACTTGTGGTTTATGCCGCACTAATTTTCCTTCCTGTCGTTAAAATATCTTTATCGTTTTATGGCAAAGCCGGTGCCGCTATTGCCAATTGGATCACATAACGAGAGGTTATAGTCGATGACTATTGTGAAGCCTTTTAAACGCAGACCGGTTGGCTTGCTGGTTTGTCTTTTGTCGGTTTTATTACTTTGCTATCGCGCTTCGGCTCAGGCACCGGAAACACCTGTTTCCGGTGCCCAGCCGCTTTCTTCAGAAGTGCAGACTTCTTACAGTGATGTCGAAGCATTAAAACAATCGGTATTGGAGTTGAACCGTGATCTACTGATTTTGGAGGAAGAGCTGCTGTTCCCTGCCAGCACTCAGGTGTCAGTATTTTTATCCATGGATGTCGGTGAATTCTTTCAGTTGGACGCTGTTAAATTAAAAATCGATGACAAGCTGGTTGCCAGCCAGCTCTATACGGATCATCAGGTTGATGCTCTCTATCGCGGTGGTGTGCAGCGACTTTATATCGGTAATTTAAAAAATGGTAATCATGAAGTGAGTGCCTTTTTTACCGGCAAAGGGCCTCAGGGACGCGAATATAAACGCGGCGCCAAACTGATGCTGGCTAAGGATGCCTCCAGCAAAATGCTGGAACTGCGCATCGTTGATTCAACCGCAAAACTGCAGCCAATATTTGATATTAAAGAATGGTCACTCTAGTTGTCGATTGGACTGCTACTTTATCCTCTGTGGCTCGTAGCCTATGTTACGGGCTAATAGCCTATGGTGTTACCTTTCCTGTTCAGGCTGAAAAGTTAACCTCTGTCGCTGATCTGCGCTACGGCGTTGTGCTGTACGAATACTTCCAACAAAACTATATGGCTGCCCTGTCAGAGTTGATGGTGGCTGAAGCGCGTGGCGGCATTCAGGGCCATAAGGAAAATCCCAAGCTGATTGAGGGCGGGATCAGTCTGGCCTTTGGTATGGAAAATAAGGCCAGTGCTATTTTTCAGCAGCTACTTGATGAACAGCAACCTCAGGATGTGCGTAATACGGCCTGGTATTATTTGGCAAAATTGCGTTATCAACAAGGCGACTGGCAGGGCAGTCAGGAGAGTCTGTCCAGGATTGGACAAAATGGTAAATTGGATCGCCGCTTAGCAAGCGATAGGTTAGCACTGGCGGTGAATCTTGCTATTCGTCAGGGGGAGCTTGTGGTTGCAGAGCAGTTACTGCAGCGCTTTCCTAAAAACGATCCTTTGCTGCCCTATGTTTATTACAATCTGGGGGCGGCCTATAGTCGTAATAATCAGCACACGCAGGCATTGCCTTTTTATGAGCAGTTGGTTCATTTAACTGAAAGCGACTTCCAGTTTAACGATTCTTCCCCAACCACGATTCAACAGACAAATGTTCAGCAGGCAAGCGTTAAGCAGCAACAGCGAGAGATTCTGGCGTTGTATGATAAATCTCTCACGGCTGCCGGTTATAGCTTAATGCTGCAGGGGCAGTACCAATCGGCGATCGATCAATTTGTACGGGTTAGGCGTGAAAGTGAGTTTTCCCGGCGCGCCTTGTTGGGGTATGGCTGGGCCGCGGCGCAAGCTGAAGATTACCAGTTGGCGTTACAACCTTGGCAAGTGCTCGGTCGCGGTTCGTTGACACATGCCACCGTACAGGAAGCGGTGCTGGCGGTGCCTTATGCCTATGAAAAACTCGGTGCTCAGGGGCAGGCGTTACAAGCATTTGGCCTGGCCCAAGCGGCATTTGAGCAAGAAATGGCGAGACTCGATCAGGTTGCCGACATGGTTGCCCAGTCACCGTTAGATGATTTCCTGCAGGTGCAAACCGATCAGCATGGTTGGTTGTCGTTGGATCAGCAAATGGGAAATGCACCACAGCGAGCTTATCTTACTCGCCTGTTTGCACAAAACGAATTTCAGGGCAGTGTGCAGGAACTGCAGGATCTGATAACCCTTCAACAGCAGCTTGAGCAGTGGAATAAAAAGCTTGAAATGTATCAGTACAGCTGGGAAGAGCGCCAACAAGCGCGCTTGGAGAAACAGCAACTACTGGCTCAGCAACCCTGGCAACAACAGTCACAACAATTACACAACAACCAGCAGTACCTTCTGCGTAAGTTGGAAAAACTGGTGGCTGACAAAGATTATATTGGCTTGGCGCCGGAATCGGTTCGTTCGCTCCATCAGCGGGTCGTGCGAGGACAAGCACATCTTGCCCGTTTAGAGGCTGCTGTGGCTCGCGGTGACAGCGCCATCACCGCAGAAAGACTAAATGAGTACCGTGAACAATTACGATTTTTCCACGGACTGTTATTCTGGCAGGGCAGCGATGTTTTCCATCAGCAGGTATGGCAGCAACGTAGTAGCCTATCGCAATTATCTGATCACTTTGCGCAACTTGAAGAGAATCAGCAACGTTTTGAGGCGGCGTTATCCAGTGCACCGGATATCACGCCATTTGCTGGCCGTATTGAACAGTTAAGCGCCAGACTACAGCAGCAACGTCAACAGGTGGCTGTGGCCAAAAATCAAGTAGAGACCCGTCTTACCCAGCGGGTTGTACAACACCTTCAGCAACAGCGGCAACGTTTAAAACACTATCTGGCTCAAGCGCGTTTATCCACCGCGAGACTCTATGATGCTGCGTTACAGGAGCAACAGCCATGAGTGTTGTCTATGGGGTTAACAGGCTGCTGCTTGTTCTAACCTTGCTATTACTTTCGGCCTGTAGCTGGTTGGGCGATTCCGGTATGGATGTGGGGCCGACGTTGCAGGAATTGGAGCCCGCGCAATTGCCTGATCAGGAGATACCGCTTGAGCGTATAAGTCTGGAGCAGGTAGAGGAAAATTATCGCCAGGCTCTGGCGGTAGCAGAGACAGCGGATATCCGTCGGAAGATTCTGGCCCGCTTAGCTGATTTGGAAATGCGTCGTGCGGAACAAAATATGCTGGATGCTCCACCGGTGGCCAGCGGAGAAGGCGGCAGTGACTTTTTTGGTAAAGCGATTGAATTGCATCAGGAACTGTTGGCTATGCCTGATGGCGCTTCTCAAACTGAAGGCTCTTTATCTGCTGAAGGCACTTTATCCGCTGAAGGCTCCTTAGAGACAGATAGTGATCGGGATAAATTAACCTATCAGTTGGCCAAAGCCTATGCTTTGGACGGCCGCATGCAGGAGTCGGCCGACATGTTGGATCAGATGGCCAGTAAGTATCCGGATTCCCTGTTTATGGCTGAAGCAGAATTTCGTCGAGCAGAGCGGGCTTTTAGTTTGCAAGACTATGCTGCCGCTGAGCGAGGTTATGCCGCTGTTGTGACATTAGGGGAAGAGACGCCGTTTTATCACAATGCGGTGTATATGCGTGGCTGGTCGCAGTTCAAGCGTAATCACTATCAGATATCCATGCAGTCTTTTGCGCAAGTACTGGATGCGCTGGCCAAACATAGCCCAGATCTTTCACAGGTAGCGAAAACACAGCGCAGCCTGCTTGATGATACCTTGCGAGTCATGAGCCTGGTGGCTTCCTACCTGGAAGGCGCAGAAACCCTGCAACAGGTTTATCAGCCCCTGGGGGAGCGGGACTACCTGCATTTGTTGTATCGTCGTTTGGCTGAGCTCTACCTGGAAAAAAGGCGCTATCGCGATAGTGCAGAGACCTATAAGCAATTTGTCGCTCACTACCCGAACAGTGATCATGCACCAGCATTCAGTGTGAGCACTATCGATGTGTATATAAAAGGGCATTTTCCCAGTCTGGTATTGCCCGCCAAGGAAGCTTTTGTTCGTCACTATGGTGTCGGTAGTCATTACTGGCAGAGCAAATCGGCGGCCGTACAGGAACAGCTGCGCCCTCACTTGCGCACCTATCTCGATGAACTGGCTAAGTATCAACATGCCAAAGCGCAAGGTTTAAAGAAAGATGCGGCTGCTCCCAAATTGGCAAAAAGCAAACGTACAGCGTTCCAGCAACAAGCTAATCAGCATTTTTTACAGGCCGCACAGTGGTATCAGGAGTACATCAGCAGTTTCCCCCAGGAGAAAGAAACGACTGCAATGCACTTTCTTATGGCGGAAGCCCTGTTCGAAGCATCGGTGTTTGACCGCGCTTATGATGCCTATCTGACAGTCGCCTATGACTATAAAACTGGTGTACCTGACGATAAAGCGGCAGAGGCAGGTTATAGCGCGGTGATCGCGGCACAAAACCACCTGGCAGCATTACCAGCAGATGAACCGGCAACTGTTCGGCAAGGTGAAAAATGGCGGGACAAGAAAATTTCTGCCAGTCTGCGGTTTGCCAATATATTCTCTACTGATAAACGCGCTGTCACCGTACTGGCGCAGGCCGCGGATGAGTTATTACTCGCTAAACGAACGCAAGAGGCTATAGAGGCTGCGAGTCGTGTAGCACAGTGGCAACCTCAGGCAGATATAGCGTTGCGTCAAAGCGCCTGGTTGATCGTAGGGCAGGGTAGTTTTGATTTGGGGGATTACTCTCGGGCAGAAACAGCCTATCGGGAAGTCTTGGCGTTGTTGCCTAAACAAGATGCGAGACGAGAAAAAACCGTCGAGCGCATTGCGGCCAGTATCTATCGTGCAGCAGAACAGCAGTTAGCGCAATCTCAACCCCAGCAGGCTATCGAGCAATGGTTGCGTATTCGTGATATCGCGCCTAATTCAGACATTGCCGTTAACGCGCAGTATGAGTCCATTAACCAGCTTATCGCCTTGCAAGATTGGACCAATGCCAGACAGGTCAGTCTGGATTTTCGCCAGCGCTATCCTCGCCACGGGTTAACGGCGACGCTTACGCCTAAGCTGGTATTAATATATGAGTCCATGCAGGCGTGGGAATTTGCAGCGCATGAACTGATTCGCTTGTCATCCCGCAGCGATAATAAGGAAGAGAAAAGAACTTCCCATTATCTCGCCGCTGATTACTATCGACGCGCAGGCAATACAGAGCAGGCCATTATTCATTTCCGGGATTATGCCCACAGTTATCCGCAACCCTTTGCTCAGGTGATGGAGGCGCGTTTGACGATGGCTGATCTGTATTTAGAAACAGGTGAAGCTAAGAAACGAAAGTTTTGGTTGCGTAAGCTTATTGAGGGGGACAGGAATGCAGGTACACAGCGCGATGACCGTTCCCGTTATTTGGGCGCTTTGGCCAGCAGCGAGATGGCGACTGAAGTTTATCAGCGCTTTGTTGATGTGCCCCTCTCATTACCACTTAAAACCAGTCTGAAGAAGAAAAAACGGGCTCTCGAAAAAGCGCTTAACGCCTATGAAAGTATTTTGGATTACGAGGTGGCTGAGTTTAGCACCTTGGCCAGTTACCATATTGGTGCTATCTATGCTCAATTGAGTCAGGACTTAATGGATTCGCAAAGGCCCAAAAATCTGGATGCCTTGGCCTTGGAGCAATATGAAATTTTGCTGGAAGAGCAGGCTTTTCCTTTCGAGGAACAGGCTATAGATATTCATCAGGCCAATGCCCAGCGCAGTTGGGATGGACTCTATGATCAATGGGTAAAGCGCAGTTTTACCGCCTTGGCAGAGTTGTTACCCGCTCGTTATCAAAAGCAGGAAAAGCAGTTGGAGTATACCGATGCGATCTATTAAGTTGCGTCCTGTCGTTTGTTTATTGAGTGCAGTATTGCTGTCCGGCTGTGGCGCGTTGCCAGAAATTCGCTATGTGTCTAAATCGAAAGCGCAGCCACAAGCACAAACACAAGAACAACAGTCGGAAACAAAAGAGTCGGTTAAGGCTGTTGACAGTGCTGATCGTATTCCACCGGAACAAACTCAGGATAAAGTTGCTGCAGTGCCGGCCAGTCCCAATCCATACCTAACTTCACGACGTTGGGTATCCGGTCATGCCGAGCAAGATTTCAAACTGGCTATCGCGGCACTGAAACAGCAAGACTGGCCGCGCGCAGAAGCGCTATTAACACAGTTAATTGAAGATAACCGCAAGTTGTCGGGACCTTATGTCAACCTCAGTATCGTTTATCGGAAAACCGGTCGTGAGGATAAGGCTCTGGGCGTATTGCAGCAGGCTATTGAGGCTAACAGCAAGAACCTAACAGCCTATAATGAACTGGCCATTCTTCAGCGTCAGCTTGGCCTTTTCGAGGCCGCAGAGAAAACCTATAAACAAGCATTGGCGGTATGGCCTGACAATGCTGAAAGTCATCGCAATTTGGGAATTCTCTATGAGCTGTATATGGGGAAATTCGAACGCGCCTTATACCATTACGAAAAATCTCAATCCCTGACATTGGCAGATGACAAACAACTGGCAGGCTGGATTTTTGACCTAAAACGCCGATTACAAGAAGTCGCCAATGCGGATGTGCGTTAATAGAGGGAGATGGCTATGTTACGTATGTGTAAAGCCTGTTGTGGATTTCTGTTTTTAGTGACGATATTTATTGGTTTAAATGTCAATGCAGAGGATGCAACGGTAACCCTGGAGTCAACCGTTGTCGGTAACCAGGAACAGCCCAAGGTGCTTTATATCGTGCCCTGGAAATCTCCGGGAACCAGTGCGGATTTATATCGCCCGGTAAGCAGTCAATTAAGCGCCATTTTTGATCACGTTGAGCGCGCCGAACTTAGACGACAAATGCACTATCTCGACACAATAAAAGAAAATAATGAAATAAGTGTACAAGCGAAATCAGAATAGCGAGCGATTAAACAAAAGAGTTGTGATGCAGAACAGACTTATAGCGTATTGAGCATCACAGATGTCATGTTAAAAAGCAGGCATAGTTAACTTAATCCTACCGGCATTTTTTAGGGGTTGTTAGCTATGGATTTCATTACGTCAGTTTTACGTTTTTTTCAGGATGGTGGGCCGTTTATGTATCCCATTGCCATCGTCCTGGTTATCGGTTTGGCCGTTGTGTTGGAGCGCTGGATCTTTTTAAGTTTTGCCAAGTCTTCAAACAAACGCGCCTTCACTCAAATGTTGCCGCTACTGCACAAGCAGGACTACAAGTCTGTGGTCAGTATGGGTAATAAATCTTCAGCGCCGATTGCGCGTATGATCTCTGCAGGCGTGTCTCGTATGGGAGACAGTCGTCGTCGCGATGATATTGAATTAGCCATGGAAGAAGGTGTGCTGGAAGCTGTACCGCGTTTGGAAAAACGCACCGGCTATCTGGCTACTCTGGCTAATATTGCCACTCTGTTGGGGTTGTTAGGTACCATTATTGGTTTGATCGCCGCGTTTACTGCCGTGGCCAATGCGGATCCCACCGAAAAAGCCACATTGCTCTCGCAAAGTATTTCTGTGGCGATGAACACTACCGCCTTTGGTTTGATGTCTGCGATTCCTTTACTGCTGTTTCACGCCATGCTGCAAACCAAAACCACCGAAATTGTCGATAGCCTGGAGATGGCAGGTGTTAAATGCCTGAATATTATTTCCGGAGGCGGAGCAGCTGGGAATAAAGCTCAACTGAACCAGGGTAGCCGTCAAGGCGCTTAAAGTAACCTGTAGGTGAAAGTGATTTGCTAGACGTTAGCGAGAGGGCAGGTGCGTGTTTAGACGAGTAAGGCAGCGACCACATCAGGATGCTGAACTGGATATTACATCCTTTATGAACCTGATGATCATATTGGTACCAGTGTTATTGATGACGATGGTATTTTCCCATATTACGGTATTGGACTTAAAACTACCGGATATGGCGAGTGCTGATGCCTCATCAATTAAAAAGCATGAGCTGGAGCTGGTCATAACGGATAAGTACATTGATGTAAATTATCCTGCTGGTATTCGTGTCAAACGTGTGCCGCGACAGGCCCCTTTGGTTCAGGAAGATGATCAGAGTGCAATTCAGCAGGCTTATGACTACCACTTATTGTCCGATGTATTGCAGGAAGTTAAACGCCAGCTTAAGGAAAAACAGATCGAAAAACGCAACATTACGATTCTGTCTCAGGCGAATACCCCTTATCAAACCCTGGTCAGTGTTATTGATATCGCCCGATCGTTTAAAACCGTGGTAGCGACATCGGTTGTCGATGCGGAACTGTTCCCTGAAATCTCGCTAGGTGATGCGCCTGATCAAATTTTGGCTGGACAAGTGGCAAGCGTCGCAGTACCTGCGGGAGGTGGCCGATGAAACAATCCCTGCGGGCCAAACGTATGGCCAAACATCACAAGCGCCAAAAGCAACAAACCAAACTGAATCTTGTTTCCTTAATGGATATTTTCACCATCCTGGTTTTCTTTTTGCTGCTTAACTCATCGGATGTCGAAGTGTTACAAAACGACAAAACCATTACCTTGCCGGAGTCAGTTGCGGAACAAAAACCAGAAACTACCCTGGTGGTTATGGTGAATAATCAGGATGTTCTGGTAAGCGGCCGCAGTGTTGCCAAAGTCGAGGCGATACTGACGAATCCTGAAGTAGAAATTGAATCCCTAAGTCGTGAGCTGAAATATCAAGCCTCCCGAGCGGAACCTTTATCCGAGCAGGAAGCGCAGCAAGGGCGAGCTGTCACCATTATGGGAGACGAGTCAGTGCCCTATGCCTTGTTAAAAAAAGTGATGACGACCTGTGCAGCAGCTGATTATCGCAATATTTCCCTGGCAGTAACCAAAATAGCCAGTGCTGCGACAGCTGAGGTTGTGGAGGGTTAATATGTCCGGAGTATACTCAGCTACGGGGCCCGCGTTACAGCTGGCTTGGGCCGCCAGTGTCGATGAAGACCAACGCTTCGAGCGAATTCTGCGCAATGCACTGTTGGGCTTACTGGCGGTGGCCATTGTCGTCCCGCTGATACCCTTACCAGAATTACAGCGCGAAGAACTGGAAAAGTTACCGCCGCAATTGGCAAAAGTGGTTTTGGAAAAGAAACCCCTACCCAAACAACAGGTTAAACCTGTACCGGTTATTGAAAAGCCCAAACCTAAAGTTAAACCCAAGCCAAAACCGCAAGTTAAAAAAGAGCAGCCAAAGAAAATCGCCAAGCCTTCACCAAAGCTCAATCGTGAAGCTGCACGACAAAAGGCCGCTACCAGTGGTTTATTACAGTTCCAGGATGACTTACAGGCTATGCGTGACAGCGTTGATCTCAGTAAGATGCAGGGGCGCAATATCACCCAGGGGGCGGCCACAGCCAAACGCCTGGACCGCTCGGTAATTACCAGCAAGGCCAAAGTGTCCAGTGGTGGTATCAATACCGCCGCTTTAAGTCGCGATACGGGCGGCGTGGCTCTCTCAGGTCGTGAGACAACCAAAGTAAAAAGCCAGTTAGCCAGTGCTGAAGGGCGTAATCCTCGCGCGAGTCAAAATAGTCGCGAGCAGTCTTCGCGTAGTGATGAATCGATTCGCAAGGTAATGGATCGAAATAAAGGCGCGATTTTTTCTATCTATAACCGGGCCTTGCGTCGAGATCCTGCGTTGCAAGGGAAGGTTACCGTGAAGATGGTGATTGAGGCTTCGGGTCAGGTTTCATCATTGAAACTTGTGTCCAGTGAATTGCAGAGTCCTTCACTGGAGAAGAAACTGTTGGCGCGTATTCGGTTGATTTTGTTTGGGGCTGAGGATGTTTCTCGTACTACTTTGAATTATTCGTTTGATTTCTTACCTTATTAAGTTGTAGTTCGGTGATCTTAATCCGGAGCCAGCCGGGTAAAGCTGCTCTTCGCGCCCATAAGCGGCAGGAAAAAGCCAGCGCTCTGTAAACTCACAAAAAACGTTCAGACAACCTCCGCGACTACCCTGACTTTTTCCTGCCGCTTAAACATGGGCTGATTGCTACGATCAGCTTCACCCGACTGTCTCCTCCTCCGTGCCAAGATACAGTTTACTCCGGTCTTTCTTCTAACTACGTAGGTAGGTTTAGCCGAGGGGGGATGGTGCCTATGACCAATCAGGCTGCGCTTAAGACTTGTCGTGGGGCGAGGAGCGTTTACGAGGACTGTCTGAGCGTTTTACAGCGAGTTCCGCAAGTGCGACCGCCCCACGACAAGTCTTGCAGCCGGGAATAGGTACCATCCCCCCTCGGCTAAACCGGGACAATAGCACTAACCCCTAACTATTCTTCCTTGTCGAAGCTCCAAAACTGATGGAAAATTATGCTATCCTTCGCGCCCCGTGCCCGAAGGCACTAGTAGTAATTCAAGTATTTAGCAGGAAGTTAGCATTTTTATGGCTGCAAAACCGATCTACAAGGTTCTGTTTTATAACCAGAATCAGGTTTATGAAGTGTACGCGCGCGCAATCTATCAGAGCGATATGTATGGCTTTGTGGAGCTCGAAGAGTTTGTCTTTGGCGAGCGCAGCAATATTGTGGTTGATCCGGCTGAAGAGAAGCTGAAGGCGGAGTTTGCTGATGTGAAGCGCTCCTATGTACCCATGACTGCCATTATCCGTATCGATGAGGTGGAAAAAGAGGGTACCGGTAAGATCACTGAGGCCAGTGGTGAGAAGGTCGCTCAATTCCCATTCCCGGCGGGCGGTACCCCACCGACGGCGGATTAAGCGATAAGCGCTGGTTCAGAATGAAAAAAGGCTGCCCTATGGCAGCCTTTTTTTGTTTTGGTCCGGAAGACCGTGTTACTTCGGCAGGCGGAATACAATCGGTAAACTGAACTCGAAAGCTTCACCGGTCACATCCTCAGGTACGGGTGGGAATGGCGTTGCACGTTCTACCGCTTTCAGGGCTTCCTTGTTGAGGGTGGAGTGACGCGAGTTTTCCATCTCCGCAACGTTTTGCACATTACCTTCACGGTCGATGGTGACGTTCAGGCGCACACTGCCTTCGTGGCCACGGCTAACCGCGCGCTTGGGGTAACGGATGTATTTGTAGGTCCACTTCAGCAGTTTGGAGTGGTACAGCTGGCGGCTTAGCAGGCTCTCTGCGGTCAGCAGTGGGGCTTCGGCGTCTTCATCTTCTTCGTCCAGCAGCGCTTCTTCATCGGTTAATGGCTCATCACCAAAGACCTCATCCTCGCTCATAATGGCTTCTTCTTCTGCTGCGGCGACTTCTTCGGCCACAGCAGCTTCTGCCGCAGGGCTTTCTTCGGCGGCAACTTCAGGTTCTGCAACAGCAGGGGCTGCCAGCTCAGGTTGGGCCAGTGTCGGTGCTTGGGCCAAGGCAGGAGCGCTGATTGCAGGTTTGGCCACTTCCTGGGGAGCTGCGGCAATGGCAACTGGTGCAGGTTTGGCTTCAGGTTTTGGTTGGGCTGGCGCCGTCCACGCGGCTACAGCTTGGCGACGAGCATCGCTGGGTTGAGTACTCTCAAAGCGGCCAAGTAGCTCGGCATCGACATCGCCTTCGGTAAGCAGTGCGGCGCGGAAATCGGAGGATAAAGGTACATTACCGATCCAGGTGCGTAGCAGCAGGTTAAAGAAGTCATCTGAGGCAATATTGCCCAGCTCGGTGCCATTTACAGAGACGGTGGTACCGAAGCCTGGTTTTGAGTCGATCACCACATGGTCACCGGCTACCAGCTTCTGTTTGATCAGTCCTGTGAAGGCGACCATGTTTTGTGCCTGCTCGGACAGGGTCGCGCCACTGTTATTAATCGCCATGCCCTCAATCCACATATTGTTGAGGCGGCGGGCGGACAGGCGTCGGGTGGTAATGCGTAACTCCAGGCGTTTTGCTTCGCTGGCCTGGATAATTGCGTTGGCATCACTGGATAGGGTTTCACTGTAAAGGGCAGCAATAAAGCGCTCTTTATTAAATTCTGAGTGGCTGGCAATACCGTTGATTAACGGTTCAGCCCACACAGGTGTGGTGAAAGCTATCAACAGGGCGGTGATCATGGCGTGCGCCCGTGACGGAAGGCGTAAACCTAAGCTGGTCATGATTGAGTGCTCTTTTATTATTACTCTTTATTATTGTTGTGGCGGCTGCATTGGCCGCTAGGGCAGTGAGGTTGTTATCCGGCAAGGTCTTTGGCCCCAACCAGCCGGTTACTTATTACACCTACGCCCTTTTATTGTTCATATAGTATCCAAAGTGTTCTTAAAGGGGGCATCCTTTATATGCCTTACTCTACAGCAATTGTCTGTGACTTCAAGTTGTAATCTGGTTCTATAATGGGTAGCTCAAGTCCCTTAAAATCAGGGGGTTATAGAAGTGTGAACGGTTGCTCACTTATTTGCTTGTTTAAGGACAATTCGCTTGGGGCTATTCCGAAAACTGAATTACACTTTGTGCATAGCTTTAGGTTCTTGTTTTTCTACTTCTCTGGTGATTATGGTTATTAAAGAACTCAATCAATTCCCCCGCGAGACCGTTGAGCAGCTGCTGGCTGGTATTCCTTTCTATAAATCGGTCAAGCAGCAGGATGAGTGGCAGTTTGAGCTCTTGTTGCAACACTCCCGTGTAATCACTTATCGCGCCGGCGAAACCATACTACGCCAGGGTGAATCAGACAGTTGGTTGTTTTTCCTGTTAAAGGGGCAGCTGGATGTGCTGGTCGAAGATGGTTTGGGGCAGCACCACGTCAATCAAATCACCCCTGGTGAGGTGTTTGGCGATCTGGCGATGTTGGTCGAGCGCGAGCGCACTGCCAATGTGGTGGTGCCAGACAACGTTCGTGAGGCGGTGGTATTTGGTACCAATTTTGATGTGTTTGGGCCGCTGGAAAAGCTTCAGCCGGTAAATTTGGATACCAAACTGACCTATTACCGCAATACGGTGCACAGTTTGCGTTGGAAGCTGGAGGTGTATCGCAACCAGCATCCAGAGCATGAGCTGGCCAGTCGTCACCGGCTGGTGAAACTCTATACCGGGCCCAAGGACTGCTTGGATGAGCTAAAAGGACTGCACCGTCAGGCTTCGGAGTTGGCAGTGCTTCTGATTGCCTGGAATGGCAAGTTTGGTCGCGTGAGTGAGCCCCTGGTGACTCCGAGTCCACAATTGGTAGCGGCGATCGCTTAACCGCCAGCTACAAACACATCTGCGCTCTAAGCCGGTCGAGCTGATCGTCTTTAAATCCTTCTACCCGGGTCAATTCATCCAGTGTGGTAAACGGGCGGGCTTCAATTATCCGTTGTGCCGTCACTGCCCCTATACCTGGTAACGTCTGCAAGCGGGTTTTGTTGGCCGTATTGATATTGACCTTGTCGGTAGAGATCGCCGGTGTTGTTGCCGAGGCAGCAGCTGGAGAGGATTTCAGCTGCTCGAGTTGATAGCGTAGATCACTCAAATCATCTCGATAGGCACGGGTTATAAAGATCAGGCGGTTTACCAGCCAGGCGATAATACCCAGCAGAATCAGTGTCAGTAATTTCATATGGCATCCTTTCTTTTACTGATAGTTATCCGTTGAGTTTATACCGAATACTTAGGTTTGGTAGATGCTGTCAAAATTTATATGCATTATGAATTAAAAGAATACCCTTGATGACATATAAGTAATGGGGGTTGTGGGGTTTTCAGTGTTAAAATAGCCGAAATTTTATTCGCTTAACATTTCTTGGCTTGTTCTGATCAGTGCATGTTGCCAGAGTTAGCGACAGTTTCGTGGGGTCGTTCGTCATCCCGTAAGGAATACACCTTATCAATGGATTTATCACAATATGCAACAATGGTTGAATCAAATCTGGGCAAATAAAAACTACCGCATTTCGGGTACGTTTGTTGTGCTGACCTGTCTTTGGATGTTGACAGGATTAGTATCCAATCAAGCGGAGGGTGACCAGGGAGTCAGTGTGACTGACAGCAAAACCCTGACACCGGTTAAAGCCCGTTATGTCTATGCCGAGGAATTCAACCGCACCGCCCGAGTTCGAGCGCGAACTGAAGCCAATCGTGAAGTGTCCCTGCGGGCAGAGATCAGTGGCCGCATTGTTGGCTTGCCTGCGGCGAAAGGCAGTCAGGTTAAAAAAGGTGATGTGGTCTGTGAGTTAGCACTGGAAGATCGCGCTCTGCGTTTAAACGAAGCCCAGGCTGCAGTTGAGCAGGCCCAGCTGGAGTATGATGGTGCATTGCGCTTGCGCTCCGGGGGCTACCAATCAAAAACCGCCATCGCCGGTTCCAAGGCACGTTTGCAAACCGCTAAGGCTGATTTAAGTCGTCGTCAGTTGGATTTGGCCAATGTGAAAATCAAAGCGCCGTTTGCGGGTGTGATTGAAGATCACGCGGTTGAGGTGGGTGACTTTGTACAGCGCGGTGATGTATGTGCCAGTTTATTGGATCTGGACCCACTGAAGATTGTTGGCCAAGTATCTGAAACTGAGGTTGGTCAGATTTCCTTAGGATCGCCTGCCTTTGCCCGTTTGTTAACCGGTCAAAAAGTTGAAGGACAAGTAGCCTATGTGGGCCGTTCGTCCAATGATGTGACGCGTACCTTCCGTGTAGAGGTCTCTGTTCCTAATAACGATATGACCCTTTATGGGGGGATTACGTCTGACTTGGTGATTCCTGCTGGCAATCTTCAGGCCCATATTATTCCACCCGCGCTGTTGTCACTCGATGATGCCGGGCGTGTAGGAGTAAGATTACTGGATGAGAAAAATCGTGTCCGTTTCAGTCTGGTGGAACTGGTGGGAGACCATCCACAGGGCGTTTGGGTAACTGGTTTACCAGAGAAAACACTGTTGATTACCGTCGGTCAGGAATACGTCTCCAATGGTGAGGAGGTTTCCGTTACCCTTGAAGCTGATGACAAACACTCCAACGCCATCGCTGAATTAAAGAGTGCCAGCATCGCAACACCTCAGTTAGCACCCCAGGCGGAGGGTGTTGCTACTCCATGAATATCCTACAAAATGCGGTAAGCCGTTTCCGTAGTACCCTGTGTGTTCTGTTGTTGTTATTGGTTGCAGGCATAATTTCACTGCGCAATATGCCAATCGAAGCCAACCCGGAAATCAATGTTCCCTATGTTTCCGTTCAAGTTACCCTCGACGGTATTTCTCCTGAAGACGGTGCCCGATTGTTGGTGCGCCCCTTAGAGCAACAGTTACGCTCTATCGATGGCTTGGATGAAATCATCGCCACCTCCCGTGAATCCATGGCCTATCTAATGGTGAAGTTCGAGGTGGGCGAAGTTGAGATGGATAAAGCCCTCAATGATGTTCGTGTGGCGGTAGATCGGGCTAAAGCAGATTTGCCCAGCGATGCTGACGAGCCCGTGGTTGAAGAATTGTCTGCCTCAGATTTTCCTGCCGTAACTGTCACGGTGACCGGTGACAAGGTCAATGAGCGCGAATTGTTTAACGCGGCGCAAATGTTGCGCACACAATTTGAAAATCTTCCTCTGGTTCTTGAGGCCAATTTGGTTGGTCACCGTGAAGAGGTGGTTGAAGCTATTATCAATCCGGCACGTCTTGAGCATTACAATATCACCAGCGATGAGCTGATTAATGCGGTGTTGGGCAACAACCTGCTGGTGCCAGCCGGTCAGATCGATACAGGTACCGGGCGTTTTGCGGTTAAGGTTCCTGGTTTGATCGAAGATCGACGCGATGTATTTAGTCTGCCGGTGAAATCGACAACCGAAGGTGTTGTTACCCTGGGGGATGTAGCTGATATTCGCCGAACCTTTAAAGACCCTGATCGTTTTACAACTATCAATGGTAAGCGAGCGATTGTACTGGAAGTTGAAAAGCGCAGCGGCACTAATCAGATCGAAGTGTCAGATACAGTTAAAGCCTTGGGCACAGAGCTTCAACAAAAACTACCTGCGGGTATTGAGGTTGATTACATCCTAGATATGTCCTCATTTACGACTCAGATGGTGAGCGAAATGCAGGGTAATATTCTTACCGCCATGGCGTTGGTCATGGTGGTCGTGATAGCGGCGTTAGGCTTGCGTTCTGGTGTTTTGGTGGGATTAGGTATTCCTTTCTCGCTGCTGGTATCACTGATCTTTTTGCAGTTCATCGGCTATACCTTCAACTTTATGGTTATGTTCGGCATGTTGCTGGCATTGGGTATGCTGATCGACGGCGCCATTGTGGTAACAGAATTTGCCGACCGTAAAATGGCTGAAGGTATGACCAGTCGAGCGGCTTATCAGGTGGCTGTTCGACGTATGCTTTGGCCGGTAGTTGCTTCAACGGCAACTACGCTGGCGGCTTTCCTGCCATTGATGTTCTGGCCTGGGGTTTCCGGTGATTTTATGGGTTACTTGCCGGTTACCGTATTTGCGGTGCTGGTAAGCTCTTTGGCTTACGCACTGTTTTTCGCTCCTGTGATTGGCTCATTAATGGGCAAATCAAAAATGGAATTAACCGTACAGACTTATCTGTGTCAGCTCGAAACAGAGAATCCGGTAAAGCTCCAGGGAATTACCGGAGCCTACGCCCGCGTGTTAAGTACCATTTTACGCCGTCCCGTTGTGGCGTTATTGGTAGCGTTAGTGGTGCTTTTCACTATCTTCGGCATCTATGGAAGATTTAATGCGGGCGTTATGTTCTTTGCTGACACCGAAGAAAAGTACGGTCAGGTTTCCGTACGTGCGCAGGGTAATCTGTCTGTAGAAGAGCAGCGCAGGATTGTTTACGACGTTGACCAAATCGTTCAGCAAGTGGACGGTGTATTGACCACCTATGCCATGAGCGGTGGTGCTGGTTCCGGTACTCGTGCCGGGGCTAAAGATCAGATCGGTAATATCATGGTGGAGTTGGACGAATACGAAAACCTCGGCCGTTCCAGTTATGACATTTTCAAAGAGATCAGAGACAGAACAAAAGACATCCCCGGTATTATTGTGAACGGCGAGGTGTTTGAAGGTGGACCACCGGTGGGTAAACCGGTGCAGATTCAACTGGAATCCAATAATCATGAGAAGCTACTGGCAACAGCCCGCTATCTGCGCGATACGCTGGAAGCTCAATTCCCGGATTTACGCGACATCACTGACTCGACACCGTTACCCGGTATTGAGTGGGAGATGGTGGTTGATCGCGCCTTAGCTGCTCAGATGGGTGTTAATGTGGTTGAAGTTGGTCGCGCCGTGCAATTGGTGACCAATGGCGTTCGCATAGGTGATTTTCGCCCAGATGATGCCGATGAAGAAGTTGAAATTCGTGTGCGCTATCCATTTGAAGCTCGAGGCATTAACGCGCTTGATTATGTTCGCGTCAATACGCCTCAAGGTCCTGTGCCCATTAGCAGTTTCGTGCAGCGTAAAGCCAAGCCGCGAGTCGATAAAATTGAGCGTATTGACAGTATCGAAGTGGTGACGGTTAAAGCCGATGTCCAGGAAGGTGTACTGGAAGACGATGTGGTTAAAGAGGTTCAGGCCTGGATGGCAGAAAACCCGCTGGATCCCGAGGTCAATGTGGTGTTCCGTGGTGCCAATGAAGAGCAGGAAAAAGCCAGTGCCTTCCTAGGTGGAGCAATGATGTTGGCGCTGTTCCTGATGTTTGTATTACTGGTTACCCAGTTCAACAGTTTCTACCAGGGCCTACTGATTATGTCGGCGGTGATTATGTCTACCGCAGGGGTGTTGTTGGGATTACTGATCACCCAGCAACCTCTTAGTATTATTCTGACAGGTGTGGGTATTGTGGCCTTGGCCGGTATTGTGGTGAATAACAATATCGTGCTGATTGATACCTATAACCACGTACGCCGCACACAGCGTCATTTGACGCCTGCCAAAGCTGCCGTTGTAGCAAGTGCCCAGCGTTTGCGTCCGGTCTTTTTGACCACGGCAACCACGATCCTGGGTATGTTACCGATTGCCTTGAACATGAGTATTGACCTGATGGGTCGTGATATCACCTTTGGCGGTGTCATCGCTTCCATGTACGTGCCGCTGGCAAGGGCTATTGTTTACGGACTATTGTTTTCAACCATACTTACTTTGTTAATGACGCCGGTGATGCTGGTGGTGCCGCGTCGTTTACATCAGCTGGGACGTATTTACCTGAGTCCAAGAATGCGGCCGTTGCTGGAGCGGATCCAGAATCACCGCCGGGTTCAAGCGTTTGTAGGGCCAAAGAAAGAGTCTTAAGCGCTTCTGCTGGTGCCAGCCCCAATCCCCAAACGGTCGCCTCGGCGGCCGTTTGTCCTTTCTAACAGGCTGATTTCGTTGTAAATTATGGCGTATAAACGCCGATATAAACGATAACGATCAGACTCCCATAGCGTTCGATGAAATTTGAAGACTTAAAACTAGGTTACGGTTACCCCCTTCAGCTGCAGGTGCAGGTGGAAGGGCAGGTTCAACGTGCCACCAGTAAATTGGTGGGTTGCGTGCCTGGGCAGGGGTTATTGATAGCGCCTCCCCGAGGTAAAGCACGCTTGCGTAGCGGCCAGAAAATTGTTGTGCGCATTATGGTAGGTAATGGTATTTGCCTGTTTCCAGCATTGATTCAGTCCGTTGTGACCCAACCGATGCCGATGATGCAGTTGTCTTACCCGAAGCAGGTGAACTTTAAGGAAATTCGCGGTGCCACACGGGTAGATGTCAAAGTGCCTATCCAGGCCGTCAATATGTCCAGCCTGCCGGAGAAAACCAGTGATGGTGTTATCGCCGATATCAGTACCTCCGGCGCGCGACTGGAAGTCTCCGACCCGGTAGGGGATGTGGGCGATGAGCTGCAGCTTAAGGGGACCGTTAATGTTGGCCCCATTCAGCGCGAGTTGGATATTCAGGGCGTGATTCGCTCCCGTGTGGAGCGCAGTACACGGGAGATTGAAGAGAATCTCCCCGCGGTTTACGGCATAGAGTTTACTGAGACAAATGAGGACCAACTGCTGTTGCTCTATGCATTTGTCTACAGTGAATTGGCCATGGCCTAAGACGGGAAACCCTATGCGTAGCGCTTTTATCATTCTTGCATTGCTTGTCAGTGAATCTGCTTTGGCAGTAAATAATGCCAACTTCTGGCTACCTGCCAGTTACCGTGAATGGTTGCCGGAGATGCGTGAGCAAGCCGAAGCGCTGGAACGGGATGAAGCTGATTGTGTGTCGGTGATCAAATCTACGCTTCATGAAAGCTACTCTACCCGTGACAACCCTGTGTTTCGATTTGTCTGTCGCGACTCGCACAACAAGAGCTACTCCATTATTGTCGATGCTGTCAGCCACAAGCGTACCTATTCCAACCCTATGCGCTCACCGGAATACCGAGCCAAGAAGGAAGAGGAAGCGCGATTGGCCAAACTGGCAGAGGCCAAGAAGCGTTTAAAAGCCAAGCGCGTGGATTGCGAAAACGCCCTGCAGAAGAAAACCCGTTTTATGCGTGATTTTACCTGGGTCAGTGATCAGTTTATGGAACCGCAGCGTTTATTGTTAGCCGACGTTGATCCCGCTAAATCTAAGCCCAAGCCAAAACCAAAACCCAAAGCTAAACAGGGCGAAGCTGAAGAAATCGTGGAAGAGCCTCAGGTATGGGTGTTTGATGGCCATTTCGATGCCAAGGATGTGCAGGGGCGAGGGCTAAAATATCAGGCCCGTTGTCTGGTCTTTGATGACAAAGAGACGGTAACCATTAACATTGGCCGCCGCGTACCTGCCTCAGCCCAATAACGTTTCTGAAACTCTATGCACGCCTGGAATTCCTTTTTTTATAGTCTCTATGTCATAGCCGCCTGGGCTATGACGCTGTTTAGCCTGGTGATGATCGCACAGGGCCAGTGGTTGTGGTCGGGGGTTTTACTGGCCTGGTTACCTTTACAGCTGGTTAATGTGTGGCGGCGTTATCGCGCACCTGTATTTATTGAAGATGAGCGGGAAACCCTGGCCATGGCCATGGGCCTGTTGGGGTTGGCGATTTTATTGGTGGGTGGTGATCGCAGCTGGCCATTGGCGCTGGGTGGCTTGGGCATTGCCTGTCTGTTGGTATATCGTTTTTTCTGGAGTTCAGTAAAACCTGGAGTGAGGGCAACTGAAGCTGACACATCCGTATTGGCTCCGTTGGCCAGTGAAAAGCAGCCGACATTGGTGCTGTTTATGCGCGGTGAAACCTGTCCGTTTAGCCAGATGGTTGTGCGTGATACCGCCGCCTTTGCTGAAGAAGCGGCAGAGCTAAAAGGGCTGCAGATCGTTTATCTTTACCCCCAATCATCCATCGCTGGGGCGGAGCCTGCATGGGCTGATGCTCTGGGGATTAATTTACGCGGCGGTGCTCCCTGGTCGTGGAGCTTTGCCGGTCGTGGCAAGGACACCCTAAGCCCTGCCATAGCGTTGCTGGATAGTCAGGGCAAATGTCTGTTTTGGGACAGGGCCAGCAACTACAGGTTACCGCCGACCCCACGCAACCGCTGGTCGAAGATTGCTGCCAGGTTAAGACAGCTGTAGATGCGGTTAAAGTAAGGGGCCGTTAGGTAAAAAGCGGTTATTGCTTTTCTCTTTAATCCACAACAGCAGTTCTTTGGCTGGAGGTGTGCCGCGCTTGCGCAGGGCTTTCACCAGGCCAATCACCGGTGAATGCTCGGCTGCTTCCCAGCCTGGTAGTTGCATCTCGGCTTCGGTAAAGAAGCGGATCAGGTGAATCACTTCATCTTCACTGTAGCTGTCCGCGGTTTTTATCCACAGCTCACGTTCCAACTGCATTACAGGACGCCAATCGGTTTGCTGGGAGGCATTCAGTTGCCCAGCCAGTGTCTCCAACTGGTTGTCGCGGCTAAGGCTGATAAACAGTGCTAGCTGCTCGTCAGTGGGTTCAAAGGTTGGGGCGGCTTGGCCTTCATTGGGATCCCAGGCACCGATACTCATAAGTTACTCTATCCACAATTTATAAAATGTCAGAGCCGCTATTATAGCGAAGTCCGCTTTGTACAGGTTAGAAAAATACACTGTATATACAGACAGTTTTGCGGCATTATAGACCCTATGAACCGTAAGATTATTCACATAGATGCCGACTGTTTTTACGCTGCGATTGAGATGCGTGATAACCCGGAATTTCGCAATCGACCTATAGCGGTAGGCGGTGATGCTACCCGACGCGGCGTGATTTCAACCTGTAATTACGAAGCGCGTAAATACGGCGTGCACTCGGCTATGGCATCCAGCCAGGCGTTAATTCAGTGCCCGCATCTGTTGATTGTGCCCCACCATTTTGAAAAGTACCGCGATGCCTCCATGGTGATGCGCGAGATCTTTCATGACTATACCGACCTGGTAGAGCCTCTGTCTCTGGATGAAGCCTACCTGGATGTGACCGACAGTGATCGTTGCCAGGGCAGTGCCACGCTGATGGCCAAGGAAATTCGTCAGCGCATTGAGCGGGCACTGGCGATTACCGTTTCGGCAGGAGTCGCCCCCAACAAGTTTTTGGCCAAGGTGGCCAGTGATTGGCAAAAGCCCAATGGCATGACGGTGATCAGTCCCGCTGAAGTGGATGGTTTTGTTGCCGCTTTGCCGGTGGCTAAAATCTCCGGGGTGGGCAAGGTGACGGCCTCGAAAATGCGCCAGGTGGGAATCATTACCTGTGGTGACCTTCGCGCTTTGAGCCAGGCGGAGCTGGGAGAGGTGTTTGGCAGTTTTGGTCCGCGCCTTTATGACCTGTGCCGTGGTATAGACCTGCGTCAGGTTAAAACCTACCGGCGGCGAAAATCCCTCAGCGTCGAGCACACTTACGCTGAAGATCTCTCTGACCTCGATGCCTGTTTGGCCCGGCTACCGGACCTCTTCGATGAGATGTTGGAGCGTTTGGATAACCACATAAAGAAGTATCCGGAAGAGGGCTTTGAAGTGGCCAAGGCGTTTGTGAAGATCAAATTTGCCGACTTTACCTCGACCACCCTGGAGCGCGTGGATACCCAGGCACGATTGGGGGATTATCGCCGTCTTATGCAGCAAGCCTTTGTCCGCGGTGACGATAAACCAGTGCGGTTACTCGGGGTGGGGGTGCGTTTTGCGGAGCCACAGGCTGAGAGTGAAGGCCAGGTTAAGGAAGAGGATAATATCTTCGCCCAGCTTGAATTTGCCCTGGCCGAAAACGATCAAAAGCTTGAGAAATAGCCACAATAGCTCAACAATGCGTTCAGATTTTTGCAAAGTGTTTTAAAGGATCGCTCTATGAAGTTCTTAACCCTGGAGCAAGGCCAGCTCGGTGCCTTGATTGAAGATGAAGGGCAGCAGCAGGTGGTTGACCTGACTGCAGCGGCGAAACTGTTTGAATTGGAACCGCTACCAATGACCCTGGCTGAGATAGTCGGCTGGACTGATGAGCAGGTTGCGGCTCTGTGGGGGCTGGCCCAGGTTGCTTTGGATAAAGGCGTTAGTTGCCGAGCCTACAGCGAAGTAAAAGTCATTGCGCCTATTCCGCAGCCGCGTCGCAATATTTTATGCCTGGGGAAAAACTATCTCGACCATGCCAAAGAAGTGGCTGAGAAAATGCAGGCATCCAGCGATGCCCCAGAGCATCCCATTATCTTTACCAAGGCAACCACATCGGTTATCGGTCCGGGAGACGATATCCCTGCCCACGCCGAGTTAACCCGCAAGCTCGATTATGAAGCGGAACTGGCCCTGATTATTGGCAAAGAAGGGCGCGATATCCCTGAAGAGCAGGCGCTGGATCATGTCTTTGGTTATACTGCGATCAATGATGTGTCTGCGCGCGATTTACAAAAAGACCATGTGCAGTGGTTTCGCGCCAAAAGCCTGGATGGTTTTGCGCCTATGGGACCAGTGGTAGTGCACCGCAGTGTTATGCCCGAGCCAAAAGATATTCAGGTCAGTTGCCACATTAACGGTGAACAACGCCAGTGTGCCAATCTCGATCAGCTGATTTTTGATTTACCGACTATTATTGCCACACTATCAAAAGGCATGACTCTATTGCCTGGCGATATTATTGCTACAGGAACGCCGGCAGGTGTCGGCATGGGATTTCGTCCGAGCAAATACCTGAAATCCGGTGATGAAGTGGTGGTTTCTGTGTCTGGTGTGGGTAGTCTCACAAACCGAGTTGTATAAGGTTTGATCCATTCGTAAATTTTCTTTTTAGACAGACAAAAAAAGACCACTTTTTTTGTCTGTCAATCCTTACTATTTTCTTTTTCGTCACTATAATTCCGCGCCCTAAACCGAGTAGAAAGCAGAGTAAGTAGAGGTAGCGCTGGGTGATCGTTTTTTCCGCCACCAATGAAGTAACCGGTGACGTTTTTGTGGGCAATACCCGTGAAGGCTTAGAAGTTGAATGGGCACAGTTGATCAGTCAGGCAGATGAAGGCGCAAGTGGTAAATTCTTTGCCCAGATTCGCCGCCACGGTGCCGACAGTTTTGAAGTGGAAGAATACGCTTACGCAGACAGCGGCGCTGAACTGCGTGAGCTGACCCGCGAAGCTCGTGATGAGCTAGGGGCAGAGGCGATTAAGAGTGCTCGCCGTAGTTCGAGCTCGGTGGTGGGTAAGAAATCCATGAGCATGGAAGCCATTATGGCCTCCATTGAAGAAGCTGCCCGTGAAGCCGAAGCGGGTATGGCTTCGCCGCAGGGTTCCTCGTCTGCCCAGACCGTTCAAGCTGCGTCTGCCAAACCTTCTGCGACTCAGTCCAATGCCTCAGCAGTCAGAAAGCCTGTCAGTGCCCCAGCGAGTTCCGCTGCTGAGCCTAAAATGGCTGCCGGTCGCACAGGTTCAGCCTCGAAAGAAAAGCGCATCCGCGAAGCCATAGCTGCTGAACGTGAGGCACGTGACCAACTGCGCCAAACCCAATCCCGCGATAGTCAGGCTGAGATGAATGCCGTGATTGCCCGCATTGAGCAACGTCGGGCAGCCAACAAAGGCAGTGGCAAGAAAGCTACAGCCAAGAAAACCTCTACCGTCAAAACCGCCAGTAAATCCAATGCGGCTTCCAGTCCATCCAGCGTAACTAAACCTACACCAGCAGCCACCCCCAGCAAGCTGGCGGCCGGGCGTACGGGATCCAGTGCCAAAGAGAAGCGTATTAAAGAGGCTATTGCTCTGGAGAAGGCTGAGCGCGAAGCACAGCAGAAGGCGAAAGCGGCGGCAGAAGCCGATGAAATGGCAGCGATCCTGGCGCGACTGGATGCACGTTCCAAGGATGCAGAAAAGATCAAACGCCGTCGCTAACGGCGTTTGCAGTCTTACTTGGCGGTCAGAGCAGTCCCGGCGAAGCTGACGCCGTCCCAGCCATTGGCCATAAACTGGCGGATATTCTGGTGATCATCACCGTCTGGGTTACCCAGCACATCTTCACGGTAATAGCGGCCAAAGCAGGCCAGGGTTTGTTCGGCTGAGAGTCCTTGCAGCTTGGCAAAAGCCAGCAATTTACACGAGCCTTGGTTCTGCTCGGCACTGTTCTCGGCGCTGCCATTGGTGAAGGCTGAAGCCTGGTAGTTGTAGTTGGCCTCAATGGTGGCCATGGTGTCTTCAAACTCGACGCTTTCTGGGGTGGTTTTCAGCTTGGTTAAGAACTGTTCTAACTGCATGATATCTGTCCGTTTAGGGGCTTAATGCTGGAGATCATAGCAGATCGCAGCAAAAGTCCCTAAAGATCCCCCAAAAGTGGGTGGTTGGACACTTTCTGTTAGGCAGCTGTCAAAGAAGCTGCTAATATGTGCCCCCTACAAGACCGGGGCGTGTTGAGTGAGACGACCCTGGCGGGCTAAAAGGCCCATGTTTAGTGAGATTGCTAGACGCAAAGATACCCGTCTACTACCTGATTGGGGGGGACAGCGGGTTGCAGGATTGATAAATAATAAAGTTAAAGAGGTAGTATCGTGAGACGTAAAAAAGGCCACGGCGACGCTGAAGACAATAGTGAAATTGATCTGACACCCATGCTAGACGTGGTGTTCATCATGTTGATCTTCTTTATCGTAACGGCATCTTTCGTTAAAGAGAGCACCATTGACGTTAATGTCCCAGAGAATCAGGAAAACACCCCTCCTGATCCAGACAGCAAGTCCATCCTGGTGGAAGTACGTTCCAACGATGAAATTTGGATGGAGCAGCGTCGTGTAGACATCCGTGCTATTCGAGCCAATATTGAGCGTATGCATGCCGAGAACCCAGAAGCTCCGGTAATCGTTAAAGCTGATGCCAAAGCAAGTGCCAAGAGCTTTGTGGCCATTGCCGATGCAGCCCGTGAAGCAGGCATCTACAACGTATCACTGGCGCGCCCAGAACCGTCTAAGTAAACACGCTTTATTTGGATGCAAAAAAGCAGCTCCTGGAGCTGCTTTTTTTATGCCTGAGATTTTTTGATATCACGAGTTAATGTGACTACAAGGGCTGATCGTGCCGCGTGCAGATGGCTATCTTGTCATGCATGCTCGAGGCGATCAGTTTATCGAGGTCGGGCTTGGCCATATGAATAAGGTGTTGGTGGTCTCCCGCTTCGAGGAAAAACTCCGGTGACTGTTCAATGTCATCATCCCAGATAACATTCATGCCGTAAGCCTGCCCGAGACAGGGAATAGCGCCTTTTTCACAGTCGTGAAACAGATCTTCCAGTTCTTCTTCGTCAGCCAGTTCCATACGTCGATCAAAGATTTGATTGAGGGTATGACGCCTGACCCGATGGCTGGCGGGCAGGATTGCCATGGTGTAATGCAGATCTTCATCGCGAAACACAACGCCTTTTAATAGCTGCTGGCATGGGACTCTAGCGGCTACGGCGGTATTAAACGATCCTTCACTGTAACGATGCTCAACCACATCGTAGGCTACAGATTTTGTTTTGAGATAGTTTTCTAGCGTAACAGCAATACCCATATACCGTACCTCCGTTGCAGGATGAGGCACAGTCGGCGCTGAAGTGCTCTATGGTGGGGCGAAAAAAATTGACTGCCCCGAGCATCACGCTCTGTGCCAATGTATTTACGCTACTTTTAAGTATAAGCATAAAATCAAAAAGTGAGACATTTATATTGCAACGGCATAAAACCCTTAAAGATACGTCATAAAAGTGTCGTCAAAGCGGTTTATAACTATTGCAGTCTGTCTTTAAATATGGATAGAATCAGACACGTGAAAGGAATTTCACAGGCATTAATTAACTTTTGCTACCTTAATTAGTAAAAGCTATTAATGACTAAACCCGGTAGTAAAATCGTGGTGACTGAATTTTCAGTTGCAAGGGTTGTTCGGCTCTAAAGTTTTAGACTTGGTTCTAACTTTTTTGAGAACGTACAAACCAGTCGATTTTTTATTGGGTTTGTCTCCCACCTCATTTGTAGCTGTTAAAGGAGGAGCTACCGGAAAACGTTCGATCCATTAATGACTTAATTAATTCGTTTTATTGTTCTGGTAATGCACCGATGCTCAGCATCCTCTCGTACCAGATGATTTGACCAGAAAGGATTGTCACTTATGGCGAAAAGATCGTGCTCCAAACGCAACGCGCATTACCCTTCCCACTCGGAAGATCGAAAACAAAAAGGCCATAAAAAGTCGTCAGGGAAACGACGACGAGAAAGCGCCGACATCGTAGAGCTCAATCCGCTATCTCCCAATCTGGGAACCGCCTATTCTCCCCAGCGCGCTAACACTCCCCTCGAACCTCGCACCCCTGCTCAAAAACGTTATATCTCTGCCATCAAAAATCATTGTTTAACGTTTGGTCTTGGGCCTGCTGGTACAGGGAAAAGTTATTGTGCCGGTGCTCTGGCAGCGCAAGCATTGGAATCGGGTCAAATTGAACAAATTATTTTGACGCGACCTGCGGTTGAGGCTGGCGAGCAACTGGGATTTTTACCGGGTGCGGTTGATGAAAAGTTTTCGGTTTATATCGATGCCTTTCGTGACATCCTCAATGAGCGTTTAGGCGCAGGAACAGTCGAGTACTGTTTGCGTCACGGTAGAATCGTGGCGGCACCTTTAGCGTTTATGCGCGGTAAAACCTTTAACAGCAAAACCTTTGTTGTGTTGGATGAAGCGCAAAATACTTCTGTCGCACAAATGAAAATGTTCTTAACCCGTATCGGTGAAGACTGTCGTGTGGTGATCAACGGTGATATCGCCCAGAGTGATATCCGTGGCCCTAACGGTTTGGAAGATGCGGTGAAACGTTTAAGTGGTGTGAAAAGTGTCTGTATTCATCGCTTCGAACGTGAGGATATTGTACGTAGTGGATTAGTGAGAGAAATTATTGATCGCTACGAACCACCAGCAAACGCTTAAACAATACCATCTCTTTCAGAGAACTGAAGTTTAGGTTTAAGGTCAGAGTACCGTTGCTTCTTTAGAGACCTTCGGAGGCAGGACGCCGACGCAGAGCGGCCATGGATGGCGCAAAGCGTGTCTCTAAAGAAGCAACGGTACTCTGGCCGCCACGATCTTCCTTTCAAACTCATATGTTCTTAACTGGCTCGTGGCGCTTGGGGTCAGCTATTTCCTTCCAGGAACGCTGTTCGCCATCCCTGGCCGCTCCCTCGTCGGCGTCCTGCCTCCGAGGGTCCTGGAAGGAAATAGCTGACCCCAAGCTTAAGCCCAACCTACGAACATTATTCAAGTCGGGTTGTAGCTTCTTTATAGACTTCTCCTGCTGTTTGTTTTTTGTACGGTAAAGCCAGTTGCTGAGGCAGCCGATTGCTGCCAGCCGGTTGATTTGGTATAAGCTACTCCCATTATTATAAATCAGGCTGTTGATCAGTTTTTGGCCTTTGCCAGGCCATATTCAAGTTAGGACGTTTTATGACCGAGGTGTTGACCCCTCAGGACGCCGAAGAACGCGTTTCCCTGCAACAATATGCTGAAAAGGCGTACCTGGATTACTCCATGTACGTGATTCTTGACCGCGCCTTGCCTCATCTGGGTGATGGTCTTAAGCCGGTACAGCGCCGGATTGTCTACGCCATGAGCGAGCTGGGCCTGAAGGCCAGTGCCAAATACAAGAAATCGGCCCGTACCGTGGGTGATGTGATTGGTAAGTTCCACCCGCACGGTGATAGTGCTTCCTATGAAGCCATGGTGTTGATGGCGCAGCCCTTCTCCTACCGTTATACCTTGATTGATGGTCAGGGTAACTGGGGATCCCCGGATGATCCTAAGTCCTTTGCCGCGATGCGTTATACCGAATCGCGTCTGACTAAATACAGTGAGGTGCTGCTGTCTGAGTTGGGGCAGGGCACGGTGGACTGGGTTCCTAACTTTGACGGTACGCTGGAAGAGCCTTCGGTGTTGCCGGCACGTGTCCCCAATGTGCTGCTGAACGGCACTACCGGTATTGCGGTAGGTATGGCCACCGATATTCCTCCGCACAACCTGCGTGAAGTGGTGAATGCGACTATTCACCTGTTGGAGAATCCTAAGGCAACCCTTGAAGACCTGTGTGGGTTTATTCAAGGGCCGGATATGCCTACCGAGGCGGAAATTATTACGCCTAAGGCCGATATCCACAAAATGTATCAAACCGGTCGCGGCAGTTTGCGTATGCGCGCGGTGTGGGATAAGGAAGATGGTGATGTTGTTGTCACCGCTCTGCCACATCAGGTATCCGGTGCAAAAATTCTGGAGCAGATCGCCAGTCAGATGCAGGCCAAGAAACTGCCTATGGTGGCTGACCTGCGTGATGAATCTGATCACGAGAATCCAACCCGTCTGGTGGTTGTGCCTAAGTCCAATCGCGTCGATGTCGAAGCGATGATGAATCACTTGTTCGCCACCACTGATCTGGAAAAAACCTACCGGGTTAACCTGAATATGATCGGCATTGACGGCCGCCCACAGGTTAAGTCGCTGGATAAGATTCTGGGCGAGTGGCTGAGTTTCCGTCAGGTGACGGTACGTCGTCGTTTGCAGCACCGTTTGGAAAAGGTTAACCAGCGCCTGGAGCGTTTGGCTGCCTTGATGATTGTGTTCCTCAATGTGGATGAAGTGATTCATATTATCCGCACGGAAGATCATCCCAAGCCGGTACTGATTGAGCGTTTCGATCTGACCGAAGCGCAAGCTGAATATATTCTTGAAACCAAGTTACGCCAGTTGGCGCGCTTGGAAGAAATGAAAATTCGCGAAGAGCAGGAAGCGCTGGAAAAAGAGCGTGAGAATCTGGAGAAAACTCTCGACAGCGCTCGTCGTCTGAAAACCCTGGTCAAGAAAGAACTGCAAGCGGTTGCCGATGAGTTTGGTGATGAGCGTCGCTCGCCGATTATTGAGCGTGGCGAAGCCCAAGCCTTTAACGAACTGGA
Source organism: Maricurvus nonylphenolicus (assembly GCF_042854845.1). GTDB lineage: Bacteria > Pseudomonadota > Gammaproteobacteria > Pseudomonadales > Cellvibrionaceae > Maricurvus > Maricurvus nonylphenolicus. Next base: position 4,461,749 of record NZ_AP031498.1, on the reverse strand, counting down.
TCTATTGTCCAATGATCCAGTCACCGTTGTGTTGTCAGAAAAAGGCTGGATTCGTTCTGCCAAAGGTCACGATATCGACCCGGCGGCACTGAACTACAAATCCGGTGATGGATTTAAATTTGCCGTACGGGGTAAGTCTAACCAGAATGTCATTCTGCTGGACTCCACCGGGCGAAGTTACGCCATGGCTGCGCATACCCTGCCGTCGGCTCGGGGGCAGGGTGAACCGGTTACCGGTCGTCTGAATGCGCCCAGCGGTGCGGTCTTCGAAGGTGCCTTAATGGGCGATAATGAAGAGCGTGTGCTGGTGGCCAGTGATGCGGGTTATGGTTTTGTCGCTAAGCTTGGCGATTTGTATACCAAGAATAAATCCGGTAAAGCCCTGTTGACCTTGCCTAAAGGTGGTCAGGTGATGCCACCAATTGCGGTGACCGATCCTGCCAATGATCTGTTGGCGGCGATCAGTAATGAAGGCCGTTTGCTGGTGTTCCCGCTGACCGAATTGCCGGAGCTTGCTCGCGGTAAAGGCAATAAGATCATGAATATTCCTTCGGCCCGTGTGCAGGCCCGTGAGGAGTTTATGATCTCTGTGCAGGTGATCAGTGCCGGGCAGCAGTTGGTGGTTTATTCCGGCAAACGCCATACCACGCTGAAAGCCTCGGATCTCGACCACTACCGTGGTGAGCGTGGCCGTCGCGGTAATAAACTGCCGCGTGGTTTCCAAAAAGTGGATTCGGTGGCAATCAAGGACTAAATTAACAGGATAGAGGGGAATTCTTCCCCTCTGCTACGGTGCTAGCCGTGCGTATGCCGAGCATATGTAAGGAATAAGAATGACCGACAACAAACGCCACAGTCCGCGTACCCCCATGGTAACGCGTATTCGGATCACCAATCCCCAGGTCGGTGAGGTGATCACCAAAACCCGGGATATTTCCGATTCTGGTGTATTTGTGGTGATGGAAGGCTCTGATGTTCCCCCTATCGGTACTGTGGTAGAAGGCCAGGTGTTGGGACTGCCGGGCGGTGAAGCCCCGATTGTCACAATGGAAGTTGTCAGGGTCGAACCTGGTGGCATTGGCCTAAAATTCCTATAATCAGCCGTCATCTGATTCTCTGGTCCCTTATTTATGCTGTTTTTCAACAGCGCTCGTTCGCTATTTATCTTCAGTTTGATCTGCGTTGGATTGACCCACTCTTCTCTAGGGTGGGCGAGCGAACCTGATTCAGAATCGATGCCGATGAATTATCTGATCTATGGGGCAGGAAATGGTCCTTTTCAGATAGCGCCGGCATTTTCAGATTCCAATGGTACTGACTCTTCTTATTCTGATACGTTTGATGAACAGATTGCGCGAGGATTTATTACCGACTTTATTTACGAGCTGCTGCGCGAAGAGAATGTCAAGATTACGCCAGTGGTAGAACCCATAAAGCGAATGAAACGTGATATCTTGGCGGGTCAATTTAAGCCGTGGATTACCTATGGCTTTCGTGGTTGGGAAGCTATGCCTGGTTGGGAGGGTTTTCATTTTCTGCCGCAGAATCTGTTTGAGTATACCCTCTCGCAGGTGTACTACGGCGACTTCGTAAAGCCCGCCAGCACGTTTAGTGAATTTAAAGATTGCCGTGTGATTTTGATTCGTGGTTTTAGTTATCAAATGGTGGTGGAAAAATTACAGGAGCATGGTGCGTTAGTGGTTTATGCTGACAACTTTGCTCAAGCGCTGCGTATGCTTAAGTATGGTCGGGCGGAAATCTTTCTGGGTTTCGATAAACGCGTCAAATATGTGCTGCAGGAAATGGGCTTGGCTGATGATCCTTTCCATCTCTCTCCCTTTATGCATGGTCAATTAAAAGGCTACGCGACTTTAATGATGAGTGATGATATTCCTCAGCCGATGGTTGATCGCTTGACCGACCGCGTGCAGGCAATGATTGATAGTGGTCGCTGGCAGGCGCTGTGGGATCGGTACTAACTCAATTTACAAAACGACTCTTGCGCCTGTAGGGGAAGGTGTCTTCTATATGGCCTGCTTTGAGTTTGTCTTGAATGCCTAGCCAAAAGCGGTAATCGTAAATATCCGCGTGAAGCTTCTCAAACGCCTGCTTGGCTTTCGGGTTGCCGCTAAAGAATAAGCGGAATTCTTCCGGGAAGACATCGTTTTCGGCAACGGTATACCAGGGGCGGTCGGCCATTTCTTCGGCTGCGTTACGAGGTTCGGGTATTTTGCGAAAATTAACCTCGGTTATAGGCATGATTTCATCGTAGTCATAAAAAACTACGCGACCATGGCGGGTTACGCCAAAGTTTTTTAGCAGCATATCACCGGTAAATATATTTGCCGCCGCCAGTTGTTTAATGGCGTTACCGTATTCATCCATCACTTCAACGATTTCCTGGTCACTGGCGTGGGTCAAAAACATATTTAGGGGAATCATGCGCCGTTCGGTATAGACGTGTTTCAGGATGACCCATTTGTCATTGATCTCAAGTTTGGATGCTGCGACCTGTTTTAGTTCTTGCAGGAGTTCGTCACTAAAGCGGTTGCGGTAAAAAATAAAGTTGGTGTATTCCTGGGTGTCAGCCATGCGCCCGGCGCGGTCACTGCGGGATACCAGCTTGTATTTGTCTTTCACAATCGCTTCGGTGACGGTTTTAGGCGGCGCGAAGCGGTCCTTGATAACTTTAAATACGCAATCATAGGAGGGCAGGGTAAACACGCTCATGACCATGCCTTTAATCCCCGGGGCAATTTCAAACCGATCGTCGCTCTGTTTCATATGCTGCAGAATATCTCGATAAAACGCTGTTTTACCGTGTTTGTTAAAGCCAATGGACGTGTATATTTCTGCAATATCCTTGTTGGGCATCAGTTGGCTTAAAAAGCGCACCAGGCGCGAGGGGATAGGGGCGTCGACCATAAAATAGGAGCGGGTAAAACTGAACACCCGGCTGGCACCGTCGGCATCGAAGATGGCGTTATCGATATAGATACCCTGTTTGCGGTTTAAAAAAGGCAGCAGGAACGGCATCTGGGTACCATCAATTTTTGCTCTGCCAACCAGGTAGGCGCCCTTGTTGCGATAAAAGATACATTCCAAAATATCCAGTTGTGCATTGGGCGCCGGGGCATCGGGATTGATGGGCAATGAGTCTTGCAGTCGGTCGAGAATATGTTGCACATCCCGGTCGAGGTTTTCCCACGGGGTTGAGAATTCAAAGTCTTTGAGGATGCCGGTGATGGTGTCACGCAGGCTGGTGTTGATATGGTAGCTGAGATAAATGCTGTATTCTTTTAAAGGTTTTTCCTGCGCGTCTTTGGTTGTCTGGGGTCTGGAGGGTTTTACAAACATATTGCGGTCGTGGATATGTTTGTGCGAAAAGCGGGAACAAAAAATCGAATTGAAGAAGGTTTCTGCAATTTCATAATTGCTATGGTTGCTGACCAGCTGTGCATACGCTGTGCGGGCCTGTCGCCAGAGTTCCAGATCACTGACATCTTTGCTGGTCACTTCCTCGACTAGCTTGCAGACTTGATTAACCTTGTTTTTATACAATTCAATTCGTTCGCGGTGATGTTTTTGCACCGCTTGCCAGCGGGCTTTTTCAAACCGGGCTTTGGCGCCGAGGGTCATATTTTGAAAATCGGCAAAGTAGGCGTCAAAACCGTTGAGTATGGTTTTGGCAATACGGCGGGCCGTTGGTGTCGGCGAGGCAATCGCGTGTTGGCTAGCCTGCGCCGAAGGCGTAAGCTCAGAGTTGGAGTTGGGGGGAGAGGCATCCATTAGGGTTCTCGATTCCTGTTAAGAGGCCATTAAACGTCATGCTATTAGAGTCTAGTTGATGATCTGTGTTGTAAATATGAACGAGGCAAGACAAATTACAAGTTCTGTCATAAACCTGAAAAAACTAGTGGCAGTATTACTGCTGGGGCTGTTGCCGGGGATATTGATCAGTGGTTCGCTGAGTGCGGCTGTCATTTTGCAGTATCACCATATTCGCGACACGGGGCCCGCGGCAACCCGTACCTCACCAGAGCTGTTTCGCCAGCATCTTGAGTATTTGGCGAAGCACAATTATCAAGTGGTGGAGTTGGAGCGTCTGATCAATGCCCTTAAGCAAAAACAGCCGCTACCGGACAAGACTGTAGCCATTACCTTTGATGATGGTTATGACTCGATTTATCACAAGGCGCTGCCCGAGTTAAAACGGCGGGGCTGGCCGTTTACGGTGTTTATCAATACCCAGCCCATCGATGAGCGTTGGCAGGGGTTTATGAGCTGGGATCAGCTACGAGAACTCACAGAATCAGGTGTTAGCATTGCCAATCACAGCGAGAGACATTGGCATATGCAGCGTCGGCAAGAGGGAGAGAACCGAGAAAGTTGGTTACAGCGCTTACAGGCAGGCATTGAGACGGCTGAAGAGCGTATTGATGATGAGCTGGGGCAGAACTACCGTTGGCTGGCCTATCCCTATGGTGAGTACAACCGCGAGATTCAGGATTTGCTACAGCAGATGGGTTACGTGGGATTGGCTCAGGTATCAGGGCCTTTGGCGCCCTGGTCAGATCTAACCGCATTACCGCGTTTTGCCTTTGGTGGCACCTACGGCGATATAAATGATTTTGCCATTAAAGTCGCCACTCAGCCCTTTTCCCTGCGGCGGGCCTGGGTGACCACGGAGTCGGGGCAGCGTTTAAGTGATCCCTTATTACCTTTGACTGAGTCGCGGCCGATCTTGCATCTATGGCTGGATAATGCGCGTATTGCCGCCCAGGTGAATTGTTTTGCATCCGGGCAGGGGAGCATTCCTGTGTTGCGTGATGGCCATCAGCTACAGGTCCAGGCTCCTGAGTCTTTGTCAGTGGGGCGAAGCCGCTACAACTGTACCGCTGCAACCGGTGAAAAAGGCCGATTTTTCTGGGTGTCGCAACCATTTTGGCGGCGTCTGGAAGATGGGCGTTGGTATTCTGAATAACCGACTATACTGCATATACCGCCTGTCTATGCCAATAACGAAACCTCTGGAAAGGGAGTTATTTCACCAAGGACCATTATGTCGGGAGTTAAGCGGATTCCAGCACAAGCGCTTGAAGTGGGGATGTATATCACTGAAATCAGTGATGCATGGGCCGCTGATAGTCATTTAAAAGCCCAGGGTATGGTAACCCGCGCCGATACCGTCAGCCGTATTCAAGGCCTTGGTGTCCATTATCTCTATATCGATACGGATAAAGGCTCAGATAGCCCGGAAGGGGTGCCTATCGAGCATATCTCCCGTTTGCATGAGCGTGAGCTGCACAAGCTGCAGCAAGAGGCTCGCCTGCCAGCACCTACCGTCGATTTTGCCACCGCAAAAAAGCAAGCTGACAAGATCCGCACCAAGGCGCTGTCCATGGTGGGGGACTTGATGCACGACGTTAAAATGGGCAACAAGCTGGATGTTGCTGGGGTGGAAGATTTGGCCCATGAGGTGGTGGAGTCCCTAACCGGTAACCACAATGCCCTGGCCAGCCTGCTGCGTTTACGACAAAAAGATCAGTATCTGCTGGAGCATTCTTTTTCTGTGTCGGTGTTGATGGGCATGTTGGCTCGCTCTATGGGTTATACCGGTGATGCTTTGCAGCCACTGGTAACCGGCGCCCTGCTGCACGACATTGGCAAGATTCGGGTAGCTGACAGTATTCTTCATAAGCCTGGCCGTCTTGAGGCGGAGGAGTGGGAGGAGATGAAGCGCCATGTCAATTACGGCATGGAGGCTTTGGCAGAAACCCCAGGTATCAGTGATACCGCCAAGCTGATTTGCGCCCAGCATCATGAGCGTTTGGATGGCACGGGTTATCCCTTCCAGTTACCGGCAGATGAGATATCTGTCTATGGTCGTATGGGGGCGGTAGTAGATGTCTATGATGCCATCACCGCTGACCGGGTTTACCATCAGGGGATGGCGCCGACGATTGCGCTGCGCAAAATGCTGGAGTGGAGTAATGATCACTTGGATCGCGATTTGGTTTATCAGTTGATTCGCTGTATCAGTATCTATCCGCCGGGGGCGATGGTGCTGTTAAAAAACGGCCACTTGGCGGTGGTGCAGGAGATCAATGCCATTCAGCAGTCTCAGCCTATTGTACAGGTGGTTTACGATACCAATGAGCGGATTGCGGTGCCTTCTCGGGTTGTTGATTTGTCGGATGAGATTGATTTGACGCGGTTTGGGGAAGTTGTGAAGGCTGTTGAGCCTGGGGACTATGGGTTGCAGGTTAGTAACTATCTCTGATTTTTTGTAGGAGTGATGGGGATATAAATCCGGAGACAGCCGGTACAGCTGCTCTTCGCGCCCATAAGCGGCCGGGAAAACTCAGCGCTTCGGAAACTCGTTGTACTCAAACAGCCTCAGCGACTACTCTGACTTTTCCCGGCCGCTTAAGCATGGGCTGATTGCTGCGAGCAGCTGCACCGGCTGTCTCCTCGCCTTGTGCAATGTTGATAGTGTGTTGCTTCTATTCCGTGAGTAGGCTAAAAAATGGTAGAGTGTGCACCATGACCAGCTCCCTGATTCCTGAACGTCCTCTGCAAATATCTCCTTCCTTGGCGGCCACCATTGGCCTCGAAGAGGCGACCCTGTTGACGCTGCTCAGTGAGCTGACAGAGCACCGTGAACCCCAGTGGCGCCAGGGCATTAACTGGTATGTGCTGGATGAAGCGGGTGTGGCGGCGAAGATGCCGTTTTGGACGGATCACGATGTACAGCGTATCAGTCAAAGCCTGCGCGCCAAGGGCATTATCCTGTTGCAGTCGGCGCCGTTTTGTCAGAGCCGCCAGCTGGTATTTGGTTTTAATGAGCAGCAGCCTGCGGCCGCACCGGTTGCGCAGCCGCAAACGTCACGTGGAATTCCGATCGTTAACCCACCACAGGCTGGGGTAAATGGCCACCAGGGGCAGGTTGTTCAGAAGCAAGTGGTACAGGGGCAAGCGGTTCAGGGGCACGCTGTTCAGGGACAGGTCATGCAGAGCAATGGCACCCATAGGTTGGCGCAGCAACCCATTGCTCGTGGCGCCACGGTGATGCCGCCGAATTGGCAGCCTTCAGCCGAAACTCTGGCCCATATTGCCCAGCACAATATTCCCGAGCAGTTTGTTCGCGATCAGTTACCGGAGTTTGTAACTTTCTGGCGTGAAAGCGGCGAGAGTCATCGTTCCTGGGGAGCGAAGTTTCAGCAGCAGGTATTACGCAAATGGCGTGAGCATGAGAATTTTACCGCCAGCCGCGAGCAAGACACTGCGATGACGGCCAGTTGGCGTCCGAGCCCGGATGCAATGGAAGTGCTGACCACTCATGCGGCCATCAACCCACAGTTTGTGGAAGATGCGATTCCAGAGTTTGTGTTGTTTTGGCGCGAGCGTGGCGATGTCTCGCGGACCTGGAACAGTAAGTTTATTCAGCATGTACGGCGTCAGTGGGCGCGTTACAGTTCGGCGTTGGAGCATGATACCGAGCCGCGTCGGATCCCGGAAACCTGGCAACCCGGTGATGATGTCTACGATGTCTTGCGTTTGGCCAATATCGATGTGGCCTATGCGCAGAGTCTGGTGCCGGAATTTGTGATATTTTGGCGCGATAGCAACCAGGTGCATAACTCCTGGAACACCAAATTTTTGCAACACGTAAAACGCTATTGGGCCCAGCGCCATGCGTTAGGTTCATCTCAAGGTAATCACTATGCAGGACAGCAAGCAGCTACTCAATCAGGTCGAACAAAAGATCGCACGCTCGCCGAAGACCTCACAGACAGAAGCTGGGCGCTCTGATTCGCAGTCCGGTCAGCAAAGCAAGCAGCAGGTCACTTCTGAGCATATTGATGCCATCAATCAGGTGTTTGCACTATTTCGTGTCAATTACCACAATCAGTTTCACGCTGCGTTTGGCAAGACGGAGTTGCTGAATACGGCGAAAAAGCTGTGGTTGGAATCTCTGTCGCGTTTTACCCCGGATGTGATTCTCAAGGGGGCTAAAACTGCTATCGAGACCTGTGAATATCTCCCTACCGTGCACAAGATGATTCAGTGTTGCCAGGGGGCTCCCGGTAGCCATGGCCTGCCCGATGTCCACGCGGCCTATATCGAAGCCTGCCAGGCGCCGAGTCCGAAGGCCGAGCACCATTGGAGCCATCCGGCGGTTTATCACGCCGGGCGTGAGGCCGATTGGTTCTTTCTGGCTAACAACTCTGAACGCGATACTTTTCCTATCTTCAAAACCTGCTATGAGTCTATCTGTGAGCGGGTGTTGGCTGGTGAGCAGTTACCAGCGCCAGAGGTGTTGGCATTGCCGGAGTCTACCGAGACGCCGCTCAGTAAAGAAGAGAATGCCAAGCGCATGGCCAAGCTGCGTGAGGAGATGGGACTGTAATATTTTCGTATTACTGTGATCCCTCAAGCAGTCTGATCTACTAGACTCAAGTAGAGTACGCCCCCTTTTCATAACTCACACAATTTTATGTCACCACGCGATTCTGCTACCCGGGATAATTCGGGTTACCCCTTTTTCGGTTTACTGTTTTTAGCCTATGGTTTGGGCTTGTTGGGGCTGACCTTTTATTTGGCAGAACACCCTTACTACACACCTCCACCCAAACCCGTGGTGGCACCCACCGGGGTGCAGGACTTTGCCGCTATTACTCATATTCCGGCTAGGAAGAAAGCCTTTCTGGGTTTTTTGCTGCCGTTGATTAATGCTGAGAACGATAAGCTTGCCAAGGTGCGAGAGGAGCTAAAGCGCACGCGAACCAGCTTTTTAGTGGCCAACAAGTTAAACGTAAAACAAAAAGCCTTTGTCGATAGCCTGTCGTTGCAGTATCGCCAGAATGGTCAAGGCATAGGGACGTTGGAACGCATTGATCAGCTGTTGCTAAAAATCGATGGTTTGCCAGCTTCGATGGTGATGGCCCAGGCGGCGATGGAGTCTGCCTGGGGGACGTCGCGTTTTGCCCGTCAGGCCAATAACTTTTTTGGCCAGTGGTGTTTTACCCGCGGTTGCGGTCTGGTGCCCAAGCGGCGTGCGGAAGGTGCTCGCCATGAAGTGGCCAAGTTTGCGACTCCACAGGATGCGGTAAGTGCTTACTTCCGTAATATCAACAGTCATCCTGCCTACGCCGATGTGCGCCGTTTGCGCGCCGAGCTCAGGACTCAAGGTGTGAGTTTACGTGGTGATGTGATTGTGGGAGGGCTGGCTCAGTATTCGGCCAGGGGTGAGGCCTATATCGAAGAGCTGCGCTCGATGATCAAAACCAATAACCTGCGTCAGTATGATCGTTAAGGTAGAATCCCCCTAACTTTTACTTTTTGGGGTGGGGAGCTATGGCCAAGCAAAAGACGGCCTATGTCTGTAATGAGTGTGGGGCCGATTCGGCCAAGTGGCAGGGCCAGTGTAGCGAGTGTGGTGCCTGGAACAGCTTGAGCGAAGTCCGCCTGGGGCCCACGCCCTCCAACCGTACCGAGCGTTTCCAGGGTTATGCTGGTGATGCCAAAGGTGCGGCCAAGTTACAAAGCCTCTCTGAGATTGATCTGCAGGCGCTGCCGCGCTTTTCCTCCGGTGCTAAGGAGTTCGATCGGGTGTTAGGTGGCGGTCTGGTGCCAGGTTCCGTGGTGCTAATTGGTGGTCACCCTGGTGCAGGTAAGTCCACACTACTGTTGCAGACCATGTGCTTTCTAGCCCGTGATATGAACGCTCTCTATGTGACCGGTGAGGAATCCCTGCAGCAGGTTGCCATGCGCGGCCAGCGTTTGGGCTTGCCTAACGATCAGCTGAAGATGCTGTCGGAGACCAGTGTCGAGAATATTGTTACCGCCGCTCAGCAATTCCAGCCCAAGGTGATGGTGGTAGATTCCATTCAGGTTATGCATATGGCCGATATTTCCTCGGCGCCTGGCTCGGTATCCCAGGTGCGTGAAAGTGCGGCCTATCTGACCCGTTTTGCCAAACAAACCGGCACCGTATTGATTCTGGTGGGCCATGTCACCAAAGACGGCAGTCTTGCCGGGCCCAAGGTGCTGGAGCATATGATCGACTGCTCTATCTTGCTCGAAGGCTCCCACGATTCCCGCTTCCGCACTCTGCGTGGCAGTAAAAACCGCTTTGGTGCGGTGAACGAGCTGGGGGTGTTTGCCATGACCGAGCAGGGGCTGAAAGAGGTATCCAATCCTTCGGCTATTTTCCTGCAGCGTGCCGACGAAGTCTCTTCGGGATCTGTGGTGATGGTGGTGTGGGAAGGCACCCGACCGCTGTTGGTAGAGATTCAGGCTCTGGTGGATGACAGTCATCTGGGGAATCCGCGCCGAGTCGCTGTGGGGCTGGATCAGAACCGGCTGAATATGCTGCTGGCGGTGCTGCACCGCCATGGCGGGCTGATGGTAGGTGATCAGGATGTGTTTGTGAATGTAGTAGGCGGCGTGAAGGTGGTGGAAACCAGTGCCGATCTGGCACTGTTGCTGGCTATCGTTTCCAGCTTGCGCGACCAACCACTACCCCGTGAGTTAATGGTCTTCGGCGAGGTGGGGCTTTCCGGTGAGATACGCCCGGTGCCCAGCGGCCAGGAGCGCTTGCGTGAGGCGGCCAAGCACGGCTTTAAGAAAGCTATTGTGCCTGTCGCCAATGCGCCTACAGAGACAATTCCCGGGCTGGAGCTGGTAAAGGTCAAATCTCTGTCTGAGGCACTGGCAGCTTTATAAACTGAGACTTGGCTCCATTCACAGGTTATCCATTCGTGATAGCCTGACTTTTGATCGATTCGTTTTTAACGTGAGCACCTGAGCACAGGCGTAGCCTGAATTAACCATAACAACAGCTCGGGTCGACGTTTACCACCTGGGGGATACCTGTAGATGCGATGGCTATTCAAGCTCTTGTTGAGCTTGCAGGGGAGTTTTGTGCTGCTGTTTTGTCAGGCCCTGTGGGCTGCTCAGCCAGTAGGGCAGCTGAGTTTGGTTGAGTCTGTCAATCGCCAGGTCAATCAGTTGGCCTATGCCAGTGATCAACAGGTATGGGGCCAGCGTGATTACTGGGCTTCGCCGCAGGAGTTTTATCAGCGTGGTGAGGGGGACTGTGAAGATTTTGTCCTGGCCAAATACCACCAGCTAACTCGTCAGGGGATTGCTCCCCAGCAGCTCTCCCTGGTGTATGTGAAACGCACTGAAGATTATGCCGCCCATATGGTGTTGTTATACGAAGAGCAGGAGCGCTATTGGGTGTTGGATAATTTTGATCAGACCCTAAAGCCGGTGGAGGCTCGCTCAGATCTGTTGCCGGTGTATCGCTTTAATCTGGAGTCGGGAGATGCGGAGTTTTTGACGTCGACCTGGCAAGTCTATCGTCATTCGCCAGCGGCTATGCAGCGCGTACAGGCCTGGCGCCGTTATCAAAGAACCAGCCCCACTGGTTAGAATTCTGAACAGGATGGGAAGGTCTGGGTTATGAGGGGGAGTTGTGGCGTTCCATCATGCTGTCCAGGCTGCGTTCAAGGCCTTGGTCATTATCCATGTTCTGGTTAAGTAGTTCGCGCAGTCGGGCTTGGTTATCAATACCGGTGGCCCGGCATTCAATACCCAGGAAGTGTTCCTGTTGATGGGATAGGTGTCCCTGCATCTTGATGGGTGGGCCCTCTTCCAGCTCAATGGTAAGGATAATCTCTTCGCCATCCGCGAGCTGGTGTTTGTGAATCAGGGCTGCCAGAGCACCGTTAAATGACAGATCCATGATATGCACAGGGTAGCGCTTACTCGTCGTGGTGAGCGTTGCGTAAGCGCGATAATTTACGCGGGGAAAATAACGGCGTTCCCGGCCTTGGGGGCTCATCTTTGTGCTCTCCTTGCGTTATTTCTTGCATCTTTTACAGCGGTTGGGCTCATCACACTGGCCTTTACATCGTTACATCATACTTGCATATAGTGTAGTTGAGAAACGCAGAGTTTAGTCTCCCATCAGCTCAGAAAGCTCGCGCTCAGAGGCATTGGGGTCCCCCAGGTTCAGTTCGATCAGGCGGCGTAAATGGCTGATACTCTCCACATCAATCGATTCACAGATAAGCCCCAGTGTTTCGCCATCATGGCGAGCTTGGCGGGTTTGCATAACTATCTCTGCATCATCGGCCAGTCGAATCGACACGGTGATCAAGTCTGTAGGGTCTAGCGTGCACTCACTGGACGGCGTTAACAAAACACCTTTTAGCGAAATGTCACAAAGTTCTGCCTGACACTGGTTGTTGCCTTGGCTGATGTGGGTCGTCGCATGAAAACTTACGCGGCTAAAGCGACGGCGTTCTTCAATACTCATAGGGTTCTCTGTGTAGCCTAGGATACTCCTTTAATATACCTAGTTTAGAACTATAGGCCATCAGACTCCAATCCCGGTTATAATCCAGATCAATTAAACCCCATCGTTTATGACGGAATTGTTTATTTGAAGTATCTTCGCCCCGCCAACTGGCTGCTGTGCCTCTGGTTATATTCGTCCCTGGCGATGGGGGCGGAACGTGTTGTGTCCATGAACCTGTGTGTGGACAAGTTGTTGCTGCGCTTGTTGCCCATAGAGCGCATCAGTGGTTTAACCCATTTGAGTCTGAACCCGGAATACAGCGGCTACCAAGGTCATATTCCCGAGCAGAAAACCCATCGCGGCCAGGCTGAAGAGCTGGTTCAGTTACAGCCGGATGTGGTTATCGCCGGTCAATTCGGCGCCAATCAAGCCGTAGCAACCTTACGGCATTTGGGTATTACTGTAGAAACGGTAGCATTGCCGCGAACGCTTGATGAAAGCCGGGAGTTTATTTTGCATATTGGCCGTTTGGTGAATGCGGAGGCTGAGGCTCAGGCTTATGTGCAGCACCAACAGCAACAAATGGCTGAGGCTCGCGCGCAGGTCCAGCGTGCGGGCGGCAAGCGAACCCTGTTGTATTCCCCCAATGGCAAAGCCATTGGCAGTAGAACCCTCGAACACACCATCCTGGAAACCGTGGGACAGAAAAACGCTGCGGTAGAATTGGGGATCGAGGGTTGGAAAGTGCTATCGCTGGAAGATTTGCTGTTATTAAAGCCTGATCAAATTTTGTTGACCGGTACCAGCCGTCATTTTTCTATGGCCCAGGAAATCCTTTCCCACCCGGTATTACGTGAACGGGTTAGCACAAGAACCATGCCCGAGGGCCTTAGTGTGTGCCCGGCAATTCACGCTGGCGAACTGGCACAGGCCATGGCATTGCAACCTTAATCTGGATTGAAATGACTTAAACATGAAACCTATTTGGATACTTTGGGGGCTGTTGGCGTTAGGGGCGTTTATCGCTTTTGTCCTGTCTTTGTATATTGGCCCAGTCAGTCTTTCCCCCTGGCAGGCTGCACTGGATGGCATGCAGGGCAGTGACTCTATCGAGGCCATGGTGATCTGGGAAATCCGTTTACCGCGTTCACTGTTGGCATTACTGGTAGGGGCATCGCTGGGCATGAGCGGTGCGGTGATGCAGGGCCTGTTGCGTAATCCCCTGGCAGAGCCCGGCATTATGGGGGTGACCAATGGTGCGGCACTAGGCTCGGTAATGATTCTGTATTTTGGCCTGACGGGATTTTTCTGGGCCCTGCCGTTAGCGGCCATTAGTGGTGCCTTATTGGCTTTGCTGGCGGTTTACTGGCTGGCGGGTATTTCTGCCAGTGTATTAACCCTGGTACTGGCCGGTGTGGCAATCAGCAGCCTGGCGGGAGCCTTGATCAGCGTGGCCCTGAACTTTGCCCCAAACCTTTTTGCCATGCAGGAAATTGTATTTTGGTTGATGGGCTCACTGGCCAATCGCACCAGTGATCATGTACTGCTGGCGGCACCGTGTTTATTGTTGGGCTGGACTTTAATGCTCAGCCGCTATCGCTTACTGGATGCTTTGAGCCTGGGTGAGGACACGGCGCGTACGTTGGGCTTTGCCGTTAACCGCGATAGAGCCATTTTACTATTGGGTGTGTCGTTAAGCGTGGGGGCCAGTGTCGCGGTCAGTGGCAGTATTGGTTTTGTCGGTTTGATTGTGCCGCACTTATTGCGCCCCTGGGTACAGCAAAAACCTGGCCTGCTACTGATTGCCAGCGCATTGGGCGGAGCCATCTTGCTTTTGCTTGCCGATAATCTGGTGCGTTTGCTGCCCTTGTATCAAGAGCTGAAACTGGGCGTTGTGACCTCCCTCCTGGGCGGCCCCTTCTTCCTCTATTTGATTCTTAAAAATCGCAGTCGTTGGGTGTAAGCATGCTGGAGACACGTTCTATTGCAATCAATCGTGGCAAGCTCCGGGTGCTCTCCGATATCAGCTTTAGCGTCAGTGATGGCGAGTTGGTTGGTTTGGTCGGTCCCAACGGTGTGGGTAAAAGTAGTTTGTTGCGGGCATTGGTTTGTCTGGATAAACCCGAGCAGGGTGAAGTGCTGTGGCGAGGTGAGCCGATACAGAATCTGGAGCATCAGCAGCGTGCCCGACAAATCGGTTTTCTGCCCCAGTCGGAAGTGCCCGCCTGGAGCTTGCAGGTTGAGCACTTGGTGGGCCTGGGGCGTGCCCCCTGGCGCCGACCGCTGGAGAGGGAGAAAGAGCAGGACGTTAATGCTATCACCCGCGCGATTAAGCAAACGGAATTGGCTGAACTCTGTGGTCGCACGGTAGACCAATTATCGGGCGGCGAACTGCGTCGGGTACTGATCGCCCGGGTACTGGCCGGTGAGCCCCAGTGTTTTGTGGCCGATGAGCCTATTGCTGCCCTGGACCCTTACCACCAAATTCAGGTGATGGAGATTTTTCGTCAGCACTGCAACCGTGGCGGCAGTGCCGTAATGGCGATTCACGACCTGACTCTGGCGGCGCGTTTCTGCGACAAAATCCTGCTACTTAATGACGGTGGCCTGGTGGCCCAGGGCACGCCTGAAGAGGTGATGACCCAATCGCGACTGGAACAGGTCTACCAAGTCAGCATCTTCCGTAATAATACCCCGCAAGGCTTATTGCTCATTCCCGAAGGGCGTATCGAATAAGTCCCTTTCGCTGTAAAAAAGGGTGAGTTGAACGCCAAAGGTTTGACTTATCTATCACAACCCCGTAACTTTCCGCGCCTATGTAGGTGCCTGTGTATGCTATTTGAGCGGTTTGTCCAGGAAAACGTCTGTCTGTGTTGATGCAGACTGAGTAAGATTCTTGCCCTCAAAAAAGCAATCAGGTTAAACGGGAAGAGTGGAAAATGTTGCCCCAGGACGACAACATCATGCCAACGCTGCCCCCGCAACGGTAGGGAGTTTACCCAACTCCAAGCCCGGAACCGGCCTGCGACCAGAGCCTCAGGATGTAGACCTGAGCTCTTTCAACGATGAAGCGGAGGGCTTTATCGGTGGAATGTTGTTGGCCGTAATCTATCTCCAAGCCGCAGATCCCACTTTTATCCCCTCCCTCAATCAAAATCTGATTAAGCATCTTTAGAATGCGTTAGGTTGAGGAAAATACCATGTTTAAGAAAACCGTGATGGGTTTGGCTCTAGCTTCTGCCCCTGTCGCATGGGCTGTAGAAACAGCAAAGCCTGTGGACGAAAATATTATTGTTACTGCTACTCGAACAGAGCAGAATCTAGAAGACTCATTATCTTCTGTAACTCTTATTAGCAAAGAAGATATCGCTCGGACGCAAGCCCAAGATATATTCCAAATTCTGTCGAACGTGCCGGGTTTGAATATGCATCGCACAGGAGCCACTGGCAGTCCTATTAGTGTATTGCTTAGAGGGACATCGACTAACCAAACGCTTTTTTTGCTCGATGGCCAGCGTATTAGTAGTGCGACATTGGGGCAACCAAATTTAGCAGGATTAGATGCGAATCAGATTGAGCGTATTGAGATCGTAAGAGGGCCGAAAGCAAGTTTATATGGCGCTGATGCTTTAGGTGGAGTTATTCAGATCTTTACCAAAAGGGCTGATCAGGATAGGGCTTTGCAGATAAAGTCTGGTATTGGTTCAGATCTTTTTAATGGCGGTGAGAGCCTTACTACGCAAAAGCATACTCTTGGGTTTGCTACTCCAATTACTGACAGCACTGATTTAAGTGTTAATCTTTTCTATGAGCACAATTCCGGCGTTGATGATACCTTCAATCAAGATGGAGGTAGTGATGACAAGGATGCAAACCGGAAGCAAGGTATTAATCTAAGCCTGTCTCATCGTCTTGAAAAAGGAAGTATTACTGCCCAATACCTGTTTAATAAAGTCCACACTGAGTATGACTCTGGGAATGGCTGTACAAATATCTTTTATGGTACTGATCCCTGCCAACCATACAGTGATCAGGAAGTAGAAAACCTAAATGTTTCTTTACAGTATGAATTAACTGATGTTGTTGGCTTTTCAGCTTCTACAGGTTTTTCTAAAGATTTGAGTGAAACAGGTGATGATCTAAATGGTGATCCTACTCAAGTCTTATCTGTTAGCAATATTTTTGAAACTTCGCGTGATTTCGTGACGCTCCAAACGAACTTTGCATTAAGCGAAGAACATTTGGTTACTGTGGGGGCTGATTATTATAAGGAAAGCATTGATGGTCATGTATACGTGAATGGTGGTTCATTTGGTGTGCCTGCTGCTCGCTCTGGATATCTCGATGAAAATGGTGAAGAGGTAGATAGTCGCGATAATCTCGCTTTTTTTGGTCAGTACCAGGCTGATGTAGGTCGTAATCACTTTGTTGTGGGGATTCGTGAGGACGATAACGAAAAGTACGGCCACAACACCACTGGCAATATAGCTTGGGGTTTTGACTTAAGTGAAAATCTACAGATAGTTGCTTCTTGGGGGGAAGCTTACCGAGCTCCATCTTTTAATGATTTGTATTGGCCTGACGGTGCCAATCCTTTCTTGGAGCCAGAAGAATCTGAGACATATGAAATTGGTCTAAAAGGTACCTGGGGTGATTCGAAATGGGAAATATCTGTATACGAGACTGATATTGAGAACTTGATTGAATGGGCTCCTGCTCCAACTCTTGCTGATCCACACCGTTGGCAACCAAGTAATGTAGAAAGCTCAGAGGTTAAAGGCGTTGAACTACAGCTGACGACATTACTTAATGAGTGGCAGTTGGTGGGTAGCTATACTCACTTGGATGCTACTTATGAGGAGACTGTAGGCAATAACTATGATGGAAATCGCATGCAGGGTAGACCAGAGCATACTGTTAAGCTTGATGCTTACCGCAGTTGGGGAGTGTTTTCTCTAGGTTTTAATTGGATTGCGGAAAGTAGTCGGACTCAGCACAAATCTGAAGAGCCTGAAACTGCTGGTTATGGCGTTTTGGGGATTCGTGGTAACTATCAGCTGACTGAGGAGGTGTCGTTGCAATTAAAAGTTGATAACCTCTTTGATAAAGACTACACCCTACGTAGCTATTCTTATGGTTTTCCTTCGACTTGGGAGAATTACAATACGTTAGGTCGTACAGCCTTCTTTAGCGTGACTTACACTCCAGGCTTATGAATTAGCCATTAAAGCCTTATAAGGTTGCTGCAGTGTATGTAGCAATTTGTAAGTGATAATACAAAGGGGCTTTCCAGCCCCTTTTTTTATATACTTTGTTCAACCGCTCAAATCATGGCGAATCCAAAGAATGTCTGAACATACCCCTTTCTCTTTTTCCCCGGAACACAAAGACGGCGTCTACGAAGCCATCTACAAACGCCGTGATATGCGCCACTTTAAGCCGGACCCCGTCGATCCGGAGCTTATGGCCAAGTTACTGCATGCCGCTAACGCAGCGCCGAGCGTGGGTTTGATGCAGCCTTGGCGCTTTATCCGTATAACAGATCAAGCCTTGCGCGAAGAGATGCATTTACTGGTAGATGAGGAACGCCACAATACGGCAGAAGCCTTGGGCGAGCGTGGTAAAGAGTTTATGAAGCTCAAAGTCGAAGGGGTCAGGGAGTGTGGTGAGTTGCTGGTGGTTACCCTAATGGACCGTCGCGAAGGTCATATTTTTGGTCGTCGTACCTTGCCGCAAATGGACCTGGCTTCGGTTTCCTGTGCTATACAGAATATTTGGCTTGCGGCGAGGGCCGAAGGCCTCGGCGTGGGTTGGGTCTCCCTGTTTGATCCCGACAAGTTGAAATCGCTGCTAAAGATGCCGGATGATAGCTTGCCAATTGCCATTTTGTGTATTGGCCATGTCGAAGCCTTTTATGATGAACCCATGCTGGAACAACTGGGTTGGCGTCAGCGCGGGCAGTTGGACGATATGGTGATGGAAAACGGTTGGGATGCCGACAAGGCTGAACGATCACATCAGCAGGATAAGTAAATAGTTTTATCTATTGCATAATGGAGTAACACAATGGAAGAAGTGGTCCCAGATGGGGTAAAACAAGAGCTGGAACAGGTTACCGCGATCTACAACATGATCGTCGAATTCTTTGTCGCCTACAGTTTCCAGATTATCGGCGCCCTGATTATTATGCTGCTGGGCTTCTGGATTGCCGGCAAAGTATCTAATTGGGTCTTTAATCTGACCCAGCGCCACAATCTGGATATAACCCTCAGCCGTTTTGTCACCAGCTGCACCAAGGTGCTAATTATTGCCATGGTGGCGATAGTCGCACTCAACAAGTTGGGCATCAGTGTCACACCACTGCTGGCTATGATTGGTGCCATCGGTTTAGGTGCTGGCTTAGCGGTACAGGGGTTACTTTCCAACTACAGCTCAGGCTTGACCATCGTATTAACTCGCCCCTTTGTTGTTGGTGATACCATCAGTGTGCAAGGCGTGACGGGCTTGGTAAAAGAGGTCCATTTATCCCACACCTTACTGACCAATGAAGATGGTGTTGAGATCTCTATTCCCAACAAACACATTGTTGGTGAGATTATCCACAACTCCAAAGCCAATACCTTGGCAGAGCTGGCCATTGATATCGGTTATGGCGAAGATGCCGAGACCGCCATCGAAGAAATCAATCGAGTTATTGCTGGTTTTGAGGAGGTGTGTAGTGATCCTAAACCGCAAGTAGGTATTGAGGCCTTCGCCGCCAGTGGCGTTACTATTGCCTACCGTGTTTGGCTGCCAACAGAGAAATACTTTGATAGCCTGTATCGCATTAACCTTGACGTGTTTAATGCCCTGAAGGCTAAAGGTGTGGAAATTCCATTCCCGCAAAGAGAGGTTCGAATTCTTAACCCAGAAGCCAAGTAGTTACAAAATCTGTTGTTAAGAATACTGGCGGTGGGGTTAAGCTTGTGTAGCTACGCCCCCTCACAGGACCTTCGGAGGCAGGACGCCGACGCAGAGCGGCCATGGATGGCGAACAGCGTGTCCTGTGAGGGGGCGTAGCTGCACAAGCGCCACCCAATTTGTTAAGAAAATCACAGATGAATTTAAGAGGATATATGACAGAAATATGATATTTCTGTCGCCCCCCTAAACCTCCGCAACACTTTTGCTATGCTGGAAACATATTCTTTCACGTATAGTAAAAGGAACCTAACCCATTAATGCCTCCGCGTTGCTACGTCAGTTTGGCGAGCTTGAACAGTACGATTCCCCACACCTTCGCATCAGTAAACTGACTGATATTCAGTATCAGGATCAACCGTACCCCATCTATGCCATGGCGCTTGGTAGTGAAGCACCAGATGTGCCTTGCCTGGCATTTATTGGTGGTGTCCACGGTTTGGAGCGTGTCGGCGCAGAGGTTGTGCTGGCCTTTATGGATACCCTGGTGCAACGCTTGAGTTGGGATCAGTCGTTAACTGCCGGACTGGAACATTTGCGCGTACTGTTTATTCCCCTGGTAAACCCTGTCGGTTACGAACGCAATACACGCAGTAATGGCAATAATGTGGATTTGATGCGCAATGCACCGATTGATGCGGAAAGCCGGGCGCCGTTTTTACTGGGAGGGCATCGACTGCACCACCGCATTCCTTGGTACCGCGGCCGCAAACAAGAGCCCATGCAGGAAGAGGCAAGGGTGTTGTGCGACTTTATTCGCCAAGAACTGTTTCCTGCACCATTCAGTTTGGTCCTCGATTGTCATTCCGGCTTCGGTTTTGAGGATCGCTTATGGTTTCCCTACGCCTATAGCAAACGCCCCATAAAACATTTGGGCGAAACCTATGCCCTGATGCAATTACTTAATCAAACCTATCCTCATCTCAATTATATTTTTGAACCTCAGGCTCGCCATTACACTACCCACGGTGATCTGTGGGATTATTTATATTTGGAATCCCTGGACACCGAATCGACATTTTTACCGCTTACCATGGAAATGGGGTCTTGGCGCTGGGTTAAAAAGAACCCACTACAGCTGGCGTCAATCGATGGCTTGTTTAATCCTGTTAAACCTCACCGTTTACAGCGTGCACTGCGCGGGCATATTGTCCTGATGGAATTTTTGATTCGTGCCGTGCGAGCTTATCAAAACTGGATGCCGGATTTGGAAAAGTCGCAGCAGCTACGGCGCGAGGCAATGGAGCTGTGGTACTCTTAATGGAAAACCCGCATGGCCAATAGCGTAGATGGGAATATCCCCACCCGCTGGATATTGTTACGAGGTTTGGGGCGTGACAGTCGCCATTGGGGAAAGACGGTGTCGGTACTGGAAAAAGAAGTTCCCTATCATCAATTCTTTGCCCTGGATTTACCGGGTACCGGGATTGAACGCGATCTAAGCGCGCCTTTGTCTATTGCTGACAACGTGGATTTCTTACGGCAAAAATATGCGAGCCTTTTACGAGAAGGGCCTGTTAACCTATTGGCTATATCGCTGGGAGGTATGGTGGCAGCAGACTGGATGTCACGTTTTCCTGATGAGATAGCCGGCGGTGTCTTTATCAATACCAGTAGCCAACTCAGTCCATTCTATCAGCGTCTCTATCCTCCGGCAGCTCTAGGTTTGATTGGTGCATTGGTGAAAGCCAAGCTTAAAGGCAGTGCGTTGGCGTTAGAACAAAGTGTTGCTGGCTGGGTCGTCAATAACAGCGGGCAGCAACAAACTGCTGCGATTCAGTGGGCGTCTTTTTATACGTCAAAAAGATTGGGCGTTGCGACGCTGTGCAGGCAACTGATTGCGGCGGCACAATTTTCGCCTCCGCGGTTGACGCAGCCGTTGCTGCTGGTTAATTCCCAGCAGGATCGCTTAGTCAACCCATGTTGCACTGAACGTTTAGCGCAATACTGGCATCAAGCGGTGGTATCTCATCCAATCGCAGGACATGATCTACCTGTGGACGATCCGCAATGGCTGGCCCAAACTATTGGGCAATGGTTATTACAGCAGCGCACTGGCGCCCACTAATAACAAAATCTCGCTAATTTCCACTGTGGCGCCAGCGGTATCGCCGTTGGTGCCGCCAAGGCGTTGCATCATCATGCGGCGCAGGAAAGCAATTATGATTAAAGAGATAAAAAAGATACCCACAACGACCGATAGCTTGGCACCGCTTAACAGGTATAGTCCAAGTCCACTTGCCGTTACGATAATCCAAAAAGCAGTGCGGCTGTAGGTAGGAGCTTGTTCGATATAAGTCAGACCAATGCCCTGAGGGTTTACATAAGGTGTGCTTAACAGAATGAGCGGTGCGCAGCATCGCCCGATAATGGGAGCAATCAATAAAGCCCACCAAGCCTGATGTTCAATCAATGCGGTAAGCGCGACATATTTTATTAGCAGAGCAAAGACTAGCGTGGCCACGGCGGCACTGCCGCAGCGTGGGTCTTTCATAATTTCCAGTGCGCGTTCGCCCGAGGTGCCCGACAGCCAGGCGTCGGCACTGTCAGCCAAACCGTCCAGGTGCAGGGCTCCAGTAATAAAAATCCATAGGCCAAGTATGAGGGCGGCAGTAATCTCTATCGAGAATACCCGAGGCAAATACAGCGCGCACAGACTCAGTAAGGCACCGATACATAGCCCTACAAGCGGAAAACATAAAAGTGCTCGGCCTTGGTCTTCGGGGCTTATGGTGTTTAAACGCGGCATGGGGATGCGGGTTAAAAACATAAAGGCGATAGCGGTGGCATTAAGTATGGCGCGAATCATAGTCTTTGCTGTAAGTGTAAACCGATCAGGGGCGAGGGCGATGAAATGACAGCTGCGGCCAGTCGGCACGCCCCGGTTGATGATAAATTTTAATTTGGCTTAAACTGGCATAAGGCACATCGATGCGTGACAACGCGGTTAAGGGCGATTGCATCAGTTTGCCAAGCAGTGCGCGAATCACGCCGCCGTGGCAAACCAGCAACATATGCTTGCCCTGGTGGTCACTGACGAGTTGTTGCCAGGCACCATCCACACGTTCATAAAAGTCATGAAAAGTTTCGCCGTTAGGCGGGGCGTAGTCATAGGGTTTTTGCCAGACGTTATTAAACAGTTCGGGATCTTCGGCTCTTACTTCCTTAAAGGGGCGGCCGTCCCAATCGCCGTAATCCATTTCGATAAAGCCGCGTTGGGTAAGCACTTCGCTATTAATTTCCTGTGCTAACGTCTCGGCAAAATTCAAACAGCGTTGTAAAGGCGAGCTGATAACCAATTGCCAGGGCGAGGGATCTCGATAGGGGGCCAGACTGGCCTGCATTTGTAAAAAACCTTCTTCGGCTAGAGGGGTATCCACTTGGCCGCGAAAAATATCGTCAGCGGTGGTTCGGCCGTGGCGAAGAATATCTATCGTAGTTGTTTCCATATACCTAACCTTTATGGCTATCAGCCTTTACTCACATTAGCGCTGTCGAAAGTGGCCATATTGTTGTGAAGCTCACAGGCGAGTTTTAATAAGGGCACGGCACAAGCTGCGCCACTACCTTCGCCCAAGCGCATATTTAAATCCAGTATGGGGATTAAACCCAGTGCTTCCACAACTTTGCTGTGACCGGGTTCTGCAGAGCGGTGGCCCAGAATTAACCAGGGTTTGAGATCCGGTTGTAGACGCAGGGCAATTAATGCAGCTACCGAAGCGATAAAGCCATCGACTAAAATTGCGATGCCCTGCTGTGCGGCCCGCAGGTATGCTCCGGTTAGCGCGGCAATTTCAAAGCCGCCAATACTGCGCAGCATTGTTAACAGGTAAGTAGGGTCACTCGGGTTCGCACCCTGATTGAGTTTATGTAACTGAAGTGCTTGGGATATTACCTGCTGTTTATGTTGTTGGGTGGTTTGGTTAATACCGGTGCCGGGGCCTACAACCGCTTCCGCAGGGCATTGCAACAGTGCTGCCGCCAGGGCGCTGGCGGTCGTGGTATTGGCAATACCCATTTCACCGCCAATAAATAATTGGATTGTTTTGGGATCAAGTTGATCGATACAGTTTTTGCCGTAGTTTAGAGCTTGAGCCAATTGTGTTTCTGTCATGGCTGCTTGTTCGGCAAAGTTGGCTGTACCTGGGCCAATTACATTTGCTTCGACACCGGCTATGGCCTCCAGTTCTGAGGCAGTGCCAAGATTAACAACCTGTAATTGGGCGCCAAGCTGCTTGGCTAAAACGGCGATAGCGGCACCACCATGGGCAAAGTTCCGAATCATCTCGCCAGTCACAGCCTGCGGAAAGGCCGATACACCAGCGTTGGCAATGCCGTGATCGGCGGCAAAGACGGTGATATGTACTTGTTCTATTTGCGGCTTTTCTTGGCCTTGTAGGCCCGCGAGTTGAATGGCAATGGCTTCCAGCTGCCCCAACGAACCGGGCGGTTTGGTAAGCTGTTGTTGATGGGCTTCGGCCTGGGATTGGCTTGTATCGCAAACGGGTTTAGCTGGCTGGGTAAGCCAGTCCAGCTTTAGCTGGGCGAGAGTTGTCATAGCGCTGGTCCCTTCATTACCAGCGGTAATCCCGCTGCGGTTAACACCACACGATCGGCAACCTCAGCTATCGCCTGATGCAGAAAGCCGGTTTCATCCACGAAGCGGCGGTTTAGATCGCCTAGAGGCACTATGCCCCAGCCCACTTCATTGCTGACCATAATGATATCGGCCTGTAGCTGCGGCAGAGCCTCCAGCAGAGCCTGTCGCTGAGTAGGCCAGGTGTCGGTTTGTTCATTGACTAGGCAGTTGGTTATCCACAGGGTAAGACAATCAACCAGTATGCAGTGATTCGGGTTGTCGTGCTGCTGAAGCGCTGCGGCCAGATTGAGCGGTTCCTCTACCGTGGGCCATTCTGACGGGCGCTGCTGCCGGTGATGGGCAATGCGGGCATCCATCTCGGCGTCGTTATAACGGCGGTCTGTGGTGGCCAGGTATATGACCTTTTTACCGCTGTCTTGGGCGAGGTTTTCAGCCAAGCTGCTTTTACCTGAGCGGGCGCCACCCAGTATCAGTTGCTTCATAGGGTTGTCGTCTAAATAGCCTTGAATTCAGAAGGGTATGGTAAAACAAAAGTGGTCTTATTTCTTCTCGGCAGGGAAATACGCGGGACCATAATAAAAATGTCGTAATCTGGCGTTTCAATACACATCAGGACAGTGGCGGGCATCTACACTCAATAGGAAAGCTCATTTCTTATGGAATTTATAGGTTGATGTCTCCGAAGGGATTACGGATCACCTTATTGGGGTAACCACAAATGAACCATATCTATATTCACGAGATGATGACCTCTCGTGTCGACAGTGTTGATGTAGCTACTTGCCTAAGTGATGTTGTCAGCAAAATGTGTGAAAAAACCCGTTCCTGTATGGTTGTGACCGAGCAAATTAATGGTCGGGGCCATCCAGTGGGTATTATCACCGAGCGCGATATGGTGCGTTTGTTGGCTGAACATTTGCGGGAGCAGGAAGCAACGGATATTCATTCTATCAGTGAATATATGTCTTCACCGCCTATCTGTATTAACCAACATGCGGTGTTATACGAAGCATTGGTGATTACCCAAACCCGTAACATCCGCCACCTGCCGGTGATAGATGATGATGAAAACCTGGTAGGCATATTGACGCAGGGGGATATTGCCCGTGCGCATTTTCGTGCGATTGAGAAGCAGCGCGATATTATTGAACATCAAATCAAGGAGCGAACGCGGGAGTTGCTGGAGGCGAATGAGGAGTTAAAAGCCCTATCTTTGCAGGATTCCCTGTTGGGTATTGGAAACCGCCGCTCGATGGAAGTGGATGTGCAATTTACCCACGCCAACGCCGCGCGTTACAAGCGGCCCTATTCCATAGCGCTACTCGATGTTGATTGTTTTAAGATGTACAACGATCACTACGGCCATCAGGCCGGTGATGACGCCTTGGTGCAGGTGACGGATGCGGTGAAAGAAGTGCTGCGCAGTTCCGACAGACTCTACCGTTATGGCGGTGAGGAGTTGCTGTTACTGTTGCCAGAAACCCCGGTGAATGATGCGACCTATGTGGTGAACCGGGTGCTGGAAAACTTGCGCGTTAAAAATCTTCCCCACTGTAAAAGCCCGCATGGTCGTTTAACCCTGAGTGCGGGTATTAGCAGTGATTGTCAGGGATCCAAGGCTTGCTGGACTGATGTGGTTGCCGAGGCCGACGAGTGGTTGTATTCGGCTAAGGAAAGTGGACGGGATCAGTTGGGTTACCCGGCAGGCCCGAATGTAAAGCTGGCTATTGCCAAACGCTAACTCAAACTCTGGTGTAATTGCTGTCGCAAGCGGGGCAGGATCTCTTCGTCGAACCACGGATTGCGTTTTAACCACAACTGATTGCGTGGTGACGGGTGGGGCAAAGGGAAGATATCTTTAGCCAGTTCGTGACCGTGTTTTACTTTTTCGGTCAGTGTTTTATAGCGCCGTTTGAAATCTTCCGGTAGATAATAGTTTTGTGCATATTGGCCGATGAGCAGTGTCAGCTTTTTGCTTGGCAAATGCTCGAATAGTGGTTGATGCCATTGCGGTGCACACTCCTTGCGCGGAGGCAGGTCACCGGATTTACCCTTGCCGGGATAACACAGACCCATCGGAACAATAGCGATGTGGTTCTCATCGTAAAATTCCGCTTTGTCCAACTGCAGCCACTGGCGTAGGCGATCACCAGACGGGTCATCCCAGGGAATACCGCTGGCGTGCACTTTGGTGCCGGGGGCTTGGCCGATAATCAAAACCGTTGCAGTAGGACTTATGCGTACGACAGGGCGTGGGCCCAGCGGCAGTTCATCGGCACAGATTCGACAATCTCTCACCTGCTGTAATAAATCGTGTAAAGGGACTTTATCCATAGATGAGAGCTCCATAGGAGAGAGTATGCCATAGGATGGCTATACATGAAGATTACATAGGTGCTCTCGGTGAGGCTTCAGTTTCCAAAACCAATTCTGTAAAGCGCTGTAGTTCCGGGCTGCTGATAAGCACTAGCGGATTGCCTGAGTGTAACTGCTGACGGAACTCTTTGTTGCGCAGTAATGCCTGGTATTCGGGGTTGGTTTGCAGGCGCTGCAAGCGTTGCCAGAGATCATTTAAGCCCTGTGCCAGGCGCTCCTGTTTGTTATGACTGGGACCTGTGATGGTTAACAGGTGCTGCATATCCTTGTCTTTAACCAACTGCTGAAACTCCGGGTGTTGTTGCAGTTGCTGTAAGTCATTGGAGTTCAATACAGCTTGCAAGTTGGGGTCGCGTAGAAGGTTTTTAATATCATGGCGCATGCTGATGCGCTGCAGGCGGGCAACGGTATCCTGGGGGGATTGCAAGAACGCGGCGCTTGCGGTTCTTACCGCAGGAGGAGGATCAAAGCGGGCCAGGGTTAAATGTACAGCTCGCCCAGCCAGACGCTGAGCCGTGACTGCCAATTCAGAGGGCGACTGAATCCTGCCCTGGGTAAAACCAAGAATCAAGCTGGCAGCCCAGATCAGCAGTAGACCTATGCAGGCCCCTATCAACGCACCAAACAACGCGCCACCCAGTGAAGCCAGGGTTTCGGAGCGTAAATGGTTGGGCCAGAGGTGATTGATTAAATCGAACAGCAGGCTGATAAGAATACTGACGCCAAACAGAAATACCGCCGAAGCCACCATATAGGGTAATAAACCGGGTAGGTCCGTATGGTTCTCGATCCAGCGTCCCAAGGGCAGGGTAAATAAAAGTGCGGTGATATAACCCCCCAGCAATCCAGTCGCCCTGGATACCGCTTCCAGCAGACCATGCCTATAGCCTCGCCAGCCAAAAAAAGTTGCGGGCATCAGCAAAAGGGTCCAGGAGAGCATGGTTGTCATACCGGTGTTGAAGAGGTTTTTATAAGCATAGTTCACCGCAGATAGAGACAAATGGCGATTGCTTCAGCCCCCTTCGATTGCTACCATTGCCGCCCAATTTTTACCCTGCCCACTTCTCTTTGTGGGTTGGTGTTTACTTACTCTGCAGGGCCTGAACTATGTCCAAAGCTGTTGTCAGCCAAACCTTGTCTGTACTGGAAAATCACGATGCCTTTATCGGTCGCCATATCGGTCCCAATGCCGATCAGCGCCAGGCCATGTTACAAGCGCTGGGGGTCAATAGCCTTGATGAGCTGATCGAGAAAACCGTACCGGCGGGCATTCGTAAAACCGATGATCTGGATCTGGCCGACGCCAAAGATGAAACCGCTGCCCTGGCGGAATTGAAAACCATTGCCAGCAAGAACCAACTGTTTAAAAACTACATTGGTATGGGTTACCACGACACCATCGTCCCAAACGTGGTGCTGCGCAATGTATTGGAAAACCCGGGCTGGTACACGGCCTACACCCCTTACCAGCCAGAAATCGCCCAGGGCCGCCTGGAAGGCCTGTTGAACTTCCAGCAGATGATTGTTGATTTAACCGGTATGGATCTGGCTAACGCCTCTATGCTGGATGAGGGCACTGCCGCGGCCGAAGCCATGGCCATGTGTAAGCGCCAGATGAAGAAGAACAAGTCCGACACCTTCTTTGTCGCAGACGACGTACACCCACAAACCCTTGCGGTCGTGAAAACCCGTGCCGAGCACTTTGGTTTTGAGGTGGTTGTAGGTAACCCGGATACCGATCTTGCGGATCTGGAGTGCTTTGGTGCACTGCTGCAATACCCCGGTTCTACCGGCCAGGTACGAGACCTGACCGACATTATTGAAACTGTTCACCAGAAGAATGCGCTGGTCACCGTTGCTGCCGATATTATGAGCCTGTTGTTGCTCAAAGCACCGGGTGAAATGGGCGCTGACGTAGTGGTCGGTACTAACCAACGCTTTGGCGTACCCATGGGCTTTGGTGGACCACACGCGGCATTCTTCGCCTTCCGTGACAAGTACAAGCGCTCTGCACCTGGTCGTATTATTGGTGTTTCCATCGATGCCAATGGCAAGCAGGCCCTGCGTATGGCCATGCAGACTCGCGAGCAGCATATTCGCCGTGAGAAGGCCAACTCCAATATTTGTACTTCTCAGGTGTTGCTGGCCGTGATGAGCGTGTTCTACGCCATCTATCACGGTCCTGAAGGTTTGAACCGTATTGCCAACCGTATCCACCGTTTGACGGCGATTTTGGCTGAAGCGCTGAAGGCTAATGGCGCCGAGCTGGCGTTCGATAATTTCTTCGATACCCTGACGCTGAACACCGGTGATAAAACCGCTGAGATTTACCAGCGTGCGCTGGATGCAGAAATTAACCTGCGTAATGTTAATGGTGAGCAGCTGGGTATCAGCTTGAACGAAACCACAACCCTGGCGGATGTGGAGCAGCTGGTAGCGGTTATCTGTGGCGCTGATACTGACCTGGCTGCGCTGGATGCAAAGCTGGCGGCTGAGAATAACGCAATTCCTGCCCAGCTGGTACGCGAACAGGACTATATGACCCATGAGGTGTTCAACAGCTACCATTCTGAAACAGAGATGTTGCGTTACCTGAAACGCCTGGAGTCCAAGGATGTGGCTTTGAACCACTCCATGATCCCTCTGGGCAGCTGTACCATGAAGCTGAACGCTACCGCTGAGATGATTCCAGTGACCTGGCCAGAGTTCGGCAAGCTGCACCCCTTCGCACCGATGGAACAGGCTCAGGGCTACAAGCAATTATTCGAAGAGTTGCAGTCCATGCTGGAAGCCTGCACCGGTTATGATGCGGTAAGCCTGCAGCCTAATGCCGGTTCGCAAGGTGAGTACGCCGGTCTGGTAGCTATCAAGAAATACTTCGAAAGCAAAAAAGAATTCGACCGCTCTATCTGCCTGATCCCCTCATCTGCTCACGGCACCAACCCCGCTTCTGCGCAGATGGTAGGCATGAAGGTTGTCGTGACCGACTGCGACAGCAAAGGTAACGTGGACCTGGATGACCTGAAAGCCAAGATCGAACAGTATGGTGAGCAGATCGCCTGCATTATGGTGACCTACCCATCCACCCACGGTGTATTCGAGGAAGGTATTACTGAACTGTGTGAAATGATCCACGCTGTAGGTGGCCAGGTGTATATCGACGGCGCCAATATGAACGCCCTGGTCGGTGTTGCCGCACCGGGTAAGTTTGGTGGTGATGTATCTCACCTCAACTTGCATAAAACCTTCTGTATTCCACACGGTGGTGGTGGTCCAGGTATGGGCCCGATTGGCGTGGGTGAGCACTTGAAGCCGTTCCTGCCTGCTCACCCGGTTCAGCCAGTGCCTGAGACTGAAGTAGACAATGGCACTATTTCCGCAGCGCCTTGGGGCAGCGCCTCCATCTTGCCCATCAGCTGGATGTATGTGAAGATGATGGGCAGGCACGGTATGAAGTCTGCGACTGAGCACGCCATCCTCAATGCCAACTATGTGGCCAACAAGTTGGCTGAGCATTACCCAATTTTGTATCGTGGCACTAACGGTTTTGTGGCCCACGAGTGTCTGTTGGACCTGCGTCCGATCAAGGAAGCCAGTGGCATTACCGAAGAAGATATTGCCAAGCGATTGATGGACTTTGGTTTCCATGCACCGACCATGTCCTTCCCGGTTGCTGGTACTCTAATGATAGAGCCGACTGAGTCTGAGTCTCAGGCCGAGCTGGATCGCTTTGTTGAGGCGATGATTATCATCCGCAAGGAAATTGCTCAGGTTGAAGCCGGTGAGTACAGCGCCGAAGATAATCCACTGCACAATGCACCTCACACTCAGGATGATGTGATGAACGCTGATTGGGATCGTGGTTATTCACGTGAAGTAGCAGGCCGCCCGGCCAGTTGGTTGCGTGATCACAAGGTGTGGCCAGCGGTTAACCGTATCGATAATGTGTATGGGGATAGAAACCTGATTTGTACTTGTCCGACCGTTGAGTCTTACCGCGAAGACTAAAGTTTGCAACAACCCATCTAGTGCCATTCCTGCGCAGGCAGGAATCCAGTGGCCTTTGGTGTTAAGTTTATAAAGCTAAGAACTGTCGCCATTGTAGATCTAAGTCACTGGGCTCCTGCCTTCGCAGGAGCGACGACTCTTTAATCTTAGTACTCCAAATCCTCTCCCATCACATCATCATAGGTTGGGTTGCCGGCAATTCGGTTCGATTCATCTGCCCAGTCGCCAAAATCAATCAACTTACAGCGCTCACTGCAAAATGGACGGTGAGGGGATTTCTCTGACCACTCAACCTCTTTCTTACAGGTTGGGCACTGTACAATTGTGGGCACTGTCTTGGAGGTAAGAGTATTCTCGCTCATACTAACCTTCTGCCAAAGTCAGGTAGCGTTGATGCAGCTGCTCAACCTGTCGGTCTAGATCTTCCAGGCTGCCATTATTTTCCACCACATCATCAGCATAACCCAGGCGAGTTTCCCGATTGGCTTGCGCCGCCATAATAGCTTTGACCTGAGCTTCGGGGTTGTCGTCGCGGGCCATAGTGCGTTCCAGTTGGACTGCTTCGGGAACATCCACAACCAAAATACGTTGCGTCAGCTGGCTCTGACCAGATTCAACCAGCAGTGGCGATACCAGTAGAGCGTAGGGGGATGTGGCGTTTTCCAGGCCGCTGATAATCTCTTCACGAATAAGTGGATGGGTTAGCTGTTCCAGCCATTTGCGCTCGTTTTCGTCGGCAAAGACTTTTTGGCGTAGCAGGGCTCGGTCCAAGCTGCCTTCAGGGGTAATTACTTCGGAGCCAAAGTGCTCTTCAATGGCTTGCAGGGCCGGGCGTCCGGGTTCAACTACCGCCCGGGAGGCCAGATCAGCATCCACAACGGTAATGCCTTTGGCGGCAAAGCGATCAGAAACGGCGGTTTTACCGCTGCCAATGCCGCCAGTTAATCCAATAATTAGAGTCATAGGGAGACCTCGTGGAGGCCAGAAGCAAAGTGGTGGTACATCAGTCAGTCCCGTCGCACCTGCGCAGGCAGGTGCTTAGTTTCTTTAGGGGTAGCGTCTTTCAGGAGGAATGCCGGGGGCTTATTGAATCCCGGCAAACTGCAAATACGATTGCGTAATCATATCGCCCCACATCAGCGCAATCCAGCCTGCAATCGCCAGATAGGGGCCAAAGGGAATAGGCACATTCTTATCGCGCCCCATAATGATAATACCGGCAATACCAATCACAGCACCGACCAGGGAAGACAAAATAATAATCAAAGGCAGTGCCTGCCAGCCCATCCAGGCCCCCAGAGCCGCCAGCAGTTTGAAATCCCCAAAGCCCATCCCTTCCTTGCCGGTCAGCAGCTTAAACAGCCAGAACACGCTCCAGAGCACCATATAGCCGGCTATTGCTCCCCACAGAGCTTGATCCAGCGGTATAAATAGACCATGGCCATCAAAGAAGGCGCCGCTGTTGAGGATCAAACCCAGCCATAGCAGCGGCAGTGTCAGACTATCGGGCAGCAGTTGGGTATCGATATCGATCATGGTTAGTGCGATTAGCACCCAGGTCAGCACAATGGCCGCACAGGCCTGCGGTGTGGCTCCCCATTGCCATGCGATATAACCGCTCAGCAGACCAGTCGCCAGCTCAACCAGAGGATAGCGTACGGAAATCGGCGTTTGGCAGTTGGCGCATTTACCCTTCAAAAACAGATAGCTGATGATAGGGATATTCTGCCAGGGTTTTACTGGTGTCCCGCACGAGGGGCAGTGGGAGTTGGGGGTGATTAGGTTGTAGGGGGTGTCGGAGTCGACTTGTTGTTCAACCTCCAGTAGCTCGCAGCAGTCGTGCTTCCACTCGCGCTCCATCATTTTGGGGAGGCGGTGGATGACGACGTTTAGGAAGCTGCCGACCAGTAAGCTGATAATTGAAGCGTAGGCAATAAAAAATCCGGGCCATTCGGTAAAAAATGGCCCGGCTGAGAGTGCTGAATTCATTGGGTGATTTCTAGCCTGCTTTGTTAAACAACTTGACCCATTTGGAAAATGGGGAGGTACATTGCAATCATTAGGCCGCCTACTAATACGCCAAGGACTGACATAATCATTGGTTCTAGTAGAGAGGTTAAGCTGTCTACCAAATTGTCTACTGCATCCTCGTAGAACTCAGCAACCTTATCGAGCATTTCATCCAGCGCGCCTGATTCCTCACCAATGGCTGTCATTTGAATTAGCATGGTGGGGAAAAGGCCTGTTGCCTTTAAAGAGGCGTTCAGTTGGATGCCTGTTGCGACTTCTTCCCGTACTTTATTGGTAGCTTTTTCATAAACACTGTTGCCTGTTGCACCAGCAACAGATTGTAGGGCGTCAATGAGGGGAACGCCTGCGGCGAAAGTGGTTGAAAGGGTGCGAGCAAAGCGGGCAACGATGGATTGGTAGACAATGTCTCCAACAATGGGGAGTTTAAGCATTGCTCGATCTACTGCTGCAGCAAAGGCTTCACTTCGTAGCGTTGCCTCTCTAAATACGAATACGCCTGCGACAATACAGACAAGGATTATTAGCCACAATTCTTGCACTACTTCGGATATATTTAGTACAAACAAAGTAAAAGCAGGCAGGTTAGCACCAAAGCTACTGAATGTTTCGGCAAACTGAGGCACAACCTTTACTAAGAGAATCCCGGTTACAATAAGTGCTACCACAACTACAGCTATGGGGTAGGTCAGAGCTTTTTTAATTTTAGCTTTGATTGCTTCTGTTTTTTCTTTGTAAGTAGCAATGCGGTCAAGCATGGTTTCCAAGGCGCCGGACTGCTCGCCTGAATCAACAAGATTGCAGAATAGATCGTCAAAATAGCGTGGATGCTTAGCTAGAGCGTTAGCAAATCCACCACCAGCAGCAACGTCGTCTCGAATTTTTAGCACAAGATCCTTCATGGAAGGGTTTTCAAGGCCGTCGGCAACAATCTCAAAGCTTTGTACCAGAGGGAGGCCTGCTTTCATCATGGTGGCCATTTGACGGGTAAAGATGGCGACGTCCTGAGGTGTGATTTTCTTGGCGTTACTGAATAAAGGTTTGGCCTTTTTGCGAACAGATTTAGCATTAATGCCTTTTTTAACAAGTTGGGCTTTAACCAGCGCTGAACTCGCTCCGGAGATTTCTCCCTCAACTTTGTTCCCTTTTTTATCCGTGCCTTTATATACAAAGACATCGGCAGATGCGGTGGCCATAATGAAAATCCTTAAGTATTAATCTTTTGTCACTCGATTTGCTTCTTCAAGGCTGGTTAGGCCTGTAGCTACCTTACGAAGAGCAGATATGCGTAGGCTGTTGAAGCCTTCTTCCTTAGCTTGCTGGGCAATTTGTAGGGCGTTTCCACCCTCCATTATAAGGCTGGATATCGTTGGTGTAATACGAACTACTTCATAAACTCCGACCCGGCCTTTATAACCTTTGCTGCATTGCGAGCAACCTTCTGGATTGGGATGGAAAATTTCAAGCTCTTCCCTCGCGACTCCAATATCATCAAAACCTTCTTTCGATAGTATGTCGTCTGGAATATCGGTAGCTGGTTTTTTGCATGTACCACAGAGTCGTCGAGCTAACCGTTGGGCGATAATCAGGCTGACAGTTGTTGCCACGTTAAACGCGGGGACTCCCATGTTTAACAAGCGGGTTAGGGTTTCAGGAGCGCTATTAGTATGCAGTGTTGAAAGCACCAAGTGTCCAGTCTGAGCAGCTTTAATACCGATTTCTGCGGTTTCCAGATCCCGGATCTCACCAACCATTACAATATCTGGATCCTGACGTAGGAATGAGCGCAGAGCCTCAGCAAAAGTAAGACCGACCTTGGGGTTAACCTGTACCTGGTTGATCCCTTCCAGGTTGATTTCTACCGGGTCTTCAGCAGTAGATATGTTGCGCTCTGGCGTATTTAGGATATTCAGCCCTGTATAAAGAGAAACGGTTTTACCTGAACCTGTAGGACCGGTTACCAAAATCATTCCCTGGGGTTGGTGAAGAGCATCCATATAGAGCTGTTTCTGGTCGTCTTCATAACCCAGTGCATCAATACCCAGTTTGGCGCTGCTGGGGTCTAGAATTCGCAGAACAATCTTTTCACCAAAGAGTGTCGGTAAGGTGTTTACCCGGAAATCGATAGCTCTGGTTTTAGTGATTTTCAGTTTGATGCGGCCGTCTTGAGGTACACGACGCTCAGAAATATCCATTTGAGACATTACTTTTAAACGCGCGGCAATACGTCCTGCCAGGTTGGTCGGAGGTTTGGCCATTTCCTGCAAAATACCATCAGTACGAAATCTTACTCGATAGGTTTTTTCATAGGGTTCGAAGTGAATATCAGATGCCCCGCCTTTAATAGCATCGAGAAGGACCTTATTGATGAATTTTACAATAGGTGCTTCATCGGCTTCGCTTCCAGCATCTTCTGCTGTCTCCCCGTCCTCATCGACTGCTTCGATATCCAGGCCTTCAAGGGATTCATCGTCCAGACCACCCAGCGCGTCACCTAGCGATTCCTCCTGCGCATTGAGGAAGGTGTCAATTGTTTTGGAGAGAAGGTCCCCTTCTACGAGAATTGCATCTGTGTTAAGTCCAGTATTGAACTTGATTTCGTCCAGTGCGTGCAAATTGGTGGGATCTGAGACGGCAAGAAAGAGTCTGTTGCCACGCTTAAAAAGAGGCAGTACGTGGTGCTTTTGAATTAATTTGGCGTCTACTAATCCTGATGGGATGGCTTCTGGGTTGATGGAAGATAAGTCCAGAATCGGAGAGCCGAACTCATCAGAAGCGGCATTGGCAATATCTCTGGCATTGATGCCGTCTTCAATGAGTTGAAAAACCAAAGGCAGTTTGGATTGTTTAGCCTGCTTAATGGCTGCTTCAGCTGCCGACTCGCTAATTAGATTATCGCTAACGAGGCGCCTTGCCAGACCGCTAATCGCTGTGGCAGGTGCATTCATAGTGTTCTTCCTGATCTCTGCGAATTCCGATGCCAGTATAAATATGCTAGCAAAGACTCTAAATATATATTCTAACTGTATGAAATGTCATTGTTTTTGTAAATGTTGATCCTTTTGGGGGGATTTAAGGTGAGTCGGACGAGGCGGGGTGACAAAAAGTGTCACTAAGTGATGAGGTTGGGGGCTGGTGGTAGGTGCGTAAGATGATAAAATTCGGTGGGGATATTGGTAACTTTCTGAAAGATAAGGTTTTTTTTGTTTTGGCCTAAGGGTTGCTTTGTA
Source organism: Maricurvus nonylphenolicus (assembly GCF_042854845.1). GTDB lineage: Bacteria > Pseudomonadota > Gammaproteobacteria > Pseudomonadales > Cellvibrionaceae > Maricurvus > Maricurvus nonylphenolicus. Next base: position 4,426,234 of record NZ_AP031498.1, on the reverse strand, counting down.
GTAGTCACGTTTCTCAACGCACCTGCTCGACTTTAATTTTGGAGTTTGACTATGAAAAAGCAACAAGGCTTTACTTTGATTGAATTGATGATCGTAGTTGCGATCATCGGTATTTTGGCTGCTGTAGCTCTACCTGCTTATCAAGACTATACCTCTCGTGCCCGTGTATCTGAAGGTATGGTAATGGCCAAGGAAGCTCAGACAACTGTTCAGGACAATGCAACTAATGTTACCCCTGCTGCTGTAGGCGGTTTGGGTGCAGGTTATGCTGTTAATGCTGCGGTTAACACCGTAACTACTGGTTGTAACACTGCGGGTGCCGGCCTGTGTACTCAGTTCCTGGGTAATGCTGCTGGTACTACTGGTTCTGCCAACGTGCAAACTATCTCTGTCGATAAAGCTAGTGGCGAAGTTATCATTACCTACACCAACCGTATCGCGCCTGCTGCTACCCAAGTGTTGACTCTTGTACCTCAAGCTTCTGGTGCAGCTCTTGCTTCGGGTGTTCGTCCTACTGGTACCATCATCTGGACCTGCTTCTCTGCTGACCGTGATGCTGCTAACCTTGCGGGTGATGTGGTTCAGCCTGTAAACGCGCCAACAATTACTCAGAACCTGACTCCTGCTGAGTGTCGCGGTTAATAACTTAATCGCTTAGAATAAAAAGGCCTCTTAGGAGGCCTTTTTTTATGCTTGTTGAAAACAATCTGGCGAGGATAGGGTGAATAAACAGCTGATAAAGCAAAAGTTAAAAGCCTTTGGCTGGCACTTTGGGGTTACGCTGATTATTGCCTGTTTGGGGGCGATACTTATCTTTGGAGTGTGGTACCCGGGGCAGTTGGCAGAATATGTTGGCGGCACTGAGCTATATAAGTTGGTGTTGCTGGTAGAGCTGGGAGTTGGGCCTTTAATGTCTCTGGTCATTTATAACCCGGCTAAGCCTAAATCAGAATTGGTAAGGGATTATTCCGTTATAGGTCTAATACAGTTGTCTGCATTGGTTTATGGTCTCTATGCTGTAGCGGAATCTCGTCCGGCTTACATCGTATTTGTTAAAGATCGACTAGAGGTGGTTACAGCGATTGATTTTGATTCTGAGGACTTTGCAGAAGCAAGCGATCCATACAATCAAATATCCTGGTTAGGCCCACGAAGGGTTTGCGTGGAATATCCTACTGATCCTGAAGAGCGCAACGAGTTGGTTTTTTCTGCTGTCTCAGGGAAGGATATTCAACTCTTTCCCAAATATTATCGAGGATGTAAATCGGGTGAGCTGGAAGCCAAGGTGTACCCTGCTCAGCAGTTAAAAAGTATCGCTCAGTTGAAAAGTTATAATTTTGTTGAGGGATTTCCTACAGGAGACTTTACTTGGCTACCAGTTAAACATCGATTTGGCGCATGGGTTGAAGTTTATCCAGAAGGGGATGTATCAAAAGGCTACTTTGTCGATATTAATCCCTTCGAGTAGCCTGTTATTGGTGAGCTATTGATTGTCGATGTGTGTTGGTTAGCCTTAGCTAAATCGCATCGACAAATCAACCGCCTCAACCCCCTTAGTTAGCGCCCCAATCGACACATAATCCACCTCGGTTTCTGCAATGGGGCGCAACGTCTGATCATTCACATTACCCGAAGCTTCCAACTTGGCCTGCCCTTTATTCTGCTTAACCGCTTCACGCATATCTTCCAGACTAAAGTTATCCAGCATCACAATATCAGCCCCTGCATCCAGCGCTTCCTGCAGTTCCACCAGATCTTCAACTTCCACTTCCACCGGTTTACCGGGTGCATTCTTCTTGGCGGTCTCAATCGCCTGCTGAATGCCGCCACAGGCCGCAATATGGTTTTCTTTGATCAAAAAAGCATCATATAAGCCAATGCGGTGGTTGTAACAACCACCTTGAGTCACGGCGTACTTCTGAGCACTGCGTAAACCAGGGATGGTTTTACGGGTGTCCAGAATCTTGATATTGGTGCCTTCCACAATCTTGGCGTATTGCTGGCAGCGGGTAGCAACACCTGATAATAGCTGCAGGAAGTTGAGCGCTGTGCGCTCTCCGGTCAACAGGCTACGGGCGTTGCCCTTGAGACTGAATAGGCGGCTATCCCCCATGACCTGGTCGCCATCTTGGGCGTGCAGGGTGACTTCGACACTGGGATCGAGTTGTTTAAACACTTCCTCCACCCAGGGCAGGCCAGCGACGGTGCAGTCTTCGCGGGTGATGATATAGGCTTCTGCCTGTTCATCTGCGGGTATCAGACCTGCGGTGATATCGCCATCTTTGATGTCTTCGGCCAGGGCGGCTTTGACGCTGTTGATCATATCTTCAACAAGGCCGGGGATCTGGCTATTGGCGAAATCGGTGCTCATGGTGTTACTGCCTGTCTCTATCTAATCGGAACGGCGGCAATTCTATCAGTAAATGGTCGTTTGGTGCAGGTTTGGCAGCTGATGAAGGGGGTTAGTCGTACTGCCGCAGTATCAGCTGGCCATTGCGCTGGGTGAATTCCACCTGTTTGAGGGCGCTCATACCCAGGAGGATCGCCTGGTCTTTCATGGCGGGGTTGATGCTGGCGCGGACATTGGTGAGATGAATGCTGCCCAGATCCAGGGTGTTCAGGCGGGTTGAGAAGACTTCCACTATACCGTTGGCGGTTTGGGCATAACCACTGGGGCCCTTTTGTAATTTGAGCTTACTGGCAAGCTTTGCGGGAATAACCACATCGGTTGCACCGGTATCCAGTAGAAAGGTGACCTCTTGGCCGTTGATTTTGCCGTTGGCTACGTAGTGGTGGCGACGATTACCTTCCAGGATAACTTCCCGAATACCGTTGTTGACTGAGCTGGAGGGATCTTGGTTGGGGTTGTTGCGCTGTTCTTCCCAGTTGCGAAAAAACAGGGTGAGCAACCCCAGAGCCACCAGCCAGGCGAGGATCAGCATGCCCTTGCCAAAGGGTTGAGTATCGGAGTGTGGGGATTGTTGGCCTGACATAAACAAATCGTCGTTACGTTCGTTAACTTATATTCGGCGTTAGTTTATATACGTGCCGTTATAAGTGATGGATTTTTATTCGATTGCAGAGTGAATTTAACACACTTTATATAGGTAATGGTTCTAGATTTTTGCAATGTGCTTTATAGAGATTATAACCAGTCCAAGACTATGATTATCTATGTGAATTGATTCTCGAACTGAGACAGTAACGCTAGTTTGTCAGTGACTCCTGATTATACTTGCGGTTGCGGACAAATCTTTCAGGGATGAACATTGAATAGGATGTGGTTTTATAAGAAAGCTTATAAAACACAAATGTAGAGATAAGCGCATGTCTGGCAAGGCAAAGGTTATTCCCCTCAGTCAATCAGCCCGGAATTCTGACAAAAAATCAGATAGGGAGGGCGAGCGCGTGGCTCAGTCTCTGGTGCGTTTACCTGCCCCTATTCATCAGGTACGTGAAAAACTGCAGCGTTTATTAAGAAAGCCTTTGGCCACGGTGTTTGAGAATACCGATGATGCTCTATTCGAATTGGCTGACAAGGCCACCAATAATCAGGAACAAAATTTATACTTTGAATCCATGCGCGAGGTCCGCTTGCGTCGCCGTAAGTTGGAGCAAAGTTTTTGGTCGCGTATTGATCAAGGTTTTACATCTTTACTGTGTTCCAATCAGGACGAATCTTCATTAGACGATCTGTCCGGCTCTATGGATGATCTAACCCTGGTCGAACATGAAGAACTGGAACGTCAGGTTGCCGTTGAAGCGATGGCAGCTAAAGCCTTGGAGGCTTCAGCTGACACTGTGCAACAAATTAGTCTGCGGTTTAGTGCTTTGGTACCCGCAAAAGTTTACGTCAGTAATAACCCTGTTGGTCCCGAAGCGCTGTGCAAGGCGTTTTCAGCAGAAGTCGATCCGCTTGATATTGATATCAAGGCACAGCTCGTGTTACTGAAGCTGTTTGATAAACATGTACTGGTTCATTGTGCGAAAGTCATGACCATTTTGAACCAGGTGTTGATCGAGCATAATGTTCTGCCTTCTTTAACTAGCTCACGGCAAAAAAACAAGCGGCAAGGTGCGGCACATCAGACCGCGATGGGAAGTGCCCAAACGCCTTATATGGGAAATTCTGTCGGAGCAGGGCAAGTTGGCGATGCAAATTCTCAGGTACTGGATCAGTTACGTGGTTTGTTAGGGGCTGCCAATAATACTGTTGCAAGCGCAGTGCCTGGAGGTGTGGGTAATAGTCCGGTAGCTTCTATTCCTCTGTCGGATTTACTTGGGGTGTTGGGTCATATTCAGCATCGACAGGATTGGGGACACTCTCCTCAAGAGGTTTTATTAAAACCGCAACAGCTGCAGGGGTTAATCGAAGGCAATTTGTCCCAGCAAGGCATGCAAAAGTTGCGTGCGGTTGACCAGGATGTGATTAACCTGGTCAATATGTTATTCGAATTTATTTTGGAAGACCGTAACCTGCCGGTGCCAATGAAGGCATTGCTTGCGCGTTTACAAATACCGATGTTAAAAGTGGCTATCGCCGATAAGAGTTTCTTTAATAAAGGTACTCATCCCGCCAGGCGTTTGTTAAATGAACTGGCAACGGCGGCGTTGGGTTGGCAGGAACCAGAACTAAAAGACAATGCTAAAAATGGGGAGCAGCGCAAGGATCCCCTGTACCGCCAGGTAGAATCTACCATTACCCGTTTACTGGAAAACTTCGAAACGGATATGGGCATCTTTGATGAGTTGCTCACTGAGTTTTTAGCGTTTATTGATAAAGAGCGTCGTCGCGCCAGCATTTTGGAGCGCCGCACCCTGGATGCTGAAGATGGCAAAGCCAAGGCCGAGGCCGCACGAGCCAAAGTCGATGAGGCTATGACCGAAAAGGTGGGTGGCATGGTGCTACCAGAGGTTGTTGGTGAGCTGCTGCAGGGCCCTTGGAGTAATGTTTTGTTCCTGGTGTGCTTAAAGCAGGGTAAGGACAGCGAAGAATGGGACAATGCCATAGCTGTTGTGGATGACCTTTTGTGGTCGGTAACTGTTCAGGTGGGCGCACAAGAGCGTACCCGCTTAATCAAGTTGTTACCGGATCTGTTACAGCGACTGCGTAAAGGCCTGGAGCAGATTTCCTATAACCCGTTTGAAATGACCAAACTGCTTAAGCGCTTGGAAAAAGTTCACCTGCTGCAAATCAAAGGCATGCAGCAGCAAAGTCCTGAAAAAGTGGACGTTAAGCCGGTTGCCGACAAGCCTGCTAAAGCAATAGTTAAAGAGAAGGCGGTTAATCACCAGGGTGATACCCTTACTGAGTTATCGCGGCCGTCAAATACGCCTGCATTATCCACAGAAACTAAACCTGTAGAGGTTAAAGCTGAGGAAACAGTTTCTACGAAGGCTGCAGCCCCTATTTCCCATACTCCAAAACAACAACCCCGCGAAGCTGAAGTTCATATCGACGATAAATACCTGCGACAAGTCGATAAGCTTACCCAAGGTTGTTGGTTTGAAATGAGCGAATCTGAGGATAACCGTTATCGTTGTCGCTTGGCAGCCATAATCAAAAGTGTCGATAAATATATCTTTGTAAATCGCAATGGTATGAAGGTGGCTGAAAAAGGTCATACAGAGTTGGCGCAGGCTTTACAGTCTGGAAAGTTACGGCAGCTGGATGATGGCATGTTGTTCGATCGGGCGCTCGAGTCTGTGATTGGCAATCTGCGTCAGGCCAAGGCTGGACTGTAAACCTGAGGAGTAAATGACCGGCTTGTAAAAAAAGGCCCGACTGCCATAATGGGATTTTCCGGCACGGGCGTATTCTCGGTTGACTCACTCACCTAAAACCTCACTTACCGCGAATTACACCATCACCAATGGCTGGCTTGATCAGGCCCGTCGTGTGCCTTCCCCCAATTTTAATCAGCGCCCTGCTGATCAAATTGTAGATTTGCTGGTGATTCACAATATCAGTTTGCCTCCAGGTCAGTTTGGTACGGGTTGTGTTGAAGCGTTCTTTTGTAATCAGCTGGATCACACTGCCCATCCCTTTTTTGAAGAAATTCAATCCCTGCAAGTCTCGGCACATCTATTAATAGAACGTACGGGGCAGGTGGTGCAGTTTGTCAGCTTCGATGATCGGGCCTGGCATGCTGGGCAGTCCTGTTTTCAGGGGCGTGAGGGCTGCAATGATTTTTCCATCGGTATTGAGCTGGAGGGTACTGACGATACCCCATACACCGATGAGCAATACCAGCAGTTAGTCGCGATTACCTGCGCTTTGCAGCAGGCTTATCCTTCCATCACAACCACAAATATTCAGGGGCATGCCGATATCGCCCCTGAGCGAAAAACAGACCCGGGGCCCGCCTTTGATTGGGTGCGTTACCGTCAGGCACTGAGCAGCGTTGATTAATCTTGTCTGTAAGGTTGATCTTTAATCAGATCAATCTTACATTCTCTACATCTGGTTATTGTGCTGGTTGTTGCTGCTTCAAGGTAAAAAGGTAAAGGGATCTGGTAAGGGAGATAACCCATGGTGTTTCTGGCAATTCTGATCGTCTACGGCGTGATTCAGTACGGCGATGGTGGCCGTGCTTTACAGCATGATCAATGGTTTTATCGCTGGAGCCAATGGGTTACCAATTTGGGGTTGCCCGGACATGAACTCATCGTTTCATTCATTGTGCTGGTACCCGTGCTGGCCTTGGCCTTGGCGCTGAATATTGTCGCTGGCATCTCCAGCTGGTTGCTGCTTGTTTGTGCCGTACCGCTGCTGCTCTATAGTTTAGGGCGAAGTGAACTTTCTACCCCCATTCATGAGTACGTCGCAGCCTATCGTCGCAATGACAATGTGGCGGCTACAGAGATTGCCATCTCCCTTGGGGTGGAAGTTGACGACGATGATGGCTGGTGGGCGCTGCACCGGGGTATGTTACAGGCTGCCGGTTACCTTGGCTTTGAGCGCCTGTTTGCAGCCTTGTTTTGGTTTGTATTGCTGGGCCCCGTGGGCGCCGTACTCTACCGTCTGTTGGCGCTAACCTGTGAGAATCAGGAATCTTCCAGTGAATTGCGCCATACCGCTGCCCGCGCGCTGTGGTTAATGGAGTGGCCTGCTGTGCGTGTGTTGGGCCTGAGTTTTGCACTCAGCGGTAATTTTGTCGGCTGCTTTAATCACTGGCGCGAAGAGCTGTTGGGGTACCGTCGCTCAACTGCCAGTGTGCTGGAAACCGCGATTCACGGCGCCCTGAATGTGAATTCTACCGATGTGACTCAGGAAGATATCACCGAGAAAGAGCTGGAAGCACTATTACCACTCCTGTCCCGCACCATGATTCTCTGGCTTTGTATTCTGGCGATACTGACGATTGTGGCATAATAATGGGATTATCGGGTCGTTCTAGGACAAAGTTGCATGCGACCTAGTTGTTTTATGGAGAATCCTTTTGTCATCCGTTCCCGGAGAGCCAGATATTGTGGTCTCTCAACCAGAGTCTCAGCCTTCGCCAGAAGGTGCTAAAAAAAGCCGCCGTGCCCGTGGTGAACAGACTCGCCTGAAGATCCTCGAAGCCACCTTACGGGTAATCGCTGCCCATGGCTTGTCTGCGGTGACGCACCGGGCAGTAGCGAAAGAAGCGGATGTTAGTCTGTCGCTAACCACCTATTACTTTAAAGACCTGCAGGAGCTGTTGCTGGAGGCCTTTGCTCACCATAAAAATATCCTCCACGATGAAATTGTCCTCAAAGTCGGCGGCGTGCTGACCAAGGTGGCGGAATACAGCCCAGAACAGTTACAGAGCGAGGAGCATCGCGAGCAGCTTATTTGCCAGATCATTGATGATATGGTGGATTATGTCCAAGAGTGCCTGGATAACCCCCAGGGCACCCGGGTGGAGATGGCCTTTTTCTTTGATCTGCACCTGCCTGAAAGCTTCCGCCGCTTTGCCTACGAGCAGCGTCAACGCATCTTAAAGCCACTGGTAGGCTTCTATTCCCTTATTGGTTCTGAGACCCCCGAGGTTGATGCAGACATTCTTGCGGGCACTGTACAGCGCTTACAATACGAGGCACTGGCTGTGCCTGATGCCTTTGATACCGGGCGTATTCGGCAGGAAATTGGCCGTGTGGTGATAGCGCTGGGTACCGAAATGTCGCAATTGCGGTAAAAAATGTCAGTCCGCTTGGCTCTTGGCCTGTGGCGGTTATTGCTGCTTAGGCCATTTTGTAACTCTATGATTTTAAAGGCTTTTATGAGTTTGTGGCGGCGCCGAAATTAGGCTTGACCAAGGCTTGGTGCGGGCATATTATGGGATAACTTGCTGGCTTGACTGTACGAATATACAGTTCTCCTCTATGCATGGATGCCACTAACACCGAACCTAGAGCTGCATTCCCGGTAGGCCAGCAAGTCCACTTCTCGATCCTGCTCCTGTATATTTGCTAAGCTACTTTAGCTTCCAGTATTTCTTATTGTTGGGCCGCTATTTCTGCTTCTATCGCTGCGTCTATCTCGGCTTCTATATCCTCGGTAACGGGTGTCATATCCAGTTGGTCGGACAGGTCTTGTTCTTCTTGTTGAATACTCGCAATTTCACCGTCGATAGAATCTTCAGATGTGTGTGGTTCGTCCTCCGTTTCAAACGGTGTTTCCTTATCAATCTCATCTTCTCGCCAAGGCTCAGGTGCAGGGCCAATCTCTTTTTCAAGAGCGATAGTCAGGCGGTGCAGGGACAGTGATTTCTGTTGTTGCAGGTAGCGCATGCTACTTTCAAGCTGTTCTTGATCGATCTGCAGTTCTTTTGAGAGGGTTTCCAGTCCGCATACCTGCCATTGCTGTGCCAGGCTGGCGATAACGGCTTTGACTTCATTCATGAGCCGCTGACGACGCCACAGGTGCAGGTCGCTGGTTGAAATCTGATAGTCCTGGCAGACAAACGCCACTAACCACTCAAGGTCTGGCTGCCAGGAGGTTTCTTGCTCAAGAGGCTCTTGTATAGCGTTAAGAGGGGCTCCAGAGTCTTGTTTGTTTTCGATATGTGCCCAATGCTTCGGTGCGGGAGCCATAAACTGGCTATAGCGCCGGATCTGGCTGGCACGCTGGTTGGCAATACGGTTTAACAGGGGAGAAGCTAGAAACCAACGCGGATGTTGATTACTGCGGTTCAGGTAGAGTTTATGGCTGGACCAGGGGTAAATCGCGGGATCTGGAACCAGCTTGCCTGCAACAGGTAAGTGATGAATCTGGTGGCTTAACTCGGCAAAGTCCTGAAACGGATCGACTTTGTGGCACAGCATACGTTTGTTGAATAGGCTGCCATTACGTTGCTGCTGTTCATTGTAAAGCTGGGTATAGGCGTGCTGCAGCCATTGGCCGATAGCCTCGGCATTCTCATCCGGCGCATGAATTAACCAGTGAATACTGTGAGGCAATAGGCAAAATACCAGCGTGGAAATCTGTTGCTGCTGAGAAATGCAATCAAAGAGATCCAGCATTTGCGCATAATCTGCCCGTTGGGCAAACAGTGGTCGTTGGCCGTGGCTGTTAAATTGTAGATAGTGCGTGTTGGATTCTGTATCGGTATTTACAGAGGGGGTTGGGATGGTCATTGGCGCCTACAAGCTCCATGTTCATGTCTCAAACAACAGCAATCGTCATTTAATAATAGTTGAAACCTGGCTAAGTGCCTCTGTTATTATTCCTCCTTTATCTAACAAGCCAAAAGGCGCTATCCATAGCGATTAATCCATAGTGATTGATGTGCCACAAAGCAGGAGAATCGAATGGCCTCGTTTGATGTAGTTTCAGAAGTTGATAAACATATTTTGACCAACTCGGTGGATCAGGCGAACCGTCTTATTGGCAATCGCTTCGACTTTAAAGGGGTGGATGCCAAGTTCGAGCGCAACGATTTTGTTGTCATTATTTGGGCCGAAGTAGATTTTCAGTTGGAGCAGATGCTGGATGTACTGAAGAGTAGTCTGCACAAAAACAAGATCGATATTAAGTGTCTGGAGGTGGCTGACCCTAAACCGCTGGGTAAGCAGGTGCGCCAGGAAGTTACTGTTCGCACTGGTCTGGACAGCGATCTATGTCGCAAGATTGTCAAATTGATTAAAGACAAAAAGATGAAGGTGCAGGCGCAAATTCAGGGCGATCAGGTACGGGTTACGGGTAAAAAGCGCGATGATTTGCAGGCGGTTATCGCCATGTTACGCGAAGCCGATATTGAAATGCCGCTGCAATACAATAATTTCCGCGACTGATTTCGGGAAAGCGCCAGGCATAAAAAAACGGGTCTTAACGCTTATCATTAAGACCCGCTTAAAAATCTTCTTAAAAAGCTTAGGCTTTTTTCTTACACGCTTTCTTGGCAGTGCGCATTTTGGACTTGGAGCACAGGGACTCGTCAGTCAGACACCACTCTTTAGTTCCTTCGAAACGGATGATTTCGCGTGGAGTTTTGCTGCCGCTGCAGCTAACGCTTACGATGTCGTAGCTACGACCGTCAGAGTGGGTACCAGTACCTGCAGGCTTCAGGCCTTTAGGGCCTGCAACGGCAGATGCAGTAAAGGTGATCAGGGCAAGGGCGATTAACTTTTTCATGGTTTACCTCAAACTTCTAATGGGTGACGGCTCGTAATACCAGATCGAGCTGTCGGACTTATAAGCAATATTGTGCGGGCGTGATTATAGGGGCCTCAAAGTGAGCTTCCTATAGCCAGATCGAACAAAAAACGCCCTTCGGATGTAAAGAATTGTTGATTTGGGTGAAAACTGATCAGTCAGATCTCCATTTGAACAGATTTGCGGCAATTGTGAGGAAGGCGATCGTCATTCCAATGAGAATCAGCAGATGTTGGCTAATGTCTGCCAAGCCTGCACCTTCCAGCATAATAGCGCGAGCGGCCTGTACCATATGGGTGAGTGGCAGGAAATCCGATGCGGTTACCATCCACTCAGGCGCACCATCTAGAGAGAACCAGATTTCAGATAGCAATAACATAGGAAAGGTTAAAAAATTTAGCAGGCCATTGGCCAGTTCTTCACTGGCCAGGCGGCTGGCGATAATCAGGCCCAGTGACAGAATACACACATTGCCCAGGATGGCGACCAACAATAGGTTGAGGTAGCTACCCAGCATCAGGAAATCCAAAAAGAAATCGCTGGCGATATAGACCAAAACACTGACGATCAACATGATCACCAAGCGCGATAAAATTTGCGCGCCTAAAAAGTTGAGCGGTGACACGGGTGTTGCCTGCAGGCGTTTCAGTACGCCGTTTTTACGGTAGCGCACAATGACATAGCCTACGCCAAACAATCCACTAAACATCAGGTTCATGCTCAAAATACCGGGAATAGCCCAGTCAATATAACGGACCTGGCGGCCAGCCAAGCTGTTGGTTTGCCAGTTTTCCGGTGTTGCAGAATCACCTTGCGCTAGCAGTGCTTGCAGTATGGCGCCACGCTGGGATTGAGGGTTAACCCAATATTCTTGTGTACCGCTTAAATCCAGCAGGATATCAATCTGGTGGTGGCGAATTTTGGTAAAGGCACTGTCTGATTTTTCAATGGCAATGGGCTGGATATAGTCCACTTGTTGAAAGGCTGAGGGAAGCTCGGCATTTTCTGGAAAGTAGCCCACTTTAAATAACGGCTTTTCACCACCGGAAAAGGCCAGGCTTACCACCGCAATAATCAGCGGCGGCATAATAAAGGACCAGGTCAGTGAGCCCTTATCGCGGTAGTATTCTTTATTGCGGGCAAAGAATAGCGCCAGAAGTTGTTTCATTTAACCTGCTTTCCTTATTCGCGAAGGCTGTGACCAGTGAGTTTAAGAAATAAATCATCCAGTGTTGGATTGCGTACCTGTAAAGACTGAATGGATATACCTTCGGCAATTAATTGCTGTAAGGTGTTTTCTACCGACTCGGTTTTTATTACCACTTGGCCATTGAGCTGTTCAGTATGTGTTGTCAGGTGCTGCAATTGCTGCGGGCCTATATCCTGTTTATCCAGACAGACAAACACATGCTGGAAGTGTTCCTGTAATAATGCGGTAGGCGTACCTTCAGCGATGATTTTGCCGCGGTCAACAATAAGCAACTGGTCACAGAGTTGCTCGGCTTCATCCATATAGTGGGTGGTTAACACCACGGTTTTGCCCTGTTGTTTAATGGCTTCGATCAATGCCCAAAAATTGCGCCGCGACTGTGGATCAAGGCCGGTTGTGGGTTCATCGAGGAAAATTATTTCCGGATCATTAACCAGGGCGACAGCCAGCAGTACTCGCTGGCGTTGTCCGCCTGATAACTTTGCGGCAGGTTGATCAAGAAACTCTGCCAAGCTGCACTGTTCAACCAGTTTATCCAGAGGTTGGGGCTTGGGGTAAAAACTGGCAAACAGTTCCAGCACCTCCCGTACCGTCAGGTAATCCATTAGTGCGGTGGACTGAAACTGGATACCCGCTTCCAGTTTGAATTTATCGCTATGTTTTTCACCTTTATAGAAGATCTCTCCCGACGTGGGTTGAGTGATACCTTCGATCATCTCAATGGTGGTGGTTTTACCGGCTCCGTTGGGGCCTAGAAGACCAAAACAAATTCCCTGGGGAATGGAAAAACTTAAGCCGTTCACTGCCTGTACTTTTTTAAAGTGCTTAACCAGATTGCGGACTTCGAGGATGTTGCCCATTGAGATCTTAACCATGTCGGGGACTGCGAGTTGTGTTAGGGTATATCGAAATGCCCGGACTAAGAAGTCAAACCGATAAGAAAAATGGCTGCATCATTTAATACCTCTCCTGTACATACCTGGCGCGAAGCCTTTTTGGTCTATCTGAAGCCTCAGGTAGTGGCCATGTTGTTTCTGGGTTTTGCGGCAGGATTGCCGTTGTTATTGGTGTTTTCGACACTGAGTGCCTGGTTACGGGAGATGGAGGTTAGTCGCAGTGCCATTGGCTTTTTTGGCTGGGTGGGGATTACCTATTCGGTAAAAGTGTTTTGGGCGCCGATTGTTGACCGTTTACGTTTGCCGTTGCTGACTCGTGCCTTAGGCCAACGACGCAGTTGGATGTTGGCTGGTCAGTTGGGCATTATTGTGGGCTTGCTAGCCATGGTGGCTTGTGATCCCGAAACCCAGTTGGTTGCCCTGGCGTTGTGTGCAGTGCTGGTAGCCTTTTCCTCGGCTACACAGGATATCGCCATCGATGCATTCCGTATCGAATCGGCGGTAACAGAATATCAAGGGGCCATGTCGGCCAGTTATATCACCGGTTATCGCATCGCCATGCTGGTCGCCGGGGCAGGGGCTCTGTATATCGCAGAATTCAGTTCCTGGATGTGGGCGTATGTGTCCATGGCTGCATTGATGGGGGTTGGTGTTATCACTGTGCTGTTGATTCGCGAGCCTCGCCACGAAATAAATGCACAAACTGACGACATTGAAAGCCATTTAATTGAACAGGTGCTTCACCACCAACCTCAAACCCGCAGTCAGCGACTGGCAGCCTGGTTTGCCAGTGCTGTAGTAGCGCCTTTTGTAGAGTTCTTCCAACGCAATGGCCGTTTTGCCATATTGGTGTTGCTGTTTATCGGCCTTTATCGTCTCAGTGATATCACCATGGGTATTATGGCGAATCCCTTCTATTTGGATTTGGGTTTCAGCAAGACAGAAATTGCGGATATAGGTAAGGTGTTTGGTTTCTTTATGACCATCGCCGGTACCTTTATCGGTGGTTTGCTGGTGGTACGCTATGGTGTTTTTAGGCCCTTAATTGCCGGGGCAGTGCTGGTTGCCGTGACCAATGTATTGTTTGCCCAACTGGCATTGGCTGGCCCCGATCTTACATGGCTGGCGATTGTGATCAGCGCTGATAACCTTAGTGGTGGTTTTGCCAATGCCGCCTTTATCGCCTATCTATCGGGCATGACTAACCGCGCCTACACAGCTACCCAATATGCGCTATTTAGTTCTCTGATGACCTTACCAGGGAAATTCCTCAGTGGCTTTTCCGGTATTATTGTCGATGCCTACGACTACCACAGCTTCTTCCTGTATGCGGCCTTCATGGGAATCCCGGCGATTATTCTGGCTGTTGTGGTGGCTCGCCATAATGGCCGTCACTTGCAGGGTATGGAAGCGGAAGAGTCTAACGCTGTTAAAAGCTAATGTTGTTACAAGCTAGGGCTGCCAAAAGTAAGCCTTAGCGACTTTACCCTTATACAAACTCACGCCATCGTTCTCCAAGCGCCGTTGCTGTTCTTGGCCGCTTGGGCCGTCTAACGACAACTTGCCCTGACTGTTGAGCACCCGATGCCAGGGCAGGTTACTGTCACTGGGCAGATTGCGCAAAATATAGCCGACCAAACGTGCCCGTCCAGGAAAGCCAGCCATCTCAGCAATTTGGCCATAGGCGGCGACCCTGCCTTTGGGAATGGCATTGATGACCAGCAAAATAGCTTCGCGCATTTCCGGGTTTTGAGACATTTGTGGCTGCCCAGTAGTAGAATACCCACAATTTTGACAGATTGGATTGGGCGCGTGAAAGCTTATTTTGGGGGTCTGCTGACTCTTCTTGTTTCCACCTTTATCTCCACTGCGTCGTTAGCCGGTGAAATCATTTTAAATAACGGTGATTGGATTAAAGGGGATCTGACCCGGCTGCAGGACGATATTATCTACTGGAAGTCGGAGAACTTTGGTGAGCTGACCATTGAGAAAAGCAAGGTGTTGCAGCTGCGCACTGAGACCTATGTGAAGGTCAACGGCCATGATTTACCCTGCCGGATTCGCGGTATGGATGAGGGGCGCCTGATGTACGACTGCGCCGATGGCGACAAGGTCAAAATCTCTCTGTTATCTGTAGATTCACTGCAGCCCTATGCCGAATATGCCGCCGGTGCATATGACTATGAAGGTAAAGTGGCCATTGCCGGTACGCATTCCCGGGGTAACAAGGTGGAAGAAGACTGGGATGTATCCAGTGAAGTGAAGTTCCGCCGTGGCGAATACCGTCATGTTATGACGTTGGAATACGAAAGCGAATCCTCAGATGATGACCCGGTGGATGAGGAGTACGACATCAAGTACCGCCTTGACTGGTTCTTCGATGAGAGTTGGTTCTGGTACAACGAAGTGGGTATTGGCGCCGATGATTCGAAAAATATCGATGAAAGTTACCTGCTAGGTAGCGGATTGGGCCACCAGATGTGGGAGTCCCACCGCGGAGGCCTGGCGCTGGAACTGGGTGTGGAGTATATCAAAGAGCTTTTCAATCCAGACGAAGAGCAGAAGCTGGACCCAACCTTTAACAGCAAGCTCGATCAAACCTTGTTACGCTTCGCGACGGATTTCAGTTACCAGTTCCCGATATCGCTGAAGTTTATCCACAACCATGAATTACTCTATTCGGTGGACAATAGTGATGATTGGCGCTTTGCCAGTGATACCGGCTTTAATGTGCCCTTGGGCGAGGGCCTGTTCTCTGAGTTTTTGCTGGAGTATGACTACGACAACGACCCGCAAGCGGACAACCGTCGTGAAGATACCAAGTTTAAAGTCGGTGTAGGTTACGAATGGTAGCCTGCTTTAGGGCGTTAAGAAGCGTAAATCAGAGCGGGGTCACCTTGTATTTTGCCCAGTTGACCACCATCTAAGGGGTATCGGCGGAATTCCGCGTTAACCCCTTAATAAGGTCACTATGCCCCTCCTACTGTTATTTATCCTGATTCCCGTATTTGAAATGTGGTTGCTGATTAAGGTTGGCAGCCATATTGGTGCCTTGCCCACCATTGGCTTGGTGCTGCTGACGGCCATGATTGGCCTCGCGCTGTTGCGTCAGCAGGGCTTTGCGACTCTGCTGCGAGCTAACCAGAAGATGGAGGCGGGCCAACTGCCAGCACAGGAAATCGTCGATGGCTTGTTTCTGGCTGTTGGTGGCGCCTTACTCCTCACGCCGGGTTTCTTTACCGATGCTATCGGTTTTATCTGTCTGATCCCCGGTTTACGCCGTTTGTTACTGGGTCGCCTGATTCAAAACTGGATCTCCAAGCCGCATCAGGGTTTTCATTTCAGGGCATCCGGTTTCCGTACTGGCCCGGGTTTTGACCCTCGTGGAGAAACTTTTGACCACGACCCCCAGCGTCCTCAATCTCCGTCTCAATCTCAGCAGCGCCGTCCAGATGTGCTGGAAGGGGACTTCAAGCGCGAGGATTAACCCCGCATTTTCTTGCTTAGGCCTCAAAAAGCGATGAAAAAATGGACAAATCCAAATTTTTTGCCATTTTTTCATCTTGAGCTGTTGAAATCGCTTAATCGACCCCCATTTTCGTTTACACAGATTCTTTACTCCATATGTCCGGTCATTCCCGGTAGGGGAGACAGGCTCTGGAGTTGGTTGTCAGGCTAAGCTGGCAACACCCTATAAAAACCCGGTTTGGCCGCAAGGCTACCCGGATCACATTTTTGGATGCCTCCTTCGGGAGATGACTTGGAGACATGTTCATGAAAATTCGTCCTTTGCACGACCGCGTAGTCGTTCGCCGTCAGGAAGAAGAAACCACCACTGCTAGCGGTATTGTTCTGCCTGGTTCTGCCACTGAAAAGCCTAACCAGGGTGAAGTGGTTGCTGTAGGTAGCGGTCGCGTGCTGGAAAGCGGTGAAGTTCGCGCTGTAGACGTAAACGTTGGCGATACCGTGGTATTCGGTAAGTACGCTGGTAGCGACACCATCAAGATCGACGGCGAAGAGCTGATCGTTCTGAGCGAAAGTGATATCAAAGCCGTCCTGGAAAAGTAAGCGGAAGGCTAATTTAGCTGTCTAGTAACCCTTAGTTAAGTGAAAGCTAATAAGAATTTTAAGGAATTTAAATCATGGCAAAAGTTGTTAAGTTTGGTGACGAAGCTCGCCAAGGCATGCTGGCTGGTGTAAACGTACTGGCTGATGCGGTAAAAACTACTCTGGGCCCTAAAGGCCGTAACGTTGTTCTGGATAAGTCTTTCGGTGCTCCAACTGTAACCAAAGACGGTGTATCTGTTGCTAAAGAAATCGAGCTGAAAGACAAGTTCGAAAACATGGGCGCGCAAATGGTTAAGGAAGTTGCTTCCCAGGCCAACGACGTAGCCGGTGACGGTACCACTACTGCAACTGTTCTGGCTCAAGCTATCGTAAATGAAGGTCTGAAGTCCGTTGCTGCTGGCATGAACCCAATGGATCTGAAGCGCGGTATCGACAAAGCGGTTGTTGCTGCAGTTGCTGAAATCCAGGCTATCGCCCAGCCTTGTGCCGATGGCAAATCCATCGAGCAGGTTGGTACCATCTCTGCAAACTCCGATTCTTCCGTTGGTCAGATCATTGCTGAAGCCATGGAAAAAGTGGGTAAAGAAGGTGTTATCACCGTTGAAGAAGGTCAGGCTCTGGATAACGAGCTGGACGTTGTTGAAGGTATGCAGTTCGATCGCGGTTACCTGTCTCCATACTTCATCACTAACCAGGAAAACATGAGTGTTGAGCAAGAGTCTCCGTTCATCCTGCTGGTAGACAAAAAAGTGTCCAACATCCGCGAGCTGCTGCCGACTCTGGAAGCCGTAGCTAAAGCCGGTAAGCCACTGGTTATCATCGCTGAAGACATCGAAGGCGAAGCGCTGGCAACTCTGGTTGTTAACAACATGCGCGGTATCGTTAAGGTTTCTGCCTGTAAAGCACCTGGTTTCGGCGATCGTCGTAAAGCCATGCTGCAAGACATCGCTATCCTGACTGGCGCTACTGTGATCTCTGAAGAAGTAGGTCTGGATCTGGAAGCGGTAACTCTGGAGCACCTGGGTACTGCCAAGCGCGTAACCATGAGCAAAGAAAACACCGTTATCGTTGATGGCGCTGGTGAAGCAGCTGACATCGAAGCCCGTGTTGCTCAAATCCGTGCCCAAATCGAAGAATCTTCTTCTGACTACGACAAAGAGAAACTGCAAGAGCGTGTAGCCAAGCTGGCTGGCGGTGTTGCTGTGATCAAAGTAGGTGCTATCACCGAAGTAGAAATGAAAGAGAAGAAAGCTCGCGTTGAAGATGCTCTGCACGCAACCCGCGCTGCGGTAGAAGAAGGCGTAGTTGCCGGTGGTGGTTCTGCACTGCTGCGCGCTGTTGCCGCTATCGCTGATCTGGAAGGCGACAACGAAGATCAAAACGTTGGTATCGCTCTGGCTCGTCGTGCGATGGAAGCGCCTCTGCGTCAAATCGTTGATAACGCTGGTGGTGAAGCCTCTGTTGTTGCTGACAAGGTTAAGCAAGGCGACGGTAACTTCGGTTACAACGCTGCAACCGGTGAGTACGGCGATATGCTGGAAATGGGTATCCTGGATCCAGCTAAAGTAACCCGCTCTGCTCTGCAGGCTGCCGGTTCTGTTGCTGGTCTGATGATCACCACCGAAGCTATGGTTGCCGATGCACCTGAAGAAGGTGGCGCTGGTGGCGGTATGCCAGATATGGGCGGCATGGGTGGAATGGGCGGTATGCCAGGAATGATGTAATTCCTGCCAGCTCATTAGCTCAAAGAAAGGCTCGCTTCGGCGGGCCTTTTTTCTTTTCTGGAGGAGGGCATTCTAAACCCGGGGTATGACCCGTAGGGTCAGACCCCTGCTATGGAGTAAAGCGAACAGTAATACCACGTTAGGAAGGACCGGGGTCTGACCCTGCGGGTCAGACCCCTCTTACGAAATAAAGGGCTTAGTCCCAAGTCAGGAAATCAGGATCCTGCCCTGGGGGGTTATCTAACGGATGGGATTTCTTCTCCGGCCGCCCATGCTTTTCCAAATACTCCAGCGCCACCCGCTCAGCATTATCCGCCTTTATCCAGGGCTGGGAAAAGTTGATATAGCGCTTGAGCTTGTCAGTCAAACTTATGCGCACCTGCTCAGCCAGCGCCGGATCCTGCTGATACAGTTTGTCAAAATTCAGCTCAAACAACTGCAGGCAGGCAATGTCCTTGATGTAGTGCAGTCCCTTGAGGGTAGACAGTTTCACCATCGGCAGCTGAACCTTGCCGTGCACACGATCAAACAGCTCATCGTTTTCGTACTGGCAGGGGGTGAACTGGTTGGTTTCCGGGTTGTAGTGGGCCAGTTGAGGAATATCCTCATGGTTGGCGGGATCGTAATACAGATACAGGTCACTGGGCTGCAGCCAGGCATCAGGAATCAAAAAGCTAATGCCACTTTTGGCTTGGACTTTGGGTAGATAGCGTTGAGTGCCGGTATCGGTCAGGCGATATTCCATGACGACACGATCCGTTGTGCCAGTATGGATCGCAAAGCCACGCTCCATCACCAAGCAAAACAGCTCGAAATGTTCATTTTGAGATTTGTAGACGACGAAATCTGGATCATCGGCTCTTCCATAGCCCCACATGGATACCACCCCTTTACTAACTCAAGTGCCTTGCTGAAGGCGAAAAATAACGCTGATCATTTTGTGTGCAAGTTATGCTCGAGGATTATACGCCAAAATACTGGCGTGAGAAGTTGTAGCTCGCCAAGCTGTGCATAAATGCACGAAAAAGACCCAGTAAATAGACATGTGGAGTGTCCAAGGTCGGAAAAAAGGCTTCTTATTTAGGGGGCTAAGGCTTAAAATACGACCCGTTTTATTTCTTGCCAATATTTTCTAAGTCCCTGTTTTTACTGGGGTTATAGAGGGTTGGGTTTACTGGGTTTTGCTTTGGGGTTGCGTTCGGTTGCACAGACACCTTATAAAGGTGGCACTGGGCGCAAGGCTTCTTGCCATAAGGCCTGACCTGGAATAACGATAATTTGATAGCCGATGTAAAGGATCTCAATATGGAAACCATGAATTTAATTAACTTCCTGGCGCGCTGGGGGCACCTGCTGTTTGGTATTACCTGGATTGGCCTGCTGTACTACTTCAACTTCATTCAAGGTGGTTACTTCAAAAAAGCGACTCCTGAAGCCCTGAAAGACGCAAAAGCGCACCTGGCTCCTGAAGCCCTGTGGTGGTTCCGCTGGGGTGCGATGTTCACCTTCCTGACCGGTCTGATTCTGCTGGTTGGTTTGGCCAAGCAAAGTCTGATGAATGTATACATCGTTGCCGGTGCCGCAATGGGTACCCTGATGTTCCTGAACGTATGGCTGATCATCTGGCCAAACCAGAAGATTGCTCTGGGCATGGTTGAAGGCGACGGTCCTACTGCTGCTGGTAAAGCGCTGCTGGCTTCCCGTACCAACGTTCTGTTCTCTGGTCCTATGGCTTTCTTCATGCTGGCTGGTCCTCACTTCGTAAGTGGCGGCGGTTACGGTGCCAAGATGGACGGTTCTACTGGCATCTGGGTTACTCTGGCTATTATTGCTGCCCTGGAAGTTAACGCTCTGGTTGGTAAGCAAGGTCCTATGACCACTGTTAAAGGTGTAATCACCTGCAGCATGATTCTGACTGCTGTTCTGGTTGGTCTGCTGGTTCTGGTGTAATTCGTTACCCATAACCTGAAAAAGCCGGGCTTGTCCCGGCTTTTTTGTGCCTGGTCGATTCTCAAGAGCAGGTGAGTTTGATATAAGTGTTCTCACTACACACGTCGAGTTAGATGGAAATAAGACAACAACATGGTTGAACGTAAAGAACCCACGCTGTCTGGCATTGGTGCCGTCAATCCCGATCATGATGATCTCCAATCATTGCGTCCTAAAACCGCTGCACAGTCCAAGACTAAGGCAGCCCCCAAGCCCTCACCGCAAGCGGCAACCAGAGTGGTGGCCAAGAGTTCGCCACTGGTACCCTTCGCGTTACTCTTGGCTTTAACCGGTTTGGGTTTAGCGGGTTTTGTCTATTGGCAGTTGACGCTGGCTCAGCAGCAGCTGGTCACGGCGGATGCCCGATTGTCCGAGTTGGAAAAACGTTTGGAGCTATCGGATGACGAGTCTACTCAATCGGTAACGGCTATCAGGGCCAAGTTGAAGTGGGCGGATTCAGAAATTCGCAAGCTCTGGGGCGTATCTCACGACCGTAACCGCAAGGCGATTGCGGCGAATAAAGATAAAGTGGCCAAGCTGGAAAAAAGTTTGGCGTCGGTAAAAAGCACCAGTTCGGCTACCAAGAAACAGGCTGACTCTCAGGCGCTGAGCTTGAAATCCTTGCAGTCTGAAAGCAAAACCCTGGCTTCACAAAGTGCCAAGGCGGTAGCCGATGTCGATACGGCGCAAAAGCAACTGCGCACTGTTGTGGATAAAGCCAATCGTATCGACCAGGAATTATCAGAACTGAAAAGCAGTTTACTGTCGCGTGTTCGTACCAACGAAGAGGCGATTGAGGCGATTGATGCTTATCGCGTAAAACTCAATCGCGATTTGTTACAGTTGAAACAGCAGTTAAGCAAGCCCGCTGCTTCAGCCACGCCTAAGTAACATTTGTGCTTCGTAGCTGGGGTCTGACCCACAGGGTCAGACCCCGATCGTGCCAAAGCTAGGGGGCCGACCCTGCGGGTCGTACCCCAGTTTAAGAACCCTGCGGGTCGAGTTAATGACAACTTAGTGACTAGATTCCCGCTTTCGCTGCGAAAAGTAACCATCATTGGCTTCTTCCTGGCGTAACACCCCCGCCAAATTCCTCACTGCATCTTCCAGCTCATGCAATCGTCCATGAACCTGCCGCGTTTCCCCCATACGTGATTGACGCAACAGTTTTGATGTTTGATTCCATTCCAGCACAGCATCTTCCTGCATTCGTCGGTGTGGGCCTGTAGCTCGACAGGTCTGACACACAACGGAGTGTGACATCAGGTGTCGACTGATATGCAGGTGGTCGCCGTCACAGAAAGGGCAATTTTCGACATGTGTGGCCATGATTATCTCCTAATGGAACGAAAAGGCTCAGGCCTCGCAAACTGATGCGGGGTCGAGAAAAACAAAACAGATCCCCCCAAAACGCGTTGGACTGTTTTGCAAAAAGGGTAAATCGTGATGACTGAATTGCACCTGAATGGTGCGAGTAGAAAAGGTTTTTCGAGGAGGGTAGGGCGCCTGGCAGCTCGGTGAGAGCTGCGTGCGGGTAGCTCTTTAGAGAGTCACGCAACGCCATCAGGAGTAGAGATCCTTCCTCTGATTCCGTTCTTATTCTCTGAGTGTAGGCATATCTTGTCGCATTGCAATAATTTTGACCCATTATATGGACTATTTTGTGAGTTTTGCTTGTCCAAGCTACTAAATATAGGGGCAAAAGCCCTTTGCCGGGTAATTAAAAGGACATTGGTGTAAAATGCGCCCCGCAATCGTGATCCCTGCCGTGGGTTAAGCCCAGGCTACCAAAAGAAGAGAAGAGCGCCATGACTACCGTCATTCGTAAGCAAGATTTGATCGACAGTGTTGCTGATGCACTGCAGTTTATCTCCTACTACCACCCCAAAGATTTTATCCAGGCGGTTAACGAAGCCTACGAGAAAGAGCAGAGCCAGGCGGCCAAAGATGCCATGGCGCAGATTCTGATTAACTCCCGTATGTGTGCCGAAGGCCACCGTCCTATCTGTCAGGACACCGGCATCGTTAGCGTGATCATGAAGATCGGTATGGACGTGCAGTGGGATTCCGACGGCATGAGCATCGATGACATGATCAACGAAGGTGTGCGTCGTGCCTACAACCACCCTGACAATGTGCTGCGTGCTTCTGTATTAGCCGACCCGGATGGCGCTCGTAAAAACACCAAAGACAACACCCCAGCCATGATCACCTACAAAATGGTTCCTGGCGATAAAGTTGATGTGCACGTAATGGCCAAAGGTGGCGGTAGTGAAGCCAAAACCAAGTTTGCCATGCTGAACCCATCGGATTCCGTAGTGGACTGGGTTCTGAACGTTGTACCAACCATGGGCGCTGGCTGGTGCCCACCGGGTATTCTGGGTATAGGCATTGGTGGTACCGCTGATAAAGCGCTGGCTATGGCTAAAGAAGCCTTGTTAGATCCTATCGATATTCACGACCTGCAAGAACGTGGTGCCGATAATCGCGCCGAAGAACTGCGTCTGGAATTGTTTGAAAAGGTCAATAATCTGGGTATTGGTGCTCAGGGCCTGGGTGGATTAACCACCGTATTGGATGTAAAAGTTAAAGACTGTCCAACCCATGCTGCCAACAAGCCTATCGCGATTCTGCCAAACTGTGCGGCAACTCGCCTGGCCAAGTTCACCCTGGACGGCACTGGCCCATCTCTGCAAACTCCTCCAAGCTTGGAAGACTGGCCAGAAATTACCTGGGAAGTGGGTAATGCTCGCCGCGTAAACCTGGATGAGATCACCAAAGAAGATGTTGCCGAGTGGCAGCCAGGTGAAACCGTACTGCTTTCTGGTAAGTTGCTAACCGGTCGTGATGCGGCTCACAAGCGCATGGTAGATATGATCGCCAAAGGCGAAGAGCTGCCGGTAGATTTCACCAACCGTATGATCTACTACGTAGGTCCGGTTGATCCTGTGGGTGAAGAAGTTGTTGGGCCGGCTGGCCCAACCACCGCAACCCGTATGGATAAGTTCACTCGTACCATGCTGGAAGAAACCGGCTTGCTGGGTATGGTGGGTAAAGCCGAGCGTGGCCCAATTGCTATTGAAGCGATTAAGGACAACAAAGCCGTTTATCTGATGGCTGTAGGTGGTTCTGCGTATCTGGTATCCAAAGCTATTAAAGCCTCTAAAGTGGTTGGCTTCGAAGACCTGGGTATGGAAGCGATCTACGAGTTCGAAATCAAGGATATGCCTGTGACTGTGGCGGTTGATGTGAAAGGTGAAGCCGTTCACCAGACTGGTCCAAAAATTTGGCAAGCCAAAATTGAGGAAGGCACCATTGAGGTTAAATAATCTCTAATACCTTTCTCACATAAAAAAAACCGGGCTATGCCCGGTTTTTTTTATGTCTGATATTTGTAATTTGGCGATGTATCAGGCTGTTCCTTCTTCGGCGGAAGATGAGCTTTTTACCGGTCCAGGAAAAAACATGTTCGTGGTTTGCTGGTAGGCCTTATATTCAGGGCGTTTTTGTACTGAATAATATTCAGAGGGAATGGCACCGGTGAAAAATACCAGGGTGTTATACATAATGTAGGACGCATAAATTAAGGCGGCACCTAACAATGCCCAGCTTACAAAAGGCATTGACGAAAACAGTGCTAACAGAGAAGGTATGGCGGCAATGACTAACGCATTCCATACCATCCATTCGGCAAAATAATTAGGGTGCCTGCTGTAGCGCCATAACCCAACATTGCAAACTTTGTTTTTTTCTCCCCGTTGCTTCATGTCACGAAGGAACTGGTGCTTCTGTTTGTCCGCCACCGACTCCATGATGAAAGCCGCAAACCATAACAGTAAACCCAAAATTTCAAGTACTGAATAGCTCGGGTTGGGGTTGGCGCTGATAATGAACGCCGGTACCGCGAGGAAGGAGGCATTGGCTAACCCCTGCAGGATGGCGTCTACCTGTATAACAAGCATGGTGTTGGTTTTACCAGACTTTTCCCAGCGTCGGCGTTGGAATTGATAACGTGGAAACTCCTTTTTAAACGCGCCAGCACGCCACATTTTTATGGCACCCAGGCCCATGCGTAAACCGATAAACAGATAAACAAAGCTCACGACACCTTTGCGCAAACTATCACCTTCGGCCAATAACAAGCAGGTGATACCAATAACCGCCAGACCCAGCGGCCAACCGATATCAACATAGGATAAGCGACCGGTTTTCCACGCCGGTAAACACACGACCAACGCAAACAGGATCAGTTGGGCAATCCCGTTGGTAAGACTGATCGTTTGAAACATGGGAATGTTCAGTAACAATAACCAGCCAAGGACAAATAAGGTTAAGGGAGAAAAGTATTTCAACATAAGGGTTCCTAATTAGCGATAGCTGTTTTAATGGCTTCGATAGCGACGGGTGTGCCATTAAAAGCGGCATTTCCGGTTAGCGGGTCGACGCGTTGTGTGTCAGTGAGGCTGTTAATGCTTATACCGGGTTGTGTAGCAGCGACATGCATTTGGGTATTGCGATGATTATGGCCCCAGCCTTGAGGAATACTTACAACCCCTTGCAGGATGTTATCGTTTACATCCACTTCAATATCGATTTCGCCGGTAGCGGATGTTACGCGAGCCATTTGCCCTGAGCTCAGCCCAAGCGCTTCAGCATCTTGGGAATGGAGTTGCAGCGTGACCGGGTTTTTACCTTTTACCAAGCGATGAGAGTTCTGCGTCCAGGTATTGTGGCTGCGGGCCAGGCGGCGGCCAATCATATCGTAGGGGAACTGATTGCGACGTTGCTGATCATCCCGGGCATATTGTTCGAGACGGGGCAGGTCGTTTAAATAAAACTCTGGTGCTAGCTGAATCTTGCCATCAGCGGTTTTGATTCTTTCTTCTAGGCAGGGTTGCAGTGGTCCCAGATCGATCCCGTGGGGATTATCAATCAACGTCTGTAAGCTCAATCCCTGATCCTTGTAATATCCATTCTGCAAACCCATATCCAGAATCATCTCCGGCGTAATGCCATCATCTTTCACGCCGGTTATACGGCAGATAAGGGCTTGCAGAATTTCCCAATCGTGTTTTTGATTAGCTGTTTTTTCAAATAACGGCGGTGAAAACTTGGCGTTATTACGTACCGCGAAGCTATTAAAAAACACATCGTAATGATTGATTTCCAAACCCGTAGTTGCCGGCAGGAAAATATCGGCATGTTTAGTGGTCTCATTCAGGTAGATATCAATCGATACCATAAAGTCTAAATTCTCGAACGCTTCGGTCAGTTGGTCGCCGCCTGGGGCTGAAAGTACCGGGTTGCCGGCGACGGTAAACATGGCGCGAACTTGACCTTCGCCGGGTGTCAGAATTTCTTCGGCTAGGGTGGCGATGGGAAACTCCGAGTTGTTGAAAGGCAGTTGCCGGACACGAGATTTGTGGCGACCGTAGGTGCTGGGTTTTCCTCTGGGTGTATTGGCCAGTAGATCAAAGGCTGGCATGGGCAGCATCGCCCCACCTTGGCGATCTAAATTCCCGGTGATGATATTCAGGGCGTAGGTTAACCATAGGCATAGACCGCCAAACGATTGGGTGGAAGCGCCCATGCGGCTATAACACACGGCGGAAGGTGCCCGTGCCATGTCATGGGCAAGCTCCCGTATCTTGTCTGCAGGTATTCCCACAACTTCGGCAACGCTTTCTGGGGTAAAGGGCCTAGCGGCTTGAGCCAGGTCATCAAAGCCAGCAGTCATATCTTGCAAGCGGCCCAAATTGCTCAAGCCATCGGTAATGATGGTGTTAATCATGGCCAAGAGCAGAAGGGCATCTTTTTCCGGGCGGATAAAAATATGTTCCGACGCCAGTTTGGCGGTTTCGGTGCGCCTAGGATCGATAACAACGATTTTACCGCCGCGCTTTTTAATGTCTTTCAGACGATCGGGAACGCCGGCGGCGGTCATCATGCTGCCGTTGGAGACCACCGGATTGCCACCGATAATCAGCATGTAGTCGGTTCGATCAATATCCGGCACAGGGATGACCATACCCGCCCCAAACATATAGTTAGAGGCGGCATGGTGAGGTAACTGATCAGCGGATGCCGAACTGTAAATGCTCTTTGAATTCAGCGCGCGGTGGAATTTTTTCAGAAACAGGGCATTGCCCAGATTGTGGGCGTTGGGATTACCCATATAGACCCCAACGGCATCGTTGCCGTGAGCAGCCTGAATGGTTTGGATCTTGTCCTGAATTTCATCAAACGCGGCTTCCCAGCTGATCTCCTCCCAACCAGCAGCCGTCTTTCTCATGGGGCTACGAATGCGGTCTGGATCTTTGTAGAAATCCTGCAAAGCGACCGCTTTAGGGCATATATGGCCACGGCTGAAAGGGTCTTGTTTGTCCGGTTTAATGGAGAGGATTTCCCCCTCTTTATGCTTGATCTCCAGGCCGCACATGGCCTCACAAATATTGCAGGTGCGGTAGTGGGTCTGTATTTCGCTCATAACCCCTGATCTCTCTCTGATGGCTTAGTTTTTTAGGGGAAAATTCTGGCAGTTGCCCGAGGGATGTGTAATTGTAGGAATCGACATAAAATTGGCCGATTTCGCCATTTGGTTTACGCATGAAGGGCCCAAAACCGCATGATCAAGATAAGCATATTGCTGTTCGACTACGTCCTGGCTGCCGCTGTGATGGGCATGAACGACATGTTGTATTTTGCCGGTAACACCTATCAGCGCCAGCAACGGGGCCGTCAACCTCGCTTTGATGTGCGTCTGGCTAGCCGCAACGCTGAGCCGGTTAAAGTGATGAATAATCTGTCCCTATCGCCTCATTGCTCACTGGAAGATATTGCAGGCAGTGATGTGGTGCTGGTGCCGACGATTAACGGTGATATAGATCTTACCCTGGCGCAGAATCAGGACATTATTGCGTTGCTGGAAGAGCTTAAAGATAAAGAGTGCCTGATAGGTTGTAACAGTACCGGCTCATTTTTTATGGCCGAAGCCGGTTTGCTGGATGGCAAACAGGCGACTACCTTGTGGCCGACGGTTGAAGAGTTTCAAGCACGTTACCCACAAGTCGACTTGCGTCCCGATCAATTGCTTACCGTGGATGGCAATGTGATTTGTGATGCTGGGGGAACCTCCTGGTTTGATCTCGGTTTGCACCTTATCGAACTGTTCTGTGGCCATAAAACCGCTATGGATACCGCTAAATACTTTATGGTGGACTTAGAGCGTTCGACGCAGTTATCTTTTTCGCCATTGGCCAGTATGAAATTCCACGGTGACAAAACCATTCTCGACATACAAAACTGGTTGGAGGGGCATTTTCGGGACGCGATCAGTATCGATGCGCTAGGTAAACAGTTTGGTTTATCCAACCGCTCCCTGTTAAGACGTTTTAAATTGGCGACAGGCACAAC
This sequence comes from Maricurvus nonylphenolicus, assembly GCF_042854845.1. Taxonomy (GTDB): domain Bacteria; phylum Pseudomonadota; class Gammaproteobacteria; order Pseudomonadales; family Cellvibrionaceae; genus Maricurvus; species Maricurvus nonylphenolicus. Next base: position 4,398,313 of record NZ_AP031498.1, on the reverse strand, counting down.
ACCTTTAAATTACCTGCAGGATATACGCCTGGACACGGCGTGTCGGTTGCTGGTGCAGTCCAACCAGTCTATTGAGTCGATTACCCATGCCGTGGGTTATGAGGATGTTAGTTCTTTTATTCGCCTGTTTAAGCGCCGTGCCGGATTTTCCCCCAGCAATTACAGGGCTCGCTATCGAGCTGTACACGTTGCACGATAAGGGCGTAAATGCGGGATAAGACGACAAATGCCGTGGGAGCTGAGCTAGGCTTCAAAATTGCACTAAACTAAAGCTGATAGCGTATAAAGCGACATGACCAAGCTAAAACCATGGAGACGGTGAATGAAAGACCTCGCGACTGAAACCTGTGATGCCTGCCGGGCTGGTGCCCCTACGGTGAACCAGCAAGACCAAGTTGAATTGTTAGCTCAATTACCGGAGTGGCATATAACCGAGCGCGATGGCGTAGATCAGCTTGAAAAGGTTTATCCTTTCCCCGATTTTTCCAAAGCCCTGGATTTTGCCAATGCCGTGGGTGAGCTTGCCGAAGGTTCCAACCATCATCCAGCCATTCTTGTTGAATGGGGCAAAACCACGGTAACCTGGTGGACCCACAAGATTCGTGGCCTGCATCGCAACGATTTTATTATGGCGGCGAAGACTGATTACCTGCACAGCAAATAAATTTGTCACATCCTTGTGACAGTTGTCTGTCTCAAATGTGTGACGTTTTCTCAAAGCCAATTCGGCTAATGAAATTTCCCAATAGAAATAATTCGTCCTACTAGCACCTGTCAGTCCTGATCCTTGCTTACTACACTTTTTACAGAAATGTGTACAAGGCGTGTTACATGCCTTGATAACGTGGGAGGTGTCCATGTTATTTTCATTGCGGGCAAGTTGGTTCCATCTGGGTGGAACTTTTTCGCAGAAGGTTTTATTTCAAATTACAGCGGCGTTAGTTATCGCGTGCGTGGTTTCGTATCCTGCTTATGCGGTAACCATGGAAGAGTTGGAAGAGAAGTATCAGCAGGCCATGGACCTGCGTTCCAAAGGTAATCTTTACGGCTCGATCAAAGCGCTCAATCATGTACTTACTGTCGATCCACGTTTACATCGAGCGCGTCTTGAATTGGCGGTAGCCTATTACCGGGCCGCACGCTATCAACAAGCTGTAGCCCAAGCACAAATGGTCATTAATGATCCTTCTACACCAGCACAGGTGAGAGATACGGTTTCCTTGTTTTTGGAGCAGATTCAGTCTGTGGAAGAAGCCGATAGTGCACGGCGCCACAGTGTCGTCGGGCGTGTCGGTTTTGGCAGTGGTCACGATGATAATGTTAATGTCGGTCCCAACGATGACATATTTAATGTCAACGGTTCAGAGTTCAGATTACAGCCTGGTGATGAAGAACAGTCCGATGCTTTTGTGAATTTTTCCGCAGGTGTCGATCACAGTTATCGCTTGCCCGGTTCATTCAATCTGGGCGAAAAGCCGGTACAAGGGTTTTGGCAGAGCAGTGCCAGTGTCTACCGCAAGGAGTATCTGGATGAACACCCATACACCGTAGACGTCATTACCTTAAGCAGCGGGCCCGCCTTTATTTCACGCACCAACTGGCGTGCGAAAGTGGATGTGATTCTCGACTATATCCGCCTCGGTGATAATGCATTGGCGCTGTATAGCAGTCTCAATCCTTCCTATACCTGGGTGAACGGTAAAAACGAATACACCGCGAGTGGTAAATGGTTGTACCGTGAATTTCACACCGATGAAAACAAAGACCGCGAAGGTCATCGCTACGGTGCCAGCTTTGAGTATGGCCGCCGTGTAACACCTGGACTTTCACTGCAAACCGGTGTTGGTGGATATGAACAAAATGCCCGCATCGATATTGAAGAGTTCGATGTATGGGATTTTTACATCGGCGCCTATTGGAGAGCTTGGAATCAGGGCGCTGTATTCACCCGCGCCAGTTATCAAGAATCCGATTACAAAGGCAAAGAACCTTTATTTAATACCGGCCGCAGTGAGCGTGAACATCGCTATATGGTGGGTATGAATCACAGTTTTATGGACGGCTTTTTAAAAGGTTGGGTATTCGACATGCGTGTGAATTACACCGATACCCGTTCACGTATTGCCATTTATGAATACGATCGCACCGAGTTGAGTATGGATTTAACCCGGCGTTACTAACAGCTCCGTAGTTGTACGGAAGGAGCGTTACTATGTCTTATTTACTGTCCCATTCGTTAGATAGTAAGTTCACCTTACACGCTTTAAGTTTTGCTATCGCTTTGGCAATTTCACCGGCGACCTTTGCGGAAGCTGCTCCGGCCGATGGTAACGCTGACCCTGCCCAGCAGGATTGCGATGAAGATCAGGCAGGCGGCAATACATTGCAAGAGTGGGGCATCTGGTGTGGCGTCGATGCGTACCTGGCTGCACTCACCGGTGAAGAGCCTACCGCATCGGGAGGCACAACGGCACCACGTGTTCCGATTTTGGATTTAATTGGCCGTGGTGACTCCTTGGACTACGACCCGGACGGTTTTATTGTTGTCGGTGAAGAGGATGACGATGGTGGCGCAGGCGCTACTAGTACACCTGGCGGTGATGGCGGAGAACCTTCTGATGAAGGAGGCCCCACCGACGATGGCGGTCCAAGCGATGACGGAGGACCAGGAGATAACGGTGATCCAGATGATGGCGATAATGGCACGGGTGGCCCTGGTGATGAAGGTGGTCCAGGCGATGAGGGTGGCCCAGGTGACGAAGGTGGCCCTGGAGATGAGGGTGGCCCTGGAGATGAGGGTGGGGGCGATGAAGGTGGTGACGAAAACGGCGGCGGTGATGATCTTATGCTGCATATCCCCCTGCCCGATGCTGAAGAGGGAGATTTAATCGGTTACGCACTTCACTTCTCCGATCACGACAGTGATGAAAACGATAACGACGGAGAAGGTGAAACCGAACCTGATGAAAATGAAGGTGAAGATCCCGGCCCCGAAGGTGGCCATGAAAATGGCGAGGGCAACCATGAAGGTTCTTATGAGAGCCTTCACATACAGATTGGCATACAGGAACCTGATGAAGGTGGTGATGAAGAAAGCTGTGGTGATACCCTCTGTTATGCCGATGTCTCTGGCATTAAAGTGAATCTGGATGACGGTGACACACCTGACGACAGCAGTGACGATAGCGCCAGCTATACCCTCTATAACCGCGATGGCACAACACCGTCTGATAGCTATGCCAACAGTGAAGATGAGGGGTTAACAGAGGAAACATTTGTCGACGATGGCGAAGGAGAATTTGAAGGCACCCGCGACGATGGCGGCATAGATTCCACCTTCGACGGTGAAGCAGTTTACGTAAGTGATGCAGAGGATCTTCTGCGCATCTATTGGGAAGGCAGCATTATTCTCGAAATGGGGGAAGGCAGCGATCAGGTAGGCATGCCAGCTTACCCCAGCTCACGCTACATCGTCGGAACTCCCACGCCATTATCCGATATCAATTCACTAATCGCGGGTAATGTGAGTGCCAACTATCGAGGTAGCAGCTATCTTGGACAACTTGTCGATATCGATGTGGATTTTGGCAACCGCAGCTTTAACGGTAGTTTCACTGGCCTGGAAGTGCAGGGCACTGATATGAGCTTTAGTGCCCAGGGCGTGGTGCAGGGCCAACATATAATCTCCACGTCGGTGTCTGCGGATAGTGGTTTTGTCCAGGGAACCTTCTATGGGCCTGAAGCCAGAGCCATGGGCGGTGCCTATGAAATCACCAAAGGGGAAATTACCCAGGGCGATATCTTTGCGGCGGAAAGGCAGTTTGATGACGACTGAGGTGATTGATCTATTGGTGAATTAGCGCGCCAATCGTCATAAAATTGCCGTTTTCATGAAAATCCCACAAAAAGTGTGTGACGTGGTTCACATTTTTTGTGGGCCTCATTATACTTTTGCGTTATAGCGATTTGGGAAAAGTTATAAAAAAGTATTAATAAATCCCAAAACTGCTTTCATAACAACGACTTATAGCCGCAAAGGCCTCTATCTTCTTGGGGAAGAAACCATGAAATTACCGATGTTTACCGCCAGTATTCTGGCTGTAGCAGTCTCTTCTGCGCCTGTAATGGCGCAAGAATCAACTGAAGCTGATGAAATCCAACAAAAATTCCAGAATGCACTGGAGATGCGTGCCGGTGGCGACCTGTATTCCGCCATCGAAGCCCTTAACAGCATCCTGATTGCAGAACCTAAACTGCATCGCGCGCGTCTGGAACTGGCGGTAACCTACTACCGAGCAGCGCAGTTCACCAAGGCGGTAGATCTGGCTAAACAAGTGATGGCTGATCCAGAAACCCCTGCCAATGTTAAAGAAACCGTACAGTTGTTCCTTGATCAGGTTGAAGCGCTGAAAGTGGCTGAAAGCGAGCGTCGCCACAGCTTTAGCGGCGGCTTCGGCATCGGCGGTGGTCACGATGATAACGTTAACGCCGGTCCTAGCAGCGAGATCTTCGATATCAATGGTGCCGAGCTAAGTCTGGCCCCTGGTTCTTCTCCGCAAACCGATGCCTTTATGACCATTAGCGGCAACATTAGCCACAGCTACCGTATGCCTGGTAGTGTCGACTTGGGCGCGCGCCCGGTCATGGCGTTTTGGCAATCCAACGCCAGCGTATACCGTCGTGAGTATCAGGACGAGCACAAATTCACCGTAGATGTGATCAGTGCCAGTACCGGTTTGGCCTTAATCTCTCGCACCAACTGGCGAGCAAAAGTGAACCTGCAAATGGATCACATCCGTCTGGAAGATGATTCCCTAGCCGTTTACACCAGCTTAAATCCTTCCTGGACCTACAACGACGGCGACGGCAATGAGTACACAGTGCGAGGTCAGTGGTTGTATCGTGATTACAAACAGTCTGACGACACCGACCGTGAAGGCCACCGTGTAGCCGGTGGTGTTGATTACGCCCACCGTTTCGATAACAGCATGGTACTGCAAGCCGGTCTTACTGCCACCGAGCAAGATGCCCGTGAACAAGATCAACGTTATTCCGCCTACGACGGTTATGTGAGTTTGTTTGTTCCTACCTGGGAGCGTGGCAACGCTTACGTACGTGCCGCTTACAAGCACACCGACTACGAAGGCCGTGTTGTCCTGTTCGACGATGGCCGTAAAGAGCGTGAGCAACGTTACACCCTGGGCCTGACCCATAACTTTGCTGATGGTTGGACGGCCGGTGCTAACTACACCTACACCGATAACAGCTCCAATATCGAAATTTACGAATACGATCGCAACGAAGTTAGTGTTGATCTGAACAAGCGCTTCTAATCAGGGAAGATAGGAACACGATGATGAAAAATTTAAATAAAGCTTTTGCGGTAAGTGCATTAAGTTTGGCGGTAAGTGGTGCTTACGCTAATGAGCAGTGTGACAGTTTAAATGATGTTCGTAGTTTTTCTTTTTGGGATAGTCCGGTTCTGCTAACGACTTGTGTTTTGGGTAATGAACCACCGGCTTCAGGTCCAACCAATGAAAGGCCCACAATAGATTCTAGGGAATTGGGTAGGCATGATTCTACAAGTTTTGACCCCGAAGTAGAGGTAGAAGTGGAAACGCCTACTGAGCCGAAAGTTGCATTGCATATTGCTTTACCTGATTTTGAAGATGGTGATTATATTGCATACGCGAGACTACAAGGAAATCATATAGATGGTCACGTAGACTTCATTAATGAAGATAATAGTTACGAGAACGATCTTGAGGGATCTACCGTAGCTGCTATGAAAATCAACTTAAATGAAGGAGAAGGAATTCTCGAAGAGCCTCCAGTTGTGCCATTTGCATTACCAGTGATGGCACTAAATGGCGATACGATCGGTATGGATATTAACAGTCCAGATTTTGAGGCTACCAGTGTTGTTATGGGGGAATATGTCGAGCCTGAAGAAGGGTTCGTAGTATATGAAACCTATGCGAGAGTGGATTCGGAAGGTGATAATATCTTGTTTGACGGTGATATTGAGCAGGATCGATGGACGACTACTGGCGATGATCCAATCGTTGAAAAAGGCTCCTATACCGACGCTGAAATAGTTATGGGATGGGGGAATACAGATTCTGTAGAAGTTGAGGCTGATGCTGGCAGCGAAGAGCTATTGATTCACTACATTAACGGTTGGGTGGGGATTTATGCAGATTCCTATCAGTATACTGAGGGTAGTAACCCTGAAGTGGAAGCTGTAACTTATAACCGCTTTGTGGGAAGTGGTTTCATCTATGGGGCGCAAGTTACTCCCCTGCAAGATATCCAAAATCTAATTGCGAGTGATATTTCACTTCAGTACCACGGTCGTAGCTATAATCAGGGCTATGGTGTCACTGTAGATGTGAATTTTGGCGATAAAACCTTTACAGGGGATTTTCAGCACAAAGATGCTGATGAGAGTTTTACTACTGTAGGTGTGCTACAGGAGAGGCATTTGATATCGACATCCGTTTCTGCGGATAGCGGTTTTGTTCAGGCCACCTTTGTTGGTGAAAAGGCGGCAGGTATGGCTGGTGTTCTTGACGTCACCCAAAATGCTCAAAGGACAACGGATTCCTTTTATGCAACCAGAGGTGAGTTTGCTCCAGAGTAATACTTGAGGCTATTGCTTCCATAATATGAAATCTTGATGAGATGAGAAAGAGGTAAGCTTGCTTCTATCTTTATTCTCATCAAGATATCAATAATATAGATTTTCATTAATTGGGACATTACCATGAAAACCAGCAAAAAACTGCTGCCATCCGTCATCGCCCTGTGTCTGATGGGGGGTGTTCAACAAGCTACTGCCTCCCCTGATTGTGTAGAGCGCGGTGGTACTGGTGACTCTGTGAATGAGTGGGGCATTTGGTGTGGTGTGGGTAGCTTTCTGCAAGCGTTGACTGATATGGAAGCACCTGCTTCGGGCCCTGGTGGTGTCGATACTGGCGATAATGATACTCGTGGCTTTGGTCGTAGTGATTCAGGTACTTTTGATCCCGATGTAAGTATTCCTGAGCCTGAGGCTGAGCCACAGGAGTCCCAACCTCTTGAGCTACATATTCAGTTACCTACGACTGAGGATAGTGAGTTTGTTGGATACTTTTCTTCCACAACCCGTGATCGGGAAAAAGTTCCTAATCTAAATAAGAAGAATAAACCCAAGAAAAATGATTGGAACAAGATAAAAGACGAGACTTCCTATAGTGGCGTTGGTGGAGTAAAGCTCGGTTTACAGGATGATGGCAAGAAGAATGACCAAGTAGATATTTCTTTGACGACACCAGGTGGTACTGAGACTTTGTCAGAGCGTATCGAGGGACGTTCTCAGGATGATCCTGCATCACCTGCAGGAGAAACTCACAAAACTGTTGTTAAAATCAAAGGGGATAATAAAGCGAGTACTGTCGTAGCTTGGGATCAGGTGGTCTCAGGTGCACCTGGTGCCTCGGGAGGTAAAACTAGTGATAGGACAGATATCAATTTGGCAGAATTGAATGATACTAGTTTATTAAAAGATTACTGGAATGGTCGACTGGAAAAATACTCTTATCAGAAAGAGTTTCGTGAAAATTTTGATCAACAGAATGAAGATTATTATGTCGTTGCGGGGATCTTAACTCCTTTGGATGATGTCTCCAGTATGATATCTGGAAATGTTCAGGCTAACTATCGTGGCACAAGTGCTGCTTTTGGCCAGGCAGTAAGTATAGATGTGAATTTTGGCAATGAGTCCTTTAGTGCTTCAGTGACTGGTGGCGAAGGTTTGGCGACTGGTATGGATTTTACCGCTAACGGTGAAATCCAGGGCCAGCACTTAATCTCAACTTCTGTCAGCGCCGACTCTGGCTATATGCAGGGTTCTTTCTTCGGGCCTGATGCCGATGTTGTAGCTGGCGCTTATGAAGTCACCAAAGGTGGAGATACTGTGGGTGATGTTTACACCGCTTCGAAAGCTGTACCTCGTTAATTCCTCGAGTTAACTAGGCAAAAAAACGGCGCTTACTAGCGCCGTTTTTTTTGTGATAAATAGTTAGTAGCACGTAAGTAACGTGCTGCGCAGTTATTGATTGGTACTTTTTAATAACTCTTTATTGTGTTTGCTTTGAGCAGTCTGTAGAATTCTGTGATCTATTTAACGGTTATTCTGTGAAGTAGCTTTTAAGTCGAATGGATTTCAATCCATATTTGACGTGAATTTAAAAACTCATGGACGAAATTGGTGCAAAATGAATTGCCATGCTTCCTATCTCTTAAAGTCGTTGTTTGTTGTTCTCTATATGCTTTCCATTTCAGTGGAGGTGTATTCTGAAGAGAAGAAACAAGGATTTACCTCTGAAGAACTCAAAGTACTCCGCTCTGCTTCTGCTGTGATTCTGAAATCTAGGGCAAAAGAGAAGTCCTTGCTTACATCCGAAAGCGATAACATTCGTAGTGATGTAGTGGCGGTGCGTGAAATGCTAGAGCAGGATTTGGCATCTTTCTCTGTACCTCAAATGGAGCTTGGTGAATATCAGGAGGATATTCCTGAATTTAATGCTCAGGGGGAGCTTGTCACCGAAAGGTCCAATAAAAAAGCGAATAAAAAGGCAAATAAAAGGGCTAAAAGAGAAGCTAGAAAAGCAAAAAAGCTAGCAAGGCTTTCCAGTGCAGAAGTTAAAAAGAAGCTAAGGAAAAGACGGCAGTTGTTTGAAGAAGATCTACGTATAGAGAAAAAGAAAAAAAATCGAAAGAATAAAGAAAAGTTAGCATCTGCAAGAAAGGAGCGTGTGATAAAAATGCTAGCTAGCTTGGAGGAAGATTTGGGTGAGTTGGAGTCTGCTAAGGCAAACGAAAGGAAAAAGAAGCTAAAAAGGCTGCTTGAAAAGTGGGAAAGGAAGGAAAATAACAAAAAGGCTGACCCCACAATCTCGACTATTACCGAGCATTATAGGAAGTAATGATGAAAAGGATATTCTTCACTCTAATTTTAGGCTTGTCTGTCTCAAATGCTTGGGCAAATGGCTGTCTTGATGCTGGTCAAGAGGTATTTCTTTGCGAAACTCGTGAGGCTAAGTTTCTTTCTGGTGAGGCTTTGGCTATCCACAAGAAGGCTTCAGAATTAGGTGGGTTGGCCCAGATATACGAATATTTGAGAAATAATGCAGAATACAGCGTATATCACGGCGCGCGTAGTAATTCGATCAACAGTTTTCTGGCTATGGAAGGTAACGATGTCGATTTGGCATCTACCTTGATTGCCATGTACCGTTCGGTAGGCGTAAAGGCTCGATATGCAGTTGGTAATGTAAAACTTAAAAGAGAAGATTTATCTAATTGGCTAGGCATAGAAAATACAAGTCTGGCGGTGTCTATCCTGCTGAATCAGGGGGTGGATGTTGTTGATGAGTCAGACCCTGATTACATTACCTTTGAGCATGTATGGGTTCAGGTGCTGGCCAATTTTTCTCATTACCGTGGTGCTAATGTTTCACCTTCTGCATGCGCAAGTGAGGGGGCTGAGTGCATTTGGGTTAATCTTGACCCTTCTTTTAAGCTTAAAGTATATCAGCCTGAATATCGAAATTTATTGAAAGACGTAGCATTCGATTATGACGCTTACTATAACGCTGAAAGCGACCCTCTTTTGAAGGATAAAAACCCTCTAGAAATATACGAAGAGCAATCATTAAGGTACTTAAGGGAAAATCATCCGGGTGTAACGCTTGAAGATGTTATAGACAGTGGAAAAGTAATTGAAGAGAAACTGGCCTTCCTTCCCTCATCACTGCCTTATCAAGTCGTTGGCAACATCAATACGTTCAATTCGATTGATGAGCATGATAATTCTCCATTAATACAGTATGACTGGAATAAAAGTGTCTCGGTTCATGTTGTGCCTTTAGTTGAAGGAGAGGAGTGTCAGAATATTATTGCTCCTATTAAATACTCCGTAGCTGATTTAAGTACCCAGCAGCTCACCGTAAATTGGGCTGTAAATGGTGGCATCAGTAATTTCAGTATGGAGATGGGGGATGAGTCTGGCTTCGTCATGTATGCTGTAGGTAATATCGGTTGTACAGCCTCTAGTGGAAGGGTTGTGAGCGAACCATTCACAGAAGAATTATTGTTCAATATTTATCTATCAGTTGAGGCTTCTCCTTTCCGTTCACCTATCAGTGTTACCTATAAGCAATTGGTTGCTGGCGGTTATCATTTAATAGCCACTGGTGGTGAAACCTCAAATTGGACACAAGCAAAACGTGCTTACAGCAAACTTTTAGAATCTTACAAGCAATACCCTGTTATTAGTGACACTAATGGTGATCTTTATGTTGATGAAGATGCTGATGGGGTTGTTGGTGATGGCGATATTTCATTTTTGTTGCATAAGACTGCTCAAAATGCACTCACAGGTGGGTTGTTATATGCGGCTCAGTCAGTTTATCTCACTCGTTTGAAGGAAGAGGGGAGAAGATATAATCGTCTAAAAAATGCCGTGACCCCCATTGCTGCATACGCCGGGGTTATCAGCACTTACTATGATATTGATGTTGTTGATGGGGTGCCATTTTCGGTGTTGCCTGGTGGTCTCTTGATTGACCTTAAGGGGCTTCGAGTAAACGGAAGTTGGGAGGCCGATAAAGCTGAAGAATATTCCAGTGATGTTTTTAGGTTTGTTGGTCATATTGCTTCATCTCTAGAGCATGAGGTGTGGCAGGAGCTTACAGGCTTTGACGCTATTTCAACGGTTAGGGGGTTCCAGAAGGCAATCAAGGACGGCTCGCAGTTAGTCAGTATTCGTAATGATGCTCAAATCAGTAATGTCGATTCTGCATTGGCTAATCTTGATGTGTCAGAAACGGTTCCTGCTGATTTTACGTTAACAGATTATTCAATATTTGGAAGAGATTTGGTTGCCTGGGAGTATTCGGGAGGCACCCCGGAAGAAGCGGGTTTCTATTTCTTCAAAAAAGATCTAAGTGGATTTTCTGAAGATGATCCTTTGGCCGCTGTATACTCAAATTACGCCAATAATGATATTGCAAGCATCTTTTCAAGTTATGACAATTTTGAGAATTATCTGGAAGGTGGTATTGAATGGGAACAAGGGTTAAATACCTTTACTATTAAAAGGACTGGTATTACATCCCAGCTGCCCTATTATAAACTTGAGTTGGTTGGATCTAATTCAGGTAAGTTTGAGGTTCTTGGATTTAATTATGATGCTAGCACTGATACAGAGACTTTTTATCTTAAGGAGAAGTCGAATTTAGCATTCGGATCATATGGCGTAACTGTTCGTGGTCATATGAGTGTTGGTGGTGTTGGCTTGTATGCAGACATTCCTGGAACTGTATCTATACAGCCTTTAACTACCAACTTGAATTGTAGTGGTATTGCTCATACAGATATAACTTTTCCAGTTGCTTTAACAGAATTAGAAGTTTGTTTTAATCAATTTGCAACAGATAACTCAAATTTACTAAGCATGCTTGATAGGGGGCAGGGCTTCGATTCTGAGAATATATATTATAAAAATTCTGTACACCCAATAGATGAGCATGGCATCGGCTTTATTTCTAATCTACGAAAACGCATGTACTTTCCTGAGGGAGGAAGGTACTACGATGTGCAGACACCAGAAAAAATTGCTGCAAGTAGAAGCTACCTTTTTGACATCTATATTGAAGATCGGTATACCACAGGTGGCGATCTTGTAGGCTCTGCTTATATTATTCAGAATGAAAGTGGAAGGCTTCAAGCGGGTGGTGGTTATGTTGTGGGTTTAGAAGCCGTTAGCGCAGCAAATTACTCATCGTTCTTGATATCAGAATATGACCCTTGGGATGTGGGGCAACTAACTGAGAGCATCTTTAATCAAACAATAAACGAGTTCAACAATGAAGTGTTTACTGATTACAACCTGATCAGTATCGCAAACAGCGACTTGTACAGAACCCCCTCAACCTGGGACCCCGTCAGTACGGTTACAGGTAATATGTACCATGACGAGGTGGATATAGAGATTCCCGGCAAGGGCATCAACTACACCTTTACCCGGACCTATAATTCTAATCCGACTAAAACTTCTGGAGAGGGGTCAACCAACCCGAATCACTACCCCCTAAGTCAAGGCTGGACTCATTCATACAATATGAAGTTAGTGTCGAATGACTATGGTCAATACCCTAACTTTGATACAACCTTAGCGCCAGAAAATGAAAACGGTAAAGTATCATCCATCACCTATGTTGATGAGCGAGGCGGTGAGCACAACTACCTCCTGGATGATGAAGACCCTCAGGCACAACCGACATTACCCTATGCGGGTTTTAATCCGCTGCAGTTAGATTCACCAAGTGTAGGTTTTCACACGATTACTTTCTTGAATGGTGTGACCTATATCTTTGATAGCCTGGGGCAGGATATGCGAGTGCCAGGCTCAACGGCCAGGCTGCATGAAATTCGCGATCCTTACGGCAATCAGCTGAACTTTAACTATCAAAATAATCAGCTAGTAACCATTACCGATAACCTTGGATTGGCTGGCCGAACCGGTCTTGTATTAAGTTATTATGAGTCAGGCGATAATGTGGGGCGTCTCAGTCAGGTAGAAGATTGGACTGGACGAAAATGGCAATACCAGTATGAGCAGGGTAATCTTAGTGCAGTGGTTAACCCCCTAAATGATGCCATGGCGTATACCTATCACGAGGGCACTCACTACGTAAAAGATATTATCCACCCTCAAGAGCGTGATGGTACACAAAAGGCGATGCGTTTTAGCTACTATGAAGACGGTAGAGCCTATAACTACATTGATCAGCTGGGTGGTGAAGAGTCTCTCACCTATGATTTATTTAGGCATCGCACACGTATCACCAACCCTCGCGGTCATATCACAGAGCATTATTACGATGCCAATGGCGCATTAATCAAACTGGTGGATGCCAATAAAGGCATTATGCTGTTTGAGAATAATGAAGATGGTCTGCGTTTTACAAAATACAATGCTTTGGGGGAGCGCACACGCTACTCCTATCATTCTACTCGCGACCTAACCGGCGTTGCCTCGGATACCTCCGGGCAGGTAACACGGGAGGAAGATGCTCTGGGGAATACCGTCGATTATAGCTACGGCATTCATGGGCAGATTACCTCTATAAAAGATAAAAGCGGTAATGTCATTCACCACCATTATTACGCATCGACTGATCTCGCGTCTGGTGCTGTAGCGGGTAAGTTACAGAAAACGACCGTAGATTCTGCAACAGTCAATGGTGTTCAGCACGCCAATGTAACCTTGCTTGAATATCAGTACTACGCCGATGGTGCGTTAAAGCAAAAAGTCGAATATATTGACCCTGCACAGCCAACACGTACCAGGGTGACAACTCATAACTATAATTATGCTCCAGATGGTTCATTTACACTGGAAACCTTGATCACAGGTGGTGGTGTAACCATAAAACGTGATGATGAGTTCGATGCGTTATGGCGTAAAACAAAATCAACCGTATACCGCCGTACCAGTGCAACAGATTCAACGCTATTGGCTTTGACTACCGAGTATATGGTGGATGATTTAGGGCGAATCACTAAAGTGATCGACCCTATTGGCAATATCAGTGAAGTTATCTTCGATAAAAACGGTAAAGTAAGTCAAAACATCATTCGTTATAAACTCTTGGCTGAAGGTAATACTGCTATTCATAGTCAATGTATTCATGTGCCTGAATACCCTGATCACCATAGCTGTATTACGGAACAAAATGAGTATGATGCAGCTGACCGTCTTACCAAATCGACGGATGTAACAGGTGCTTCCATTCAATACGAATATGACCTAACCGGTAACCTTACCCGCGTAATCAATGACTTGGGTAACAGCCTGTACTACCGCTACGATGCTAAAGGTCAGCGAACTCATGTTACGGATGAAAAGGGATACACGGTTACCACTGAATATGATTTAGCCGGTAGAGTAGTTAGCGTTACAGATGCTAATGGCAGTAGCATAACCTATAGATATGATGCGCTTGGCAGAAAAGTCTCCGACACAACACCGGAAGGCCGTGTAACCCAATACGATGAATACGATGCAAATGGCAATTTGGTGCGGGTTACTGATCCCAATGGAGTTGCGGGAGAGCAGCCGTTAAATGCCCAAAATGCAAGTGTGTATAACGAGTTTGACGAGTTCAATCAGCTGGTAAAAACGCTCAATGCTAATAACGAGACTACGGCTTATACTTATGATCTCTTAGGTAATCGAACCAGTGTCGAAGATGCAAAAGGCCAAGTAACCAACTTCTTATTTGATGATTTAGGGCGCTTAACGACCATTGTTGACCCTATCGTCGAGTCTGGAGAGGATAAAGTTGTCTCTATTACCTACGATGAAGCAGGCAATAGATTGACTTATACCGACCGTTTAGGCGAGGTAACACGCTACACTTACGATAAGCTTAACCGCCTGACACAAGAAGAGTATCTTACCGATGGCGTGACTGCTCAGAAGGTATATGATCAATATGGCGACTTGGTTAAAACCCAGTATGGTGCCAATGCCTATCAATATACCTATGATGTTGCACACCGTATGTTATCCAAAACAGATAGCCGTTCTGGTCGCGTTATGTCCTGGGTATATGACAGCGTAGGTAATGTTATTAAAAAACAAACCTTTGAAGGTGAAGAACAAAAGTTTGTTTACGATAGCAGTAACCGCTTGGTTTCAATGTCTGCGGGTAATCCGGTATATCTTCAGGCGTCTTATCATTACGATCCTGCTGGCCGCTTGTTAAGTAGAATTCTGTCTAATGGAGCGGCAACGCTTTATAGCTATTCTAAAGATGGCTTGCTTACAGGTGTTAAACAGATAGGTGTGTCTGGCCTTGTGATTGATGACCGCACTTATCAGCATGATAAGGTGGGTAATATCACTGAAATGGTGCTAAATGGCTCGGAAACCATTTCATACAATTACGATCCTGCATATCGCCTGTTAGCCGCAGACTCTTCAACCGATGCATACGATTTTGCATATACCTATGATGTGGTAGGTAACCGGCTTACCAAAACCTCTGCTGCTGGAGTGCAGCACTATAAATATTTGCTAGGCAATCGCCTGGATGAAGTGAGACAAGATAGCCTTAGTGGCCCCTTAATCTACCGCTTTGATTATGATGTTAATGGCAGTATGACCGCTAAGTTTAATGGTCAAGATGATCAGCTATTGCATATTGAATATGATCAGCGGCGTCTGGCGTCTGTTATGAATCCAGCGGGTATGGCTGATAATGTCACTTTTGAATACGACAATAACGCATACCGCATTGGCAAGCAGGCGGGTACGGAAGCTAAACAATATTACCTCGAAGCGGAGCATCTGGAATCTGTATATGACAATGATGATACCCTCCAGGCTAGTTATCTCCGTGGTGTAGTGGTTGATGAGATTGTTAATGGATTTGAGCGCAACGGTGAGGGTGTACTTGAAAACCGCACCTATCATCATGATCAAGTTAACTCGCTTGTAGCCGTTTCTGACCATAAAGGTGATTTGGCTCAGCAGTTAAGATTTAGCCCCTTTGGTGAGTCACTGGTTAATACCGGTTCTAGCTTTAATGCTATGCAATATACTGGTCGAGAAGCGGATATTGAAACTGATCTCTACTACTATCGCGCAAGATACTATGATCCTGAGTTGGGCCGTTTTTTTTCTGAGGATCCCGTTGGATTTATAGGGGGGGTTAATTTCTACGCTTATGTTGGTAATAATCCAGTTCTTTATAATGATCCGAAAGGGCATTTGGCCGAAACTCCTTGGGATGGATTTAATGTCGCATTGGGTGGCGCTTCACTTGCGTACAATATTAGTAATGAAGACTGGGGCTGGGCAGCAGTTGATGCTATAGGTTTGGGATATGATTTATTTGCAACTGCAGTTCCGTTTCTTCCTGCTGGAGCAAGCGCGGGATTAAAAGCTTATCGGGCAGGGAATGGTCTTGTTGATAGTGTGAAAATAGGGTCCGACGTTGCTGTTGCGGCTAAGGAAGCAAATATCGCTGCAAAAAATGCAGCTACCACTTTTGATGTCCCTTGGGGGGCCGCCTTGGAAGGTTCAAGAATTCACAGAACCGTCGGGGATTCTTTAACTGGATTAAGTTCGATTGCTGAAAATGCCTTTAGAGGTTCTAATGGAGCCAGAGGACTTCAACCTGATTTATATTGGCCTGGTAGTAACGTGTGGGCTGATCTTACAACTGTTGGGCAGTGGGGAAACCATGTTAATAAATATGCAGAGGGTTTTGGTACTGGTATACCGCTTATATATAAGGTCGGAGAAGGGTTGACAAATGTTAAGCCACTTAGCTTGGGGGGTGGTGTCTCAACTTTTACATTGCAGATGGGAGATTATTTTTTGAACGGAGGTGATACGTTGCCAACCTATTCAAGTAGTTCTGGGGATTATTTAATTCGAGATGTGTTCTCAAAATAAGAAATATTTCTAAGCTATTGTTGAGTAATAAAAATGGGATATCACGTTAATCTTATTAGGTCTTCTACGAATAGCGTATTTACAGATAAAGAACTTGAGGAAGCGTTTAAATCATTGGCAGGTTACGCTTTTAGGATTTCGGGTAATCTTGTTTCTGTTTTAAATGAAATTTCCGGGAATAAGTTCAGTGTCTCTTATTATGATGGTCGAGTGTGGGCAGTTAATCCAACGCAAGAGACATTGGAGTTTTTAGTGCGGTTAGCAGATAGTTTAAATGCACGGGTTAGAGGGGATAACCTTGAAACTTATAACGCTGATGGAACTTCTTTCTATCATTATGAGGACTCTAAAATCATCAAAGAAGTTGATGGGGTTGAGAAACACTCGAAGTTTAAAGTATATGTACGGAAGTATTTATTGAATTTTATTCTTTTTACATTACTTCTGTTGATTGTTTATTTAATTGACCCTTAAGTCTCTCATTTTTGTTCTGAATGTTTAGTGGTAGGGTCATTTAATAATAAATATAAGCTACTTTTAAGGGTTTGGTGGCTAGGGATAGTTTTATGTTTTTTGAGCGTAGGAAGCTGTACAGAATCTTAGTGGCTTATGGGATGTTGGGTTCATTTTCTAATCCCGCTAAAGCCCTTAATGAAGCGGACGTTAAACTTTCAGTTGAATCTGCTATTAGTATCTTGCAAGTACAGCAGGGCCTTAGCGAGGGTGGATGGGCAGCAGGAGGGGGCTTGGATTATGTATATACAGCAGCATCTATTGAAGCTCTTAGGGCCGCTAATCAACGTAATGGCAGCTATTACTCCGGCCTTGCATGGCTCGAAAATCATAGCGCACATAACACAGACCTCACATCACGAAAAATCCTGGCTCTGAATGAGCGAGGTAATAACCTTTCTCCAGATTTAGTATCTATCCAAACTGCCAAACGTGAAACCCAACAACCTGGCTGGGGGCTAAGTAAGGGTTACTACAGCAGCCCATTAGAATCCGCCTTAGTATTACGAGCCTTTCATGAAAGCGGCAGTATCAGTGATCGAGGCGCTGCTTTGACCTATCTAGTGGCTAATCAATTGCCTGATGGCGGCTGGGGGACAGCTGAATCAGGCGGCAGTCATCCGTGGATTACCTCCGAAGTTTTGCTGGCGCTTGCGGATGTACCAACAGGTACCGGTGTAACGGATTCGGTTAACGCTGCAAAAACCTATATTGATAGTGTCGATCTAGCCTCTTTAAACCCGGTAACCTTAGCAAGAGTGACACTGGCGCTGTATAAACTCAGTGGCCATGATGCTGTAGTCGATAATTTGGCTACAGAGCTTCTAAATCGACAGGTCTCACAAGGGGATTGGGGCGATACCCTGGCGACAGCCAATGCCGTTACCGCTCTGGCCCATATTCTTGGCTTGAATACACTTGCCAGTGCCCCCGTTATTACTATTGCCGATGAGCGTTTACACGCCGCAATCAATCGCCAGTTAGGGCATGCCGCATATTCCAAAATCACCCAAGCCGATATAGAAAGTCTAACCAGTTTAGATGTGGGGCAGGTACTCGTAACGGATTATTCCGGTCTGGAACTTGCCACTAACCTTACAGATGTAACCGTTCGTGCCGATGCGGATCTCTCAGGGCTGTTGGCTCTAGGCAGCTACAACATTACGGTCGTTGATGCACCGCTAGAGGCAAATGCTGATTTGGATAACGACGGTATTGTTAACGCATCGGATAACTGTTTGGAAGAGCCGAATGCAAGCCAAACAGATACAGATGCGGATGGTATGGGAGATGCCTGCGACAGCGATATTGATAATGATAGCTTTGATAATCTCCTGGAGCTGGTTCATGGCACCGATGTATTTGATTCTGGATCAATTCCTTCTGCATTAGAAACCTATATAGCAAGCCTGGAAGACGAAGCTTTACCAGCAGGTTGGGTATTATCAGGCAGTGCCAACTGGCAAGTGGTTAATGATGAAAGCGCTGAAGGTGACTTTAGTTTACGGGCGGGTGCCATTGGTGATACTGAACAAACATCAATAGAAATGACGGCCTTGTTCGACGGCGGTGAGTTTAGGTTCGATCATAAGGTAGATAGTGAGTCAGGCCAGGATGAACTGGTATTTTTGATTGACGGTGTTGAACAGCACAAGGTATCCGGTAACCAGGATTGGGATACCTATGTTGTGACACTTTCTGCGGGAATGCACACCCTAAGTTGGCGTTACCAAAAAAGTGTACTGGATGCATTGGGGCAGGATTCAGCTTGGATAGACAATATTCTATTCACCTCATTTGATTTGGATACAGATAGCGATGGTACACCCGATCTAAATGATGCGTTCCCGAATGACCCTAACGAAACACTTGATACAGATGCTGATGGTATAGGTAATAATGCCGACACGGATGATGATAATGACGGTATTGCTGATGCCAGTGATGCATTCCCGTTAGATGCTTCAGAGTCTATCGATTCCGATGCTGATGGTATTGGCAATAATGCAGATATCGATGATGACAACGACGGGGTGTTGGATACTAGTGATGCCTTCCCATTGGATGCTTCGGAATCTGAAGATACTGATGTGGATGGCATTGGTAACAATGCCGATACAGATGATGACAATGATACTGTAGCGGATGTCAGCGATGCCTTCCCGCTAGACCCCAGTGAGTATCTCGATACCGATAGTGATGGAATTGGCAATAATGCAGATACCGATGATGATAGCGACGGTGTTCCTGATGCCAGTGATGAATTCCCGTTGGATGCCAATGAGTCCGGCGACTTTGACAATGATAGTATCGGTAATAATGCCGATACCGATGATGATAATGACGGTATACCGGATATTGCCGATAGCTTTCCGTATAACCCCTCTGAATCGCAAGACTCCGATGGTGATGGCGTAGGCAATAACGCTGATACCGATGATGATAACGATGGTGTTACAGACGCTAGTGATGCCTTCCCATATGATGCCAGTGAATCAGTAGATTCGGATGGGGATGGTATTGGTAACAACGCTGATACTGATGACGATAATGATGGTGTTCCCGATGTTAGTGACGCCTTCCCGTTAGATCCGACTGATTCACTTGATACCGACGGTGATGGAATTGGCAATAGTACCGACACCGATGATGATAATGATGGAGTTGCCGATAGCAGTGATGCCTTCCCGTTAGATGCTTCAGAATATGTCGATACCGATAACGATGGCATTGGTAATAACGCTGATGCAGACGATGATGGCGATAGTGTTGATGATAATGTCGATACTTTCCCGCTGGATCCGGCAGAATCTGTTGATACGGATAATGATGGTATTGGCAACAATGCGGATACCGATGATGATAATGACGGCGTTGCCGATACCAGTGATCTATTTCCGCTGGATGCCAGCGAAACTATCGATACTGATGCCGATGGTATTGGCAATAACGCTGACACCGATGATGATGGTGATGGCGTTAACGACGCTGAAGATGTCTTCCCATTAGATAGTTCGGAAGCTCTAGATTCCGATGCCGATGGTATCGGAAACAACGCTGATACTGATGATGATAACGACGGTGTTGCAGACGCCAGCGATACCTTCCCGCTTGATGCTTCAGAATCCCTCGATACCGACAACGACGGAATTGGTAATAATGCTGATACCGATGATGATGGTGATGGTGTAGATGATGCCAGTGATCAATTCCCGTTAGATGCCTCGGAAACTATAGATTCCGATAATGACGGTATCGGCAACAATGCTGACACCGACGATGATAATGATGGCAGTGCAGATACTTCTGATGCCTTCCCGTTCGACGCTGCTGAAAGTGTTGATACCGATAGCGATGGTATTGGTAACAACGCTGATACGGATGATGATAACGACGGCGTTCAGGATAGCGCTGATTCCTTCCCGCTGGATGCCAGTGAAAGTATTGATACAGATGGCGATGGTATCGGTAATAACGCTGATACCGATGATGACAATGATGGTATTGATGATGTCAGTGATGTCTTCCCGCTAGATGCCACTGAAAGTATCGATACTGATAGTGATGGCATTGGTAATAATGCTGACACTGATGACGATAATGACGGTGTTCTCGACAGTGCTGATGCTTTCCCGTTGGATGCCAGTGAAGCTATCGATACCGATAACGATGGCATAGGTAATAACGCTGATACCGATGATGATAATGACGGCGTTAATGATGATGCAGACGTATTCCCATTAGATGCATCCGAAGCATTGGATACCGATGGGGATGGTATTGGTAATAATGCTGATACCGATGATGACAATGATGGAGTTGATGATTCCAGTGATGCTT